>NZ_JAOEJU010000009.1 GCF_025447595.1 Pseudomonas koreensis | reverse complement strand
CACCCCTGTCGACAGTAAAGGGGAATGGACCAAAACACTGACCGGCCTGAGTGCCACCGCCCATAGCATCAAGGCCAGGGCTTTGTACGGTACGCAACCGGAATCTGCGGTTCGAAATTTTACTGTGGCTGTTTCTAATACTCCCCGCATCGTTTCTGTCACCGACATCAAAGGTTCCGTTGGCAACAATGGCACCACGTACGAAAACGAGGTCACCGTAACAGTCAGTGCAGACAGCAATCAGCGTGTGCAGCTTTACAACGGTGCAGCGCCCATCGGTTCGCCGATAACACTAGGCAGTAACGGCAGCGCCAGCACTCGACTTTCCAGCCTCAGTCAGAGCACTTACGACCTAAAAGCCAAAGCACTTTATGGAAATCAGCTTGAGTCACCTGTCCACTCATTTACAGTCAGGGCCCACCTCACCACCACACTCACCTCCGTCCGGCATTCAGGCGGGGAACTGGGTAATGGCGGCAAAACCACAGACACTTCGGTAACTGTGACCGGGGCGGCAACGCCGTTGTACAGCGTGCAGATTTTTCTCAATAACGTGGGAGGGCAAACCGTGCCTGTCAACGGGAGCGGTGTCTGGACACTTACCCTCGGCATTCATCTGGGCTCGAACACGGTTTACGCGAGGTCGGTTGCCAACAATCAACAGACCGTGTCGCGCAGCTTTACCCGGGAGAGTCCGTTAGCGCCGTTGAACTTCAATACCAACCCGGTCACGTTGGGTGGCAAGACCTACATCATTCCGGGCAACCCCGAAGTTCTTCCAGCGTTCAATTCGGGTAACTCGGTACGACATCAAGCCTCCGGTGGCCGCCCAGGTTACACCTATACTTCCAGTAATCAGGGTGTAGCGGTGGTAGATACAACAGGGCTTGTCACCGTGCGTGGCCGGGGAACAGCCACCATCACTGCCAGAGATACAGCCAACCAATCCAAGAGCTACAACGTGACAGTGACGAACGTGATCCAGTGTTTCGGCTTTGGGAATGCAACCTGGACGCAAGCCAACTCAAGCGTCGCGTCGGCAGGTGCCCGAATTCCGAGCATGGCAGAGCTATACGAAATACATGCCGCCTACGGGAATCGATGGCCCATGGGAAACCATCATTACTGGTCAACCGATACCAGCAACTACTGGTGGCCCGCGCCGGCCAGAAAAACTTTATATCTTAATTGGGGAGGGGAAGGTTCGGCCAAGACTGCCCCGTGGAATGACTACTCCAACGTGGTCGGCATCAAATAAGAGGCTGAGTACCTATCGAGAATGAAACGTTGTAGTTAATTCAACTCTGGAGACCGCCCTTGCAAACTACGCCAACTTGCGGAGGGAGGGGCGGTCTTCCAAGGTATATCGATTTCCTTTTACCACTCGTCTGAACCTCTCCTATACCTGTCAGATCTGACAGTAGCCAAATCCCCCCCTTTAATCGCCCAATAACTCCACCGCCCCCCTTCGGCAGGAGTTCCCCTCATGCTCGTCCAACCCAAAAAAGCCATTGGCACACTCGCCTTGCTCGACCCAGACATCCCCAGCGCCAAGCTTCTGCCGACCGGTGAATGGGCAATCAACCGTGCCGCCGCACTACTCAACTTCCCCACTCAGGGTCTCAAGGTGCAGATCCCGGTCTGGTCAAACAAGAGCCTGGCCGACAAAGTCGAGCTTCTGCTCAATAACCAGGTGGTCGATCAGCAAGCCGTCACCCAGGATGCCGAAAAGACCCAGCGCGCTACCTTGTTCGTTGCACCGGGCCGTTTTCAGAGCGGCACGTGGGATCTGTTCTATCGGGTGACGCGCTTCAACCAGGCGCCAGAGCCTTTTGCGCCACCGTTCAAGCTCTTGGTCAAACTGGAAATCCCCGCCGGCCAGGACACCGATCCCGGGCAGGGGCACTCCGACCTGCACATGGAGTTCAGCCCGCCGGAAATTGTCCAGGACGGTGTCGACAAGGTCACCGCCGAAAACGGTGTTGACGTTCTGGTCGTGGCCAAACCCGGCAGCGGCTCCAACCTTCCGTACCCTGACATCGCCGTCGGCGATGTGATCTGGGTGAGCTGGGGCGGCAACATGGTGCCGTCGGATCCGGTTACTCAGGCGCAGATCGACGACCCGCTGAACAACCCTATCGTCATCCATATCAGCAAGGACGTCATCCTTGCAGTCGGCGATTCCGGGAGCGAAGGGCTGGCGGTGTCGTTCTTCGTCAGAGACTTTGCAGACAACGACTCCGAAGACTGGTGCAAGGAAACGCGCATCGTCGTCGACACCGGCAACTCGCGGCTGGATGCGCCGATTCTTGAGCAGGCTGACGGGAACGAACTCGACGTCGATCAGTTGGATAAAGAGCAATTATTGCTCCAGGTCTTTGCAGCATCGTCCGTTGACTACAACCAGGGCGACACCATCATCATGCACATGCAAGGCACCACCCTCGACGGCGAAAGCATTCAGGTCGATGCCCGCCAGACCATCAACAAAAAACCACCGCTGGTGGTCGAGGTGCTGATGGACAACGACGGTGCCCGGGCACTGGCAAAAACACAGGGGATGTTTTTCTTCGACCTGGAACGTGGCGGCAGCATCATTCAGCGCTCAAGAGGCCGCTTCATCAATATCATCGGCGAACCCAAACGGCTGGCAGCCCCCATCGTCGAAAGCGCCGTGAGCGGTGCGCTTGATCCGGACCTGCCGAGCGTGATCATCCGCATCCCTTACGATCCGCTGATCACCCCGGACAACGCCATCGAAATCCACTGGAGCATTACCCTTCCGGACGGCACCGTTTTCGAGCCCGAGCTGGACTGGATCTTTCCGACCCAGCAGGAGGCCGATGACCCCGATGGTTTCATCGTCGTCATTTCAGGCCCCGAGTACCTGAAACCCGGTGAAGGCGGCACCCTGGTGGTGTCGTACGACGTGCTCAGCGAAGGCGAGAACGGCGAGATCGTTCGCAGGCCTTCCCCACCAGCCTCGCCATTGAATATCGGCGAGCCGAGGCTTGAGCTGGTTCCGGCCATTCTGCTCGGAGAAGAGGACGGTACGTTTGAACCCAACAGCCTGCCCAACGGTAACAGCGAAGTCACCTGCCCCAACCCGGTCAACAACCCGACCCTGCCCAAGGATGTGGTGCACTGGCAATTGTATGATGCCCAGGGTGTGCTGCTGTTTACGGACAGCAAACCCCTCAACTCACTGAGTGCCGGCAAACCCGTGAAATTTCCGCTCAATGCGGCGTTTGTACAGCAGTACTTTGAGGCCCATCGCGGTGGACAGTTGAGTGTCCGCTATCACATCGTTCGGGATGCCACGGGCAAAACCAGTTTTTCGAATCCGTTGGAGTTGACCGTCATAAATATCGTAGATGGTAAGCACTCGTGGGTGAATATTCCCGAACAGGTTTTTCAGAAAAATGTTCCCGTAAAATTTTCTAGTGGTCTGACGGTAAACGCAGTGCGCAATGAACCGTACAAAAATGTAATAACGTCCGTGTACACCCGACCTGACGAAGGCACGGTTCTTATCATTGCATGTGATAATTTGGTTGAGCTTAATTTTGAAGGTGCTGCGCGAAGTATCGTTTTTGAATATGGACATCTAAGTACTAAAGATATAGCAATAGTAAAACTCAGGGATTTTAACGACTCCATTCTTCTTGCGAAGGCAATGATACCGACCGACCCATCAGAGCTGAAAATTTTTAGTGCTCACGCACAAAACGGACTCATTAAGACAGTAGAAATCGAAATTGGAATAGAAGAAACCGAAAAAGATGGCGGAATCTTTATTCGATCCATTCAATGGGACAAATAACAACTCAAAATCAATAAAAACAACATAACAATTGGACGCATCAACTTACCAATTCAAACTATAAAAACGCCCTCCCCTTTAACCGGGAGGGCGGGTTTTGTCGTTTCGACGCCTGAGAAAATCCACGTTGAATTGTGTTGAAGGTTATGTCCATAGAGCCGCGCAACCTTGCGCCTTTGCCTACGCATCCGCCAGAATCCGCCGGCTTGTGCGCCTTGAGGGTGGGCTCTATCGTTTCCGGGTCGCTGAAAAACAGTGATCGGGTTTAGCGATCCGGCTCCCAACAGACGCAACAACGCCCAATCCCGATTGCAGTCTCTTCTCTGCACTTGGCGTCATGGTGGCTGTGCGTGGGAGACCTTCGGGTCTACCCGGGGTTTCTGTGACCCGGATCGCTAACCTGCGTACAGCCGCCACCTTTACTTGTTTAGCGATGAGTCGTGGCGGCTAAATCCAATCACGGAGATTCGCCATGATCAAACCAACGCCCAACCCGCCGGAAGCCGATTCGACTTCGCCCTACGAAACCCTCGATTCCAAGAAATTCCACGAAGCCGCCGAACGCGCCCTCGATCACTACCTCAACCCCCTCCTCCCCCGAAAACCGCTGCTCAAACCCGACACCCGCTACCTCATCGCCCCCGGTATCGACAGCGAAGAGCTGCTGGCCGACGCCTGTGAACCCCTGACCTCGGCCAAGACCATGGCCAATGACTTTGCCGGGCTGGTGGATGGGTCGCAGCGGCATGTGCTGTTGGGGATTGCGCAGCTGATCATGCTGGAGGAACTGGCGGTGAATCGGGTGCTGGATAATCTGGAGTTGAAGGCTGAGGCGTCCGCTGTAGCCTGAGCAAAGAAAAACCCGCCGTCCCGTTTGATCGGGACGGCGGGTTTTGTCGTTTCAGCGTTCAGATCAGACCGTGTCCACCTTCAACGAATGATCATTCAACATGCCGTTGATGATCGTCGCCGTGTCGTGCCCGCTGGCGATCAAGCCCCCCGCCCCCGGCGTCACACCGTAGTGGCTGGCCAGGTTGACGCCCGCCAGGTCAATGGTCTGGTTCGGCGTGGCGCCGGCCATGGCGCTGACGTCGATGCTGGTCATGACCGAAGCGCCGCTGCCGGTGACGGTGAAGTGCAGGTAGTCATCCAGTGACGCCGACGTGCCGTTTTCACCCTGCAGCAGTTGCGACAGGTCGAGCTTGTCGGTGCCGGGGGTGAAGTCGGTGACGAGGTCATGACCGCTGTTGCCTTTGAGCCACTGGAAGGTGTCGGCGCCCGGCCCGCCGGTCAGGGTGTTGTTGCCCATCCCGCCGATCAGCAGGTCATCGCCCCCGCCGCCGTTGAGGATGTCGTTGCCCAGGCCGCCGTTGATCACGTTGTTATTGTTGTCGCCGGTGAGGGTGTCGTTGAAGTTCGAGCCGACGAGGTTTTCGATACCGGTCAGGGTATCGGTGCCCGCGCCAATGGTGTTTTGCGCACCGAGCAGGCCGAGGTTGACCGTCACTCCGGCAGTCGCGTGAGCGTAGCTCGCGGTGTCGATGCCCGTGCCACCGTCGAGCAGGTCGTTGCCCGGGCCGCTGTAGAGCAAGTCGTTGCCGGCGCCACCGTGCAGTTCGTTGTTGCCGGAACCTGCGGTGAGCACATCGTTGCCGTCGCCGGCGTTGATGATGTTGTCGCCGGTGCCGGCCACCAGCACGTCATCGCCCGAGGTGCCGGTGAGGGTGTGGCCGTCCTGATAGCTGATGGTCACGTTCGCCGTGTCGCTGCCGCCGTGGTTGTCGTTGGCGGTGTAGGTGCCGTGGTAGTCCGGGGTGATGTCGTGGGCCCCGGCATAGTTGAGGGTCATGGTCAGCTGGTAGTTTTCCGCCGCGTTGGCGTTGCTGCCCGAGGTGTTGGTGATGTTGGTGATGTGGATCTGGTAGACGCCGTCGGACGTCGCGGTCAGGGTCTGGCCGTCCGCGAGGGCGATGTAGGCGCCGCCGTTGATCGAGTACTCCATGGTGATGTGACCGGCCGCCAGGTTGTGGTCCAGGTTGAGGGTTTCGCCCTGGCGCAGGTTGACGGTGATGCGGTCTTCATCGTTGGCGTTGGTGTTGGTCACGGCGCCGAGGTAACCGCTGACCACCAGCACGGCGGTCATGGTGGCGGCGTTGGCGCTGAACGAATTGCGCACGTTGGCCAGGTTCTGGTTGGCGGCGGTGTTGGCGTTGGTGCCGGTGAAGCTGATCGCGCCGGTGCCGGTGAAGTCCGCCGATTTGGAGATCCAGCCGGTGTTGAACGAGGTTGGCGTGGCGTTGAGGGTGTCGCCGTTCGGGTCGGTGTCGTTGGCCAGCAACAGTTCGCCCGGCACCACGATGTTGCCCGACAGCACGTTGGTGATGATGTGGTCGTCCACCGCCACCGGAGGCGCGTTGGGAATCACCTTCACGGTCAGCGTCGAGCTGGCGAGGTCGCCATCGTTGTCGCTGAGGGTGAAGCCGATGTTCTCGGTGATCACCACGGTGGTGGTTTTCTGCGAGGTGTAACTGTAGTCGCCGGTGTCGAGGTTGACCACCAAGGTGCCGCTGTTGTTGGTGGCGATGCTCAGGGTGTTGTTCACCGTGTTGAACGTGCCGTGGTTGGCGCCGCCGCTGGCAACCAGTGAACCCTGACCGCCGTTGGCTTTCGGGTCATAGGTGTAGGTGGTGCCGTCGACCACGATGGATTTGATGAACCCGCCATCGGCGCCGAACGTGCCGCCCTCACCCAGCAGCGAACCGGTGACCGGCGCGCCCTCAACAGTGCCGGAGAGCACCGAGTTGAGCTGGTTGAGGTCGGTGACCACCACTGCGTTGGTGTTGGTGTGAGTGATGCCGTCGTACGCCAGCGGATCGAGGTTGGCGTTGCTCACGCCGCTGCCCAGGCCGATCGCGTAATTCTTGATGTTGTTGGCATCGAGGAAGTTTTTCAGCGCCGCTTCGTCGGCCGCGTTGATGTCGCCCTCGTTGGGTTTGCCATCGGAGAAGAAGTAGCCGACGTTCTGCGCTCCGGTGAGTTTGCCCGAGGTGTTGAACGCGGTCTGCATGGTCGCCACAGCCGCATCGTAGTTGGTGCCGCCGCCCGCGCTGAGGCTGGCCAGAAGGGTCTTGGCCGTCGCGACATCGACCCACACCGAAGTGCGGTCAGTGGCGTTGCTGCTGAAGGTGACGAGCTGCACTTTCACATCGCCCAGATCGTCGTACTTGTCGAGCAAGGCGCTGATCGCCTGCTTGGCCAGGTCCAGCCGCGACAGACCCGGTACGCCAGAGGCGTCGGCCATGCTGCCGGAGATGTCGAGGACGATGAGGATGTTGGAGTCGATCTCCACCGCCGCCACCGAACGATCCGACGCAACCGCTTTTGGCACGTCGTCGACGATGTTGACCACGATGGTACTGGTGGTGCTGTTGCCCAGCGCATCGGTGGCTTTGTAGGTGAAGCTTTCGCTCAGGGTGTTCGGCCCGTCGTTGGCGTTCGGCGTGGTTTTCGGTGCCGAGGTCAGGGTGTAGGTGTACGTGCCGTCGGCGTTGAGCTGGATCTGCCCGTAAGTGCCGGTGGCGCTGCCGACCAGGGTGTAGGTGATCGCGCCGCTGCCGCCGCTGACCGAACCGACCAGCGTGCCGGTCGCGGTTTCGCCGGTGTTGGTCGGATCGCTGCCGGTGACCGTGCCGGGGGCCAGGTCTTGCCCGTCCTTGGTCAGGTCGAGGGCTTTCTCGTAGACGGTCACGTCCTGATCGGTCGAGGCCACGAGTTTGCTGTCGGCGACGTTGACGGTGATGGTGGTGGTGCTTTCGTCGCCGTCACTGTCGCGGATGGTGTAGGTGAAGGTATCGGTGGCGCCCGGCGGGCTCACCGAGTTCGGGTTGCTGTGATAGACCGCGTTGCCGGCCGCATCGAGGGTCAGGTAACCGTAGTTGCCATTGATGTTGCTGTTGAGGCCGTCGATGGCCGAGGTCGCGGTATTGCCGCCGGCGCGCACGCCGACCACGATGGCCGCGCCATCCGCACCGCTGATGTCATTGCCCAGCACGCTGATGTTGACCGTGCCGCCCTCCGCCACCGAGCCGGTGTCGGCCTTGGCGGTCGGCAGGTCGTCGATGATGTTGACGTTGATCTGCCCGGTGGCAGTGCTGCCGTCGGTGTCCGTCGCCACCACGTTGAAGTTCTCGGTGATGCTGTTGGCGCCGTTGGCGTTCGGATGGGTTTCGTTATCGACCAGGGTGTAGCTGTAACTCACCACGCCGGTGGTCGGGTTGTAACCGGTGATGGTCAGCGTGCTGCCCAGCGGAGTGACGGTCGATTGCGGGAAGCCGGCTGCCACGCCGTTGGTCATCACGGCGATGCCGCCCACGGTCAGGGTTTGCAGACCGTCGAGGGCTGTTACGGTGAAGGTGCCACTCTGGGTCAGCGCCGGGATGTTGGGGCTGGTGCCGTCGCTGAGGTTTTTCTCGTAAACGGTGAGTTCGCCGCCATTCACATCGAGGCCGTTGAGGACCACCGGATCGTCGTTGTTGTGGATGTTCAGCACCAGATTCGCAGTGCTGGTATCGCCGTCGGCATCGGTCAGGGTGTAGGTGAAGGTCTCGGTGCCGTTGCCACCGCCGTGCAGATTCTTGAAGTCTGCATCGTTGGTGTTCAGCGTGTAGGTGTACGTGCCGTTGGCGTTCAGCACCAAGGTGCCGTAAGTGCCGGTGAAGGTGCCGGGGGTGATCGGGCCGGCATTCGGACCGGTCGCCACCACGTCGGCGCCTTGCACGTCGTTGGTCAGTACGTTGCCGTTGAGGGTCAACTGGGTTTCCGACGCGGTGCTGGCGTTGCTGTCGTTGATCGCCTTCGGCACATCATCGACGATGTTGACCACGATGGTGCTGGTGACGACGTTGCCCAGCGAATCGGTGGCCTGATAGGTGAACGTTTCGGTCAGGGTGTTGGCGCCATCATCGGCATGCGGGGTGGTGCTGGCCGGTGAAGTCAGGGTGTAGGTGTACGTGCCGTTGGCGTTGAGCACGATCTGCCCGTAGTTGCCGGTGGCGCTGCCGACCAGCGCATAGCTGATCGCACCGACCGCGCCGGTGACCGAGCCGACCAGCGTGCCGGACGCGGTTTCCCCGGTGCTGGTCGGATCGCTGCCGATGACCGTGCCAGGGGCCAGGTCTTGCCCGTCCTTGGTCAGGTCGAGGGCTTTTTCGTACACGGTGACATCGGTGTCGCTGACCGCGCACAGTTTGCTGTTGTAGACGTCGATGGTGATGGTGGTGGTGCTTTCATCACCGTCGGAATCGCGCACGGTGTACACGAACTCGTCCACCGCACCGGGGCCGCTCACGGCATTCGGGTTGCTGTGATAGACCGCGTTGCCGTTGGCGTCGAGGGTCAGGTAGCCGTAAGTGCCGTTGATGTTGCTGTTGAGCCCGCCGATGGCCGAGGTCGAGGTGTCGGAGCCGGCGCGCACGCCCACTACCGCGCCACTGGCTGCCGGGCCGTCGGCGCCGCCGATATCGTTGTCCAGCACGTTGCCGCTGACGGTGCCGCCCTCTTGCACCGACGTCGCGTCGGGTTTGGCGGTTGGCAGGTCGTCGATGATGTTGACGTTGATCTGCCCGGTGGCGGTGCTGCCATCGGTGTCCGTCGCCACCACGTTGAAGTTCTCGGTGATGCTGTTGGCGCCGTTGGCGGTCGGATGGGTTTCGTTGTCGACCAGGGTGTAGCTGTAGCTGACCACGCCAGTGGCCGGATCGTAACCGGTGATGGTCAGCGTGCTGCCCAGCGGCGTGACCGCAGATTGCGGGAAGCCTGCCGCGACGCCGTTGGTGATCACGGCAATGCCGCCCACGGCCAGGGTTTGCAGACCGTCGAGCGCGGTGACGGTGAAGGTGCCGCTCTGGGTCAGTGCCGGGGTGTTGGGGCTGGTGCCGTCGCTGAGGTTTTTCTCGTAGACGGTGAGTTCGCCGCCGTTGACGTCGAGGCCGTTGAGATACACCTGATCGTCGTTGTTGTGGATGTTCAGCACCAGGTTCGCGGTGCTGGTATCGCCGTCGGCATCGGTGATGGTGTAGGTGAAGGTTTCAGTGCCGTTGCCACCGCCGTGCAGGTTTTTGAAGTCTGCATCGTTGGTGTTGAGGGTGTAGGTGTACGTGCCGTTGGCGTTCAGCACCAGGGTGCCGTAAGTCCCGGTGAAAGTGCCTGCGGTGATCGGGCCAGCATTCGGACCGGTTGGCACGCGGTCGGCGCCCTGCACGTCGTTGGTCAGGACGTTGCCGCTCAAGGTGAGATTGGATTCCGAAGCGGTGCCGGCGTTGCTGTCGTCCACGCCTTTTGGCAGGTCGTCGACGATGTTCACGTCCAGCGTGGCATTGGCGGTGGTGCCGTTGTCATCGACCACGGTGACGGCGAATTGCTCGTTGAGCACATTGGCGCCGTTGGCGGTTGGATGCGCTTCGTTGTCGACCAGGGTGTAGCTGTAGCTGACGACGCCGGTTGCAGCGTTGAAACCGGTGATGGTCAGTGTGCTGCCCAACGGAGTGACGGTTGATTGCGGGAAGCCTGCCGCCACACCATTGGTGACTACGGCAATGCCGCCGATGGTCAGGGTGGTGACGCCGTCCAGTGCGGTGATGGTGAAGGTGCCGCTTTGAGTCAGGGCTGGAGCGTCAGGGCTGCTGCCGTCGCCGAGGTTTTTTTCGTAGACGGTGAGTTCGCCGCCATTCACGTCGAGGCCGTTGATGATCACCGGATCGTCGTTGTTGTGGATCTGCAAGACGAGGTTCGCGGTGCTGGTGTCGCCGTCGGCATCGGTGATGGTGTAGGTGAAGGTCTCGGTGCCGTTGCCGCCGCCGTGCAGGTTTTTGAAGTCCGCATCATTGGTGTTCAGCGTGTAGGTGTATGTGCCGTTGGCGTTCAGCACCAAGGTGCCGTAAGTCCCGGTGAACGTACCCGCCGTGATCGGGCCGGCATTCGGGCCGGTTGGCACGCGGTCGGCGCCCTGCACGTCGTTGGTCAGGACGTTGCCGCTCAAGGTGAGGTTGGATTCCGAAGCGGTGCCGGCGTTGCTGTCGTCCACGCCTTTTGGCAGGTCGTCGACGATGTTGACGTCCAGCGTGGCGTTGGCGGTGGTGCCGTTGTCGTCGACCACGGTCACGGCGAATTGCTCGTTCAGCACGTTGGCGCCGTTGGCGTTCGGATGCGCTTCGTTATCGACCAGGGTGTAGCTGTAGCTGACGACGCCCGTCGCGGCGTTGAAGCCGGTGATGGTCAGCGTGCTGCCCAGTGGCGTAGTCACCGATTGTGGGAAGCCTGCCGCCACCCCATTGGTGACCACGGCGATGCCGCCGATGGTCAGGGTGGTGACGCCGTCCAGCGCGGTGATGGTGAAGGTGCCGCTTTGAGTCAGGGCTGGAGCATCGGGGCTGCTGCCGTCGCCGAGGTTTTTCTCGTAAACGGTGAGTTCTCCGCCGTTGACGTCGAGGCCGCTGATGATCACCGGATCGTCGTTGTTGTGGATCTGCAAGACGAGGTTCGCGGTGCTGGTGTCGCCGTCGGCATCGGTGATGGTGTAGGTGAAGGTCTCGGTGCCGTTGCCGCCGCCGTGCAAGGCTTTGAAGTCGGCATCGCTGGTGTTCAGGGTGTAGGTGTACGTGCCGTTGGCGTTCAACACCAGGGTGCCGTAAGTCCCGGTGAAGGTGCCTGCGGTGATCGGGCCAGCGTTTTCGCCGACAGGCACGCGGTCAGCGCCCTGCACGTCGTTGGTCAGGACGTTGCCGCTCAAGGTGAGGTTGGTTTCCGAAGCAGTGCCGGCGTTGCTGTCGTCCACGCCTTTTGGCAGGTCGTCGACGATGTTCACGTCCAGTGTCGCGTTGGCGGTGGTGCCGTTGTCGTCGACCACGGTCACGGCGAATTGCTCGTTGAGTACGTTGGCGCCGTTGGCGGTTGGGTGGGCTTCGTTGTCGACCAGGGTGTAGCTGTAGCTGACGACGCCCGTCGCGGCGTTGAAACCGGTGATGGTCAGCGTGCTGCCCAGTGGCGTAGTCACCGATTGCGGGAAGCCTGCCGCCACACCGTTGGTGACCACGGCGATGCCGCCGATGGTCAGGGTGGTGACACCGTCCAGCGCGGTGATGGTGAAGGTGCCACTCTGGGTCAGGGCTCCCGAGTCTGGTGCGCTGCCGTCGCTGAGGTTTTTTTCGTAAACCGTCAGCTCGCCACCTTCAACATTCAACCCGTTTATGACCACCGGATCGTCGTTGTTATGGATCTGCAGGACGAGGTTCGCGGTGCTGGTGTCACCATCGGCATCGCGCAAGGTGTAGGTGAAGGTTTCAGTACCGCTGCCGCCGCCGTGCAGATTTTTGAAATCCGCATCGTTGGTGTTGAGCGTGTAGGTGTACGTGCCGTTAGCGTTCAGCACCAAGGTGCCGTAAGTCCCGGTGAAGGTGCCGCCGACCACCGGGCCACTGTTGGGGCCGACGGGAGTCCGGTCGGCGCCCTGGGTGTCGTTCGGCAGTACGTTGCCGGTCAGGGTCAGCAGGGTTTCCGAAGCGGTGTTCGGGTTGGTGTCATCGAAAGCCTTGGGCACGTCGTCGGTGATGTTGACGTCCAGCGTGCCGGTGGCGGTGTCGCCATTGCTGTCGCCGGCGATCACGGTGAATTGTTCGCTGAGATTATTGGCACCGTCGCCCGCCGCGTGGGTTTCGTTGCCGTTGAGGGTGTAGCTGTAACTGACCGTGCCGGTGGCCGGGTTGTAGCCGGTGATGGTCAGGGTGTTGCCCAGTTGCGTGGTGATCGATTGCGGGAAACCGATCGGCACGCCGCCGACAATCACGTTGATGCCGCCGATGCTCAGGCTGCTCAGGCCGTCGGGCGCATTCACGGTGAAACTGCCGGTCTGGGTCAGCGCGCCAGGGTTGGCAGCGGAGCCGTCGGGCAGATTGGCTTCGTTGAGGGTCAGTTCGCCGCCGGGCACGGACAGGCCGCCGAGGGTCACCGGGTTGTTGACCGGTGGTGGTGGCGGAACAATCGGTGCGGCCTGGCCGTCACCGTTGTCGATCACGGCGTTATGCCGCTCTTCGGGAAACTCGGGAATGCCGTTGAACCCGGCAGTGGGGAAACCGATAGTCGGATCGACCCGGCCCGCCACTTCGGTCAGCAACACAAAACTGTGACCACCACCCAAAGCTCCCGGCGCGCCACCGGTGGCTCCGGGGCCGGCCGCCGTGGCTTCGGCGGATTGGGTCGGGTCATCGCCAGCGGCAATGGCTTTCTGGATCTGTTCGACGTCGGTCAGTTGCGACTCGCTCGGGGTCACCGCTTCCGGGGCATTGACGTGGGCGGCCTGATCGGCGAGCAACTGGCCGGTCATGGTCAGGCTGCTGTCCCGACCGAGGGTCAGTTCCTGGCCATTTTGCAGATGGACGGCAACCGCCCCCTCTGCCCCGGTGATCAATTGATCCCCTGCAAACAGCCGATCACCTTCGACCAATGCTCGCCGACTGCCGTCAGCTGACTGGGCGAAAACCTGACCAATGACTTTAGTGACGATCCCGATGAGCGTTGCCATGTGCATTCCTCCGCTGCCGACCACCGTCGGCGCTGGTTCACGAAGCAGCCCATGGCTCAAGCGGGTTGTCGGGGCGACGCTCGCACCTCGACAGTTCGTTTCGCAGGTTGCACAAATCCAGAAACTCCAATGCCATCAAGCAGTTGGAATCTCTGTTCAATGCAGCAGGCCCACTAGCGCTACGTAACGGTGGTGAATCACCCGAGTGACAAAAAACTGTCGCTCATCAGCCGCTACGCGTCCCTCCCCTTTAGCAGTACTTCGCCGTATGTCGCAAAGTGAGTGGAACTTTCCTCAAGCCTTTCTGCACTCCCTGAAGCGCATAAAACAAAGGCTTTCGAGTGGAACAATGTGCTGGATTTGGCGAACCGCATAAGTTTTTTTTGGCATAACCCATATGAAAATTTTTTCTTAGCTACGCTTCAGGATGTTCTTAGCTCTGTTGTTACAGGCATGAAACGCTTTCTACTAAAAATATCGTCAATAAATTGGCGACAACGGAACACCATCAGGATTCAGGGAGATGCAACCATGCGCGTTTTAACCCCCCTCTGCAGTGCGGTTTTGCTGGCCATGGCTTGCACATCCCAAGCCCAGGCCATGAACCTCACCGAAGCGATCCAGAGCACCATCGCCACCCACCCGGAACTGGCCTCGCGCGTGGACGCGCGCCTGTCAGCTGATGAACAGGTGAAGGTCGCCAAGGGCGGCTTCTATCCGTCGGTGGATCTGAATGCTGCCTACGGGCGCGGCTACAGCGACAACACCAATACCCGGGCCTTCGGTAACCACCACACCGAGATCCTCAATTACACCCAGTCCGAGCTGCGGCTGCGGCAGATGCTGTTCGACGGTTTCAACACTGCCAACGAAGTCGAGCGCACCAAGGGCGTTTCCAATTCGCGCGCGTATTACGCGCAAGGCACCGCCCAGGACCTGGCCCTGCGCACCATCGAGGTCTACCTCGAAGTGCTCAAGCGTCGTGAACTGGTGACCCTTGCCAAGAACAACCTGCAGGCGCACTTGCGCGTCAACGACCAGATCGGCCTGCGCACCGAGCGCGGCGTGGGCAGCACCGCCGACTCCGATCAATCGGTAGCCCGTAAGGCGCTGGCGCAGAACAACCTCGACACCGCCGAAGTCGATCTGGCGGACGCCGAATCGAACTTCTACAGCGTGGTCGGGCGCATGCCCGATGAGCTGGAGGCGCCCGCTTCGACCCGTGGCGAGTTGCCCGCCACCTTGCCCGAAGCCCAGCAGAGCATGGTCGAGAACAACCCGTACCTGAAATCCGCCCAGGCTGACGTGCAATCGGCCGAGAGCCAGTACGAAGTCGCCAAGTCGCCGTTCTACCCGCGCTTCGATGCGGAAGCCGCGGTCGGCGCCAACAACAACGTGCAAGGCGACGAGGGCCACGACAACGAATGGCGGGTCGGCGTGGTGATGAACTACAACCTGTTCCGTGGCGGCAGCGACAAGGCGCGACTGGCCTCCGACGCGCACCAGATCAACCAGGCGATGGACATCCGCAACAACGCCCTGCGTCAGCTCAACGAGAACATTCACCTGGCCTGGAACGCCATGGTCAACGCCAAGAAACAGACCCCGACCGCCCGCGAATACGCTGAAACCACCAAGCGTGTACGTGCCGCGTATCAGGATCAGTTCGGTCTCGGCCAACGTACCCTGCTCGACCTGCTCGACAGTGAGAACGAGCTGTACAACGCCAACCGCCGCTACACCGAGATCCGCTACACCGAAGAGTTCTCGATGTACCGCGTGCTGGCGAACATGGGCCAGTTGCTGACCAAGCAGCGGATCGTGCTGCCAGCCGATGCGATTGCCGCGACCGAGGTGAAGAACGAAGCGCGCCTGCCCGAGCTGAAGTAGTCCCGATGATGTAGTGCCAGGGGAGCGATCAATATGACCAGCATGCAACCCGGTAACACCGGGATCGATCCGCGGCTGAGCTTCGATGATCCGTTGCTCGACGGTCTGTTGATCCTCTGCAAACTCCACGGCGCGACGGTCAGTCGCGCCAGCCTCAGCGCCGGGCTGCCCCTGGACAAACAACGTCTGAGCCTGGACCTGCTGCCTCGCGCCGCAGCCCGGGCCGGGTTGCAGGCGCGCTTGCTGCGCCGGGAACTCAAAGACATTTCACCGCTGAACCTGCCGGTGCTGTTGCTGCTGGGTAACGGACGCACGGCGGTGCTGCGGCGTTTTGCCGAAGACGGCAAGGCGCTGATCCTGCCCAGTGAAGCCGACGGCGGCGAGCAATGGGTCAGCCGTGAAGAACTCGTCGAACACTACAGCGGCCAGGCTTTGTTCGCCCGGCCACGGCATGAACTGGAAGACCTGCGCTCGCCATTGGTGCCACGGGTGCAAGCATGGTTTCGCGACACTCTGAAGCTGTCGAAATGGCTGTACAGCGACGCGATCCTCGCCAGCTTCCTGATCAACCTGCTGGGCCTGATGGTGCCGCTGTTCGTCATGCAGACCTACGACCGCGTGGTGCCGAACCAGGCCACGTCGACCTTGTGGGTGTTGGCCATCGGGTTGCTGATCGGCACCGGTTTCGAACTGGTGCTGCGGGTGGTGCGCGCGCACCTGCTGGACACCGCCGGCAAGAAAACCGACGTTATTCTTTCCGCCACTTTATTCGAACGCATCACCGGCATGGCGATGAAGGCCCGACCGGCGACCATCGGCGGATTCGCCCAGAGCATTCACGACTTTCAGGGGCTACGCGAATTTCTCACCGCCGTGACCCTGACCAGCCTGATCGACCTGCCCTTCGTGGTGTTGATGCTGGTGGTGATCGGCCTGCTCGGTGGCTGGCTGGTGGTGATTCCGCTGCTGGCGTTTCCGATCACGATTATCTTCGCGATGATCATTCAGGCCCGACTGCGCGACACCGTGCAGAAAAGCCTGAGCCTCGGCGCCGAGCGGCAGGCGTTGCTGATCGAAACCCTCGGCGGCCTGGAAACCCTCAAGGCGTGCAGCGCCGAAAGCGAGCGCCAGCACAAATGGGAAAGCACCCACGGCGCCCTCACCCGCCTCGACAGCCACGCCCGTAATCTCTCGGCGCTGGCCACCAACGGCACGCTGTTCATCCAGCAGTTTTCGGGGATGGCGACGATTGTGGCCGGGGTCTACAGCATCATCGCCGGCAACCTCAGCGTGGGCGCGCTGGTGGCCAGTTACATGCTTGGCAGCCGCGTGCTCGCGCCGCTGGGCCAGATCGCCGGGCTGATTACTCGTTACCAGCAAGCGCAACTGACCATGAAAAGCACCGACGCCCTGATGTCCCTGCCCCAAGAGCGCGACGGCAAACAGCGGCCGCTGGAGCGTACGCAATTGCAAGGCGCGCTGGACGCCAACGCGGTGACCTTCCACTACAACGGCCAGAACGCGCCGGCCCTGAGCAACGTCAGCTTCAGCGTCAAACCCGGCGAGCGGATCGGCATCATCGGCCGCAGCGGTTCGGGCAAAAGCACGCTGGCGCGGCTGATGATGGGTTTCTACGAACCGGAAGAAGGCCAGTTGCTGCTCGACGGCCTCGACCTGCGGCAACTGGATGTCGCCGACCTGCGCCAGCAGATCGGTTACGTCGCCCATGACTTGCCTCTGCTGGCCGGCAGCCTGCGCGACAACCTGACCCTCGGCGCCCGCTACATCAGCGATTCGCGGATGCTTGAAGTGGCCGAGCTGACCGGTGTCACCGAACTCGCCCGTCAGCATCCGCAAGGCTTCGACCGGCCGGTGGGCGAGCGTGGGCAATTGCTTTCCGGTGGCCAGCGTCAGGCGGTGTTGCTGGCGCGGGCGCTGTTGCTCGACCCGCCGATCATGCTGCTCGACGAACCTACCAGCGCCATGGACAACAGCAGCGAAGACGTCCTGCGCCAGAAACTCCATGGTTGGGTGCAGGGCAAGACGTTGCTGCTGGTCACCCACCGCACCTCGATGCTGAGCCTGGTGGACCGGCTGCTGGTGCTGGACAACGGCCGGATCGTCGCCGACGGTCCGAAAGAAGCGGTCATCGATGCACTGCGCAAGGGCCGGGTCGGCTCGGCGGCGGTCTAGGAGTTGCCCCATGTCTGCTTCCTCCGACAGTAAGTCCCGTGGCTACTTCGACAGTTTCGGCAAAAGCGCCGAAGCCGAATTCATGCCGGAAACCGCCGGCGCCTCGTTGCAGGATTCACCGCGCTGGTCGCGCATCACCGTGTGGCTGGCGGCGGCGCTGCTGATCAGCGCGCTGGTCTGGGCCAAGTTCGCCGTGCTTCAGGAAGTGACCATGGGCGAAGGCAAGGCGATTCCGTCGAGTAAGGTTCAGGTGATCCAGAACCTCGAGGGCGGGATCGTCACCGAGATCTTCGTGCGTGAAGGGCAGATGGTCGACAAGGGTGACAAGCTGCTGCGTCTCGATGACACGCGGTTTCTGTCGAACAAGGGTGAAAGCGAAGCGGATCGCTATGCGTTGATGGCTCAGGTCGAACGCCTGTCGGCCGAAGCCGAGGGCCGACCGTTCAAGGTCTCGGACGAAGTCACGAGCAAAGCCCCGCAAGTGGCCGAGGATGAACGCTCGCTTTACGACCAGAGGCAGCGGCGCCTGGCCAGCGAACAGCGCACGCTGAGCGAACAACTGCGACAAAAGACTCAAGAATTGGCGGAGTTTCGTTCGAAGCAGGGTCAGTTCAGCTCAAGTCTGGCGTTGGTCAATCAGGAAATGAACATGTCAGAACCGCTGGTCAAGACCGGTGCCGTTTCGCCGGTGGAGATCCTGCGCCTCAAGCGCAGCGCGGTGGAGATCCGCGGTTCGTTGAATGCCACGACTCTGGCAATCCCGCGCGCCGAATCGGCCATCGCCGAGATCCGCAGCAAGATCGATGAATCGGAACAGACCTTCCGCTCCGAAGCGGCCAAGGAGCTCAACGAGAAACGCACCGACCTGTCGAAAATCACCGCATCGAGCATCGCCATCGACGACCGTGTGAGCCGCACCACGGTGACTTCGCCGGTGCATGGGGTGATCAAGCAAATGAAGGTCAACACCATCGGCGGCGTGGTGCAACCGGGCAGCGACATGGTGGAAATCGTGCCGCTGGAAGACAACCTGCTGATCGAGGCCAAGGTCCGGCCGCAGGACGTGGCGTTCCTGCATCCGGGCCAGAAAGCCATGGTCAAGTTCAGCGCCTACGACTACACGATCTACGGCGGGCTGAGCGCCAAGCTTGAGCTGATCGGTGCCGACACCATCACGGATGACAAGGGCAACAGCTTCTACCTGATCCAGGTGCGCACCGACAAAAACCACCTGGGCGGGGATGTGAAACCGCTGCTGATCATTCCGGGGATGGTGGCGACGGTGGACATCATCACCGGGGAGAAAAGCGTGCTGGATTACCTGCTCAAACCGGTGCTGAAAGCGCGGACCGAGGCGATGCGCGAACGCTAGTGGTGATCCGGACTTCGCGGTGAATGATCTGGCCCCATCGCGAGCAAGCTCGCTCCCACAGGTATGGCGTCGTACTCAGGTTTTGTGTTCGACAGGGACATTGTGGGAGCGAGCTTGCTCGCGAAGGCGTCGGGACAGGCAGCGATCATTTTGAGTGATTACGCTGGAAAGTCTCCTCCCCCATCGCCGCAATCTGCCCCTCGATCAGCGTCTCGAACGGTTTAAGCAACGGCTCGAACGACGCTGGCGCTTCCAGCGTCTGCAACGCCTGAACAATCGCCTCAATCGTCGACAACGCCCCCGGCCCCGGCGCCTTGCGCAGCCGATACCGGGAAACCCCGCCCTGCGCCAACGTCACCCGTGGCAACGCGGCCAGCAGCGGATTGAGGTGCAACATTTTGCGCGCCTTGCGCCACGTGCCGTCCGGGACCACCAGCAACAGCGGTTCATCCGACGCGGCGTAAGCCTGCATCGGCTGCGCATCCTCCGCCGGGAACAGCAATCGCGCCCGATAGCCTGGCCGGTTCAACAGCGCGGGCAGATCCTCGAACACTTCGCCGACAATCAGCTCGGCATTGTTCAAACCGAGCGCCGCCAGTCGTGCCGTGTTGAGCGCGTGATTGACTTCGCTCGGGTGCTGCAACAGCAACACCCGGGTGCGGCTGTCGAGGCTGGGGATCAGCGGGCAAAGGCAGTGGGTTTGTGGGCGCAGGCAGCGCGGGCATTGAGGTCTGGACATGTTCTTATGCCTGATTGAGCTGCGCTTTGAGCAGGTCGCGGAAAGTCTGGATCAGCGGCTCGCGGCTGCGGCCACGGCGCATGATCATGGAAAACGGCGCCTGATAACCGAAGGTCGCCGGCAGCAGCACCCGCAAATCGCCCTTGTCGGCCCAGGCCTGGGCGTAGTGCTCCGGCAGGTAGCCGATGTAGGCGCCGGACAGCACCAGAATCAGCTGCGCTTCCATACTTTCCACCGTCGCGGCGCTGTGTTTGAAACCGTGGCGCGCCAGTTCAGCCTGGCTCCAGTAACCGCGCCCGACCATGCGCTGCTGGGTGATGACCTGCTCGGGAATCCGCCGCTCGTTGAACAACGGGTGACGGTTGCTGCAATACAACCAGTGCTGCTCGCGGTACAGCGGCATGTACACCAGACCGCTCATGCGCGTGGAGAATGCGCCGATGGCCAGATCGAGGCGGTTGTCCTGCACACCGAGTTGCAGTTCGTAAGGACTCATCACCGACAGATGCAAATGCACCGCCGGGTGTTCCTGGCTGTAGGCGCCGATGGCTTCGGCGAACGGCAGCGCCTTGTCGCTGACCGTGGAGTCGATCACCCCAAGGTTGAGCGTGCCGCGCAATTCGCCCTTGAGTGCTGCCGCGTATTGCTCGAAACCTTCGAGCTCGGCCAGCAGGCGCAGGGTTTCCTGATGGAACAGCTCGCCCTTGCTGGTGAGGCTGAAACCGCCGCGCCCGCGATGGCACAGCACCAGACCGAGCGCGGCTTCGAGCTGGCTCATGTAAGTGCTGATCGCCGAGGTCGACAGGTTGAGTTCCTGCTGCGCGTTGGCAAATCCCTGATGGCGCACGACACTGACGAAGATGCGCAAAAGTTTCAGGTCGGGTAAAGCGTTGGCCATCGAAGACTCCGATCTTGGGTAACCCACACGATTGAAGACAATGAAGATCATTGTGGGAGCGAGCCTGCTCGCGATAGCGGCAGCACAATCAACTCCAATGTTGACTGACCCGCCGTCATCGCGAGCAGGCTCGCTCCCACAGAAACTGCATCAGTCAAACCATCGGGTCGGGCTGACAAGTCTATCCCGCACCCTCCCATTAGTTTAGAAAATTCTGAACTAAGTATTTGCCCGTAGCGATTCTTCCGCCGCACTACATTTCGCAGAATCGGCCCACAGCGGTGCCCGTGACCTTGCGAATGCGGCGCGCCGACATAAATAAAACAAAGACGATGAGGCCCTACCCGTGGACAAGATTCTTCACCAACCACTGGGCGGCAACGAAATGCCGCGCTTCGGCGGCATCGCCACCATGCTCCGACTCCCCCACCTTGATTCCGCTGCCGGCCTGGACGCTGCCTTCGTTGGCGTGCCGCTGGACATCGGTACTTCGCTGCGCCCCGGCACCCGATTCGGGCCGCGCGACATCCGCACCGAATCGGTGATGATCCGCCCGTACAACATGGCCACCGGCGCCGCGCCGTTCGACTCGCTGTCGGTTGCCGACATCGGTGACGTGGCGATCAACACCTTCAACCTGCTCGACGCCGTGCGCATCATCGAAGAAGCCTACGACAACATCCTCGAGCACAACGTGATCCCGATGACCCTGGGTGGCGACCACACCATCACCCTGCCGATCCTGCGTGCGATCCACAAAAAGCACGGCAAGGTCGGTCTGGTACACATCGACGCTCACGCTGACGTCAACGATCACATGTTCGGCGAGAAGATCGCCCACGGCACGACCTTCCGTCGCGCCGTCGAAGAAGGTCTTCTGGACTGCGACCGTGTGGTGCAGATTGGTCTGCGCGCGCAGGGTTACACCGCTGACGACTTCAACTGGAGCCGCGATCAGGGCTTCCGCGTGGTGCAGGCCGAAGAGTGCTGGCACAAGTCGCTGGAACCACTGATGGCCGAAGTGCGCGAGAAAGTCGGTGGCGGCCCGGTCTACCTGAGCTTCGACATCGACGGCATCGACCCGGCCTGGGCGCCTGGCACCGGCACCCCGGAAATCGGTGGTCTGACGACCATTCAGGCGATTGAAATCGTTCGCGGCTGCCAGGGCCTCGACCTGATCGGCTGCGATCTGGTAGAAGTCTCGCCCGCTTATGACACCACCGGCAACACCTCGCTGCTGGCCGCCAACCTGCTGTACGAAATGCTCTGCGTACTGCCGGGCGTGGTCCACCGCTGAGGGTCGGGTCATGAACGAACGTGATCAGGTTCTGAAAGCGGCCGCCGATCTGGTGTCCGCCTTCGCCCGCAACGATCGCGAAGCCTACTTCGGCGCGTTCAGCGCCGATGCGAGCTTCGTGTTCTACACCCTCGAACAGCCCCTGCTGTCGCGCGATGCCTACCAGGCCTTGTGGGACAGCTGGCGCGCCGAGGATGGCTTCGAGGTGCTGTCCTGCACCTCGAGCAACGCCTTCGTCAGCCTGCAGGGTGACGTGGCGATTTTCATCCATGACGTGGCCACCGAGCTGCGCATGCAAGGGGAGCAACACTTCAGCCAGGAGCGCGAGACGATTGTTTTCAGAAAACAAGCGTCGAGCCTAGAACAACAAGGCCATTGGCTGGCCTGCCACGAACATTTGTCCGCAATGCCGGAAGGGCTGCCATCCCCTTAGCCAAGACAGGTGACGCTCACGCACGATGAGCGCGCCTTTATGATCGGAGCAGATCATGAATAACAACAACAAAGACCAAAGCCTTACGCAGATTGAAACCCACGGGGTCGAACAGATCCCGGACAACGAACGCACCGCCGGTCCCGTGGACTTGTTCCGCATGATCTTTGGCGGCGCGAATACCTTTGCCACCGCCGTGCTCGGCAGTTTCCCGGTGCTGTTCGGCCTGTCCTTTCAGGCGGGCGTCTGGGCGATTGTCTCGGGCGTGCTGCTCGGCTCGCTGATCCTCGCACCGATGGGCCTGTTCGGCCCGCTCAACGGCACCAACAATGCCGTGTCGTCCGGTGCGCACTTCGGCGTGCACGGGCGGATCGTCGGTTCGTTCCTGTCGCTGCTGACCGCCATCGCCTTCTTCTCGCTCTCGGTGTGGAGTTCGGGAGATGCGCTGATCGGTGGTGCGAAACGCCTGATCGGCCTGCCGGAAACCGACCTGACCCTGGGCCTGGCCTACGGTCTGTTCGCGATTCTGGTGCTGACCGTGTGCATCTACGGCTTCCGCTTCCTGTTGTGGGTGAACAAGGTCGCGGTGTGGAGTGCGAGCCTGCTGTTCCTGCTGGGCATCTTCGCTTTCGCCGGTCCTTTCGATTCGCACTACGCCGGCACCGTCAGCCTCGGTCAGCCAGGCTTCTGGGCCGCGTTCATCGGCGCTGCGCTCGTAGCGATGAGCAACCCGATTTCCTTCGGCGCGTTCCTCGGCGACTGGGCCCGCTATATCCCGCGTGAAACCTCGCGTCAGCGGATCATGGCGGCGGTGGTGCTCTCGCAGATCGCCACCTTCATCCCGTTCCTGTTCGGCCTGACCACCGCGACCATCGTGGCGATCCAGGCACCGGACTACATCGCGGCCAACAACTACGTCGGCGGTCTGCTGGCGGTGTCGCCGAGCTGGTTCTTCCTGCCGGTGTGCCTGATTGCGGTGATCGGCGGCATGTCCACCGGCACCACCTCGCTTTATGGCACCGGGCTGGACATGTCCAGCGTGTTCCCTCGCCTGCTGTCGCGAGTGAAGGCGACGTTGCTGATCGGCGTGCTGTCGATTGCCTTCATTTTCATCGGGCGCTTCGCGGCGAACCTGGTGCAGAGCGTGTCGACCTTCGCCGTGCTGATCATCACCTGCACCACCCCATGGATGGTGATCATGATCATCGGCCTGGTGGTGCGTCGCGGCTTCTACTGCCCGGACGACCTGCAAGTGTTCACTCGCGGCGAGCAAGGCGGACGCTACTGGTTCAGCCACGGCTGGAACTGGCGCGGCCTGGGTGCATGGATCCCGAGCGCGGCGGTCGGCCTGTGCTTCGTCAACCTGCCGGGGCAGTTCGTCGGTCCGCTGGGTGAACTGGCCGGTGGCATCGACATCAGCCTGCTGGTGACCCTTGGTCTGGCCTCGGTGATGTACCTGATGTTGCTGAGCCTGTTCCCGGAACCGGCGCTGGTCTATGGCCCGAAGGATCCCCGGAGCAAAGGCGCGCATGCGCCGGCTGAAGCGGAAATGCGCCAAGCCGCCTGAGCAAAAGCACATACCCCTGTGGGAGCGAGCTTGCTCGCGAAAGCGATCTGTCAGTCACATCACTTTTGAATGTGCCGACGCCTTCGCGAGCAAGCTCGCTCCCACAAGAAACCAAACTTGTTTCACCATAAAAAAGACAATCGGAGACACGCCATCATGGCTTTGGATTTATTCGTCGTCCTCATCTACGCCGCCGGCATGCTCTTGCTCGGCTACTTCGGCATGCGCAAGGCCAAGACCAACGAGGACTTCCTGGTCGCCGGGCGTAACCTTGGTCCGAGCCTGTACATGGGCACCATGGCCGCGACCGTCCTCGGTGGCGCGTCCACCGTCGGCACCGTCCGCCTGGGCTACGTGCACGGCATCTCCGGTTTCTGGCTGTGCGCGGCACTGGGTTGCGGCATCGTTGCGCTGAACCTGTTCCTGGCCAAGCCGCTGCTGAAACTGAAGATCTACACCGTTACCCAGGTGCTTGAAAAACGCTACAACCCGATGGCCCGCTCGGCGAGCGCGGCGATCATGCTGGCCTATGCGCTGATGATCGGCGTGACCTCGATCCTCGCCATCGGCACCGTTCTTCAGGTTCTGTTCGGCCTGCCGTTCTGGATCTCGGTACTGCTCGGCGGTGGCGTGGTGGTGGTGTACTCGGCCATCGGCGGCATGTGGTCGCTGACCCTGACCGACATCGTCCAGTTCATCATCAAGACCGTCGGCCTGATGTTCATCCTGTTGCCAATCTGCCTGTACCGCGTCGGCGGCTGGGACGAGCTGGTGCTGAAACTGCCGGCCACCGCCTTCAGCTTCACCACCATCGGCTGGGACACGATCATCACCTACTTCATGATCTACTTCTTCGGCATCCTGATCGGTCAGGACATCTGGCAACGGGTGTTCACCGTCAAGAACGAGAAAGTGGCTCAGTACGCCGGTAGCTTTGCGGGTATCTACTGCATCCTCTACGGTCTGGCCTGCGCTCTGATCGGCATGGCTGCGCACGTTCTGATCCCGGATCTGGACAACGTCAACAACGCCTTCGCCGCCATCGTAAAACTGTCGCTGCCGGACGGTATCCGTGGTCTGGTGATCGCCGCTGCTTTGGCCGCGATGATGTCCACCGCCAGCGCCGGCCTGCTCGCCGCTGCCACCACCCTGACCGAAGACCTGCTGCCGAAACTGCGTGGCGGCAAACAGTCGAGCCTGGGTGTGAACCGTCTCTTCACCCTGCTGACCGGCATCGTGGTGCTGGGCATCGCGCTGGTGGTCAACGACGTAATCAGCGCCCTGACCCTCGCTTACAACCTGTTGGTGGGTGGCATGCTGATCCCGCTGATCGGTGCGATCTTCTGGAAACGCGCGACCACCGCCGGCGCCATCGCCAGTATGGGTATGGGCTTTGCCACCGCCCTGCTGTTCATGGTCAAGGACGGCCTGGACGCCAACACCCCGATCTACTACAGCCTGGCTGTGGGTCTGGTGAGTTTTGTGGTGGTCAGCCTGATGTCCCGTCGCCCAAACGTGGTGGCCAGCGCGATCTAAGCTGAACACGACAACTTGATGCTTTCTTCGGCGGGTGTGGCGTCGGTTGCCACACCCGTTTTTTTCGTCTGGAGAAAAGATTTGATGAAGATTGTTTCTCGCGACCAGTGGTTCGAAGTGCAGCACCTGAGCGACGGCATTCGGCTGATTCACGAGCCGTTCATCCGCCCCTTCTACCGCTGCAACCTGTGGCACGTTCAGGGGCGGGACAAGGATCTGCTGCTCGACAGCGGTTCCGGCCTGGTGAGCCTGCGCGAGCAACTGCCGTGGCTGACCGAGCGGCCGCTGGTGGCGGTGGCCAGTCATTGCCACTTCGACCACATCGCCGGGCATCACGAATTTGCCGAACGGCTGGTGCATCCCGCCGAAGCGGACATTCTGGCGGCGCCGGATGGCGAGAACGATTTGAGCCGAGCCTTCGTCGGCGACGACATGTTCGAAGCGCACCCGGATTGCCCGTTGTGCTACGCCGAATATCGGGTCAAAGCTGCGCCGGCCACCGGGTTTGTCGAAGACGGCGATGTGCTGGACCTCGGCAATCGCACGTTGCAGGTGCTGCACACGCCGGGGCATTCACCGGGCGGGATCAGTCTCTACGAAGCGGACACCGAAACCCTGTTCAGTGGCGACATCATCTACGACGGGCCGTTGATCGAGGACGCCTACCATTCCAACCTCAACGACTATGCTGCCAGCCTGCGCCGCTTGCAGGGGCTGAAGATCCGCACGGTGCATGGCGGACACTTCGGCAGTTTCTCCGGAGAGCATTTGCGGTTGATAATTGACCAATGGTTACACCGGCACGCTTGAAAGACAAAAGACCGCAACCTGGCGCCGCTCGATCAAGCGGCGACAGGTTGCGGTCTTTTGCTGGTTGAATCCTTTGATCCTTCAGATCCGGGGCATTACCGCCGACGTGGCTGACGCCGACGCTGTTCGTCATCGGTGCGAATCGGGACCGGTTGCAGAGGCGGTTCGATCAAGCCGAGGGCAACACCCAAATCGTGCAGCCAGTTTTGAATTTTCTCTTTCATCGTCATGCCCCCTTCAGGGTGGTGCTGAGCGGCCGGAATTCTGAGGCCGCTTCGCACTGATAATAGTCCGAAGTCCTACGCAATGCTCGGCCAAATCCGCAATGATCTGTTACTGGATTGATCAGAATCCCTGACCGATCGTTCAAGCTGTTTCTCGCACGTCTTCGCCAGCCACGGGATAGAGCGCCTGCTGCTGTTCAATCCACGCATTGAGGTTGGCGCCGATCATGCCCCGGCGCCACATGAGCCATGTTGTCGCACTGGCAAAAGGTTCGGCCAACGGGTGCACCGCGACACTTTCACGTCCCGGCAGGCTGGCGAGCATCGACTCCGACATCAGCGCGACGCCGCTGCCGGCAATCACACAGGCGAGCATGCCCTGATAGGACTCGATCTCCATCGCCCGGCCCATCGCCGCCTGATAGTGGGCGAACCACGCTTCCAGCCGCGCGCGATAGGCGCAGCCATGACGGAAGGTGAACACCGCCCGACCTTCGACATCCCTGGCGCTGCGTATCGGCGGGTGATCGGCCTCGCTGATCAGCACCAGCCGTTCATTGCACAACGGCACCCCGTCGATCCCGGCCAGTTGCGGCGGGCCGTCCACCAGCGCGGCGTCGAGACGCCCGGTGAGCAACCCTTCCAGCAATTCACCACTGGGCCCGGACTGCACTTGAAGATTCACCGCCGGATACTGCTTGTGATACCGCGCCAGCAACGCCGGCAAATGAATCGCCGCCGTGCTGTACAGCGTGCCGAGCACAAAATCCCCCGCCGGTTGCCCGCCCATCACCGCTGCACTGGCCTGATCGCGCAGGGCGAACAGTTTACCGGTGTAGTCCAACAGGACTTTTCCCGCAGGCGACAACAGCAAACGCTGGCGCTCACGGACGAACAGTTCGACACCCAGTTGCTCCTCCAGCTGTTTAAGCCGGGTCGACAGGTTCGACGGCACGCGGTGCAACCGTTCGGCGGCGCGGGTGATCGAGCCCTCCTCCGCCACGGCCTGGAAGATCCGCAATTGGCTGAACTCCACAACCTTTCTCCTTAACAGAACAAGTTACTCACTATTATTCAATTTTAAAGAAAGTCAATCAGTCCTAGCCTGACGGTCATTGAACCTCCAACGGAATTCAGACCATGTCACCGCTGATTCGCTTATCCGCCTGTTTCATTGCCCTGATGATGGCCATGGGCATCGGGCGTTTCGCCCTTACACCGCAACTTCCCCACCTGATCAGCGAAGGGCAGATCGACCTGACCGCCGCCGGTCTGATTGCGGCCGCCAACTACCTCGGCTATCTGCTCGGCGCCGTGGACGCGATGTTTTCCCGTCGGCCCGATCAGGTGCAACGGCGCCTGCATGGTGGTTTGTGGCTGTGTGTGCTGCTGACGCTGGCGTCGTTCTGGGCCAATGGTTTCTGGTCGCATTTGTTGCTGCGCTTCGGCACCGGTGTGGCGAGCGCCTGGGTGCTGGTGATGATTACTGCGCTGAGCCAGCCACTGGCTGCGGCGGCGGGTCGTCCACGGTTAGGCGCGCTGGTGTTTGCCGGGCCTGGACTGGGGATTTTTCTGACAGGTTTGCTGGCGCTGTTCTCACATCTGGCGCAGCAGACTTCCGCCACCCTGTGGCTGATCTATGCCGGCGTGGCGCTGGTGATGTTATTGGGCATCGTAAGAATCCTGCCGCAACCGGGCGTCGGTGTACCGGCCGCACCAACTGTCGTGAATTCGTCGAATCACGGCATTGGGCGGCTGGCGGTGGTGTATGCGCTGTACGGCGTGGGCTACATCATCCCGGCCACGTTCCTGTCGCAGATGGCCAACGCGCAGTTTCACGGCCAATGGCAGGCCGATCTGTTCTGGCCGTGCTTCGGCCTCGGCGCTGCGATTGGCGTATTGCTGGTGAGTTTGCGTCGGCACGATCCGCAGACCACCCGGCACTGGTTGATGGCGACGTTGTGGCTGCAGGCTGCCGGTGTCTTTGCTTGCCTGTTGGGCAGCGGCCTCGGCCTGGCACTCGGCGTGATCCTGTGCGGCACGCCGTTCCTGGCCTGCATGCAACTGGTGATGCAACGCTCCCGGGAACTGGCGCCCCACGCCACCCAGCGCAACGCCGGCCTGCTCACCGCGTGCTTCGCCGTCGGTCAACTCAGCGGGCCGTTGCTGGCGGCGGTCAGCAGCCACTTCAGCGGCGGCCTGCAACCGGCGCTGGTAATCGCCGGCAGCGGCCTGCTGATCGCCGGCGGTCTGGCGTACAAATCCGTTACGGCTGGCCGAGCGCCTTGCGCAAACGCCGACGCACCCACTGTTCCGCGCTGACGAAGGTGATGCCGAGCAACACCAGCACGGCGCCGATGATGAAGTTCAGGCTCAGTTCTTCGCCGAGCAACACCACGCCGAACGTGACGCCGAACAACGGCGTCATGAAGGAAAACACCGCGAGGTTGGCCGCCAGATAACGGCGCAGCAGCCAGAACCAGGTCAGGTAGCTGAAGAACGACACCACCAGCCCCTGGAACAGCACGCTGCCCACCGCCACGACGGTCAGGCTGACATGGGTGATCTGGCCGCTCAGCAGCGCAATCAACAGCAGGCCGATGAAACCGACGATCAGTTGGTAAAAAAGAGTCAGGGTCACCGGCGCTTCCGACAGGCGCGAGGCGCGCACCACGACGGTGGTCGCGCCCCAACTGGCACCGGCCAGCACGCCGAGGGCATCGCCCATCAACATGCGGCGGTCGAGGTTGTCCCATGACACGCCGCCGGCAAACGCGATGGCAATGCCGACGAATGCGAGGAAAATCCCCAGCCATTGCACCGGCCGCAGACGCTCGCTGGGCAACAGAAAATGCACACCCAGTGCGGTGAAGATCGGCGCGGTGTAGAGGAACACCGACATGTGCGCCGCGGTGGTCAACTGCAAGCCTTCGGAGATGAACAGGAACTCGAGCCCGAACAAGGCGCCGGCCAGCAAACCACCGCGCCAGGTAGCGCCGACCTGATCCCAACCGCCCTTCCAGCAGATGAGCAATCCGACAAGCAGCGCGGAAATCCCCGACCGCCCCGCCGCCTGCATGACCGGCGCGATGTCGGTCGCCGCCCACTTGATCATCACCTGCTGCACGCCCCAGATAAGGCACAGGCCGATCATCACTTGCAGGGCAAAACCGTCGGCGCTGCGCCGATCGGCGCTCACCGTAATACCTCGAACACACACGACATGGCAGTTTTCCAAAGGTCAAAACACAGCCCCGGCTCTTTGTCCGGGGCGAAAAATGGTCTCGGGGATTATTAACCAGTTGGCCAGAAAAAGCCGTCTGGAAAAGACACTAGATTCTCCTGAAGCGTCAGTGGTGGTTGGCTGACGGCTGCGCCGTCAATCGCGAGCAGGCTCGCTCCCACAGGGAAACGCGATTCCATGTGAGACCGAGCCTGCTCGCGATGACGTCAGTTCAGGCAACAAACATTATCCGGCGGATTGACCGAATCTTGTGGCCACCATCCATCCCACCGTACAGGCGATCGCCGTCGCAAACGTACCCCACGCCCAGTCAATCAGAGACAACTGAGCCGGCCAGCCTCGCAGCGTCGCCCAATTGGTCAGGTCATAAGTGCCGTATGCCACCAGCCCGAGCAGCCCGCCCAATAGCGCAGCCCGCTGCCAGCTCATCGCAGGCAATACGACAAAGGCCACACAACCGACCACATACAGGCAATAAAAAACCGTTGCCGGCACCAGCAACGGTTTTTCAAGCATCAGCGCACCGAGCCGGTCGCGATAGGTCTGCGCCATCAGGACGCCGAGCCAGAGCCCGTCGAGCAGAAGAAACGTCACCAGTGTGGCAACGTAGGCAATCAGTGCTTTTTTCATTCGCCCGACCTCAAATGAGCCCATGCAAGATGGGCCACGCAAGGCTCAGGTTAGTTCAATGCGATCGGCGTGAATGACAATCTGGCCGTTCTTGTACAACGCACCGATGGCCTTCTTGAAGTTGCCCTTGCTGACACCGAACAGGCTGCTGATCAGCGCCGGATCACTCTTGTCGCTGACGGCCAGGGTGCCGTTGCTTTCGCGCAACTTGGCGAGGATCTTCGAGTTCAGGCTGCTGGCCGCTTCTTGCCCCACCGGTTGCAGGCTCAGGCTGATTTTACCGTCGGCGCGCACTTCCTTGATGAAGCCCTTCTCGCGCATGCCGGCACGCATGAACTTGAAGATTTCATTCTTGTGAATCAAGCCCCAGTGCTTGTTGTTGATGATCGCCTTGAAGCCCATGTCGGTAGCTTCGGCCACCAGCAGATCGACTTCCTGCCCGGCGCTGTAGCTGGCCGAGGTTTTGTCCAGGTAGCGATCCAGGCGTGCGGTGGCGGTGATGCGACGGGTGTGTTTGTCGAGGTAAACATGCACCACGCAGTATTCGCCGGCGGTCATCTGGCGTTTTTCTTCGGAGTAAGGCAGCAGCAGATCCTTCGGCAGGCCCCAGTCCAGGAACACACCGATGCTGTTGACTTCAACAACTTTCAAACTGGCAAATTCACCGACCTGAACTTTCGGTTTTTCAGTGGTGGCAATAAGTTTGTCGTCACTGTCCAGATAAATGAAAACATTAAGCCAGTCTTCATCTTCGCTGGGAATATCTTTAGGGATATAACGGTTGGGCAAAAGAATTTCGCCGTCGGCACCGCCGTCCAGATATAAACCGAAGTTAGTGTGTTTAACCACTTGCAAACTGTTGTAACGCCCGACTAAAGCCATTTCCAGTACCCTCATTGCGTGGGCGGCATTCTACCCGTTTGCCGGGTTCGTTGCCCGTCGGATCGACGGGGCGGCTGAAAATGTGCGCGAGGCCTTGATTTTGTTGATTTTCGCGTCTGGCGCGCGCCACTCGTCAGACCAGTGGGACGGATTTCGTGTGATCCCAACGTGGCCTGTCATTCTGAAATCGAATAAATGTTGTTATTTAAAACAGCAGGTTAGCGGGATATTTCGAATAATTAATCAAGAATGATCCACCTGCACGCTGGGTTATTCCGGGGGATATTTACCAAGCAATTGTCAAGTTATTCCTGTACGATGCCTGGCCGAGTTACTTTTCTACAGGTTAATGGCCGCCATGCGTGTAAAAGCATCCACCAGCAAAGCAAAGCCAGCTCCAGCCGTTGAAACCAGCGAATCGATCAACGATCAGATCGCAGCGTTCCTCAAGTCCGGCGGCGAGATTCAGCAAATTGCCAAGGGCGTCAGCGGCCAGACGTTCGGCCCGTCCAAGCAGATCAGCCTGGGCAAGAAGTAACCCCGCAGTACACCTGTCCAAAGGCGCTTTGAGCTTCGAAGCGTCTGGACCGGATCCCTCGCAAGACCTCTCTCGCGTTTAAACAAACATTGAAAACAACAGAAATCGACGAACGGCCCTCGGAGCCGATCATTCGCCGGTATCCTTGCACGCGTCTGGATCAAGCGTTTCAGCAGGTTCTGTCCACCTGCGCTCGCGGTTCAAGGAGTGACGCATGCTCAAACCCACCTGTTTATTGCTTGTAGGCTTATTAGCCTGCCAGGCGGCGCACGCACAGATTTTTCAGCGTGAACTCGGCGACTTCGACCTCAAGCTCGGCACCACGCCGAGCCGCTGCATGGCCCAGGGACTGGTCAAACCGTCTGCTGCCGGCTCGTTCCATGGCGGCCTGGATCTGAGTCACGACAGCGGCCTCTATGTCGGCCAGTACGCTCCGAGCATGGGCATCACGCCAGGCAAGAATCTCGAAATCGATTCCTACGTCGGTTTTAAACAACCTTTCGATCAAACCCTCGGTTACGAAGTTGGAATGATCCACTACAGCTATCCCAAGGTCGACACCCTCGACAGTCAGGAACTGTTCGGTGGCCTGACTCTGCTCGGCAGCCGTTTCGGCATCGCACTGAGCAACGATCCGGATAAACAGAACAACACCCTGTTTGCCGACCTCGGCGGCAATCAGCCGTTCGGCATCGGAATCAGCATGAAATACACCACCCACCAGCTCAACACGCCGGTCTCGGTAGACGGGGGTTACGTCAGCAGTTTTACCGATTGGTCGGTGAAGTTTTCGCGGCCGGTGATGGGCATCGACCTCGACCTGATCTACAGCAACTCAAGTCTGAGCGGCAGCGATTGCTCGGCCTATTCCGGGCACAACAGCCAGTGCGACGGGCTGGTCACGCTCAAGGCCGAACGCGCGTTCTATTGATCGGCTGAACTGCCGGGGCCATCCTGCGTTCACATAGGAATCAGACCCTCGAAGCCAGGCTCACGCAAGGATTCGCCCATGTCTCGCTGGTTCACACAGATCACCACCCTTCTGCTCATCCTCTTTGCCCTTGGTGCCTGCAGCCGCGTTGGCCTGGCGTATCGCAATCTTGACGTGATCATTCCGTGGACGCTCAGCGACTACCTTGACATGAACGGTGAACAGAAGGGCTGGTTCAACGAGCGCCTGCAGGAACATTTGAGTTGGCATTGCACCACACAGTTACCGGGTTATCTCGACTGGCTCGATCGCCTGCAAAGCATGGTCGAAACCAATCAAGTGACCGACGCAGCACTTCAGGCTCGCACCACCGAAGCCAAGCAGGCGATCGCCGAAACCGCCCGGGAAATCACCCCGTCTGCGATTGAATTGCTGCAAGGGCTGGATGACCAGCAGGTCGCCGAAATGAATGGGGCGTTTGCCAAAGATCTGCGTAAACGCCAGCAGGAGTACCTCAAGCCACCGCTGTCACAACAGATTGCCGAACGTGGCGCGCGCATGGACAAGCGCCTCAATGATTGGCTCGGCCCATTGAGCGCTGCTCAGGAACAACAGGTGATGGCCTGGTCGACGGCCTTGGGCGATCAGAACACCCAGTGGATCGCCAACCGCGCCCACTGGCAGAAGCAATTCAGCGCGGCGGTGGCGCAACGCAAAAGTCCTGAATTCCCACAACGGATCGAGACACTTCTGGTCGATCGCGAGCGTTTATGGACAGCGGATTACCAGAAGGCCTACGCCAATACCGAGGCGCAGGCCCGTTCGCTGTTCGTCGACCTGATGGCTGACAGCACGCCGCAGCAGCGCCAGCGCCTGTTGAAAAAGATCGAAGGGGTGCGCAATGACTTCACTGATTTGAAGTGCCTGAAGGCCGCACAAAAAAGCTGAGATCAATGAAAAAACCAATGTGGGAGCGAGCCTGCTCGCGATAGCGTTTTGTCAGCCAACCTGTTTTTGGCTGCCAGGCCGCTATCGCGAGCAGGCTCGCTCCCACATTTTTTGTGCAAAGCCTCAAGCGATTTGGGCTTTTGAGGCCACTTCGTCGAATGTCGCCTCATCCAACGCGTCTTCCTGATCATCCAGCACTTCACGCGGATGATCATTGCCGGGAATGCTGCTGTCGATCAGGCTCAACAGGCTCGACCCGCGAGGGGTCAGGCTGAAATTGTTGCCGGTGCTGCCTTCGTCTTCGCCACGGGGCTGGATATAACCGCGCAACAGCAGCAATTGTTCATAGTCGCAGGCAAGCGTTTTCAGGTGATCCAGATTTTCAATCGGCTCGCCCGCCGCCGCTTTTTCCGCCGCATAAACTTCAGCAACCGACCGTGGCGCAAAGCTTTGGCCCGCGCCGTTCTGCACTTCATGCAGCAGGCGTTCAATCAAATCCCAGTTATAAGTCGTCATCCTGATTCAACCTCCGGTGCGCGTGATTTTTTGGCGCGTTCACTGGTTGTGACCGGAGCGCTGCGCCACCGTTCAGGATTATTCGGCGCCCCGACCGACCGGCGGTCTGTCGATTTCCCGGGTGGTTGAACGACTAGTCTGAGACAGACGGTTTCAACCCCCGCAGGAGAAATCATCATGAACGTTGAGAATCATCCGGTGGTGTCGCGCGAAGAATGGCTCGCCGCCCGCAGGCAGCATCTGGCCGATGAAAAGGCCTTTACCAAGGAACGCGACCGCCTCAGCGCCAAACGCCGCGCCCTGCCCTGGGTAAAGGTCGACAAGGATTACCGCTTCATGGGCCCGAACGGCGAATTGAAACTTGCCGACCTGTTCGGCAGCCACAGCCAACTCGTCGTTTACCACTTCATGTTCGCCAAAGGCTGGGAGGAAGGCTGTCCAGGCTGCTCGTTCCTCAGCGATCACATCGATGGCGCGAATCAACATCTGGCCCACCACGACATTGCGCTGGTGGCGGTGTCCCACGCACCGTTCGCCGAGTTCCAGGCCTTCAAGCGGCGGATGGGCTGGACATTCGACTGGGTATCGTCGGACGGCTGCGATTTCAACTACGACTTTGGCGTGTGCGCCCGTGCTGAAGATGTCGAAGCTGGCAACGCGACCTACAACTACGAAAAGACCGACAGCGCCGAGGAAGAAATGCCCGGGCTCAGTGTGTTTTATCGCGCCGATAACGGCGACATTTTCCACACCTACTCAACCTATGCCCGCGGCCTCGACCTGCTGGTCGGCGCCTACAACTACCTCGACCTCACACCCAAGGGCCGGAACGAGGACGAGATCATGGAGTGGGTACGGCACCACGATCGGTATGAGGGAGAGAAGAAATCCAGTTGCTGCCACTCAACCTGATTGCCGTTTCGTAATGATGCATCGAGACAGATTGACCGCAATGGCGAATCTGTCTCGACCTGGAACGCCGCCAGGCAACATGCTTTCAGTCAGTCAATCGACCATATCGATAAAACGTCACTCGACCGGCAGGTATTCGTAACCGCGAACCATAGACTTTCCTTCTTGCGGTTTGCGCAGCCGAATCAGTTCAATCATGTTTTCTTGCGTGTATTCGACGAAATACTCTTTGCCCGCCTCGACAGGCAGGTTCAGGACTACGTTACCGGGGCTCGGGCGTTGCCCTGCGGAAATCTTGTGCAAACCAGGGCTGGCATACACCCACGAATAGTTTTTGTTGCCGAGCGCGACGACAGCACTGTTATTGATGCTGAAAATGCTGTCGTAGAAGCTGCCCTGAATCACCTGAGTGCGCATCATGTAGACCAGCGCCTTGCCTTGCGGTGGCTGAGGTGGCTCGAAGTAAGGCTGAGCAGGTTGATGGTGGCTACACCCGCTGAGCATCAGCAGGAACAATAGAGCCGAGAGACGCTTGATAAACGGGCTCATTGTTTTTGCCCCAACATCTGATTGAACACCGGCGCCATTTTTTCCTCGACCGAAGCCAGTTTGGATAAATCCAAACCGCCTTCGTTGGTCAGGTTGTAGTGGGCAGAACCGATTGGCTCCTCGCCCTTGTAAAGTTGAACAGTGGCATCGGACAAGTACATGGAGAGATCCCAGGAGCGAACGGCCGTGTAGGTCATGCGGTATTCACAGTTGGCGGGCACCGGAGCGGCATACACCTGACTGTCGATGCCATGGCGACGCAGCAAGGTTTGAACTCCGGCAACGAAGTCTCCCACGACCACCTTCGGATTTTCCTCAATGCACAGTCTTGAGATCTTGTATTGAGGAGCCACTGGCTCGACCCTGACGTTGGTGCAACCGGCCAGCGCCAGCAAAAAGCCTATCGTGACAACTCTGGACAGCATGTTCGATCCTTCAGCAGCAAATGATATCAATATAGTGGCGGCATCCTATTGGAGCACCCACAAGCGGTCAATGCGCCGCGCACGCGCAGCAACGGAACTGAACTTTCCCCAGACCAAAACCCTCAACCGATTAACCCGCCTTAACCGGAACCGAGGCCTGCCTACATGAAAACCCTGCTCAAGTTCACCCTCGCCGCTACGCTCGCCTGCGCCCTGCCCGTGTGGGCCTGTACGCCGGAGGAAGCCACCGCCAAACGCGAGCAACTGGCCAAGGAAGTCGCGAAGCTCACCGAGCAAAACCCGACCAAGGCCAAGGAGATCAACGCCGAGTTGCAGAGAATGGATCTGGGCACCGCCTCCGCCGATCTACCGGACAAATGCCAGTTGATCGATCAGCGTTTGAAAGAGCTGGGTTCGGCCGAGAAGAAAACCGAGGGATAACACCCGCTCAGACAACGGCAGGCTTTGGCACCGATCAGGCTGGATCGATACCAAAGTCTGCTTTCTTTTGTCCGGAAATTTGCATTAGTGCATTTTGTTATTTGCACAAATGCATATTCAGACCTAGGGTTACCCCGAGCCTGATCGGAACCGGCCATTGGAGATGGCAACCCTTGAAGACCGATCGCTCGGCAATACCGTTATCCCGCAAACGCGGAACGTTTGTTTTCATTCATGGAGGATTGAAAAATGTTAACCACTGAAACAACGGCATTCACCGGCAACACCCTGCCCGAATGTCTGATTGGCCATCTGCTCGACCCGCAACTGGTCGAAGTCGAGGCGGCTGTACAACAACGCGCCCTGGCGGCCGCCAGCCTGAACTTCACGATGCAGCAACAGACTCAGACCAACTGGTGCTGGGCCGCGGCTTCCGCCTCGATCGGCAATTATTACGGCACCGGGTCCTGGACCCAATGCGCCGTTGCCAGCGCCGCGCTGGACCGCAACTGCTGCAATCAACCGGGGCCGTGCAACGTGTACGGCTATCTGGACGTTGCGCTGAAGATCACCCGCAGCTTCAACGGCATGAATTCGGGCTCGCTGCAGATGTCGGCCATCCAGAACCAGATCAACATGGGCCGCCCGGTCGGCCTGCGCTGTGCCTGGTACGGCGGCGGTGCGCACTTTCTGGCGATCTACGGCACCAACGGCAATTACGTGCTGGTCGCGGATTCGATCTACGGCTATTCGACTCGCGCACTGAGCTCCTTCCCCGGTTCCTACAACGGCGGCGGCAACTGGACCCACACTTACTTCACGGCAAAAAATTAGGAGGGCGACATCATGCAACTGACTTATCCAAAGGCGCCTTCCAACGGCGTGCAGACTTTGCGTCCGGCCTTACAGGCGGCTTTGCAGACACAGGGCTTCGGCGTCAATCGCCAATTCGCCAGTGCTGCGCCCGCCGGGATCAGCCTCAGCGAGGCCTATCGCGGCTACTCGCTCAGTCTGGACGACCTGAGCCAGGGCAAAGGCCTGAAAAACGCCCGCGTGGGCGACTGGCATTACCTGGTGTTCTCCGGCGGTGTTTCGATTGCCGATGCGCAATTGGCCGAAGTACGCGGTCACGTCGAGTTCGCCTCGTTGAACCACGGCAACCTGGCGAGCGCCACGGTCGATGCGCTGAAACTGGCGGAGCAATCGCCACAACTGAAGGGCAAAACCGTTGAACTGCGAATGCTGTTTGTGTCGGCGCTGCACCTTGTAGCGATCTGGCTGCATTCGGCGGGTGAAGATGTACTGATCCCGATCGAGCCAACGCCAAAAGAGCTGGCACTGTCCGGGCTGTACAGCGAGGCCGCCCTGCTCGCCCTGCTCAAAACGGCAGCCGATCAAGCCAAGCGGCGTTTTGACGCCGACACCACTGGCTTGCTGGGCAGTTGATAAACGGAGGCAAAGAAAAACCCGGACCATGTCCGGGTTTTTCTTTGCCTGCCTGAAACGACTTATTCAGCCGCTGGCGCTGCCGGTTTGCGGCGTTTCAGCGGGGCCATGCCGTCGCTGCTCACCAGTGCGTCCGGCTTCGGACGGTTAGCGCTCTTGCGCTTGGTCGGGGTCTTGGCGGCGGTTTTCTTCTTGTCGCCCTTGGCGTCGGTCTTTTTCTTTTTCACGCCGACGGCCTTGCCCGAAGCCTTGACCTTTTTCGGCCCGCCGTAGGTGCCTTTGACTTCCTTGATGGTGCGACGCTCGAACCGCTGCTTTAGGTAGCGCTCGATGCTCGACATCAGGTTCCAGTCGCCGTGGCAGATCAGCGAGATCGCCAGACCGTCATTGCCGGCACGGCCGGTACGACCGATCCGGTGTACGTATTCGTCGCCGCTGCGTGGCATGTCGAAGTTGATCACCAGATCCAGGCCATCAACGTCCAGACCACGGGCCGCCACATCGGTGGCCACCAGGATCTTCACGCCGCCCTGCTTCAGACGGTCGATCGCCAGTTTGCGGTCCTTCTGGTCTTTCTCGCCGTGCAGCACGAACGCCTTGTATTCCTGGGCGACGAGGCGACCGTAGATGCGGTCGGCCATGGCCCGGGTGTTGGTGAAGACAATGGCCTTCTGATAGGTCTCGTTGGCCAGCAGCCAGTTGACGATCTGTTCTTTGTGCTGGTTGTGGTCGGCGGTGATGATCTGCTGACGGGTGGTGTCGTTCAGCTGGCTGACCGCGTTGAGCTGCAAGTGCTCAGGGTTGTTCAGCACCTTGGCGATCATCTCGCGCAGGCCGGACCCGCCGGTGGTGGCGGAGAACAGCATGGTCTGCTGACGGTTCGGACATTCGTCGACCAGACGCTGCACGTCTTCGGCGAAACCCATGTCGAGCATGCGGTCGGCTTCGTCGAGCACCAGCACTTCGACTTCTTTCAAATCGAGGTTGCCGGCGTTCAGCTGCTCGATCATCCGGCCCGGGGTGCCGATCAGGATGTCCGGTACCTTGCGCAGCATGGCAGCCTGGACCTTGAAGTCTTCACCGCCGGTGATCAGGCCGGTCTTGATGAAAGTGAACTGCGAAAAGCGCTCGACTTCCTTCAGGGTCTGCTGGGCCAGTTCGCGGGTCGGCAACAGGATCAGGGTCTTGATGCTGACGCGGACCTTGGCCGGGCCGATCAGGCGATTGAGGATCGGCAGGACAAAAGCGGCGGTCTTGCCGCTACCGGTTTGCGCCGTCACCCGCAGGTCACGCCCCTGAAGCGCCAGCGGAATGGCCGCGGCTTGCACAGGCGTTGGCTCGACAAATTTCAGCTCGGCCACGGCTTTGAGCAGGCGTTCGTGCAGGGCGAATTGGGAAAACACGGGTGCTACCTCGAAGATATGCAAAAAATCAGCTGCATAGGTTACCGGTTTCGAGCGCTCAGGCCGAGTTTCTTTGTGAAATCCGCCGTAATCAGTGGCTTTTTTGTTGCTCGATTTGTCTCCAACGGTAATACACAGCGTCTTAAATGCTCTAATCGCCCGTCGCGTCTTACAGAAGAATCGTCTCTCTCATGGATTTCAAACAGCTCTGGCTCAACGCCCAAGACCTCTGGGGTGCCCTCGATCAGCACCCGTTCCTGCACGCCGGCCTGGCTCTGATCCTGTTGCTGGTAATCGCACTGGTCCTCGGACGAGTGGCGCGTTACCTGATCCTGCATGCCAGCCGCATGCTCGGTCGCCAGCCCGCACTGCACTGGATCAACGACTTTCGGCATAACAAGGTGTTTCAGCGTCTGGCGCAGATGACGCCGTCGCTGGTGATCCAGTTCGGCCTGCACCTGGTGCCGGAGCTGAGCAAGACCGCCACGGTGTTCCTCGGCAACGTGGCGCTGGCGTTCACCATTCTGTTCCTGCTGCTGTCGGTCAGCGCCCTGCTCAATGCGCTGCTGGACATCTACGCCCGCACCGAACACGCCCGCACCCGCTCGATCAAGGGTTATGTGCAACTGGCAAAAATGGTCCTGTACGTGTTCGGCGCGATCATCATCGTCGCCACCCTGATCGACCGTTCGCCGCTGTTGCTGCTGTCCGGTCTGGGTGCGATGTCGGCGGTGATCCTGTTGGTCTACAAGGACACCCTGCTGTCGTTCGTCGCCAGCGTGCAACTGACCAGCAACGACATGCTGCGGGTAGGCGACTGGATCGAAATGCCGCAGGTCGGCGCCGATGGCGATGTGGTGGATATCACCCTGCACACAGTCAAGGTGCAGAATTTCGACAAGACCATCGTCTCGATCCCGACCTGGCGCCTGATGTCCGAGTCGTTCAGAAACTGGCGCGGCATGCAGCAGTCAGGCGGGCGGCGGATCAAGCGCAGTCTGTTCATCGACGCCAGCGGTGTGCGTTTCATCCGCGACGATGAAGAGGAAAAACTCTCCCAGGTGCACCTGCTGACCGCCTACATGGGCCGCAAGAAAGCCGAGCTCAAAGCCTGGAACGAGGCGCAGGGCAATGTCGCTGCGATGTCGGCCAACCGCCGGCGCATGACCAACATCGGCACCTTCCGGGCGTATGCGCTGGCCTATCTGAAAAGCCACCCGGAGATCCAGCCGAACATGACCTGCATGGTCCGCCAGATGCAGACCACGGCCCAGGGCATTCCGCTGGAAATCTATTGCTTCACCACCACCACGGTGTGGGCCGATTACGAGCGGATTCAGGGGGATATTTTCGATTACCTGCTGGCGGTGCTGCCGGAGTTCGGGTTGAGCCTGTATCAGCAGCCGAGTGGCGGGGATTTGCGCTCCGGTTTGTTGCCGGCGGTGTTGGGCTCGGCGCATATACCCGAGGCTGGAAAGCATCTGATGTAAAACCACCGATCAAATGTGGGAGCGAGCTTGCTCGCGAATGCAGCAGGTCATTCAACATAAATGTCGACTGACATGACGCCTTCGCGAGCAAGCTCGCTCCCACAGGTACTGCATCTATTTCGAAATATCGCCTTATTTGGCCTGCCGCTGCGGTGCCTTGTGCACCATGGTGTAGGCGTAATCGACGCCCATGCCGTACGCGCCGCTGTGTTCCAGCACCAGGTCCATCACCGCCTGATAAGTGTCTTTGTGCGCCCAGTCACGCTGGTACTCGAGCAACACTTGCTGCCAGGTCACCGGTACCGCACCGGCCTGAATCATCCGCTGTACCGACATGTCGTGAGCTTCTTTGGTGGTGCCGCCGGACGCGTCGGTGACGATGTACACCTCGTAGCCTTCGGCCAGGGCTTCCAGTGCCGGGAAGGTCAGGCAGACCTCGGTCCACAACGCAGCGATGATCAGTTTCTTGCGGCCGGTGGCCTTCACGGCGTCAACCAGCGCCTTGTCTTCCCAGGAGTTCATCGAGGTGCGCTCGATCGGCTTCTGCTCCGGGTGAACTGCCAGCAGTTCCGGCCAGATGTAGCCGCTGAAGCTTTCGGTTTCGACCGAGGTGTAGATGGTCGGCACATTGAAGATCTTCGCTGCCTTGGCCAGGCCGACGGTGTTGTTCTTCAGGGTCTGACGGTCGATCGACTGCACGCCGAACGCCATTTGTGGCTGGTGGTCGATCAGGATCAGGGCGGAGTTGGTTGGGTTCAGCAGTTCACGGATAGACATGGCGCGTTCCTTTTGATGTCGTTTCAGAGTTTCGATTGGGTAATGGGTGAGTCGAGTGGCTTGCCGTCTTCGGCGTTGTTGTCTCGGCTTGGATGTCACTTTAGGGGCTAGCCGATAAAGGGACAATTCCATAAAATCGAGAATCATTGATTCTAAAAAAGGGACAATCATGGATCGCATCGAATGCATGCGCGCCTTCGTGGTAACGGTCGGCGAAAACGGCTTCGCAGCCGCCGCCCGAGCCATGGACGTGCCCCGCTCGAAAGTCAGCAAACAGATTCAGGCACTGGAAGAAGCCATCGGCGTGCAACTGCTGCAACGCACCACCCGCAGCCTGCACCTGACCGAGGCTGGAGCCGAGTATTTCGAAGCGGCGCGGGAAGTGATTGCGGCGCTGGATGAGGCCGAACAGCGGGCGCGGGACGGGGTGGGCGAATTGCGTGGGGTGTTGCGGGTCAACGCACCGATGTCGTTCGGCCTGCGGCGCTTGGGCAAACTGATTCCGCTGTTCCACGAGCAGCACCCGAACATCGAGTTGCAACTGGTGCTCAGCGACCAGCAGGTCGATCCGGTGCGCGGCGGGTTCGACGTGACCATCCGTATCGCCAGCCTGCCTGACTCAACCATGATCGCCCGGCAACTGGCGCCGGCGCCGCGAATCATGGTCGCCTCGCCCGCTTACCTCGAACGCGCGGGCACGCCGCTGACCCCGCAGGATCTGCGCTCACATCAATGCTTGAACTACGGCTATCTGCAAAGCGGCGTCAGCCTGCAACTGTGCAACGGCAAGGAGACGCAACGGGTCAACGTGACCGGGCCGTTGCACGCCAACAATGGTGACCTGCTGGCGCAAGCGGCCGAGTCCGGCATGGGCATTGCGCTGCTGCCGGACTTCATCGTCGAAGAAGCATTGGCAGCCGGACGACTGGTGCCGGTGCTGTGCGAATGGCAAGCCCCGGCAATTACCATAAACGCGGTGTATTCGTCAGCGCGGCGGGTGCCGCAGAAGACCCGGGCGTTTATCGAGTTTCTGGTGGAGCAACTGACCCCGGCTTGCGAATCCCCAACCGGCTGATCCAAACCGCCGCCAGGATCACGCTGCCACCAAGGAACAACCGCCCGAGTTCTTCATGCTGATTCCAGATCAGCAGATTCAGCAGCAACCCCACCGGCACGTGCAGGTTGTTCATCACCGCCAGGGTGCCGCCGTTGACCAGGCAGGCGCCCTTGTTCCACCAATACAAACCGAGCGCGGTCGAGACCAGGCCAAGGAACACCAGCACGCCCCATTGCAGCGGAGCTTCGGGCAGGAAGTTGGATTTGCCGAACAGCAGGAACGCCGGCAACGCCACCGCCAGTGCGCCGAGATAGAAGAAGCCGAAGCGCCGGTAGTGCGGCAGATCGCTCGGGTGTTTCGCCACCAGATGCTTGTACAGCACCTGCCCGGCGGCGTAGGTGAAGTTGGCCAGTTGCAGCAGCAAAAAGCCCATGAAGAAGTCCGGGTTGATCCGATCGTAGCGAATCACCGCCGCGCCGACGACCGCCACCAGTGCGGCGATCAACGCCCACGGGTTGAAGCGTCGGTTGAGCGCATCTTCGATCAGCGTCACATGCAGAGGCGTAAGGATGGTGAACAGCAGCACTTCCGGCACCGTCAGTACGCGGAAGCTCAAATACAGGCAGACATAGGTCACGCCGAACTGCAACGCGCCGATCAGCAGCATGCCGCGCATGAACGCCGGTTCCACCGAACGCCAGCGGGTCAGCGGGATGAACACCAGCCCGGCCAGCACTACACGCACCAGCACCGCGAAGTAGCTGTCGACATGACCGGCCAGGTATTCGCCGATCAGACTGAAGGAAAACGCCTGGATCAGCGTGACAAAAAGTAGATAGCCCATGCTCGCCTCGATTTCGAATGGCGGCGACGATAGCGGTTTTTGCCGGCCATCGCTAAATCCCGGGCAAAAAAAAGCCCGATCTCGCTAAAGCGTTCAATCGGGCTACAGCACTCAGGAGCAACAAGTGCAAAGGGAGGTTCGATGCGCGTAGAGCCTTGAAGGGGTTGCGCCAGGTCACTACAACAATCGGCGATTATCTGGCGATTAACATATCAAGCGACCTGGGACAGTTTGGCGTTGGCCTGGTTGAGGCCCTTCTCCTGGAAGTCGCCGCCCAGGTTCATGCCTTCAGCGTGGATGAAGGTCACGTCGTGGATACCGATGAAACCCATCACCTGACGCAGGTACGGTTCCTGGTGATCTGCAGGGCCACCGGCGTAGATGCCGCCGCGAGCGGTCAGCACGTAGGCACGCTTGCCGCTGAGCAGGCCTTGCGGGCCGGTTTCGGTGTACTTGAAAGTCACGCCGGCACGCAGCACATGGTCGAGCCATGCTTTCAGGGTGCTCGGGATGGCGAAGTTGTACATCGGTGCTGCCATTACCAGCACGTCGGCGGCCAGCAATTCATCTGTCAGTTCGTTGGAACGATCCAGCGAGGATTGTTCATTGGCGTTGCGCTGGTCAGCGGGCTTCATCCAGCCACCCAGCAGGTTGATGTCCAGGTGAGGCACCGGGTTCACGGCGAGGTCACGAACGGTGATCTGATCTTCCGGATGCGCCGCTTTCCACTGACTGATGAAGGTCTGGGTCAGTTGACGGGAAACCGAGTCTTGCTGGCGGGCACTGCTTTCGATGATCAGAACGCGGGACATGTTGTGTAGCCTCCATCCGAGAATGTTGTAAGTCGATGGAGTGAAGGTTAAACAGAGTCGTATCGATGAAAAAGCGCAAATAATTGCTGCAAAGCATCGAAAAATTCGTTTATATGCGAGCCATACCCTGTGGGAGCCCGCCCCCACAGGGACATGTCGTTACTTCGGCGTGCAGCTCAGCTTGATGCGCAGCTTGATGATGGTCCGGGTGAACTTGGCGGTAGCGTTTTTATGCTTGCCTGCCGCGACGTCGATATTGCGAGTGCGTGGAGCCTCTGGGCCGTTGGTGAACACCACCTTGCAGGTTGCGTCGACGTCGCCGTAGTTGTTGACCTGAATGGAGCCGATGTCGTTATCGGTGTCGAACGCGTTGTAGTCGATCTTCAGGCCGTTGAGGTCTTTCTCCACATCGATCGGGTACGCGAACGCAGTCAGCGGAAGCAGCGCCAGCAACACACAACAGAATTTTTTCATTCGGCAGTCTCCATGAGGGACCGCCAGCTTAGGACAAGAGGAGCTATTGATGAAAGCGCCCCGCGTGACCCTTGATCAATGGCGAACGTTGCAGGCCGTGGTCGACCACGGCGGATTCGCCCAGGCCGCCGAGGCCCTGCACCGCTCGCAATCGTCGGTGAGCTACACCGTCGCCCGTATGCAGGATCAGCTCGGCGTGCCGCTGTTGCGCATCGACGGTCGCAAGGCTGTGCTGACCGAAGCCGGCGGAGTGCTGCTGCGCCGCTCGCGACAACTGGTGAAACAGGCCAGCCAGCTGGAAGACCTCGCCCATCACATGGAGCAAGGTTGGGAAGCCGAAGTGCGATTGGTCGTGGACGCCGCCTACCCGAGCGCTCGCATCGTCCGGGCCTTGACCGCCTTCATGCCTCAGAGTCGAGGCTGCCGTGTACGTCTGCGTGAAGAGGTGCTGTCGGGCGTCGAGGAAGTGCTGCTCGAAGGTGTGGCCGACCTGGCGATCACCGGGCTGAGCATTCCCGGGTATCTGGGTGCCGAGCTGAGTGACGTGGAGTTTGTCGCCGTTGCCAACCCCGACCACCCCCTGCATCGCCTGGGCCGCGAATTGAGCTTCCAGGATCTGGAAACCCACATGCAGGTGGTAATCCGCGACTCCGGTCGCCAGCAGCCACGGGATGTCGGCTGGCTCGGCGCCGAACAGCGCTGGACCGTCGGCAGTCTGGCCACTGCTGCAACATTTGTCAGCAATGGCCTGGGCTTCGCCTGGTTGCCTCGGCACATGATCGAGCGGGAACTGAAGGAAGGTTCGCTCAAACTGCTACCGTTGGACCGTGGCGGTAACCGCAATTCCAGCTTTTATCTGTATTCGAACAAGGACAAACCCTTGGGCCCGGCTTCGCAGATCCTCGTCGAACTGCTGCGCACATTCGACACCCTGCCGCTGGACGCACCGTTTGCCGCCCCCGAACAAGCCTGACACGGAGTTCACCGATGGCGTATTTCGAGCATGAAGGTTGCAACCTGCACTACGAGGAATATGGCCACGGCGATCCGTTGCTGCTGGTTCACGGGCTCGGCTCCAGCACCCTGGACTGGGAAATGCAGATTCCGGCGCTGGCCGCGCATTACCGGGTAATCGTGCCGGACGTGCGAGGTCACGGCCGCTCCGACAAACCCCGCGAGCGCTACAGTATTGCCGGATTCAGCGCCGACATCGTTGCCCTGATCGAACATTTGAAACTCGGCCCGGTGCACTACGCCGGGCTGTCCATGGGCGGCATGATCGGTTTTCAGTTGGCCGTCGATGAGCCGCGAATGCTCAAGAGCCTGACCATCGTCAACAGCGCGCCCGAGGTCAAGGTACGCAGTCGCGACGATTACTGGCAGTGGTTCAAGCGCTGGAGCCTGATGCGCCTGCTCAGCCTCGCCACCATCGGCAAGGCACTGGGTGCCAAGCTGTTCCCCAAACCGGAGCAAGCTGATTTGCGTCAGAAAATGGCGGAGCGCTGGGCAAAAAATGACAAACGTGCTTATCTCGCCAGCTTCGATGCGATTGTTGGCTGGGGGGTTCAGGAACGACTTTCCCGGGTCACCTGTCCAACCCTCGTCGTCAGCGCCGACCGGGACTACACCCCCGTTTCGCTGAAAGAAACCTATGTCAGACTGCTGCCCGATGCGCGGCTGGTGGTGATCGCCGATTCGCGCCACGCCACCCCGCTCGATCAGCCCGAACGCTTCAATCAAACGCTGCTGGAGTTTCTCGCCACAGCCGATAATCACCCTCAGGATCACTGACCCATGCTGAAAAAACTCGCCCTCGCCGCCGGCACCGTGCTGTTTGCTGCCAACCTGATGGCTGCCACGCCGGCCAAGGCGCCACACGTCGAACTGGTGACCACCAACGGCACCATCGAAATCGAACTGGACCCGGTCAAGGCGCCGATCAGTACCAAGAACTTCCTCGAGTACGTCGACAGCGGTTTCTACACCAACACGATTTTCCACCGCGTGATCCCGGGCTTCATGGCTCAGGGCGGCGGCTTCACCCAGCAGATGCAACAAAAGGACACCAAGGCCCCAATCAAGAACGAGGCCAGCAACGGCCTGCATAACGTTCGTGGCACCCTGTCGATGGCCCGTACTTCCAACCCGGATTCGGCCACCAGCCAGTTCTTCATCAATGTGGCCGACAACGCATTCCTTGATCCGGGCCGCGACGCCGGTTACGCGGTGTTCGCCAAAGTGGTCAAGGGCATGGACGTGGTCGACATCATCGTCAACTCGCAAACCACTACCAAACAGGGCATGCAAAACGTGCCTGTCGACCCTGTGATCATCAAGTCGGCCAAGCGCATCGACTAAGCTTTACAGGGCATATCGAGCGGTGCGGATTACCCCTGCACCGCTCACACTGATAAAAGGAGAGCCCGTACTCCGGGCGGTTATCTGATGCTCTATCGCCGTTTCGAACAACTGATCGACATATTCCGTGACGCTCCTACGGCATCCCCGCCGGATCGTGTTCTGCCCTTCTATACCTATTACCTGAAGCAGGTCTGGCCGAGTTTCGCCGCCTTGCTGATCGTCGGCCTGTTCGGTGCCTTGATCGAAGTGGCGCTGTTCAGTTACCTGAGCCGCATCATCGACCTTGCCCAGGGCACTCCGAACGTCGACTTCTTCAAGGTGCATGGTGCCGAGCTGGCGTGGATGGCCGTGGTGGCATTGCTGCTGCGTCCTCTGTTCCTGGCACTGCACGACATGCTGGTGCACCAGACCCTGAGCCCGAGCATGACCAGCATGATTCGCTGGCAGAACCACAGCTACGTGCTCAAGCAGAGCCTGAATTTTTTCCAGAACGACTTCGCCGGGCGCATTGCCCAACGCATCATGCAGACCGGCAACTCGCTGCGCGATTCCGCCGTGCAGGCGGTGGATGCGTTGTGGCATGTGCTGATCTACGCGATCAGTTCGCTGGTGCTGTTCGCCGAAGCCGACTGGCGCCTGATGATCCCGCTGCTGACGTGGATCGCGGCCTACATCGGCGCGCTTTATTACTTCGTGCCACGGGTCAAGAACCGCTCGGTGGAAGCCTCCGACGCGCGCTCGAAACTGATGGGCCGAATCGTCGATGGCTACACCAACATCGCCACCCTGAAGCTGTTCGCCCACACCAATTTCGAACAGCACTACGCCCGCGAAGCGATCCAGGAACAGACCGAAAAAGCCCAAATGGCCGGCCGCGTGGTCACCAGCATGGACGTGGCCATTACCACCATGAACGGTCTGCTGATCGTCGGTACCACGGCGCTGGCGCTGTGGCTGTGGACGCAATCGCTGATCAGCGTCGGCGCGATCGCTCTGGCCACCGGCCTGGTGATCCGTATCGTCAACATGTCCGGCTGGATCATGTGGGTGGTCACCGGCATCTTCGAAAACATCGGCATGGTCCAGGACGGTCTGCAGACCATCGCGCAACCCGTCAGTGTCACCGACAAAGAGCAGGCCAAACCGCTGGCCGTGGCCCGTGGCGAAGTACGTTTCGAGCACGTGGATTTTCACTACGGCAAGAAGAAAGGCATCATCGGCGACCTCAACCTGACCATCAAACCCGGTGAGAAAATCGGTCTGATCGGCCCGTCCGGCGCCGGCAAGTCGACCTTGGTGAACCTGCTGCTGCGCCTGTACGACGTCGAGGGCGGACGGATCATTATCGACGGCCAGAACATCGCCGAAGTCGGACAGGAAAGCCTGCGCGCGCGGATCGGCATGATCACCCAGGACACTTCGCTGCTGCACCGTTCGATCCGCGACAACTTGCTGTACGGCAAGCCCGACGCCACCGACGCAGAACTCTGGGATGCCGTACACAAGGCCCGCGCCGACGAGTTCATCCCGCTGCTGTCGGACGCCGAAGGACGCACCGGATTCGATGCGCATGTCGGCGAGCGTGGGGTGAAACTGTCCGGTGGTCAGCGTCAGCGGATCGCCATTGCGCGGGTGCTGCTCAAGGACGCGCCGATCCTGATCATGGACGAAGCGACCTCGGCGCTGGACTCGGAAGTCGAAGCGGCGATCCAGGAAAGTCTGGAAACCCTGATGCAGGGCAAGACCGTGATCGCCATCGCCCACCGGCTCTCGACCATTGCCCGGATGGACCGGCTGGTGGTGCTGGAAAACGGCAAGATCGCCGAAAGCGGCACCCATGCCGAACTGCTGGCCCATCGCGGCCTATATGCGCGGCTGTGGGCGCACCAGACAGGAGGGTTTGTCGGCATCGATTGATCCTGCGTCAAAGCACAAAAAACCGCCACAGCCCTTTACCCACGGGCTCTGGCGGTTTTTTATCGCCTGCTGGAAATCTGCACAAACTTTGCTGTAATCAGCGAAGGCTCCGGAACGGAACCTGTCGTAAATCTGCAAGGAAGCACCACTCGATCCAGTCTCGATAGCACGTCTATCAAGGACACTCTCATGTCTCTGTTCAAACGTTCAGTCACTGAGTTGTTGGGTACGTTCTGGTTAGTGTTGGGCGGTTGCGGCAGTGCGGTGATCGCCGCGTCCTCACCGTTGGGAATCGGCGTGCTGGGGGTCGCCCTGGCATTTGGTCTGACGGTGCTGACCATGGCGTTTGCCATCGGCCATATCAGCGGATGTCACCTCAATCCGGCCGTATCGGTCGGTCTGTCCGTTGGCGGTCGATTCCCGGCCAAAGAATTGCCCGCTTACATCATCGCTCAGGTGCTCGGGGCAATCCTCGCCGCCGCGCTGATCGCCTACATCGGCAGTGGCAAGGAAGGCTTCGACGTCGCCAACGGCCTGGCCTCCAACGGTTACGGCGAGCACTCTCCGGGCAAATATTCAATGGCCGCAGGCTTCGTCACAGAGCTGGTGATGACCGCCATGTTCGTGGTGATCATCCTCGGTGCCACTGACAAACGCGCCCCGGCAGGACTCGCACCGATTGCCATCGGCCTCGCCCTGACGTTGATCCACCTGATCTCGATCCCGGTCACCAACACCTCGGTCAACCCGGCCCGCAGCACCGGCCCGGCGTTGATGGTCGGTGGCTGGGCCATCGCACAGTTGTGGATGTTCTGGGTCGCGCCGCTGCTCGGTGCGGTGGTTGGCGGCGTGATCTATCGCTGGCTGGGCAAGGAAGACAACTGATTTCCTGTGGGAGCGAGCTTGCTCGCGAACAGCGGTGTGTCAATGAGGCAAATATTGACTGACACCAACCTTTCGCGAGCAAGCTCGCTCCCACATTGGAATCTAGGTCTGGCGGTAGGGTAAGGCTGCTCTTGCCTCTTCGACATAGGCCAGAACACCGGCGCGCTCCTGGTGCAGGAAATCTTTGACAGCAGCCTTCAGGCCAGGGTGACGCAGGTAATGCCAGGAATGGGTGATCACCGGTTCAAAGCCACGAATCAGTTTGTGCTCGCCCTGGGCACCGGCATCGAAACGCTGAAAGCCATGGGCAATCGCATAGTCCATGCCCTGATAGAAACAGGTCTCGAAATGCAGCCGGTCAAACTCGGCCAGGCATCCCCAGTAGCGCCCGTAAAAGCTGTCGCCGCCCACCAGACTGAACGCCATCGCCACCGGCCGTGAGCCCTGCCGGGCCAGGACCACGCGAATCGATTCCGGCATACGCTCGGCCAGCAGGCTGAAGAACTCCCGGGTCAGGTACGGCGCCTGCCGGCGCACCGCGTAGGTATTGGCGTAACAGGCATAGACGAAATCCCACTGCGCCTCGTCCAGTTCGCGGCCTTCCAGCCATTCGAACTCGAAGCCCTGCCCCGCCACTTGCTCGCGCTCCTTGCGCATCTGTTTGCGCTTGCGCGAGGCCAGCACGTCGAGGAAATCCTGAAAGTCGCGATAGCCGCGATTCTGCCAGTGGTACTGACAGCCGATGCGTTGCAGCCAGCCCGGCTGCTCGGCCATGGCGGCATCGGTAAACGCGTCGGTGAAATTGATGTGGGCGCTGGAGAGTTCTTCGATTTCCAGATACCCCGGCAGGCTCTTGAGCAGTTCGAATCCGTCTTCGACGTTCGCCGCCAGCAACCGTGGGCCGCTGACCGGGCTGAACGGCACCGCGCTCAAAAACTTGGGGTAGTAATCGATGCCGGCCCGGGCGCAGGCATCGGCCCAGCCGTGATCGAACACGTATTCGCCATAGGAATGCCACTTGCGATAACCGGGCAGCGCCGCGATCACACGGCCCGCTTCAACGTGCAGCAAATGCTCCGGTTGCCAGCCTGTATGCGGGCCGACGCTGCCGCTGTCCTCCAGCGAAGCCAGAAAGGCATGGCGCAGAAACGGCTGGTTTACCGGCACCAGAACATCCCAGTCGGACGCTGGAATTTCCGACAGTTTATGCAGACGTTGCAGCGGCATTTTCCTCTCCACTTTCGGGCGTGAACGCCCGGCGAGTATCGCTGATCGGCCGGGCGTTGCCCATGCCCGAATGCGCGACAGCGCTCTAGATCAATAGTTCACGGCAGTTTTGTATCGTCATGAACCTGCCATCATCGTGCCACTGCTCTGTCATAAACCATCGCGATACTGGCGCCTGTTTTTAGAGCGCCGGGTTCTACCCGGACACTGTTTTCCGACCGTCAAACCGTCGGTTGTGCCCAGGATGGTTCAGCCATCCCTCTCATCTTCGGAGATTGCTATGCGTCTTGCTTCCACGAAAACTGCGGCGGCCCTGTGCGGTGGCCTGTTGCTGGCCATGAGTGTTCCGGCCAGTGCCGCAGTCGACGCCAAACTGCTCGACATGCTCAAGGCTAACGGTTCGATTTCCCAGGCGCAGTACGTTGAACTGCAAACTGAACTGGCCAAGGATCAGAAGGCCCAGCAAATCGCGCAGCAGGCGCAGCAAGAGACCAACGAGCAAATCGCGGCGACCGCGAAGAAAACCAACGAGCTCAGCAGTTTCGACCAGAAACTGGCCTGGGCCGCCAAGACCCAGTTCAAGGGCGACGTACGTATCCGTCAGGAAACCATCAAGATCGACGGCGAGCCGAACAACGGCGGCCGCGACAAGGATCGCCAGCGTATCCGTGCCCGTCTGGGTGCCTACACCGAGATCAACCCGCAAGTCGACACCGGCATCCGTATCGCCACCGGCGGCGGCGATGACGCCCGTTCGACCAACCAGGACCAGGACAACTACTTCGACAAGAAGCAGATCTGGCTCGACCTGGGCTACATCGACTACCACCCGGACCAGATCAAGAACCTGCACATCATCGGCGGCAAGATGCTGCAACCGTGGGTGAGCATGGGCGACGTGATCTGGGACAGCGACATCAACCCGGAAGGTCTGGCCGTTACCTACAAGTATCCATTGGGCAGCAGCGTCGAACTGTTCGGCAGCCTGGGTAACTACAACCTCAAGGACAACGTCGACGGCGACGGTGTGCAATTCCGTCACGACCTGCGCCTGACCGCCGGCCAGCTGGGCAGCCGCTTCGCGATCACCGACAACCTGAAACTGACTCTGGGCGGCAGCGTCTACGCCTATCAGAACGACGAAGACAGCCGTTGCACCGGCACCTCGACTCCGTGCGCCCTGGCCGTCAACGGCAACTCGGCAGACAACGAATTCCGTCTGTACGAAGGCTTCAGCCAGGTCGACATCGGCGGTCTGCCGATGCCGCTGTCGTTCTACGGTCAGTACGTGAAGAACAACGACGCAGTGACCGATCAGGACACCGCGTGGCTGGTAGGTGCCAAGTCGAAAGTCTTCGGCCTGAACCTCGATTACAACTATCGTGACGTGCAGCGCAATGCTGTGGTCGGCGCCTTCACCGATTCGGACTTCGCCAACGGCACCACCGGTTCCCGTGGCCACAAGTTCAAGGTCGGCTACGACATCGACAAGAACTTCGCCATCGGTGCGACTTACTTCCTGACCAAGGCCGACTTCTCCAGCCGTACCCAGCGTGATGCAGACACCAACACCCTGCAGCTGGACGCGGAAGCGAAGTTCTAAGCAACCCGGCAACAGACTTCAAACGATGGGTTTTACATCCGGTTCCATCGTTTGAAGAGGCTTCAACAGACTGGCGCGGCCGCAGCGATCCCCATCATCCGTTCGCTGCGGCCGCGCCAGTCTGTGTTTTCAGGATCGATCCTTGCGTCGCAGCTGTGCCAGCTGTTCGGCCAACGCGTCCACACCCTCTTCCGGTTTTTGCGGCATCGCCCGCAACGTCAACTGCATCAAACGCATCTGGCGAATGAACCGCCGACAATTGCGGCAGAACATCAGGTGATGTCGCACCATCAGTTTCTCGCGAAAGCTCAACTGGCCATCAAGGTAATCGCTGGATCGCGCTACTTGCTCCTTGCACGTCAACATTCGCCGGTCTCCTCAAAATGCTCCACGGTCGCGAAGACCTTCAAGCGTGCCCGATGCAGCAGCACGCGGACATTGGAGAGCGAGATCTCCAGAAGATTACAGATCTCCTCCAGCTCCAGCCCCTGACGCTCGCGCAGCAACAGTACGCTGCTTTGCAGTTCCGACAGGCTCAACAACGTGTGCTCAAGGCATTCACGCAGCTCGCCTTCCGTCAGCAACGCTTCGGGCGTGTCCTGGTGCCAGGCAAACGGTGCGACCAGCCAGTGGCCGTCGCCGGGAGAAAAGCGATTGTCGTCGATGGTGCCATGGGGTGACGGCAGATCATCCAGCAACACTTCGCGACGGTTGAGTTTGTATCGGCTCTTGGCCGAGTTGGCCGTGATGGTCAGCAGCCAGGTCTTGAGACTGGAACGTCCCTCGAAGCTGCCGAGGTGGCGCACCACCGACAACCAGGCATCCTGCACCACTTCTTCGACATGGCGCTGGCCGACAATCGCGTAGGCCACCGCGCGCATGGGGCTTTGATAGGTACTGACCAGTTCCTTGAAGGCTTTCTGTTCGCCTGCCAACAACCGCTCAAGCAGTTGTGTGTCGTCAACCGCCATCCATCAATCCCCTTTTCCTGACTTCAAAAATGATAGCGGCAGGACTTCGCCTGCCGCCACTTTCGAAAACTACAGCGTTCGCGCCGATTCAGATGTAGGAAATATCAGCGCGATTAAGAGGAAATGAACCCGTTCTTAGCGTTTACGTAGAATCACGCTACCGATCGAGTACCCGGCACCGAACGAACTCAACACCGCCAGCGAACCGGCCGCCAGATCATCCTGATACTTGTGGAACGCGATCACGGAACCGGCGGAGCTGGTGTTGGCGTAGGTGTCGAGAATCACCGGGGCCTCTTCTTCGGTGGCTTCGCGGCCCAACAGCTTGCGCACGATCAGGTGGTTCATGCTGAGGTTAGCCTGGTGCAGCCAGAAACGTTTCACGTCACCGACGTTGAGCTTGTTCTCTTCCAGATGTTCGCCGATCAGCTCGGCCACCATCGGGCAGACATCCTTGAACACCTTGCGGCCTTCCTGCACGAACAGTTTGTCACGGGCGCCGATGCCCTCTTCCGCTGCGCGGTTGAGGAAGCCGAAGTTGTTGCGGATGTTGTTGGAGAACTTGGTCAGCAGTTTGGTGCTGACCACGTCGAACTGGTGTTGCGACGTCGCCGTATCGGCACGCTCGATGACGACGGCAGTAGCGGCATCACCGAAGATGAAGTGGCTGTCGCGATCACGGAAGTTCAGGTGCCCGGTGCAGACTTCCGGGTTAACCATCAGGATTGCCCGGGCCTGGCCCAGTTGCACGGTATTGGCGGCTTGCTGGATGCCGAAGGTGGCCGACGAGCAGGCAACGTTCATGTCGAAACCGAAACCCTGGATGCCCAGCGCTTCCTGGACTTCGATGGCGATGGCCGGGTAGGCGCGTTGCAGGTTGGAGCAGGCGACGATCACGCCGTCGATGTCGGCGGCAGTCTTGCCGGCACGCTGCAGGGCTTGTTCGGCAGCGCCGATGGCCATCTGGCAAAGCACCGACCATTCGTCGTTGGAGCGCTCCGGCAGGCGTGGCGCCATGCGTGCAGGGTCGAGGATGCCGTCCTTGTCCATGACAAAGCGGCTCTTGATGCCGGAAGCTTTTTCGATGAACGCGGCGCTGGACTCGGTCAGGGCCTGGACTTCGCCGCTGGCGATGGCTTCGGCGTTGTCCGCGTTGAACTGGGCGACGTAGGTATTGAAAGACTGCACCAGCTCTTCGTTGGAGATGCTGTTGGCCGGGGTGTACAGGCCGGTGCCGCTGATGACGACGTTATGCATGGTCGTTTCTCTAATCTGTTCAGGCAGAAAGTGCTGGCACCGACGTGCCAACACGCAAAGGGTCCATTCCCGTATAAGGGACGCAAAAACCTGGCATCGCTTTATTCCGTTGCGCGGCCCGGCAAAGGCTCTGGGACGCGAAAACGGCATTTATGGTGGCGAAGTTTGCCATAAACCCAAGGTTTTGGCCCCATTCCCGGGAGCAACGAAAAATTCCTTGTGGGAGCGAGCTTGCTCGCGAAGGCGGTACATCAGTCAACATCTTGATTGCCTGACCCGCCGCATTCGCGAGCAAGCTCGCTCCCACAGGGTATCTGTACAGCCTCGGAATCAGGCCTCGACCTGCGTCCACTGCTTGTTCAGCCGCTTGTCGGAGATCGGCACTTTCGTCCCCAACTGCTGGGCGAACAGCGAAACCCGATACTCCTCCAGCCACCAGCGATACAGCTCGAGTTGCGGATCGCGTTTGCCTTCCTGCGCGTGCTTGGCGGCGCGGGTCTGGTATTGCGTCCAGAGGCCGGCGAGTTCGCCGCTCCAGACCCGATCCTTCTGCACCTGCGCGCCCAGCTTCTCGAAACGTTGTTCGACGGCTTTCAGGTAACGCGGTAACTCCTTGAGCCAGAGCATTGGCGTTTCCCGCACGAAGCCCGGATACACCAGATGGCTGAGCTGCTGCTTGATGTCGTTAAGCGCCACGGCCTGAGCCAGGTCGATCTTGCCTTTGAAGCGCTTTTGTAGACCGTGCCACAGCTTGAGGATCTCCAGAGTCAGGCGTGCCACGCGCTCGGCATGCTCGGTCCAGCTGCCGCGCTTGCGCTCGGCCAGTGCCGCCAGCCCGGCACCGTCGCGGGGCAACGGGTCTTCGCCGTCGAGAATGCAGCTGTCGAGACTGGCCAGCAGAATGTCTTCGACCAGCGCATCGACCCGACCCAGTTCGCGATACAGCAACCCCAGTTCGGTCAGGCCCGGCAACTTGCCGCGCAGGAACTTCGCCGGCTCGGCCAGTTGCTGCATCAGCAGTCGCTGCAAGGCGCGGCGATGCTGGAACTCGGCTTCGGCCGGGGTCGAGAATCGACCTTCCTTGACTGTGCCACCCTCTTCCACCAGCGCCGGGTAGACCGTCATCGACAGCCCGGCGATCTTCTGCTGAGTTTTTTCCGCCACCGGCGCGAAGACCTTGGCCTCCACCGGCTGCTGACTCTTCGCGCTCTGCGGCACGGCCAAGGCAGCCTGGCTGGCTTCGGCGAAACGTGCGGTCAGTTCCGCCAGATCCCGTCCTTCGCCGAGGAACTTGCCCTGGCCGTCGACGATTTCCAGGTTCATCCGCAGATGGCTTTCGACTTGCTGCGCCGCTTCGGCCCAGGCCTCGTCGCTGACTCGCGCACCGGTCATGCGCAGCAGTTCGCGGCCCAGCGCTTGCGGCAACGAACCTTCGGCAAAGGTCATACGTTGCAGCGCGGCCTTGATGAAGTCCGGCACCGGCACGAAGTTCTTGCGCAAGGCCTTGGGCAGGTTGCGCACCAGCGCAATGCACTTGGCTTCGATCAGCCCCGGTACCAGCCATTCCAGACGTTCCGGCGGCAGCATCGGCAACAACGGCGCCGGCACGCGCAGGGTCACGCCGTCGCGCGGGTGATTCGGTTCGAAGTGGTAACTCAGAGCCAGTTCCAGATCGCCGATGTGCAGCGTGTCCGGGTAATGCTGGGCGGTGACTTCGCTAGCCTCACGGGCCAGCACATCTTCCTCGCGCATGATCAGCAGTCGCGGATCTTTCTGGCTGTTGACCCGATACCAACTATCGAACGTCGCGGTCTGGTGGATCTCCGCCGGCAGTCGCGCGTCGTAAAACGCGTAGAGGGTTTCCTCGTCGGCCAGAATGTCCCGGCGACGGGCCTTGGCTTCCAGTTCGTCGAGCTGTTCGAGCAATTGCTTGTTAGCGGTCAGACATTTGGCCCGGGACTGAATTTCGCCGCGCACCAGGCCTTCGCGGATGAACAGCTCGCGCGAAACCACCGGATCCACCGGCCCGTAATGCACCGGCCGACGACCGACCACGATCAGACCGAACAGGGTGATCTGTTCGAACGCGACGACCTGGCCGCGCTTCTTCTCCCAGTGCGGTTCGAAGTGGTTCTTCTTGATCAGGTGCCCGGCCAGCGGTTCGATCCAATCGGCGTCGATCTTCGCCACCATCCGCGCGTAGAGCTTGGTGGTTTCCACCAGTTCGGCGGTCATCACCCACTGCGGGCGTTTTTTGCCGATGCCCGATGACGGGTGAATCCAGAACCGCCGCTGACGGGCGCCAAGGTAATCGCCGTCTTCGGTTTTCTGGCCGATCTGGCTGAGCAGGCCAACCAGTACCGCTTTGTGCAGCTTCGGATAGTCCGCCGGCTCTTTATTGAGGCTCAGCTGCAAGTCGCGGCAGATCAGGCTCAACTGCCGATGGGAATCGCGCCACTCGCGCAACCGCAGGTAGTTCAGGAAATTCTTGCGGCACCAGTTGCGCAGCGGGCTGGCGGTGAGCGCCTGGCGCTGCTCTTCAAAACCGCGCCACAGATTGACCAGCCCGGCGAAGTCCGAATCGACATCTTTCCACTGAGCGTGGGCCTGATCGGCGGCTTGCTGACGCTCCGGAGGACGCTCGCGCGGGTCCTGAATCGACATGGCGCTGGCAACAATCAGCACTTCCTGCAGGCTGCCGAGCTTCGCCGCTTCAAGCAGCATACGGCCCATGCGCGGGTCTACCGGCAGACGCGCCAACTGGCGGCCGAGCGGGGTCAGCTGACTGTTGCGATCGACCGCCGACAGTTCTTGCAGCAGGTTGAAACCGTCGCTTATCGCCTTGCCGTCCGGCGGTTCGATGAACGGGAACGCGGTGATCTCGCCGAGGCGCAGATGCAGCATCTGCAAAATAACTGCCGCAAGGTTGGTGCGCAGGATTTCCGGATCGGTAAATTCCGGGCGACCGAGGAAATCCTCTTCGCTGTACAGCCGCACGCAGATACCCGGCTCTACCCGGCCGCAGCGACCTTTACGCTGGTTGGCGCTGGCCTGGGAAATGGCTTCGATCGGCAGTCGCTGGACCTTGGCGCGGTAGCTGTAGCGGCTGATGCGTGCGGTGCCGCTGTCGATCACGTAACGGATGCCCGGCACGGTCAGAGAGGTTTCGGCGACGTTGGTCGCCAGCACCACGCGACGCCCCGGATGCGACTGGAAAATCCGCTGCTGTTCGGCCGGCGACAGGCGCGCGTACAACGGCAGGATTTCGGTGTGTTTGAGCTGGGCCTTGCGCAGCATGTCGGCGGCGTCGCGAATCTCGCGCTCGCCGGGCAGGAACACCAGCACGTCGCCGGGACTGCGGCGTTCGCTGCGCTCGTACGCGGCGATTTCATCGAGGGTAGCGAGGATCGCCTGATCCACGGTCAGGTCGTCCTCGACGCGGTTGCCCTCTTCATCCTGCTCAAGCGTCAGCGGGCGATACCAGGTTTCCACCGGGAAGGTACGCCCGGACACTTCGACAATCGGCGCATCGTCGAAATGCTTGGAGAAACGCTCCAGATCGATGGTCGCCGAGGTGATGATGACTTTCAGATCCGGGCGACGCGGCAGCAGGGTTTTCAGGTAACCGAGCAGGAAGTCGATGTTGAGACTGCGTTCGTGGGCTTCGTCGACGATGATCGTGTCGTAGCGTTCGAGGTAGCGGTCGTTCTGGGTTTCCGCCAGCAGGATACCGTCGGTCATCAGTTTGATCAGGGTGTTCGAATCGCTTTGGTCTTCGAAGCGCACCTGATAACCGACCAGCGCGCCCAGCGGCGTACCGAGCTCTTCGGCAACCCGGCTGGCCACGCTGCGCGCCGCGATCCGACGTGGCTGGGTGTGACCGATCAGGCCATGCTGGCCGCGACCGATTTCCAAGCAGATTTTCGGCAACTGGGTGGTTTTACCCGAACCGGTTTCGCCGGCGATGATCAGCACCTGGTGCTTTTCCAGGGCCTTCTTGATTTCGTCACGCTTGGCCGCAATCGGCAGGCTGTCGTCGTAACGGATCACCGGCAGGCTGGCCTTGCGCGCCAGCACCTGATCGCAGGACGCCTGCATCCGCGCCACCCACTGGGCCAGTTTGGCCTCGTCGGGTTTCTTGCGCAGCTCAAGCAACTGCCGCCGCAGCCGGTGGCGGTCGGCGAGCATGGCGTGATCGAGGTTTTTCAGCAGTTTGTCGATGGAGGGCGATTCGTCGGTCATCGGGTACGCAATTCGGTCGTCTAGTGGCGCAAGGACGCGATTGTCGCAGATTTTACGACCGCTGCGCGGCCGATCACGAGCAGGCTCGCTCCCACCCTGGATCTCCAGCGGCCATAAAACCGCTGCACAGCGCGATCAAATGTAGGAGCGAGCCTGCTCGCGATGAATTGCGCATCAATTCCAGAAAGTCACTCGTTATCGAGGCCTTTTCGACGGTACGGAAAGACGTCAATCACTTTCCCCGCCCGAATCGCCTCCTGCAAACCCTTCCAGTAATCGGCGTTGTACAGCTCGCCATGCAACTGATCGAACAGTTTGCGCTGCGCCGAATCGGCAAACAGAAACGGCGGAAACTCCTCGGGGAAAACATCCAGCGGCCCGATCGAATACCAAGGCTCGGAGGCCATTTCGTCCTCGGGCGTGCGCGGCGCCGGGATGTGGCGGAAGTTGGCTTCGGTGAGAAAGCAGATCTCGTCGTAGTCGTAGAACACCACCCGGCCATGACGGGTGACGCCAAAGTTCTTCAGCAGCATGTCGCCGGGGAAGATGTTGGCCGCCGCCAGTTGCTTGATCGCCAGCCCGTAATCCTCCAGCGCCTCGCGCACCTGGGCTTCGTTGGCATTGTCCAGATAGAGGTTGAGCGGCGTCATTCGGCGCTCGGTCCAGCAGTGGCGGATCAGCACGGTTTCGCCTTCCAGCGACACCGTGGACGGCGCGACTTCCAGCAGTTCCGCCAGGCACGCCGGCTCGAACTTGCTCAGGGGAAAACGGAAGTCGGCGAATTCCTGGGTATCGGCCATGCGCCCGACGCGGTCGACGCTTTTTACCAGTCGATACTTCTCGATCACCGTGGCGCGGTCGACGTTTTTCGACGGCGAGAATCGATCCTTGATGATCTTGAACACGGTGTTGAAGCCCGGCAGCGTGAACACACTCATAACCATGCCGCGCACGCCCGGGGCCATGATGAACTGGTCGTCGGTGTTGGCCAGGTGATTGATCAGGGCGCGGTAGAACTCGGATTTACCGTGCTTGTAGAAACCGATCGAGGTGTACAGCTCGGCGATGTGCTTGCCCGGCAGGATGCGCTTGAGGAAGCCGATAAACTCCGCCGGCACCGGCACATCCACCATGAAATACGAACGGGTGAACGAGAAGATGATCGACACATCGGCTTCATCGGTGATCAGCGCATCGATCTGAATCCCGCGCCCTTCGCGGTGCAGCAACGGAATCACCAGCGGCCACTGATCATCGTTGGTGTAGATGCGCCCGACCAGGTACGCGCCCTTGTTGCGGTACAGCACCGAGGAAAACAGCTCGACGCTCAGCTCAGGATCCTTGCACACCCAGTCCGGAAGATTCTCGCGCAGTTGCGCTTCCAGACGTTGCAAGTCACCGGGCAGATCGGCGTAGGCCTCGTTGAACCGGTAATCGGAAAAGATGCTCGCGAGCATGCCCGAGATCTGCCCTTGCGGTTTATAGGTACGGGTCTGCGCGGCGCGGGCCCGGCGCAGGCTTGGCCGGGTGGTGTGGATGAACATGCAGCCGTCGCTGATCAGGTCGTGGCTGAACAGGCCGCAGAAAATCGAGTTGTACCAGGTCTCGGACAGTTCATCGTCGAAGCGCAGGTCGATGATGCTGATGTAGGCACTTTTCACCAGCGGCCAGCAGGTGACGTCCATCAAGGTGTCCGGCTCGAAGTGCTCGCGCAGGCGGGCGACGGTTTCACCGACCTTTTCTTCGTAGAGGTTGATGCGCGCCGCTGACGCCGTTTGCGTGTCCTGCCAGCGGGCCTGCTCGAAGCGTTCACGGGCGCCGTCGGTGATCCGCCGGAAATGCTCGCGGTAATCGTCAAAGCCATCGAGGATCAGGCGGGCGATGTCGGTGGCTGGCCATTGCTGCGGCATAGATGAGACCTCTGCGGGAATTGGAGAATCTGTGCTCGAAGGCCTGAGCTTAGCCACGGAAGCGGGCGCAGGAGAAGCGCAATTTCTGCCAAATCCTCTTGCGGGTTGTACAACGACACAGTTTTTATCAAAGTTTTTTAAATCGACCGTTCGGTCAATAAACGTTCCCTCAGGTTCTCCCCACCACTGGACGCCAGCCCGCGATTTCTCTGGGTTTCGGATCCAATTCAGCAGCGACATCTCTAGCCTGCGCTTCTGCCCGACTTGTTCATGCCTGTCCATTCCATGCAGCGATTGGCCTTACCAAGATAGTGGCACTTTGATATATAGCCCGCCATCACCCGCCTCACAACAAGATCCTCGGGCCACGAGGACGACCTCCCCCTCGACTCCCAAGGAGCACATTGATGTCTATCCGGAATCTGCGCATAGGTTTGCGCGCCAGTTTGAGTTTTGCCGTTCTGGCCAGCCTGCTGATGGTGGTCGGCCTGTTCGGCCTGGGTCAGATGAAAACCCTGCGTGAAAGCGCAGCGGTGATCGAGGAGTCATGGATGCCCAGTATCGAAAGCATCCACGACAGTGCAGCGAACATCGCGAGCATCCGCCTCGAGTCCCTGCGTCTGATCACCAGCACCCAGGCAGCGGTTCGAGACAAAAGCAAAGGCATCCTCAAGGCTCAGCGCCAGGAATTGCTTAAACGCCTCGATGATCACAAAGCCCTGATCGCCAACGACCAGGAGCGGGCAATGCTCGAAGGTCTGGGCGCGGACACTGCCAAATACCTGAGCATTCTCGATCAGATCATCGGCCATATCGACGCCGGACAAAACGAACAGGCCTACACCCGCCTGAACACCGATCTGGCGCCTCAGGGCGCGGTGCTCGACAAGACGCTGGAGCAGATGATCACCCTCAATCAGCAAGGCGCAGACGCCGCTGCCAAAGCTGCTGCCACGATGTACCAGCGAGCGCTCTGGATCGTTTCTGTGATTATCGTCATCGCCTTGATCGCCACCTTGCTGCTGGCATGGCTGCTGACCCGCAGCATCACTGCGCCAATCAATCAGGCACTGAACGTGGCACGACGGATTGCCTCCGGAGACCTCAGCGGACGCATCGACAGCGAGGGCCGGGACGAAGCGGCGCAGTTGCTCACGGCGCTGGCCGAGATGCAGGGCAATCTGCGCTCGACCATTCGCGGCATCAGCGAGTCGGCCCAGCAACTGGCCTCCGCCGCCGAGGAAATGAGCTCGGTGATGGAACAGAGCACCCGCGGCCTGCAACAGCAGAACGACCAGATCGAACAGGCTGCCACGGCGGTCACCGAGATGAGCACAGCGGTTGATGAAGTGGCCGCCAATGCGGTGTCCAGTGCCGAAGCCTCCGAAGCCTCGAACGAGGACAGCAAGCACGGGCATGTGCAGGTCAGCGAGACCATCAGTTCGATTCAGGAACTGGTCAACGCGGTGCTTGGCGCGTCCGAACAGGCCGAAGGCCTTGCGACCCAGGCCCAGGACATCAGCAAGGTTCTGGAGGTGATTCGCGGTATCGCCGGGCAGACCAACCTCCTGGCCCTGAACGCCGCGATTGAGGCCGCGCGGGCCGGCGAGGCCGGGCGTGGCTTCGCAGTCGTCGCCGATGAAGTCCGTTCGCTGGCCCAGCGCACGCAGAACTCCACCGAAGAAATCGAGCTGATGATCACCAGCATCCAGCAAGGCACCGGCGCCACCGTCGACGCATTGCAAAACAGCGCCGAGCAGGCCAGCCACACCCTGCGCCGGGCCAACAGCGCCGGCCATGCACTGGAGAAAATTACCGCGTCGATTTCACAGATCAACCAGCGCAACCTGGTGATCGCCAGCGCCGCCGAGCAACAGGCGCTGGTGGCACGGGAAGTCGACGAAAACCTGGTGACCATCCGCGATCTGTCAACCCAGACCGCTGCGGGCGCCACCCAGACGTCTGCCGCCAGTCAGGAACTGTCGCGGCTGGCCGTCGACCTCAACGGCCTCGTGACGCGTTTCGTGCTCTGACGGGTAAATTAAATGCCCGATTAGCGGTTGCCATCGCCAGGGCGCTCGGCAACACTCTCGTCCCGATCAAGGAAGGAGTGGCCTGTGAGCCCTGTCGATATTTTCCGCATGTTGTCGCTGGCCGCCATCTGGGGCGCGAGCTTCCTGTTCATGCGCATCATCGCCCCCGCGATCGGTACGGTTCCGACCGGATTCTTCCGCGTATCGATTGCCGCCGTCGGCCTGCTGGTGATCCTCGGGTTGATGCGCATCAGCTGGGATTTCAAAGGCAAACTCAAGACCGTGATGATGCTCGGCGTGATCAACTCCGGCGTTCCGGCCACCTTGTATTCAGTCGCCGCCCAAGTGCTGCCGGCCGGGTACTCCGCAATCTTCAATGCCACCACGCCGTTGATGGGCGTGTTGATCGGCGGTTTGTTCTTCAGTGAAAAACTGACGCTGGCCAAACTCGCCGGGGTGTTCCTCGGCCTGCTCGGGGTGGGCGTGCTGACCCGCGCCGGCCCGGTCGCGTTCGATCTGCACCTGCTGATGGGCGCCGTTGCCTGCCTGCTCGCAACCACCTGCTATGGCTTCGCCGGGTTCCTCGCCCGACGCTGGCTGGATCAGGCCGGCGGGCTCGACAGTCGTCTGTCGGCGCTGGGCAGCATGCTCGGTGCAACCCTGTTCCTGTTGCCGCTGTTCGGTTACAGCGTCATCACTCAGCCGCCGGTGAGCTGGGGTGGCTGGAATGTCTGGCTGTCGCTGCTGGGCCTGGGCCTGGGCTGCACCGCGTTTGCCTACATCATTTACTTCCGCCTGCTGAGTTCCATCGGGCCAGTGAAGTCGATGACCGTGACCTTCATGATTCCGCCGTTCGGCGTGTTGTGGGGGGCGCTGTTTCTCGATGAGCCGCTGTCGATGGCGCACGTGTATGGCGGGGTCTTGATCGCGATTGCGCTGTGGCTGGTGCTGAAACCCGCTGTGGTGAAACCGGCAGAAATCGCCACTCGCTGATTCACAGATGCACAAAGGCCCGGGAGTTTCCTCCCGGGCCTTTTTCATGCGCGGCGGTTATGCCGATTTACGGAACACGAACACCAGACCGACGATGATCAGCAGCATCCCCAGCACGCTTAACGCCGCGAGGCGATTGCCGAAGATCAGGTAGTCCATCACCGCCGTCACAGCCGGCACCAGATAGAACAGACTGGTGACATTCACCAGATTGCCCCGGGCGATCAGTCGATACAGCAGCAACGTCGCCAGCACGGAAACCACCAGCCCCATCCACAACACCGGCACAATGAAACCGGCGCTGTGCTCGAAGTGAAACGGCTGGAACGGCACGAAAATTCCGCACAGCAGCAGTCCGGCTAAGTACTGCACCGGCAGCGTGCCGAGGGGATTATCGGTAATGCGCTTCTGCATGATCGAGCCGAACGTCATGCTCGCCAGCGCCAGCAAACCGAACAGCATCCCTGCCAGCGACATTCCGGCCAGACCGATGCCCTGGTAAACCACCATGATCAGACCGGCCAGTCCCAGCGCCAGACCAAACATCCGGCTCGCCGAGCGCTGCCGCTCCATGATGACCACCGTGAGAATCGGCTGCACACCCATGATGGTCGCCATCACGCCGGGCGTGACCTTCAAGTCCAGCGCCAGCAGATAGAAGATCTGATAAGCCCCCAACAGCACCACGCCGGTGACCATTGCGTACAGCATCGGCCTGCCGCCCTTGGGCAACCTCAACTTGAGCAACGGCACCAGCAGCACCAGCCCGCACAGGGCAATCACAAAACGGATCAGCAGAAAGGCAAAGGGCGAAGCGTGGGCCAGCCCCCACTTGGAGAAGATCGCCCCGCTGCTCCACAGCAGAACGAACAGGCTCGTGGACGCCGCCGCGAGCGCGGACTTTTTCGAAAGGACAAACATGAATACCACCTGTAGTCAGGCAAATAGCCAACTCAGCCGAAGCTGAAATTCAGTAGGTTTTTTCAGGCGGGCACAGGGGTCAGCAGAAAACGCTGATCAGCCCGAAACACCAACGCCCGGCGGTGATACGACTGCGCACACCGGCGTGCTACTGACAGGTGGAGGGTAATGACTGATCTGCACAGGCTGCTGATTCCCGCACGGCACAACGCCAGCGTTGACCGCTGAATCGACTACCGCGTTGATGGGGGATGCAGGCATCTGGGCTGATCTTTTTTTGAAGGGTTGAAAGGTGAGTCATGCGACTCACGAGCGCCGACTATAACCAGCCCGCGACATGGATTGCAACGACTTGGACAAAGGGCCAGTAGCGACAGGCTGGTGGCAGGCGCATAGGCTCGTTGGCAATTGCAACGACCATTGATGGGGGACATGGAATGCGCGAGTTCATATGCCAAGGGAACGGAATAATCTGCGGTATCAGTTGTATAAATCGCAAGCCAGGAAGTACGCGGGCATCACTTTCGCAAAACTGCAGGAAGACCTGGAGCAAAAAGGAATCGTAGACGTCGACCACTCCAGAGTTCGTTTCGAAGCCATCGACACTTTGGCACTGAATGCCTATGAGCAATGGATGGACCCTCATTTTTCCTGGCAGGAAGTTGTCAGGTGGAAGGCGAGAGAACCACTGGGATTCGATTTAGCAATCTGGTTTGATCATGAGTTATGCGGACTCTGCTTTGCTAACCCGAACCAGAGCCGATTGAGAGTAAAAATCGTGCGCCTGGAAGGAAGGCCGGGAAACGATCACCCACTCAAGAGCCGAATCGCAACATTTGCCTTGACCGCTGTGACGCACTTCGCGCGAATCGTAGGCAGCAAGCAAATCGAAATTCAGGAGCCTGTTCCCGCAGTAATACCGCTTTATCGGCAACTGGGGTTTGAGTTCGACTCGGAAGGTCGTCTTGTGAAGCCCATCGACTAAGTCTAGTATCGGATCACTGTTCATTAAATGATCAACGCCGGAGACGCCATGAAAGCTGTCGCTGAGAACAAAGCGCCAGGCGCCAAATTGACCAGAGCCAAAGGAAAGCGCTCTGCTGGAGAATTATCTGAAAAGGAGTTATTCCGAATCAGAGAGGCATTGGCTAATCCAGCAGCGGAAGAGCCGGGAGGTGTTCTCGCCGGCGCATCCTTTACCTTCCCCGCATAAAAAAACCGCTCACAAGGAGCGGTTTTTTGTTTCTGCATCCAGCCTCAACCAAACAGCCAATACCCCAGCAACGTCAACACCGCCACCGCCAGCACGGGCCGCATCACACGGTAGGCCTTCGGATTGCGGCGTTTCCACTGTTTGACCACACCGCTGAACTTGTCGCTGAAATTCTTGGTCCAGGCATAAGCCTGGTTGATCCCGCCAACACGTTCGTCGTCGAGGTTCTGCGGTGCAGTGGCGCGACCCAGCCAGGCGCTGATGAAGCGGTTGATGCGGGTCATCAGACGATTGCTCAGCGGGCGCTCGATGTCGCAGAACAGGATGACGCGGGTCTTGTCGGTTTCGTTCTTGACCCAGTGCACGTAGGTTTCGTCGAACATCACGTCTTCACCGTCGCGCCAGGCGTAGACCTGACCGTCGACGAAAATCCGGCAATCGTCGGAGTTCGGCGTCGACAGACCAAGGTGATAACGCAGGGAACCGGCGAACGGATCACGGTGCGGGTTCAAATGACTACCGCCCGGCAACAACGCGAACATCGCGCCTTTGACATTGGGGATGGCACTGACCAGCGCCACGGTTTTCGGGCACAGGGCTTCGGCCGATGGCAGCGGTTTGTCGTACCACTTGAGGTAGAAACGCTTCCAGCCCTTCTTGAAGAACGAGCCGAAACCGGCGTCGTTGTTCTTCTCGGCGGCGCGGATGTAGCCCTCGTCGAACAGGTGCATGGCTTCGTCGCGGATGGTTTCCCAGTTATCGCGGAGCACGTCCAGCTCCGGGAATTTGCTGCGATCCAGATAGGGTTTGGATGGCACACCGGAGAACAGGTACATCAAAGCGTTGTAGGGCGCGAACAGCGCCGAATGGTTGACGAACTGACGCAGCACCGGCAAACGCGCCTTGCCGCGCAAATGCACGTAGAGGATGCTGCCCACGAACAGCAGCAACACCGACACCTTGGCGGCTAACGGAAAGGTCATCAACAACTCCTTGAAAAAAGACAACACTGCGCAATGTCATTTACCCGACATGGCGGCCGGCCATGATAAACACTACCGGCTCCGGGAAAAACCCGCCCGACCCAAGATTCAGTGTTAAGAATTGCGCAACAAAGCACTTCTTAACATAACAATCCTGAACCTTGGCTGACCTGAATCAACGCGCCACTTACTGCTGGTTCTCCTGATCGGTGAACAGATCGCTGAACAGCATGCTCGACAGGTAACGCTCACCGGAGTCCGGCAGCACCACGACAATGGTCTTGCCCTGCATTTCCGGGGTTTCCGCCAGGCGCACCGCCACCGACATGGCCGCGCCACAGGAAATCCCGCACAGAATCCCTTCTTCCTGCATCAGTCGCAGGGCCATGGCCTTGGACTCGTCATCCGTCACCAGCTCGACCCGGTCAACCATCGACAGATCCAGGTTCTTCGGCACAAAACCGGCGCCGATGCCCTGAATCTTGTGCGGGCTCGGCTTGATCTCTTCGCCTGCCAGCGCCTGGGTAATCACCGGCGAGGACACCGGCTCCACCGCCACCGACAGAATCGGTTTGCCCGCCGTATTCTTGATATACCGCGACACACCGGTAATGGTTCCGCCGGTGCCGACGCCAGCCACCAGCACATCGATGGCGCCATCGGTATCGTTCCAGATTTCCGGGCCGGTGGTTTTTTCGTGGATGGCCGGGTTGGCCGGGTTATCGAACTGGGCCGGCATGAAATATTTGCCCGCATCGCTGGCGACGATCTCCGCGGCCTTTTCGATCGCGCCCTTCATGCCCTTGGCCGGCTCGGTCAGCACCAGTTCGGCGCCCAGCGCCTTGAGCACCTTGCGTCGCTCGATGCTCATCGAGGCCGGCATGGTCAGCAGCAATTTGTAACCGCGAGCGGCAGCGACAAATGCCAGACCGATGCCGGTATTGCCGGAGGTCGGCTCGACGATGGTCATGCCCGGCTTGAGTTTGCCGCTGCTTTCGGCATCCCAGATCATGTTCGCGCCGATGCGACACTTGACCGAATAGCCCGGATTGCGACCTTCGATCTTGGCCAGAATGGTTACGCCGCGTGGCGCGATGCGGTTGATCTGAACCAGCGGTGTGTTACCGATGGAGTGGGCGTTGTCAGCAAAAATGCGGCTCATGGCTGGGTCCTTGTACAGCGTTGAATTCAGCTCTCCAAGGTAAGCCTGTTGCCCCTGTCAGTCCAGTCGGGTCGAACGTCTGCGGCAGGCGGCAGTCAATCGCTTTACACCGTTCGGAATTTGCTGCCATGAAGCGTCGCTACCGCTGGCCGTTGTGGATTCTCGCCACTGTTGTGGTGTTGCTGGTCGCCCTGCACATCGCCCTGCCCTACCTCGTGCGTGACTATCTGAATGACAAACTGGCCAACATGGGCGACTACCGCGGCCAGATCACCGACGTGGATCTGGCGCTCTGGCGCGGGGCCTACAAGATCAACGGCCTGAAAATCGTCAAGGTCGACGGCAAGGTGCCGGTGCCGTTCGTCGATGCGCCGCTGATCGACCTGTCCGTCAGCTGGCATTCGCTGTGGTACGACCATGCAGTGGTGGCGCAGGTGAAGTTCTTCAAACCGCAGGTGAACTTCGTCGATGGGGGAGCCAACAAGCAGAATTCCCAGACCGGCCAGGGCACCGACTGGCGCACTCAACTGGGCAAGCTGCTGCCGATCACCCTTGATGAGGTTCAGATCAACGATGGTCGCATCAGCTTTCGCAACTTCAACTCAAAACCACCGGTGAACATGAATGCGACCAACGTCGACGCCAGCATCTACAACCTGACCAACGTGGTCGACACCAAGGGCAAACGCGACGCCCGTTTCGAAGGCAAGGCCCTGCTGCTAGGCCATGCGCCGCTGGAAACCAGCGCCACCTTCGACCCGCTGAGCAACTTCGAAGACTTCGAATTTCGCCTGCGGGCTCGGGACATCGAACTCAAGCGCATGAACGACTTCGCCTCGGCCTATGGCAAGTTCGACTTCAACGCCGGCCACGGCGACGTGGTCATCGAAGCCGCCGCGACCAAGGGCCAGCTCAAGGGCTACATCAAACCGCTGCTGCGCGACGTCGACGTGTTCAACTGGCAGCAGGATGTCGAGAACAAGAACAAGGGCATCTTCCGCTCGATCTGGGAAGCACTCGTCGGCGGCACCGAAACCATGCTGAAAAACCAGGGCAAGAACCAGTTCGCCACCCGGGTCGAACTCAGCGGCAGCGTGCACCAGAAAGATATCAGCGCGTTCGAAGCGTTTTTGCAGATTTTGCGCAATGGATTCATCCAGGCCTTCAATGCCCGGTATGAACGGCCGAAGCCGGATGCGGGCTAAGTTTTACGGTTGACGATGTAGCGCCCGGTATCTTCTGCCGCGATCAGTGCAGGCTTCTCCTGCAACGAATCCCAACCCAGACAGGCCAGGGCCAATGATCGCGGCACCGCTTCCCGACCATTACTGTAGCGACTGATGCTGCGGGCGCTGACACCCAACGCTTCGGCCGCCTCATTCAACGGTAAACCGGTGCGAGCGCGCCAATCCATGAAAATCCGTGTGTTTTCGTCGGGCGCATTTTGCGCGAGCCCGTCCCGGTACAAGGTATCGGCACCAATCTGGATATCCGGTTCCAGCCATTCCACGCTCCAGCCGTCGTCACCCAATTCAGCGGTTGCGAACACTTCAGCGTCCAGTAGCGGAGCCAGCCCCGGATAGGTTTGCAGATCGCGGCTCAAATCCAGGTTCAGCCGTTGGCCATCAATAAAGGTCAGCGACAGGCAAGCATCGCCAACAGCCTGCACTGCGGCCAACCGTGGCCGCTTCATGGGTAACATCGTTTCCAGTCCTCCAGCAATTGCGTCTGATGAGCCGAAACCCACGCCAACGCTTCCTTGACGATCAGTGGCGGTGCCTTGCCCATCATGACCTCGACGGTTTCCAGGCTCAGCATCACATCCACTCCACCACCGGTCAGGTGAACATGGGGTGGCGGGTGATCCTTCTCGCGCAACTGAATGCGGTATTTTTCGCGAAATCGGTATTTGGTAGTCATGCCCGAAGACTATCGCCAAATCGGCGATACCTGAATACTGGCCTCGTGCCGAAACCGAGTCAACATGTGACGCCCCATTCAGAGACTGAATAAGCCGTCTGCGTTCACAGTCGACCGGGCTGCGCGTTATAGTCGGGCATCCGATTATTTCGCCCCCGCCCTGCCCGTTCAGGTCGGCGTTACCGTTCGAGGATTAGCAGATGAAGTTCGAAGGCACCCAGGCCTACGTCGCCACCGATGACCTGAAGCTGGCGGTCAACGCCGCCATCACCCTGGAGCGGCCGCTGCTGGTCAAGGGCGAACCGGGCACCGGCAAGACCATGCTCGCCGAGCAACTGGCCGAATCGTTCGGCGCCAAGCTGATCACCTGGCACATCAAGTCCACCACCAAGGCCCACCAGGGTCTGTACGAGTACGATGCGGTCAGCCGTCTGCGCGACTCGCAACTGGGCAATGAAAAAGTCCACGACGTGCGCAACTACCTGAAGAAGGGCAAGCTCTGGGAAGCGTTCGAGTCCGAAGAGCGCGTCATTCTGCTGATCGACGAAATCGACAAGGCCGACATCGAGTTCCCCAACGACTTGCTGCAAGAACTCGACAAGATGGAGTTCTACGTTTACGAGATCGACGAGACCATCAAGGCCAAGAAGCGTCCGATCATCATCATTACCTCCAACAACGAGAAAGAGCTGCCGGACGCCTTCCTGCGCCGCTGCTTCTTCCACTACATCGCCTTCCCCGACCGCACCACCCTGCAGAAAATTGTCGATGTCCACTACCCGGACATCAAGAAGGATCTGGTCAGCGAAGCGCTGGACGTGTTCTTCGACGTGCGCAAGGTGCCGGGCCTGAAGAAGAAGCCTTCGACCTCCGAGCTGGTCGACTGGCTGAAACTGCTGATGGCCGACAACATCGGCGAAGCCGTGCTGCGCGAGCGCGATCCGACCAAAGCCATCCCGCCGCTGGCCGGTGCGCTGGTGAAGAACGAACAGGACGTGCAACTGCTTGAGCGCCTGGCGTTCATGAGCCGTCGCGGCACCCGCTAAGAGGCTGACGCCATGTTGCTCAACCTGTTCAATGAAATGCGCGCAGCCAAGGTGCCGGTGTCGGTGCGCGAGCTGCTCGACCTGATCAACGCGCTGAAACAGCGCGTGACCTTCGCCGACATGGACGAGTTTTACTACTTGTCTCGGGCGATTCTGGTGAAGGACGAACGGCATTTCGACAAGTTCGATCGTGCGTTCGGCGCCTACTTCAATGGCCTGGAAAAGCTCGACGATCACTTGCAGGCGCTGATTCCCGAAGACTGGCTGCGTAAGGAATTCGAGCGCTCGCTGAGCGACGAGGAACGCGCGCAGATCCAGTCCCTCGGCGGTCTGGACAAGCTGATCGAAGAGTTCAAGAAACGTCTGGAAGAACAGAAGGAACGCCACGCCGGCGGCAACAAGTGGATCGGCACCGGCGGCACCAGCCCGTTCGGCTCCGGCGGCTTCAACCCGGAAGGCATCCGGGTCGGCGATGCCGGCAAGCGCCAGGGCAAAGCGGTGAAAGTCTGGGATCAGCGCGAGTACAAGAACCTCGACGACTCCGTGGAACTGGGCACCCGCAACATCAAGGTCGCCCTGCGCCGCCTGCGCAAATTCGCCCGCCAGGGCGCGGCGGAAGAGCTGGACATCGACGGCACCATCGACCACACCGCCAAGGATGCCGGTCTGCTGAATATCCAGATGCGCCCGGAACGGCGCAACACGGTGAAGCTGTTGCTGCTGTTCGACATCGGCGGCTCGATGGACGCCCACGTGAAGATCTGCGAGGAACTGTTCTCGGCCTGCAAGACCGAGTTCAAGCATCTGGAGTACTTCTACTTCCACAACTTCATTTATGAGTCGGTGTGGAAGAACAACATGCGCCGCACTTCCGAGCGCACATCGACCCAGGATCTGCTGCACAAGTATGGCGCCGACTACAAAGTGATCTTCATCGGTGACGCGGCGATGGCGCCCTATGAAATCACCCAGGCCGGCGGCAGCGTCGAGCACTGGAACGAAGAGCCGGGTTATGTGTGGATGCAGCGCTTCATGGAGAAGTACAAGAAGCTCATCTGGATCAATCCGTACCCGAAGGACACCTGGGGCTACACCTCGTCGACCAATATCGTGCGGGATTTGATCGAGGATCAGATGTATCCGTTGACGTTGCGCGGGCTGGAAGAAGGGATGCGGTTTCTGTCCAAGTAATCCAATGAGTGCGTGGCGAGGGAGCTTGCTCCCGCTGGACTGCGTAGCAGTCCCATACTTTTTTCAGATTAGAGGGGGCCGCTTCGCGCCCCAGCGGGAGCAAGCTCCCTCGCCACATCTAAAACCGCTGTAGATATTCGATATGCTCCCGGTGCGCGACGTCCTGCACCACCGGGCGCAATCTGACCTTCGCTCCCGGCAGACACTGTGCCAGTCGAGCCAGCGCCAACGGCGTCAACGCTCCCAATCGCGGATAGCCGCCAATCGTCTGCCGATCATTGAGCAAAACGATCGGCTGCCCGTCCGGCGGCACCTGCACCGCGCCCAGCGGGATGCCCTCGGAAATCATCGGTTTGCCCTGATACTGCAACGCCGTGCCCAACAGGCGAATGCCCATGCGATCGGCACGACTGTCCAGCGTCCAGGCACTGTTGAATGCATCGAACAGGCTCTGCCCGCTGAACTGACCGATCTGCGCGCCGAGCACCAGATCAAGCGGCGCGTCGAGGCGCAGGTCCGGTCGATACTCCGCCGGGACCTCACGCACCAACAGGGTTTCGCCCTGATAACTCAGCGAAGCGCCCTTGGCCAATGGCAAGCCAAAACCATCGAGGCCACCGAGTTCCTCACGTACCACCGTGGCACTGCTGCCCAGCACTTTCGGCGCACTGAAACCACCGGGCGCTGCCAGATAGGCCCGCGCCCCGAGCAACGGCTGGGTGAACTTCAAGGTCTGCCCTTTGCGCAGTTTGAAACTGCGCCACGGCGCCAGCGCTTCACCGTCGATCTGCGCGCCAAGATCGGCACCCGCCAATGCCAGCACGCAATCTTCTTCAGCCACCACCGTAAACCCGCCGAGGGTGATTTCGATCACCGACAAGTCCAGGCCATTGCCCAGCAGCCAGTTGGCCCAGGCCATCGACCGCCAGTCCGCCGCACCGCCCTGGGTCACGCCCAGATGCCGTACGCCAAACCGCCCGGCGTCCTGCAACAGGCACAGCGGCGTGCTCGCTCCAATCATCAGTCGGCTCATGCGAGGGCCTCCAGAGGCGCGTCGTCACCGCCGAGGCGGATGAATTCGGCATGGCTCACCGCTTCGAAACGCACGGTATCGCCGGGCTGCATGAGGCTGTAGCCATCGCGTTCACGGTCGAACAGTTTTGCCGGCGTGCGACCGATCAGGTTCCAGCCGCCGGGAGACACCACCGGATACGCCGCCGTTTGCCGCTCGGCGATGCCGACGCTGCCGGCGGCGACTTTCTTGCGTGGGGTATTCAGACGCGGTGCTGCCAGGACTTCTTCCACCAGCCCCATGAAGGCAAACCCCGGTGCGAATCCGAGCGCGAACACCTGATATTCCCGAGCGCTGTGACGGCGGATCACTTCTTCCACCGCCAAACCGCTGCGTTGCGACAGCAGGATCAATTCCGGTCCGACGCTAAGGTCGTACCACACCGGCAGCACATGACACTGGCCGCCGGTACGCGCATTCGGTGACAGGTCGATCAGCGCTTCGGCAATCAATTCCCGGGCCTGATTCGGGCTCAATTCGGTCAGGTCGTAATGCACCATCAACGTGGTGTACGACGGCACCAGATCGATCAGATGTGCGCCGAACACCGCGCGCAGCCGCTCACTGGCAGCAAGCATCCACGGCATGTTGGCTTCGGCGATTTCATCGAACAGGCGCAGCATCAGGCAATCCAGCGCCACCACTTCCACCCGCGGATTCATGGCGCGCTCTGCTCGTTCAGGGCCTGACGAATGCGTTGCACGGCCGCCACTGAACTGGCGTTGTCACCGTGCACGCACAGCGTGTTGGCTTGCAGGTGCAGCGCGCTGCCGTCGCAAGCGGTGAGATTGTCGCCACGTGCGATGGTCAGCGCTTGCCCGATGATGGTTTCGGAATCGTGGTGCACCGCGCCGGGCAGTTGTCGCGAGACCAGTCGGCCGGCGCTGTCGTAGGCGCGGTCGGCGAAGGCTTCGAACCACAGGGTCACGCCGTATTCGTCACCGAGTTGCTGGGCTGCCGTGTTGTCACGGGTGGCCATCAGCATCAGTGGCAAGCTGCGATCGTAAGCCGCGACGGCCTGAATCACGGCCCGCAGTTGCGCCGGGTTGGCCATCATGTCGTTGTACATCGCGCCGTGGGGTTTGACGTAGCTGACTTTTCCACCCTGGGCACGGCAAATACCGTCGAGGGCGCCGATCTGGTAATGCAGGATGTCTTGCAGTTCCTGGGCGGTGTAGGCCATGGAACGCCGGCCGAAGCCCACCAGATCCTGATAGGCCGGATGCGCGCCGATCTGCACACCGTGGCTCAGGGCCAGGCTGACGGTCTTGCGCATGATGCTCGGGTCGCCGGCATGGAAACCGCAGGCAATGTTGGCGCAATCGATGAAGGGCATGACTTCCGCGTCCAGACCCATGGTCCAGCTGCCGAAGCTCTCGCCGATGTCACAGTTCAATAGCAGGCGGCTCACGGTGAACACTCCTGTAGCTGTTATCTTTTTATGCTGTAGGACAGTTGTCGCAGGTTATCAGTTACTGCGCGTCCAGTTGCTTGCCACGGGTTTCCGGCAGGCTCAGCGCCGCGAGAATTACCACGCCGTAGGACACCGCCGCAAAGGCACCGATGCCGACACTCAGCGGCACTTTCTGGCTGAGCAGGCCGATCAGCAGCGGGAACAATGCCGCCAGCGCCCGGCCGATGTTGTAGCAGAAGCCCTGCCCCGAGCCGCGAATCCGGGTTGGAAACAGCTCGGTGAGAAACGCGCCCATGCCACTGAAAATCCCCGAAGCGAAGAATCCCAGCGGGAAGCCCAGCCACAGCATCACGCCGTTGCTGACCGGCAATTGGGTGTAGAGCAGAACGATGGTGAACGAGCCGACCGCGAACAGGATGAAGTTCTTCTTGCGGCCCAACAGATCGGTCAAATAGGCGCTGATCACATAACCGACGTAGGAACCGATGATCACCATCGCCAGATAACCGCCGGTGCCGAGTACGCTCAAGCCGCGTTCGTTCTTCAGAAAAGTCGGCAGCCAGGAGGTGATCGCGTAGTAACCGCCGAGGGCGCCGGTGGTCAGCAGCGAAGCGCGAATCGTGGTGAATAGCATGCCGGGGGCGAAGATCTCGTAGAACTTTGAAGGGCTTTCCGGGGTTTGCTTGGCTTTGGCTTCGCGGTAGATCTCCGGATCTTTCACCAGACGACGGACGAAAATCACGAACACCGCCGGCACGATGCCGAGGATGAACAGTGCGCGCCAGGCGTCTTCCGGTGGCAGCACCGAGAACAGCAACGCGTACAGAATCGCTGTCAGGCCCCAACCCAAGGCCCAGCCCGATTGCACCATGCCCACCGCCTTGCCGCGATCCTTGGCGCGGATCACTTCGCCGATCAGCACTGCACCCGCCGTCCATTCACCGCCGAAACCGAAGCCCATCAGGGTGCGGGCGATCAGCAGCTGTTCGTAGTTCTGGGCGAAACCGCAAAGGAAAGTGAAGAAGGCGAACCACAGCACCGTCAGTTGCAAAGTGCGCACGCGGCCGATGCGGTCGGAGAGAATCCCCGCCACCCAACCACCAATGGCCGAAGCGATCAGGGTGCTGGTGTGGATCAGGCCGGCTTCGCCGGTGGTGATGCCCCACATCGCGATCAGGGTCGGCACCACGAAGCTGAGCATCTGGGTGTCCATGCCGTCCAGACCGTAGCCGATCTTGCAGCTCCAGAAGGTCCGGCGCTCCTGCTGATTGATGTTGCGATACCAGTCGAACGGGCCGGGACGGACCGCAGTCTTGGGGAGGTCGAGGGTGTCGGGCGCACTCATGGCATGTCTCCGCAGGCTTTTATTGGTCTTGTTCGAAGCTCCGACGACGCCTATCGTGGGAACCGGATGCGTCGATTCTTGGGTGCGTCACCCGGTCGCGTCCAACGAATAAAAACCCGCCCAAGACATAAGAAAAATTTGTTGCCATGAACCTGAAGTTTCTCGAAACCTTCGTCTGGGTCGCCCGGCTGAAAAGTTTTCGCCTGACCGCCGACAAGCTGTTCACCACCCAGGCCTCGATCTCCAGCCGGATCGCGGTGCTCGAAGGCGAGCTCGGGGTGAAGCTGTTCCTGCGTGATTCACGCGGCGTCAGCCTGACGCCCGAAGGTTTGAAAGTGCTGGACTATGCCGAGCAGATGCTCGACACGATGCAGGCGCTGAAGCAGTCGATCGAGACTCGATCGAGCAAGGTTGGCCGGGTGCGCATCGGGGTGATGGACACGGTGATCCACACCTGGCTCAGCCCGCTGGTGGCGCAGATGACCGACCTGTACCCTCGGGTGGAAATCGAGCTGGTGGCGGATACCTCGCTGAACCTCTGCGATCAGCTGCAAAAAGGCTTTCTCGATCTGATTCTGCAAACCGATCTGGTGCGCCAGGAAAGTGTGCGCAGCCTGGAACTCGCCAGCCACCCTATCGGCTGGATCGTCGCCAGCAACTCGATCTACAACCGCGACTACGCAAACCTCGCCGACCTTGCGCAGGAGCGGATCATCACCTACTCGAAAAACTCCCGGCCACATCAGGACATCCTGGCGCTGATGCAGGCCCAGGGCGTGCTGGCACCACGGTTGAACTGTGTGAATTCGGTGTCGGCGATCACCCGGCTGTTGCGCGACGGGTTCGGCATTGGCGCGTTGCCGCCGGTACTGGTGGCCGAGGAACTGGCGCGGGGCGAACTGACCCTGCTCGACATCGAACAGCGCCCGCCGAATCTGCAGGTGGTGGTGTCGTGGCGGGTCGGTGTGGAATGGGTCGAGGAGATCGTGACGCTGTGTCAGCAGGTGCTGGAGGGGTATGCGCAGAAAGTGGGCGAGAACTACGTCGTCCTGTCTTGATCGTTCCCACGTCGAGGCGTCGAACCGTCCGCGTGGGAATGCCTAAACGGACGCTCCGCGTTCGGCTTTGGAAGGGACGCGGAGCGTCCCGGGCTGCATTCCCACGCAGAGCGTGGGAGCGATCTTCATAAGGCTCAGAGCCCGCGCACATCCCGGTCTTCGATCGGCCTGCTCTGGCGCAGGCGCTTGCCGCCCAACACCACCCAGTCGATCAGACGGAACAGGCATTCAAGACCGAACGACAGCAGCAGCGCGCCGCTCATGCCCCAGATCATCGCTTCCGGCGTCAGCAGGATCTGGTAGCTGTAGCCGTTCCAGGTTTCCTTGCGGATGTCCGGGTCGGCGGCCAGCACCACCTGCAGGAAGCGGATGTACCACGGGCCCTGCATCGCCTGGAATTGCTTGTCCAACGCCAGCTGACGGTTGAGCAAGGTGCTCAGGCTGTCGGCATCGCTGCGAAACACCGGGTCTTCGCTCGCGCGATAGTGGGCGACCAGCGCCTGGATATCACCCTTGAAGAACTGCTCGGCGGTGCCCTGGAAGCCGCGCAGACCGGTCTGCGCCTCGATCAGGTGCGCTTCGACCCGCTTGGCGTAATCGTTGATGAAGCCTGGCACCTGGACACCGATCAACAGGCCCGCCGCAAACAACACCAGCCGTAGATAACTGAGCAACATGGGGGTGCAATCCTTATTCGGTCGTGCCTTGGCTGACGCATTCGCCGCGTCGCCACAGGCTCCATTGGCCCGGTTCGTAGCGGGTCCAGGTTTCGTTTTCGGTCAAGGGTTCGGTGGCAATCACCGTGACCACGTCGTTGGGCGTGGTTTCGGCCTGGAAGTCGACGATAACATCGACGTCCTTGAGCCGCGCCGGGCCAAACGGGGCGCGTCGGGTGATCTGCGCCAGTTTGGTCGAGCAATAGCAGAACAGCCAGTCGCCGTCGCTGAGCAGGCAGTTGAAAACGCCTTTGCTGCGATATTCGGCGCAGGCCGCGACCAGATCCGGCAGCAGCACTTCTATATCGACCGGTTCCGGAAACGCTGCACGTACGCGATTGAGCAAATCGCAGAACGCCGCTTCGCTGTCGGTATCGCCGACCGGGCGGTAGAAACTTTTGATCGGGGTGAAGTCGGCGAGCTGGCCGTTGTGCGCGAAGCACCAGTTACGCCCCCACAGCTCGCGGACGAACGGGTGGGTGTTGGACAGGCAGACCTTGCCGACGTTGGCCTGGCGGATATGACCGATGACCACTTCGCTCTTGATCGGATAGCGCTGCACCAGATTGGCCACTTCCGACTCGCTGCTGGCCGCCGGGTCCTGGAACAGGCGCAGCCCACGACCTTCGTAGAAGGCAATGCCCCAGCCGTCGCGGTGCGGGCCAGTGCGACCGCCGCGTTGCATCAGCCCGGTGAAGCTGAACACGATGTCGGTCGGCACGTTGGCACTCATGCCCAGTAATTCACACATGTGCGGACTCTCGTGATTACAGACGCGGCTCGACGCGCCGACGCTGCGGATTGCTCGGCAGCGGTGGACGACCATAACGATCATCGCCGGCGCCGCCGAACGGTTGATCGCTTTCACGCTCGTCTTCGGCACGGGCGGCTGCGCGAGCAGCTTCCGCCTGCTCCTTGCGAGCGTTCGAAGCGCGCTCGATCGGGAAGCGGATCAGCACGAAAATCAGGTAAAGGCCGAAGGCGATCATGGCGTACATGAGCAGTTCGGAAATCGCGCGCCAGGCGTTGTTGCCGACCTTGAACGCCAGATCCAGCGCGGTGATGGCGATGGCCGGGGCGAATTTTTCCTTCACCGGGTCAATGATGGTCGGGCTGAACAGCAACACCGCCATCAATACACGCAGCGGCTCGCGCAGCCAGCGCCACATCCAGCGGGTCATGCGCATCCACACCAGCAGGCAGCCCACGGCGGCAAAGGCGTAAAGGCCCCAGGCGATCAGATAGTCGTTCTCGGTCATGGTGTCCATGGCAAGGCAGGCAAAGAGGCGCTTATAGTAACGACTTTTCGCACGTCAGGCTTGTCCCAATGCCAGTCGGTCAGCCCCGGACATTGTGGGAGCGAGTTTGGTCCGGGCGGCGATCCGACGAAGAGGCCGTCAGATTCAACACTATTATTGACTGAGCCTGCGCTTTCGCGAGCAAGCTCGCTCCCACAGGTTGCGAAACCCTATTCCGTTATATTTTCGAGAGCTTTCCATGCCCGTATCCGCCAACGTCAGCAGCGCCCCGATTGCCCACAAGGCCGCCGGTCACGACCCGTACGCCTGGCTGCAGGAACGCGACACCGACGCGGTGCTCGACTACCTCAAGGCTGAAAACGACTATCAGCAGGCACAAACCGCCGATCAGGCCGAACTGCGCGAAACCCTGTTCGAGGAGATCAAGGGCCGGATCCTCGAAACCGACCTGTCCCTGCCATCGCCATGGGGCCCGTACCTGTATTACACCCGCACCACAGCCGGTGACGAATACGCCCGTCACTACCGCTGCCCGCGTCCGGCCGACGACAGCCTGACCCTCGACGAAAGCCGCGAACAATTGCTGCTCGACCCGAACGCCCTGGCCAACGGCGGATTTTTCTCCCTCGGCGCGTTCAGCATCAGCCCGGATCACCAGCGTCTGGCCTACAGCGTCGATGCCTCGGGCGACGAGATTTACACGCTGTTCGTGAAGGAATTATCCAGCGAGCGTGTCAGCGAACTGGAATTCCAGGACTGCGACGGCAGCATGACCTGGGCCAATGACAGCCTCACGCTGTTCTTCGGCGTGCTCGACGACACTCATCGCCCGCACAAACTGTTCCGCTACCGCCTCGACGGCACTGCCGCCGAAGAGGTGTTCCACGAACCGGACGGGCGTTTCTTCCTGCATTGCTACCGCGCCAGCTCCGAGCAGCAATTGCTGTTGTCGCTGGGCAGCAAGACCACCAGCGAAGTCTGGGCGCTGGACGCCAATCAGCCGCAGCAGCCGTTCACTTGTCTGGCGCCACGGGTCGAGGATCATGAGTACGACGTCGACCACGGCAAGCTCGATGGCGAATGGACCTGGTTCATCCGCACCAACCGCGACGGCATCAACTTCGCCCTGTATCAGGCGCCGGACACCGGCATCCCACCGAGCGAAGCCGACTGGCAGAACCTGATTCCGCACAGTGATTCGGTGATGCTCGATGGCGTGACCCTCAACGCCGAAGCCCTGACCCTGAGCCTGCGCGAAGGTGGTCTGCCGATCATTGAAGTTCGCCCACACGGTCTGGCGCCTTATCGCGTGCAATTGCCGGACGCGGCCTACAGCCTCTACGTGCAAAACAGCCTGGAATTCGAAAGCGACCGCATTCGCCTGCGCTATGAAGCGCTGAATCGTCCAGCCCAGGTTCGGCAACTGATCCTCGCCACCGGCGAACAGACTGTCCTCAAGGAAACCCCGGTGCTCGGCCCGTTCGACGCCGACGCCTACGTCAGCCAGCGCCTGTGGGCGACCGCGCCGGACGGCACCCAGGTGCCGATCAGTCTGGTGATGAAACGGGAAATGGTCGGCAAAGCGGTGCCGCTGTATCTGTATGGTTACGGTGCCTACGGTTCGAGCCTTGATCCGTGGTTCTCCCACGCTCGCCTGAGCCTGCTGGATCGCGGCATGGCGTTCGCCATCGCCCACGTGCGTGGCGGCGGTGAACTGGGCGAAGCCTGGTACCGCGCCGGCAAGCAGGAACACAAGCACAACACCTTCAGCGACTTCATTGCCTGCGCTGAATTCCTGATCCTCAACGGCATCACCACCGCGCCACAACTGGCGATCAGCGGTGGCAGCGCCGGTGGCTTACTGATCGGCGCGGTGCTCAACCAGCGTCCGGATCTGTTCGGCGTGGCGATTGCAGAAGTGCCGTTCGTCGACGTGCTCAACACTATGCTCGATCCGGATCTGCCGCTGACCGTCACCGAATACGACGAGTGGGGCAATCCCGAGGAGCCCGACGTCTACGAGCGGATCAAGGCCTATGCGCCGTACGAAAACGTCACTGCGCAGGCGTATCCTGCGACGCTGGTGATCGCCGGCTACAACGACAGCCGCGTGCAGTATTGGGAAGCGGCCAAGTGGGTGGCGAAATTGCGCGCGACCAAGACCGACGACAATCCATTGCTGCTCAAGACCGAACTGGGCGCTGGCCACGGCGGGATGAGCGGGCGTTATCAGGGATTACGTGACGTAGCGCTCGAATATGCATTTGTTTTCAAGGTTCTGGGCATCGCCTGAGGAACTCCGCCGGTCACTTGGGTCTTAATTCCAGACCCCGGCGGTCGATACACCTCAGATCCCATTGTGGGAGCGAGCTCGCTCCGGGCGGCGATCCGACGAAGGCGTCAGGTCAGTCGAGACTGATATTGGCTGATCCACCGCATTTGCGAGCAAGCTCGCTCCCACAACGATCCGTGTAGTGCCTGCAACCTGTGAAAACAAAAAGACTGTGACGACATGTCAGAACCCACTCTACTGAACAACGAAATCCGCGACTGGCTGATGGACTGCGGCCTGTTCGATCAATTGCAACTGGCGGATTTTGCCGCCGCTTCGGGCTACTTCAGCATCAGTACCGTGGCTGAAGGCGAAGCGATCTTTCGCGAAGGCGATGCCGGCAGTTTCATGTGCATCATCCACACCGGCCAGGTGGCCGTGCAGAAAACCGGCGCTGACGGCCAGGTAGTGACGATGGCTACCCTGCGCAGCGGCCGGGCGTTCGGCGAAATGGCCGTGCTCGACGGCGAACGCCGTTCAGCGACTTGCGTGGCGGCGAGCAACTGTCAGTTGCTCAACCTCGGCAAGGATTCGCTGGAAAAAATGCTTAACGACGCGCCGAAGATCGCCGCCAAGATCATCCGTGCCCTCGCCGTTTCCCTCTCCAAACGCCTGCGCATGGCTGACGGCCAACTCGCCGCCCAGCAGATCTAGCCTCCCGGGGATTTGGGTTTGCTGTCGTTCTGTTCCAGGCCCGGCAATGGCTGATCCTTGGTCGGCGGACTGGGCATTTCGATCGGCACCAACGGCGGGCCACCGCTGCCGGGGCCGGTCCTGGGAATGGGTGCAGGGCTGATCTGCGGATACGGCGTCGGCGTCGCGGTGCCGGGCGAACCGGGCGACCCGGCTGGCGGCATCGGGTTGACGGGAATCGTCTGTTGCGCCTGCACGGCAGTTATCGAGAGCGCGGTCAGGGCAATGACCGTTAGAATGGTGCGCTTCATCAAGGGCTCCGTTGGCCTGAAGTCTGCCTTCAGGCTACTCCCAACGCGCCGGCTTGCCTTCCCCCCCTGTAGAGATTTCCATGAAACGTTTCGTTCTGCTCGACACCACGCCGATCCCTGACAACGGTGGCGCCCTGTGCCTGTTCGAGTATGGCGAAGACTTCGTCATCAAGATCCAGGGCGGCGACGGCGGCCAACTGATGAACACCCGAATGCACGGTTCCGAAGACGCGCTGGCCGAGATCCCGTGCCGCAAGGTCGCCGGCCGGCCGAACTCGCGCGTGCTGATCGGCGGTCTGGGCATGGGCTTCACTCTCGCCTCCGCGCTCAAGCATCTGGGCAAGAGCGCCGAAGTGGTGGTCGCCGAGCTGGTGCCCGGTGTGGTGGAGTGGAACCGCGGCCCGCTCGGTGAAAAGTCCGGGCGCCCGCTGCTCGATCCGCGCACGGTGATCCGTCAGGAAGACGTGGCCAAGGTGCTGCAAAGCGAGCCGAACGGCTTCGACGCGATCATGCTCGACGTCGACAACGGCCCCGAAGGCCTGACCCAGAAGGCCAACAGCTGGCTGTATTCCGCCGCAGGTCTGGCTGCGTGCGCCAAGGCGATGCGACCCAAAGGCGTGCTGGCGGTGTGGTCGGCCAGCGCCGACCGGCAGTTTTCCGACAAATTGAAGAAGGCCGGTTTCAAGGCCGAGGAAGTCCAGGTCTTCGCCCACGGCAACAAGGGCACGCGCCATACGATCTGGATTGCCGAGAAGCTCAAGGGCTGAGCTAAACTTGCCTCATAACCGTCATTAGTCTTTCTACAAAGGTGAACCCATGAGTTCGTCCACCCCGACCAACACTTCGAAGCTGGATCGCATCCTCGCCGACAACCAGCGCGACAAGGAAATGGGCTACCGCGACAAGGCCCTGAAGATGTACCCGCACGTGTGCGGCCGCTGCGCCCGTGAGTTTTCCGGCAAGCGCCTGAGCGAGCTGACCGTGCACCACCGCGACCACAACCACGACAACAACCCGCAGGACGGTTCCAACTGGGAGCTGCTGTGCCTGTACTGCCACGACAACGAACACTCGCGTTACACCGACCAGCAGTATTTCGGCGAAGGCTCGCTGAGCACGCCGAAAATCGCCAAGGCCACGCATAACCCGTTTGCTGCGCTGGCCGGACTGATGAAGAAAGAAGACTGAAGATCTTCAGCGCCTGTACCGGCCTCTTCGCGGGCAAGCCCGCTCCCACAGGTTTCTCTGGTGTACTTAGAATTTGTGAGCGACCGAGATCACTGTGGGAGCTAGCTTGCTAGCGATGGCGGTGTCTCGGACACCGCCAATCTCAAACTGAACACCCCTCCCCCAATCCCCGTATAATCGCCCTCTTTTTCCCGAAGGCACCCCGCTCGTGGCAGACAAACGGTACAGCTGCATTGGTTTGTATAACCCCAAATCACCGGAAAACGTCGGTTCGGTGATGCGCGCCGCAGGCTGCTACGGCGTGTCGACCGTGTTCTACACCGGCAAGCGCTATGAGCGTGCTGCCGACTTCGTCACCGACACCAAGCGCGTGCACTATGACATCCCGCTGATCGGCATTGACGACCTGAAAAAGATCCTGCCGCTCAACTGCGTCCCGGTCGCCGTGGAACTGGTCGACGGCGCCCGCCCGCTGCCGGAGTACACCCACCCGGATCGCGCCCTGTACATCTTCGGCCCCGAAGACGGTTCGCTGGATCAAGAGATCCGCGACTGGTGCGAAGACGTCGTGTACATCCCGACCACCGGTTGCATGAACCTCGCCGCCACGGTCAACGTCGTGCTTTACGACCGCATGGCCAAAGGCCTGAACACCCGCTCCGGGCCGAAATTCCGCTGAAACGCCGCACATCCGATGGAACGAGCTGACCGTCTGCGCAGTCAGCTTGTTTATCGATTACTCATTGCCTGGAGAAAGATCATGACCGAGCTCAAGCGCGTCGAGCGTATCGAATCCACCCCGTTCCAGAGCCGTTCCGAGCAGAACGTCGAAGGCTGGGAGCGCGTCGGCTCGCTGGCCGGCGGCGTGATCATGGTCGGCAAGGGCCTGCGCCGTGGCGGTGTTTTCGGGCTGATTCAGGTGGCGATTGGCGGCGTGGCCATGGCCCGCGGCATCACCGGCCACAGCTCGGTGAAAAGCCTGCTGGAGAAAAGCCGTCAGGACATGAACAACGTGCGGGCGAAGATCGAACGGGCCGGTGAAGAGCTGAGCAAGCTCAAGGCCAATGCCGAAGCAGCCACCAAAACCGCCACGGTGACCGGCAATGATTCGGTGAAATCGCCGAAAGCCGGGGTCTGACCGCTACCGAAGCAACGCGGTATCGAGGACTTTGGACGACTCGCCGAGAATGCTTTCGGCGAGTTGCACGAACTCTTTGGTGTCCACCGTCCCCAGATGCATCGCCCCGCGCAGCACATCATCCAGTGACCGCTTGTTGCGGGTCTTCAGGCGAATCTCGCCGTCCAGCTCCTGTAACAACAGCACCGCTTTCGACAGCTGCGCCGGGCTGAGCTGATCGCCGCGCAGCGTCGTGACTTTATGGGTGTCCTTGGCCAGCTTCGCCTGCAACGCCTGATAACGCTCATCGCTCATGCCACCAGCGCGGCGCACCAGTTCGATGGCGTAATACTCGGCAAAACCCTCGCTGATCCAGTCGCTGCGCTGCTCGTCGTTGATCCGTCCGAACACCTGCGCCAGCTCGCGCACCAGTGCACTGCTGCCGCTTTCGCTGACCAGCGGCAACCGCGTGTTGAGGTAGATCGACTCCCGTGCCGCCAGGCTGCCGCGCCACATCGGGTCGTTGGCACCGACAATCAACAGTTTGCTCGGATGGCGGGGAAACACTGCCTGCACCTGCGGCCAGACGAACGTCAGCAGCGTCAGCACGTCCATCCGGCGCATGCCCTGCCCCTGCGGCGAGGCCACGGTGACTTCGGTTTCCCCCAGCCGGGTGCGGCGGCTGCCGAGGTGGCCGGCGAGCATCCAGCCAGTGGGCCGGTCGAACAGGCGGGACGGATTATCGATGCGGAATTTGTTCTTGCCGATGCGCGGCCAGGCGGTTTCGACGCTTTTCCAGCCATCGGGCAATTCGAAGTGCAGGCGCGCGACCAGTTCGATGCCGTCCTGTTGATCGAGCCTGGCTGACGGCACCAGTTCATCGCCGCGCATCAGCGCCCAGGTCGGGGTCATGCGCGTGTCGAAGCTGCCGTTCTTGCGGCCGTGGCTGATACGTACGCGATAGGTCAGGCTGGCCTTGTCCGCCGTCGGTCGCCAGACCCCGCGCGCCGGTTTGCCCGGCGTCAGCTGCCATTGGCCGTCGGCCTTGAAGTCGCTGTAGTGGCTGCCATCGCCGAGATCGAAATCCAGGCTGCGCACCGCTTCGCCCTTGGCGAGGGTCAGGCGTACTTCGGCCTGATCGCTCTGCGGCAGCAGACGGACCTGATAATCCAGATCGACTTTCTTCGCCGCCCACACCGGCGCACTCAGCGCCAGCAACGTGACGATCAGCGCCCGGCGCAATCCCGTCGCCATACCTGCTCCTTGGTCAATCGTTAACCTGCGCGGAAAATCAGGTGATCTTCCCAGTCATCTTCCGGCACGCTGCCTTCGGCGAGCATGCGCCCGGACTGGGAAATCCGTTCGTGGTGCACCGCGTCGCGATCACCGCAGACCAGGTGATGCCACAGCGGCAGATCCTTGCCTTCGCTGACCAGCCGATAACCGCAGGTCGGCGGCAGCCATTTGAACTCTTTGGCCTGGCCCGGGGTGAGCTGGATGCAGTCCGGGACAAACTTCATGCGGTTCGGGTAATCGCTGCACTGGCAGGTTTTCAGATCCAGCAGTTTGCAGGCGATGCGCGTGTAATAGACGCTGTTGTCTTCTTCATCCTCGAGCTTTTGCAGGCAGCACAGGCCGCAACCGTCGCACAGCGATTCCCATTCCTCGTGATCCAGTTGATCGAGGGTTTTGCGTATCCAGAACGGTTCGACTTTGGCGGCCATGGCTCAAGCATCAACATCAGGTGGTGAAAAGGCCGCCAGTCTAGTGCCCAAGGCCCCGTGATCCAAGCGCTGGCGACTGCCGGTTGTGCGGGGCTTGTCAGTTTTTGCGCGGCCAAGTAGCTTTGCCGGTCTCACCAAGCCTTTGCCGGATGCCATTAACGCTCGACCGCGTTGCCTCCGGTGAACTGCAGGCTTGCGACATAACCCCATCGTTCAGCCCAACTGATCCCGCCGGGTTTCGCTTCCAACCTGTCCTCAAACGTAGCAAGGAATCTCTCGATGAGTGTCAACCCTCGCGTTGCCGAATACGCCATTCACCCGCAGTTCACCGATCGCTGGTCGCCCCGCGCCTTTACCGGCGAAGCGATTTCCGAAGAAACCCTGCTGAGCTTCTTCGAAGCTGCACGCTGGGCGCCGTCGGCATACAACTCGCAGCCATGGCGTTTTCTCTACGCCCGTCGCGATACGCCAAACTGGGAGCGTTACCTGGGCCTGCTCAATGAATTCAACCGTGCCTGGGCGCAACACGCGTCGGCGCTGGTGATCGTGATTTCGAAAACCACCTTCACCGCACCGGGCGCCAGCGAAGAGACGCCAGCGCTGTGGCACACCTTCGACACTGGTTCGGCGTGGGGCCATCTGGCGCTGCAAGCGAGCCTGAGTGGATGGCACACCCACGGCATGGCCGGCTTCGATCAGGAGCTGACACGCAAGGAGCTGAACATTCCAGAAGGTTATGCGCTGCACGCCGCCGTTGCGGTGGGCAAGCTGGGTGACAAGGCAACCCTGGCGGAATACCTGCAGGCACGGGAAGTGCCGAGCCCGCGTCGTCCGCTGAGCGAACTGGCGGCTGAAGGCGATTTCACCCTCTAAGCCACACTGCAAACGAAAAGTGGGAGCGAGCTTGCTCGCGAAGGCGTCGGTTGATTCAACATCTTCGTTGAATGTGCTGACCTCTTCGCGAGCAAGCTCGCTCCCACCGTTTTTATCGCGGCGAATCAGTAACCGCGTGCGAAATCCACTTCCCCACGCAGCGCCTCACCCGCCTGATACGCCCGCAAGTTATCCAGAAACAACTGCACCATCATCGGCGGCGAGGTCGGCGCCGAGCTGTGCCCGGTCAGCAGCAAGCCCCACGCGGTCCAGAACGGATGCCGTTGCGGCAGCGGTTCCTGACGGCAAACGTCGATCACCGCGCCGGCCAGATGGCCTTCTTTCAACGCTTCCACCAGATCCGCATCGACCACCGCGACACCGCGCCCGGCGTTGATGAACAAACCAGTCGGCTTGAATTGCTTGAACAGCGCCGCGTCGTAGATGTCGTGGGTGTGCTCGGTGTTGGGCAGCAGGTTGACCACGTAATCCGCTTCGCCGACCAGACGCGGCAAGTCCGCCATCGAACCGACTTCGGCAAACGGCGCCTGCTCGCGGGCGCTGCTGGCGATGCCGTACAACTCGACGCCGAACGGCAGCAGGAACTGCGCCACGCTCTGGCCGATATCACCGGTGCCGACGATCAGCACCTTGCGCCCGACCAGACTCTGGCCGGTGCGGTTGTCCCACTTGCGCTCGACCTGGCTGACCAGTCGTGCCAGCACTTCACGCTCGTGGCCGAGCATGTAGGTCAGCACGTATTCAGCCATGACCTGGCCGAAAATGCCGACCGCCCGGGTCAGGCGGTAATCCCGGCGCAGACCGTCGGCCAGCAGCGGCGTGATGCCAGCCCAGGTCGATTGCAGCCATTGGGGCTGGTGGCCCTGACGCAACAGGGTCGCCAGCAGATCCGGCTGGCCCAGCCACACCGGGCAATCGACGGCCTGGCGGGCCAGTTCGGCGGAGTCGCCGCTGGTCAGCACTTCAAGCTCCGGGGCCGTCTGACGCAGCAGTCGGGCGTATATCGCGTGGTCGTGTTCAGCAATCAGAACGCGCATCTTCAAACCTTTCGCAAACCGTGCAGGCGGCCGTCCACTTCGTGGCAGCCGTCGCCGTAAAAACCGTTCCAGGGGTTACAAGAGGCCCAGGACAGGGCCTCGCGGATCAGACCGGGTCGTTGCGTCGCAGCAACTCTTCGGGCAAGTGCTCGATGTACTCTTCCTCGGCCGGCGGCATTTGCAGGTGGTAGCCCTGCTTGTCGAGGTTTTCCAGGACCACGGCGATATCTTCGCTGGCCAGCTTGCGCTCGGGAGTCAGCACCAGATCGAAGGAATGCTTCGCCTTGCCGAACGCCGCCATCAGAGCTTCCGGCACGCGCTCCAGCGCGTCGCTCTTGAGCACGTACAGGTACATGCCGCTTTTCTTCGAACTTTGATAAATGGAACAAATACGTTTCAAGGCTGTTCTCCGGCGGTGGCCAGGCTGTCGAGCAGCTTCTGGCCCATCAACTCGCGGCGCCAGCCACGCAGCGAATCAGGCAATTGGTAAGGGCCCTCGGGGAAGCCGCTTTTGACCAGCGCTTCGAGGGTTTTCTTGCGCAGCATCAGTTCCGGCGCGATGCCCAGACGTTCAGCTTCGGCCTGACCGAGCGCCCGCAGCTGTTTGATCAGCGCGGCGGCTTCGATCGGCAGCGGCTCCGGCACGGCTGGCGGCCATTGATCAGGCCCCACACTGCCAGAGCGCTTGATCAGATCAAGCAGAAACTCGCCGTCCTGACGCACGGTACGCGGGTGCATGTCTTCGATCTTGCCCAGCGCGCTGAGGTTGTCCGGTTGCGTGCGGGCCAGGGGCCACAACGAATGCTCGCGGACGATACGGTTGCGCGGCAGGTCGCGGGCGCGGGCCTCGCGCTCACGCCAGGCGCACAGTTCGCGCAGTACGGCGAGTTGGGCGCGGGACAGTTTCCACGCCAGTTTGGCCTCGCGGTACACCTCGTACGGATCGGTCTCGCGGCGCAGGTTGGCGACTAGCTCGGCGCCGTCCTCCAGCACCCAGGCGAATTTGTCGTCGGACAGTTTGGGTCGCAGCTCGACAAAAACCTCCGCCAGATGCACCGCGTCTTCGGCGGCATAGCTGATTTGCGTGTCGGACAGCGGACGCTGCAACCAGTCAGAACGGGTTTCGCCCTTCGGCAGTTCGATGCCGAGCACTTCCTGTACCAGACGCGAATAGCCCATCGAGAACCCGAGGTTCAGGTAGGCCGCGGCCAGTTGGGTGTCGAACAGCGGCGCCGGCAGGCTGCCGGTCAGGCGCAGCAGGACTTCGAGGTCTTCGCTGCAGGCGTGCAGGACTTTGAGCACCGCCGGGTTTTCCAGCAACGCGGCCAGGGGTTGCCAGGCGTTGATGGTCAGCGGGTCGATCAGGTAGGCGCGTTTGCCGTCGCCGACCTGCAACAGGCCGGCAATCGGGTAGAAGGTGTCGACCCGCATGAATTCGGTGTCGAGGGCAACGAACGGCAGCTGCTGCCACTCGGCGCAAAACTGCGCGAGGCTATCGTTGTCGCGAATCCAGTGAATATCGATGGCCACACGGCTCTCCCTTCAAGAATGGCGCGCAGTATATATCGCCACCGGCGCTTTCCGCGCCTCTACAGGGCAAGAGCTTGATGAAATCTCCTGCCTGAGGGAAAGAATAGTCTTACAGAGTGAGTCTGCCGGCTCAGTCCTTGGCCAACACCCCGTCGATCACCGCACCCCGGCAACCGGCAAACATGTCCAGATCCGGCTGGTAGACCTTGCTCTGCACTTCCAGCAGACCGAGCATCGAGTGGAACAGATTGTCCTGGCTCAGCGGCTTGTCGCGGCTCATTTGCAGGCAATGAGTGTCGACCGAGTAGGACTTTTGATAGCTGTCGGAGAACCACGCCAGCATCGCCACGTGTTTCTGTTGTTCCGGCGCCAGCATGTAGGGCGTGCCGTGGAGGAACAGGTTGTATTCGCCGAGGGATTCGCCGTGGTCGGACAGGTACAACATGGCGGTATCAACTTTTTCCTGATTGCTGCGCAGCACATCGATCAGGCTCGACAACACATGATCGGTGTAGACAAGGGTGTTGTCGTAACCATTGACGATGCTCTCGCGACTGCAATTGTTCAGCGCGTTGCTCTCACACACCGGAGTGAAATGCTCGTACTCCTTCGGATAGCGCTTGAAGTACTCCGGGCCGTGGCTGCCCATCTGATGCAGTACCAGCACGGTGTCCTTGTCCAGGTGATCGATGAAGCTCTGGAGACCTTGCAACAGAATTTCGTCGCGACATTCGCTGTTGGCGCACAGCGCCGGGTCTTTCAGATTGCTGACATCCTGCAAGGTGACGCGATCGCAGGTGCCCTTGCAGCCGGACTGGTTGTCGCGCCAGATCACGTCGATCCCGGCACGTTTGAGCACGTCCAGCAGCCCTTCCTCATTCTTCGCCTTGCTGGCGTCGTAATCCTTGCGACCCATGTTGGAAAACATGCAAGGCACCGACACGGCCGTTTCCGTGCCGCAAGAATGTACATCGGTGAAGGCGATCAGGCCGGCTTCCTTATTCAGTTTTGGTGTGGTGTCGCGGTCATAGCCGAGGATGCCGAAGTTCTCCGCCCGGGCACTTTCCCCCACCACCAGCACTGTCAGTGATTTGCGCGGATGGTTCTGCACGGCGGCGTTACGCTGGGCATCCTCGCCAATCTTGACGAACGGTTGCTGCGCCGAAGCGACCTGCTCCCGCAGATACCCGGCCGAGGCGCCGATGTAGTTGCTCGGCACCAGCATCAAGCGAATTTCGTGGTGATTGCGAAACAGCGACGACAACCCTTGGTAATTGGCCAGCGCAACGCCGCCAATGACTGCGACCGACGCGACACTCACAACAACTTTACTTAATAACTCGCGATGCCAACGACGATAATTGACTGGAACTTTCCACAACAACCAGGACGGCAAGACACCCAAAAACAAGATATAAGCCAGCAACTTCAAAGACAGCAGATCGCGAACTTCGGTGGCGTTGGTTTCGGCAAAGTTGCGAAACATGCCGGCATCGATCATTACACCGTATTGGCTCATGAAATAAGCCACGCCGGCACTGACCATGAACAACAACGTCAACACAGGTTTCAAAACAGGTCGAAACGCCAGCAACGTCAAGACGATGTTATACGCCGCGAAGATCATCACTCCGAACGCAATGCGCATGGCAATGCCCTTGCCGTCCGCAGTGGTGATGTCGAACAGATGTTGCCAGAGAACGAAATTGAATCCGGTCAAAAGAAAGGCGCTGGCAAACAACGTCACCCATTCCGGGCGCACGGCTTTTAACTTGAACATGGCGAGGTGCTATTTCCTTGAAAGAAGTGCCGTCGTCAATTGTGAAAATTTCATTGACTCAGACAACACAAACTTTAAGCAGGCAACCATCAATTTTTTGTGAAAAAGAAGCCAACGATTAGTTGCCCCATGAAATAACCATGAAATCTGCAGAGTATTTGAGAATGATTCAGCTGTGGTTCAGTCGCTGGCGACGAGGTCGCCGTATCGACCGCCCCGGTTCCAAGGTCTGAAGAGGGAAAACGTTCGCGCCAATGCCCGACCCGTCTGGATAAAGGCTTCTGGCCACCTTTTCCGGGTTTGATTGTGTACGTCGTGTTACTAAAACTTTCTGTCCCACAACTGACCGTGAAAAATCCTACAGGGCTTTCTCCTGGCACCATCGTTCCGTTACGATCATGCGCACACGTTTGCGCGGATTCGGCGCAAGGAGCACAGCGAGACAGAACGGATGCTGAACAGTAACTTGCTTAGAAAGCTCGACATGCAGGATCTCATGGTGTTTGTCGCCGTGTATGAGCAAAGCAGCGTCACCGATGTGTCAGAGGCGCTGTTCGTCAGCCAGTCCACCGTCAGTTACTGCCTGAAAAAACTGCGCACCAGCTTCGAAGACGATTTGTTCGTCAACACCCGCACGGGCATGCGTCCGACCTACAAGGCCAGCAGCATGTATGGCCATGTGCAGAAAATCCTCGAAAGCATCAACCTCTGCCACGCCGGCGCCCCGACCTTCGACCCGATGGCGCAACCGGTGACCTTCAACATCTGCGCCCCGGAATACTTCGAGCAACTGATTCTGCCGCGAATGTTGAAGCGCTTCGACTTCGATGACTTGCCGGTAATGGTCAACATGCACAAGTTCGAAACCGACGTGCCGGTCGAAGAGTTGCGCGACGGCAGCCTCGATCTGGTGATCTGTTTCGGACCGCACTTCCATCGCAGCCACGCCGACCTGAAATCAAGGATGCTGCTGGAAGATGATCTGGTCTGCGTCTTCGACAAACGCGCTACGCCGCTGGAGCCGCGCCTGAGCCTGCAAGCCTTCACCGAACGCCGGCATGTGTTCCCGACGCCGTGGACATCGACCACCAACATGGTCGATGGCTGGCTGGCGCGGCAGGCGCAGAAGCGCCAGATCGTCGCCCGCTCCAACAGTTACAGCGCGGCGTTGAAGATGATCACCGGCACCGATTTCATCCTGACCCTGCCCCGGCGCATTCAGCGCTTGCTGACCAACGACGCCGTGTTCAATCACTGCGAGGCGCCGAACGGCCTGCCGGGGTTCACCCTCGACATGCAATGGAGCCACAACGTCGATCAGGACAGCGCCAACCTCTGGCTGCGCGAGCAGGTCATCAAGACCTGCGCGGAGCTGGAAGCGGCCTGAGTCTTACACGCCGATGGCGGTCTTGTTGTAGGACTCACGGTCGATGTCGAGCAGTTCCACACTCAACTGCACCTCGACCCCGGCCGGCCATTCGCACAGGTCCTGCAACACTGCCAACAGGCTCTGCGACAGTTGCTTCTTGACCTCCGGGGAACGGCCGCTGAGCAGCGCCAGCCTCACCGCCACAAAGGCGCGCTCGTTCATGGCGGTGCCAACCTTGAAGGTTTCAACCTTGAGCGCACGGCTCTTGATATCGAACTCCGCCCCGAACTGACCGGAACCCACCAGCGTGTTGTTGAGCCGGATCAACGCCACATCGGCGTTCAGTTGCGGCAGATTGGCGGTGTATTCCAGGTGCAGGTGTGGCATCTCGGTGCTCCAGTGGTTCGGCGGAAAGGTCGTACATATAACACAGCAACGACTGACTCACGCCAGCGACGACATCACCGGCCGCTCACTCATGAACTGCTCCAGCCGCGAACGCAGCCAGCGCTCGGCCGGATCGCTGTCGACGTGGCTGAGCCAGACCATCGACAGGTCGAGGGTCGGGGTCTTGAACGGGAACGGCTCCTTGAACAGGAACCCGGAAGCAGCCATGGCTTCGGCGGTGTAGTCCGGCAGGCTGGCGATCAGATCGGTGCCGGCCAGCAGCGCCGGCAACGAACTGTACTGCGGCACCGACAGCACCACCTGGCGGGTACGACCAATGTCCGCCAGCCACTCATCGGCGTAGCCACTGACATTGGCGGTGTGGGAAACCAGCACGTGCGGGCGGGCGCAATATTCATCAAGGGTCAGCGGCGTGTCGGACTTGTCGGCGCGCAGGATGCTCGGCTGAATGTGCCGCAGCAGTTTGCGCTTGGCATTGGCCGGCAGGCCGCGGGTCTGGCTGATGCCGACGGTGATATCGCCCGCCGCCAACAGATCGGGAATCCGCCAGTAATCGACGTGTTGCACCACGAACACCACGCTCGGCGCCTCCTGGCGCAAGGCGCGCAACAATGGCGGCAGCAGGCCGAATTCGACGTCGTCCGACAGACCGATGCGAAAGGTCATGGTGCTGACGGCAGGATCGAAATCCCGGGTCAGGCTCAGCGCCACCGACAGCGAGTCGAGCGCGGGTTTGAGATGGCGATAAATGTCTTCGGCGCGGGCGGTCGGCTCCATGCGATGGCCGACGCGGATGAACAACGGATCGTTAAGCATGGTGCGCAGACGGTTGAGCGCCGAACTGATGGTCGGCTGGCCGAGAAACAGTTTCTCGGCGGCCCGGGTCACGTTGCGTTCGAGCATCAAGGTCTCGAACACCACCATCAGGTTGATGTCGGCCTTGCGTAGTTCATTGCGGTTCATCCATTGCCCCCCGTTCCCCAGATGGCGGCAGTGTAGAAAGGCCGTGGGGGCGGCGTCCATCGAAACGGTGCGTCATTGCACCGTCAAAGTCTTCAGCCCCAGGCCCATGATCCGCGAATCGTCGTTGATACCCAGCTGCCGAGGGCTGACGGCGTCCGGCAACTGCAATTCGATATCGAGTCCGTCATCGTTCCCGAGGCGTTGGTTGAGCGCGGCGCTGATCGGGATTTCCAGGCGATTGTCTTGAAACTGCGTCAAACGGGTATCCAGTACCTGTTGGCCATTCAGACTGACGATCACTCGCTGGCCGGGGTGCGTGGGCGATATGAAAGCCAACACGTCGATCACGATCGAACGCGCCGGCGGCTGCACCCGCAATTGGATTTTCGCCTGATGCCCTTCCGTCCATGTCCCCCAGCTTTCCGGCGTCGACCAGCCGCTGGCCAGTTGTCGATTGCGATAATTGAAGGTCAGTGTTTGCCCGGGACGAGTGAGGGGCGTGAGCAAAATCTGCTGCCCTTCATCAGGCACCCGCAGGCATTCGACGCAGCGTTTCCAGCCCGGCGCCAGCACCGCCACCCCGTCCACGCGCGTCAACAGATCGGTTTCACTGTTGATGCTCCGCGCGGCTTCGACCAGTGCATCGTCGTCCAGCAGGTACAACGAGTCGGCGTCGTACTGCCCCGAGTCGAGCATTCGCCGTGCATTCTGCTGTGCCAGCGCCAGTGCCGACGTGCTCATGCGCCCCAGATACACCGCATCGGTTTTCATCCCGTGGGTGGCTGCGAAACCGGCGATCATCTGCCAGCGATCGCTCTGGTTCTGCGGCATCAGGCTGCGCACATTGGCGTATCGCGCAGCAGCACTGGCCCAGAAAGGATCAGTCATCGGGCTGCTCCAGATTGATGACGGCGCCAGCGTTTTTCCCTGCCGAATGGCCATCCAGCCGCTACGGGTGTCGACAATCTGGATCAACAGCGCGACCGCGAGCAGACCGATGGCAATGCGTGGCCGGTAACCGCGTACCACCAGAAAAGTCAGGGTCAGGACGCCGGCATACAACACGGGCCAGAACATCCGCCCCGAAGCGCGAAAAATACTGGCCAGTGCAACGATTCTATCCGGCAGCGGATACTCGAACGTCAACGTGCCAATGCCTATTCGGTTCGACAGCGCAAACAGCCATAAACCGAGCATGGCCATCAGCAGCCATGGACGAGCACGTACTTCATCCTTCAAAAGCTGCCGGTTTCGCAACCCGGCAAAAAAAGCCAGCGGCACGAGCAACAGAACACCCGGGCCAAAATAGTTGAAGCCTTCGTAGTCCCCCTCTTCTTTCGGCAGACCGGGAAGGATTTGGGACCAGCCTGCCGGGTCGGCGGGCGACAGCAGGTTCATCCGGTACAGACCAAAGCCACTGGCTGCCGCGCCATCGGCAATGCTGAAGTAACCGACCTGCCAGCAACACACGCTCACCAGGGCGAAAAGCACGCCGCCTTCGATCAGCCCCTGACCCCGGGCCAATGACCGACTGAATGTCTTGCCCAACAGGTCCGCCAGCCAGATCAGCGCAACCATGGCCAGCAGGTAGGCATGCACCCCGGCCGTCACCGCGAGCAACGTGCCCCACGCCAGGCGACGACGTTGCAGATCAGGCAGCAACGCGAGGTACAGCGCCGCCAGAATCAGGAAATGGCCTGCCAGGGAAAGGTGCCCCACCAGGCGGAAAAACATCACCGGGGAAAACGCCAGCAGCCCGGCCCCCAGCAGGCGAATGACGGGATGCGGCGTCATCAACGCCAGCAGTTTCCAGCCAAACCAGGCTTGCAGGACACAACAGGCCAGCAGCCACAAACCGAAATACTGGAAGGTGTCGGGTAACCAGGCACTGAACGGCTTGAACAACAGCGCGAGCAGTGGATTGGAGTCGGAAAAAATGATCGCGCTGCCCAGTTCCAGGCCGTAAGACGGATTGAGCCCGAGCGGGAATGTCCAGGGCCCATGCCGGAAAAACGCCCAGCCCAGATAATGCGTGGCCGGATCGCCCTGCTCCAGCCAGGCGATGTTCTGCGGGTTCAGCGCTTGCGGCCCGACCACCAGAAAAAACACCAAGACACCCAGGAACAATGGCAGCAGGGAAAGTGCCGGGTGCTCCCGTGAATCCTTCATCGATAAGTCCAGAAGTTGTGCAGTACAAAGGTGAATGCCGGAATCGTCAGCGCCACGGCAACGATTCCGGCGAGATAATGCAGCCCGGCCATCTGCGCCGCCCAGGCCACGAACATCGCCAACAGAAAACCGCCGGCCGAAACCAGCATGAAACGCAGCAGGGTTTTACCGTGCAGTCGGGCCGAAAAGCTCCAGGTGGTGTTGATCACATAGGACACCACCGTCGCCACGATAAAGGCCACGCCGTTGGCCAGGGGTGGCTGGTGGCTGACGAAGTTGATGAACAGCACAGCCACCAACGCATGCAGCGCGGTGACGAACAGACCGGTCACGGCGAAACGCAGACCGCGCTGAATCAAGGCAGATCTTTCGGTGACCGTCACGGTTTGCGCGCCAGCACGAACACACTCAAACCGGCCAGGCGATTCATGCCCATCAACGGCAACTCAAGATTGCACAGGGTTTTCAGCAGCGTATTGACCAGCGGATGATGTTTTCTCAGTTGCGAACGCGGTGCCGAACCCCGAGCGCCGCCGGGTATCAGGCGCGACGCCAGCGCAATCGGGAAGACCGCGCCGAAGTAATAGACGCCCCGCTCCACCGTCAATCCGGCCTTTCGGGTGAGCGTTTCGAATTGCGCCAAAGTGTAGCGACGCTTGTGTTCGAGGAAATCATCGTGCCCGCTCCACATGAACTGGAACGCCGGCACGGTCATGAGGAAGCGACTGCCGGACGGCACTTTGTCGACGTAGGACCTGAGCAGAGCAAGGTCGTCATCGACGTGCTCCAGCACATCCATCAACAACACCAGATCAGCGTCCACGCTGTCGATCGAGCGACGGTAATGCACCGGTTTGCCGGCGGTGGTCGCGCTGGAGTCGGCCGGATAGCTGATGTCCACGCACCACGCTTCGCGCGCCGCCGTGTGGGTCAACAAATGGTGGGAAAAGAAGCCTGAACCGGCACCGACATCGAGTATTCGTTTGATTGGCGCGTCACCCAGCAAGCGGCGAGTGGCGGCCACTTTGGAGCAGTAATACCAATGCTCGCCGATGCTGTCGCCGAGGATGTCGGTCTCCTTGAGGTCCATCGGTCAGTCCTTGGGGTCGTAGATGCGGCGCACCAGGAAAACCGGCCGGCGCTTCGCTTCAATGTAGGTGCGGCCCAGATATTCGCCGAGCACGCCGATACCAATCAATTGCAGACCACCGAGGAATGTCACCGCGACCATCAGCGACGCATAACCCGGCAGATCGACACCGTACAGCAACGTGCGCACCACGATGAACATCGCAAAGGCGAACGACACCAGCGACACCAGCGCCCCCAGATAGGTCCAGATCCGCAGCGGCTCCGTGCTGAAACTGGTGATGCCTTCCAGCGCAAAATTCCACAGCCGCCAACCATTGAACTTGCTCCGCCCCGTCACCCGCTCCGGGCGCTCGTATTCGACTTGCGTTGTGCGGAAGCCGACCCAGGCGAACAGGCCTTTCATGAAGCGCCGGGATTCGGGCAAGGTCAGCAACGCATCGACCACACAACGGTCCATCAGCCGAAAATCACCGACGTTATCAGGTAGCGGCTGATCGGCAATCCGGTTGTGCAGGCGATAGTACCAATTGGCCGAGGTCTGCTTGGCCCAGGTGTCGTTTCGCCGGCTGATGCGGTGACCCAGTACAACTTCGAAGCCCTCCCGCCAGCGCTCGATCATCTGCAAAATGATCTCGGGCGGATCCTGCAGATCAACGTCGATCGGCACCACGATCTGCCCGGTGGAGATCTGCAGGCCGGCGGACAACGCCGCCTCTTTGCCAAAGTTGCGGCTCAGATCGACGACACGGATGCGCGCATCGCTTTCCTGGCATTGCAGCAACCGGGCAAGCGTCGCATCACCGCTCCCGTCGTTGACGAACACCAGTTCCAGGTCGATCAGCGCCTCGCGCTCGAACACCTGTCGAATGCGCAAGAGAAAGCCGTCGAGGCTGTCCTCTTCATTGAACACGGGAACCACCAGCGACAACTTCACCGGGCCCGCGTGTTGCGTTCCATACGGATGAGTCAATGGACTGCTCGTTTTTATAGTGTTTTTGTCGGTCGCCGAACGCTGTTCGACGCCATGAGCCGCACCATATTAAGCAGTACCCCGGAATGTCATGCAAGGGCGAAACAACGGCGTTCCGGCCAATCCAAAGGCCGATTCCTGCGCTCTGGCCCGCGCCTTTCAGAAACATTCACGAACGATTGGAAACAAATCCCCGATAGCCAAAAAGCCGGGCTCCGCTAGGCTTGCGTCGATGCGACACACCGGTTGTCGCACAAACACATCGCATGGAGCGAACCGAATGTATTTCGAGATTTACAGGCAATCCAAAGGCACCCCAAGCACCGGCAAGGGCCAATGGCGCTGGAGATTAAGGGCGGGGAATCACGAGACGGTCGCCAGTGGCGAATCGTATGTGAACAAGGCGGATTGTCTGCATGTGATCGAGTTGATCAAGGGTGTGCAGGGGGAGACGCCGGTCAAGGAGATCTAGGAACACTTCAAGACGCCGGGCTGCCTGCGAGCAAGGTCAGCCTGGCGCCTCAAGATGTTTGAGATGCTGTCTTTCAAAACCTTTCGGGTATGTGCTTGAACGGGTAATTGGATTCCTGATATCCGCTCGGCTTCTGACGCTTGGGCAAGACGACTTTTTCTCGTGCCACCTCTTTGTAAGGGATACGACCAAGCAGATCGGAAATGATATTGAGCCGCGCCCGACGCTTGTCGTTCGAATTGGCCACCAGCCATGGCGCGTATTCGGTGTCGGTCGCTTCAATCATCTCGTCCCGCGCCCTGGAGTAGTCATACCAGCGACTGTAAGACTTGAGATCCATGGGCGAGAGCTTCCAGATTTTGCGACCGTCGTTGATTCGCGCCTCCAGCCGACGGGTTTGTTCTTCCTGACTGACGTTCAGCCAGTACTTGAGCAGAATCACCCCCGAACCGACAACCGCTCGTTCCACCAGCGGCACGCTCTTGAGGAATTTGTCGACCTGTTTATCCGTGCAAAAGCCCATCACCCGCTCGACGCCGGCGCGGTTGTACCAACTGCGATCGAAGATCACTACCTCACCGGCCGCCGGCAAATGTGGCAAGTAGCGCTGCATGTACATCTGGCTCTTCTCGCGATCGGTCGGGGCCGGTAACGCGATGACACGAAAAACTCGCGGGCTGACCCGCTCGGTCAGCGCCTTGATGGTGCCGCCCTTGCCCGCACCGTCACGGCCTTCGAAGATGATGCAGATCTTGATGCCTTCGGCCTTCACCCATTCCTGCATTTTCACCAGTTCGATATGCAGGCGGCGCAGCTCGGCCAGGTAGTCCTTGTTCGACAGTTTTGTATGTTCGTCAGGCTTTTCTCGGGGCGAGTCTTTCTTCTTTCCCTTTGCCATGACCAGACCTCTAGATTGAAAGTGGCTGCCAGGGCCCCCTGGCATCGCATGACCTGGAAACGGAAAGTTTAGCCATTTATCGCAAAACGCAAGTAAACGGCGGGATTGCGCGGGCAACGTACTTATTGCAAAAAAGACTGTGCCGGATTTTGACGGAACGCCATTAGCGAACCATTCTCCATCACGGTGCAGCATCCAATGCTCGCCGTTGACACCTCGACTGTTTCACACCTGCCACTCGATGTGGGGAAGAGGTAATGCACACTTCGCTGTTTTATGCCGTGTCAGTCATGCTCACCCTGAGCGTTGCGCCCGGGTTGGCGCAGGCTGCGGATCCACCCCCGGCGCCCGCCACTCAGGCAGCGGCCACCAATCCTGCCGCCGCCCCGGCCAAAGATGCCGTGTTTACCCAGGAACAGCTGGATCAGATGCTGGCGCCGATTGCGTTGTACCCGGATCCGTTGCTCGCCCAGGTGCTGATGGCCACCACTTATCCCGGAGAAGTCGCCGAGGCTGTCACCTGGTCCAAAGCCCATCCGGACGCCAAGGGTGATGATGCCGTCAAGCAAGTAGCGACCCAGACATGGGATCCGAGCGTGCAGGCGCTGGTGGCGTTTCCACAGGTATTGGTGACACTGGGGCAGGACCCGGTCTGGGTACAACGTCTGGGGGATGCCTTTTTGGCGCAGCCTGACGATCTGATGGCGGGCGTCCAGCGCTTGCGGCATCAAGCCCAGGCGGCGGGCAACCTGCAAAGCAATCAATATCAGAATGTGACGGTACAGAACGTCACGGCACCTGCACCTGCACCTGCTGCCTCGACTTCAACACCCTCCAACTCCGCCGCCAGCCCCTCCACCATCATCATTCAACCGGCCGATCCGCAGGTCGTGTACGTCCCGACTTATAACCCGACCACCACTTACGGCACCTGGCCGTATCCGGCCTCGCCACCGGTTTACTACCCTCCACCACCCGCTTATTACCCTGGTCAGGCATTGGTTGCCGGATTGGCCTTCGGGACTGGCGTGGCCATCGTCGCGTCGTTGTGGGGGAATTGTGACTGGGGCAACAACGACATCGACATTGATGTGAACCGTTACAACAACATCAACGCCAACAACCGGATCACCAATAACCAGAACAAATGGCAGCACAACACCGTGCATCGAGATGGCGTGCCTTATCGAGACAACCGCAGCCGCACCCAGTACGGACGGCAACTGGACGGTGCAGCTCAGCGCGAAGCCTATCGCGGGGACAACGCGCAACGTGCGCAGGCCCGGGAGAGAGCTCGCAGTTCGATGGACCGGGCCGGTTTCGAACGCCCCGCCACCAGCAATCAGCAAGCCCGCAATCAGGTTCGCGAAGCGCAATCCGCCAATGCCGGCAACCGGATGCAAGGAGGCGCAGACAGACCCAGGACGGTCGACCGCGCTCAAGGCAACGCTCGCGATGCCCGGCAGAACGCAAACAACACGCGGGAGGCCCGGCAACCCGGCGCCAATCAGCGTGAAGCGCGCACGCCTCAAGCACGCCAGACGCCGCAAACCCGGCCTGCCGCAGGCAGTGCGCGCAACAACGCCTTCGCCGGCGCCCGCTCGCCATCGCAAACCCGACTACAGGCTGACCGAGGCCGGGCCAGCCAGATGTCCGCGCAACGCCCCAATACCTCGCGTGCCGCCGGACATCAGATCAACCGGCCATCCGGCGGGGGCATGCGTCAGAGAGGAGGTGGCCGTCGATGAGCATCCATTCTCTTGTTAAGGGCTGTCTGACCATCGCACTTGGCCTCGCGTGGTCAAGCTTTGCCATGGCCCAGCAGACATTTCCAACCCCGGAAAAAGCCGTCGAGGCCTTCGTCGAAGCCCTCGGAACAGAACACGCCGACCAAAAGCGTCTGACTGAACTGCTGGGCGAGGAATGGCACAGCTTCATTCCCCGGGAAGGCGTGCAACGCAGTGATGTCGATGCCTTTTTGCAGCAATACCGCGAGCAGCACACTCTGGAAAAATCCGGCGACAGTAAAGCCGTGCTTTCCGTAGGACCCGATCACTGGACGCTACCCATTCCTCTCGTCAAAGGTGCATCAGGCTGGCACTTCGATATGAAGTCTGCCCGAACCGAAATTCGCACCCGACAAATCGGCCGCAACGAACTGGATGCCGTGCAAGCGGTACGGACCTATCACGATGCACAAATGGACTATGCCTCGGAGGATCGCGACGGCGACGGCGCACTCGAATACGCCCAGAAAATAATCAGCTCACCCGGCAAACATGACGGACTCTACTGGCCGGACGACGGCACCGATCAGATCAGCCCTCTCGGCCCGGCATTCGGCCAGGCCATCAACGACGAAGACTGGCACGGCTACCACTTCCGCATCCTCGACGCCCAAGGCCCCTCCGCACCCGGCGGCGCCTACAGCTACCTTATCGGCGACAAGATGAGTCGGGGATTTGCGCTGATCGCATGGCCGGCGAAATATGCCGATACCGGAGTGATGAGTTTCATGATCAGCCACGAAGGGCAGGTGTTCGAAAAGGACCTGGGGCCTGACTCGGAGAAGGTTGCGAAGGCGATGAAGCGCTTTGATCCGGATGACAGCTGGAAGGAAGTGAATCCGGAGCAGAAGTAGCTAGTGTTTCGAGCTACGAAAGATCAGAAACGAAAAAGCCCCGTAGCTTCTCAGCTACGGGGCTTTTTCTATGTATGGCGGAGAGATAGGGATTCGAACCCTAGGTACCGGTGAAGGTACAACGGATTTCGAATCCGTCCCATTCGGCCACTCTGGCATCTCTCCAACGGCGCGCATCATAACAACACTTTTATCGAAAGCAAACCCTCTTTCGAAAATTTCTCCGTGCTATCAGATGCTTGCGTCGATTAAAGCGGTACGCCCAGACGGTTGGCGACTTCTTCGTAGGCTTCGATGACGTCACCGAGGCCCTGGCGGAAGCGGTCCTTATCCATCTTCTTCTTGGTGTCCTTGTCCCACAGACGGCAGCCGTCCGGGCTGAACTCGTCGCCCAGGACGATGGAGCCGTCGCTGAACACGCCGAACTCAAGCTTGAAGTCCACCAACAAGAGGCCTGCGTCGTCGAACAGTTTGCTCAGGACTTCGTTGACCTTGAGCGACAGTTCTTTCATGCGCGCCAGTTGCTCGGCGGTGCCCCAGCCGAATGCCACGACGTGGGATTCGTTGATGAACGGGTCGCCCTTGGCGTCGTCCTTCAGGAACAGTTCGAAGGTGTACGGGTTGAGCTTCATGCCCTCCTCGACGCCCAGACGCTTGACCAGGCTGCCGGCGGCGTAGTTACGCACGACGCACTCGACCGGGATCATGTCGAGTTTTTTCACCAGCACTTCGTTGTCGGCCAGCAGCTTGTCGAACTGGGTCGGAATACCGGCCGCTTCGAGTTTCTGCATGATGAAGGCGTTGAACTTGTTGTTCACCATGCCTTTGCGGTCGAGCTGCTCGATGCGCTTGCCGTCGAACGCCGAAGTGTCGTTGCGAAACAGCAGGATCAAGCGGTCAGCGTCGTCGGTCTTGTAAACCGATTTGGCTTTGCCGCGGTAGAGTTCTTCACGTTTTTCCATGATGGGCTCCGCTTGCTAAGTAGATGGGCTAGGCGATGTGACGCCAGTCGAGCCCTGAATCTTGATCGGCCAGTTGCAGCCAGTCCGGGTCGCACCCGAGGGTGTCGACAAAACATTGCCGGGCCAGCTGCGGCAGGTTGTTCTTGCTGCTCAGATGGGCCAGGACCAGGTGTTGCAGGCCTTGCCAGCCCAACTCGGCCACCAGGAATGCCGCCTGATGGTTGTTCAAATGTCCCAGCTCGCCGCCCACCCGCTGCTTGAGAAAGTACGGGTAATGACCACGGGCCAGCATGTCTCGGCAATGATTGGACTCGATCATCAACGCATCGAGGTCCCGATAGCCATCCAGCACCCGCTCGCAGTAAGAGCCCAGGTCAGTCAGCAGGCCGAAGCGCCGCTCACCGTCACTGAATACGTACTGGGTCGGTTCCTGCGCATCATGGGCCACGGCAATGACCCCGATGTTCAGAGCACCGATCTGCAGTTGCTCGCCACCGGTCACGAAACCGGCAGGTTCAATCGGTTTGCGCATCCCGCGCAGTGTGCCGCGACTGAGGTAGACAGGCAGATTGTAGCGCCGAGACAGCAAACCCACGCCATGCACGTGGTCGGCATGTTCGTGGGTTACGAGTATCGCGCTCAGTTGCGCCGGGTTCACACCCAGGCGCAACAGGCGTTTTTCGGTTTCCCGCAGGGAAAAACCACAATCCACCAGCACATACGTATCAGCACTGGCGATCAGCGTGCCGTTCCCTTGGCTACCGCTGCCGAGAACGGCAAAACGCATTGGATCAGCCCAGGTTGTCCTGAATCACGCTCAACACTTTGCGGGCCACATCGGCCGGCGCAACGGTGTTGATGTTTTTCTCGACGGTCACCTGAACGTTCTCGCCGACCTTGCTCAGGCGAACCTGATAACGCTCGGCACGGGCTTCAACTTCTTCCTTGGTCGGCGCGCTGCCGAACAGGCTGCTGAAGAAACCAGGCTTCTCGTCTTTCTTCTCGGCCTTCTCGGACAAGTTGATGTAGTAGAGACCCAGGCTGCGGTTGATGTCTTCAACGCGCCATTCGCCCTGCTCCAGCGCACGACCGACGCTCGACCAGGCACGATCCAGGTCCGTACCGACGTTCAGTACCGGGTTGCCGCTGCCGTCTTCGCTCAGGCTGACACGGCTCGGGGTATCGAAATCACGCGAAGCCAGCATCGACACCGAACCACCCTTCTCGGAGGTACGGCTCATGCTCGCGAGCATGTCGTCGACCAGCGCGGCGTCGAGGCCTGTGTTGACCGAACGGTTGGTGAAGGCCACGTCGGCGGTGCTGCCGGCAGGACGCTCGGCGCTGACCACGTAGACTTCACTGGTGTTGCGCTGCACGCCCGGCTCGATACGCACCCGCACGCGGGTTTCGCTGTCGGTGCTGACGCCGGCGGCGCTCAGGCGCTTGGCCATGGCAGCGGACAGTTCGTCGGAATGCTGCCAGGTGGTGGTGAATTCGCCGGTTTGCGGGCGCTGTTCATCCAGACGGAAACCGTTGTCCTGGAAGTACTGCACCGCCACTGGCCAGACTTCGGCCGGTGGATGCTGGGCCATGACCCAACGCGAATCACCGCTCTTCTGCAGCGAGTAGTCGCTGGCGTCGGCAACGGCCGACAGCGGTTGAGGACGCGGAACGATGTATTCACCCTTGGCGGTGTCGTCGGCCACGTTGCGCGGGATCGGCAGCAGCGGATCCAGGCGCTTGGAGGTGCTGACGTCCGGTGGCAGTTGCATCGGTGCAGTCTGTTGCGCTTCCAGGTAATCGCTACCACGGTCACGGAAATAACCTTCCGGGCCCCAGATCCATCCGCAGCCACTGGTGCTGGAGATAATCAAGGCAAGTGCGGAAAGTCCGGCCATTCGCTTCATGCGTTGTACTTCCTCAATTAAACCAGGACGTTGCACTGGCGCAGGGCCGAGCGCAGCGTTTCATGACAAGGAGCGCTCAGCCAGGTCAGCGGCAGGCGGATGCCTTGGTGCATCAGGCCCATTTCGACCAAAGCCCACTTCACCGGAATCGGGTTGGCTTCGATGAACAGGTCCTTGTGCAGCGGCATCAGTTTTTCGTTGATGGCCCGTGCGGTCTCGGCGTCGCCCTTGAGCGCAGCCTCGCACAGGTCGGCCATTTCGCGCGGAGCGACGTTGGCGGTGACGGAGATGTTGCCCTTGCCGCCCAGCAGGATCAGCTCGACTGCGGTCGGATCATCGCCGGACAGCACGATGAAGTCCTTGCTCACGCCGTCGATGATCGCCTTGGCGCGTTTCAGGTCGCCGGTCGCTTCCTTGATGCCGATGATGTTTGGCACGGTGGACAGGCGAATCACGGTCTCGGCCTGCATGTCGCAGGAGGTGCGGCCAGGAACGTTGTAGAGAATCTGTGGGATGTCGACCGCTTCGGCGATGTGCTTGAAGTGCTGGTACAGGCCTTCCTGGGTCGGCTTGTTGTAGTACGGAACGACCAGCAGGCAGGCATCGGCGCCGGCTTCCTTGGCATTGCGGGTCAGCTCGACCGCTTCACGGGTCGAGTTGGCGCCGGTACCGGCGATCACCGGAATGCGACCGGCAACCTGTTTGACCACGGCTTTGATGACGGCGATGTGTTCTTCTACATCAAGTGTTGCCGACTCGCCGGTGGTGCCGACCGCGACAATGGCATGGGTGCCGTTCTTGAGATGGAAGTCCACGAGTTTGCTGAGGCTGTCCCAGTCAAGACGCCCTTGTGCATCCATGGGTGTGACCAGTGCCACCATACTGCCCGCAATCATGAAACCGCTCCTGCCGGAAAAAGAGAGCGGTAATGGTACTGGCGCCAAGATGCTTGCACAAGCGAAGTACTGTGCCGCCATTCCCCTTGGCGCCGCTTTTCGCTACCCTTCAGACTTTGATCGGTACTGATCAGCTTGTACGCCGGGTTCCAGTCTCCCGTTTCGGCCTCCCGGGCCCCGTTCCAGTGTCGTTGCCGTACGCTTCCTTTTAATGGAGCCGTAGCGCCACACGAATCGGGCCTTCCGGACAGTCATTGCCCCGGCAATCAACGCCCTCTCCCTACCGACCGCTCATCGCTTTAGGAATGCTGCATGTCCACCCCCACAGTTCGCGAACAATTCCTTGTCATCAGTGCCCTCGGCGCCAATCCCATGGAGCTGACCAACGTCCTGTGCCGCGCCAGCCATGAAAACCGCTGCGCGGTCGTCACCTCGCGCCTGACCCGCCACGGCGAGTGCAGCGCGCTGGTGCTCGAAGTCTCCGGCAGCTGGGACGCCCTGGCCCGCCTTGAAGGCAGCCTGCCGGTGCTGGCCAAGCGTCATGCGTTCACCGTCAACGTGGTGCGCAGTGCCGCTCTGGAAAACCGCCCGCAAGCCCTGCCGTACGTGGCTTACGTGTCTTCGGCGTACCGCCCGGACATCATCAACGAGCTGTGCCAGTTCTTCATGGATCACAACGTCGAGCTGGAAAACCTGACGTGCGATACCTATCAGGCACCGCAGACCGGCGGCACCATGCTCAACGCGACGTTCACCGTGACCCTGCCCGCCGGCACCCAGATCAGTTGGCTGCGCGACCAGTTCCTGGATTTCGCCGACGCCATGAACCTGGATGCACTGATCGAACCGTGGCGCCCACAGAACCCAATGTAAGGAAGCTTTCATGGCCGTTGTCATCGACCAACCGGTTACGGATTTCGAAGCACCTGCCACCAGCGGGCAGACTGTCAGCCTGTCGGCCCTCAAGGGCAAGCAAGTGGTGATCTACTTCTATCCGAAGGACAGCACCCCGGGCTGCACGACCGAAGGCCAGGGCTTTCGCGATCAATACGCAGCGTTCAAGGCTGCCAACACGGAAATCTTCGGGATTTCCCGCGACAGCCTGAAGTCCCACGAGAACTTCAAGTGCAAGCAGGAGTTTCCGTTCGAACTGATCAGCGACAAGGACGAAGCCGTCTGCCAGCTGTTCGACGTGATCAAGCTGAAAAAGCTCTACGGCAAGGAATACCTGGGCGTTGATCGCAGCACGTTCCTGATCGACAAGAACGGTGTACTGCGTCAGGAATGGCGTGGTGTGAAAGTGCCAGGACATGTCGATGCAGTGCTGGCTGCTGCTCAGGCGCTGAACAAGGCCTGATGCTGTCGGCGCCCTTGCGGGCGCCGATTCTTTCTCAAAGCAACGGCGCTACCACCGGCTCCTTGCGTGGCCACGCATCCAGCACAGCCTTGAACAGCGTTGCCAGCGGAATCGCGAAGAACACTCCCCAGAACCCCCACAGCCCGCCGAACAACAGCACCGCGCAGATGATCGCCACCGGGTGCAGGTTGACCGCTTCGGAAAACAGCAACGGTACCAGCACGTTCCCGTCCAGCGTCTGAATGATCCCGTAAACCGCCATCAGATAGATGAACTGATCGCTCCAGCCCCACTGGAACAGCGCAATCAGCAGTACCGGCACGGTCACCACCACAGCCCCGACATACGGCACCACCACCGACACTCCGACCAACAGGGCCAGCAGCGCCGCGTAGTTGAGACCCAGCGCAACGAATGCGATGTAAGTCACGCCACCACAAATCACGATCTCGATGACCTTGCCGCGAATGTAGTTGGCGATCTGCCGGTTCATTTCTTCGGCAACCCGGGTGATCAGCGCCCGCTCACGCGGCAAATAGCCACGCACCCACTCGCCGATCATTGCCCGATCCTTGAGGAAGAAGAACACCAGGATCGGCACCAGCACCAGGTAGATCATGATGTTCACCAACAGCGGCAGGCTGGACAACGAGAACGTTAGCGCCCACTGGCCGAACTTGCCGATCTCGCCCCGCGCCGCTTCGATCGCTTGCAGCACCTGCTCGTCGGAGACCAGATGCGGATAGCGCTCCGGCAGCAACAGCAGCAGCGATTGCCACTTGGCGAGCATCCCCGGCAGCTCGTTGAACAGGGTGATCAACTGATGCCAGAGCAGCGGTAGCACCACGACGATGAACACCATCAGCACGCCCATGAACAGCGCAAACACCAGACCGACCGCCGCCCCACCGGGCACGCGCAGACGTTCGAGCGTGACCACCAGCCCCTGCATCAGGTACGCCAGCACCATCCCGGCCAGCACCGGCGCGAGCATTCCGCCCAGCGTCAGCACCGCGGTGAAGGCGAGAAACAGCAAAACCGCCAGCACCACCGCTTCCTCATCGGAGAAGTAGCGCTGAATCCAGTCGCGCAACACTTTGAACATCAATTTTCCTTAGGTCATTTACGCGGTCGGTTTCAGGCTTTTTTCAGCCAGTAACGGTAGACACCCGCCTCGTCTTCTTCACGCAGCAGCGTATGACCGGCCAATTTGGCAAAGGTGCGAAAGTCGCGTTGCGAGCCGGCATCCGTGGCAATCACCTTGAGTACCGCGCCACTGGGTAGCTTGTTCAGCTCCATTTTTGCCTTGAGTAACGGCAACGGGCAATTCAGGCCACTGGCGTCCAGTTCACAGTCATGGGCTACAGCGTCGGTCATGCGTCACTCCGGATCAGGTGGTCAGGCTGCCTAGAATATCTGGTCGCAGGCCCGGTGTCCGGCTACAGTAAGGTCTTTGTCGACTAAGGCTTTGTGCATGACATTTCTGCGCCCTACCCTGCTGACGCTCGCTTGCCTGCTCGCCTCACCGGGCTTCGCCGACGACCTGCCGTCACTCGGTGACGCCAGCTCTGCCATCGTCTCGCCACAACAGGAATATCAACTGGGTCGCGCCTGGCTGGCATTGCTGCGCAGTCAGGTTTCGCAACTCAACGATCCACAGCTCAAGGACTACGTCGAGTCCAGCGTCTATAAGCTGGTGGAAACCAGCCAGGTCAATGACCGACGCTTGGAATTCATCCTGATCAACAGTCCGCAGCTCAACGCCTTCGCGGCGCCGGGCGGGATTGTCGGGGTCAACGGCGGCCTGTTCCTCAATGCCCAGACCGAGGGCGAATATGCCTCGGTACTGGCTCACGAACTGGCGCACTTGTCCCAACGCCACTTCGCCCGTGGCGTCGAGGCTTCGCAGCGGATGCAGGTGCCGATGATGGCGGCGCTACTGGCCGGGATCGTCATCGCGGCCGCCGGTGGCGGCGATGCCGGGATCGCCACCATTGCCGGCACCCAGGCGGCAGCGATTCAATCGCAACGGACCTTCTCGCGCCAGAACGAACAGGAAGCCGATCGGATCGGCATCCTCAATCTGGAAAAAGCCGGTTACGACCCACGGTCCATGCCGACCATGTTCGAGCGCTTGATGCGTCAATACCGCTACGACGCCAAACCGCCAGAGTTCCTGCTGACTCACCCGGTCACCGAATCGCGGATCGCCGACACCCGCAACCGCGCCGAACAGGCCAGGCCCGGAGGTATCGAAGACAGCAAGCGCTATCAACTGATCCGGGCGCGGGTGCAGTTGATCTACGAGGAAACACCAGGTCTCGGCGCCAAACGCTTCCGCGCACAGCTGGATGAAAACCCGAAAAATGACGTGGCCCGCTACGGTCTGGCGATCGCTCAGATCAAGGGCGGCCAACTGAATGAGGCGCGAGAGAACCTCAAGCAACTGCTGGAGAAATCGCCGAACGAGATCATCTACAACCTCGCACAGGTCGATCTGGACATCACCAACAACAAGCTTGCCGATGCCCAGTCCCGGGTTGACCGAATGCTCAGTCAGTATCCTGGCAATTACCCGCTGAATCAGGTGCGCGTCGATCTGTTGCTGAAACAGAACCGTACCGCCGACGCGGAAAAAGCTCTGGAAGGTTTGTTGAAATCGCGACCGGACGATCCGGACGTCTGGTATCAGGTTGCAGAAACACGCGGATTGTCCGGCAACATCATTGGCCTGCATCAGGCCCGTGCCGAGTATTTCGCCTTGGTCGGCGATTACCGTCAGGCGATCCAGCAACTGGACTTTGCCAAGCGCAAGGCCGGCAGCAACTTCCCGCTGTCGTCGCGTATCGATGCCCGCCAACGCGAGCTGATGGAGCAGGAGCGCATGGTCAAGGACATGATGGGTTAAGCCCGCGCCGAGACAAATTCCGGACATAAAAAAAACCGCCTCTTTCGAGGCGGTTTTTTTTACTTCTTAGACAGCTGGATCATTCAGCCAGTTTGAAGGTGATGAAGCTGGCACGACCCTGACGCAGAACGCGCATCGACACCGAACGGTTCTTCGGCAGCGCCTTGGCGATCTCGGCAAACTCCTTGGAAGAGCCAATGGCCTGATTGTTCAGGTGCGTGATGATGTCGCCCGGTTGCAGACCGATCAGGGCCGCAGGACCGTCCTGCACTTCCTTGATCACCACACCACCTTTGAGGTCGTAGGTTTTCTTCTGCTCGGCGCTCAGCTCTGCAACCGAAACACCCAGACGATTGCTGTTGGTCTCGGCACCGGATTTCGGCAGGGCGTCCAGCTCTTTGTCTTCATCAGGAATAGCGCCGACTGTCAGCTCGACATTCTTGCGCTTGCCGTCACGAATGACCTCGAGATTGGCTTTGGCGCCAGCCTTCAACGCGCCAACCAGATGTGGCAAGTCAGCAGACATGACGATCGGTTGACCGTTCATGCTCAGAATCACGTCACCTACCTGCAGGCCGCCCTTGGCAGCCGGACCGTCATCCTGAATCTGTGCAACCAGCGCACCGGCCGGCTTGTCCAGACCGAACGATTCGGCCAGATCCTTGTTCACTTCCTGGATGACTACACCCAACCAGCCACGGCTGACTTTGCCGCCGCTTTTCAGCTGGTTGGAAACGTCCATCGCCACGTCGATCGGAATGGCGAACGACACGCCCATGAAACCGCCGGAGCGGGTATAGATCTGCGAGTTGATCCCGACCACTTCACCGTTCAGGTTGAACAGCGGCCCACCGGAGTTACCCGGGTTGATCGGCACGTCGGTCTGGATGAATGGCACGTAGTTTTCGTTCGGCAGGCTGCGGCCGACGGCACTGACGATGCCTTGGGTCACGGTGTGGTCAAAGCCGAATGGCGAACCGATTGCCACAACCCACTGACCGGCTTTCAGATCCTGGGATTTGCCAAGTTTCAGTACTGGCAGATCCTTGCCTTCGATTTTCAGCAGCGCCACGTCGGAACGTGGGTCGGTGCCGATCAGTTTGGCTTTCATTTCACTGCGATCAGCCAGACGAACCAGAATTTCATCGGCATCGGCGATCACGTGGTTGTTGGTCAGGATGTAGCCATCCGGCGAAATGATGAAGCCCGAACCCAGCGACTGCGCTTCACGTTGACGATCACCCCGCGGAGAGCGCTGTTGCGGCGGCATGCCGCGTTCGAAGAACTCGCGCAACATCGGCGGCAAGCCTTCCAGGTCAGGCATCTGCTGGTTCACTTTGCGATCCGGCAGCTTTTGCGTAGTACTGATGTTCACCACCGCAGGCGAGGCCTGTTCGACCAGTTGGGTGAAATCCGGCAGATTGGCCGGGCCGGCCGCCTCAGCCGCCTGGACTGCAGGAACAGCCTGGCCGAGCACCAGCACAGTGGCGAAAATGGAGAGATAAGACTTCAAGCTTGGTATCGACATACAGCTCCCGTTACGACGAGCAGGGTTAAGCGATATGGAGCAAGGAACACCGGAAACCACAGGCCGGCATTTTTGTTCCGGGAACAACAAACAAGGCCAGAGCCGAGAGGCTCTGACCTATAAAAAATTTTCCGGTGTTTTGCAAATGAAAATGCTCAGCAAACATTTCACGTCTCGACGACGAAGTGGAGATAGCTGGAATCAGCTCACTGCTTGCTGGTTGCAGCGCCATCATTGCGCATCGACAGGGCAATCCGTTCGGCGGTCCCGATCGGAATCTCGCCGACCACCGTGACCATCATTTCGCCCTGAGGCGTTGTCAGACGGCGGGATACGGCAACGGTCGGGCCCAGTTGAGTCCGGGTATCGGTGACGGTTGCGCCGTTCAGCGGTTCGAGAAACACGGAGAAACGGGCAAGACCATCGTCATACAGCAGGCTGTTGACCTGGGTCTTGGTTTCCGGATCCTTGTGCGAGGAACTGCTGGTGAGTTCGAAGCCAGGCGGCAGCCAGTCAGAACGCCAGACCTGTGCAGTCTTGACCGCAGAAGCCTTGTCGCTGTCGAGTGTGACCGTCTTGCAATCGGAGTTGGCTTGCAGGTCTTTGTCGGAGGGAACTTCAGAGGTATCCAGCCGGGTGAACTGGAACCTCTCGAGCAACCGCCCCTTGTCGTTCAACAGCAACGACTTGAGCGGCAGACCCGTTTCCTTGTCCAGATGCAGTTCGAAACCGTAGCGGTGCTGATCACGCGGCGTCAGCGATACAATCACCGCTTCACGCCCGGCCACACGCGACTTGCCAATGACGGCAAGCTCATACCAGTTCTTCAGCTTTTGGGGATCGAGAGGACGAGCGGCGGAATTGGGAGAATCCCCAAGCCCCGCAATCAAGGTGCCGCTGACGCATTGAGTATGTCCATCAATGCGCACGACTTCCTGAGCCGAACCGTCGAGCTGAAGCAAACGCTCGCGGACCTGGCCATTCTGGACGCGATGCCAGATGTTGTGGGTAGAAAAGCTACCGTTACGCTCGTAAACGAATGTGCCGTGAAAGCTTTGCTGCTGCTCGGCCTGGCCCAGGCGGGTCAACCAGTCCTGAGCCTCGTCGGCATGGGCTGGAACAATGAACCAGCCGCTGAGCAGAAGCGAAAGTAGAGGTATGGCGCGCATGATCCCCCTTAACGGTTTTCCAGGCTTGCTGCACGTGCATATGGCAGCGCGCTCTCGGTGCCTTTCAAGGCAGCCTGTTGAGCGTGTTGACGCAGGTAACCTGGCAGACGCTGATCGTGCCAGCCTGGCTGACCTTGCAGTACGCCATTGGCCATTGGGCCAGTAGCTTCCGAACTCTCATTATAGCCTGCCAATACCGCCGGGCCTTTGACCTGAGGAGTGGCCAACACTGGCTGGTTGGATTGCTGAGCGAGTTCGACGCCGGCGATTTCGTCCTGGTTGTAAAGACGAACACCTGCGAGAACGGCAACGGTCACCGAAGCGGCTACGGCCAGACGACCGAGGCTGCGCCATGGGCCGCGAGATACTTTGGCAGGGGTCGCTTCGTCTTCCAGCGCAGCGGAAACGGCTGCAGCGAGGTCCAGACGTGGAAGCAACAGATCCTTGTGCATGGCTGCCCGAGCGATCTGGTAACGAGCCCAGGTTTCACGGGTTTCAACATCGTCCAGTGCATTGAGCACTCGACGCAATTCCAGTTCGTCCGCTTCGTTATCCATCACTGCGGACAGCGATTCCTGCAGGGCTTCACGACTCATGGCGTTCCTCTCTTGGCTATCGCCGCTGTCTTTAGTTTTCCTGCAACAACGGCTGCAGGGCTTTATCGATGGCCTCCCGGGCGCGGAAAATCCGGGAGCGCACGGTACCAACCGGACATTGCATGACGCTCGCGATGTCCTCGTAACTCAGACCATCGAATTCGCGCAAAGTTAACGCAGTGCGCAAATCCTCTGGCAGTTGCTGAATGGTTCGATGGACGGTGCCTTCGATCTCATCCCGCAGCAATGCACGCTCAGGAGACTCGAGATCTTTCAGGCCATGATCGCCGTCATAGAACTCTGCATCCTCGGAACTTACATCGCTATCCGGCGGCCGACGGCCGCGTGAAACCAGATAGTTCTTCGCCGTGTTGATGGCGATACGGTACAGCCACGTATAAAACGCACTGTCGCCGCGGAAATTTCCAAGCGCTCGATACGCCTTGATAAAGGCTTCTTGTGCGACGTCCTGGGCTTCATGGGTGTCGTGCACGAATCGCACGATCAACCCGAGAATCTTGTGCTGATACTTCAGCACCAACAGATCGAAAGCTCGCTTGTCGCCACGCTGAACGCGTTCGACCAGCTGCTGATCCTCTTCCTGGGTTAGCATGAACACTCCTCGATAAACTCGGAGGAGGCTTGCACGACCAAACAACCGGACTTGCAAACATAGACTCGGGCTTTTCGCAAAAGTTCTCCCCCTCCAAGCAAGTTTCCTGCGGGCTCTGATCTGGCACGCACGAAAAACGCAGCGCGGGATGAACCGGCTGCGCGAATAATCTTGTCATCGGCTCGCCGGCAAGAACCCAACCACAGGTTCCGCATTGAAGCCGACACTGTCCCTTGTTTCGGGCAACTGTCTATTGATCTTGAGCCTCTGGCAAAAGTTCCAAATATTTATAGACGGGCCCAACCTACATTGTGCAACCGTGAGCGGAAAAAGCATGTTTCATCTGCGATACAGTCGCCTTTTCCGAAAACCGGCGAAAAAAACTTCCGACAAAGCGTCCGTATTTTTCCGTCACGGTAGTCTCACAATGCCATATCGCTCCGGCTATTGTGCCGCCCCACCCCTCTATATACTAGTGGGCTGTGTGGCTGTCTCGACTCGCCCCTGCGCCTGTCCTGCGCCAACCCCGACCCGGGTCGCTTTGAGCGGAATCCTGAAATGAGCCAACAGTTTCAACACGATGTTCTGGTAATTGGTAGCGGCGCTGCCGGTTTGAGTCTCGCGCTGACCCTGCCGGGTCACTTGCGCATTGCCGTTTTGAGCAAAGGCGATCTCGCCAATGGCTCGACTTATTGGGCCCAGGGGGGCGTTGCGGCCGTACTGGATGACACCGACACCGTCGAATCCCATGTCGATGACACCTTGAATGCCGGCGGTGGCCTGTGCCATGAAGACGCGGTGCGTTTCACCGTGGAGCACAGCAAAGAGGCGATACAGTGGCTGATCGACCAAGGCGTGCCGTTTACCCGTGACGAACAATCCGGCACAGAGGATGGCGGCTTTGAATTCCACCTCACCCGCGAAGGCGGCCACAGTCACCGACGGATCATCCACGCAGCCGATGCCACCGGTGCCGCGATCTTCACGACCCTGCTGACCCAGGCCAAAGAGCGCCCGAACATCGAACTGCTAGAACAGCGGGTAGCGGTCGACCTGATCACAGAACGTCGGCTGGGGCTGGAAGGCGAACGTTGCCTGGGCGCCTACGTGCTCAACCGCAAAACCGGGGAAGTCGATACCTTCGGCGCACGCTTCGTGATTCTGGCGTCCGGCGGAGCCGCCAAAGTCTATCTCTATACAAGCAACCCTGACGGTGCCTGTGGTGATGGCATCGCCATGGCCTGGCGTTCGGGCTGCCGGGTGGCGAACCTGGAGTTCAACCAGTTTCACCCCACCTGCCTGTATCACCCGCAAGCCAAGAGTTTCCTTGTAACTGAAGCCCTGCGCGGCGAAGGCGCTCATTTGAAGCTGCCGAACGGCGAACGCTTCATGCAGCGCTTTGACTCACGTGCAGAACTGGCGCCACGGGACATCGTCGCTCGCGCCATCGACCACGAAATGAAGCGTCTGGGTGTCGATTGCGTCTACCTCGACATCAGCCACAAACCCGAAGCCTTCATCAAATCGCACTTCCCTACCGTTTATGAGCGTTGCCTCGGATTCGGCATCGACATCACCAAACAACCGATCCCGGTCGTACCGGCGGCACACTATACCTGCGGCGGCGTGATGGTCGATCAACAGGGCCGCACCGACGTGCCCGGCCTGTACGCCATCGGCGAAACCAGCTTCACCGGTCTGCACGGCGCCAACCGCATGGCCAGCAACTCGCTGCTCGAATGCTTCGTCTACGCCCGCTCGGCAGCGGCGGACATTCTTGAGCAACTGCCCGACGTCGCCATTCCGCGCGCCCTGCCCGCCTGGGACGCCAGCCAGGTGACCGACTCCGATGAAGACGTGATCATCGCCCACAACTGGGACGAACTGCGGCGCTTCATGTGGGACTACGTGGGCATCGTACGCACCAACAAGCGCCTGCAACGGGCCCAGCATCGCGTGCGCCTGCTGCTGGATGAAATCGACGAGTTCTACAGCAACTATAAAGTCAGTCGCGACCTGATCGAGTTGCGCAACCTGGCGCAGGTAGCGGAACTGATGATCCGCTCGGCAATGGAGCGAAAGGAAAGTCGGGGCCTGCATTACACCCTCGACTACCCGGACCTGCTGCCCGAGGCGCTCGACACTATTCTGGTGCCGCCCACCTACGTCGGCTGAACTTGAGGCGTACGCGCAGGCGTCGGTGCAAATCCGTCGCCTGCGAATCTCGGGGCACACAGATCGACCTGACCCGCCGCTCACCACGCAACCGAAAGCGCAGCACCACGATCAGCGGCAGCGCCAGACTGTCCGGGCGCAATTGCACCGTTTGCCAGCCATGGGCCCGGTTCCACACCTGCCAACCATCGGCGTCTCGCCGAAATCCGCTAAAAGACGTGGGATGAGTCAACAGAATCTGCCGTGGCAACACCCAGGCGGCGTGGCTCAGGCACGCGAAGGCCCCGAACAGACCGGCCCAAAAAGGAATCGACAATAGAAACAGAGAACCCAGCGCGAATGCCTGGGCCAGCAGATACGCCGCCAGCAACTGCCGTGAGGCATGCCAGCGGCATTCGAACGTATTACTTGGGCTGGACACGATCCAGAATCATGCGAACCATGCGTTGCAACTCGGGATCTTCCGATTCGCTACGCTCCATGAACCAGCCGAACATGTCCTGATCTTCACACTCCAGCAGGCGGACATACAGCGCGCGATCCACCTCGTTCAGATTCGAATAGACCTCTTTCACGAACGGCACCAGCAACACGTCGAGTTCCAGCATGCCGCGACGGCTGTGCCAAAAGAGGCGATTCAGTTCAACTTGTTCGACCATGGAGCCCTCCTCAAATAGGCCGCAAGTATACAGGCCCGAAGCGGGCCGAACAGTCGGCTTTGGTCGGGCACCACCGATCCTTTATCAACTACCCATTTCAACACCGCCCCCTTATGATGTGCCCCAGTCTATTTACCCTGCGATGACCCATGGCCGATTCTGCTTTTTTCTGCACCCTGTCTCATGAAGGCGTTCTCGCGGTTCGCGGCGCGGATGCCGGCAAATTCCTGCAAGGCCAGTTGACCTGCAACATCAATTACCTGAGTGAAACCCAGGCCAGCCTCGGTGCCCGTTGCACGCAGAAAGGCCGGATGCAGTCGAGTTTCCGCATCGTGCTTGAAGGCGACGGCGTGCTGCTGGCAATGGCCGGCGATCTGCTGGAACCGCAACTGGCGGATCTGAAAAAGTACGCGGTGTTCTCCAAATCGAAACTGACCGACGAAAGCGCCTCGTGGGTGCGCTTCGGTCTGGATCATGGCGACGCAGCCCTGACTGGCCTGAGCCTGGAACTGCCGGCAGAAACCGACAGTGTGGCCCGCCATGAAGGGCTGATCGCGATTCGCGTCTCCCCGAACCGTGCCGAGCTCTGGGTACCTGTCGATCAGGCCGATACCGTCAAAGGCAAGCTGTCCGCGCAGTTGAACGAAGGCGAACTCAATCAGTGGCTGCTTGGCCAGATCCGCGCCGGTATCGGCCAGGTCATGCCGAGCACCCGCGAGCTGTTCATCCCGCAGATGCTCAATTTGCAAGCCGTCGGCGGGGTAAGCTTCAAAAAAGGCTGCTACACCGGCCAGGAAATCGTCGCGCGCATGCAGTATCTGGGCAAACTCAAGCGCCGCCTGTACCGCGTACAACTGGACGCCAGTGAATTGCCGGAGCCGGGCACCCCGCTGTTCGCCCCGAGCCATGGCAGTTCCATCGGCGAAGTGGTACTGGCCGCCCGCGCCGAGAAAAATATTGAACTGCTGGCGGTGTTGCAGGCCGAAGCTGCCGAAGCAGGCGATTTGCATCTGGGCACGGCCGAAGGTCCGGCGCTGCACTTGCTCGACCTGCCTTACGAACTGGATCGCGACCGCGAAATCCAGCGTTGATCGCAGCATTTGTTGCAACACCCTAGAGAAACGACATGAGTGAGCTGGCGGATAAGGTCCAACAGGATTTGGTTGAGGCCATCGATAACGATGACCTGGTTCTGCCAACGTTACCGGAAGTGGCCCTGCAGATTCGCAAGGCCGCTGAAGATCCGGACATCAGCGTCAGCGACCTGAGCAAAGTGATCGGCCGCGACACGGCGCTGTCGGCGCGCCTGATCAAAGTGGTCAACAGTCCGCTGCTGCGCGCCACTCAGGAAGTCACCGATCTGCACACCGCCATCACCCGGCTCGGCGTCAACTACAGCAGCAACCTGGCGATCGGGCTGGTGATGGAGCAGATCTTCCACGCCCGCTCCGACGTGGTCGAACAGAAGATGCGCGAAGTCTGGCGCAAGAGCCTGGAAATCGCCGGTGTCAGTTACGCCCTGTGCCGCCGCTATACCCAGCTCAAGCCCGATCAGGCCGCGCTCGGAGGACTGGTTCATCAGATCGGAGTGCTGCCGATCCTGACCTATGCCGAAGACCACTACGAATTGCTGTCCGATCCGGTCAGCCTGAATCATGTGATCGATCAGATCCATCCGCTGCTTGGCGACAAACTGCTGCGTGTCTGGGAGTTTCCCGAGCGATTGGTGGAGCTGCCGGGGTTGTATCAAGACCTCAAACGCGAATCGCAGCAGATCGATTACGTCGACATCGTGCAAGTGGCCAGTCTGTATTGCCACAAGGACACCGATCACCCGATGGCCCGCATCGATCCGTTCAGCGTGCCGGCATTCCGCAAGCTTGGCATCGACCCGGAAAACAAGGCGCTGTGTGCCGATCTGGAAGAATCGCGGTCGATGTTCTACTGATCAACCGGCGACAAAACTCACCCGCACTTTCAAACCCGCCTGCTCGCCATCGTGCAGACTGATCTGCGCCAGATGCGCGCGGCAGATTTCCCCGACAATCGCCAACCCCAACCCGGACCCGGCCACCTGCTGATTGCGCCGGTAAAAGCGTTCGAACACCCGATCCCGCTCTTCCAGCGGAATGCCCGGCCCATCGTCTTCAACCTCCAGCACCGCCGGTGCTGTGACCCGCAGAATCACGTTGCCGCCCGGCGGCGTGTGCGCCAGCGCGTTATCCACCAGATTGCTCAGCAACTCGTTGAGCAATGTCGGCTCGCCACGCAGCCAGACCGGCTCGTCCGCTTCCAGCGCCAGCGCAACACCTCGAGCGTGAGCCAATGGCGCCATGGCCATGCCGAGCTCGCGCGCCAACTGGCTCAGATCGAGCAACTGCGCACCGCCTTCGGCAATTGCCCGGGCGCCGTTTTCCACCCGGGCCAGCGACAACAACTGGTTGGCCAGATGGGTCAGGCGATCCGTGCTTTGCGCCGAAGATTCCAACGTGTCGCGCCAGGTCTGCGGCTCGTTCGAGCGCAAGCCCAGTTCAAGCCGCGCCTTGAGCGCCGCCAGTGGCGTGCGCAGTTCATGGGCCGCATCGGCGATGAATTGCGCCTGCCGCTCGAATTGCCCGCGCAGGCGTTCGGTAAAGTGATTGAGTGCCCGCACCAGCGGCCACAACTCGTGTTGGACCTCGACCAGCGGCAACGGCCGCAGGTCATCGGGCTGACGCTCTTCCACTGCCGTGCGCAAACGCTCGATCGGCCGCAGCGCAGCACTCACTGCAAACCACACCAACAACAACGCGCCAATCGCCAGCATGCCCAATCGCAGCAAAGTATCGGCCGCCAGACTTCGGGCCATGCTGACGCGTGCTTCGTCGGTTTCGGCAACGCGGATTTCCGCCATGCCGTTCATGTTCGGCTCGCTGACCGCCTTGAGCAGACTCACCACACGCACGTTTTGCCCCTGATATTTCGCGTCGTAAAAGCGCGCGAGGGCGGGGTAACTGTCGGTTCTCGGCGTGCCCGGCGGCGGGCCCGGCAGGTTTTCGTAGCCGGAAATCAGCTTCTGGTTGATGTCGTTGACCTGGTAATAGATGCGCCCGGCGCTGTCGTAAGCGAAGGTATCGAGCGCCACATAAGGCACGTCGGCACTGAGGCTGCCATCACGCTGCGACAGACCAGCAGCAATGGTCCGCGCCGACGCCAGCAGCGTGCGGTCGTAAGCGGTGTCGGCGGCCTCGCGACCGTTCCAGTAGGCGCTCAATCCACTGGCGAGCATCAACACCACCAGCAGCAGCGCGAGGTTCCACAGCAACCGCCAGCGCAGGCTGCTGGGCTTATGCATCGCGGCTTTCCAGCAGATAACCCAGGCCCCGGAAAGTCACGATGGCCACCGAATGGCCGTCGAGTTTCTTGCGCAGGCGATGCACATAGATTTCGATGGCGTCGGGGCTTGCCTCTTCGTCGAGACCGAACACCTGCGCAGCCAGTTGTTCCTTGCTCATCACCCGCCCCGGACGGGCAATCAGCGCCTCGAGCACGGCCTGCTCGCGGGAGGTCAGCGTCAGCAATTCATCGCCGAGGGTGAAGCGCCGGGTGTCGAGATCATAGGCCAGCACACCGCAACGCTGCTGGCGTTCGCCGCCCAAAACACTGCGGCGCAACAGGGCCTTGACCCGCGCCTCCAACTCGGTGAGTTCGAACGGCTTGGCCAGGTAATCGTCGGCGCCGAGATTGAGCCCATGAACCCGATCCTTGACGTCGCTGCGAGCGGTCAGCATCAGCACTGGAAGGTTCTTGCCCCGGGCCCGCAGGCGCGCCAGCACTTCAAAACCGTCCATGCGCGGCAGGCCGACATCGAGGATCGCCACCGCGTATTCCTCGCTGCCCAGGGCCAGGTCGGCAGCCACACCATCGTGCAACACATCCACGGTCAGACCGGTGCTCTTGAGCGCCTGGGCAACACTTTCGGCCAGCGGCAAATGGTCTTCGACGAGCAGGACACGCATGGATCTCTACCTCATTCAGGGATGGCCGACGCCATTCTTTGCGGCGGAGTTTACAGCCGCAACCGCCGCTGTGAAGCCCGAAAACACGCGAAAGAATACTGAAAGGTTAGCGAAAGGTTGGGCCGTTAGAGTCGCTTCACCGAGGGTCCCGACTGCCGATCTTCGCCTTTTGCTTGTCCTTACACCGTAGCTTCAAAACGTAGCTCCCGAAAAACGCCTCGATGCGTTTTCGCCAATAAGAACAATAACGAGGTACTGCACCATGCTGTCCACACAGCTTCAGGTTGACCCGTTTCATTCTTCCTCTCGAATTTCCCCGTTTTCGCTTGTCAGCGCCATCGTCGGCTGCGCGGCGTTCAACCCGTCAGGGTCTGAGCCTGTTAGCCTGCGCGCGCGAAACTGCCGCACCTGAAATATCCCCAAAAACAACAACTCCCGTGGAGACACTCATGAACCGATCCCTGCGCCGTTTCGCTCTCGCCGCCGGTTGCGTGCTGTTCGCCGGCCAATTGATGGCCGAACCGAAACGTCCCGAATGCATTGCCCCCGCCTCCCCCGGCGGCGGTTTCGACCTGACCTGCAAACTGGTGCAAAGCGCGCTGGTCAACGAAAAACTGCTGACCAAACCGATGCGCGTGACCTACATGCCCGGCGGCGTCGGCGCCGTGGCCTACAACGCCGTCGTGGCGCAGCGTCCGGCCGATGCCGGCACGCTGGTGGCGTGGTCCAGTGGTTCGCTGTTGAACCTGGCGCAAGGCAAGTTCGGTCGGTTCGATGAAACCAACGTGCGCTGGTTGGCAGCGGTCGGCACCAGCTACGGCGCCATCGCGGTGAAAAACGATTCGCCCTACAAAACGCTCGACGATCTCGTGCAGGCGCTGAAGAAAGATCCGAGCGCTGTGGTGATCGGTTCCGGCGGCACCGTCGGCAGCCAGGACTGGATGCAAACCGCGCTGATCGCCAAGGCAGCCGGCATCAACCCGCGCGACCTGCGTTACGTTGCCCTCGAAGGCGGCGGCGAGATCGCCACCGCCCTGCTCGGCGGCCACATCCAGGTCGGCAGTACCGACATCTCCGACTCCATGCCGCACATCCAGAGCGGCGACATGCGCCTGCTGGCCGTGTTTGCCGAGAAGCGCCTGGACGAGCCGGAAATGAAAGACATCCCGACTGCCCGCGAGCAAGGCTATGACATCGTCTGGCCGGTGGTTCGCGGTTTCTACCTCGGGCCGAAAGTCAGCGATGAAGACTACGCCTGGTGGAAAGACTCCTTCGACAAACTGCTGGCTTCGGACGATTTCGCCAAGCTGCGCGATCAGCGTGAACTCTTCCCGTTCGCCATGACCGGCCCCGAGCTGGACACCTACGTCAAGAAACAAGTGGCGGACTACAAGGTGCTGGCCAAAGAGTTCGGCCTGATTCAGTGATCGTCTCTGTCTAGCGCTCACGGCCCTGCCTGGCAGGGTCGTGGCCCAGGAGTTCCCCATGCTTATTCAACGCATTTTTGCCTCGGTGCTGTTGCTGGTCTGCGCCAGCCTGGCACTGATGGCCTGGCCGTATCAGGCGGCTTTTTCCTACGAACCGGTCGGCCCTCGGGCATTCCCTCTGTTGATGCTGGGCCTGATGGGCCTGGCGCTGCTGTACATGGTGTTTCGCCCGGCGCCGATCAAACACAGTGAGGACGAACCGCCGCTGGATCGCGAAACCCTGACCAAGATCTCGATCTGCGTCGCCCTGCTGCTGGTGTTCGCCGGCTTGTTCGAACCGCTGGGCTTCATCCTCAGCAGCATTCTGATCGGCATCCCGATGGCGCGACTGTATGGCGGGCGCTGGTTACCGAGCGTCGTCGTCACGACGCTGATGGCGATCGGTTTGTACGTGCTGTTCGACCGCGTGATGGACGTACCGCTGCCTCTCGGCCTGCTCGACGTTCTGGAGAACTGATATGGATACTCTCGGTTATTTGGGTCAGGGCTTCGGCGTCGCGCTGAGTCCGTACAACCTGGTCACGGCCCTGACCGGCACGCTGATCGGCACCGTGGTCGGGTTGTTGCCGGGCCTGGGCCCGATCAACGGCGTGGCGTTGCTGATCCCGATTGCATTCGCCCTCGGGCTGCCGCCGGAATCGGCACTGATCCTGTTGGCGGCGGTTTACCTGGGTTGCGAATACGGCGGCCGGATCAGCTCGATCCTGCTGAACATTCCGGGCGAAGCCTCCACCGTGATGACCACCCTCGACGGTTACCCGATGGCCCGCAAAGGCCTGGCTGGTGTGGCGCTGTCGTTGTCGGCATGGAGCTCGTTCATCGGCGCCTTCATCGCCACCTGCGGCATGGTGCTGTTCGCACCGCTGCTGGCGAAATGGGCGATTGCCTTCGGGCCGGCGGAATACTTCGTGTTGATGGTGTTCGCGATTGTCTGCCTGGGCGGCATGGCCGGTGACCGACCGTTGAAAACCTTCATCGCGGCGTTGATCGGTCTATTCCTGTCCAGCGTGGGCATCGACGCCAACAGCGGTGTTTATCGCTTCACCGGCGACAACATTCACCTGACTGACGGCATTCAGTTCGTGGTGCTGGTGCTGGGCCTGTTCTCGATCAGCGAAATTCTTCTGCTACTGGAGAAAACCCATCGCGGCCAGGAAGCGGTGAAAGCCACCGGGCGGATGATGTTCAACTTCAAGGAAGCGGCGTCGGTGTTCGTGGTGAACATCCGTTGCGGCCTGCTCGGTTTCATCATGGGTGTGTTGCCGGGTGCCGGTGCGACCCTCGCCAGCGCCGTGGCCTACATGACCGAGAAACGCATCGCCGGTGCCAGCGGCAAGTTTGGCCAGGGCGACGCCCGCGGCCTCGCTGCACCGGAAACCGCCATCGGTGCTTCCGCTTGCGGCGCGCTGGTGCCGATGCTGACCCTCGGCGTTCCGGGTTCGGGCACCACGGCGGTGATGATCGGCGCTCTGTCGCTGTACAACATCACTCCGGGCCCGCTGCTGTTCCAGCAACAGCCGGACATCGTCTGGGGCCTGATCGCCTCGCTGTTCATCGCCAACATCATGCTGGTGATCCTGAACATCCCGATGATCCGCATCTTCACCCGCATCCTCGCCGTGCCGAACTGGGCACTGGTGCCGGTGATCGCGATCATTACCGGGATCGGCGTCTACGCCGTGCACGCGACCACGTTCGACCTGTTCCTGATGGTCGGCATCGGCATCTTCGGCTACATCCTGCGCAAACTGGATTTCCCGCTGTCGCCAGTCCTGCTGGGCTTCATCCTCGGCGGTCTGATGGAGCAGAACCTGCGCCGGGCGCTGTCGATTTCCAACGGTGCGCTGGACATCCTCTGGTCGAGCCCGATCACCTTCGGTGTCTGGGTGCTGACCGCGCTGATGCTGGCGTTCCCGCTGGTGCGCATCTGGCGCCGTCGCTCCGCTGCCCGGAACGCGATTGCCGATGTTTGATCGCTCTTCGTTGAAACAGTGGTGGGGAACCCCGCTGGTCGGTCTGCTTGGCGGTTACATCGCCAGCCAGATCGGCTGGCCGCTGCCGTGGATGGTCGGCTCGTTGCTGGCGATCATCCTGGTGCGCTGCCTGACCCCGTGGCAATTGGCTGAAATCCCTGGCGGCCGCAAGTGCGGCCAGTGGATCGTCGGGATCGGCATCGGTTTGCACTTCACCCCGCTGGTGATGGAGCAGGTGCTCAGCCACTTCGGCCTGATCTTCTTCGGCGCGCTGGTCACCAGCCTGTCGGCGGTGGTCGGCGTGTGGCTGATGCGCCGCACCGGCGAGGATCGCGCCACGGCGTTTTTCTCCAGCATGCCCGGCGGCTCCGGCGAGATGGTCAACCTCGGCGCCCGCAACGGCGCGATGCTCAGCCATGTCGCGGCCGGGCAGAGTCTGCGGGTGTTGGTAGTGGTGTTGTGTGTTCCGGCGGCGTTCAAATATCTGCTGGGTGATGGCACCCCGATTTCACACGCCGGCAGCGTCGACTGGCGCTGGCTGGCGATTCTTTTTCCGGCGGGCGGTCTGCTCGCCTGGCTTTGGCAACGTCTGCGTCAACCCAACCCATGGCTGTTCGGCCCGCTGCTGGTCAGCGCGGCGGTGAGCATCGGCTGGGATCTGCACATCGGTTTGCCCAACGGTGGCAGTCAGATCGGCCAGTGGCTGATCGGCAGCGGTCTGGGCTGTCACTTCAACCGGCAGTTCTTCCGCCGCGCGCCATCGTTCATGGGACGCACATTGATCGGCACGGCGCTGACCATGTTGATCGCGACCCTGGCGGCATTGGGGCTGAGTGCACTGACTCATCTGGATCTGCGATCACTGACCCTGGGTATGATGCCCGGCGGAATCGCCGAGATGAGCCTGACGGCGGAAACCCTGCAACTGTCGGTGCCGCTGGTGACGGCGATGCAGGTGATGCGGTTGTTGTTCGTGCTGTTTCTGGCGGAACCGTTGTTCAAATACTGGAACCGCCAGCCCTGAGTATCAGACCACCGACGGCAGGCGCCATTCGATCGGCGCTTCGCCGTTCTGCTCCAGGAATTTGTTGGTGCGGCTGAAGTGCCCGCAACCGAGAAAGCCACGATAGGCCGACAGCGGCGACGGATGCACCGACGTCAGCACGAGATGTTTGGTGGCGTCGATCAGCTTCTGTTTGCTCTGCGCATGTGCGCCCCAGAGCATGAAGACCAGATGCGGTTGCTGCTGGCTGACCACTTCGATGATTCGATCCGTGAAGAACTGCCAGCCCTTGTCCTTGTGCGCATTGGCGTTGGCGCGTTCGACGGTCATGGTGGTGTTGAGCATCAACACGCCCTGATCGGCCCAGCTCTGCAGATAGCCGTGGTTGGGGATGTCGATGTTCAGGTCGCGCTTCAGCTCTTTATAGATGTTGACCAGCGACGGCGGCGCCGGCACGCCCGGTTGCACCGAGAAGCACAAGCCGTGGGCCTGGCCCGGGCCGTGGTACGGGTCCTGGCCGAGGATGACCACTTTCACCTTGTCCAGCGGCGTCGAGTTCAGCGCATTGAAGATCATCGGGCCCGGCGGATAGATTTCCTTGCCGGCCGCCCGCTCCTGCTGCAGAAAAGTGCGCAACTCTGCCATGTAGGGCTGGTCGAATTCGGCACGCAGTGCCTCCTTCCAGCTCGGTTCGAGTTTGATACGGTCGTCAGCAGTCATGGTCATACCCGGCAAAAACAATGGGGCGAACCCTAGGAAAGCCGACCACGCTTGTCAATTGATCTGACGCAGATCCGGCACTTTCCCACACAGCGATCATACTGATCGTTCAAATTCCCGATCGAGGTCACGATGAATCTGCACTTCGAAGAACTCACCGGCACCGACGGCGCGCGCATCGGCGTGGCTACGCTGGATGCCGAAAAGTCGCTCAATGCGCTGTCCCTGCCAATGATCCACGCCCTGAGCGACAAACTGAACGCCTGGGCCAAGGATCCGCAAATCGTCTGCGTGCTGCTGCGCGGCAATGGCGCCAAGGCCTTCTGCGCCGGCGGCGAAGTGCGCAGCCTGGTGGAAGCCTGCCGAGCCCATCCCGGCGAAGTGCCGCCGCTGGCCGCACAGTTTTTCAACGCTGAATACCGTCTGGACTACAGCCTGCACACCTACCCGAAACCATTGATCTGCTGGGGCCATGGCTATGTGCTCGGCGGCGGCATGGGCCTTCTGCAAGGCGCGAGCATCCGGATCGTCACGCCGAGCAGTCGTCTGGCGATGCCGGAAATCAGCATCGGCCTGTACCCGGATGTCGGCGCCAGTTGGTTCCTGTCACGACTGCCGGGCAAGCTCGGTCTGTTCCTTGGGTTGACCGGCGCGCACATGAACGGTCGTGATGCGATCGATCTGGACCTGGCCGACCGCTTCCTGCTCGACGAACAGCAGCAGGAACTGATCGACGGCTTGTTGCAGTTGAACTGGCAGGAACAGACTGCCATGCAGCTCAACAGCCTGCTCAAGGCGTTGCAGCAGGAAGCCGTGGCGCAGATGCCCGAGGCGCAATGGCTGCCGCGTCGGCAGCGGATCGATGAATGGCTGGATGTCAGCGACGTGACCTGCGCCTGGAAAGCCATCAGCCTGCATCGGGACAGCAACGACCTGTTGATTGCCCGTGCCGCGAAAACCATGAGTGAAGGCTCGCCACTGACGGCGCATCTGGTCTGGGAACAGATCCTTCGTGCCCGCCACTTGTCGCTGGCCGAAGTCTTTCAGATGGAATACACCCTGAGCCTCAATTGCTGCCGGCATCCAGAGTTCAGCGAAGGGGTTCGGGCGCGTTTGATCGACAAGGATCACAAACCGCACTGGCACTGGCCGGACATCGCCCGGGTGCCGGACGCGGTGGTCGAGGCGCACTTTCACAAGGTGTGGGAGGGGCGGCATCCGCTGGCGGATCTCTCCAGTTACTGAAATCCGGGCACAAAAAAAGCGGCGCTCAATGCGCCGCTTTTTTGCGGGGGGGTTACCAGCGGTTGCCGTGCCGGTTGTAATCGCCGCGTCCACTGTGCCGGTCGTAGTTGCCACGACCCCGGCGATCATCCCAGCCACCGCGACGGTGGTCATCCCAGCGCCCGCGATCATGGCCGTGCCAGCGACGGTTCTCGTAGTAGCGCGGGGCCGGTTGGTAGTAACGGGGCGCCGAGTAGTAGCGTGGAGCCGGTTGGTAATAGCGTGGCGCTGGCTGGTAGTAACGCGGGGCCGAGTAATACGAGCCACCGCCCGTGTAATAAGTGCCGCCGCTGTAATACGAAGGTGCCTGCGATGTGTAGACCTCTGAGCTGTAGTAGCCATCTCCGTAGGAATAAGGGACGCATCCGCCAAGGGAAAAAAGCATCACGGTAAACAGAAGAATTCGGCGATACATGGCGGCCTCCTGGACCGCGGGTAGCCACACCAGCGACGCTGGCAGGCGTCAGTCTTTCATTCAGCGACTGACGAAACATCTGACAGCGTTTTCGGAATCTGGTGCGTTTCTGCAACAACTTGAAACAAGTGGCTCATGAAACCTTGTTCATGCAAAAACGCCGTCATTCAGCCGCTGATTAATGGTGCCCGCCGTGGTATCCGCCGCCGTGATAACCCCGTCCGTAACCGCCGCGATAACCGTGGTCGCCGTAGTAATAACGGGCCCCACCGTAATAACGTGGCCCATAGTAACGCGGGCCGTAATAGCCCCCGTAGTAATAGGGTGAGTAATAACCGGGAGAGTAGTAAGGCGTGGAGTAAGCGTCGTATCCACCGTCATAGTAATAACAACCGGACAGCCCAAGACCGAGCACCGCTCCCAGCAGCACTCGACGCAGCAATTGTGAAACACGCATGGCGGCCTCCTGGAAGACCTGTGACAGCAGTCGGCACAGGCCGGCTGACAACAGATTTGACTGGCAAATCCATCACGAGTGCCAGCCCCGTCCAGGCATCGGATCAGCGGCCAACACGCTGCATCGCGGTGCAACGACGCACCAACACAATGCGCCGGCCATGCCGTTTTCAAGACCCGTTGCGATGCAAAGTCCCGGATCACAAGGCCCGGCACGACTTGGCACGCCTCTCGCTTTAGCCAACCCGTGCAGGAGTCATCACAGGTTCGCGGCACCACAATTTGCAATGGCTGACTAGGGTTCCGGCTCGCATCTGCGAGTGGCTGGTCCGAGAGTTGGCGACCTCCAGTTGAGGTTACACGGCGGGACAAAAGCCCGGGAGACAAGCCACCGTTCGCGGTGCCGCGTTGCCTTCCTGTCCGCCCTCGATCAACTGGAGAATCCGCCATGTCACGACTACGTTTCCCCGCCCTGCTCGCCGCCGCGTTCGCCGCGCTCGTCAGCACCCAATCCCCCGCCGCGCAGAAAGACCACTTTAGTGTCTGCTGGACGATCTACGCCGGATGGATGCCATGGGAATACGCCGGCAGCCAGGGCATCGTCGATAAATGGGCGAAGAAATACGGGATCAAGATCGACGTGGTCCAGCTCAACGACTACGTCGAATCGATCAATCAATACACCGCTGGTCAGTTCGATGGCTGCACCATGACCAACATGGATGCGCTGACCATTCCAGCCGCCGGCGGCGTCGACAGCACTGCGCTGATTGTCAGCGATTTCTCCAACGGCAACGACGGCATCGTCCTCAAGGGTGACGGCAAGAAAGTCACCGACTTGAAGGGCATGGACGTCAACCTGGTCGAACTGTCGGTCTCGCATTACCTGCTTGCCCGCGCGCTGGACTCGGTCGACCTGACCGAGAAAGACCTGAAAGTGGTCAACACCTCCGACGCCGACATTTCCGCCGCCTTCAACACCGAGCAGGTCAATGCCGTCACCACCTGGAACCCGATACTCTCGGACATCAAGGCCAAACCCGGCGTGACCGAAGTCTTCAACTCCAGCCAGATCCCCGGCGAAATCATGGACATGATGGTGGTCAACAGCGCCACCCTCAAAGACAACCCGGCGCTGGGCAAGGCGCTGACCGGCGCGTGGTTCGAAGTGGTCGAACTGATGAACGCAAAAAACGCTGCGAGCAAAGCCGCGCTTGAGCACATGGCCAAGGCCTCGGGCACCGATCTGGGCGGATTTCAGGCGCAACTTGACACCACCAAACTGTTCGCCACCCCCAAAGAAGCCCTGGCGTTCGCCACCAGCAAGCAACTGCCGGAAACCATGCGCAGGGTCGCCGAGTTTTCGTTCCAGCACGGCTTGCTCGGCGAAGGCGCCAAGGACACCAGCGCGGTCGGCATGGCGTTCGCCAACGGCGTGACCAGCGGCGATACCGGCAATCTCAAGCTGCGTTTCGATCCGACCTACATGCAGATGGCCGCCGACGCCAAGCTGTAAGCCACGGAGGATTTGGCCATGCGCCTGATCAATCGCCACCCGGATCGTCCGAGTCGCCTGCTGCTGGTAATCCTGCCGTTCGCCTTGGTGCTGTTCGCCTATTTCATGGGCTCGGCCGAACGTCTGGCGGACAACCCCAACGACAAACTTCTGCCCAGTGCCGTGCAGATGACCGATGCGGTGAAACGCCTGGCCTTCAATGCCGACAGTCGCACCGGCGAATACCTGCTCTGGCAGGACACCGCGTCGAGCCTCGGACGCCTGGCCATCGGCCTCGGCATCGCGGCGCTGGCGGGGTTGTGCCTGGGCATGGCGGCCGGCACCCTGCCGCTGTTCGGCGCACCGTTGTCGCCGCTGTTGACGGTGTTATCGATGGTGCCGCCGCTGGCGATCCTGCCGATTCTGTTCATCGTCTTCGGCCTGGGCGAATTGTCGAAAGTGATGCTGATCGTGATCGGAATCACCCCGGCACTCGCCCGTGACCTGGAACAGCGCGCGCGGGACATTCCGGTCGAGCTGCTGATCAAGGCGCAGACTCTCGGCGCCTCGACCTGGACCTTGATGCTACGAGTGGTGCTGCCGCAACTGTTGCCGCGTCTGCTGATCTCGTTGCGCCTGATGCTCGGTTCGGCATGGTTGTTCCTGATTGCTGCCGAAGCGATCGCGTCCACCGACGGTCTGGGCTACCGGATTTTCCTCGTGCGCCGTTACCTGGCGATGGATGTGATCCTGCCTTACGTGGTGTGGATCACCCTGCTCGCCTGGCTGATGGATTGGGGCCTCAAGCGCCTGACAAGGCGTGCATTCCCCTGGTATGAGGGGGCGGCCAAATGAGCTTCATTACGGTGAAAAACGTCTGGCAGCAATACGCCGACCAAGTGGTGCTCGAAGGCTTGAACCTCAACGTCAACGAGGGCGAGTTCTGCACGCTGGTCGGTGCTTCGGGTTGCGGCAAGTCGACCTTCCTGCGCTTGCTGCTGGGTCAGGAAACCGCCAGTCGCGGCGAGATTCTGCTCGACGGCCAGCCACTGGCCCGCGAACCGGATGCCAGCCGTGGCGTGGTGTTCCAGCGCTACTCGGTGTTCCCGCATCTGAGCGTGCTGGACAACGTCGCCCTCGGCCTCGAACTGCCCCGGGCGCCACTGCTCGGGCGTCTGTTCGGCAGCGCCAAACGGGACGCCCGCGAACAGGCCTCGGCGCTGCTGCAAAAGGTCGGCCTCGGCCATGCGCTGGACAAGTACCCGGCACAACTGTCCGGCGGCATGCAACAGCGGCTGGCGATCGCCCAGGCGTTGATCATGAAACCGCGCGTGTTGCTGCTCGACGAACCGTTCGGCGCGCTCGATCCGGGCATTCGCAAGGACATGCACGCGCTGCTGCTGGAGCTGTGGCGCGAGACGCAACTGACCGTGTTCATGGTCACCCACGACCTGTCCGAAGGTTTCAGCCTCGGCACCCGTCTGCTGGTGTTCGACAAGGTCCGCCTCGACCCGCACGCCCCCGGCGCCTATGGCGCCCGCATCACCTACGACATCCCTTTGAACAGCGACCGCCGCGCCCAACGCGCCGCCGTCGACGCCCTGCCGGTGCAACTGGCGAGCGCCCTTCGAACCGCTTGAGAGGAATTTCCCATGACTGATTCAACCCGAATTTTTCCACCCTTCGCCGAAGAAACCCTGCCCGGCGGCGGCCACCGCTCCTTCGTCTTGAAGCGCGGGCAACTGCTGCGCCTGACCGACCTGCGCGGAGGGGCCAACGTCAGCCTGACCTTGCTCAACGCCAACGAAAAAACCGAACGCCTGAACCTGCCCGACAGCCTCAAATGCCAACACACCGCCAAGCTGACCACCGGCCATTGCCTGTACTCGGACATGGGCCGCGTGCTGGCGGCAATCACGGCGGATACCTGCGGCTGGAGCGACAGCCTCGGCGGTGTGCTGTGCGCCGAGGAAGTCGCGGAAAAATACGGTCAGGGCCGCTATCAGGAACTGCGCAACGGCTTCTTTCGCAACGGCACCGACAACCTGCTGGTGGAGCTCGGCAAGTGGGGGCTGGGCCTGTCCGACCTGCTGATGACCCTCAACCTGTTCAGCCGTGTGAATGTCGATGAGGCCGGGCACTTCCACTTCGTCGAGGGCAATTCCAAAGCCGGCGACTACATCGAGTTGTACGCGCCGATGGACACCCTGGTCGTCCTCACCGCCCTGCAACATCCGATGGATCCATCGCCCGACTACGCCCCCAAACCGCTGAAGCTGAGCTGGATGAACGCTGACCGGAGCGTCGCCGAGCACTGCCGCACCTCGCGCCCGGAGAACGAGCGCGGCTTTATCAACACCGATCGTTTGTTCGCCTGAGGATCATCGCCATGTCAGTTGCTATCGCCACTTCGCAAAAACAACCCGACGCTGCGGTGTACCGCGCCACCATTCCCGCCGGCGAACCCTGGCTGATGGAGGTCAAGGCCGGCCAGACCCTGCGCATCCTCGATCTGGAAGGTAATCAGGCGGTCGACACCTTGTTTTATAGCGCTGCCAATCCCCGTGAGCGCTACGACGTGCAACGCACACTGCGCCGGCAAAACAACGTCTACCTGAGCACCGGCAGCGTTTTGTATTCCAACCTCGGCAAGCCGATGCTGACGATCATCGCCGACACCTGCGGCCGTCACGACACCCTCGGCGGCGCCTGCGCGCAAGAGAGCAACACCGTGCGCTACGCCCTGGAAAAACGCTACATGCACAGCTGCCGCGACAACTACCTGCGCGCCTGCGCCCACGACGGGCGCCTGGGCAAAGGTGACATCGGGCCGAACATCAATTTCTTCATGAACGTGCCCGTCACTGCCGAGGGCGGCCTGACCTTCGAAGACGGGATCTCGGCCCCCGGCAAATACGTCGACCTGCGCGCGGAGATGGACGTGATCGTGCTGATCTCCAACTGCCCGCAACTGAACAACCCGTGCAACGCCTACAACCCGACACCTGCGGAGCTACTGGTATGGAACTGAAATTCGTCCGTCTGCGCCGCTGGTTGTTTGCCCTGTGCCAGGCACGCTCAGGCCAGTGCCTGAAATCCCCAAAACACCCCTAAACCCTGTGGGAGCTGGCTTGCCAGCGATGGCGTCGGCACAGCCAACATTGATGATGACTGACACACCGCCATCGCGGGCAAGCCCGCTCCCACAAGGTCAATGGTGACTTTCGAAATTGTGATTTTGCCGTCGGGGACGACCCCGGCGCTCATCGAAAAACTGCGGGACGGCCCGCATCCCCTTCAGGGGTTTTGCCATGTTCAAAAAAGTCCTGATTGCCAACCGTGGCGCGATTGCCTGCCGCATTCTGCGCACCTTGCGTGAACTGCACGTCGAAGGCGTCGCGGTGTACTCCGAAGCCGATGCCGCCAGCCTGCACATCCTGCAAGCTGAAGAAGCCCACAGCCTTGGCGAAGGCGCAGCGGCCGGCACCTATCTGGCCGTGGACAAGATTCTCGCCATCGCCAAAGCCACTGGCGCCACCGCGATCCACCCCGGCTACGGCTTCCTCTCGGAAAACGCCGCGTTCGCCGAAGCCTGCGCAAACCATGGCATTGCCTTCATCGGCCCGACACCGGAGCAACTGCGGGTGTTCGGCCTCAAGCACACCGCACGGGCCCTGGCCAAACAGCACGGCGTGCCGATGCTCGAAGGCACCGAATTGCTCGACAGCCTCGACGCCGCACTGACTGCCGGCGAAACGGTCGGGTATCCGGTGATGCTCAAAAGCACCGCCGGTGGCGGTGGCATCGGCATGCGCGTGTGCCGCAACGCCAGCGAACTGAGCGAGTCGTTCGACGCGGTGAAGCGCCTCGGGCAGAACAACTTCAGCGACGCCGGGGTGTTCATCGAGAAGTACATCCAGCGTGCGCGGCATCTGGAAGTCCAGGTGTTCGGCGACGGCCACGGCGCAGTGATCGCCCTCGGCGTGCGCGACTGCTCGGTGCAGCGGCGCAATCAGAAAGTCCTCGAGGAAACCCCGGCACCGAACCTGCCCGAAGGCATGGCGGATGAGCTGTGCGCGGCGGCGATCAAACTGGCCAAAGCGGTGAATTACCGCAGCGCCGGCACCGTCGAATTCGTTTTCGACAGCGATGCGCAGCGCTTCTACTTTCTGGAAGTGAACACCCGGTTGCAGGTTGAGCACGGCGTTACCGAACAGGTGTGGGGCGTCGATCTGGTGCGCTGGATGGTCGAGCTGGCGGCCGGTGACTTGCCGCCGCTGGCCGAGCTGTTCGCAGGCCTGCAACCGCAGGGGCATGCGATTCAGGCACGGCTGTATGCCGAGGATCCGGGGCGCGATTTCCAGCCCAGCCCCGGCTTGCTGACAGCGGTCGATTTCCCCGTCGCCGATGGCCGGCATCTGCGCATCGACACCTGGGTTGAGGCCGGTTGTGAGATCCCGCCCTACTTCGATCCGATGATCGCAAAAGTCATCAGCTGGGCGCCGACCCGCGAACAGGCCCGCGCCGATCTGCATCAAGCCCTCGGCGACAGCCTGCTGTACGGCGTGGAAACCAACCGCGACTACTTGCGGCAGATTCTGCTCGATACGCCGTTCGCCAGCGGCCAGCCCTGGACCCGTTGCCTGGAAGGCCTGGTGTACCGGGCCAACACGTTTGAAGTACTGAGCGCCGGCACCCAGACCAGCGTCCAGGACTACCCCGGTCGCCTCGGCTACTGGGCGGTCGGCGTGCCACCCTCGGGGCCGATGGACAGCCGCGCGTTGCGTCTGGGCAATCGTTTACTGGGCAACGATGAAGGCCTGGCGGCGCTGGAAATCACCATGAGCGGGCCGTTGCTGCGCTTCAATTGCGATGCAGTGGTGGCCGTGACCGGCGCACCGATTGCCCTGACACTCGACGGCCAGCCGCAGGCGATGAACACCGCCCTGCTGATCCCGGCGGGCAGTCAATTGCATCTGGGCAATCTGGTGGGGGCCGGGGCACGCAGCTACCTGTGCCTGCGCGGCGGCGTGCAAGTGCCGGATTATCTGGGCAGCAAAAGCACCTTCACCCTCGGTCAGTTCGGTGGCCATGGCGGACGTGCCTTGCGCGCCGGTGACGTGCTGCATCTGGCTGCCCCGAGTGAGCGCAGCGCCGGGCAGACATTGGCGCCCCATCACGTCAGCGAATTACCTGCCGTGCGCCGGATCCGCGCCATCTACGGCCCTCATGGCGCGCCTGAATACTTCACTGAAAACTACATCGGCACCTTTTTCACCACGCAATGGGAAGTGCATTTCAACTCCAGCCGCACCGGCGTGCGCCTGATCGGGCCGAAACCAGAGTGGGTGCGCGCCGACGGCGGCGAGGCCGGGCTGCATCCGTCGAACATTCACGACAATCCTTACGCCATCGGTGCGGTGGACTTTACCGGTGACATGCCAGTCATTCTCGGCCCGGATGGACCGAGCCTTGGCGGGTTTGTCTGCCCGGTGACGGTGATCGAGGCGGATCTCTGGCAACTGGGCCAGCTCAAGGCCGGGGACAAGGTGCAGTTTGAGCCGGTCAATCTCAAGACCGCACGCGATCTCGCCCTGAAATGGGATACCAGCGATGGGGCTCAAGCAGACACCGCACCCACTTCATCGCTGGCAGGCCAGCGCCTACAAGGTCTTGTTTCACCTGTGGTGCTGGATGTGGGTCAGGGGGACACGCGACTCGTCGCCCGACTGTCCGGCGATACGCATGTGCTGCTGGAAATCGGCGCGCCGGAACTGGATCTGGTCCTGCGCTTTCGCGCCCACGCACTGATGCAGGCTCTGGAGGCCAAGGCCCTGCACGGCGTGATCGACCTGACACCGGGAATCCGCTCGCTGCAAGTGCACTACCAGCCCGAGCAACTGCCGCTGGCTGATCTGATCGGCATTGTCGCCGGCGAGTGGGATGCCGTGTGCAGCGCCACTGACCTGCAAGTGCCGTCGCGCATCGTCCACTTGCCGCTGTCTTGGGACGATCCGGCCTGCCAGTTGGCAATCGAGAAATACATGACCACCGTGCGCAAGGACGCACCGTGGTGCCCGAGCAATCTGGAGTTCATCCGCCGCATCAATGACCTGCCGAACCTCGACGAGGTGCAACGCACGGTGTTCGATGCGAGCTATCTGGTGATGGGCCTCGGCGACGTCTACCTGGGTGCGCCGGTCGCCACGCCGCTCGACCCGCGCCATCGGCTGGTGACCACCAAATACAACCCGGCGCGCACCTGGACCGCCGAGAACTCGGTGGGCATCGGCGGCGCCTACATGTGCGTCTACGGCATGGAAGGCCCGGGTGGATATCAGTTCGTCGGGCGTACCTTGCAGATGTGGAACCGCTATCGCGAAGTCGCCGCGTTCGAAGGCAAACCGTGGCTGCTGCGCTTCTTCGACCAGATCCGCTTCTACCCGGTCAGCGCTGATGAACTGCTGCGCATCCGCCGGGATTTTCCCCTCGGGCGTTTCGACTTGAATATCGAACAGAGCCAGCTCAACCTCGGCGATTATCAAGGGTTTCTCAACCGCGAAGCCGAGAGCATCCACGCCTTTCGCCAGCAGCAAAAAACCGCGTTCAACGCCGAGCGTGAACGCTGGATCGCCAGCGGCCAGGCGCACTTCGACAGCGAAGAAGCCGTGCCGCAAAGCCACGACGAAACGCCGCTGGCCAGCGGTCAGCAGAGTGTCGACAGCCACATCGCCGGCAACCTCTGGCAGGTCCAGGTCGAAGTCGGGAGTCGCGTCGCGGCCGGTGATGCGCTGGTAATTCTGGAGTCGATGAAGATGGAAATCCCCGTGCTCGCGCCGCTGCCCGGCGTGGTCCGGGAGATTCGCGTGCAACCCGGTTCGGCGGTACGCGCCGGTCAACGGGTCGTGGTGCTGGAACTCGACTGAACCCATTTTGCAAAGGATGACCTCATGAATCTGCAACTCGATGCCCTGCGCCAGGCCTACCGCGACGGCCAGATCACACCGCGCAAATTGCTGTTGGCGCTGCGGGAAAAAGCCGCTGCGCTCAATCCCGACTATCACCTGTTTATTCATCTGCTCAGCGCCGAGGAACTGGAACCGTACCTCGCCAGCCTCGACGGCCGCGATCCAGAGAGCTTGCCGCTGTATGGTGTGCCGTTCGCGATCAAGGACAACATCGACCTGGCCGGTGTCCCTACCACGGCCGCGTGCCCCGCATTCGCCTACCTTCCCGAGCGTTCGGCAACCATCGTCGAACAGTTGCTGGCGCTGGGCGCAATTCCGCTGGGCAAGACCAACCTCGACCAGTTCGCCACCGGCCTCAATGGCAGCCGCTCACCCTACGGCGTCTGCCCGAACAGCGTGTTGCCGGAATATCCCTCCGGTGGTTCCAGCGCCGGCTCGTCGCTGGCGGTGGCGCTCGGCGTCGCCAGTTTTGCCCTGGGCACCGACACCGCAGGCTCGGGACGGGTGCCGGCAGCGCTGAACAATCTGGTGGGACTCAAAGCCACCAAAGGCCTGATCTCTACCGCAGGCGTGGTGCCGGCCTGCCGCACGCTGGACTGCGTCACGACCTTCACCGCGACCGCACGCGAGGCCAGCCAGTTGCTGGCACTGACCGCCCGTTTCGACCCTCGGGATGAATACAGCCGCCGCAATCCGGCGTGGAATGACAGCTCGGCATTCGGTGCTCCCAAACCCTTCCGGTTTGGCGTTCCGCGTGCACAGGATCTTGAGTTTTTCGGTTGCCCCGAAGGCCCGTTGCTGTTCGGCGATGCCGTCGACCGTCTGAAGGCTCTGGGCGGCGAAGCGGTCGAACTGGACTTGTCACCGTTCCTCGAAGCCGCGCGGTTGCTGTACGAAGGGCCATGGGTTGCCGAGCGTTACAGCGTTGCCGGCGAGCTGATGGAACAGCGTCCCGAAGCCGTGCTGCCGGTGATCCGCGCGGTGCTGGCCAAAGCCCCGGCGGTGACGGGCGTGCAAGCGTTCCGTGCGCAGTATCGACTGCAGGCGCTCAAAGCCGTTTGCGATCAGGCTCTCGACGGACTCGACTGCGTGCTCACGCCCACCATCGGCCGCCCGGTGACCCTGGCCGAACTGGACGCCGAGCCGGTGCTGCGCAACGCCGAACTGGGTTACTACACCAATTTCATGAACCTGCTGGATTACGCGGCCGTCGCCGTGCCCAGCGCGGTCATGGACAACGGTTTGCCGTGGGGCGTGACGCTGTTTGGCCGGGCGTTCACCGACCAGTATCTGCTGGGCCTGGCGGACACCTTGCAGCGCCAACAGAATCCGGCGCTGCCGACACCGGCGAATCCGGCGCGCAATGACCGGGCGCGGCTGGTGGTCTGCGGCGCGCACCTCGATGGACTGGCCCTGAACTGGCAGTTGCAGCAACGCGGCGCACGCCTGATCGAAGCCACCCACAGCTCGAAGGACTACAAACTCTACGCGCTGGCCGGCGGCCCGCCCCTGCGCCCGGGGATGCTGCGTGTGGCGGAAGGTGGTGTGGCTATCGCGGTGGAGGTCTGGGAGTTGCCGAGCAGTGAACTGGGCTCGTTCCTGACCGGCATCCCGGCACCGCTGGGCCTAGGCAAGGTGCAACTGGCGGATGGCCGTTGGGAAAGCGGATTCATCTGTGAGCCCTATGGCCTGGACGGTGCGGACGACATCAGCCATCTGGGTGGCTGGCGCGCCTACCTCGCCAGCCGCGACTGACCCGAAAATCTGGCAAATCGCCGGCCCTCTCCCTGCTGGAGAGGGTCGGTGAGAGAGCGGCGTCTGATTACCCGTCATTTCAGGCACAAATCCCGCAGTTTTTTCCCGGCCATCTCACTAGAATGCTGCCATCGGGCCACCGTCGACGGAACTGCCAATGCCGCTCAGATCTGCGTTTTACTCCCAACGTTCGCTGGTACTGACTCTGGTCGCCCTCCTCGGCGCAGGTTTCCTCGCCACCTCGCTGCTCAGCTACTACGCCTCGCGCGCGTCGATCCGCGACAACATTGTCAACACCGAACTGCCGCTGACCTCCGACACGGTCTACTCGGAAATCCAGAAAGACCTTGTCAGACCGATCCTGATTTCCTCGATGATGTCCCGCGACACCTTCATGCGCGACTGGGTGGTAAACGGCGAAAAAGACAGCGACCAGATGACCCGCTACCTCGACGAGGTCATGACCCACTACGGCGCCTATACCGCGTTCTTCATTTCCAACAGCACCCACACCTACTATCACGCCAAGGGCGTGCTCAAGCAGGTGAAAATCGACGAACCACGCGACGCCTGGTACTTCCGCGTGCGCGACATGAAGGATCCGTACGAGATTAACGTCGACCCGGACCTGGCCAACAAAGACAACATGACCTTCTTCATCAACTACAAGGTCTATGACTACAACGATCGCTTCATCGGCGCCGCCGGCGTAGGGCTGACGGTGGATGCGGTGATCAAGCTGATCGACAAGTACCAGCAGCGCTATCAACGCAGCGTTTACTTCGTCGACACCTTCGGCCGACTGGTCTTGACCGGTGCTGAGGGCGGGCCGGAAGGGGCGCCAGTCGGGAAAAGCCTGAACGACCTCGACAGCATGAAAAGCCTGGTCAGCCAGTTGCCCAAACCTCACAGCGGCAGCTACGAATATTCCGCCCACGGTCAGGGACATTTCCTCAACGTGCGGTTTATTCCTGAGTTGAACTGGTACCTGTTCGTCGATAAACGCGAAGACGGCGCGCTAAGCGAAATCCGCCAGTCGCTGTACCTCAATCTGCTGATCTGCCTGCTGGTGACGCTGATTGTGCTGGCATTGGTCAACCGCTTGATCCGCCGCTATCAGGAAAAGATCCACGCCCAGGCCACCCTCGACAGTCTCACCGAACTGCCCAACCGCCGCGGCTTCGACCTGCTCGCGGCGCAAGCGCTGCACGAAGCCCATCGCGAGCCGAAACCGCTGACCGCACTGCTGCTGGATCTGGATCACTTCAAGGTCTTGAACGACACCTACGGACACATGGCCGGCGATCAGGTGCTGATCGGGTTCGCCCGTGACCTGCAAAGTTGCCTGCGACATTCCGACATCGTCTGCCGTTGGGGCGGTGAGGAATTTATCGTTTTGCTGAAGGACACTGACGGCGAAACCGGTCAGAAGATTGCCGAGAAGATCCGCCAGCACGTCGAACAGCATGAATATGCCTACAACGGTCATACCCTGAATCTGACGGTCAGCATCGGCGCCACCACCCTGCAACGGGATGACACCTTGCACAGCCTGCTGTCCCGGGCCGATCATGCGATGTACCGGGCGAAACAGACCGGCCGTAACCGCACCTGCATGGAAATGCCTCACTCGACCTATGCCTGACACTCATGAACAAACCTGACCTCTGCCCGGCCTGTGGCGCCCGCAACGACTGCACCCTGGCCGACCCGCGCACCGCCGACCGCGCCTGCTGGTGCTACGGCGTTTCGATTGACCCGGCAGTGCTCGAAGCCTTGCCGGCGGAGCTGCGCGACAAGTCCTGCCTGTGCCCGCGTTGCGCCCAGGTCGAGGCGCAACTGCAAGCGGCCAAGCCGTCGATCCCGTAAGATGCGCGCCTCGCTTCTTGCCGATTCCTGATCATGCGTGTCGACCGTTTCCTCAGTAACCTGCCCCGCTACAACCGCAAACAGGTTCGCCTGTTGCTGGTAGAAAAGCGCGTGCGCATTGACGGAAAAGTCGTCAGCGACCCTCACAGCGAAGTCCTGGAATTCAGCCGCGTCGAAGTCGACGACGAAGTGCTGCAAAGCGGTAAACCGGCGCGCTATTTCATGCTGTACAAACCGCAAGGCTGCGTCAGCGCCACCCGCGATCCCGAACATCCGACCGTGCTCGACCTGATCCACGAGCCGGACAAGGACGACCTGCACATCGCCGGGCGTCTGGACTTCAACACCACCGGGCTGATGCTGATCACCAACGACGGCAGCTGGTCACGGCGCCTGACCCAGCCGCAGACCAAACTGCCGAAGGTCTATTACGTCGAGACCGAACAGGAGATCGGCCCGGAATATGCGATCAAGTTCGCCGAGGGGATTTACTTCGCCTTCGAAGACCTGACCACCCAACCGGCGCAGCTGGAAGTGCTCGGCGCGCGAACGGCGCGGTTGAGCATCGTCGAGGGTCGTTACCACCAGGTGAAGCGCATGTTCGGTCACTTCAACAACAAAGTGCTGCGCCTGCACCGCGAATCCATGGGCCCTCTGCCGCTGGATCACGCGCTAAAACCGGGCGAGTACCGCGCCTTGCGCACCGAAGAGATTCATTTGTTCTAAGCCGCCGACCGCTCAGCAGAAGTTGTCGAACAATTTACCAACGGCACTTGCGCGATCCGGATCCCCCTGCTTGAATCAGGACGTCGGCCAAATTGTGACCGATGAGTCACACATAACTTCTAAGAAACTTTTTGCCGGTAGACAGCCCTCAAGGGCTGCGCCTCAGCCGGCAGATTGCCCGCCAATAACAATACCCGTCGACCTGCCGTTCCGGATCGACATGGGCTCCAAAATTCCAGGCGTATGCCTACCTGTCACAAAGCTCGTGCAATCTCTATTTGCGCGCATACCCGCTTGCTTGCCAGGAGTCTTATGACATGAGGCCAGAAATCGCTGTGCTGGATATACAGGGTCAGTATCGGGTTTACACGGAGTTCTATCGCGCAGACGCCGCAGAAAAGACCATCATCCTGGTCAACGGCTCGATGGCCACGACTGCGTCGTTTGCACAAACCGTGAAAAATCTGCACCCGCAATTCAACGTGGTCTGCTACGACCAGCCCTACGCGGGCAAGTCGAAAGTCCACAACCGCCACGAGAAACATCTGACGAAAGAAGTCGAAGGTCTGATCCTGCTGGAGCTGATCGATCACTTCGCGGCCGAACACGTGCTGTCGTTCTCCTGGGGTGGCGCCGCGACCATGGTCGCCCTCGCGCATCAGCCTCGGCGCATCGAAAAAGCCGTGATCAGTTCGTTCTCCCCGGTGATCAACGCGCACATGCTCGATTACCTCGAACGCGGCGTCGAATGCCTCGGCCAACGCGATGGCGACCGGGTCGGCCACCTCGTCAACAACACTATCGGCAAACACCTGCCGTCGCTGTTCAAGCGCTTCAACTACCGCCACGTCAGCAGCCTGGCCGAGCACGAATACGGGCAGATGCATTTCCACATCAACGACGTGCTGCACAGCGACCGTCAGTGCTATCTGAACGCGGCGAAAAAAATCAACGTACCGGTGCTGTTCATGAACGGCGAATGGGACGAATACACCGCCGCCGAAGATGCGCGCCTGTTCGGCAGCCATGTCGCGCAGAGCACCTTCACCACCCTGCAGGCCACCGGGCACTTCCTCGACATGGAACACAAATCCGCCTGCCGGGACAGCCAGAACGCCCTGCTCGGTTTCCTGAAACCGGCGCAACAGGCCAGCCGAACGCGTTACCAGCTCGTCCAGGATCACCATGCATTGGCCATTTGAAACAGTGTCGTCGCGAGCAAGCCTGCGAGGCTGAGATTCAGCCGTCCTCCAGCCCGTAGTGCTTGCCCGCGATTGACCGATCCGGCTCTGATTCAGGCTTTTCCACTCGCCACACGCAAAGAAAACTTCAAATCCGTGGCCGAGTCTGGTACAAAGTCAGCCGCTCTGAGCGGGTGTCGTATAATGGCATTACTCCAGCTTCCCAAGCTGATAACGAGGGTTCGATTCCCTTCACCCGCTCCAATCGAATTTATGTCCTGCGTCGTGGTTTGACGGGGGATGCGCAAACAGAAAAACCGGCCTTGATGGCCGGTTTTTTTGTGTCTGCGTTTTGAGGTCTGCTGCTCGTCCGGCAAAGAACAATTCAGCAATACACCGTTGATTGCAGATACGGTATCCCTCTCTACTCTTCATTCTCTCCAGCCACAAGAAACACAGTTTGCTCAAAGGAATGATCCATGAGTACGGTTTCCCATCAAGATTTCGACCGATTGGAAACCACTACACTGCGGTAAATCCAGAGCGCAAACCGTAAATGGCCTTTCAATCGAAGAGCGTTCACATCCAGTGCAGGAAGACAAAAGACTTGGAATGACGGATGAAGAACAGGCCATCTGGGACGATGCGATCAGGTTCGCACGATCAAACAAGAAAGCTATTGGCAAGCGACTCACGGATCAGACCCGGTATCCGCCCGAAAAAGAGCCTGTTTCAGTTTTCATGGCTGGGTCGCCGGGGGCTGGCAAGACAGAGGCATCATTAGCCCTGCTGAACCTTTTCTCTGATACGCCGATCCTGCGAATCGATCCAGACGACCTCAGAAACGAATTTGAAGCCTATCAAGGTGGCAATGCCTGGCTTTTCCAAGGCGCCGTTTCAATTCTGATAGGAAAGCTGATTGATCTTGCCCTGGATCGAAAACAATCTTTCCTGCTCGATGGGACGCTTTCAAATATAGAGATCGCAAGGAACAATGTGCGGCGTTGCCTGGACAAGGGGAGATTCGTTCAAATTCTCTATGTCTATCAAGACCCCAGGCTTGCTTGGTCATTTGTCACGGCTCGTGAGGAAGCCGAAGGACGGAGGATTCGACCGGAGCATTTCGTCGACCAATATTTTGCAGCACGTGACGTGGTTAACACGCTTAAGCTAGAGTTTGGCAAGGATCTTCATGTCGATCTGCTTGTGAAGCACATTGATAATTCTGGCCGTCTCTACAAGGCGGGTGTTGACAAGATCGACTACCATATCCCGGAGAAGCATACGAAACACGACCTGATGGTCATGCTTGGGATGAATAACGGAGTAACCCCATGTTTTCCATGAAACTCGGATCCCCAAAGGAGTCCACGAGTCCATTCGCAGACTTCATTCGTAATGCGAAATCGGAAGAAAAAAAGCGCGTTTACAGTGAAGTGCTGACCGAAGCCACCAAAAAACAGAATGAAGTAATGCTGGCTGCACGTGAAAAGCAAGCCTGATTACGTTAGCGGATTCCAAAACTGCCCGGCCAAGTGCCGGGCTTTTTCATTCTGCCGTTGACGTGTTTTACGTGCTCCGGCGTGCAAGCTTTTGGACGATAGCAGCAGGAGTGCGGTCTCTAAAAAAACGGTCTTGATGGCCGATTTTTTATGTTTGTGATTTGGAGAGAATAAGAGCCCAGCCCCACTCAGGGAGCAGACCTTATCTCAGCTGCGCTTAACTCCCTTTAATTGTGGGTTATCACGCCAAAATCGAGATAAGCCCCAAAATATTGGAATTGGAGGTCGCCTCAGAAACCTACTTTGGCCAGGAACCCACACCTGTTGAGCCTCAACGCCAACCCATTGGATTTCATGGAAACGGCCTGCAATACAGTCCCCATTCTGCTGAAGTATCCCCGCCTAGACTTCTTCGTGACCGCCGCCCCCATCAAAGGACGATGACCGCTCGGTGGTTATAGTGTTGATCGATAATAAATCGTGGGTATAGTACCCACCAAGCACACCACAGGGAGGTGTTGTGAATAGCCGTTTTCTAATTGGCCAGCTCGTCGCAGACGGTTGGTATCTGGTGCGGGTAAGGGGCAGTCATCATCACTTCAAGCATCCGACCAAACCTGGTCTGGTCACAGTGCCTCACCCGAAGAAGGATCTGCTCAAGAAAACGGCCATCAGTATTTTGCAGCAGGCGCTGCTTTGACTTATCAGGTCAATTGCGCCGTGGAGGACGACACATGCTTTACCCGATCGCGATTTCAGTGGGTGATGAAGGACATGCCTGGGGAGTGGAGGTGCCGGATATTCCGGGCTGTTTTTCCGCCGGTGATGATCTGGACGATGCGATGGCGATGGCCCGCGAAGCCATCGAAGGCCATTTCGAGATACTGGCCGAAGACGGCTCGCCCATCCCGCCGGCCAACAAGGTCACACTGCATGCCGCCAATCCAAAATACGCTGGCTGCACGTGGGCGGTGGTGGATATCGATGTGACCAAATACCTGGGCAAAGCTCAGAAACTCAACATCACATTGCCCGGCTATTTGCTCAACCGTATCGATGAATACGTGTTGCACCATCCGGAAGAGAAAAGCCGCTCCGGATTTCTGGCCTCGGCGGCACTCAAGGTTTTGCAGCAACGTTGAAGCGGATAAAAACCGGTCTTGAAGACCGGTTTTTTTCTTGCCCGCTGAAACGTCGCATCGGCGTAGTTACTGTTCGATTCAGCGACGCCGTGATTTAAGACAGCCTCACAATTGCTTGTTTCTACATAAATCTACCGACGTATAACGGGTCTCCCTATATACCGTTAGGTTTCACTATATTTTGCTCTTATCCGGCTCAGCCTTTTCACCAAAACAAAGCATCAGCCTTTCACCTCAACATGATCCAGCGCCTGATTCACCGCCAATTCCCCCAGCATCACCAGTTGCGCAATGCCTATCGCGGTTCTGCGGTGGGTGGGGTCGAGGGTGGCGGCGAAGTTGTTGAGCATCTCGGATGCCGAACCCAGTGATTCGCTGGCGTTGGCCAGCAGGGATTCGGTGTCGTAGGCCGGGTTGGCGAAGTACATCGGGTCGGGCTGGTTGGTCGTGCCCATGACATGGGCGCCGGGGCAGAGGTAGTGATCGAGGGCGCGGTTGGCGGCGTCGTTGAGTTTTCTGCAATCGATCGAGACGTACGGGGACGTCGGGTCGGTTTCGACTTCTGGGGGATTCGGTGTTGGCTTGAACATGATTTGATACTCGGTGTGATGGTTAGAGCTGCCCCATTCGGTTCCACGCGAAGGGGTGGCAGCTGTACGCAGGTTGGAACCCGGGCCACCAAGCAAAACCCGACAGACTCGAAGTCTCCCGCGCACAGCCGCCATAACAGAGTGCACACCATCAAGGTGCGCAAGCATACGTCATGAACGACGCTTTGCATTCAGTGAAGTCGCCGGGGTTCCAATCCCGATCGCCGATTCATCAGCGACCCTCAAAGGCTAGAGTCCGCACTTCCGACGGACAACCTGAAAACCTTGTGGGAAGGTTCAGTAAACAGGCCCAACTCTTTAAACATCCCGAATCGAAAAACCACGCTTACAGATCCCCAACACTCGCCCGGTTCTCACACTCGCCACGACCCGCTAGCATTTCCCCATCGCCCACCACCCTCCCCCTGCGCGGCCATCGACGAATACGCGCCATCACGTTTCGAGGGATTCAAAACCGTGGCCTCCGAGCCACCCGAATCAAATTCAAAAGAGCAGCAAACCCATGACCCAGAACATCTACGACGATCCCGAATTTTTCCAGGGCTACAGCCAGATGAACCGCTCCATCGGCGGCCTCGATGCCGCGCCGGAATGGCCGGCGCTGAAAGCCTTGTTGCCCTCCCTGCACGGTTTGCAGGTAGTGGATCTGGGCTGCGGCTATGGCTGGTTCTGCCGCTGGGCCAGCGAACAGGGCGCAACCGAGGTGCTGGGGCTGGATGTCTCGGAGAAAATGCTCGAACGGGCGAAGGAAACCACCTCGGCTGCAAACATCCGCTACGAACGTGCCGACCTGGAACACCTCGATCTGCCTGCGTGCACTTACGATCTGGCCTACAGCTCACTGGCCCTGCATTACATCAAGGATCTCTCAAACCTGTTTGCCAAGCTGCACGCGGCGCTTAAACCCGGAGCGCATTTTGTGTTTTCCATTGAGCACCCGATTTTCATGGCGCCGCGCAATCCGGGCTGGCTGATCGACAGCGAAGGCAACAAGCGCTGGCCGCTGGACAGTTATCAGAGGGAAGGCGAGCGGGTTACGAACTGGCTGGCGGACGGAGTGATCAAGCAGCATCGTACGGTCGGCACGCTACTCAACGCGTTGATCAACGCAGGTTTCACGATTCAACACGTCAATGAATGGGGCCCGAGCGATGCCTAGGTAGTTGCGCAACCGGCCCTCGCTGAAGAGCGTGAGCGACCGATGATGATGCTGGTCGCCGTACAGCGCTGACCGCAAAAGAAAGGGCCGATCAAATCGGCCCTTTTTCATTTCAACGCGTGGCGACAATAAACAACCGTGGAAACGGCAACAGCACCGAACCATCCGCCAGCGCCGGATAGGCCTTCGCGACCTCCGCCAGATATTGCGCCAGATACTCCTCCCGCTCGGTTTCCGTCAGCGGACTGAGGAACGGAATCAAACCACTGCCCTTGAACCACTCGACAACACCCGAGGCCCCGCCCGCCAACTGGTGGTGATACGTGGTGCGCCACACATCGACCCGCGCGCAGTGCGGCCGCAACATCGAGAAATAGGCACTGGCATCCGCCATCTCGGTCCGCTGCCCCGCCGCGCCCGCCAGTTTGCTGGCCCACGGCCCATTGGCGGCGACTTCGCGCATCAACCGATGGGACGGCTCGTTGAGGTTGTCCGGCATCTGGATCGCCAGACTGCCACCCTGCGCCAACTTGCCCGCCAGCGCCGGCAACAAGGTCGCGTGATCCGGCACCCACTGCAAAACGGCGTTGGCGAAGATCACATCGAATGGCCCCGCATCCGCCCATTTATCGATGTCCGCCACCTCGAACTGTAACTGCGGCAGACGCTTGCGCGCGGCATCGATCATGTCCGACGAACTGTCGAGTCCCTGCACTTTCGCCCCCGGAAAACGCTTCACCAACAACTCGGTCGAGTTGCCGGGACCACACCCGATATCGACCACGAAACGCGCCTCGGGCGTGTGAATCGCCGCCAGCAGGTCGCGGGCCGGGCGGGTGCGTTCATCTTCGAAAGTGACGTATTGCTTGGCGGACCAGGTCATTGCGTTCTCCTGTCTGGGGCGTTCTGGCGAAACGTGGAAAAGCGGCTGCCGTCACGATACAGCGATCGTGTTTATCTGCCTTCCCCTACGTACGTCCGATATCGCCGGGATCACAGTCTTCGGTGAACCTTCAGAGCTCAGAAAACTGTAAGTAGAATTTTCACACCACCCCCGATGTCTGAATTTCAAGCTCCCCCAACAAGGAACACGGCCATGAAATTCGCAAAGATCTCCCAGAAGCTAGCCCTCTGGGCCGGTAGCCCCAAGACGTTTATGGGGGCGTTGATTCTGATCGGGCTCTGGGGTTTGAGCGGGCCGATTTTCGATTACAACGATACCTGGCAACTGATCATCAATACCTCGACCACGATCATCACGTTCCTGATGGTGTTCCTGATCCAGAACACCCAGAACCGCGACACCGACATCCTGCATTTGAAACTCGATGAACTGCTGCGGGTAAACAAGGAGGCGCAGAATGCGATGCTCGGGCTGGAGTCGCTGGATCTCAAGCAGCTGGAAGCGTTGCGTCGGCATTATCGGGCGATGGGCGAGAATGAGGTGTTTGATCTGGAAGGACTGGGGGACAAGAGCAAGCCGAAACAGGATCTGAACGAATGCTGAAAACAAAAACGGCGCCTTAAGCGCCGTTTTTTAAGTAACGGAATTCAGCGACTGGCCAGGGCCTTGGCCATTTCCAGATGACTCTGCAATTTCGGCAACGTCTCGTCGGCAAACGCCTTGATCTCCGGCACGTCGGTGGTCTGAGCTTCCTGCTCGATCTGTTCGATGGCTTCTTCCGTGGCTTTGACCTGACTGGCGGCGTAGGCCTGATCGAAGCTCGCGCCTTCTTTGACTTCCGGCATCAACGCCTTGGCCTTGTCGGCGACTTCTTCGCGAGGCGCCACGGGCAGGTCCAGTTTCTTGGCGATTTTCGCCAGATGCTGGTTGGCGGTGGTGCGGTCGTTGATGACGACGATGGTGTAATCCTTGACCTCTTTGGACTCGGCCTTGCTGTGCGCCAGACGACTGGCCTCGATGTCGGCCATGCCTTTGGCCGAGGCTTCGTTGATGAAGTCGGCGGGCGACTGGGCAAACGCACTGCTGGCAAACAGTCCCAGCAGGCTGACAAAACTGATGTTGCGTACTCGGGTGGCCATCCGGCTCATGGTCGCGCCCTCCTTCTTTGCAGATTCAAGCGGGAGCTTGCGCCCCCGCCTCTCAATCAAAACTACCTTCACCGACTATTTCGACTTTTGAGCAGGCTTGCGGCCCATGTCGGTTTTTGGCTCTTTGTCGACAGTCGTGGTGGTGGTTTTCCCACCTTTGCGACCGGCTTCAGACGCCTTCGTTCGATCGTTGGCGAAGTTTCCCGAGTTCGAGTTTCTTGAGTTAGGCATGATTCTCTACCTCTTGGCATTGATCGTAAGCGAGCAGGTGCCCGCCTAGATTGAGAATTTCCTGACCGCCAAAGGTTTAGAAAAGTTGCCGGTCCCGCGACGAACGGCGGGCCCTCGATCAGTTATCCGGTGCTCGATGATTCAGGCGTTTGGCGGCGTACATGGCCTGGTCGGCATGGCGAAACAGCTGCTGTTCCTCATCGCCATGCTCGGGATAACGGGCGACGCCGATGCTCGGTTCGATGTGCAGGTTGTGCCCGTCCAGCCGCATGGGTTGCACCAGTACCTGTCGGATTTTTTCCGCCACGCTGTCAGCATCGTTCGCGGCGTGAATGCTGTGCAACAGCACCACGAATTCATCGCCGCCGATGCGCGCCACCGTGTCAGTCTCGCGCACGCAGCCCTTAAGTCGATTGGCCACTGCCTGCAAAAGCATGTCACCGACAGCGTGACCAAAGGTATCGTTGACCTGTTTGAAACGATCCAGATCGACGTACAGCAATGCCATGAACCCGGATTGCTCCCGCGCACCGGCCAGCGCTGTTTTGAAGCGTTCACGCAGCAAATCCCGGTTGGGCAGTTGGGTCAATTGATCATATTGCGCCATGCGCCGCAGACGGGCATGCAGTTGCTGGCGTTCGATGGCCGTGGCGATCTGGGCGCAGACGTATTGCAGCAACTCCTTGTCGCGCTCGGTGTAGCGCTCGCCGCCGGGCAGACTTTTGACGATCAGCGCGCCGATGGTGCGGTCTTTCGAGCTCAGCGGTACGCCGAGCCAGCACGGAGACTGCTGCCCCGTCACCAGCTCGGCGAAACCTGATGGCGCATGTGGGCAATCAGGGGTCAGCAGAATCGGCTGACCGCTGCGGATCACTTCGGCACACAGACGGCCGGTGACTGTTCCGGGTTGCTCGGGCTGCAGTTCATCGTCGTCGACGTGATAGGGAAAATTCAGCTTTGCGCAGTGATCGTCGTACAGCGCCACGGAGAAGTTCAGCGCCGGCAGCCACTCGCCGATGATCAAGTGGATGCGCTTGAACAGCGCCAGCAGATCCTCCGCCGCATGGGCCGCTTCGGAGATCGCGTACAACGCCGCCTGACGGGATTCGGCCAGTTTGCGCTCGGTGATGTCCCGGGCAACGGCGATACGCAGTTGATCGACTTCCGACCAGCGCGCCGACCACAGAATGTGCACGACGCTGCCGTCCTTGCGCACGTAGCGGTTTTCGAAGTTGTTTTTCGGCTCGCCGCCCATGATGTCGCTCGCAGCGGCCAGGGTGCGCTCACGGTCGGCCGGGTAGACGTAATCGATCATCGACTGGCCGATCAGTTCGTCAGGCGTGTACCCGAGAATCCGCTCGCAGGCTGCGCTGACAAAGACGAAACGGCCTTGCTTGTCGACGGCGCAAACGGCGTCCAGCAACAGGTCGATGTAACTCGCCAGGGGCGCAGAATTTCGGTTTTCCATGGTTCAGCGTGTCTGTCCGGCAATGCAGCACTGATCAACCGTCCCTGACCTGGCAACTTCGCATCCTGCGTCCGATGATTTCAAGCCTTGTTCGGCATCAGCCCCGGCAGCGCATGCACCAGCGCGTTGATGGCAAAACCGATGAACATGATCCCGCACAACCGGGTAATCGCCAGTTCATGGCGCTGGTACAGCGTACGTACCTGACGCGCCCCGACGATGCCAATGAGGATAGCGTAGGCCAGCAATCCACCAAGGAAACTCAAGGCGATCAGCATCGGCAACATTGACCAGTTGAGCAGTTCGGCGCGGCTCGACAGCAGCGCGGTGAAGGTCGCCACCGCCACCGGGTAGGCCTTGGGGTTGGTCAGGCCGAACAGGATGCCGTGCCAGAACGGCTGACGCGCCGCGCCCTGGGGCTGATCGCCGTTGCTGCGTTTGGCCCGCACCGCGCGCCAGCCGAGCCAGAACAGGTACAGGCCGCTGAGCACACCGAGCACATCGAACGCGGTGCTGCCGATTTCCCGAGCACCGACAATCGCGATCAGTGCAGTGCTGCACCAAACCACATCGCCCAGCAGATGCCCGCACAGGAATCCCGCCCCGGCCCGCCGCCCACGTGCGGCGCCGATGCCGAATACCGCCAGCACACCCGGCCCCGGCGTGATGCCGTAAATGAAACCCGAGGCCAGCACGGCCATTAGCAACGATGGAGTCATGGAAAACCTGCAAGTCCCGGAAAACGTGGCCGCCAGTCTATCTCAGCGTCTGGCGAATGTTCATGGCTCGTCGAAAAAACGCATGCCCGCGTAGGGCTTTTGCCGACACGCGGCCAGTCGCGAGGCCAGATCGCCGACGTGGGCTTCGAGCTTGTGCCCGTCCGGGTCGAGGAAGTAGAACGACGCGCCTTCGCTGCGGTTGTCGCGCCATTCCTGCACGTTGGCGGCCCGAAGCTGTTGCACGAACAGCGGGAAATCCGCTGCGCCGAGGCTGAAGGCGTAGTGGGTGTAGTCGGCGGCGGGCTCGGGACTGCGCTTCGGGTCAAGGGACAGGCACAACCAGAGGCCCGGGAGCGACAGATAGGCACCGGCGTCCCAGGTGGTCTCGACTTGCAGCTTCAGGATGTCGCGGTAGAACGCGAGGCTGCGGTTCAGGTCGGTGACGGCGAGGGTCAGGTGATTGAGGCCGGTGAGCATCGGTCAGTAACCTCTGAGGTCTTCGGGGAGGGTGTATTGCTTGCCGTCGTAGGTCAGGGTGATTTGGGTTTTGGTCAGGTCGGTGGTTTTGGAAACGCACTCTTTGCCTGACTGGGTCGAGGTGTACACCACACCACTTGAGGAAACGATCAGGTCAGCAAAGCCATTATGGCTGGATGGGCCGATTTCCAAAGTCCTGAGGATTTTCGTGTCCTTGGTTTCGCACTCACCGGTACCCTCGCCAAACTCCTTCCGAATAACCAGACCTTCCAGCACCGGGCGCAACTTGCTGCCTTCGCGCACATACAGCGCCAGATCGGTTCTTGCGTAGGGGTTGGCTCTTGAGAGATGGTCGGCAAAATCAGAACGCAGGCCAAAGGCGCGAACGTCCGACGCCAGACGGTATCGAGCCGTATCGATCTTCAAGTCATCGAAGCTAATCGCGTCGGAGTTGTAGGCTCCAGGCTTGACGTAAGTCGCTAAAGGCTTGGCGTTCGCGGCGTTGAGGAGCGACAGCTCCAGATCGAACACGCCGTCGTGATCACCTTCGGAGTCGGACACGAATGTGGATTTTGCCGAGATCGCCTTGTCCGGGAAGGCCGGCCACACTTTGCAGCGTGACAGGGAGTGACCGTCAAATTTCTTTACCTGACAGGCAGCGTGGGCCTGAGTGGTGATGGCCAGAAAGCCGAGGGCGATGAAAAGTCGGGTTGGGCTAAGCATTGTTCTTCCTTGAAATAAGTCGCGTTGGCTCTGTATCACTCGATGGCTTTGAAACCTTTAGGCAAGACGTATGATTTTCCGTCGTAGCGAAGGGGTGTCAGCACCATCCCACGCCCCCAGACTTCACTGTCACGCCCCGCTCCTTGATGTTTTTCAGCCGCGCACTATCCCCTGCTCAATCCGTTGATTCAACCAGTTCAACGCCTGATCCCCACCCCGCCGCTTGTGCCACGCCGAGACAAACGTGAACGGCGCAATTTCAAACGGTGGCGGCACGACGATCAGTGCTTCGTCATCCACCTCATTCAACGCCCGCGAAGCCACGGTCAGGATCAGATCCGTGCCGCTGATGAAGTGTGGCGCAACGCTCCAGTGCGGCAGGCTGATGGCGACGCGGCGGCGTTCGCGCAAAGCGGTCAGGGTGCGTTCGATTTCCGGGGTGCCGCTGCCGCGCATTTCCAGCAGCACGTGCGGGCGTGACAGGTAGGTCGGCAGGTCGAGCTGGCCGTCAGCCGGCAGGCTCTGGCGATCGAGCAAACACACATAGCGTTCTTCGAACAACGACGTGCTGCGCAGTTCGCCGGGCAACTCGGGGAGTACGCCGGCGGCGAGGTCGATGTCGCCGTTGAGCAGGCCTTCGACCATGCCTTCGCGGCTGGCATGGCTGATTTGCAGATCGATGCCCGGCGCTTCCGCGCGCAACGTGCGAATCAGCCCGGGCAGGATGATCGCCGCGCCGTAGTCCGACATCGCGAGGCGAAAGGTCCGACGGGCGCTGGCCGGGTCGAAGGTGTTCGGCGCCAGCAGCGATTGCACCTGGGCCAGGGTTTCGGCCAGCGGCGCCGCCAGCTCCAGCGCCCGCGCGGTAGGCACCAGCCCCGAACCGGCACGCACCAGCAATGGATCACCGAGCAAGTCACGCAGACGCGCCAATGCGTGGCTGACCGCCGGTTGACTCAGGTGCAGGCGCTCGGCGGCGCGGGTCACGTGCTGCTCGCTTAGCAAGGCGTCAAGGATCACCAGCAGGTTGAGGTCAATGCGGCGCAGATCATTCATTCAATGCATGTTCCGGATACCAAAACAGAATTTAAATCTGCGCGACGAATACCCTAGAGTCCAGCAAAACCTTGCAGGAGAACGATCATGGGAACGATGCAGTGGGTCGGATTGCTGCTGTTAGCGGTATTCGCCGGGGCGGTTGTGCCGTTTCAGAGTGCGATCAACATCAATCTGGCGCGGGGATTAGGGCATCCGCTGTGGGCAACACTCACCTCGCTGGTGGTGAGCGTGCTGGTGTTGTTGCCGGTGCTTGTCGCCCTGCGCCTGCCGTTGCCGTCGCTGGCCCTCGCCAGCAAGCTGCCGTTGTGGATGTGGACCGGCGGCGCGTTCGGGGTGTGCTTCGTGGCATTGGCGGTGGTGTTGCTGCCGAAGCTGGGGGCCTCGGGATTTCTGGCGCTGGCTTTGGCCGGACAAATGATCACGTCAATCGTGCTGGATCATTTCGGCCTGTTCGGGCTGGTGGAGAAACATCTGACATTGCCGCGCCTGTTCGGCGCGGTGTTGTTGATGGCGGGAGTGGTGCTGATTCAGTTTGGGGACTCGGCTGCCAGGTCATTGGCACCGGCGGGCTGAGGCAATCACTCGTAAATCGTCGATAACCGTAGTTCCCTCATCGCGAGCAAGCTCGCTCCCACAGGAAGTCGCATTCCAATGTAGAAGCGAGCTTGCCCCCACAGGAAGTTGCATTCCAATGTGGGAGCGAGCTTGCTCGCGATGAGGGCAGATCAGGCACCGCTGTTTCGCGATCCGACCTCAAAAGGCGCTGCGGAAAATCTCCTCGATCTGCCGTTGATCCGCCGCCCGCGGATTGGTGAAGCCGCAGGCGTCTTTCAGGGCGTTGGCGGCGAGCACCGGGATGTCGGTGCACTTGGCGCCCAGATCACGCAAGCCACCGGGAATCTCCACGTCCCTGGCCAGGCAACGGATCGCGGCAATCGCGGCTTGCGCGCCCTCCTCCGGACTGAAACCGCGAATGTCGGCGCCCATGGCGTGGGCCACATCAGTCAGGCGATCGGCGCAGACCAGCGCGTTGAACGTCTGCACATGCGGCAGCAACACCGCGTTGCACACGCCGTGAGGTAGATCGTAGAAACCGCCCAACTGGTGCGCCATCGCATGCACGTAACCGAGGGACGCATTGTTGAACGCCATGCCCGCGAGGAACTGCGCATATGCCATGTTTTCCCGCGCGGCCAGATCGCTGCCGTCGCGCACGGCCAGACGCAGGTTGTTGCTGATCAGGGTCATGGCCTTGAGTGCGCAGGCGTCGGTGATCGGGTTGGCGGCCGTGGAAACGTAGGCTTCGATCGCATGGGTCAGCGCGTCCATGCCGGTGGCGGCGGTCAGGCCTTTTGGCATGGCGACCATCAGCGCCGGGTCGTTGACCGACAGCAGCGGCGTGACGTTGCGGTCGACGATGGCCATTTTCACGTGGCGGGTTTCGTCAGTGATGATGCAGAAACGGGTCATCTCGCTGGCCGTACCGGCGGTGGTGTTGATGGCGATCAGCGGCAGTTGCGGCTTGCTCGATTGATCCACGCCTTCGTAGTCGCGGATCTGCCCGCCGTTGGTCGCGCACAAAGCGATGCCCTTGGCGCAGTCGTGGGGCGAGCCGCCGCCGAGGGACACCACGAAATCGCAGTGACTGTCCTTGAGCAGCGCCAGCCCGGCCTCGACGTTGGCGATGCTCGGGTTGGGCTTGGCGCCGTCGAAGATCACCGAATCGATGTCCTGCATCGCCAGTTTTTCAGCAATCATCGTCGCCACGCCAGCCTTAGCCAGACCGGCGTCGGTGACGATCAGCGCCTTGCGAAAACCGTAGTTGCGGATCGCGTTCATGGCGTCGTCGAGGCAGCCGCTGCCCATGATGTTTACGGCGGGAATGAAAAAGGTGCTGCTCATGGCGCGTCTCCTGACTGGGGCCGAATCGACTCCTGCGATCCGGCGGATACACACAGGATCGACCGATCAGTCACGGCGGATGTTGATCTGGCTCAATGCCCGCTCGTGATAAAGTCGCCGCTCATCTGCCCTTTGTTTTGAGACGTGCCCTGCAATGACCGATTTTCTGGATGTCGACGCCACACTCGAAGACTGGAACGCGTTGCGCGCCGCCACCGACTTCAGCGGTCTGCTGCTGGGCAACGGCGCCAGTCGTGCAGTGTGGGACGATTTCGGCTACGACTCGCTGTTCGAAAACGCTCGCACGGTGGAAGAAAAACCGTTGAGCCCTTCGGAACTGAGCGTGTTCGACGCAATGCAGACGCGCAGCTTCGAGCAGGTGCTCGGCGCGCTGAAAACCACCAGCCGGGTCAACAAGGCGCTGGCCGTCAGCTCGGCCGCGCCGCGCAACCGCTACTACGCGATCAAGGAAGCGCTGATCAATACCGTCCACGCGGTGCACATCCCGTGGCGGCTGATCGAAGCCTCGACTCTGGCGACCCTGAACAGCGAACTGGCGAGCTATCGCACGGTGTTCACCACCAATTACGACCTGCTCAATTACTGGGCGCTGCAACATCAGGGCGAGGCGATCGACGACCTGTTCAACGGCCCCGACGCGAGTTTCGATCTGTGCGAAAGCAGCACTGAAAAACCGCGTCTGCTGTACTTGCACGGTGGTCTGCATCTGGTGCGCAATCAGGACGGCACCGCCCGCAAACTGACCGCCACCGAGGGCACGCTGCTCGGCAGTTTCGCGATCAACAACACGATCAAGACGCTCGACGACGTGCCGCTGTTCGTCAACGAAGGGCCGAGTGCCGACAAGCTCAAGACCATCCGCAGCTCGGATTACCTGTCGTTCTGCTACGACCAGTTACTCGGTCACGGCGACAACCTGTGCATCTTCGGTCATGCCCTCGGCGAGCAGGACAGCCACCTCGTGCGCGCCCTGCGTCTGGCGAAGCCGAAGACCGTGGCGATTTCGATCTACCCGCGCAGCGCGGCGTTCATCCAGCACCAGAAGCGCCACTACGCGAAGCTGTTCGAGGGCACAGGTGTCGAGTTGCGCTTCTTTGACTCCAAGAGCCATGCGCTGGGCAATCCGAAGCTGTCGGTGCCGGTCGAGGTTTAGTGGCGACACTTTTGGCGTCTTCGCTAGCAGGCTAGCTCCCACAAGGAAGTGCATTCCAACTGTGGGAGCTAGCCTGCTAGCGATGGCGTCCATCCAGTCAGCTCACTCCTCGCTGCTGTGCACCACCACCAGCAACTGCGCCTGCACCTCGCCCACCGAGCGGATGCGATGGGGTTTCTGTGCATTGAAGTGCAGCGCATCGCCCCGCTCCAGCAGCACCCGCTCGTTCACGAAGTCCACTTCGACCTGGCCTTCGTGGACGAACAGAAATTCCTCGCCCAAATGTTCCTTGAAGGTTTTGTCGGTGAATTCGCTCGGCGGATAAATGATGAACGGCAGCAGGCTGCGTTCGCTGACCTGATGGGCCAGTACCGCATAACCGGGGCTGTGGTCGTTGGCCGCCAGCGACTGGCGTTCGTGGCTGCGCACCAGGCTGTAGCTGTCGAGGCTGACGTTGTCTTCGGAGAACAGCTCCTCGACTTTCACGTTCAGCGCCTTGGCCAGTTTCAGCGCGGCGGCAATCGACGGCGTGTTCAACCCGCGCTCGACCTTCGACAGGTAACTCTTGGTCATACCGGATTTCTCGGCCAGCGCCTCAAGGGTTACGCCAAGTTTTTTTCTCAATAATTTCAAACGGATAGACATGCGGAGCGATTAATCCAGCAAAGGAAAGACGATTTGTCCTTGCCAATGACACAAAGTGTCATATAGACTCTTAAGTGTCATCCATGGCAACCACCACAGGACACGGATATGGCGAAGACATTAGCACTACCCAAAGACGAACTGGTCAAGCAAGCGCTGACCCAGATGCAAAAAAGCCTGGCGGATAATACGTGGACAGACCGGCAAAAGCTGGCTCTGACCTGCCGGATCCTGTTCGAGAACGGCCACGATTCGGGCCTCGCCGGACAGATCACCGCCCGTGGCCCGCAGCCGGGCACTTACTACACTCAGCAACTGGGCCTGGGTTTCGATGAAATCACCGCGAGCAATCTGCTGCTGGTCAACGAAGACCTGGAAGTGCTCGAAGGCCACGGCATGGCCAACCCGGCCAACCGTTTCCATAGCTGGGTGTACCGCGCTCGGCCGGACGTGAACTGCATCATCCACACCCACCCGACGCACATTGCCGCGCTGTCGATGCTGGAGGTGCCGCTGCAGATTTCCCACATGGACCTGTGTCCGCTGTACGACGATTGCGCGTTCCTTGAAGGCTGGCCGGGTGTGCCGGTGGGCAACGAAGAAGGCGAACTGATTGCCGGGGCGCTGGGCGATAAACGGGCGATCCTGCTTTCCCATCACGGTCAGCTGTCCACCGGCACGACCATCGAGGAAGCCTGTGTCATCGCTCAACTGATCGAGCGCGCCGCCAAGCTGCAATTGCTGGCGATGGCCGCCGGGACGATCAAGCCGATCATTCCCGAGCTGGGTCGCGAGGCGCATGACTGGGTCTCCAAACCCAAGCGCCACGCCGCAGCTTTCAACTACTACGCCCGGCAGAACCTGCGTCAGCACGCCGATTGCCTGAACTGATCACTTCATCCTTGCGGAGCACTCTCATGTCCAATATTCACGGCATCATCGGCTACACCATCACCCCGTTCGGCGCCAATGGCGAAGGCGTTGACCTGCCGGCCCTCGGCCGCTCGATCGACCGTCTGATCGCCGGTGGCGTCCACGCCATCGCGCCTCTGGGCAGCACCGGCGAAGGCGCCTACCTGAGCGATGCGGAGTGGGACCAGGTCGCCGAATTCAGCATCAAGCACGTGGCCAAACGGGTGCCGACCGTGGTCAGCGTGTCCGACCTGACCACCGCCAAAGCGGCACGTCGCGCGCGTTTCGCCGAGGCCCATGGCGCCGACGTGGTGATGGTGCTGCCCGCCTCTTACTGGAAGCTGACCGAAGCGGAAATCCTCGCCCACTACCGCGCGATCGGCGACAGCATCGGCGTGCCGATCATGCTCTACAACAACCCGGCCACCAGCGGCACCGACATGTCGGTGGAACTGATCCTGCGCATCGTCAACGGCGTGGAAAACGTGACCATGGTCAAGGAGAGCACCGGCGATATCCAGCGCATGCACAAGCTGCAACTGCTCGGCGAAGGCCGGGTGCCGTTCTACAACGGTTGCAATCCGCTGGCGCTGGAAGCCTTCGCTGCCGGGGCCAAGGGCTGGTGCACGGCGGCGCCGAACCTGATCCCGCAGCTCAACCTGGACTTGTACGAAGCCACACTGGCGGGGGATCTGGGCAAGGCGCGGGAACTGTTCTACCGCCAGTTGCCGCTGCTGGATTTCATCCTCAAGGGTGGCTTGCCTGCGACGATCAAGGCCGGTCTGCGACTGACCGATATGGAAGTCGGTGATCCGCGTTTGCCGGTGTTCCCGCTGAGCGAAGCCGGGCGTAACCAGTTGCAGGCCATTCTCAAAAGCCTGAGCTGATTTCAAGGTACACACCAACCCTGTGGGAGCGAGCTTGCTCGCGATGAGGCCATCAGATCCGACAACGATGTCGACTGATGAACCGTCATCGCGAGCAAGCTCGCTCCCACAGGTTTTTGTGCTGGATTCAAAGCACCGGCAGGGTTTTGTCCTTGATCACCTTGGACGGCCCGTTCGCCTTGACGCTGGCAATGCCTTTGGCACACGCCGCGTCCGATGAATAGGATTCGCTGCTGCCGATGATCTGGTGATTGGCCGCCTTGAGGTTGAAGTAGGGATGGCCGTCTTTCGTCGTTTTTTTCTCGTAGCGTTCGTCCAGCGGGCTGTTGGTCTGCACCGAGGCGATGCCGTTTTCGGCAGCCGTGCGGGTGGTGTACAGCTCACTGGTCAGAATGGTTTCGGCATTCGCCGCTTTCAGCACGAACCTGAACTGGCCGTTGCTGCTTTTGCTCAACTCATACCATCCGGACATGGTGTTTCTCCTTATCGATGTGTCACAGGGTGATTTTGGTTCCAAGCAACCCCAGGAAACCCGCCAGCCATTTCGGGTGCGCCGGCCAGGCGGGCGCGGTGGCCAGGTTGCCCTGGACATGGCCGTCCGTGACCGGGATGTCAATGTAAGTGCCGCCGGCCAGCCGCACTTCCGGGGCGCAGGCCGGGTAGGCGCTGCACTCACGGCCTTCGAGAACTCCCGCCGCCGCCAGCAGTTGCGCGCCGTGACAGACGGCGGCGATCGGCTTGCCGGCCTTGTCGAAGGCTCGCACCAGTTCCAGGACTTTTTCATTCAGCCGCAGGTACTCCGGCGCGCGACCACCGGGCACCAGCAAGGCGTCGTAATCCTTGGCGTCGACCTTGGCGAAATCGAAGTTCAGGGCGAACTGGTGACCGGGTTTCTCGCTGTAGGTCTGGTCGCCTTCAAAGTCGTGAATCGCGGTTCGCACGGTCTTGCCGGCGGCCTTGTCCGGGCACACGGCGTGGACGGTGTGACCAACCATTTGCAGGGCCTGGAACGGCACCATCACTTCGTAGTCTTCGACGTAATCGCCGACCAGCATCAGAATTTTTTTCGCGGCCATGGGCAGGTCTCCTCTGGTGAATGCACAGGAATATTCACAGTAGTCCAAGGACCGCGATGGCGTTCGCAAACTGTATGGATAACTCTGCGCTCAGCTGTAACAGCCCCATTGCCGTGGTTTGTGGCTAGATGAAGACACCTTCCTGTCACCTTCGAATCTGGTTGCCCTCATGTCTTCGCGCGAAAACACCGGCATGGCCCTCGGCCTGCTCGGCGTGGTGATTTTCAGCCTTACCCTGCCCTTCACCCGCATCGTGGTGCAGGAACTGCACCCGCTGCTCAACGGCCTGGGCCGCGCGTTGTTCGCGGCGATTCCGGCAGCGGCGCTGTTGTTGTGGCGTCGGGAAAAGTGGCCGACCTGGAAGCAAGTCAAAGGCCTGAGTCTGGTGATCGCCGGGGTGATTCTCGGTTTCCCGGTGCTGTCGGCGTGGGCCATGCAGACCTTGCCGGCGTCCCACGGTGCGCTGGTCAACGGCTTGCAGCCGCTGTGCGTGGCGCTGTACGCCGCGTGGCTGTCCCACGAGCGTCCGTCGAAAGCCTTCTGGGCCTGCGCCGCGTTGGGCAGTGCGCTGGTGCTGGGTTATGCGTTGTACACCGGCGCCGGCAGCATTCAGGCCGGTGATTTGCTGATGCTGGGTGCGATTGCGGTGGGTGGTCTGGGTTATGCCGAGGGCGGACGCCTGGCACGGGAAATGGGCGGTTGGCAGGTGATCTGCTGGGCGCTGGTGCTGTCGACGCCGTTGCTGATCGGCCCGGTGCTGTATCTGGCGTTGCAGCATCAGGGTGCGGTATCGGCGAAAACCTGGTGGGCCTTCGGTTATGTCGCGCTGTTTTCGCAGTTCCTGGGCTTCTTCGCCTGGTACGCCGGGCTGGCCATGGGTGGCATTGCCCGGGTCAGTCAGATCCAGCTGTTGCAGATCTTCTTCACCATCGCGTTTTCCGCGCTGTTCTTCGGCGAACACGTGGAGCCGATCACCTGGCTATTCGCCTGCGGGGTGATCGCGACGGTGATGCTCGGGCGCAAAACTGCCATCAAACCCCATGTGGGAGCGAGCTTGCTCGCGAAGACGGACTGACAGTCAACGGTGATGTCGCCGGTTATGGCCCCTTCGTCGGATCGCCGCCCGGAGCAAGCTCGTTCCCACAGGGTCGAGGTCAAGCCAACAGGCCATCGGCGAGCAGCAGGGTTTCGAGGCAGTGCTCGCTGATCTGGTAGAACGCCTTCAATTCCTGAATCTTCACCAGCAGCTGAGTCGGGTCCACCGGCTCGGCGCGCTTCACCGCCAGAATCATCTTGTTCTTGTTGGTGTGGTCCAGGGAGATGAACTCGAACACTTTGGTCTCGTAACCGCAGGCTTCGAGGAACAGCGCACGCAGACTGTCGGTGACCATTTCCGCCTGCTGGCCCAGGTGCAAACCGTATTGCAGCATCGGCTTGAGCAGCGCCGGGCTCTGGATCTGCAAACGAATCTGTTTGTGGCAGCACGGCGAGCACATGATGATTGAGGCGCCGGAACGGATGCCGGTGTGGATCGCATAGTCGGTGGCGAGGTCGCAGGCATGCAGGGCGATCATCACGTCCAGCTCGCTCGGCGCCACGCTGCGCACATCGCCGCATTTGAACACCAGCCCCGGGTGTTCCAGCTTCGCGGCGGCGGTGTTGCACAGGTTGACCATTTCTTCGCGCAATTCGACGCCGGTGACTTCGCCCTCGGCCTTCAGCGTGTTGCGCAGATAGTCATGGATGGCGAACGTCAGGTAACCCTTGCCCGAACCGAAATCCGCCACCCGCACCGGTTTGTCCAGGGCCAGCGGCGACGAGGTCAGCGCGTGGCTGAACACTTCGATGAACTTGTTGATCTGCTTCCACTTGCGCGACATCGCCGGGATCAGCTCGTGTTGCGCATTGGTTACGCCCAGGTCCTTGAGGAACGGGCGGCTCAACTCGAGGAAGCGGTTTTTCTCGCGGTTGTGCTCGGCGGACGGCACTTCACGCAATTGCTGGGGTTTGCTCATGAACAGCGAGCTCTTGCCCTTTTTGCTGTATTCGAGCTGGGCTTCGTCAGTCAGCGCCAGCAAATGCGCATTTTTGAACGCTGCCGGCAGCAGCCCGGCAATCGTCGCTACCGCTTCATCCAGCGGCAGGTTCTTGGTGATGTCGCGGGTCTTGTAGCGGTAAACGAACGACAGGCACGGCTGCGCCTTGACCGTCACCGGTTTGATGATGATCCGCTGCAGGTCCGCTTCTTCGCCGACGTATTTGGCCAGCACCAGTTTGATGAAGCCGTTCTGTTCGAGGCTGGTTTGCAGCAGCTCGATGAACCGGGCGTGGTGATCGGGCGCCGGTTTGGCAGATGCGGAGGGAGCGGTAACGGACATGGGAAAAAGCGGCCTCGGACGGGCAAATCGGGAATGGGCGCTAGTTTAGGGGGGATGGCGTTCGAGGGCACGGCTAATTTCCCGAACGGCTTATCCCAACACCACCAACCGATTCGGCAACTCATTCCTGACCTGCGTCACCGGCACATGCACCTTGAGCAACTCCCCACACGCCTCGATACACGTGACAAAGCCCTGCAACGTCTGCCCCTGCCGCACCTGCTCGGTAAACGCCGCGACAATCGAATCCCAGCTCTTGTTATCCAGCTTCTTGGAAATCCCCTCATCCACCAGAATCTCCACGTACCGCTCCGCCTCGCAGACAAAAATCAGCATGCCGGTGCTGCCCACCGTGTGATGCAGGTTCTGTTCGAGAAACTGCCGCCGCGCCAGGTTTGACGCGCGCCAGTGCCGGACACGACGTGGCACCAGATGTGTGGTGATTTTCGGCAAGCGAAACAACAGGCACAGCACGATGAAAATGCCCCACTGCACCAGCAACAGGCTGCGCATCGTCAGCCAGCCGGTCAGGTAATGCACGATCCCCGGCACCACCAGCGCCAGCAGGCTGGCCCACAGCAGCGGGATGTACGCATAGTCGTCGGCGCGGGCCGCGAGCACCGTCACCAGTTCGGCGTCGGTGTCGCGCTCGACCCGGGCGATAGCCTCGGCGACCTTGCGTTGTTCGTGTTCAGTCAGTAATGCCATGTCGTGAAGTGCCTGCTCATTATTGTTATCACCAGCCGCCGGAGGACCCGCCCCCGCCGAAACTGCCACCGCCGCCGCTGAAGCCCCCGCCTCCACCGCCGCCGCCAAAACCTCCGCCACCGAAGCCGCCCCCTCCTCCGGAGCCACCCCGGCCGGCGGGAAGGATACCGAGCATCTGGCAGACAAAAACAGTCAGGATGAACAACATCACCAGAAATACGAACAACGCCGGGTGCCGCGAGACAAAATCATCGGCAGGATCACCGGCCGATTCGTACACCGTGGAAGGCTCGTCCAATGGATTGCCGCCCAGCACCACCAGCATCGCCGCCACACCGTCACTGATGCCTTTGCTGAAGTTGCCGGCCTTGAACGATGGCGTGATCACCTGATGGATGATCACAGAACTCTGCGCATCGGTCAGACGATCCTCCAGCCCGTAGCCGACTTCGATGCGCAATTTGCGCTCGTCCCGGGCGACGATCAACAGGGCGCCGTTGTTCTTGTCCTTCTGGCCGATGCCCCAGTGCCGGCCCAGTTCGACGCCGTAGTCCTCGATGGTGGCGCCTTGCAGGTTCGGCAGCGTCACGACCACCAGTTGCTCGCCGGTCGCCTGTTCGTGGGCCTGCAACTGCTGGCTCAGTTGCGCGCGCACCGACGGCTCGATCATCTGCGCGTCGTCCACCACCCGCCCGGTCAGTGCCGGGAAGGTCAACTCGGCCCGGGCGCTGACGGCGAACAGCAACAGCATCAGCACCAGGCCCATCTTCAACACACGCATGGGCATCCCCGGCTCAGAACTTCACTTCCGGGGCCTTGTCCGCGCCGGGGCTGGTGGCTTCGAAGGTCTCACGGATCGGCAGGTTGCTGTACATCACGCTGTGCCACAGGCGACCGGGAAAGGTGCGGATCTCGGTGTTGTATTTCTGCACCGCCAGAATGAAATCCCGACGGGCCACGGCGATGCGGTTTTCCGTGCCCTCAAGTTGCGATTGCAGGGCGAGGAAGTTCTGGTTGGCCTTCAGGTCCGGATAGCGTTCGGACACCACCATCAAGCGGCTCAAGGCACCGGTCAACTGGTCCTGGGCCTGCTGGAACTGCTTGAGCCTTTCCGGGTTGTCGAGGGTGCTGGCATCAACCTGGATCGACGTCGCCTTGGCCCGCGCCTCGATGACGGCAGTCAGAGTTTCTTCCTCGTGTTTCGCATAGCCCTTCACGGTTTCCACCAGATTGGGGATCAGGTCGGCGCGCCGCTGGTACTGGTTCTGCACCTGGCCCCAGGCGGCCTTGGCCTGCTCGTCAAGGGTCGGAATGTTGTTGATGCCGCAAGCGGTCAACAACGTGGCCAGCACCAGCAAGGTGGCGACCTGCAAACGCGAGCGGTAGACAGGACTGACATTCATCGGACGGGTGCTCCCTTGCACATTTCATGAATAATGAATCGCGAAACATTCTCAGCCGGCGGTTGGGGCATAATCGCCCGCGCCACTGGATTGCAGCGGGCCGATGGGCTAAAAAGAGGCCCTGCTCGATCACGTCGCCGAAACGTTCGACGTACATTCGGCTGTCGTTTTCTGAATCAGCACCCGAACAACAATAGTCGCTCCCTAAATTTTGGCTGGCCGGCGTTGCAACGCCGTTTAGGCCCTTGAGAAAACTATTCATGAAGAAGCTGTGTTTGCTGGGCCTGTTCGTCAGCCTGGCCAGTCATCAAGTACTGGCCGCCACGACCCCGGTACCCCTGGAAAACAAGGACGCTTTCATCAGCAACCTGATGAAGCAAATGACCCTCGACGAGAAGATCGGCCAGTTGCGCCTGATCAGCATCGGCCCGGAAATGCCCCGCGAGCTGATCCGCAAAGAGATCGCTGCCGGCAACATCGGTGGCACGTTCAACTCGATCACCCGCCCGGAAAACCGTCCGATGCAGGACGCTGCCATGCGCAGCCGACTGAAGATCCCGATGTTTTTCGCGTACGACGTGATCCACGGTCACCGTACGATTTTCCCGATTCCGCTGGCCCTGGCATCGAGTTGGGACATGGACGCCATCGGCCAGTCCGGTCGCGTCGCTGCCAAGGAAGCTGCCGCCGACAGCCTCGACATCACCTTCGCGCCGATGGTCGACATCTCCCGCGACCCGCGCTGGGGCCGCAGCTCCGAAGGTTTCGGTGAAGACACCTACCTGACCTCGCGCATCGCCAAAGTCATGGTCAAGGCCTATCAGGGTGAAACCCCGAGCGCGGCCGACAGCATCATGGCCAGCGTCAAGCACTTCGCCCTGTACGGCGCTGTTGAAGGCGGTCGCGACTACAACACCGTCGACATGAGCCCGGTGAAGATGTACCAGGACTACCTGCCACCGTACCGCGCGGCCATCGACGCCGGCGCCGGTGGCGTGATGGTGGCGTTGAACTCGATCAACGGTATCCCGGCCACCGCCAACACCTGGCTGATGAACGATCTGCTGCGCAAGGACTGGGGCTTCAAGGGCCTGGCGGTCAGCGACCACGGCGCGATCTTCGAACTGATCAAGCACGGCGTGGCCCGCGACGGTCGTGAAGCGGCGAAGCTGGCGATCAAGGCCGGCATCGACATGAGCATGAACGACACCCTGTACGGCAAAGAGCTGCCGGGGCTGCTCAAGTCCGGCGAGATCGAACAGAAAGACATCGACAACGCGGTGCGTGAAGTCCTCGCCGCCAAGTACGACATGGGCCTGTTCAAGGACCCGTACCTGCGCATCGGCAAGGCTGAAGACGATCCGGCCGACACCTACGCCGACAGCCGTCTGCACCGCGCCGACGCCCGCGAGGTCGCCCGTCGCAGTCTGGTACTGCTGAAGAACCAGAACGAAACCCTGCCGCTGAAGAAGACAGCCAAAGTTGCACTGGTCGGCCCGCTGGCCAAGGCTCCTATCGACATGATGGGCAGTTGGGCCGCCGCCGGTCGTCCGGCACAATCGGTGACCCTGTTCGACGGCATGAGCAATGTCATCGGCGACAAGGCGAACCTGATCTACGCCCGTGGCGCCAACATCACCAGCGACAAGAAGGTTCTCGACTACCTGAACTTCCTCAACTTCGATGCGCCGGAAGTGGTCGATGACCCGCGTCCGGCCAATGTGTTGATCGACGAAGCGGTGAAAGCCGCCAAGGACGCCGACATTGTGGTTGCAGCCGTGGGCGAATCCCGTGGCATGTCCCACGAATCGTCGAGCCGCACCGACCTGAACATCCCGGAAAACCAGCGTGAGCTGATCCGTGCCTTGAAAGCCACCGGCAAGCCGTTGGTGCTGGTGCTGATGAACGGCCGTCCGCTGACGATTCTGGAAGAGAAGGAACAGGCCGACGCGATTCTGGAAACCTGGTTCAGCGGCACCGAGGGCGGGAACGCCATCGCCGACGTGCTGTTCGGCGACTACAACCCGTCGGGCAAACTGCCGGTGACCTTCCCGCGCTCCGTGGGCCAGATCCCGACCTACTACAACCACCTGAGCATTGGCCGGCCGTTCACGCCGGGCAAACCGGGCAACTACACCTCGCAGTATTTCGATGACACGACAGGCCCCCTGTTCCCGTTCGGTTTCGGCCTGAGCTACACCGATTTCAGCCTGAGCGACATGGCGCTGTCCTCGACCACGCTGAACGCCACCGGCAAGCTCGACGCCAGTGTCATGGTCAAGAACACCGGCAAGCGTGACGGCGAAACCGTGGTGCAGCTGTACATCCAGGACGTGACCGGGTCGATGATCCGTCCGGTCAAGGAGCTGAAGAACTTCCAGAAAATCATGCTCAAGGCCGGCGAGCAGAAAGTGGTGCACTTCACCATCACCGAAGATGACCTGAAGTTCTACAACGCCCAGCTCAAGTACGCGGCCGAGCCTGGCAAGTTCAACGTGCAGATCGGCCTGGATTCCCAGGACGTGACGCAGCAGAGCTTTGAACTGCTGTAACAGTAGTCACACTGCAAAAACCTGTGGGAGCGAGCTTGCTCGCGAAGAGGCCATCACATTCAACATTGATGTTGACTGTCAGGCCGCATTCGCGAGCAAGCTCGCTCCCACAGTTGTTTTGGGACAGCGACTAGCCTCGTCTATCCAGCAGATTGACCACCACCCGATCCACCCAGCCCCAGATCCGCTGCTTCACCCGCCGCCACAACGGCCGGCGCTGCCACTCCTCCAGACTCACCTGCTGACTCAGGTCGAAGTCCTTCTCGAAACTCGCCGCCACCGCTGCCGTCAGTGACGGGTCCAGCGCTTCCAGATTCGCTTCAAGATTGAAGCGTAGATTCCAGTGATCGAAATTGCAGGAGCCGATGCTCACCCAGTCGTCCACCAGCACCATTTTCAGGTGCAGGAAACACGGCTGGTATTCGTAGATTTTTACTCCGGCCTTGAGCAGACGTGGGTAGTAACGGTGCCCCGCGTAGCGTACCGACGGGTGATCGGTGCGCGGCCCGGTCAGCAGCAGGCGCACGTCAAGGCCACGGGTGGCGGCCTTGCGCAGGGAGCGGCGGATTTTCCAGGTCGGCAGGAAGTACGGCGTCGCCAGCCAGATCCGCTGCTGGCCGCTGTTCAGTGCGCGAAACAGCGATTGCAGAATGTCCCGGTGCTGGCGGGCGTCGGCATAAGCCACACGCCCCATGCCCTCGCCCGTGTCCGGCACGCGGGGCAGTCGCGGAAGGCCAAAATGCGCGTTGGGCCGCCAGGCCCGGCGATGGCGATTGGCGATCCATTGGCGGTCGAACAACAATTGCCAGTCGAGCACCAGCGGGCCGGTGATTTGCACCATGACCTCGTGCCATTCGCTGGTGTCGTGGCCCGGTGTCCAGAATTCATCGGTGACCCCGGTGCCGCCGACCACCGCCAGACGCTGGTCGACCAGCAACAGCTTGCGGTGATCGCGATAAAAATTGCCGACCCAGCGCCGCCAGTTCAGCCGATTATAAAAACGCAGCTCGACTCCGGCACCGGTCAGCCGCCGGCGCAGCGTGAGGGTGAACGCGAGGCTGCCATAATCATCGAACAGGCAACGCACCCGCACGCCCCGCTCCGCCGCCAGCACCAGCGCCTGCACGATGGTTTCGGCACAGGCGCCGGCTTCCACCAGATACAGCTCCAGTTCGATCTGCTCGCGGGCGCGGGCGATCTCGTCAAGCATGCGCGGGAAGAATTGCGGGCCGTCGATCAACAGCTCGAAGCGGTTGCCATCACGCCACGGAAACACCGCGCCGCGCATGTCAGCGCGCCGTGAAGATCAGCACCGCACCCACCGGCACCGACAGACTGATGGCCGACAGTCCAGCCATGTTGCGCAGGCTTTCCAGGCCCGGCAGCAGATCGAAATCCTCGGCGCTGATCACCAGCGGCTCCAGCGTCACCACTTGAAAGCGTCGGTCATCGAGGCGCGTGGCGAGCAATTCGGCGGGGTATTCATGCTGTTTGCCGTGCAGGTTGACGGTCAGCGGCAGGCGCAATTCAAGCTGCGCGCCGGGCGCCAGATCGTTGATCGGGCGCAGGTCGATTTGCGTGGTGATGGTCGCTTCGGGGAATTGCTCGATCTGGAACAGTTCCTTGCGCATGCGCTCGTCGCGCAGCGGGATGCCGCTGTTGATCGAGTCCAGCTCGACTTCGACCACGGCGCGGCCATCGGGATCGACTTTGCCGTGCAGCACCAGAAAGCGCTGCACTTCGGATACGTTGGCGTTTTTCGTGCTGACGAACGACAGCCGCGACGACTCGCCGTCCAGATACCAGTTGGCCTGGGCCGGCAGCGCAGCGGCGCCGAGCAGCAGGCCGGCGAAGGCGTTGCACAGAGAACGGTTGAACATTGAAGACTCGTGGGGCCGATAAACCTGCACGAACCTTAACTGGCCGTGGCGTTATTGCAAACTGTCAGTCTCTGCAAACGCTCAGGCCAACGCCTGCTGCACCTCGCCGATGGTCGACGCGAGGCTGTTGAGGTGCAGGCTCAGCACCCGCTCCACCGGCGCCTGATCCATCGGCCAGTGCAGCGCCATGCTGCCGACCAGCCGCCCTTGCGCTCGGATCGGCAAGGCCACCGCGCGAATCAGGAACGGCAGGCGCACCGGGTATTCCCAATAACCTTCGGTGCGCTGGCCGAAGCCCTGATGCAAGGCTTGCTCGGTGGCCTGCAATACACCGTCATCCGCCAACTGTTCGCGTTCGGCCAGACGTTTCACGTCCTGGCTGTCGAGTTCGCCAAGACAGGCGCGCCCCATCGCCGAATGGAACAGGCTCGCGTGATGGCCGACGATCTGGCAGTTGGTTGGATAGCGTTTGCGCAGCACTTGCGGGATCGCGCTTTCCATCACCTCTACCCGCTCGCCGTCGAAGCACGACAGATCCGCCACCAGCCCGGTGCGTTCGCTGAGTTCCAGCAGCATCGGCGCGGCGCTTTCCACCAGATGGCGCTTGAAGCGTTGCTGGCGATCACCGAACAAGCGCTTGGCGCACAACCGGTAGCGGCGGTCGCTGAGGCCGCGATAAATCCAGCCCTGCTCCTGCAAGGTCGCGAGCATCCGCGACACCGTGGCCTTGGGCAGAGTGGTCAGGTAGTGCAATTCCTCCAGTCCCAACGCCTGATGCTCGCCGAGCAACTCGACGATGGCCAGCGCCCGTTCGACCGAGCGCACGCTGCCGGTGTCTGCCTTGCTGCCCATGTGTTCGACCTCCATGGATGTGGATGAAAGATCACTTCATGCAGCAAGATGCGGGCCGCTCAGGCCGATTGCAGGCATGCCGGCGGTCGCCGTTCGACCCAGCGGGTCAGCTGTTCATGGGCGTAGGCCAGTTGCAGCACCGCTCGATCCGCCTGGGCCGGGCCGATGATTTGCAGGCCCATCGGCAGCCCGGCCGTGTTGAAACCGACCGGCACGCTGATACTCGGCAGCCCCGCCAGGGTCGGGCCGATCACCACTTCCATCCAGCGGTGATAGGTGTCCATGGTCTGCCCGCCGACGACTCGCGGCCACGGTTGCTGTGCATCAAAAGGGAACACCTGGGCGGTGGGCAACAGCAGGAAATCGTAACGCTCGAACAACTCGCTCAACGCGCGATACCACTCGCTCCGCGCCACCGACGCCTGATAAACCTCGGCAGCGGTCAGACGCAGACCGCCCTCGATTTCCCATTGCGCTTCGGGTTTGAGCAGCGCCCGTTTTTGCGGATCGGCATAGGCCGCGCCGAGGCTGCCCTGCACCAGAAAATGCCGGTGGGTGAGCCAGGTCTGCCACAGGCGCTCCATGGAGAAGTCCGGCTGACAGGCCTCGACCTGACAGCCCAGCGCACTGAAATCCGCCAGCGCCGATTCGCACAGGCTCAACACGCCATCGTCCATCGGCAGATAGCCGTTGTAATCGCCGAGCCAGCCGAGGCGCAGGCCGCTGCAGTCCTGTTGCAGATCCAGCCCGAAGTCCCGTGGTTCATCGGCCAGCGACAGCGGCACGCGCGGATCGTAGCCGGCCTGGGTCGAGAGCAATCGCGCGACGTCGGTGACCGTGCGCCCCATCGGTCCTTCGGTGGCCAGTTGCTGGACGAACACTTCCGGCATCGGGCCGTGAGGCACGCGGCCTTGGGATGGGCGGAAGCCGAACACGTTGTTGAACGCCGCCGGGTTGCGCAGCGAGCCCATCATGTCGCTGCCGTCGGCCACCGGCAGCAGGCGCAGGGCCAGCGCCACCGCCGCCCCGCCGCTGCTGCCGCCGGCGATCAAGCCCGGATCGTAGGCGTTGGTGGTGGTGCCGAACACGCTGTTGTAGGTCTGCGAGCCGAGGCCGAATTCCGGGACGTTGCTCTTGCCGATGATGATCGCGCCGCAGTCGCGCACCCGCGCCACGCTGATCGCATCGTGCTGCGGCACTTGCTCGGCGAACAGCGGTGAGCCGAGGGTCGTGCGCAATCCGGCGGTGGCCGCCAGATCCTTGATCGCCTGGGGCATGCCGTGCATCCAGCCTCGGGACTCGCCGCGATCCAGTTGCCGGTCGCATTCATCGGCCTCGCGCAACAGCACGTCCTGCGGGCGCAACGAGACCAGCGCGTTGACCGCCGGATTGAAGCGATCAATGTGCGTCAGGTACGCCTGCATCACCTCGCGGCACGACACCTTGCGGGCATGGATCGCCCGGGACAACGCATCGGCGTCGAGGGCGACAATCGGATCAATGGCTAACGGACTCACGGTTTCACTCCCAGGTTGAGCGCAACGGATTTCTTTGCGCGTGGTGCCTCCTGCAAACAGTAAGTACCGAGCAGGGTCAGCAGGCAAGCGAACAAGACATAGAACGACGGCGCCACCGGGGTGTTCAGAACTTTACTCAGCCAGGTGACGATCAGCGGCGCGAAACCACCGAACACCATCACCGCCACGTTGTAGGCCACCGACACGCCGGTGGAGCGCACTTCAATCGGGAACTGCTCGGCCAGCGCCGTCGGAGCCGGACCGAAGAACCCGCCAATCGCCGTGCACAGCAGCAGTTGCATCACCAGCAAACGCTCGATCGACGGCGCCGCCGCGACCCACACATACAGCGGATAGACCATGACGAAAAACGCCAGAGTGAAGGCCATCAGCACCGGCCGCCGACCGAGGCGATCCGACAGTGCGCCGGAGAACGGAATCACCACGGTCATCAACCCCACCGCGAGCATCTGCACCAGCAACACCTGATCCAGCGGCAGGCCGAGGTTCTTGTGGGCGAAGGTCGGCATGTTCACCAGCACCACGTAGAACGACACCGTCGCGCCGCACGCCAGGCCCATCGACACCAACAGGCTGCGACGATGCTCACGCAGCACTTGCCACAGGCCGGGGGCTGCGCCTTTGGCCTTCTTGCGCGCTTCGAGAAACTCTTCCGGTTCCTCCATGTGCTTGCGAATCCACAAACCCACCGGGCCGATCAGCAGACCGAGCACGAACGGAATCCGCCAGCCCCAACTGTCCAGCGCCTCGGGGGAAAGCAGGTGCGTGACCAGCGCCACCATCGCCGCGCCGCTGAACACCGCCAGGCATTGCCCGACCAGTTGCCACGAACCGTACAAGCCCTTGCGATGGGCCGGCGCGCTCTCCACCAGAAACGCCGTGGCGCTGGCGTATTCACCGCCCGTGGCAAAACCCTGAAGCATCCGCGCTACTACGATCAGCAACGGCGCACCCATGCCGATGGCGGCGTAGTTCGGCGCGAATGCGATCAGGGCGATGGAAACGGTCATCAGGCGGATGATCATCTGCATCGCGGCCTTGCGACCTTTGCGGTCGGAGTAGATGCCGAGCAGGATGCCGCCCACCGGGCGCATGAAAAAGCCGACACCGAAAGTCGCCAGCGCCATCAGCAGCGAAGCGTAGTCGTCGTCGGACGGGAAAAACTGCCGGGCGATGATGCTCGCCAGAAAGCCGTAAACGATGAAGTCGTACCATTCCAGGGCATTGCCGATAACGGCGGCGACCACTTGCCGGGTGCGCGAAACGCCTGCGTTCGAAGTCTGCATGGGGATTCTCCAGAAGCTGTTGGTTGACCACGCAGGCACGTGCGCACCTGCGTTCCAGCGGCAGCAAAAAGTGAAGAAATCAGGCCGGCTTGAGCCAGCTCTCGGTAAGCGCGCCCCAATACGCCGCGCCGGTCAGCAGAATGTCGTCGTTGAAGTCGTAGGCCGGGTTATGCACCATCGGCCGGGCCACGCCGTTGCCGATGAACAGGTAGGCGCCGGGGCAACGCTGGAGCATCCAGGCGAAGTCTTCGCTGCCCATCAGTTTGGGTGTGTTGCCATCGACGGCGTCGGCGCCGACCAGCTCGACGCCGACCTGCCGGGCGAACTCGGTTTCGGCGGCGTGGTTGACCAGCACCGGGTAGGCCGGGCGGTGTTCGATGGTCGAGGTGCAGCCGAAGCTTTCGGCCTGGGCTTCGATGATCGAGCGCACGCGGTCCAGTGTCTGAACGCGGACTTCGGCATTCAGCGCACGCAGGCTCAGGCGCAGGATCGCCTGTTGCGGAATCACGTTCGCCGCCTCGCCGGCCTGCAACGCGCCGACCGTCACCACCGCGGCCTCCTGGGCATCGATGTTGCGCGCGACCACGGTTTGCAAAGCCATCACCACACTGGCCGCAGCGACCAGCGGATCCACCGCCAGATGCGGCATCGAACCGTGGCCGCCGACGCCTTCGATGGTCACCGTAAGCAGATCCTGCGAAGCCATCATCGGCCCTTCGCGAAACCCAAGATGCCCCGCCGGCAGGCCCGGCATGTTGTGCATGCCGAACAGCGCGTCGCACGGGAAGCGTTCGAGCAGGCCATCGGCAAGCATCGCTTCCGCCCCGCCCTGGCCCTCTTCGGCGGGCTGGAAAATCAGCGTCAGGGTGCCGTCGAACTGACGGGTCGCCGCCAGATAACGCGCCGCACCGAGCAGCATCGCGGTGTGCCCGTCGTGGCCGCAGGCGTGCATGCAGCCTTGATGGCGGCTGCTGTAGGCGACGCCGGTGTTCTCGATGATCGGCAGCGCATCCATGTCGGCCCGCAGCCCGAGCTTGCGTGTGCTGCTGCCGTTGCGCAGCACACCGACCACGCCGGTCTTACCGATGCCGGTGTGGACTTCATAGCCCCACTCTTCGAGCGACCTGGCGACCAGTGCCGAGGTGCGGCTTTCTTCGAAACCGAGTTCAGGGTGGGCGTGAATGTCCTGGCGGGTGGCGTGCAGGTCGCTGGCCACATCGTTGAGCCAGGCCAGAATGTGCTGATGTCGGGGCATGACGGTTCTCCTCGCGCGGGTGTTCCCGGTCTTGTTGTTCGGTGTTGTTTCACGACACGTGAACGGCAGGTCGTGCTCACCGCCAGATAACCGCGAGACACGCGAGAGGACAATCGAATGTGGTTCCACAGGGTGGAACCGGATCAGGGTTGCAGGCGACAGCCCTGGCGTTCGCCTTGCCACTGGGCGCTGTTGCTGCGTCCCAGGCCGCTGGCGGTGACGATTTTTTGCGTGCGGTCATCGGTCAGTTCGCTGGGCAGCCATTGCTTCACGTAGCCCCGGCAATACTCGGCGTCGTTGTTCATCACGTAGCGGCACGAACAATATTCCTTGGCGGTGTAGGCGCTGATGATGTCCGGGAAGGCCCAAAGGTTTTCGCGCTCGTGCCAGCCCCAGCCCAGCAGCATGACCAACAGCACCAGCAGGATGCGTCTGAACAGTTTCATGGCCGCACCGCCCCGAGCACGCGCTTGAGCAATTCGTTGTGGCGATAGCTGCCGTCGCGGTCATCGGCGTAGCGCACGATCACCAGTTTTTCGCTCGGGATCACATACAGCGCCTGGCCCCAATGGCCGAGGGCGGCGAAGGTGTCGGGCGGTGCATCGGGCCATGGCGACGGCGCACCATCCGCCGGGCGATTGAGCCACCACTGGCCGCCGGGCACGGCTTCGTCCTGATGAGCCTTGTAGCCGGCGAAGGGCTGGCGGTTGAAGGCGACCCAATCCTTGGGCAACAACTGCCGGTCATTCCAGCGTCCGTCCCGTTCCATCAGCAGGCCGATTCGCGCGAGATCCCGGGCCTTCATATAGGCGTAGGAAGAGGCGACGAAAGTGCCCGTGGCATCGGTTTCCCACGTGGCATGGCGGATGCCCAAGGGATCGAAAAGTGCTGTCCACGGATAGTCCGGATAACGTTGCGGGCCGACGATGGTTTTCAATGCGGCGGCCAACAGATTGCTGTCGCCGCTGGAATAACGGAACGCCTGACCCGGTGGCGCGTAGCTGTCGTGATCGGCGGTGAAGGCGGCCATGTCGCGGTGGCCACGGGTGTAGAGCATCGCCACCACCGAGGATTTCAGCGGGGCGTATTCGTAGTCTTCCTGCCAGTCGATGCCCGAGGCCCAGTGCAGCAGATCCTTGATCGTGATGACCGGGTGTTTTTCCAGCGCCGGGTAATATTGCGCGGCCGGGTCATCGAGCTTGAACAGACCTTCGCCATAGGCCACGCCGAGCACCGTGGCCATCAGGCTTTTGCTGATCGACCAGGTCAGGTGCGGGGTGTCGGCGGTGGTCGCAGCGGCGTAGCGTTCGTAGATGACCTGACCGTCGCGGATCACCAGCAAGGCGTCGGTGCGGATGCCTTGGCGTGTAGTTTCATCGCGGGGCGCGAAGGCGTACGCCTCCAACATATCAACGGCCGGACCGATGAGTTTCGGACCGCTCGGCCACTGCTCGCCCGGCCATTGTTCGGCCTGAACCGTGAAGCTGATCAGCAGCAGAAACAGGGACAGTCCTTTGAACATGGTGAGGGCTCTGGAGATGAACCTGAGAAGACTAGCCGGCGTTGATGACAGATGTGTGGTGTTTTTGAGGGCGCTATCGTCGGATCGCCGCCCGGAGCAGGCTCGCTCCCCCATTTGATTGAGTTCCTCCAGTCGGAATGCGGTCGCATGTGGGAGCGAGCCTGCTCGCGATGAGGCCGGTCAATTCACCGCTAAAGCCTTGGCCAGACGCTTGGCCCGCGGACCAGCCGCCAGTTGCATGACCGATTGATCGCGCTGCCACATCGCTGCCCACTCAGGATTGCCGTCAGGCAACGCCTGATCAACTTCCGCTTTAAGCCCGTCGAACTGCGCAAACAAGCCGCCGAGCAACACATGCCCGGCCGGATTGTTCGGCGGCTGGCGACTGACTTCCGCACATCCGGCCAACAGCGCCAGCAAACGCAATTGCAGCGGCTGCGGCCAGCCGCTGTCCTGACCGACGCCGTACAACCACGCGGTCATTGCACTCAACACGTAAACGTCTTCAAGGGTGCGGAACGGTTTGACGTAGGCATCCCATCCATCCCCCGCGAGTAATTCACACAACGCATCGTCGAGATGCAACCGGCCATGGCTGATGTCCGGCATCAACGGCAGCGCCGGGAGTTTTTCCACCCGCACACCGGGCTCGCCGGGATACACCACCGCCAGGCTCAGGCGCGGTGATTCGCCGGGTTGTTCGTTGCGCGCGGCGATCAGCAGCCAGTCCGCCGCATCGCCGGCGGTGACGAAATCCTTTTGCCCGGTGAGGCGCAGATCCGTGAGCCGGGTCTGCATGTCCGCCGGGCGCAGGCTGCGCTGCTCGGTCGCACACAACGCGCCGAGGCTCGGCGGCGCGCTCGGCCAAAGCATGCGCAGCGCCGCCTGATAGCCCACCAGAAACGCCAGCCCCGGCGTCGCCATCCGCCGCCCTCCCGCCACCGCCAGTTCGAACGGCGTCACGCTGCCCAGTTGATGCAGCAACGTGGCGAAGCCCTCCGCCAGATCGGCAACAGCAGGCAGGCGTTCGCGGCATTCAAGCAGGGTCGACCAGGTCATCAGAGGCTCCTCGTGGGCTGTCATATAAGCATCACCAAACATTCATGGCGATGACACCGGGGCTACATAGCCTGACTTTGCACAACACGGCTGCATAAAGAAAGTCGATCGGCTGCAACCCATGACGGGTTCAAGGCCCGTACGGAGATTCACATGACTCAGATCGCCCGCATCAGCGACACCGGCAATGAACGCCGCCTGCAAGCCGAACGCCTGATCGGCGCCGAGGCCTTGCAGCAAGCCCAGGCCTTGCGCTTCAACGTGTTCAGCGGCGAGTTCAACGCCAAGCTGAACGGCGCGGAGCTGGGTCTGGACATGGATGACTATGATGTTCACTGCAGCCACATCGGCGTGCGTGACCTGAACACCGGCCGTCTGGTAGCGACCACCCGTTTGCTCGATCACACCGCCGCCAGCAGCCTGGGCAAGTTCTACAGCGAAGAAGAATTCAGCCTGCACGGCCTCGCCGGTCTGCAAGGCCCGATCCTGGAAATCGGCCGCACCTGCGTCGACCCGGCCTACCGCAACGGCGGCACCATCGCCGTGCTCTGGGGCGAACTGGCCGAAGTCCTCAATCAGGGTGGCTACAGCTATCTGATGGGCTGCGCGAGCATCCCGATGCAGGACGGCGGCGTGCAGGCCCACGCGATCATGCAGCGCCTGCGCGAACGTTATCTGTGCACCGAACACCTGCGCGCCGAGCCGAAGAACCCGCTGCCGAGCCTCGACATTCCATCGAACGTGATCGCCGAAATGCCGCCGCTGCTCAAGGCCTACATGCGCCTGGGCGCGAAGATCTGCGGCGAGCCGTGCTGGGACGAAGACTTCCAGGTCGCCGACGTGTTCATCCTGCTCAAGCGCGACGAACTCTGCCCGCGCTACGCCAAGCACTTCAAGGCGGCTGTGTGATGAGCCGGTTGCGGGTGTACGCGCGAATTGCGCGAGTGCTGCTGGTGGTGACACTGGGCCTGAGCATGGCGAGTGTCTTCGGGGTTTTCGAGCGTCTGGGTCTGGCCCATTCGATGGAGCGCCGGCAGCGCTGGTCGCGGTTTTTCATGGCGCGCTTGAGCAATGCCCTGCCCTTTCGCGTGACCGTTCACGGTGAGCTGCCGAAGCAGCCGATGCTGTGGGTCAGCAACCATGTGTCGTGGACCGACATTCCGCTGCTCGGCATGCTCACGCCGCTGTCGTTTCTGTCCAAGGCCGAAGTGCGCACCTGGCCGGTAGCCGGCTGGCTGGCAGCGAAGGCCGGCAGCCTGTTCATCCGTCGCGGTTCCGGCGATAGCCAGTTGATCCGCAAGCAGATGACCCGTCACCTGCAAACCGATCATCCGCTGCTGATGTTCCCGGAAGGCACCACCACCGACGGTCGCTCGCTGCGTACCTTTCATGGTCGACTGCTGTCGGCGGCGATTGATTCCGAGGTGAAGCTGCAACCGGTGGCGATCCGTTATCTGCGCGAGGGCAAGATCGATTCGCTGGCGCCGTTCATTGGTGACGATGATCTGCTGTCGCACCTGATGCGCCTGTTCAGCAACGACTGCGGTGATGTCGAGATTCATCTGCTCAAGCCGATTGCCTGTCAGGGCCGGGAACGCGCGGCACTGGCGTTCGAGGCGCAACAAGCGGTGCAGAAAGCCTTGTTCGGCGATGTGCTCAAACCGGTCGAAGCGCAACACGCCCGCGATCTGATCGCGGCCTGATCGGCGACGTCTGCCTACAGTTGCCGGCCTGCAAAGTCCTGCAGCTGTGGGTAGAACAAGCGAAAGTCCTCGCTCAACGGTTCGTACAACCGACGCAATTCCTCCATCGCCCCCGCCAGTTCTTCAGGCCGGGTCAGGCGCCGGGAGATCCCGCGCAACACCTGCTCCAGCACTTCGAATTCCTGATACGAACCCAACCAGTCATTGGCGACCATGTGCGGGGCGATCTTCGCCAGACGCTCGGGCAATTGCCGCTCGCTGGACAGCACGCGGTAAACGTCGGTGGTGAATTGGCCCAGCGGCCGGTCGGCGTACAGCGTCCAGTCCCGCGCCAGGCAATGGTCGAAAAACACGTCGAGGACGATGCCCGCGTAACGGCGACGAGTCGTGGAGAACCTTGCCAGCGAGGCGTCGACCAACGGATGACGGTCGGTGAACACGTCGATCTGACGATGCAGGGCAATCGCCGCTTCGATCTCCGGGGCGAACTGCCCTTGCAGCCGCCCTTTGACGAAATCGCCATACAGACTGCCGAGCAGTTGACCGGGACGCTGGCCACCGAGGTGTAAATGTGCGAGATAGTTCATCGGCGCAGCTTAGCACCGCGCCCGCGTTTGTTTACACCTCACATATCGTTATAACCCGATATACCGATTTATGCGGTCATCAGATCAAATTCATATTGGTATATCGCGAAGTACCGATTTAAAGTTCGCCTCATCGCGATATAGCGCTACACACATCACGAGCACCCAGCCATGAACATTGACCTCGACGAAATAATAAAAGCCCTGGCACACCCAGTACGGCGAGACATCCTCAACTGGCTGAAAGACCCGAAAGCCGAGTTTCCGGAACAGATCCACAACCACGAGTACGGCATCTGCGCCGGGCAGATCGATCAACGCTGCGGCCTGTCGCAGTCGACCGTCTCCGCCCACCTGGCCACCCTGCAACGGGCAGGACTGATCAGCAGCCAGAAAGCCGGCCAGTGGCACTTTTTCAAACGCAACGAGGACGTGATTCAGGCGTTCCTCAGCACCCTCAGCAAAGAGCTCTGACCCTTAACGTCAGCCAGCCAAAAGGACCCAACGATGCCCCTCTCGCTACTCATACTCGCCTTGAGCGCCTTCGCCATCGGCACCACCGAGTTCGTCATCATGGGCCTGCTGCCCAATGTGGCGGCCGACCTCGGTGTGTCGATCCCCGGCGCCGGCTGGCTGGTGACCGGCTACGCCCTGGGCGTGGCGATTGGTGCACCGTTCATGGCAATGGCCACTGCAAAACTGCCGCGCAAGGCTGCACTGGTAACGCTGATGGGCATCTTTATTATCGGCAACCTGCTCTGCGCTATCGCCACTGACTACGAGGTGCTGATGTTCGCCCGAGTGGTCACCGCCCTCTGCCACGGTGCGTTCTTCGGCATCGGTTCGGTGGTCGCGGCCAACCTGGTGGCACCGAACAAACGCGCTTCGGCGGTGGCCCTGATGTTCACCGGCCTGACCCTGGCCAACGTGCTGGGCGTGCCGCTGGGCACCGCGCTCGGTCAGGAAGCCGGCTGGCGCTCGACCTTCTGGGCAGTGACCGTGATCGGTGTGATCGCGCTGATCGGCCTGATCCGCTTCCTGCCGGCCAAGCGTGACGAAGAAAAACTCGACATGCGCGCCGAACTGGCCGCGCTCAAAGGCGCCGGCATCTGGCTGTCCCTGAGCATGACTGCGCTGTTCGCCGCCTCGGTGTTCACCCTGTTCACTTACGTCGCACCGCTGCTGGGCGATGTCACCGGTGTCTCGCCCCGTGGCGTGACCTGGACCCTGATGTTGATCGGCCTGGGCCTGACCGTCGGCAACATCATCGGCGGCAAACTGGCCGACAAAGGCCTGGCCGCGACGCTGATCGGCGTGTTCATCGCGATGGCCGTGACCTCCACCGTCCTGACCTGGACCAGCATCGCGCTGATCCCGACCGAAATCACCCTGTTCCTCTGGGCTACCGCGTGTTTCGCCGCCGTGCCGGCCCTGCAAGTGAACGTCGTGACCTACGGCCAGGCCGCACCGAACCTGGTCTCGACCCTGAACATCGGCGCCTTCAACGTCGGCAACGCCCTCGGCGCTTGGGTCGGCGGCAGCGTCATCGCCCACGGCTACGGCCTGACCAGCGTTCCTCTCGCCGCTGCGGCGCTGGCGGTCCTCGCGCTGCTGGTGACCCTGATCACATTCCGCCAGAACGGCAATCCCGAGCTGGCTACCGCTAACTGATTCACTCACTTACCTCACGAGGGTTGTATCTCATGGCAACAATTTTCGATCCGATCAAACTGGGCGACCTCGAGCTGTCCAACCGCATCATCATGGCGCCGCTGACCCGCTGCCGCGCCGACGAAGGCCGCGTACCGAACGCGCTGATGGCCGAGTACTACGTACAACGCGCCTCGGCCGGCCTGATCCTCAGCGAAGCCACGTCGGTCACCCCGATGGGCGTCGGCTACCCGGACACCCCGGGCATCTGGTCCAACGACCAGGTGCGCGGCTGGACCAACGTGACCAAAGCCGTTCACGCTGCCGGCGGCAAGATCGTCCTGCAACTGTGGCACGTCGGCCGGGTTTCCCACCCGTCGTACCTGAACGGTGAAGCGCCGGTTGCACCGAGCGCCATCCAGCCTAAAGGCCACGTCAGCCTGGTTCGCCCACTGGCCGACTATCCAACCCCTCGTGCACTGGAAACCGCTGAGATCGCCGACATCGTCGACGCCTACCGCGTTGGCGCGGAAAACGCCAAGGCAGCCGGTTTCGACGGCGTGGAAATCCACGGCGCCAACGGCTACCTGCTCGACCAGTTCCTGCAAAGCAGCACCAACCAGCGCACCGACATCTACGGCGGCTCCCTGGAAAACCGTGCCCGTCTGCTGCTGGAAGTGACCGACGCCGCCATCGAAGTCTGGGGCGCCGGCCGTGTAGGCGTACACCTGGCACCACGCGCCGACTCCCATGACATGGGCGACGACAACCTCGCCGAAACTTTCACCTACGTGGCCCGCGAACTGGGCAAGCGTGGCATCGCCTTCATCTGCTCCCGTGAGAAAGAAGGCGCCGACAGCCTCGGCCCGCAACTGAAAGAAGCCTTTGGCGGTGCTTACATCGCCAACGAACGCTTCACCAAGGACAGCGCCAACGCGTGGCTGGCCGAGGGCAAGGCTGACGCCGTGGCGTTCGGCATCCCGTTCATTGCCAACCCGGACCTGCCGGCACGCTTGAAGGCCGACGCGCCGCTGAACGAACCGCACCCGGAAACCTTCTACGGCAAAGGTGCAGTCGGCTACCTCGACTACCCGACGCTGTAAGCCACACCGCAGAAACGCAAAAGCCCCTGACTCGTGAGAGTCGGGGGCTTTTTATTGGTCGCTGGGTGGGCGAGCCGCTCACATTCGTTCACAGGCTCGACACAAAATCCCTACAAAATACGAAGCTCGCTACATATCAACCCGCGCTGCAGAGGTATATAAAAGCATCCCATTGCAGCGGCCGAGTGAACAGGGATCTTCACCCTCCTCCGTCATTGACACAAACTGATCCAATGACGAATTTTGTTTCATTTGCGCAGACTGGGGCTCAGGCGCAGCATGTCCAGCCCGGTATCGACCCAGCGCTCGGCCTCGGCGTACAGTTCGAAGCTGTCCGGCGCCAATAGCCATCCGTACAGGAGGCCATCAATATAGGCGTGAATGCTGATGGCTGCCCGGGCTGTGTCGAGGTCTGCCGGCAACTGCCCACGATTGACCGCATTACTCAATGTCAGCGCGATCCGCACATTGCAATCGAGGCTGGCAGTCCTGCGCTGCTGGCGCAGATCGCACATTTCATCGGTGAACTCGCACTTATGAAACAGAATTTCGTTGATACGCCGGGTCTTCGGGTCCAGCGCGACTTGATGAAACAAATGAATCAGCAATTTGCGCATGCAGCCCAGCGGATCGGGTTCGTCCTCGCTTTCGCTGGCCTTGGCCAGTTCGTCCAGCGGCTCATGCAGGGTATCGAGCATGGCTTGCAGCAGATCGGCCTTGTTGCTGAAGTGCCAGTAGATAGCACCGCGCGTCACCCCAGCCAGGCTCGCAATGTCCGACAGGGTCGTGCGGGCCACGCCCCGCTCATAGAAGGCTTTCTCGGCCGCTTCGAGAATCTGGCTGCGCGTTTCCTGAGCTTCCTCTTTGGTACGACGGACCATGGCAGTAAAACCTCAAACAGGATGTTTCAGGGATGGCTGAATATCCGCTGAATAAAAAGGGGTTGATCTCTCGCGGATCGGCTCCCCGGCCTACAATTTCGGACCTTGCGACGACTTTTGTATCGGGGTCGGTACGCGGCGAAGGTATTTACAAACAACCATGAACGTAAGTATATTCCTTAGCAAGCTACTTATCCACCCGGTAACCTTTTTTTACCCTTCCACACTTCTTGTGCGCTTTTCGCGCGCCTGACCCGAGGATCTTCATGCAATTCAAGCCAGCTGTTACCGCTCTGGTCACTGCCGTCGCCCTGGCATCGCTGCTCAGCGGATGTAAAAAGGAAGAGGCGGCTCCCGCCGCACCACCTCCTCAGGTCGGCGTCGTCACCCTGCAACCACAAGCCTTCACCCTGACTTCCGAACTGCCGGGCCGCACCAGCTCGTTCCGCGTCGCCGAAGTTCGTCCGCAGGTCAACGGCATCATTCTCAAGCGTCTGTTCAAGGAAGGCGGCGATGTCAAAGCCGGCCAGCAGCTGTATCAGATCGATCCGTCGGTCTATGAAGCGACCCTGAAAAGCGCCGAAGCCAACCTGCGTTCGACCAAGTCGATCTCCGACCGCTACAAGCAACTGGTCGACGAGCAGGCCGTCAGCCGTCAGGAATACGACACCGCCGTGGCCAACCGCCTGCAATCGGAAGCATCGCTGCAGAGCGCGCAGATCAATGTGCGTTACACCAAGGTCTACGCACCGATCTCCGGTCGTATCGGCCGCTCTTCGGTGACCGAAGGCGCGCTGGTCAGCAGCGGCCAGACCGACGCGATGGCAACCATCCAGCAACTGGACCCGATCTACGTCGACGTCACCCAGTCTTCGGTGGAATTGCTGGAGCTGCGTCGCGAACTGGAAAGTGGCCGCCTGCAGAAGGCCGGCGACAATGCCGCCGCGGTCAAGCTGACACTGGAAGACGGCAGCCAGTACAAGCTCGACGGTAAGCTGGAATTCTCCGAAGTGTCGGTCGACCCGACCACCGGCTCCGTGACCCTGCGCGCCGTGTTCCCGAACCCGGATCACACCCTGTTGCCAGGCATGTTCGTTCGCGCCCAGTTGCAGGCCGGTGTCAACGCCGCCGCCATCCTGGCGCCGCAACAAGGCGTGACCCGTGACCTCAAGGGCACGCCGACCGCGCTGGTCGTCGGTGCGGACAACAAGGTCGAACTGCGTCAGCTCAAGGCCAGCCGTACCGTGGGCAGCCAGTGGCTGATCGAAGACGGCCTGAAAGCCGGCGATCGCCTGATCACCGAAGGGCTGCAATTCGTGCGTCCGGGTGTCCAGGTCAACCCGACCGAAGCGACCAACGTAGCCAAGAACCCGGCACCCGCCAAGGCAGCTGACAAAGCCTACGGCGGCAAAGGGGAGTAACTCATGTCGAAATTCTTTATCGACCGTCCGATTTTCGCCTGGGTAATTGCCCTGGTGATCATGCTGGTCGGGGCTCTATCGATCCTCAAGTTGCCGATCAACCAGTACCCGAGCATTGCGCCACCGGCCATTGCGATTTCCGTGACCTACCCGGGTGCTTCGGCACAGACGGTTCAGGACACCGTGGTACAGGTGATCGAGCAACAGCTCAACGGTATCGACAACCTGCGTTATGTGTCCTCGGAAAGTAACTCCGACGGCAGCATGACCATCACCGCGACCTTCGAGCAAGGCACCAACTCCGACACCGCGCAGGTTCAGGTCCAGAACAAGCTGAACCTGGCCACCCCGCTGTTGCCGCAGGAAGTGCAGCAACAGGGTATCCGCGTGACCAAGGCAGTGAAGAACTTCCTGCTGGTGATCGGTGTGGTGTCGCGTGACGGCAGCATGACCAAGGACGACCTGTCCAACTACATCGTGTCGAACATGCAGGACCCGATCTCGCGGACCGCCGGTGTCGGTGACTTCCAGGTCTTCGGTGCCCAGTACGCGATGCGCATCTGGCTCGACCCGGCCAAACTGAACAAGTACAACCTGACCCCGGCCGATGTCAGCGCCGCGATCTCGGCACAGAACGTTCAGATCTCCTCCGGTCAGCTCGGCGGTCTGCCGGCGCTGCCAGGCCAGCAACTGAACGCTACGATCATCGGCAAGACCCGCCTGCAGACGGCCGAGCAGTTCAAGGCGATTCTGCTGAAGGTCAACCAGGATGGCTCGCAAGTCCGTATCGGTGACGTCGCCGATGTCGGTCTGGGCGGTGAAAACTCCAGTATCGCGGCGCAGTTCAACGGCAAACCGGCCTCCGGTCTGGCAGTGAAACTGGCCAACGGCGCCAACGCCCTCGATACCGCAAAAGCCCTGCGCAAGACGATTGACGACCTCAAGCCGTTCTTCCCGCAAGGCATGGAAGTGGTGTTCCCGTACGACACTACCCCGGTGGTGACCGAGTCGATCAAGGGCGTGGTTGAAACCCTGGTCGAAGCGATCGTGCTGGTGTTCCTGGTGATGTTCCTGTTCCTGCAGAACTTCCGCGCCACCGTCATCACCACGATGACCGTGCCGGTGGTATTGCTTGGTACGTTCGGCATCCTCGCGGCCGCCGGTTTCAGCATCAACACCCTGACCATGTTCGGTATGGTGTTGGCCATCGGCTTGCTGGTGGACGACGCCATCGTCGTGGTGGAAAACGTCGAGCGGGTGATGGCCGAAGAAGGCCTGTCACCGAAGGAAGCGACCAAGAAGTCCATGGGCCAGATCCAGGGCGCACTGGTCGGTATCGCGCTCGTACTGTCGGCGGTATTGCTGCCGATGGCATTCTTCAGCGGCTCCACCGGTGTGATCTACCGTCAGTTCTCGATCACTATCGTGTCGGCCATGGGCCTGTCGGTTCTGGTCGCGCTGATCTTTACCCCGGCGCTCTGCGCCACCATGCTCAAGGCGATTCCGAAAGGCGAGCACGGCACACCGAAACGCGGCTTCTTCGGCTGGTTCAACCGCAACTTCGACCGCAGCGTTCGCAGCTACGAGCGCGGTGTCGGCAACATCCTGCAGCGCAAGGCGCCATACCTGCTGGCTTACCTGCTGATCGTGGTCGGCATGATCTGGCTGTTCACCCGCATTCCGACCGCGTTCCTGCCGGAAGAAGACCAGGGCGTACTGTTCGCCCAGGTGCAGACCCCAGCCGGTTCCAGTGCCGAGCGCACACAGGTGGTGATCGATGAAATGCGCTCTTACCTGCTGGACAAAGAATCCAGCTCGGTAGCCTCGGTGTTCACCGTGAACGGCTTCAACTTCGCCGGTCGCGGCCAGAGCTCGGGTCTGGCGTTCATCATGCTCAAGCCATGGCACGAGCGGGACGCAAGCAATAGCGTATTTGCCCTGGCGCAGCGTGCGCAGCAGCACTTCTTCAGCTTCCGCGATGCGATGGTATTCGCCTTCGCCCCGCCGGCCGTACTGGAGTTGGGTAACGCCACCGGTTTCGACGTGTTCCTGCAGGACCGCGCCGGTATCGGTCACGACAAGTTGATGGAAGCCCGTAACCAGTTCCTCGGCATGGCGGCGCAGAGCAAGGTGCTCTACCAGGTGCGTCCGAACGGTCTGAACGACGAGCCGCAATACCACCTGGAAATCGACGACGAGAAGGCCCGTGCCCTGGGCTTGAGCCTGTCCGACATCAACAGCACCCTGTCGATCTCCTTCGGTAGTAGCTACGTCAACGACTTCATCGACCGCGGCCGTGTGAAGAAGGTTTACGTGCAAGGTCAGGCCGGCGCTCGCATGAGCCCTGAAGACCTGAAGAAGTGGTACGTGCGCAACAGCGCCGGCACCATGGTTCCGTTCTCCGCGTTCGCCAAGGGCGAGTGGATCTACGGTTCGCCGAAACTGGCGCGTTACAACGGTGTAGAAGCGATGGAGATCCTCGGTTCTCCGGCGCCGGGTTACTCCACCGGTGAAGCGATGGCCGAAGTCGAGGCGATTGCCAAGAAGCTGCCGGCCGGTGTGGGTATCTCGTGGACTGGTCTGTCGTACGAGGAACGACTGTCCGGCTCGCAGGCTCCGGCGCTGTACGCCCTGTCGCTGCTGATGGTGTTCCTGTGTCTGGCGGCGCTGTATGAAAGCTGGTCGATTCCGATCGCGGTCATGCTCGTGGTGCCACTGGGGATCATCGGTGCGCTGATGGCCACCAGCCTGCGCGGCCTGTCGAACGACGTGTACTTCCAGGTGGGTCTGTTGACGACCATTGGTCTGGCGGCTAAAAACGCCATTCTGATCGTCGAGTTCGCCAAGGAATTGCACGAGCAGGGACGCAGTCTGCGCGATGCGGCCATCGAAGCCTGCCGCATGCGTCTGCGACCGATCATCATGACGTCGCTGGCCTTCGTCCTCGGTGTTGTACCGTTGGCTATCTCCACCGGCGCAGGCTCGGGCAGTCAACACGCGATCGGTACCGGCGTAATTGGCGGTATGCTCACCGCAACGATCCTGGCGATTTTCTGGGTTCCACTGTTCTTCGTCACTGTGTCGTCCATGGGTCAGCGCAAAAACGCCGGCAAGGATGACGCCATAGAAACTCCTAAAGAGGCTGGCCAATGAGCAAGTCGCTACTCTCCATCGCAGTCGCCGCCTTCGTGCTGAGCGGTTGCTCGCTGATACCGGATTATCAGCAGCCTGAAGCACCGGTGGCCGCGCAATTCCCGCAGGGCCCGGCGTACTCGCCGGCCGAGGCACCGGCGCAGGCCGCTGCCGAACAGGGCTGGAAGCAGTTTTTCCATGACCCGGCCCTGCAGCAACTGATCCAGGTCGCCCTGGAAAACAACCGCGACCTGCGTGTCGCGGCGCTGAACATCGACGCCTACGCGGCTCAATACCGCATCCAGCGTGCCGATCTGTTCCCGGCCGTGTCGGCCAATGCCAGCGGCAGCCGTCAGCGGGTTCCGGCCCGTGCGTCGCAGACCGGTGATTCGACGATTACCAGCTCCTACTCCGCCACCGTCGGCATCAGTGCCTACGAACTCGACCTGTTCGGTCGGGTTCGCAGCCTGAGCGAACAAGCGCTGCAACAATACTTCGCCACCGAAGAAGCGCGTCGCAGCACCCAGATCAGCCTGGTGGCCAGCGTGGCCAACGCCTATCTGACCTGGCAGGCCGACAAGGAACTGCTGAAGCTGACGCAGGACACCCTCGGTGCCTTCGAGGAAAGCTACAAGCTGACCAGCCGCAGTAACGAAGTCGGTGTGGCTTCGGCGCTGGACCTGGCGCAGTCGCGCACTTCGGTTGAAAACGCCCGGGCACAACTGGCGCGTTACACCCGCCAGGTCGCTCAGGACGAAAACAGCCTGACCCTGCTGCTCGGCACCGGCGTGCCGGCCAACCTGCAAGCGGCCAAACCGCTGTCGGATGACCTGCTGGCCGACGTGCCGGCCGGCCTGCCGTCGGATCTGCTGCAACGCCGTCCGGACATCCTTCAGGCCGAGTACAACCTGAAGGCGGCCAACGCCAACATCGGCGCGGCCCGTGCAGCGTTCTTCCCGAGCATCAGCCTGACCGCCAACGCGGGCAGCCTGAGCCCGGACCTGTCCGGCCTGTTCAAGGGCGGTTCGGGCACGTGGCTGTTCCAGCCGCAGATCAACCTGCCGATCTTCAACGCCGGCAGCCTGCGCGCCAGCCTCGACTACGCCAAGATCCAGAAGGACATTGGCGTGGCGAACTACGAGAAGTCCATTCAAACGGCCTTCCAGGAAGTCGCCGACGGCCTGGCCGCCCGCCAGACCTATACCGAGCAGTTGCAGGCCCAGCGTGATTTCGTGACGGCGAACCAGGATTACTACCGCCTGGCCGAGCGTCGCTATCGCATTGGCGTCGACAGCAACCTGACGTTCCTTGATGCCCAGCGTCAGCTGTTCAGCGCGCAACAATCGTTGATCACCGACCGCCTCGCGCAGCTGACCAGTGCGGTCAACCTGTACAAGGCCCTGGGCGGTGGCTGGAATGCGCAGACCGCGCAGAACGAGCCGCTCAAAGAAGAAGCGCCGAAGATGAAGCTGTTCTGATCATCCGGTGAACACAAGAAGCCCGCCGATTGGCGGGCTTTTTGTTGCCTGCCAATCTTGCGTTCGATAATCGCCCGAATTCCACTTTCGCCGATTGAATCGCCTCGCCCGCGCCCCGCACCATTCGAGCCACAAAACCAATAACAACAGGTTCGACACCATGCTCCCGCGCCCTGCTCCATCCGGCTGATCGCCGCCGCTTCGCCCCCTGATTCCATTGAATTCCTGCGCCTCAGAAACGGCCGCAGCGCCCCCGCACGCCCAAAAAAACAAGAGAGACCCGAGCCCATGACAATGTCCCCTGTGCCCTACGCACTTCCCGGCCTGATCGCCCTCGCCCTGGCCGGCGTCGCGCTGCCCGCTGCGGCTGAAGAAGCCGGTTTCATCGAAGGGGCCAAGGTCAACCTGAACCTGCGCAACTTCTACATCAACCGCAACTTCACCAACCCGACCAAGGCTCAGGGCAAGGCTGAAGAGTGGACGCAGAACTTCATCCTCGACGCCAAGTCCGGTTTCACCCAGGGCACCGTCGGGTTCGGCATGGATGTGCTGGGGTTGTACTCGGTGAAGCTCGATGGCGGCAAAGGCACCGGCGGCACGCAGGCGTTGCCGCTGGATCATGACGGGCGCCCGGCGGACACCTTCGGCCGCACTAACGTGGCGTTCAAGGCCAAACTGTCGCAGACCGAGGTGAAGGTCGGCGAGTGGATGCCGGTGTTGCCGATTTTGCGTTCGGATGACGGCCGCTCGCTGCCGCAGACCTTTCGCGGCGGGCAGATCACCTCGAAGGAAATCGATGGGTTGACCCTGTACGGCGGCCAGTTCCGCGCCAACAGTCCCCGTGACGACAGCAGCATGAGCGACATGTCGATGTTCGGCAAAGCGGCGTTCACCTCGGACCGCTTCAACTTCCAGGGCGGCGAATACGTGTTCAACGACAAGCGCACCCAGATCGGCCTGTGGAACGCCGAGCTCAAGGACATCTACAGCCAGCAATACGTCAACCTGATCCACAGCCAGCCAATCGGCGACTGGACCCTCGGCGCCAACCTCGGTTTCTTCTACGGCAAGGACGACGGCAGTGCCCGCGCCGGCGACCTCGACAACAAGACCTGGTCGGGCATGTTCTCCGCGCGATACGGCGGCAACACCTTCTACGTCGGCCTGCAAAAACTCACCGGCGACAGCGCCTGGATGCGGGTCAACGGCACCAGCGGCGGAACGCTCGCCAACGACAGCTACAACTCAAGCTACGACAACGCGCAGGAACGTTCCTGGCAACTGCGCCACGACTACAACTTCGCCGCCCTCGGCGTGCCCGGCCTGACCCTGATGAACCGCTACATCAGCGGCGACAACGTGCACACCGGGACCATCACCGACGGCAAGGAACGGGGCCGCGAATCGGAACTGGGCTACACCGTGCAAAGCGGCGCACTCAAGGACCTGAACGTCAGGTGGCGCAACTCGACCATGCGCCGAGACTTCAGCAACAACGAGTTCGACGAGAACCGTCTGATCGTCAGCTACCCGATCAGCCTGCTCTAGAACTCTGCACCATCCGTCAGGATTAATGGCGAGGCGCCCGCCGACGCGTAGAGTGGATCCACCTGAAGGACTCAGGTGCTCCACCCTCTTCACTTCCGTTATCTGTTGATGTCGGTCCCCAAGACTTGGCCAGGTTGTCATCGGAAGACCCTGCTGATCACCGGAGGACCACCTCATGATCACCCGACTCAACCCGGCTCCCGTCGACAAAGACTGGGACGCCCGGGCGTACCAGCAGTTTTCCCGCCTCAGGCAACAACCGGTCGATGAATTGCTCGGTCGTGTCGACCTGGACAATCCTCAACGCATTTATGACCTCGGTTGCGGCACCGGGATTGCCACGAAGGTTCTGGCCGATCGCTGGCCGCTGGCAAATCTCAAAGGCATCGACAGCTCGAAAGACATGCTCCAGGTCGCCCGTTGCCTGCCGATCAAGGCGCGCTGGCAACACGCCGAGCTGCAACACTGGAAACCCCGCAAACCGGCCGATCTGTTGTTCGCTGCGGCCGTGCTGCATTTCATCGATGACCATCAGACGCTGTTGCCAGGCTTGCTTCACCACCTCAACCCCGGCGGCTGCCTGGCCGCGCACATGCCGGACTGGCGCGACGCGCTGTGGTATCAGCTGATGCTCGATACCCTCGACGATGCCGGGCCCTGCGGCCGACCCATTGGCACTGCGAAATTGCGCCAGCGCATGGCGGCGCGGCCGTTGTTGTCGCTGGAGGATTACTACCGTTTGCTCGCGCCGCTGACCCAATCACTGGATATCTGGGAAACCGAGCAGTTGCAGGTAGTGCGCGGAAGCTCACCGATTTATGACTGGGTGAAAGTGTCGGCGCTGAGGCCGGTGATGCAGGGACTGACATCAGAAGAACAGGCGCGCTTCATTTATCACTACCTGATGCGGGTGCATGCGCATTATCCGCAGGAGAAAAACGGGCACACGTTGTTTCCCTTCAAGCGGATTTTCATTGTCGCCAAGGTTTGAATCGACGCGGCAAATACCGCCATCGCCAGCAGGCTAGCTCCCACAGTGAAATGCGGTCCATTGTGGGAGCTAGCCTGCTAGCGATGGCGTCCGCTCAGTCGCCGTCAATCCCGCGATTCGGTACCCAGCTCATCCCACACCGATTCGGCCAGATGAAACGTCGCATTCGCCGCCGGAATCCCGCAGTAGATCGCGCTCTGCATGATGACTTCCTTGATCTCGCCACGGCTCACGCCATTGTTGGCCGCCGCCCGCAGATGCAACTTGAGTTCGCCTTCGCGGTTCATGCCGATCAGCATGGCGATGGTGATCAGGCTGCGGGTGTGGCGTGGCAGGCCCGGGCGGGTCCAGATATCGCCCCAGGCGTGACGGGTGATCATCTCCTGGAATTCCGAATTGAACTCGGTCAGCGTGGTCAGGCTGCGATCGACGTGAGCGTCGCCGAGCACCGCGCGGCGCACTTGCATGCCGTCGTCGTAACGTTGTTTCTCGTCCACGGAAATCCCCTCAATCGGCCAGCAAAAAGGTCAGCACGCGGTCGCTGAATGCGTCGCCGGCCTGAACGTTGGAAAGGTGCGCCGCATAGAACTCGGCGTACTCGGCGCCGCGCACATGTTCCTGAATGAAATGCCCGCCGGACGGTGGCGTCACCGCATCTTCGGTACCGGCGATCACCAGCAGCGGCGCCTTGATCGACGACAACTGCTCACGGAAATCCGCATCGCGCACCGCCCCGCAGTTGGCGGCGTAACCTTCAGGATTGGTCGCGGCCAGCATGTCGGTGATCTGCTTGGCCGCCGCTGGATTGGCCGCCGAGAAGTCCGGGGTAAACCAGCGGGCAATCGATGCATCACGCAACGCAACCATCGCCGCCGGGCCGTCGCGCAGCACGGTTTCGATGCGCGGGTTCCACACCGACGGATCGCCGATTTTCGCCGCCGTGTTGCAGACGATGAGTTTGTTCAGACGCTGGCCGGCGTTGATCCCCAGCCACTGGCCGATCAGGCCGCCCATCGACAAACCGCAGAAATGCGCACGTTCGATGTGCAGCGCATCCAGCAGCGCCAGCACGTCGCGGCCCAGTTGCTCGATGCTGTAAGGACCCGGCGTCACCAGCGACTGGCCGTGCCCGCGCGTATCAAAACGCAGCACGCGAAAATGTTCGGTGAAGGCCGGCATCTGCACGTCCCACATGTGCAGGTCAGTGCCCAGCGAGTTCGACAGCACCAGCACCGGCGCGTCGACCGGGCCTTCCAATGTGTAATGCAGTTCGCCATCGGCGAGTTGAACGAAAGCCACAGCCCTCTCCTTTCAGTCAGACAATGCGTTGTGTTCGGCCACGGCCCGCTCGACCCAGACTTGCGCCTGCCCCAGGTAATGGGCGGGATCGAGCAGATGATCCAGTTCGGTTGCGCTGAGTTCGGCGGTCACCTGCGGCTCGTCACCGAGTACCGCACGCAGATGGCGCTGTTCGGCCACCGCTCGTTTGCAGCACTGTTCGAGCAGGTGATGCGCGGTGTCGCGGCCGACCCGTTGCGCGAGCACGATGCTAACCGCTTCGGCCAGCACCAGACCTTGAGTCAATTCCAGGTTGCGGGCCATGCGCGCGGCATCGACTTCCAGACCGTCAGCCAGCAGCCGCGCCTGTTGCAGCGCACCCGACACCAGGCAGCAGATCTCCGGCAGGGTTTCCCATTCGGCGTGCCACAAACCAAGGCTGCGTTCGTGTTCCTGGGGCATGGCGCTGAACAGTGTCGAGACCAGACCTGGCACGCGGGTCGCCGCACCGATCAGCACCGCTGCGCCCACCGGATTGCGTTTGTGCGGCATGGTCGAGGAACCGCCCTTGCCCGGCGCCGAGGGTTCGAACACTTCCGCCGCCTCGGTCTGCATCAACAGGCTAATGTCGCGGCCGAGTTTGCCGAGGCTGCCGGCGATCAGCCCAAGCACCGCACCGAACTCGACGATGCGATCACGCTGGGTGTGCCACGGTTGTTCCGGCAGCGTCAGTTGCAGTTCTTCGGCCAGCGCCTGGGCAATCGGCAATGCCTTTTCGCCGAGCGCCGCGAGGGTGCCGGACGCGCCGCCGAATTGCAGCACCAGCAATCGCGGCTTGAGCTCGCGCAGGCGTTGACGACTGCGAGTCACGGCACCGAGCCAACCGGCGATCTTCATCCCAAGGGTCACCGGCGTCGCGTGTTGCAGCCAGGTGCGCCCGGCCAGTGGCGTCGTGGAGTGGCGCTGCGCCTGAATGGCGAGGGAGTCGGCCAGTTGCGCCAGCTCCCCTTCAATTAATTCCAGCGCCTGACGCAATTGCAGCACCAGCCCGGAGTCCATCACGTCCTGGCTGGTGGCGCCCAGATGCACGTAGCGCTCGGCTTCGGCATCGGTCGCGGCGATCTGTTTGCCCAACGCCTTGACCAGCGGAATCGCCGAGTTGCCGGCCGTGGCAATCGCCTCGCCCAATGCGGCGAAATCAAACAGCTCCGCGCGACAGGCGTTTTCGATCGACGCGACAGCATTTGCCGGAATCAATCCGACCCGCGCTTCGGCCCGGGCCAGCGCCGCTTCGAAGTCGAGCATCGCCTGCACCCGGCCCTGATCGCAGAACACTTGGCGCATATCGCGGGCAGTAAAGTAGGCATCGAACAATTGATTGCCCGGTCGCTGAGTCATAAACAGTCCTTGCCGGCGCGGGCCGTTGTGGCCCGCGCGCATCGGTTTAAAGGTCGTGGTGCAAATACTTCGCTTCTTTGGGCAGGCGCAGGCTGAACAGGAACGCCACGGCCATCATGATGGTGACATACCAGTAGAACGCGTTTTCCATGCCGCCGGCCTTCAGGCTCAGGGCGACGTATTCGGCCGAACCGCCGAAGATCGCGTTGGCCACCGCATACGCCAGACCGACGCCGAGGGCGCGGACTTCCGGCGGGAACATCTCGGCTTTCACCAGACCGCTGATCGAGGTGTAGAAACTGACGATCGCCAGCGCCAACGTGATCAGGACAAAGGCCAGGAACGGACTGCTGACGCTTTTCAGGCTCAGCAGGATCGGCACGGTAAACAGCGTGCCGAGGGCACCGAACCAGAGCATCGAGTTACGCCGGCCGATCTTGTCCGCGAGCATGCCGAACAGCGGTTGCATGCACATATACAGGAAGAGCGCGCCGGTCATGATGTAGCTGGCAGTCTTGGCGTGCATGCCGGCGGTGTTCACCAGGTACTTCTGCATATACGTGGTGAAGGTGTAGAAAATCAGCGAGCCGCCAGCGGTGTAGCCGAGTACGGTGATAAACGCGGCCTTGTGGTCGCGGAACAGCGCACTGATGCTGCCGGCGTCCTTGTGTTCACGTGTTTCCTTGTTAGTGGTTTCTTTCAGGGTGCGACGCAGGAACAGCGAAATCAGCGCCGCCACCGCGCCGACCACGAACGGAATCCGCCAGCCGTAGGCACGCAGTTCTTCTTCAGAAAGAAACTGCTGCAGGATTACCACCACCAGCACCGCCAGCAGTTGCCCGCCGATCAGCGTCACATACTGGAACGAGGCGAAGAACCCGCGCTGGCCCTTGAGCGCGACTTCGCTCATGTAGGTCGCGGTGGTGCCGTACTCACCGCCCACCGACAGGCCCTGCAGCAGACGCGCGAACAACAGCAACAACGGCGCCCAGACGCCGATGTCGTTGTAGGTCGGCAGGCAGGCGATCAGCAACGAGCCGAAGCACATCATCAGGATCGAAATCAGCATCGAGTTCTTGCGCCCGTGCTTGTCCGCGACCCGACCGAAAATCCAGCCGCCGATCGGTCGCATCAGGAACCCGGCGGCGAAGACGCCTGCCGTGTTGACCAGCTGCACCGTGGGATTGTCGGAGGGGAAAAACGCCGGGGCGAAATAGATCGCGCAGAAGGCGTAGACGTAGAAGTCGAACCATTCGACGAGGTTGCCGGACGACGCGCCGACAATGGCAAAGATGCGCTTGCTGCGCTCTTCACCGGTGTAATGGGAGGTGAGGGTTGTCATTGTTTTTCACTCGATAGGGACAGTGAGAGTCTAGACACACTTTGCAACAGTCCCGTTCCACAGATACTCAAGCGCTGCAAATCCCTGTGGGAGCGGGCTTGCCCGCGAAAGCGGTGGGTCAGCCAACTCAATGGCGACTGACACACCCTCTTCGCGAGCAAGCCCGCTCCCACAAGGGATGTGTGGTGATCTTCAGTAATCGAAGAACACGGTTTCCGCATCAGTGCCCTGCAGAATCACATTCCACTGATAAACACCCGCCGCATCCGGCTTCGCCAGCAGCGTGGTGCGGCGCTCCGCCGGTACGCATTCGAGCAGCGGATCATTGACGTTCGCCGGATCGCCTTCGAAATAAATCCGCGTCAGCAAGTGCTTCACCAGACCGCGCGCGAACACTAGCACTACCAAGTGCGGCGCCTGGGTCGAGCCCTTCAGGCCTTCGACCGTGCCCGGCTTGATGGTGGTGAAACGGAAGCGCCCTTCGGCGTCCACAGGCACCCGGCCGAAGCCTTCGAAATTCGGGTCGAGCGGTTTGGCCTGCTCGTCTTCCGGATGGTCGTATTTGCCGGCGGCGTTGGCCTGCCAGACTTCGAGCATGGCGTCGTTGACGACATCGCCGTTGCCATCCACCACTTGCCCGCTGATCGCCACGCGCTGGCCGAGGGTCAGTTCGTTGGCGAGGTTTTCGCGGTTCAGCCAGGTCAGGCCGATGTGGTAATACGGCCCGACGGTGTGGGACGTGGTCGCAGTCAGGGTCATCTCATTTCTCCATCGGCGTGGCTTCGCGGCCGCGCAGCACGATGTCCCAGCGATAAGCGAGGGCGTAGGACGGAATGGTTTTTTCCAGATCGAAAGCGGCGATCAGGCGTTCCTTGGCCGAGGTGTCCGGCACGCAGTTGTAGATCGGGTCGTAGGGCAGCAACGGGTCGCCCGGGAAATACATCTGCGTGACCAGGCGCGTCAGGATGCTCGGCCCGAACAGCGAGAAATGCACGTGCGCAGGACGCCAGGCGTTGTGGTGGTTGCCCCACGGATAGGCGCCGGGCTTGATGGTCTGGAACTGATACCAGCCGTCAGCGTCGGTCACGGTGCGGCCAGTGCCGGTGAAGTTCGGGTCCAGCGGTGCGTCATGCAGATCGCGAGCGTGGTTGTAGCGACCGGCGGCGTTGGCCTGCCAGATCTCCACCAGAATCCCCGGCACCGGCAGACCGTCTTCATCGAGCACACGCCCGTGAATGATGATTCGCTCGCCGAGTGGTTCGCCCTGATGCTGGGCAGTCAGATCGTTATCGGTGTCGGCCACACGCTCGGCGCCGATGGTCGGGCCGGTGATTTCCGACAGCGAGTGAGGCAGAAACACCAACGGCTTGGACGGCGAGCGCAGATTGGTGGATTGATAATTCGGGTGCAGATACGGCGGCTGGGTGCCTTCCTGCGGGCGGCGGTAACCAGGCTTGTCAGTCATTTCGCTTTCCTCTGTTCTTGTTCGTCACGGCTTGCGTCAGACGCGTTCGATCGCCAGGGCCAGACCCTGGCCGACACCGACGCACATGGTCGCCAGACCTTTCTTGCCACCGGTCTTTTCCAGTTGATGCAGCGCGGTCAGCACAAGACGCGCACCGCTCATGCCCAACGGGTGACCCAAGGCAATCGCGCCGCCGTTCGGGTTGACCTGGGCCGCGTCGTCCGCCAGCCCCAGCTCACGCAGCACCGCCAGACCCTGGCTGGCAAACGCTTCGTTGAGTTCGATCACATCGAAATCGCTGACTGCCACGCCAAGGCGCTCGGTGAGTTTGCGCACCGCCGGCACCGGGCCGATGCCCATCACCCGTGGCGCGACCCCGGCGCTGGCCATGCCCAGCACTCTGGCCCGGGCGGTCAGACCGTGTTTTTTCACCGTTTCGGCCGAGGCCAGAATCAGCGCGGCGGCACCGTCATTCACGCCCGACGCGTTGCCGGCGGTGACGGTCTTGTCCGGGCCGTTGACCGGTTTCAATTTGGTCAGGGCTTCAAGCGTGGTTTCGGCGCGAGGGTGTTCGTCCTGGCTGACCACGGTTTCGCCCTTCTTGTGGGCGATCCGCACTTCGACGATTTCCTCGGCGAAGTAGCCGGCCGCCTGGGCAGCAGCAGTACGTTGCTGACTGCGCAGGGCGAAAGCGTCCTGATCCTCGCGGGAAATTTCGTAATCGTCGGCGACGTTGTCGGCGGTCTGCGGCATCGCGTCGACGCCGTACTGCGCCTTCATCAACGGGTTGATGAAACGCCAGCCGATGGTGGTGTCTTCCAGCTTCATGTTGCGCGAGAACGCCGCATCAGCCTTGCCCATCACAAACGGCGCGCGGGACATCGACTCGACGCCGCCGGCAATCGCCAGCTCCATTTCGCCGCTGGCTATAGCGCGGAACGCCGTGCCGATGGCGTCCATGCCCGACGCGCAGAGGCGATTGAGGGTGACGCCCGGAACGCTGTCCGGCAGACCGGCCAACAACAGCGCCATGCGCGCCACGTTGCGGTTGTCTTCGCCGGCCTGGTTGGCGCAGCCGAGGAATACTTCGTCGATTGCGCTCCAGTCCACCGAGGGGTTGCGTTCCATCAGGGCCTTGATCGGCACGGCGGCCAGATCATCGGCTCGAACTGCCGCCAGACCGCCACCGAAACGACCGATGGGGGTACGGATCGCATCGCAGATATAAACGTCGCGCATCATGCTTCTCCCGGTGCCTGGCCGTGGGCCGCTGCGGTGCGGGCTTCGAGATCGCGCAGGGCGGTCAGCTCGACGTCGGTCGGTTCGGCAGTGGTGGCCACGCTGTCGGCAAAACGGATCGCCCAACCGGTGGCGGCAACCACTTGCTCGCGGGTCACGCCCGGGTGCAGTGCGGTGACCACGAATTCGTGGGTGCCCTCTTCCGGTTCCATGATGCACAGGTCGGTGATGATCCCGACCGGACCGGCGCCCGGCAGGCCCAGACGTTTGCGCGAATCGCCGCCCTCGCCATGGCCCACCGAGGTGATGAAATCGAGTTTGTCGACAAACGAACGCGCCGACTGCTTGAGGATGATCAGCACGCTTTTCGCGGAACCGGCGATCTCCGGCGCGCCACCGGCACCCGGCAGACGCACTTTCGGCTGGTGATAGTCGCCGACCACGGTGGTATTGATGTTGCCGAAACGGTCGACCTGCGCTGCGCCGAGGAAACCGACGTCGATGCGCCCGCCCTGCAGCCAGTAGCGAAAAATCTCACCGGTCGGCACGACAGTGTCAGCGGTTTCCGCCAGTTCGCCGTCACCGATGGACAGTGGCAACACGCTGGGTTTGGCGCCGATAGGGCCCGACTCGTAGATCAACACCACGTCCGGCGACGAGGTCAGGCGCGCCAGGTTGGCGGCTTTCGACGGCAGGCCGATGCCGACGAAGCACACCGAGCCGTTCTTCAGGCGACGGGCCGCGGCGACGGTCATCATTTCATTGGTGGTGTAAGTCATTACTTGGCCTCCGAAGCAGCGGCCAACTTGGCCTGGAACTCGCTGAAGTCAGCGCAGCCATGGATGTATTCGTTGATCCACGCGGTAAACGTCTCACGGTCGCGGGCGATCGGATCCCACGCCTGATAGAAGCGATTGTCACGCTCGGTGTAACCGTGGGCGTAGGACGGATGCGCGCCACCGGGCACATGGCAGACCGCGCTCAGGGCCCAGGTCGGCAGCACGCAGGCGTTCATCGGGGCGTTGAGGTTGTCGACGATTTCTTCGACGGTGACGATGCAACGCTTGGCGGCCAGTGCGGCTTCCTTTTGCACACCGAGAATGCCCCACAGCAGCACGTTGCCCTGACGGTCGGCTTTCTGGGCGTGAATCACGGTCACGTCCGGACGCACCGACGGCACCGCCGCCAGCACTTCACCAGTGAACGGGCAAGTCACGGACTTGATCAGTGGGTTGACCTTCGGCAGGTCGGAACCGGCGTAGGCTCGCAGTACCGCGAAAGGTAGGCCGGAGGCGCCGGCGACGTAGGCATTGGCCAGGTCGGCGTGGCTGTGTTCTTCGATTTCCAGCGCATGCGGCCATTGCTTCTCGACCGCGTCGCGCAGACGGTGCAGCGAACCCACGCCAGGGTTGCCGCCCCAGGAGAAGATCAGCTTGCGTGCACAGCCGGCGCCGATCAGTTGGTCGTAGATCAGGTCAGGCGTCATCCGCACCAGGGTCAGATCTTTCTTGCCCTGACGAATGATTTCATGACCCGCCGCCGTAGGGATCAGGTGAGTGAAGCCTTCGAGCGCGACGGTGTCGCCGTCGTTGACGAATTGCTTCACCGCGTCGTGCAGCGAAAGGATCTCAGCCATGGAGCGGGCTCCTGTTTTTGTAATGAATCGCCAGTAATAAAAAGGCGCGAGGTTCTGCGCCGGAGTCACTGAAGATTAAGCCGCTGATTTTCGCCAAACAATCCGATAATCGACGGAGTGTTCGTTTATCGAACAGATTGTTATCTGCCTAATGATCACTCCCGCACCGCGTGCGGGAGTGATGGACGTGGATATCAGGTCGCGTCCGCGTGACTGACCAGACCCTTGATCACCACCGCTGCCGTGGCCAGGCCCGCCGGGATCACCAACGCTGTCAGCACCTGTTCGAAATTCCAGCCCAGGCCCAACAGGGTCGCGCCCATCCACGCCCCGAGAATCGCGCCGAACCGGCCGATCCCGAGCATCCACGACACACCGGTCGCCCGGCCCTGAGTCGGATAAAACCGCGCAGCCAGCGACGGCATTGCCGATTGCGCGCCGTTGACGCACATGCCCGCCACCAGCACCAGCGTCGCCAGCAGCGTGATGTTGCCCAGGCTCTGCCCCACCGCGTAGGCAAACACCCCGGCCAGCAGGTAGAAAATGCCGATCACCTTGTGCGGATTGAAGCGATCCATCGCCCAGCCTACGCCGACCGCGCTCAACACCCCGCCGAACTGGAACAACGCGCCGATGAACGCTGCCTGCTCCATGCTCGCGCCGCTGTCGCGCATCAGGGTCGGCAGCCAGCTGGTCAGCAGGTAAACGATCACCAGACCCATGAAGTAGGTCAGCCACAGCAGCAACGTGCCGACGCTGTAGGTGCCGGAGAAAATCACCGCGAATACATTGCGCGCTTTGACGGTTTTCTGTTCCGGTACGCTGAAACTCGCGGCCTGAGCGACGGTGGCAGGATCAATGGGCGCGAGAGTCTTGCGCACTTTGTCGGTGCCGCGATTGCGCACCACCAGATAACGCGCCGATTCCGGCAGCCAGAGCAGCAACACCACGGTGAGGATCAGCGGCAGGATCCCGCCGATCAGTAACAGGCTGTGCCAGCCGAATGCCGGAATCAGCTTGGCCGAGATGAATCCACCGCCGGCCATGCCGAGGTTGAAGCCGCAGAACATGCTGGTCACCAGCAACGACTTCTTGCGCTCCGGGGTGTATTCCGACAGCAGCGTGGTGGCGTTCGGCATGCCGGCGCCCAGCCCCAGACCCGTGAGGAAACGCAGCACCAGCAGTTGATCGACGTTGGTGGCGTAGGCCGAAGCCAAACTGAAAGCACCGAACAGAAAAACCGCGCCGACCAGTACGACTTTTCGCCCGAAGCGGTCAGCCAACGGCCCGGAGCCCAGTGCGCCGAAGACCATGCCGATCAGCGCGGCACTCATCACCGGGCCGAGGCTGGCGCGGTCGATGCCCCAGTCCTGGGACAGGGCCGGCGCGATAAAACCCATGGCCGCGGTGTCGAGGCCATCGAGGAACACAATCAGGAAACACAGGATCACGACGCGCCACTGATAGCGCGAGATCGGTTGAGCGTTGATAAAGGACTGCACGTCGAGGCAGTGACCTACAGCGGACTGAGGCTGGTTCATTATTTTTATTCCACGCAAAAAACGCAGTCGAACGGCGGCCGGCCAACGAGCGGCACGGTCACAACTATATAAGGAAGGAATCAGGCGTTGCGCTAATACCGGCAACAGGAACGGGAGCGGCGACAGTCGGGGAACGTGCGCATGGGAAGTTGCCTCTTGTCATTATTATGGGAGTCGACAATCCGGCGGGCTCATTCAATTCGCGCCGGATGACGCTGCCGCGACATTAATGATCCGGGGGTTTTAGCGTCAATTCGATAAACGCAACTCTGTGCGTTTATCGAACAGCTTCATCAGGCGAACAATTGCGCACTGAGATCGCGGCTGGCGCTTAACAGGCCTGGCAGAAAGCGCTGTTCCAGCTCGGTACGACTGACGCGACCGGCGTGGGTACTGACGTTGAGCGCGGCCACCACCTGGCCGGAAGCATCGTAGACCGGCACGGCAATCGAGCGCAGACCCTGTTCCAGTTCCTGATCGACGATGCACCAGCCCTGCTGCCGCACTTCCTGCAAACATTCGAGCAAGGCGTCAGGGGTATGAATCGTGCGGCTGGTCTTGGCGACCAGTTCGGCGTGGTCGAGGTATTCGCGCAGCGAGGTGTCGTCCAGCGCCGCCAGCAGAATCCGCCCCATGGACGTGCAATACGCCGGCAAACGCCCGCCCACCGACAGGTCTACCGAAATCAGACGCTGGGTAGTGGCCGAGCGGGCGATGTAGAGAATGTCGTCGCCTTCCAGCGTGGCCATGTTGCAGGCCTCGTGCAGTTGCTCGCTCATGCGGTCGAGGTACGGCTGGGCCGAGACCGCCAGGGGCGTCGAAGACAGATAGGCGTGTCCGAGGGTCAGCACTTTGGGCAGCAGCGAATACGTTCGCCCGTCGGTGGTGGCGTAGCCGAGCTTGATCAGCGTATGCAGACAACGGCGCACGGCGGCGCGGGGAATTTCCGTGCGGTGGCTGATCTGGGCGATGGTCAGGTGACGCTTGCGCTCCTGAAACGCCTGCACCACCGCCAGGCCACGGGCCAGGGAGGTCATGAAATCCGGATCACCGGTCAGGGCCTGGATACGCTTGGCCGGCGAAGCGACGATCGGCGGCGCTACCGAGGTGAAGGAATTGCGCATTTGATCGTTCATGTCGGGTCCTTTTTTTCTTGTTCGGATCAACGGCTATACAAGCGGCTCGCCGGCGGATACACAAGCGACAGTCCGCCAACACCGGGCGATTATCGAACCGTCGACCGATAATCGCAATCGCCCAGGCCTCCTCGGCCGGGCTGTGCAGAGCGGATTTGAACTTGGAACGCCGGTGCGGTTTAAGCGCCTTAGTTGTTCGACTAAATGGCGCCAGAAACCAAACACTGTGCAACAACGATGCAACTATTGCTGGAAGTTGCACGTCACAAAACAATCACACATCCGGAACCGTTTTTAACTTGGCAAAGATAGTCAATCCCGATTCGGCCGCTATAATGCACCTCAGTGACACCGCGCTTTTATTTGCCGACGGTGCCACCCGCTGGCGCGATGTCCATCGCCGCCGGCCCCGGCCAGCGCCTGATGCTCATTACTCATGCACCGCCAGCGCGCTCGCTGAAACAGGAAACTGATGCTGCGTCAGTTTTAATCTGGTGCCGTAGCCGCCTGCAACATGGAAGTCCTGACCGTCTTCCCGACAACACCGCTGCCTGTCCGGGCGAGCGCTTGTTGGTGAACCGGTTAAATGATTCGTTGCAGTGCGTTCACCAGACATTTATCTCAACTCATACAGGTAGCACTGTGACGAAAGACGAACTGCGCGCGGAACTTGAGCGCCAGGAACAACGTTACAAGGAAGTTTACGGCGGGGAAGTCACCACCTACGCCGCCCAACCCGAACCAGAACGCAAAGCCTGGCGTAAACGCCCTACCGTTCAGGATCAGGTCTTTCAGCAAGAACTGAAAAAAATGGAAGAGGAACTCAAAGCCGAAGAGCCTTGATGCCTTCCTTTGAGACTTTCGAGGGTAAGCGTACTCACCGGGTTACAAGCACGGTGGACTGACGATGCCTTGCGCGCCCGCTACCCGCGGGCAGCGGCCAACTCCCCTGTATTGCACAGGTCTGGAGCATGTCAGACGCGTTTCTCAGATATTTCATACAAGTTTCAGCCCCCTCCCGACAACCGGCCAATCCGCCGGCGTCTCGCATTTTTTTCAATTGAATCAACGCCTTGCAAAACCCTGCAAAAAGCTTGGGTAATGCACCTTGATACAAATTAATTTGGCGAAGTCGGTTACCGATGAGCAGGTAGGGGATCGATTTCCAGTCTTTTCTGGCATAATCGCGCCCCCTTATGACCGGGTCAGAAAACCTTCATGATCGATTTATTCAGCGGACTGGATGCCTGGGTGCTTGTGAGCCTCCTGCTCGCCCTGACATTTGTCCTCGCCTTCGAGTTCATCAATGGATTTCATGACACCGCTAACGCGGTAGCCACTGTTATCTACACCAAAGCGATGCCGCCTCACCTGGCGGTGTTCTTCTCGGGCGTGTTCAACTTCCTCGGCGTGCTGCTGGGCGGCGTTGGCGTGGCGTATGCCATCGTGCACCTGCTGCCGGTAGAACTGTTGATCAACGTGAACACCGGCCATGGTCTGGCAATGGTGTTCTCGCTGCTCGCCGCCGCGATCGCCTGGAACCTGGGCACCTGGTACTTCGGTATCCCGGCCTCCAGTTCCCACACGCTGATCGGTTCGATCCTCGGTGTCGGCCTGGCCAACGCCCTGATCAACGAGATTCCACTGGCCGACGGCGTCAACTGGCAGAAAGCGATCGATATCGGCGCCTCGCTGGTGTTCTCGCCGATGGCCGGTTTCCTGATCGCCGCGCTGGTGCTGATCGGCCTGAAATGGTGGCGCCCGCTGTCGAAGATGCACAAGACGCCGGAACAGCGCCGCAAGATCGACGACAAGAAGCACCCGCCGTTCTGGAACCGCCTGGTCCTGGTGATCTCGGCCATGGCCGTAAGCTTCGTGCACGGTTCCAACGACGGCCAGAAAGGTATTGGCCTGATCATGCTGGTACTGATCGGTATCGTGCCTGCGCAGTTCGTACTCGACCTGAACAGCACCACCTACCAGATCGAACGTACCCGCGACGCGACCCTGCACCTGAGCCAGTTCTACAAGCGCAACGCCGACACCCTGGGCGAGTTCCTGGCCCTGGGCAAAAGCGTGGAAGGCGACCTGCCGGAGAAATTCCGTTGCAACCCGCAACAGACCGAACCGACCATCGCCGCCCTGCTCGACACCCTCAAAGGTGTAGCGGACTACCACTCGCTGTCCTCGGAAAGCCGCATCGAAGTGCGTCGCTACCTGCTCTGCCTGGACGACACCGCGAAGAAAGTCAGCAAACTGCCAGGCCTGGCACCTCGTGAGAAGGCTGACCTGGACAAGCTGCGCAAAGACCTGACCACCACCACTGAATACGCCCCGTTCTGGGTAATTCTGGCGGTCGCCCTGGCCCTGGGCCTGGGCACCATGGTCGGCTGGAAACGCGTGGTACTGACCATCGGCGAGAAAATCGGCAAGCAAGGCATGACCTACTCGCAAGGCATGTCGGCCCAGATCACCACCGCCAGCCTGATCGGCATGGCCAACATCTTCAGCCTGCCGGTGTCCACCACCCACGTCCTCTCCTCGGGCGTGGCCGGCACCATGGTCGCCAACAAAAGCGGCCTGCAAGGCGGCACGGTGAAAACCATCCTGCTGGCCTGGGTCCTGACCCTGCCAGCCACCGTGGCCCTGTCGGCCGGCCTGTTCTGGCTGGCGTCGAAGGCGCTGGGTAGCTGATAGATCGCTGTAATGAAAAAGGCGTGATTCGCAAGAATCACGCCTTTTTTGTTGCTTCCAGAAATGGAACGCAGAGCGTCCCAGGCTGCATTCCCACGCGGAGCGTGGGAACGATCAAAGCAATTGGTCGGCTATCAGGCCGCCATCGCCAACAGGCTGGCTTGTATGCTGGTACTTGAAGGGAGGAGGAGGGACTAGGCTGGTTTCTGACTGTTGACGCAGTACAGATCCGTGGG
>NZ_JAOEJU010000008.1 GCF_025447595.1 Pseudomonas koreensis | reverse complement strand
GGTGTTGCCATGGGAGGTGCTCCTTGCGGATAAAGTTAGGGTGCCCGGGAGGCGAAATCGCCCGGTGGGTGGCTGACGGTTATCAAGGAGCGTGCCAACAATTTGGAACCCCCGTAAAACCAGGGGGTTGGTGTTGGAGGTCATTGGTTTTCGTGAAAAACAGCTGCGTTTCAGGCAAAAAGTGCGCAAGAAGTTGCGCAGTACTGCGCAACTTCTTGCGCACTTGGCTGGAGGCCATGATTGGCGTGGCTTACAGCGGTTTTAAGGGGTGTTTTATTACGCACGACTGCGCAACTTCTTGCGCAGTTGGGCTCAGACGCCAACCGAGTGAAACGAACCGCAAACGTCTACGGTCAATCACTCAGGCCGACCGCACGACGGTTGAGAATTTCTCAAGCAGAGTGAGAACAACATGAAAATCCTGATGGTTCTGACGTCCCACGATCAACTGGGCAATACCGGCAAGAAAACCGGATTCTGGCTGGAGGAGTTCGCCGCTCCGTATTACGTGTTCAAGGATGCCGGCGCCCAGCTGACTCTGGCCTCACCCAAGGGCGGCCAACCGCCGCTGGACCCGAAAAGCGATGCGCCGGACGCGCAAACCGAAGCCACGGAGCGTTTTCGCACGGACACCGCTGCTCAGTTGGCGCTGGCCTCAACAGTCAAGCTTGATACGGTCAAAGTGGCGGATTTCGATGCGGTGTTCTACCCGGGCGGCCATGGTCCATTGTGGGATCTGGCTGAGGATCGACACTCCATCGCGCTGATCGAAGCGTTTTACAACAGTGGTAAACCGGTTGCGGCTGTCTGCCATGCGCCGGGTGTATTGCGTCACGCCAAGGGTGTCGATGGCCAGCCATTGGTCAAAGGCAAACGCGTGACCGGTTTCACCAATAGCGAAGAGGACGCGGTACAGCTGACCGATGTGGTGCCGTTTCTGGTGGAGGATGAGCTCAAGGCCAAGGGCGGGATTTTTTCCAAGGCCGAGGATTGGGCAAGTTACACGGTGGAGGACGGGTTGCTGCTGACGGGGCAGAATCCTGCATCGTCCGAGGCGACAGCTTTGAGCTTGTTGTCGCGGCTGCGCTGAAATCCTGAAAGGTCGTCCGATATTTCAGACGACCTTTTTTTCGGTGTTATCGGGTCAACGCGGCTAGACATTCCTCAATCGAACGCTGTTGCGTTTCGGCATACAACTCCAGCTCATCGATGGTCGAACGCCCCAGGGCCTGTTCGAATGCCTGACGGTTGGAATGCTCGCCATAGTGCGTCTGCGCCGCATCCCCCAGGTTCGACTGAAAAATCCCCGCCGCACTGACAGGCAGGAAATCTTCGTACACCAGAGGCTCGGTTTTCACATAGCCGTCGCGCAACAATCCTTGCAGCGAAACATCAACAGGACGACCCGCCGCCAGCCCTTTGTCTGTCAGGAAATAACGGAAGTACGCCAGTTCCTGCTCGCGCATGCCCTCGAGGCTGTCAGGGAATTCGCTGAAATGCTGGGTCATCAGCGCGTTGTAACGTGAGGCATTGCCTTCATTGGGGAAATCCCCCAGTTCATCCCGTGCGGCATTCAGCAGACGGTCGTACAACGCACGGCCCTTGGGAGTCAGCGCTGCTCCGCGTTGTTCGATTTCACCGAAGCGAGCGCTGTGGCTTCCACGGGTTTGCGTCTGGTCGGTGAAGGCGATCGGCTCGTCCAGCGCCTTGAAACTGGTCTGACGCAACAGGATCGGATGCTGCCGGCGCGGTGGACCTTCGATCACTGCTTTGGGCGTGATGCCATGCAGCGGCATCTGCGCCTGGACGATATCGATGTCCAGCGTGCGCGGGGTCAGGTGGTTGATGTGCGGGCCCTTGAAGGCCACGACATCGGCGATCAGACGATGCTGGGCGCTGAGGGTCTGGTATTGCGCGGCGGTGACGGTGGCGCTGTGGTGCCAGCGAAAAGTCTCCAGCGCTTGCAGGACAAATTCCCCGGCCTCGGATTCATTCAGGCCGCCAGAGGCTTCTGCCTGTTCGATCAGCCTTATCGCCGAAGGCGTAAAGATCGAACGCTGATCCAGCACCGATTCAGCAAAGGCGCGCAGCTCGGGGTCTTCAATCAATTCCAGTCGCAGCAACGAAGTGAACACCCGGAACGGGCTGACCTGCAGCGCATCTTCATGCACCGCACGGAATGCCGTGGAATGCACCGGTACCCCGGCAGGGGTCAGGTCGTAATAACCCACGGGTTGCATGCCCATCACCGCAAACAGGCGGGCGAGGGTGGCCAGTTCCGAGGCGGTGCCGACGCGGATCGCGCCGTGGCGCTCCATATCCAGCCGTTCGATCTCACCAGTGCTGTGCAGTTGATTGGCGATCTGCGGCTCCCGCGCCAACACCTCGCGGTTGGTCTGTTCCACCAGTTCCATCAATGCGCCGTACAGCGGCACTTCTTCGCGGTACATGTCGGACATCGCTTTGGAAAAGCGTTGGCGGATCAGGTCGGGGCTGACGAAAGGCTGCACGGTCATGAAAAAAATTCCTGGCACGGTCACGTAAAGGATGTTGGAAAAGATCGCAGCCTTCGCCGATGCGGGCAAACGAAGAATCCTACGAACTTCATTCTGCCAACGACTGACCGTTTACCTGTCCTGACGCGAATTCTCCCCCAGAAACTCGCGATACAGACGTGCCGTGTTCGACGGTTGTTCGACCATCGGCATATGGCCGACGCCATCCCAGACATCGACCCGCAAATTGCTGATGCCTTTGCTCCACACCGGCACGCTGCTGACGTCGATCAACCGGTCCTTGCGACCCCAGAGCAACAGCGCCGGGCATTTGATGTCCGGCAGTTTCGGCTCCATCGGTGGGCTGGCGCGAAAATCGCGGAAGATCTCTTCCAGTTCGTCGCGGCATTGTTCGTAGCGCTGAGCGATCGCGTCGAGCACCAAGCCGGGCACCCACGGCGGCGAGGCCATGGTCATGGCATAGAAGCGTCGGAATTCTTCCCGGGAATTGATCAGGAACGGATTGTGCCCACGGGCAAGGTGGCGCTCCATGTCGCTGGCTTCGGGCGCAGTGACGCCGGCCGGGTCGATCAGCGCCACCGAAGCGATGCGGTCCGGGTAGGTCGCCGCCAGCCACGCGGCGATGTAGCCGCCCATGGAGTTGCCGATCACGTGGACTTTCTCGACCCCGCAGACGTCGAGCAACTGGATCATGCGCTTGGCCTGCACCGGAATGTCGTAGCCGCCGCCGGCCTTGAAGCCGGTTTCGCCGTGGCCGGCGAGGTCCGGGATGATCACCCGGTACTGCCCGACAAAATGCCGGGCGAAGCGCAGCCACAGGTTCTTTTCGGCACTGTAGCCGTGCAGCATCAGAATGCTGCTCGACGCTTCATAAGGCCCGCCTTGCCAGGTCGACACGGTCATTTCGGCAATCGGCACTTCAATCTTGTGCAGCCGGTACAACTTGGCCTCGAGGGCCGCACTCAGATCGTAGAGCCAGTGGCCGACCGCCGGGTAACTCAACCAGCTCCAGGCCACGAAAACCGCGAGGGCGACAAACAGCAAAAGCATCGTGGGTCTTCCTTGTTCAAGACAGAATGTGGTCGGCCGGTTTCAGCGCCCGGGTCAACCGGTGGTAGCTGAAACTGAAGCCGGGGAACATCGCGATCACATGACCGCTCCTGCTTTGATACCAACTGTGGCAGCCGCCGGTTTTCCAGACCGTTCGCTCCATCTCCCGGTGAATCATCTGAGTGTAGGTACGTTCTGCTTCTGGGCGAACTTCGATGCTGCGCAGACCTTTGGCCTGCAAGGTGCGGATGCAGTCGAGGATGTAGTTCATCTGCGATTCGATGATGAACAACGCCGAGGTGTGGCCGATGCCGGTGTTCGGCCCGGTGACGATAAACAGGTTAGGGAAATCCGGCAGGCTGGTGCCGAGGTAGGCGCGCGGGTATTGCGCCCAGACATCGCGCAATTGCACGCCGTTTTTTCCGCTGACCGGGTAGGAAATCACGCCGTCGGTGGCGTCGTAACCGGTCGACCAGATGATCAGATCGACGTCGATATGCTGACCGTCAATGGTGACGATGCCGGTTTCGTCGAGGCTGGCGATGCCTTGCTCGCGGCTGTGCAGTGTCACGTTGGGCCGGGTCAGCGCCGGGTAATAGGTGCTGGAGAGCAGCACCCGTTTGCAGCCGATGGTGAAGTCGGGTGTCAGTTTGCGCTGGAGTTCGGGATCAGGCACCTGGCGCTTGAGGAATTTCAGGGCCTGGCGCTGCACCATGTGAATCGCCGGTTTCGAGTATTTGAAGGCGATGACCCGGGTTTCGAACTGCCAGTAGATCATCCAGCGCAGCAGTTTGTAGGCGGGTTTCAGACCCAGCAGCCAGCGCTGAAATCGCCCGAACGTACGGTCTGCCCGAGGCAGTACCCAATGGGCTGTACGCTGGAAGACATGCAACTGGGCAACATCCGGTGCAATTGTCGGAATCACCTGGGCTGCACTGGCGCCGCTGCCGACAATCGCCACGCGTTTACCGTGATAGTCGTAGCTGTGATCCCAATTGTTTGTATGAAATGTCTTGCCTTGAAAGCGATCCTGGCCGGGGAAGTGTGGGATAACCGGTTGGCTCAGCGGCCCGGTGGCATTGATCAGGAACTGCGCATAAAAAGTGCCCTTGGTGCCGGTGTATACGGCCCAGCGTTTTTCGGTGTCGTCCCATTCGACGCGTTCGACGTTGGCCTGCAGTTCCACCCGGTCACGCAGGCCGAAACGCTCGACCACATGGTCGGTATAGCGGTGCAGTTCTGCTTGTTCGGCGAACATCTGCGTCCAGCGATACGGTGCAAACGACAACGAATAAAGAGGTGACGGCACATCCACCGCCGCGCCAGGGTAGGTGTTCTGGCACCAGGTGCCGCCGAAAAAGTCCCGGCGTTCCACCAAGCGAAAGTCGTCGATACCGGCCTTGAGCAGATTGACCGCCGCGCACTGGCCGCCAAAACCACTGCCGATGATCAACACTTGGTAGGTTTGCATGGGCCTCCTTCTTAGAGTCTTTTTTCCATTTTCTTCCTTTCATGTATAGCCAATCATTTGCCCGCCGTGTGTCGCTGACGGCGGGTTATTCGGCCCGCTGGCCGGTGATGGCTATTTAACGTCGCCCTGTTAGACTCCGAGCACATCGGTTTTATGGTGTTCGCAGTACCGTCGAGTGATCGAGGCCCTTATGGGAAGAACGGGAGGAAAGGGACTTTCACTGGCCAGGAGGCTTTATACATCGCGAACTCTGGGACTGATCCTGGGGCTTTTGTGCGTGAGCGTTGCGATGTATCCACTCGATCCGCCGACCTGGGTCTGGGTGCTGATGGTGTTCAACGGACTGCTCTGGCCGCACCTCGCGTATCAATGGGCCCGCCGGGCGAAGGTTCCGTACCACGCCGAACACCGCAACCTGTTGATCGACGCCTTTCTCGGTGGCTTCTGGGTCGCCGCCATGCATTTCAATCCCTTGCCCAGTGCCACGACCATTTCGATGATGGCGATGAACAACGTCGCCATCGGTGGCCTGCGTTTTCTGTTGGCCGGGGCGGCGGCGCAGTTGCTTGGCGTCGGTGTCGGGCTGGTGATGTTTGCCCCCGCGTTCGTCCCGATGACCACCCCGGCGCAACTCTATGCCTGTTTGCCGCTGTTGATGTTGTATCCGCTGGCACTGGGCTGGATCTGCTTTCGCCAGGCCTACACCCTCGGGCTGCATAAGCGCGAATTGCTGGCCCTGAGCCGCACCGACAGCCTCACCGGTCTGCTCAATCACGGAGCCTGGAAGGACCAACTGGAAATCGAGTTCCAGCGCTGCCGGCGTCAGCAGAAAGGTGCTGCTATTGCGCTGATCGACATCGATCACTTCAAAGCCATTAATGACACCTACGGCCATGTGGCTGGCGATATCGTCCTGCGTCAGCTGAGCAAGATGCTCAAGCAGAACCTGCGTCTGGCCGATGTGGCGGGGCGCTACGGCGGTGACGAGTTTTGCGTGATCCTGCCGGACTTGCCGCTGTTCAATGCGGCGCAGGCGATGGAAGCGTTGCGTGAGCGCTTTTCCTTTCTTGTGTACGAACAGAACCCGGCGCTGAAAGTCAGCCTGAGCATCGGTCTGGCGGCGCTCGATCCGTCGCACGTCGATGCAACTCGTTGGCTTGATGACGCCGACCGCGCGCTCTATGAGGCCAAGGCCGGCGGGCGTAACCGGGTGATATGCTGCAGCGACGACAAGCCGCGGCGTGAGGTATTCGATTCGGTTTGAACGGGGTGGGGGTCGCATCCGGTATAGAGCCTTGGCGCGATGTCAGGTACGGTTCAGTACCCGACACGAAACAAGGATGGATTCATGACGTTCAAATTCCCTCGTTCCCTGCTGGCCGCCGGTCTCGGCCTGACCCTCTCTTTCGCAGCCGCTGGCGCGTTCGCCGAACCGCACAAACAGGTGCTGGCCGACGCCGAACAGTACAAACCCGAAGCGCTGAAGCTGCTGGAGCGGCTGGTCAACATCGACTCCGGTTCCGGCTATGAACCGGGGCTCAAGCAAGTCAGCGACATCGCCATCGATGAGCTGAAAAAGCTCGGCGCCACCATCGAACTGGTGCCCAACACCCCGGAAAAAACCAACCACGTACTCGCCACCCTCAAAGGCACCGGCAAGGCGAAAATCCTGCTGATGGCGCACATGGACACGGTGTTCAAGGAAGGCTCTGCCGCCGAGCGACCATTCCACATCAAGGACGGCCGCGCCTACGGGCCGGGGGTAATGGACGACAAGGGCGGGATCGTCGCGGGTATCTATGCGCTGAAAATTCTGAAGAACCTCGACTTCAAGGACTACGCGCAAATCACATTCCTGCTCGATGCCAGCGAAGAAACCGGTTCGGACGTCGCCACCGACCTGATCAAGAAAACTGCCAAGCTCCACGACGTCACCCTCAATCTCGAGCCGGGCCGGCCGGCCGATGGTCTGGTGGTGTGGCGCAAGGGCAGCGCCACCGCGCTGGTCGAGGTCAAAGGCAAGGCTGCCCACGCCGGCGTCGCGCCGGAACTGGGGCGCAATGCGGCGATGGAAGCGGCGCATCAGATTCTGCAACTGGGCAAGCTCGGCGACGAGGCCAAGAAAACCACCATCAACTTCACCGTGCTCAAGGCTGGCGACCGCACCAACGTGATTCCGGATCAGGCCACAGCCAAGGCTGACGTACGGGCGGCGGTGCCGGAGGAGTTCGACCGGATCGAGAAGGATCTGGCGCGGGTGTCGCAGGACAAGTTGATTCCCGATACCGAAGTGAAGACTTCATTGCAACGCGGCTTGCCACCGATGCCGCAGACGGCGGAGTCGGATCGTTTGATGGCGATGGCCCAGGGGATCTACGGCGAAATCGGCCGCAAGTTGACCGAAGAAGGCAGCGGCGGGGCGGCGGACGCGAGCTTGTCGGCCGGGGTGGGTACGCCGACGCTGGACGGGTTCGGGATTGTCGGCGGAAACATTCATACCCCGGAGGAGTACGCAGAAGTGGAGAGCGTGGCACCGCGAATCTATCTGTTGTCGCGGATGATTATGGAGCTGGCGAAACAGTAGCGGCAGGCAGCGGTTTCGCGGCGGGCGCCATGCGAGTGGACTCGTAATGGCGTCGGGCCGCTCTGCCTCTTTGTCGCGTGGTGCGGGGTTACTCTTTGACGCTCATGTATTCCTTGGCCCAGAGAATGTATTCCTCAGGCTGGGTATAGGTGTGAGTCAGTTCGGTGGCGCTCAGGTCAGAAGCCTGGGTGAAGATCTGGCGCTGTTCGCGCAGGCTGTCGTAAGTCGCCTTGATCGCCGCGAAGTAAGCACCGTGGCCATCGATGGTCACGCGCACACCCAGTTCGGCCAGGCGTTTGTCGTCGCGCAGTGCCGGGTTGCCGTAGGTCACCAGCATCAGCGGGACGGTCAGGTGTTCGGCGATTTGCTCGAGCTGATCGAAGTCCTGGATACCGACCATGCAGATGCCGTCGGCGCCGGCGGCCTGGTACTGCTTGGTACGGCTGATGATTTCCTGATTCGGCAGGATGCCGGCGTTGGTCCGGGCAATGATCGCCATTTCCGAATCGACCCGGGCTTCCAGTGCCGCGCGGATCTTGCCGACGCCTTCGGCGACGGTGATCAGGTCGGTGGATTTACGGCCGAATTGTGCCGGCAGCAGAGTGTCTTCGATGGTCAGCGCGGCGACGCCGGCGCGTTCCAGTTCGACGATGGTGCGCATCACGTTCAGGGCGTTGCCGTAGCCGTGGTCGGCGTCGGCGATCACCGGCAGTTGAGCGACGCGGCCGATGCGGGTGGCCTGTTCAGCGAATTCACTGAGAGTGATCAGGGCAAAGTCCGGGGCGCCCAGCACCTGCAACGAGGCGACCGAGCCGCCGAGAATCCCTACTTCAAAACCCAGGTCAGCGGCGATGCGGGCGGACATCGGATCGAACACCGATGCGGTGTGATAGCAGGTGTCGGAAGCCAGCAGCTGACGGAAGTTACGGCGCAAATCTTGATGAGAAAGCCTGGTCATACGAGTTCCACCAATACAAAGGAATGGAAAGGCTTGAGCAAAGGTGTCAACGCCGAAGGTGAAAAGGCTATCACGCCAATGGGTCAAGGATCATGACGAATTAACGAGGAAGTTAACCAGGAAAATCCTGTTCAGGCGCTTTCTCTACAGGAATCTGTGCTCAGGCCGCCACAGCCTGCTGCTGTTGATTGGGCAGCGGCACCGCCCGCACCGAGTTGCCCGGCTGCAATTGCAGGCGTTTGGCGGTGAGGCGGTCGATCACCAGACTACTGCCGACCCGGCGTCCCGGCGCGACGGTGATGCGGCAGTTTTCCAGGCGACGGTTGTGGATCAACCACAGTGGCGCCTGGTCGTCCGGGGTGCCGATGCTCAGGGTCAGTTCCAGGCTGTCGCGCACGGTGCGGATGCTGCGGATCGGCGCCTCAATCACCGGGCCACCGTCGAAGATGTCGATGTAGCCTTTGTGAGCGAAACCCTCGGACTGAAGGATTTTCAGTGCCGGCTCGGTGTTGGGGTGGGCCTGGCCGATCACGGCCTGGGCCTGTTCGGTGAGCAGGCAGGTGTACAGCGGCTGACGCGGCATCAGTTCGGCGATGAACGCCTTGTTGCCCAGCCCGGACAGGTGGTCGGCGTGGCTGAAGTCCATCTGGAAGAAGTGCCGGCCCAGGCTGTCCCAGAACGGCGAACAGCCTTGCTCGTCGGCACTGCCGCGCAGTTCGGCGATCATCTTCTCGCCGAACAGGTGCGGAAATTCGGCGACAAACAGCAAACGCCCCAGCGATAGCAGACGTCCATTGCTGCCGTGCCGCTGGTCGTGGCGCAGGAACAGCGAGCACAGTTCCGATTGGCCGGTCAGTTCGTTGTTGAGGAACAATGTCGGGATCTGCCGCTGGATGCCCAGGTCCGGTGCCGAGCTGACGGTCAGCCCGACCCGATAGTTGTACCAGGGCTCGCGCAGGCCGACGGCCCCGGCCAGAGCGCTGACGCCGACTACTCGCTGCTCGTCGTCTTCAAGCACAAACAGGTAATCGGCGTCGGCCCGCTCGACCTGTTCGGCGAAGGCGCGCTGTGCCCAGCGTACCCGGTGGGCCAGACGATCTTCGTTGGCCGGCAGGGTTGTGAACCCGGGGCCGGCCTGTTGCACCAGCGTCATCAACGCTGGCAGGTCGCTGACTTGGACCGGACGGACAATCATGCTGCAACTCCTTTTGCGCGCCTGTTCGGGCACTGTCGTTGGGTCGGGGCGCGGTTCACAGGGCGATCACCCGGATCGTGCCGCCAGCGCGGACGTTGAGCGCCGAGCACAGAGACGGGGCGAGCGCCAGAGGCTGACCGCGCTGGTAATCCAGCTCGGCGACCACTGCCCGAAAGCCATGCAGAGCATCATTGCTCACCAGATAACGACCACGAGCATCGATCAGGGGTTCCTCCTGTACCGTGGCTGTCTGGCTTTGGGCGATCGAACGGATGTTGGCGGTGCGTGCGTACAGGGTCGGGCCGGCATCGAACAGATCGATGTAGCTGTTGGTTTCAAAACCCTCGCGCTCAAGGATGTCGAAGGCTTCCTGACCGTCCGGGTGGATGCGTCCTATGCAGTCCTGCGCCGCCTGCGGCAGCATCGGCACGTAGATCGGATATTGCGGCATCAGTTCGGCGAGAAACGTTCGGCTCTGCAATCCGCACAGCCGCTCGGCTTCGACGTATGGCAGGTCGAAGAAATGTTTGCCCAGCGCATCCCAGAAGGGTGAGTGACCATTCTCATCGCTGTAACCGACGATTTCGGTGATCACCGCTTCGGCAAAACGCGGCGCGTGGGCGGCGATGAACAGCAGGCGTGCCCGCGACAGCAATTCGGAAAACGGCGTGCGCACCAGCGCCTCATCGATGTGAAAACCGCGCAGCAGCGTATGCCCGCTCAGGTCGTGACACAGCGACAGCGCCGGCACCCCGTGTTCGATGTTCAGCTCCCGCGAGGCACTGGTGAAATGGCGGTTACGCAGACTGTAGAACGGCTCGTCGTGTCCGGCGGTGGCGAGAATTTCCGAGCAGCCGACCAGACGTCGGTTGTCCAGATTTTCCAGCACGAAGAAGTAATTCTCCGCGCCCTGAGCCGCGGCATCACTGTCGAACGAGGCGCAAGACGCGGCAATTTTTTCGCCCAGACGTTCACTGTCGTCCGGCAGGGATGTGACGCCCACCAGGCTGTCGCGCGCCAGCTGTTGCAATTGAGGCAGGTCGTTTGGCTCGACTGGGCGTAAGACCAGCATGGATGCACTCCTGTATCAAAAGGTTCGGCCCATTCGCCGAACCTGACTATCACTGTCGGTTTCCACGCGTTAAATCGGCGGTCGCCTGATTTGTTGTCAGACGCCGCTCTTTTTTTTGTCAGCCGTTGCTCGGGTCAGGCAGCGCGGTACTGGCGCCGAGCTTGTTCAGGAAGAACAGGTACACCAGACCCAGTGCAATCCAGATCAGGCCGAGTTTCTGTGCATCGACGCCCATGTTGTACATGATGGCCGCGACAATGATGAAGCCGATCACCGGGCAGATCAGGTGACGGATCACCTGACCGGACTTCTGCCGGCGCCAGTAGTAATTGATCACGGTCAGGTGCAGCAGCATGAAGCCGCTCAGGGCACCGAAATTGACCAGCGAGGTCAGGGTGTCTACCGAATTGATGAACAGGTAGCAGATGACCAGCGACAGCACGGCCACCAGATAAATGCTCAGGTACGGGGTATTGTGCTTCGGATGGACCTTGGCCAGCACCTTCGGCAGCTTGCCGTCGCGGGCCATGCCGAACAACAGGCGCGAGACTGCCGCTTGCGAAGTGATTGCCACCGCCACGCCCCAGGCCAGGGCCGTTGCTACGCCAGTCAGGGTCGCCAGCCAACTGCCGGCGGCGATTTCGGCGATTTCATAGAACGCGGTGTCGGCGGACTTGAAGCCCATGCCCGCCGCCAGATCGGTAGCGATCCAGGTTTGCGCGACGAAAATCACGCCCATCACCACCAGAGTGATCAACGCCGCTTTGCCGACGCTGCGGCCCGGATCGCCTTTGATCTCTTCGGCGAGGGTAGAGATTGCATCGAAGCCGAGGAACGACAGTACCGCAATCGACACCGCTTGCATCAGCAGGGCGAAGTTGAAGGTTTCCGGGTGATACAGCGGCGCGAGGGTCAACTGGCCGTTGCCGCCACCGTTGTGCAGGGCATTCCAGGCGTAGAACAGGAAAATCCCCAGCACCACGAGTTGCGCGAGCAGGAACAGGATGTTCATGCGAGCGGTGAAGGTGATGCCGCGCAGGTTGACGAAGGTCGCGCTGACCAGGAACGCCAGAATGAATCCGACTTTCGGGATGTCCGGGTACAAGTGGTTGAGCGCCATCGCCGCATAAACGTAGAGCAGCGGCGGAATCAGCAGATAGTCGAGCAGCATCAGCCAGCCGGCGATGAAACCGACGTGTTGATTCAGGCCCCGTTGCGCGTAGGAATAAACCGATCCGGCAATCGGAAAGGCCCGGGCCATGCTGCCGTAGCTCAGCGCGGTGAAGACCATCGCCACCATGCCGATGATGTACGCGAGAGGCACCATCCCAGGTGCCTCGGCGTTGACGTAGCCATACACGCCGAACGGGGCGATGGGGATCATGAAGATCATCCCGTACACCACCAGATCGGTCAGTGTCAGGCTACGTTTCAACTCCTGTTTGTAGCCGAACTCTTCTATTTCCATGAAGCGCAACTCCTTGTCAGCCAATCGGTCGTTTTAGTTGTTATATCGGTCCGTCGTTTACAGCGTCAGCAGTGGTTACAACAATTCTTACAGCAGTGGAGCCAGATAATTCGCCCAGCGGGTCACCGCTTCCGGGCTGCGCAGCAGGTCGTTGCGCACCTCGATCAGCACCGACTCCAGGCCTCGGGCATCGCCGTGCACCGGCACGGTCATGTCGCCCAGCGGGTCGATCTTGTACGGCTGGTTGCCGGCGACTTTCAGCGGATGTCGTTCCAGACCGTCGAGCATCCGTTGGGCGTAGGCCTTGGCCTGACCGAACAGTACGCCGACTTCCAGCTCGCGCGGCTGGCCGTAGTACACCGGGGTGAAACTGTGAATCCCTACCACCCGCACCGGCCGACCTTCGGCCAGACGTGCATCGATCAGTTGTTGCAGCCGCGTGTGAAACGGCTTGAACAGGCACTGGCGACGGTATTCGCGGGTGGCCTCGTCGAGCTCGCGGTTGCCCGGCACCTGATAGATCTCGCTCTGCGCCGGGATGCTGTCGGGCGCATGCCGGGGGCGGTTGAGGTCGATCAGCAAGCGCGAATAGTTGGCGCTCAACAGCGTCGCGCCCAGTTGCTCCGACAGTTGCTCGGCCAGCGCCAGGGCACCGATGTCCCAGGCAATGTGTTCGCGCGCAGCCGTTTCATCCAGGCCCAGATTGTTCAGGACCTCAGGGATGTAGCGGCTGGCGTGTTCGCACACCAGAATCAGCGGGTGCGTCGAATCTTCACGGCTCAGGTTGTAGACCGGTCGGGTGTACAACCCAAGCTCGGCGGATTCAGTACAGGCGTGCATAGTGCTCACATAGATCAGCGGGCGAGAGCTGTTCCGTCAGCGCCAGTTCCTCGGTTTTAAGGGCGAAAAAAGTCTCGAGCAACGCGCTTGGCAGCGCTTCGACCAGCGCTTCACTGCGACGCAGGCAATCCAGTGCCTGGGCCAGGGAGGCGGGCAGGGCAACGATGCCCCGGGCCTTGCGTTGTTCGTCGTTGAGTGAATCGGGGATTTCATCGGTGATCGCGTTCAGCGCCAGACGCTGCTCGATACCCAGGCGTCCGGCGATCAGCAGCGCGGCCATCGCCAGATGCGGCGAGGCGGTGGCATCCATGGCGCGGAACTCCAGGTTGTACTGCTTCGCCACGGGTTTGTTGCCCAGACTCACGGTCGGGCAAATCCGCAGCGCCGCTTCGCGGTTCTGTTGCCCGAGGCAGGCGTAGGACGCGCTCCAGTGGTGCGGCTGCAAACGTTCGTACGACACCGGCGTCGGTGCAGTGAACGCACACAGCGCCGGCAAGTAATGCAGCACACCCGCCGCCCAGTGCTGGCCGAGAGTCGACAAACCATTACTGGTGCCGGCGTCGTAGAGCATCGGCTGGCCGGCCAGATCCAGCAGGCTGACATGCAGGTGAACGCCGTTGCATACCGCGTCGGCGGCGGTCTTCGGCGCAAAGCTCAAATCCAGGCCCATTTGCCGGGCGATCTCGCGGGTGATCTCGCGCACGTTCACCGCGCGATCCGCCGCCGCTACGCCAAGGGTCGGGCGGCAGGTGATTTCGTATTGGTGCTTGCCGTATTCGGGCAGGAACATTTCCGGCTCGACGCCACCGGCGCGCAGAGCGCTGAGCAGCCAGCCACCGAATTCGGCGCCCTGGCGCTGGGCTTCGAGCGAGAACGCCAGATGTTCGGCAAACCCGGCGTGCAGATTGAATTCGTGTTCGAAAGCGGCGTTGACCTGCAAGCCGAGTTCATCGCGATAGCGCTCGACCTCGTTGCGCAACAGCGTGCGCGGGCAGGCTGCCCACGGCCGGCCATCGGTTTCGCGGATATCGCCGTGGATGAAATCCAGCGCTGGCGCTACGGCGTCCGGGCCGTTGCCGACGGTGACGCGGCTGGCCAGATCGGGAATCAGCCGCAGATCGCCATAAGCGCCCCACGGACTGGTCGAGGCGATGATGTCCTGCGGCGTCAGCGCGCTGTTGGCCGGCACCCAGCCGCAACCGGCGGCCTGATAGTGCTCCAGCTCATCGGTGGGAAACGAACGGCCACGGGTGACGCCGATCAGGTCGGTGGTGACGATGGTGGTCATCGGCAACGGCGACAGGCGTTCGCTCATGGCTGCATCTCCTGCAACCGGCCGAGCACGGTGTCGGTGTCGGTGATCCAGCAGTAGCCCTTGATCGCGTTCAGGCAGGCGTCGTGGCGTGCTTCGTTGTAGGTCGCGCAGGCGTCCGCCACCAGTGTGACGAGGTAGCCACGGTCGGCGGCGTCGCGCACGGCCATGTCCACGCATTGGTCGGTGACGATGCCGGCGATGATCAGGTGGCGGGTTTCAAGGTTGCGCAGCACGTAGTCGATGTTGGTCGAGTTGAAGACCCCGGACGAGGTCTTCGGCAGCACGATTTCGTTTTCCGCCGGGGTCAGCTCGGCAATGACCTGAGCCTGCGGGCTGCCCTTGGGCAGGTGCATGTCCGACAGTTTGTGATCCAATGAGCGGTCACGGCCGTCGGCGGTCAGGCTTTCGATCAGGGTGTGCAGCACGTTCTGCCGTGCGTCGCGGAAGGCGTTGAGCAGGCGAATCTGGTTGGGCACCACTTGCGAGCGCGTGCGGTTGAGGAAGTACGCGGCGTCCGGGCCTTCGAGGTGCGGGTCGAACTGTGGTTCGAGCCAGGCACGCTGCATGTCCACCAGCAACAGGGCGGTGTGGTCGGTGACAAACGGCAGGTCCCGTGGCGAGCGATGGGGAAGGCTGAACATCCTTATTTATCCTCCAGCAAGTGGGTGTCGAAGTCGTTGCGCAGGGCATCGATGCCTTCCAGGCGATCGGCCAGGTCCGGGCAGCGCAGGGTCAGACAGGCGATCAATGCCTCGACCTGGGCCAGCGCCGGGACCATGGTGTCGAACGGCGAGGCCGACTCCACCGGAGCGCTGATGATCATGTCGGCCAGTTCGCGCAGCGGCGAAGCATAGATGTCGGTGAACAGCACGACGCGAGCATTGCTGTTCTTTGCCGCGCTGGCTACGCGCAAGGCCTGGGTCTGGTAGCGGCGATAGTCGAACACCAGCACCACGTCCTGGCGTTGAAGGTCGAACAGGCGATCCGGCAGTTGCGCGTTGTCCTCCAGTGCAAAGCAGCCGGGGCGCAGCAAGCGCAAATGATTGAGCAGGTAAGTTGCCATCAGGCTGCTGAAACGCCCGCCGAAGCAGTAGACCTGATGCCGGGTGTCGAGCAGCCAGTCAGCGAGGATCCGCACGTCTTCCGGTTGGGTCAGGGCCTGGGTTTCCGCCAGCAGGTTGTGGCTGTGGGCCAGATAATGGCTCCAGGCGTCGTCCTTGTTCTGATGCGAGCGCGGCTGCAACAGGGTGCGCGGCGAGCGCAGGCGATGGTCCATGTCGCTGAGCAGTGCGTCCTGGAATTCGGCATAACCACCGAAGCCGAGCTTTTTCACCAGCCGCACGATGGTCGGATCGCTGACACCGGCATGTTCGGCCAGGCGCGCCATCGGGCCAAGCCCGTTGCGTGGATACTGATCGAGCAAGGCGCGAACGACTTTGCGCTCCGACGGCGTCAGGTCAAGGCCGGGGTCGGTGATCAGGTCTCTTAAAGGGGGCATCCGGGCTCCTGCTGGATGGGGTGTTGAATTCGCTTCACAATCCGTTAAAACAGTATTTATGTAACTGACGCTACATGTCTAGCGAATTTTTCAGCGTTTAAACCAGGCCCCAAAATGGGGCGGGAAGCCCGTAACGCAAGGGCTACACGGATGTCGACCAGTCTTGTAGTCCATTGCCCATAGTGGTGTCAGACATTGCCGCTTCCACGCGCTCGAGTTGCCTAGTCGATTGCCCGGAACCTCCCGCTTTACGGCACAATTGCCGCTACATCAGCTCTTTCGACGATGAGCTTCACCTATTCCAATCGAGTGACTCCCCGTGCAGACCACCCGTTTGACATTGATCTGCCATGCCAGAACAGTCGCACAAAAATTGGCGTGTTTTCCTACGAGCGAACCTGTTGAAGAAACTTTGCTGGCGTCCTGCTCGCTGGCTTCGCGTTTCGACAAGGCATCCCGTCTGATTTGCGGCCCGGAATTGCGTACCCGTCAGACGGCGGCGTGGTTTGGCCCTGAAGCGCACATCGATCAGGCACTGCGTGATTGCGATTGGGGACGGTGGCAAGGTCAGTCGATCAAGGACTTGCAACGGAACGAACCCGACGCATTGCAAGCCTGGCTCGAAGATCCGCACGCCGCCCCCCATGGCGGTGAGTCCGTGGTGCAACTGCGTGAACGAGTGGCGGCGTGGCTGCTTTCACTGCAAGCCACGCAGGGTCACGTGGTGGCGGTTACCCATCCGTTCGTGATTCGCGCTGCATTGATGCAGGTCGTGCAGGGCGAGGCGTTTCACAGCATCGATGTCGAGCCGCTGGCGGTGGTCGATCTGCGGTTTACCGGGCGCTGGCGGCTACGCTTGTCCGGCATGAATCTGGACGGAGCAGAGTAATGAAGCGATTGCTGGTGATCGGCATCGGTGCCGGCAACCCGGACTACATCACGATGCAGGCGGTGAAGGCGCTGAACCGGGTGGACGTGTTTTTCCTGATGGACAAGGGCCAGAGCAAGGACAAGCTGATCGACCTGCGTCGCGAAATCTGCGAACGCTACATCACCGATCGTACGTACCGTTTCGCCGAAGCCCACAGCCCGGAACGCGAGCGCGGCGATGTGGACTACAGCGCCAGCGTCGATGATCTGAACCGCGCCAAGCAGCAAACCTTCGAACGCCTGATCAATGACGAATTGGCTGACGGGCAGTGCGGCGGTTTTCTGGTGTGGGGCGATCCGGCGCTGTACGACAGCACCATTCGCATCCTGCAGGCAATTCTGGCTTCGGGGCGATGCGCGTTTGAATTCGAGGTGATCCCCGGCATCACCAGCGTTCAGGCCTTGTCGGCACAGCACAAGGTGCCTCTGAACACCATTGGCCGCTCGATTGAAATCACCACTGGCCGGCGCCTGGCGGCAGGGCAGGTGAGTGACACCGACAGCCTGGTGGTGATGCTCGACGCGGAAGATTCCTACCACCACGTGGCGGATCAGGAGACAGAGATTTACTGGGGCGCCTACCTCGGCACGCCGGACGAAATCCTCATCCATGGCAAGCTCGGCGACGTTGCCGATGAGATCGAACGGGTGCGCAAGGCTGCCCGGGCCGAGCATGGCTGGATCATGGACACTTATCTGTTGCGCAAGCCTTGAGTCACATGTTGCCTGGGAAAGGCGCTTTCGCGAGCAAGCTCGCTCCCACAGATAGCAACTTGATCCTGTGGGAGCGAGCTTGCTCGCGAAGAGGGCTGTGAGTTCAACTCAAAAAGTAGATCTGATCTCACGACCAAAGCGCTCGCGATACACCGACGGCGGCACGCCGACCACGCTGCGAAACGCCACACGGAAGCTTTCCACCGAGCGATAGCCACAGCGCAGGGCGATCTGCTCGGTGTTCTGCGGCGTGCTTTCCAGCAATTCCCGCGCCCGTGCCAGACGTTCGTGTTGCAACCAGGCCTTGGGTGACTGGCCGCTGGCTTCGGTAAATTTGCGCAGGAAAGTGCGCTCGCTCATCGCCGCTTCGCTGGCCAGATCGCGTACCTCCAGCGGTTCGTGCAGGCGCTCGCGGGCCCACTGCATCACTCGCGACAGGTCACTTCGCGGCGTCGGGCTGACCGGTGTCGGAATGAACTGCGCCTGACCACCGGTGCGCTGCGGCGACATCACCAGCCTTCGTGCCACCGAGTTGGCGATCTGGGTGCCGAAGTCTCGCGCCACCAGATGCAGGCAGGCGTCGATCCCGGCCGCACTGCCGGCCGAGGTGATCAACTGGCCGGAGTCGACGTAAAGCACGTCCGGGTCGACATCGATGGCCGGAAAGCGCTCGGCCAGCTCCGAGGTGTAGCGCCAGTGAGTGGTGGCGCCGTGCCCGTCGAGCAGACCGCTGGCGGCCAGCACAAACACGCCCGAGCAGATCGACAGCAACCGGGCGCCGCGTGAATGGGCACCACGCAATGCTTCGAGCAAGGCCTCGGGCACCGGCGCACTGCGGTCGCGCCAACCGGGAATGATGATGGTGCGCGCATCCGCCAACAATTCCAGACCACCGTCCGCCAGCACCTGAATCCCGCCCATGGCGCGCATCGGGCCTTGATCGACGGCGGCGATGCAGTGCTCGTACCACGGGAAATCGAACTCCGGCCGGGCCAGGCCGAAGATCTCCACGGCGATGCCGAACTCGAATGTGCAGAGGCCGTCGTAGGCCAGAATCGTGACCAATCCAGGTGAATCAGGCATTTGGCGGAAAATTCCCGGTGAGTGTCTTGTGCGCCACTGTAGCGACAAGCGGCGGCTCGATAAAGTCTGTTCATCCCCACAGACAAAGGAGTGATTCAACATGCCCAGCCTGGTTCGCGAAATTCCTGCTGCCCCTTCGGCCATTGCCCTGATGCATTTCAGCAACCGTCTGACCTTCGAAACCGATTGTTCCGACGTCTTCAGCAGCCAGGAAGCCGGCGAAGTCGACTTTGTGCTGGTGGACGTGCGCGGACCGCTGGCCTTCGAGCGTGGGCATGTCCCCGGGTCGATCAATATCCCGGGGCGTTTGCTGACGGCGGAAGGGTTAGTGGACTACTCGAAAAACACACTGTTCGTGGTTTATTGCGCCGGCCCTCACTGCAATGGCGCCAACAAGGCCGCGGTGAAGCTGGCGGCGTTGGGTTATCCGGTCAAGGAGATGATCGGCGGGGTGACCGGTTGGCTGGATGAAGGCTTTCAGTTGAGTGTTGCGACACTGCGCATCGCCACCGCGCCGATCGCTTGCGATTGCTGATAACCGGAGGGTTGCCGCTTCGGCGGCAGCTTTTGTCGGCTTTGTCCTACAAGCCTTGCACCGCTCTGGCGCACACTTTTCCCACGTGATGGCACTCGCCGATTTTCTGTAAGTATTTGTCGCTTAAAAACAATTTGCCCCTTGCGCGCCGCCATAGACTGCCGGCCACTTCGGTTTCTTTGCGCTGCACAGCCCAAGGCCGAACCTGACAATTGAAAGCTGCCAATAAAAGCCTCCGCACACGGGAGTAATAAATGAAAAAGCTGGTAATGTTCGGTGCCCTGGCACTGTCGATGTTGTCCCTGACCGCCGTGGCCGAAGACGCCAAACCGATCCGTATCGGTATCGAAGCCGGTTACCCGCCATTCTCGATGAAAACCCCTGACGGCAAACTGGCCGGTTTCGACGTGGACATCGGCGATGCGCTGTGTGAGCAGATGAAAGTCAAATGCACCTGGGTCGAGCAAGAGTTCGACGGTCTGATCCCGGCGCTGAAAGTGAAGAAGATCGACGCGATCCTGTCCTCGATGACCATCACTGACGACCGCAAGAAAAACGTCGATTTCACCATCAAGTACTACCACACCCCGGCGCGCTTCGTGATGAAGGCAGGCTCCGGCGTGAAAGACCCGCTGGTCGAGCTCAAAGGCAAGAAAGTCGGCGTGCTGCGCGCCAGTACCCACGACCGTTACGCCACCGAAGTGCTGGTGCCGGCCGGGATCGAACTGGTGCGTTACGGCTCGCAGCAGGAAGCCAACCTGGACATGGTGTCCGGCCGTATCGACGCGATGCTGGCCGACTCGGTCAACCTGAGCGACGGCTTCCTGAAAACCGACGCCGGCAAAGGCTTCGAGTTCGTCGGCCCGACCTACGAAGACGCCAAGTACTTCGGCGGCGGCGCTGGTATCGCAGTGCGTAAAGGCGATACCGAGCTGGCGGAGAAATTCAACACCGCCATCAACGAAATCCGCGCCAACGGCAAGTACAAGCAAGTGCAGGACAAGTACTTCGACTTTGACGTGTACGGCCATTAATACGCCGTAGAAAAGAAGTGGCCCCGTTGACGCGGTGGCCACTTTTTTATGCTTGTTTCATTGACGTGAGTACTTTGTGGGCGCGAGTTTGCTCCGGGCGACGTTCCGACGAATGCGGTTTAACATTCAACATCGTCTTCGACTGATACTCCGCTTTCGCGAGCAGGCTCGCTCCCACAGGGAACTCAGTGATCCGGCATTCTGGAGTCCTTCCCCATGCAACGCATCGATCATCTTCTGCCCTGGAGCCACTTGGGCAGCGAACGTTCCCTGAGCGTGTTCCGTTACGGCGCCGGCCCGCGCAAGGTTTACATCCAGGCCAGCCTGCACGCCGATGAACTGCCGGGCATGCGCACTGCGTGGGAACTGAAAAAGCGCCTGGCCGCGCTGGAAACCAACGGTCAGTTGCAGGGCGTGATCGAACTGGTGCCGGTGGCCAACCCGATCGGCCTCGATCAGCATTTGCAAGGCAGCCACATGGGGCGTTTCGAGCTGGGCAGCGGCAAGAACTTCAACCGCTCCTTCGTCGAACTCAGCGCGCCGGTGGCCGAGCGCATCGGGGATCAGTTGGGCGGTGATGCCCAGGCCAACATCGCGTTGATCCGCCAGACCATGGGTCAGGTGCTCGATGAGTTGCCGGCCCCCGCTTCGCAACTGGAAGCGCTGCACCGTCTGTTGCTGCGCCACGCCTGTGAGGCCGACATCACCCTCGATCTGCATTGCGATTTCGACGCCGCGATTCATATTTACGCACTGCCGCAGCACTGGCCACAGTGGCAATCCCTCGCCGCACGGCTGAAGGCTGGCGTGGCGCTGTTGTGTGAAGACTCCGGCGGCAGTTCGTTCGATGAATCGTGCTCCTCGCCGTGGTTGCGCCTGGCCCGGGCTTTCCCGAACGCGGCGATTCCGCCGGCCAACCTCGCCACCACCCTGGAACTGGGCAGCATGGGCGACACTCGCGTCGATCAGGCTCAGGCCAATTGTGAGGCGATCCTGGGCTTTTTGGCCGAACAGGGCTTCATCAGCGGCGAATGGCCGAAAGCACCAGAGGAATGCTGCGAAGGCATGCCGTTCGAAGGCACCGAATACCTGTTCGCCCCGCACCACGGCGTGGTGAGTTTCCTGCGCAATGCCGGTGAGTGGGTTGAGCGCGGCGATGCGCTGTTCGAAGTGGTCGATCCGCTGAAGGATCGCGTGACCACCGTGTGCGCCGGCACCAGTGGTGTGTTGTTCGCCATTGATCGCGGACGCTACACCCAGCCGGGAATTTGGCAGGCGAAAGTGGCGGGGCGCGAGCCGATCCGAGTCGGGAAGCTGATTAACGACTGAAGGATCTTCGCTGAATTTGATGTCCTCATCGCTAGCAAGCTAGCTCCCACAGAGATGGTGTTGTTTCAGTAGCATGCGGTCAATTGTGGGAGCGAGCTTGCTCACGATGGCGGCATCTGCAGCACCCCATCATCCGGATCACAGTGTTAGGCTCTGCCCCGAACCCTGCACTGTGTGAAGGAAGGCTTATGTTGAAGATGTTTGCGCTGTTGACGCTGCTGGCGTCCACTGCCGTTCAGGCTCAGACCTCGCTGCAAAACGATCTGCCGCTCAATTACATGGCCCAGGTGCACCCGGACGCCGAACAGCGTCCGCTGGTGATTTTCCTGCACGGCTATGGCAGCAACGAAGCAGACTTGATCGGTATGAAATTTCAGTTGCCCAAGCAGTACAACTACCTGTCGGTGCAGGCACCGATGGCGTTGGGGGAAGGGCGTTTCCAGTGGTTTCGCAAGAAAGGCGAAGGGGCCTACAACGGTGAGACCGATGATCTGAAGGCCAGCAGCCAGAAACTGCGGGCCTTTATCGCCGCTGCGGCGCAGAAATATCACGCGCAACCGGACAAGGTGTACCTGATCGGTTTCAGCCAGGGCGCGATGATGACGTACGAGGTGGGGCTGCGGCAGCCGGCGGCGGTCGGAGGGATTGCGGCGTTGAGCGGGCGGGTGTTGCCGGTGCTCAAGAGCGAGCTGAAGTCAGAGCAACAGCATCCGCCGCTGGAGATCTTCATCGGCCACGGCACGGCGGATGACCGTGTGCCGTACAGCGGTGGCACCGAGGCCGATGCGTTGTTGCAGAAGCTGTCGTACAAACCGCAATTTCATGCCTATCCCGGCGTCGGCCACAGCATCAGCGCGGCCGAGCTTCGGGATTTGAACGACTGGTTGCAGCAACTCAACCCGTGAAGATCACTTTTCCTTGAGGATGGTTTTCACCAGTGCCTCGTGACCGCTCTTGTCGCTGGCCCGGGAAATCACCTGGACCAGTGCCATGCGCGTGCCGGAGCCAGCCAGCAGCGTGGTGTTGAGAGTCTGGCCGCCGCCCTGGGTGGCGGTGCTGTCGACCTGACGCAGGCCCAGGCCATTACCTTTCTGGGTCAGGCTCTTTTCGCTGAGCTTGTTGAAGTCAGGCAGCGCCTTGCGCTGGGCGTCGATGAAATCGGAGATGGTGCCGTCGAGGAACGCACTGTCGTTGTCCTTGACGTTTTTGCCTTCGGGAATCTGGTTTTCGGCGACGATGACCACAGTCTTGGTGGCGTCGTTGCTGTACATGGTGCCCTTGGCACCGGTCGGCCCGGCCGGCAGCGGGTCGCCGACAAAGCCCTTGGGCAGGGCAAAACTGAATTTGCCGTCGAGCATCGAGACTTTCTCGGTGACAGCCTTTTCTTTGGCCTTGGCTGCCTGAGCATTGATGGCGCCGAAACCGGCCACCGCCGCCAGCAACAGGACGACGGCTTTCTTGCTAAGCAATGACATTCGAATCTCCGAGGGATGGTCGCGCTTGGGCGGCGATCATCCCACGGAGCACACCCGGCACTCCAGAGCGGTTTGTCCGGGCGGGTTCAGTTCGGCGACGGTGCCGGCGCGGGTTTGGCCAGCAACTGCCGGGTGACGCCCAGCATCGCCACCGAAACGGCCACGGCCACCACGAAACCACCGAAGCCCAGGCTTGGAACCGTCAGCGCCAACACCAGACAAAACGCCGAAAACGAATACATCCCCGTCGCCGTCGCCCGCAACAACGCGGCGGTAAACGCCGGGCCACGGGTCTGCTGGGAAAACACCGCCATCACGCTGCCGAGCACCGGGAACACCGCGAGCAATCCGCTCCAGCGCTCGCCGACGGTGCTGGCCAGCATCGTCACCACCAGCGTCAACGCCGCCCCGGCGATCATCCGCCAGACCAGTTTGTCCGACTTCGGCGCCGGGCCGCTGACCACTGGTTGCACCTTGGGAAACAGGTACGGCGCGGCAAGAAGGGCAGTCGCAGCGGCGGCAATCGAGAAAGGCAGAGAGGCCGGAATCAACGACAGGATCAACGCCAGCACGGCCCAGACCGATAAGGAAACCACCAACGCCAGCGGCCATTTCGCCCGCTGCGCCACCTGCGCATAGGTGACGCAAAAGGCGATCATCGCAAACATGGCCGACAGCGCCGCGACCGCCGATTGCGCGGCAAACGCCGGGCCTTGTTCGATGGCGAGGAAAAACAGAATTGGCCCGACTACCACCGGCAACCCCGACAGCCATCCGGCGACGCTGGGGCCCCAACGCTTCCCGGCCAAGGAAATCAGCAGCAAAAAACCGGGAATCAGCAGCAGTTTGAGGATCAGCACGCAGGTGTCTCCGTCGGGTGAATGAGGACCACGTTAGCATTGTCGTTCACGGATTGCTGCATGTGCATGCAAAACATGTATACAAAATGCCGAAGGCGATAGCGGACTATGCTCTGAGTATCAGGGTTTGCCGGAGTCGATGCCGCGATGAGCACTACAACGAAGGTGTTGCGTGGATGCTGCGGGATCGGCTTGTGGGCCTTGTTGCTGACACCCACCTGGGCCAGTTGGCAGGACGCGGTGCCCGGCGCACAGATCATCGGCACCGGCGATTTCAGTGTGTTCGGTTTCGACGTCTACAACGCCCGCTTGTGGAGCGCGGCGCGACCGCTGGCCGAAGGTCAACCGTTTGCCCTTGAGCTGATCTACCGACGCTCCATTTCTCGCGACGATCTGGTGAAGGCCAGCGTCGATGAGATCAGGCGTCTGGCCGGTGCGTCCCTCAGCCCGGTGCAACTGGCCGTATGGCAAACCCAGATGCAGCAATCGTTTGTCGACGTCCAGGCCGGTACGCGGATCACCGGGGTGTATCTGCCGGGGCAGGGCGCGCGGTTCTTTGTCGGTCAACAGTTGCAGCATGAAATCGATGACCCGCAGTTCGCCCGAGCGTTTTTCGACATCTGGTTCGACCCGCGCACGCGCAGCCCCGAATTGCGCCAGCAATTGCTTGGCAATGCGAAACCCTGAGCACAGCACATCTGCTCTTGGGCGCGCCGACTGAAACGTCTAAGCTGCGTCTTTCGACTTGTTTCTGGATGTGTGCGTGAAATTCAGCTTGCCCAAAATCGCCACCGCGCCGTTTTGTCCGCCGGAAGTGGCCGGCAGTGTCTCGGTCGATCCGAACGCCTCGTTCTTCAAACGCGTGCTGCGTTTTGCCGGCCCCGGTTTGTTGGTGTCGATCGGCTACATGGATCCGGGTAACTGGGCCACCGCGATCGAGGCCGGTTCGCGCTTCGGCTACAGCCTGTTGTTTGTGGTGTTGCTGGCGAGTCTGGCGGGCATGGTCGTGCAATGCCTGTGCTCGCGGCTGGGCATCGCCACCGGGCGTGATCTGGCGCAGCTGTCCCGCGAGCGCTACAGCACTCCGACCGCAAGGTTGCAATGGGTGCTGGCGGAAATCTCGATCATCGCCACCGATCTTGCGGAAGTACTCGGCTGCGCATTGGCGTTTCACCTGTTGCTGGGGTGTTCGCTGACGTTCGGTATCGCTCTGACGGCGTTCGACACGCTGTTGGTGCTGGCCCTGCAAAACCGCGGTTTCCGGCGGCTGGAAGCGATCATGCTGGTGTTGGTCGCCACTATCGGCGTGTGCTTTTTCGTTGAACTGCTGTTGATCAAACCTTACTGGCCGGACGTCGCCCAAGGCTTCAAACCGTCGCTGTCGGCGATTGGCGATGCCGCGCCGTTGTATCTGGCCATTGGCATCCTCGGCGCCACCGTCATGCCGCACAACCTGTACCTGCACACTTCGATCGTGCAGACACGGTTGATCGGCAAGGATCTGGCCAGCAAGCAGGACGCGGTAAAACTGGCGCGCATCGACACCATCGGTTCGCTGGCGCTGGCGTTGCTGGTCAACGCGGCGATCCTGATTCTCGCGGCGGCTGCCTTTCATCAGTCCGGGCACACCGACGTGGTCGACATCCAGGACGCCTATCACTTGCTCGACCCATTGGTGGGCGGCGCGCTGGCCAGTGTGCTGTTCGGCGTGGCGCTGCTGGCGTCGGGGCAGAGTTCGACCTTCACCGGCACCATTGCCGGACAAGTGATCATGGAAGGCTATCTGAACCTGCGGATCCCTTGCTGGCAGCGGCGCCTGATCACCCGTGGGCTGGCGCTGATTCCGGCGTTCATCGGCGTGTGGCTGATGGGCGATGGCGCGGTGGGCAAGTTGCTGGTACTGAGCCAAGTGGTGTTGAGCCTGCAATTGCCGTTTGCGCTGTATCCGCTGATTCGCATGACCAACGACAAACGGCTGATGGGGCCGTTTGTGAACCGGTTGCCGACCAAGATTCTCGCGTGGGGATTGTTTGTGGTGATCAGCGGGGCGAATGCCTGGCTGATTCTGCAATTGGCCGCCTGATCTTTCAGGACGCAGACAAAAAAATACCCGGTGCGACGTGAGTCGTACCGGGTTTGTTGCCAACGGGCAGTGGATGTCGTGGATCCGCCGCCCGCTGTTGAACCTGTTTTGCGTTTAAGCGCGTTCCAGCGCCAGGGCCACGCCTTGACCGCCGCCGATGCAGAGGGTCGCCAGACCCTTTTTCGCATCACGCTTGATCATCTCGTGCAGCAAGGTCACCAGCACACGGCAGCCCGATGCACCGATCGGGTGACCGAGGGCGATGGCGCCGCCGTTGACGTTGACCTTGTCCAGATCCCATTGCAGATCCTTGGCCACCGCCAGCGATTGTGCGGCGAAGGCTTCGTTGGCTTCGATCAGGTCGAGTTGGCCGATGCTCCAGCCAGCCTTGTCCAGGCAGCGGCGAGTGGCGGAAACCGGGCCGATGCCCATGATTGCCGGGTCGACGCCCGCGTTGGCGTAGGCGGCGATTTTCGCCAGTACCGGCAGGCCCAGGGCCTTGGCTTTTTCGGCGCTCATCAGGATCACGGCGGCGGCGCCGTCGTTCAGCGACGAAGCGTTGCCGGCGGTGACGCTGCCGTCCTTCTTGAACGCCGGGCGCAGTTTGGCCAAGGATTCGGCAGTGGTGTCGCCGCGTGGCTGTTCGTCAACCTTGAATGCCACCGGATCGCCTTTGCGCTGCGGGATCAGGATCGGGGTGATTTCATCGACAAAACGACCGGCCTCGATGGCCGCGGCGGCTTTCTGTTGCGAGGCGGCGGCGAAGGCGTCTTGCTGCTCGCGGCTGATCTCGTACTTCTCGACCAGGTTCTCGGCGGTGATGCCCATGTGGTAGTCGTTGAATGCATCCCACAGGCCATCGCTGATCATGGTGTCGACGATCTGTGCGTGACCCATGCGCAGACCGGTACGTGCGCCCGGCATCACGTAGTTGGCCAGGCTCATGTTTTCCTGGCCGCCGGCGATGATCACGTCCGCGTCGCCGCAACGGATCGCTTGAGCGCCAAGGTGCAGGGCCTTGAGGCCCGAGCCGCAAACCTTGTTCAGGGTCATGGCCGGTACGGCGTGGGGCAGGCCGGCCTTGATCGCCGACTGGCGCGCCGGGTTCTGGCCGGCGCCGGCGGTCAGCACCTGGCCCATGATCACTTCATCGACCTGAGCACCGTCCAGACCGGTCTGCTCAAGCAACTGACGGATGACCGCTGCGCCCAGATCCACGGCGGAGACGGTGGCCAGCGATCCCTGGAAACTGCCGATCGCGGTACGCGTGGCGGCAACAATGACGACGTCTTGCATTTTCGAATTCCTCACTCGGCAGCGAACTGCATTTCCGGTACGTGATCCGGGACGATCAGTTTACCAGCGGTTTTGGCGACGATTTCCTCGACGCTGACGCCAGGTGCGCGTTCCTTGAGGACAAAAGCGCCATTTTCGATTTCCAGGTAGGCGAGGTCGGTCAGGACGCGCTTGATGCAACCGGCGCCGGTCAGCGGCAGGCTGCACTGGCTCAGCAACTTGGACTCACCGTCCTTGGATGCGTGGGTCATGATCACGATGATGTTGTCGGCGCCGGCCACCAGGTCCATCGCGCCGCCCATGCCCTTGACCAGTTTGCCGGGGATCATCCACGAGGCGATGTTGCCTTGCACGTCCACTTCGAACGCGCCGAGCACGGTCAGGTCGACGTGGCCGCCGCGGATCATCGCGAAGGATTCGGCCGAGGAAAAGATCGAAGCGCCGATCCGCGCGGTCACGGTCTGCTTGCCGGCGTTGATCATGTCGGCGTCGATGGTGTCTTCAGTCGGGAAAGGGCCCATGCCGAGCAGGCCGTTTTCCGATTGCAGCATGACTTCCATGCCTTCGGGGATGTAGTTGGCGACCAGGGTCGGGATGCCGATGCCGAGGTTCACGTAGTAGCCGTCCTGCATTTCGCGGGCGACGCGTTGAGCCATTTGTTCGCGGGTAAGTGCCATGTTCTTGTTCTCCGTCAGCCTGGATTATTTGCGGATGGTGCGTTGTTCGATGCGTTTTTCGAACGTGCCGCAAATGACCCGGTCGACGTAGATGCCGGGCGTGTGGATGTGTGCCGGATCCAGTTCCCCGGGTTCGACGATTTCTTCGACTTCGACCACAGTGATCTTGCCGGCGGTGGCGGCCAGCGGGTTGAAGTTCTGGGCGGTGTGGCGGTAGATGACGTTGCCGAAGTGGTCGGCCTTCCAGCCTTTGACGATGGCGAAGTCGCCGGTGATGGACTCTTCCATCAGGTACTTGCGACCGTGGAATTCACGCACTTCCTTGCCTTCGGCAACCGGGGTGCCGACGCCGGTGGCGGTGAAAAAGGCCGGGATGCCGGCGCCGCCTGCGCGCATTTTTTCGGCGAGGGTGCCTTGCGGGGTCAGGACGACTTCGATGTCGCCTTTGAGCAGTTGCTCTTCGAACAGTTTGTTTTCGCCGACGTAGGAGGCGACCACCTTGCTGATCTGGCGGTCGGTCAGCAGCACGCCGAGGCCGAAGCCATCCACGCCGCAGTTGTTGGAGACGACGGTGAGGTCGCGGGTGCCCTTGCGCTTGATCTCGGCGATCAGGTTTTCCGGAATGCCGCACAGGCCGAAGCCGCCGGCGATCACGGTCATGCCGTCTTCAAGACCTGCCATGGCTTCCTCGTAGGAATACACGCGCTTGTCGAAACCTGCCATATGCACCTCTTTTATTGTTTGTCGGGCGGCTGGCTAGCCGAATGACTGGAGTGTCTCGCTGAAGGATATATTTGTTAAGTTGATTTTTAAGGTTGATTGATTGATAAAGCTCAATAGTTGGCCTTGTTGATCGTTCCCATGCTCCGCGTGGGAATGCCTCCGGGGACGCTCTGCGTCCCAGTGACTCGGAGCGTCACGGGCTGCGTTCCCACGCGGACGGTTCGACGCCTCGACGTGGGAACGATCAATGAGGTGTTCAGCTTAGTCTTTTGAGTGAATCGTTCATGACCATCAAGCAAATCCGCGCCTTTCTCGCCGTGGCTCAGAGCCTGAGCTTTGCCGTGGCCTGCGAGCGCCTGCACCTGTCGCAATCAGCGCTGAGCCTGACCATCAAGGCGCTGGAAGAGGGCCTGGGCGGGCGCCTGTTCAGCCGCAACACGCGCAACGTGGCGCTGACCCCGGAGGGCGAATCGCTGCTGCCGCTGGCCCGGCGCCTGATCGCCGACTGGGACAACGCCGAAGACGAAATGCGTCAGCGCTTCAGTCTGCAACGCGGGCGAGTGACGCTGGCGGCGATGCCGTCGTTTGCCGGCAACCTGCTGCCGCCGATCCTCAAGACCTTCCGCGCGCGTTATCCGAACGTCAACGTTACGGTCAACGACGTGATCAACGAGCAAGTGCTGGAAATGGTTCGCGATCGTCAGGTCGAACTTGGCGTGGCGTTCGAGCCCATGCAGAACACTTCGCTGACATTCACGCCGCTTTACCGGGATCGCTTCGTCGCCGTGGTGCCGCAGGATTCGCCGCTGGCTGGTCGCAGCGACATTGATTGGCAGACTTTGCTGCAGGAACCGTTCATCACTCTGCAACGACCCTCCACGGTGCGAGTGATGCTGGAGGAGCACTTGCAGGCCCGAGGGATGAAATTGCCGGTGGAGTTTGAAAGCCACCAACTGGCGACGGTCGGGCGGATGGTGGCGAGCGGGCTGGGCGTCAGTGCGGTGCCGGCGTTGTGTGCCGGGCAGATGCGCGAGTTGGGCGCGCATTGCCTGACCTTGCACGAACCGGTGGTGGAGCGGGCGATTGGCGTGCTGACCGATCCGGGGAATGAGTTGTCGGCGGCGGCACAGGCGCTGTTCGATATTTTGAGGTCGGAATACTGACCCTTGTGGGAGCCAGCCTGCTGGCGATGGCGGACGAGCAGGCGACATCTTTATTGGTGGTGCGGGCCTTATCGCCAGCAGGCTGGCTCCCACATCGGGCTTTATGTATTCAAGGGGGTGAGTTTCTGCGCCAGGAGGGGCAGGAGTTGCTCACAAGACCTCTCAATCTTTAACTCCAGCAACTCATCCGCCCGCGTCTTCCCCAGATTGATCGCAATCAACGGCTTGCCCCGATCCGCAATCACCCGGCACAGGCGAAACGCCGAATACGCCATCAACGACGAACCGACCACCAGCATCCCGGCGGCATTTTCCGCCAGCGCCATGGCCCGCGCTGCTGTCGGCTGCGCCACGTTCTCACCAAAAAACACCACGTCCGGTTTCATCCGTTCGCCTGCGCAATGCGGGCAGTGCGGCACCTGAAATCGTGCTTCGAAGGCCGGGTCGAGCAGGGTGTCGCCGTCCGGTGCCTGCACGGCATCGACACCCGCCAGATACGGATTCTGCGTTTCCATCAATTGCTGAATCGAATCCCGCTCGCTGCGCTGACCGCAATCCAGGCATAACACCCGGTGCAGGCTGCCGTGCAGCTCAATGACATCGTGACTGCCGGCCTGATCGTGCAGGGTATCGACATTCTGAGTAATCAAACCGCCGATTCGGCCGTTGCTTTGCAGACTGGCCAGCGCCTCATGGGCAACGTTCGGCCGCGCCTGGCGCACCCGTGGCCAGCCGAGCATCGCCCGGGCCCAATAGCGCCGGCGCGATTCCGGGGCAGCGAGGAATTCCTGGTACATCATCGGCTGCCGGCCACGGCGCACACCGTCGGTGTCGCGGTAGTCCGGAATACCCGACGGCGTGCTGATGCCGGCGCCGGTCAGCACAACGAAGTCGCCGTCGGCCATGACCTGTTGCAGATAGTCGAGATGTCCGTGAAGGGGGCGGTCGAGCATTGTTGCAGCTCCGGTAAACCGTGAGGTTGCAGGTTAGCACTCGATGCCTGAGTGAAGATGTACTATCGAATGGTACGGCTAAAAAAATTCAATGCCCCGCAGGCGGAAGGTGGAAGCGTTGTTACCCTGCATGTCCCGAAGCATCAACAGATAGACACCGTGATAATGCTCTCGGAAGCTCTCATAGCCTCCATTGATCCTGGGTGTGTTGCCGCTGAGCGTAAAAGCATTGACCTTTAACGCAATTTCGCAGCAGTCACTTCTTTCTCTTATCGATCCGCGTGTTGGTTCGGGAGCCTCGATTGAAGTGAGAGAGATGAGCCGTAATGCCTCTTGATAATGTTCACTGCAGTCGTAGTCCTTGAGAATCAAGGGGAGCATTATCTCGTCGACTTGATAGGTTCCCAGTCCGATCTTGTCGTTATTGGGCCAGTAAACCGTTGCAACCATATCGTTGTAATGGAACTTCAGCTGTTGCTTATTGCAACGCTCCAAGACGATCACATTGGTGCTGTTCCAGCCCATATCTTCGACTTTAAGCCGCTCCCCGACTCGCAGCGAACTGAGCTTTTCTTCAAGGTAGTCAATTAGTAAGCCGACACCGGAGGTGTCGCCGAGTGCAAGGCGACAGTAAGCGATGCCCTCAAGACTCGGAACATTATCCCGGTCTTTCTTCAAAGCCCTTTCAAACGAGTCGATGGCTTCGGCATGGTTACCGAAAAATCGCTGTATCTCACCTTTCTGTGCCAGAGCACTTGGCGCGCCAGGTTCAAGTAACAAAGCTTGATCAATATGGTGCAAGGCATCGGAGTAGTCGCCATTCAAAAACAGGCAGATGCCGTAGTTCAGATGCGCGGAGCTGTTGTCATTATCCGACCTCAACGACTGTTCGTAAAAAGCCATGGCCTTGGGCCGGTCATGCGTCTGCCAGTAGACGCCAAGGTTATAAAGCAGAACCGGGTTGGAAGAGTCGATGGCGTAAGCGGACTCGAAGTGGTTGAGCGTTCCGGTCCTGTCACCTTGCGCTTGCGCAAGGGTGCCAAGGATAAAATGAGCACCGAAGCATCTTGGATTGCAGTCGAGTGCCTCAATTGCACTGCTTTTTGCAGCTTCGACGTTGTCGAGCACATCGTGCAACATGGCACAGGCCAGAAAAATCTCGTCGGTTTCCAGGAACATTGACAGAGATGTGTAGATAGTCAGTGCGTCTGCGTACCGCCCCTTTTTCTGCAGCGTATCTGCGTAATGGATTTTTTCCGCGACCTTGTCCAGCAGCCTGGCGGTATTTCCGCCAACCGACTGGATGACTTTTTGGGCAATAGGCGTTTCGAACCTGGCGTAATTGCTCTTGACGATTTGTACGTCGGCGCTGAATTCTGAAATTACCCCGAGCAACTGATTTTTACCGAGATGGTTCCTGTCGCAGCGCGCATTTGCGAACAAATGCAGCATTCGCGCGATGCAAGCATCCGCGTCGACGATCTGCTGCCTGCTCCTGGCGATGGAGTGAATGTTGACCGCGATGCAGTCGTAGAGACCTGCACGAGGGTGGTGAAGCGGTGTCCATGACGGCGGTATGTTGTCCAGCTCATGCTTTTGCAGAAGTTCTGCAAAGTCCTGCGAAATTTCAAATTTCTTGTCGTCAGTCTCACCCGATGCCTGTGCGTTTCTGTAATGCGTCAGGTAGGTGATGAATGTTTCAACTTCTTTTTTCATGCTGGATCCGATCAGGATCTGGTTATCAGCAAGATGAGACTTTATCAACGGAAAGTTCAGTTCGCTGTCTTTGACCTGGACGTTGATGCGGGTACTGCCGAACAGTAGGCAAAAGTCATCCTCTGTCTCGATGCCGATGCTTTTAAAGTCGTTGTTCAGAAGGTTTTTTACTGCGTGAAGCAACGCACACCCATCCTGATACCTGAATCCGTCAGAAGCGAAGGAGCCAGAGGTGTTTTTTCTGGAGAAGTAACTCATTGCCTGAAGCCGTTCCTGATTCCAAATCATGGATGCTCAGCGAAATGACCTGATGGTGTCCACCGATTTGAGGCGGCGTTTACACCACAAATGAGTGCATGGGGAAAACGGCAGTCGCTGAACACCTGACATGGGAAGTGTCCGCAGTTCAGCGACCCTCCATTACTTGCGCGCCTCCAGAATCAGGTTGAACGGCGTCTGCGTCGCCCGCCGGAAGTGTTTGAAGCCCGCTTCAGTAAACACCTTGCGCAAGCGCATCTCGCCGGCCTGCGCACCGAGCCCCAATCCCACTTCCTGAGACAGCGAGTTCGGCGTGCAAATGAACGTCGATGCCGCGTAGAACAGCCGCCCGACCGGATTGATATTGTCGTCCAGCGCATCGTTGGCGAAGGGCTCGACCAACAACACCGTGCCGTCGTCCTTCAAGCAATCGTAGGCATGCCGCGCCGCGCCGACCGGATCGCCCATATCATGCAGGCAGTCGAAATAGCAGATCAGGTCATAGTCATCGCCGGGGTAGCTTTTCGCCGTGCCCTGGAAGAACCGCGCGCGACTGCTGACGCCGCCTTCTTCGGCCCGCTGGGTGGCGACGGTGATCGAAGGCGCGTGATAGTCGAAGCCGACGAACCGCGAGTTTGGATACGCCTGAGCCATGATCACCGTGGATGCACCGTGACCGCAGCCGATGTCGGCGACCTTGGCACCTTCTTCGAGTTTGGCCACCACGCCGTCCAGCGCCGGCAGCCACTCGGCGATCAAATGCCCCTTGTAGCCGGGGCGGAAGAACCGCTCGGTGCCGGTGAACATGCAGGGATGGTGATCGCCCCAGGGCAGGGCGCCGTTGCCGCGCATGGCTTTGACAAGCTTGTCCTTGTCATGGAAAAACGACGCTACCACGCCGAGGCCGCCGGCCACGTAAACCGGCGAATCCTCCTTGGCCAGGGCCAGCGCCTGTTCTTCCGGCAGGCGAAACTTGCCGTCGTGGTGTTCCATGTAGCCGGACGCCGCGTGGGCGCTCAGCCATTCGCGCACCAGTCGCGGGTTGCAGGTGGTCTTTGCAGCGAGGGATTCGGGGCTGATCGGCTGACTGTCGGCCATTGCCCGATACAGGCCGAGTTCTTCGCCGACAATGACATTGGCCAGCATCGCCGCGCCGCCCATGTCGTTGACCAGTTTGCCCATGAATTCGTTGAGTCTGGCCTCGTCCATTTCATGTGCTCCTTTGACAGGATCACAGTCCGGTGGCATTGGGGGTCGAGGCATTCACCACCGGGCGGTGGTCGTGGAAACGGGCAGGGCGACACTGCTGTCCTGCGTCCCCCTCGACTGGGTACTGATTGAGTCTAGCCGCTGTTGGCGCCGGCGGGAGCGGGCTGTGTGGATTTCGAGGCTTGTATCGCAATGGTACGCTCTCCCACGTTAGCGTGGGCTCCCGAATTATCCGCCGACGGTGCCTGTCCTATGCCAAACGATGCGACTCAGGGCGATCTCGCCAAGAGGCCAAGACAAAGCGCCGGCCCATGTCCGCCTGGAGCAAATGATGGGCGAAAAAAAACCGCCTTGCGGGGCGGTTTTTTAGCAAGCCTCAGATTGCGGCTGAGGCTTAGTGCGTCTCACCGGAAGCACTGGCGTGGAAGGCATGTTATTGAGCTTTTCCTATCCTTGCAACGTAATTTTTACCCGCCATGAGTGGGTGTATTAGAGATCCTGAACGGTGTTTTCAGTACCTGATATAGGAGAGAAGTACTGACAGAAATAACGGTTTACAAAATGCGCGCTTCTTTCATTTAAGAATCACTGGGCCGAGACTTACCACCTGCGATTCTGGGTTAATATGCCCGCGCTCACACCCTGGTGCAGCGGTAGGGTTTGGCTGGTGGCCTAACGGTTTCACGCCCTCTGACACGGTTTTGCATCCGTGCCGGAATGATGATTCGGAGGGATTTCAACCGGCCGCCTCACCGGAAGTACTGGCGTGTTCTTCCGAAGGTACGCGTGATCCGGTAAGTGCGCTGGAGGTTTGGCCCCCAACCTTGGAGGCCAAAACGTATTAAGCTTTTGTTGCGTACGTTGAGCCTCGTATGGAGATTGTTGAAAGCGTTTCGCTTTTACGAGTTCCTGCGAGACCACTTTGACGACCTGAAGTAACTGTCGTTGATGTTGGGGAAAAGCCCGTGTCAGTTTCGGCTGATGCGGGTTTTTTTTGCTTCATTAATCTGTCAAAAATGATAATTCAATCAGCTGGTTCTCGTGCGAAGGTAGGGCATTTCGCCGGCACCTGTAGGTGTCATCCGTAAGCTCTGGATATACAGGGTTGTAGGTACAGTTTTTGAGTTGGTTTAAACCGATGTATTCGCCGTTCACTAAGAAGGCAGCGAGTCTGTATCCCATTGTGTACAGGCCCGCCGCCGATACAAAACCCGCCACTTCCCGCGCATTGCCCACACAGCCGCGATACACCCGCCGGTTTAACTGATCCTGTCAGTCGCCACGCCCGGCGGCTCCTCAGCAGAGATCCTGCCCATGCAGATTCCCCACCCCACCTTGCAGGCCAGCGTCGGGCTCGGCCTGCGTCGCGGCCTGATGAAAGACCTGCAGGCCGCCCGCACCGGCGATTTCGATTTTCTTGAAGTCGCCCCGGAAAACTGGATTGGCGTCGGCGGTGCCCATGGCGCCGCGCTGCGCGAGCTGGCCGAACGATATCCCTTGTCCTGTCACGGGCTGTCATTGTCGCTCGGTGGCTCGGTGCCGCTGGACGTCGGTTTCCTGCGGGAAGTGCGGACCTTTCTCGATCATTACAAGGTGCCGCTGTACAGCGAACACCTGAGCTATTGCAGCGACGACGGTCACCTCTACGACCTGCTGCCGCTGCCGTTCACCGAAGAAGCGGTGCACCACGTCGCCGCACGGATCCGCCAGGCCCAGGACGTTCTCGGCCGGCGGCTGGCGGTGGAAAACGTTTCCTACTACGCCGCGCCCCGGCAGGACATGGACGAAGTGACCTTCACCAACGCCGTGCTGCGCGAGGCCGATTGCGACCTGCTGCTGGACGTGAACAACGTCTACGTCAATTCGATCAACCACGGTTTCGATCCGCAGACGTTTCTGGCCGCCATCGAGCCGGGTCGGGTGGTCGGGATGCACGTGGCCGGGCATTTCGACGAGTCCGACACGCTGAAAATCGACACCCATGGCGCCTCGGTCAAACCGGTGGTCTGGGCGTTGCTGGCCGACGCCTATCGCCGATTCGGCGCGCAGCCGACCTTGCTGGAGCGGGATTTCAATTTCCCGGCGTTTTCTGAACTGGTGGCCGAGCTGCAAACCATCCGCCGCCTGCAAACCGAAGGAGGCCTGCGTGGATAATCTTCTGCTGCAACAACAGGCCCTGACCCGCTATTTGCGCGATCCGGAACATGAAGCGCCGCCCGCCGACATGAACGCGGCGCGGGTCAATGTCTATCGCGATCTGGTGTTCAACAACGTCTCGCAACTGCTGGGCAGCACATTTCCGGTGTTGATCCGGATCATCGGCCAGGAACGCTGGCGCACATTGATCCGCGGCTTCCTGCGGGACTACCGCGCGCAGACGCCGAAATTCGGTGAGATCGCCGAGGAGTTCGTCGGTTACCTCGCCTCGGAACCTGCCGTGTTGAGCGAAGGCGAGTGGCCGGCGTTTCTGGTGGAGCTGGCGCATTACGAATGGGTGGAAATGGTGTTGCAGCAGTCCGACGCCGAAGCCTTGTCTGTGAGTGATCCGGCGCACTTGCTGGATCGGCCGTTGCAGGTCTCGGCACTGGCCTGGCCGTTGGCGTACACCTGGCCGGTGCAAATGCTCGGGCCGGATCATCAACCGGCCACGCCGCCAGCCCAGCCAACCCTTTTGCTGGTACGGCGCACGACGGACTGGAGTGTGAAGTTTTCCGAGCTGAGCCCGCTGGCATGGCGGTTGTTGCAGCGGATCGAGGAATTCCCGCTGCTGAGTGGTCGCGAGCAACTGCAAGGGTTGGCGATGGAGGCGGGGTTGCCGGGAACGGTGTCATTCATGGACAGCGGACTGGCGTTGTTGCTGCAACTGCATGAGGACGGGGTGATCGGCATCAAGTGATCTCACAAACACCGCAAATCCTGTGGGAGCGGGCTTGCCCGCGAAGGCGTCTGTTCAGTCGATGAATATATTGACTCTGCTGGCCTCTTCGCGGGCAAGCCCGCTCCCACAGGGATTTATGTTTGCTTCAGGTGTGCAGGGGCAACTTCAGCTCCGCACACAACCCGCCACCCTCGCGATTGCTCAGCGTCAGCGAACCGCCCAGCGCCATCGCCAGTTGCTGGGCAATCGCCAGCCCCAGCCCGGTGCCGCCGGTGCTGCGGTTGCGCGAGTTTTCCACGCGGTAGAACGGTTCCATCACTTGGGCCAGTTCTTCTTCGGCGATGCCGGGGCCGCGATCCATGACCTTGATCGAGAGGCCGGCCTTGTCGCGCTGAATCAGCAGCTCGGCAGCGCCGGCGAATTTCAGCGCGTTGTCGGTCAGGTTGACCAGCACCCGGCGCAAGGCGTGGGGGCGGGTGTCGATGACCGCCTCACTCTTGCCGCTCAACTGCACTTCCTTGCCCATGTCCTGATAGTCGAACACCAGGCTGTCGAGGAACGAATCCAGATTGGTACGCCGACTTTCTTCGGTCGAGCCGTGGATGCTGCGGGCATAAGCCACGCCTTCGCGCACCAGATGTTCCATCTCGCCGAGGTCGTTCCACAGTTTGTCTTTCTCGGCCGAATCGTCCATGAACTCCGCCCGCAGCTTCATGCGGGTGATCGGGGTTTGCAGATCGTGGGAGATCGCCGCCAGCAGTTGCATGCGTTCTTTCAGGTACGCGGCGATGCGCGTCTGCATCGAGTTGAAGGCGCGGGCGGCGTAGGCCACTTCGTTCGGGCCTTTTTCATCGAGGTTGATCGGGTGGGCGTTGGGGTCGAGGGTTTCCACTGCGTTGGCGAGGCGGGTGAGAGGGCGGATGGCAATGCGCACCGCCAGCCAGGTGCAGGCGAGCATCAGCGCCAGTTGCCCGAGCAACACCACCGGCAGCCACGGCGACAGCGGCACCATCGACGGACGCACATCGATGGTGACCGGGCTGCCGTCGCTCAGGCGCAAGTGGCCCTGAAAGTGTTTTTTCGGGCCGGGAATGTCGGTGAACGTCAACGGGTACGCTTCGCCGATCGCATCGGTGATCGAGGTCAACGCAATCGGCACTTCATCCTGGCCGATCGGGGTGCCCGGTTCGCCTTCGCTCAGCAGGTAACCGTAGTTGTTGCGGGCCAGACGCTTGAGCCACATCGGGCGCTCTTCGGCGGGCAGGCGGTCGAGAATGGCAATCGAGGTCGAGACATCGGTTTCGAGGTTGCCGAGCATGGTGTTCTTCGCGCTTTCGTAGCGCTCGTAATATTGCGCGCCGAACGACAGCGCCTGAGCGAGGATCAGGCCGATCAGGAAAATCAGCGACAACCGGGAGGCGAGGGTGCGCGGCCAGCGCAGGGCGAGATTCATGCAGGGGCTCCGAGGACTTCGACCGGCAGCGAGAACACATAACCTTCGCTGCGCACGGTCTTGATGTAGGCCGGTTCGCGGGCGTCATCCAGCAGGCGCTGGCGCAGACGGCTGACCAGCAGATCGATGGAACGGTCGAACAGATCAGCGTCGCGGCCCTGGGTCAGATTCAGCAATTGATCGCGGCTCAGCACCCGTTGCGGATGGTCGAGGAACACTCGCAACAAACGGTATTCCGCGCCACTCAGCGCGACCATGGTGCCGTCCTTGTCCAGCAGATGCCGGGCCGATGTATCGAGCTGCCAGCGACCGAACGCCAGCAGCCGGCCGCTTTCGGTGACCACCAGATTCGGCGGCAGCATCCGTGTGCGCCGCAGCACGGCGTTGATCCGCGCCAGCAGCTCGCGGGCGGCGAACGGTTTGGTCAGGTAGTCGTCGGCGCCCATTTCCAGGCCGAGGATGCGGTCGGTTTCATCATTGCGCGCGGTGAGCATCAGGATCGGCGTGGCCCTGTGTTTGCCCGAGCGCAATTCGCGGCACAGCAGCAAGCCATCGTCGCCGGGCATCATGATGTCGAGCACGATCAGGTCGACGGTGTTGGCTTCCAGAAAACTGCGCATCTGCCGGCCATCGGCAACCACTGTGGTGCGCAGGCCGTTCTTCTTCAGGTAATTGCCGACCAGTTCGCGAATCTCGCGGTCGTCGTCGACGATCAGGATGTGATCGACATGTTCCATGGGGCCAAACCTCAATCAAAGGGGATTGCCGGGCAGTCTATCGAGCCTGCGCGAGGCCGCCTGCCTGCCTTTGTATTGCAGTGTATCCAGCGCTGTGACGGATACACGCCGACGCAAAAAGCGGATTTTTACAGGGTTTTGTATCGCTGTGTATCCCGGGCGCATGCGGATACGTAGCGATTTATACACGGCATTTGCCGACACATGCGCGATACCTCGCGAGCTTTAAATGAGCTCCATCGAGGCACACACAGAACGCCTCGGCCCAATCAACGATTCAACCATTGAAGCCCCGAGGAAAACGCCATGAACACCAAGACCAAATCGATCGCCGCCGCTTGCCTGTTTGCCGCTTTGAACATCTGCACCCTGTCGGCCCGCGCCGAAGCCGATGTCACCCCGCAAACCTACTCCTACGGCAGCCACCTGGACATCCAGAAAGTGGTTTCGCTGAAACAGGACAACTCGATGACCTGCGGCATCGTCGACGCCCGCCTGACTTACCTCGATTCGGCCGGCAAGACCCAGGTGCTCGACTACCGCAAATTCGCCGACGGCTGCAACGAAGACAACTGATTACCCACCTCTATAAAAGGAACATCGCCATGAACAATGTATCGCGCTATCTGACCGCTGTTGCCTTCTCCCTTGCCGGCGTCGCGGCCCATGCCAACGCTGCCGTCGAACAGAACAGCTGTGGCAGCAGCACCTGCTTCCAACTGGCGCCGGTGGCCAAGCCGGGCAGCGACGGCCTGATCGCCGCCGACGGCGCCAGCCGCACACCGCAGGGGCAGATGGTCGCCGCCGACGGTTCCAGCCATACGCCGCAAGGCCAGATGGTGGCTGAAAACGGTGCCAGCCGTACGCCGCAAAGCCAATGGCTGGACAGCCAGACGGCTTGAGGATTGAAGGGGGCTGCCCGTAACGGGCGGCCCCCGAACCACTCAACAGACCGCCCCTCATTCAAAAGGTGAACCTCATGTTTCTCATCGCTTTCCTGGGCGGTCTGTTGACTGTCCTCAGTCCGTGCATTCTGCCGGTGGTGCCGTTCCTGTTCGCCGGGGCCGACCGCACCCGTTCTTCAATCCTGCTGACCCTCGGCGGCATGGCCCTGACCTTTGCCTTGATATCCAGCCTGGCGGTGGTCAGCAGCGAGTGGGTGATCGAGGCCAGCAACACCGGTCGCCACATTGCGCTGGCGGTGATGGTGCTGTTTGCGCTGTCGCTGATTTCCGCGCGCATCGGTGACTGGCTGGCCCGGCCCTTCGTGCTGCTGGGCAATCGCCTCGACCCGGACAGCCGGAAAAAGGCCGGCCCGATGGCGTCGATCATGATCGGCGTGGCCACCGGTCTGTTGTGGGCGCCATGCGCCGGGCCGATTCTCGGCGTGATCCTCACCGGCGCCATGCTGCAAGGCGCCAACGCCCAGACCAGCCTGTTGCTGCTGGCCTACGGTGCGGGCAGTGCGCTGTCGCTGGGGACGCTGATTTTCGCCGGTCGCGGGCTGGTCAATCGTCTGAAGCCATCGATTCCGTTCACTGGCTGGTTCCGTCGCGGTGCGGGTGTCGCGGTGCTGGCGACGGCGGCAGTGATTGCCACTGGTGCCGATAACCTGTTGCTGGCCAACACCTCGTCCCAAGGCGTGGCGTCGGTCGAGAAAAGCGTGCTGGAAAACGTGCCGAAGGTGGTGGACTACTTCGTCAGCAAAGTCCGTGCAGACTCGACCGAAGACGAGGCCGGCAAAGGCGCGATGCCGTCGCTGTCCGGCGCAGTGCAATGGCTGAACTCACCGGAACTGACCGCTGAATCCCTGCGCGGCAAAGTGGTGCTGGTGGACTTCTGGACCTATGACTGCATCAACTGCCAGCACACCCTGCCGTATGTGAAAGAGTGGGAGAAGAAGTACGGCAAGGACGGCTTGGTGGTGATCGGCGTGCACACCCCGGAATATGGCTACGAGCGGATCATCGACAACGTCAAGGATCAGGTGCAGAAGCTCGGCATCACCTACCCGGTGGCCATCGACAACAACTACGCGATCTGGCGCAACTTCGATAACCAGTACTGGCCGGCACATTACCTGGTCGACGCCAAAGGGCAGGTGCGTTACACCCACTTCGGCGAAGGCAGTTACCAGGCGCAGGAGCAGATGATTCAGCAGCTGCTCAAAGAGGCCAAGGCGCCGGCTGCGTAAAACCGCAAAACTCGATGGCTCACAGGTCACGCACCATGAGCCATTGTTCGTTGCCCCACGCATGAAAACGCTCTAGCACCGTCCAGCCGCGTTTGGCGTAATAGTCCTGCTTGCTTTGGGTGTGCAGGTAAAAACGCGGCAGGCCCCGGTGTTTCGCTTCTTCGGCGATTCCCTCGATCAATCTTTCTGCCAGACCCTGGCCGCGTGATTCGTGGCTGACCAGCACACAGGCCAGCCACGGTCCCAGATCCGGTCGCGTTGCAAGATCTGCCCGTGCCAGTGCCGCACCGCCCAACAGTCGATCCCCGTCCAGCGCAATCAGGCAACGCCAGTCGCCATTGGTCTGCCCCTCGGCAAATTCCCGCTGCCATCCGGCCAGGGGGTGCTCGGCATATTCGTAATGAAATTGTTGGTGAATCCACGCTGCATAGGTGTCGCTGTGCTGCATGTGATCGGCGAGCCATTCGAAGCGCAAGGACATGATCGAATTCCGTTCCGGGGGAGGGCTTGCATGAGAGCCGATCAGCCGACGCGTTGGCAACCCCCCTGACAGTGTTTCGGGGCCTTTACAAAATCCCGCCATTCATCGGCCAAGGCCCGGTTTTACGGGCTCTCCGGACGATTGGCAGGGACGCCGGACAGCACCCGCGCGATAGTGGGCGAGCAGGGCCGCCAATGGCTCTGACACCCATAAAAAGAAAGCGAGGTTGCCATGCCGAAGTTCGTGATTGAACGCGAGATTCCAGGAGCCGGAAAGCTATCGGAACAAGAACTAAAGGCCGTATCGCAGACGTCCTGCAACGTGCTGCGTGAACTCGGGCCCGAGGTGCAGTGGCTGCAGAGTTATGTGACTGCCGACAAGATCTATTGCGTGTACATCGCACCCAACGAAGAACTGGTGCGTGAACACGCCCGGCAAGGGGGATTTCCGGCCAACAGCGTGTCCCGGGTGACGAGCATCATCGACCCGACGACCGCCGAATGACCCCTCTGCTGTGGAGCACCCATTCATGAGTACCCCCATTGATCTCACTGCCCTGAAGGAACGCCAGAAAGTCGCCTGGGCCAGTGGCGACTACGCCGTCATCGGCACTACCTTGCAGATCGTCGGCGAAACCCTCGCCGAAGCCTGCGACCTGCGTTGCGATGAAGAAGTGCTGGATGTCGCTGCCGGCAACGGCAATGCCACGTTGGCGGCGGCGCGCCGTGGTTGTCTGGTGACGTCCACCGACTATGTCGCGGCGTTGCTGGAGCGCGGCCAGGATCGGGCGCGCGCCGAGCATCTGGACGTGACCTTCCAGGTTGCCGATGCCGAAGCGCTGCCGTTCGCCGACAACAGTTACGACGCGGTGCTGTCGACTTTCGGCGTGATGTTTGCTCCGGATCAAGCCAAGGCTGCCAAGGAGTTGGCGCGGGTCTGTCGCCGTGGCGGACGGATCGGCCTGGCCAACTGGACACCGGAAGGTTTCGTCGGCCAGATGTTCAAGACCCTCGGCCGGCACCTGCCACCGCCACCCGGTGCGCAACCACCGTCGAACTGGGGTGCGGAAGCCTGGCTGCACTCACAGTTCGACGACCGCAACTTCGTGGTGCAGGTAACTCGGCGTCACTTCAACTTTCGTTACCGCTCGGCGGCGCATTTCATCGACATTTTTCGCCGCTGGTACGGGCCGGTGCACAAGGCTTTTGCGGCGTTGCCACCGGAGAGCGGGCAGGCACTGGAGGGAGATCTGACGCAACTGATCGACGGATTGAACCGGGCAGGGCCGGAATCGATGGTGGTGCCGAGTGAATATCTGGAGGTGGTCATCACTAAACGCTGAACCCATTGTGGGAGCGAGCAAGCTCGCTCCCACAGGGATCCCGAAAGGGTTTCTATTTCAGATGCGCACTGTCAAACCATTCCAGCGCCGTGCGCCAGATGCAGATACCCAGAAAGTAAGCCGACGCCAGCAACCACAGGCCCATCACCAGTGGGTTGATCACCGGGTGGTTCAGCACCAGCGACAGACTGCACAGCAGCCAGATCGCCGTCACCGCAATGTTGATCGGCATGAACCGGCGTACCCGGAACGGGTGCAAAAATTTCATCCGGGTCACGGTCAGCAGCGCCAGGCCAATCACCGTCAGGAAGGTGATCCACGGCCCCGGATCGATGATGTACAAGCACAAGGCAACCACGTTCCAGGCAGCGGGGAAACCGACGAAATAGTTGTCCTTGCTCTTCATGTTGACATTGCAGAAGCAGAACAGCGACGACACCAGAATCAGCGACACGGTCAGCAGCAAGGTGTAGTCGGGCAGGGGGATGTAGCGATAGATGAACAGCGCCGGGATGAACACGTAGGTCAGGTAATCGATCACCAGATCGAGGATTGATCCGTCGAAACTCGGCAGCACCGACTGCACGTTGACCTTGCGCGCCAGCGCCCCGTCTAGGCCATCGACGATCAGCGCCACGCCCAGCCACATCAGGCAATGGGTCGGCTGGTTTTCCAGCAGGGCAAGGGTGGCCAGAAAGGCGGTGACCACGCCGGTCGCGGTGAAACCATGGGCGCCCCAGGCTTTGAGCCTGGCGATGTGGACGGTCGATATCACGAAGGCGTTCTCCAGAAAGTGCAGCAAGCCGCGTAGACCCTTGGGCAGCAAGGGTGGCGACTAACCGGGTCGGGGTTGCAGCTATCGACCGGTCGGGCCGGGTCAAGGTTCACCCATTCTTGAAGATTAGCTGGCCCTGAAAAAAATACCCCGGCGTGGCCGGGGCATTTTTATGTGACATCGGTAACCGTCAGAGTGCTGCTTCCGGATTGCGACCAAAGACCCGGCTGTATTCCGCCTTGGCGGTCTGCTCGGTGAACTCGCCTGACCACTTCGACACCACCACCGTTGCCACGCTGTTGCCAATGGTGTTGCAGGTGGCAATGGCCATCGACATGAAGCGGTAGACGCCGAACAGCAGCGCCAGACCTTCCACCGGCAGTACGCCAATCGCCGTAACGGTCGCGGCGAACACCACGAAGCTGCCACCGGATACCGCCGCCGCGCCTTTGGAAGTGACCAGCATGATCGCGATGGTGCCCAGTTGTTGCTCCCAGCTCATCGGCACGCCGTAGGCATTGGCGATGAACAGCACGCACAGCGACATGTAAATGGACGTGCCGTCGAGGTTGAAGGCATAACCGGTGGGTAACACCAGGCCGACGCTCTGTTTCGAGCAGCCGAATTTCTCGAGTTTTTGCAGCAGGCGCGGCAGAGCGCTTTCCGACGAAGCGGTGCCGAGCACGATGAAAATCTCATCCTTGATGTACTTGAGGAACCGCCACAGGCTGAACCCGGAAATACGGCAGACCGCACCCAGTACGACAAAGATGAAAAACGCGACGCCGACGTAGAACATCAGCACCAGATTGGCCAGTGACATCAGCACCGCCGAGCCGTTGCTGCCGACCGCATACGCCACCGAGCCGAACGCACCGAGCGGGGCGAACTTCATGATCAGGTTGATGAACTCGAAGAAGCACTCCGAGACCCGGCTCAGACCATCCTCGATCACGCTGCGGCGTTCCGGTTTCAGCGCCAGCAGGGCGAAGCCGAACAGCACCGAAATCACCAGCACTTGCAGCAATTGGCCGCCGGCAAAGGCGCCGACGAAGTTGTCCGGGAATATCCCGTAGATGAAGTCCAGGGTCGACGCCGGCGCATGGCCCTTGGCGACGGCGGCACTGGCGGCTGCGGCGGTGGCGCTGCTCGGGTGAGCGTCGTGCATGCCGGAGCCGATGTTCAGCAGGTTGCCCCAGAGCAGGCCGATGGCCAGGGCGATGGTCGACACCACTTCAAAGTAGATCAACGCACGCAGGCCGACTTTACCGACGCGTTTGATGTCGCCGGCCGAGGCGATGCCGTGGACCACGGTGAAGAACACCAGTGGCGCCACGGCGGTTTTGATCAGCTTGAGGAAAATGTCGCCGAGAATCTTGAAGCTGGCCGCCAGTTCCGGTGCGAGGAAGCCGAAGGCAATCCCGAGCATCATAGCGGCGATCACCTGAAAGGTCAGGTCCTTGTACAGCGGTTTCTTGTCGGGGGTGGTCATGTCTGCGGTCTCGTTGTTGTTATTGGCGAGCGATGGGCAGAGGGCTCGCGCGCGGCGAGCCCGGTGAGGATCAGCGTTTGACCGAACCCTCACGCGCCAGGGCGATGTCGACCATCTGCGGCGCAAGGCCCAGGTAGTTGGCCGGATCGGTCAGGCGCTTGAGTTCCTCGACATCCAGTTGCGCGGTGGCCTCACCCTGGGCCAGCAGCGCGTCGAGCAGGCTGGTGCCCTGATCGTTGGCCATGCGGCAGGCGGCATAGACCACGTCATGCGCAACCTGACGACCGAGTGCCGGCGCCAGCCCCATCATTACGGCTTCGGCGACGATCAGACCCTGGGTCATGTCGAGGTTTTTGCGCATGCGCTCGGTGCGCACTTCGAGGCCGGCGAGCATGAATTTCGCCTGACCCAGCGAGGCAGCGCTGAGGGCGAAGGCCTCCGGGATGGCGATCCATTCCGCTTGCCATGGACCGGTGGAGCGCTCGAAGTCCTGAATCATCGCGTCGAGCATCAGACCGGCCTGCTGGCGTACGCCTTTGGCAGCGGCATACATCAGCTCGCAGGAAATCGGATTGCGCTTTTGCGGCATGGTGCTGCTGGCGCCACGGCCCTTGACGAACGGCTCATACACTTCGCCCAGTTCGCTGGTCATCATCATCATGACGTCGAGGGCAATCTTGCCCAGCGAGCCGGTGACCAGACCGAGGAAGTTCAGGGTTTCTGCCAGACCATCGCGGGCGACGTGCCAGGTGGCTTGCGGTACGCCGAGACCCAGTTCGTCCATCAGCGCTTCCTGCACTTCCAGACCTTTGTCGCCAAGGGAGGCGAGGGTGCCCGCCGCGCCGGCAAACTGACCGATTTCCACTCGTGGACGCAGCTCCACCAGACGTTCTGCGTGGCGGTCGAACATGCTCAGCCACACCGCGCACTTGTAGCCGAAGGTGATCGGCAGCGCGTGTTGCAAATGCGTGCGGCCCGCCATCGGCGTGTCGCGATAGCGCTTGGCAAGGTCGGCGAGCAAGCCGCGCACCGCTTGAATGTCGCGCTCGACGATGGCCAGCGCAGCGCGGACTTGCAGGACGACGGCAGTGTCCATGATGTCCTGGGTGGTCGCGCCCCAGTGCACGTAACGGCCGGCTTCACCGCAGGTTTTCGACAGCTGCTCCACCAGCGGCAGGATCGGGTAACCGACGATTTCGGTCTCGTGCTGCATCAATGCCAGATCGAGCGAGGCATAGGTTGCCAGCTCGGCAATCTGCTCGGCGGCAGCCGCCGGGATCACGCCGCAGCGTGCTTCGGCCCGGGCCAGGGCGATTTCCACTTCAATGTAGCGTTCGATCAGGGCTTGGTCGGAAAACACGCTGCGCATCTCGGCGGTGCCGAACATGTCGCGGAACAGGGCGGAGTCGAAGACAGTGCTGGACATGAGGGAATCCTGAATATGTTTGTTATTGATCGGACATATTTATTATGTCCGTACATAATTCTTGCGCCCTCGCTGATACACTGTCAACTCGCTTAACCATCGGGACTGATGAAAGGTATGAACACGCGCTATGCGGTCGTTGCAAAAGACTTGATGGAGGGCATCTCCAGCGGTCGCTATCCGCTCGGATCGTTGCTGCCGACCGAGTTCGAACTGTGCGAGCTGTACGACGTGAGCCGGCACACTGTGCGGGCGGCCATTACGCAATTGCAGAATCAGGGGCAGGTCTCGCGGCGCAAGCGGGTCGGCACCCGCGTCGAGTCCATCTCGCCCAAGGGCGGGTACTCGCAGTCGCTGGCCTCGGTGTCCGACCTGGTGCACCTGGCGGAAACCCAGATGCGCAGCATTCAGAACGTCTCCCGTTTTGTCGCCGACATTGCCCAGGCCCGACGCCTGGGCATGGAACCGGGGGAGCATTATTTTTGCGTGTCGAGCATTCGCGTCGACGAACAGAACCGGCGGGCGCCGCTGTGCTGGACCGATGTCTACGCGCAGGAAACTTACGCCGAAGTCATCGAACTGGCCGAGCAGCATCCGGACGAACTGATCGCCGCCCTGATCGAACGTCATTTCGGCCGGCACATCGACGTAGTCGACCAGCAGGTGCGCGCGGTGTTGCTGAGTCCGGAGATCGCCAAAAGCCTCAACGCCGAAGCCGGATCGCCGGGGCTGAACATCATTCGCCAGTACCGTGACGAGGACGGCGCCCTGATGGTGGTATCGGAAACCACGCACCCTGAAGACCGCTTCACGCTGGTGACACAGATGCGCCGGGAAAAGAGTCCGGGCTGATGCCCGGCGTCAGCCCAACGGTGCTGGCACAACTGGCGCAGCAGTCTATCGTTGCCTGACGCAGTCACTTCCTTTGCCTGAGGACGACGTCATGAACACCAGCGATCTGCTCGAACAACTGCTGCGAGGCCAGGCCTCGGCGGGACAACAAGGTGGCGCATCGGCCGGCGGTGGACTGGGCGGGCTGGGTGGATTGCTCGGTGGTCTGCTGGGCGGCGGTGGCAACAGCGGCGGCGGTTCTCCCGCTGGCGGGCTTGGTGGTCTGGGCGGGCTGCTCGGTGGACTGCTCGGCGGTGGCGGAGCGCTGGGTGGCGGGACGCAGAGTCGTTCTGGCGGCACCAATTACGCGGCACTGGCTTCGCTGGGCATGATGGCGTTCCAGGCGTATCAGGCCTGGCAACGCAGCCAGGCGTCCGCCGCTCCGCAGCAAACCCCGCAAACCGCGGATCTGCTGTCCGGCCCGCAAGTCGAAGAACACAGCCACGCCGTTTTGCGTGCATTGATCGCGGCGGCCAAGGCCGACGGGCGGATCGACGAGTCGGAAAAACACCTGATCAGCAGCGAAATCGGCCGCCATACCGACGACCCGAACCTGCAGCAATGGCTCGACGACGAAGTCGCCAAACCGCTGGACCCCACCGAAGTCGCCCAGGCGGCGCTGAACGATCCGGCCATGGCCGCCGAAATGTACCTTGCCAGCGTGATGCTGGTGGACGATCAGCAGGACGCCGAGCGCAATTATCTGGATGAATTGGCGGCGGCGTTGCAGATCGACCCCGAGTTGCAGGTTCACCTGGAGCAGCAGGCCAAGGGCACAGCCTGAAAAAAACCTTGAAAAAGCCCCGGACGGGATCCATCCGTCCGGGGCTTTTTTACGTCGATTGAATTTTTCTCCGGGGGCACGGCTCTTCTGCATAACAGGACCCGTCTGCACCCGGAGCCGCCATGAACAGGAATCTCGACGACTACAACCGAATGCGCGACTTCTGCGCAACCTCGGAACCGGCGGCAGTCAAACGCCGGGGCAAGAAAATCGCTGGCGACCACGCCCTGCAGTTCTGCATCCAGAAGCACGATGCCTCGCACCTGCATTACGACTTTCGCCTGGAACTCGACGGCGCGCTCAAGAGCTGGGCGGTGCCCAAGGGGCCGTCGCTGGATCCCAAGGTCAAGCGCTTGGCCGTGCACGTGGAAGACCATCCGCTGGACTACGCGACGTTCGAGGGCAGCATTCCCGAGGGGCATTACGGCGCCGGCGATGTGATCGTCTGGGATCGCGGCGTGTGGATTCCGCTGGAAGACCCGGAGAAAGCCTACGCCAAGGGCAAACTCAAATTCGAATTGCAAGGCGAGAAGCTCGCCGGGGTGTGGAATCTGGTGCGCACCCACATGCCGGGCAAGAAAGAGCAGTGGTTTCTGATCAAGCATCAGGACAGCGCCGCGCGCCCGCAAAGTGATTACGACGTGCTGGTCGCCGAACCCGACAGCGTGCTCAGCGAACGCACGATCGTCGACAAACCCCGGCTCAGTGCGAAGCAGGTCAAGCCGCTGAAAGCCTCGCCTAAAGCATCTCGCAAGCCCGCCTCGGGCAAACTTGCCGGGGCGCACAAGGCCAATATCCCTGAGCAACTCAAACCGCAACTGGCCACCCTGGTGGAGAGTGCGCCGGAAGGGAATTGGCAATACGAGATCAAGTTCGACGGCTATCGGATCATGGCGCGCATCGACCATGACGAGGTGCAGTTGTTCACCCGCAACGGTCATGACTGGACGCACAAGTTGCCGAAGCAGGCGCAGGCCCTTGCAGCGCTGGGCCTGGAATCGGCGTGGCTTGACGGTGAGATGGTCGTCGCCAACGCGGACGGCGTGCCGGATTTTCAGGCCCTGCAAAATGCGTTCGATGCGGGCCGCAGTGAAAACATCCTCTATTACCTGTTCGATCTGCCGTATCTCAACGGCGTCGATCTGCGTGAAATCCCTGTGCAGGAAAGGCGCGCGGCGCTGGCCACGGTGTTGAAAGCCCATGAAGATCCGTTGCTGCGCTTTTCCGAGGCGTTCGACGAAACGCCGCAGGCGTTGCTCAACAGCGCCTGCCAGATGCGCATGGAAGGCCTGATCGGTAAACGTCTTGGCTCGCCTTACGTGTCGCGCCGCAGCAGTGACTGGATCAAGCTCAAGTGCAAGCATCGCCAGGAATTCGTGATCGTCGGCTACACCGATCCGAAAGGCGCGCGCAGTTCGTTCGGTGCGCTTTTGCTGGGTTTGCATGATCGTGACAGCGGCGAGTTGCGTTACGCCGGCAAGGTCGGCACCGGATTCAATGAAACCACCCTCAAGAGCATCCTCGCGCAGTTGAAGCCGTTGCGGGTGAAGAAAGCGGCGGTGGTCAATCCGCCCACGGGTTTCGAGGCCAAGGGTGTGCACTGGCTCAAGCCGAATCTATTGGCGGAAGTGGCGTTTGCCGAAATGACCCAGGACGGTTCGGTGCGCCACGCCGTGTTCCATGGCCTGCGCGAGGACAAACCGGCCAAGGACATCACCGAGGAGCGCGCCAGACCCATGAAGACTTCAAAGGCTCAAACTATCGCGCCGTCCCAATCCGGCCTGGCCGACGGCAAGGTGCGGATCACTCACCCCGACCGGGTGATCGATGCCAGCAGTGGCACTACCAAAATGCAGTTGGCCGAGTATTACGCCAGCGTCGCCGAATGGATTCTGCCGCAACTCAAGGATCGCCCTGTGGCGCTGGTGCGTGCGCCGGACGGTATCGCCGGTGAGTTGTTCTTCCAGAAGAACGCCGAGCACCTGGCAATCCCCGGCATCCGCACGCTGGACAAAGAGCTTACCGGCCAGCCCGTGATGCTGATCAACAACGCCGAAGCCTTGATCGGCGCGGTGCAGATGAGCACGGTCGAACTGCACACCTGGAACGCCACCACGACGGCTCTGGACAAGCCCGACCGCTTTGTCCTCGACCTCGACCCGGATCCCGCGCTGCCATGGAAAAGTATGGTTGAAGCCACCGCACTGACCCTGACTGTGCTCGATGAGCTGGGACTGAAGGCGTTCCTCAAGACCAGCGGCGGCAAGGGCATTCATCTGGTGGTGCCGTTGACCCGCAAGCATGGCTGGGACGAGGTCAAGGATTTCAGCCACGCCATCGTCACTCACATGGCGAAGCTGTTGCCGGAGCGTTTTTCTGCGGTGTCCGGGCCGAAAAATCGTGTCGGGCGGATCTTCATCGATTACCTGCGCAACGGCCTGGGCGCCACCACTATCTGCGCCTACGCAGCGCGTACTCGCGAGGGGTTACCGGTGTCGGTGCCGCTGTTTCGGGAAGAGGTCGGCGAGATCAAGGGCGCCGATCAATGGAACGTGCGCAACGTTCACGAACGGCTGGCGGAAGTGGGCGATGAGCCTTGGGCGGACATGAAGAAAACCCGGCAAAGCATCACGGCCGAGATGCGCAAGCGGGTGGGCATGAAGAAATGATCAGGTGTCGCGCAACAAGTCGTGGGCGTTGAGCAGATCAAAGGCGACTTGCGGGTTGTTTTCCAGGCCACGGCGGATAGCGGCGGGAATGGTTTTTCGGGTTTTGCGGCAGAGCCCCGGGAGCTCTTCGACTTCGATTTCGATGCCGCCGCGGACGGTCCGTACCTCACCGAACTTCGGTGCTATAAGCACGCGAATCCCTAGCTGATCGAACATCTTGCCTTGCAGTCGCTCGAGGTCGGCGAGGTCTTTGAGGTTTTCCAGACGCTCAAGCAGACGCTTTTCCTCCTCGCGGGTCAGCAGCAGGATGCGCACGTCCGCGCCGGGTGTATCCAGCAGCGGATCACGCCCGCAGATGCAAAGACCCGGCGGGCAAGGGGAGCGAAGGGAGGCGGAAATCGTCATGGCCTCCATCATAGAGGCCGATCGGCGGTTTTGCCCATGGTTCCCCGGCTGCCATCCATCGGCACGGCGCTAGGGTGGCGAGTCCGTCAGCCACCGTCGCCCGGCGTGCGGGTGTTACTGCGACAAACCTTCGTAGTGCACGAGGATCGCGTTGGCCAGGTCCTCGTCGCTGGCGTTCAGGCCAGGATTGCTCTGACGAACCTGTTGCAGCACCGACTCCAGATACACACCACGAATGGCACCGCCACTGGCGACGAATGCAGACAAGTCGTCACGGGCCGGAATCACCATTTTGTGATCCTTGAAGGTTGAATACAGCGAAGCAGAGACACCTGCCGAAGTGGCGACATCACCCGCGTCCACTTTGGCGAAGGCTGATCCGAACGGCAGGCACAGCATGAGAGACGAAACGAGTAATAAACGGCGCATGACGGTGTTCCTCCAGCAGCGTAAAGCGAAAAGGAAGTACCACATAATGTGAGAGGTGCGCGGTGACGCCGGAGTTCAATGCATTGGCGTGAGCGGTATCGGAGAGCAAAGCGAGAACTGCCGCACAGTGCGCTTTTTTACGTCAGGTGGCGACACACGTTGAGACGCTCCGGCGCGGCGGGTTCATGGAAATAGGCTTAACTGAACTGTTGAAAGGCGTCATCGGGCGCAACCAGGGAGGAAACCACGGTGTCGATCAAACTGCGTTTGGTGTTGCTGATTGCGACCAGCCTGCTGACGGCGTTGATCGTGAGCCTGGTCAGTTACGTCGGTAATCAACGGATGGCGTCGGCGGTCAGTGACAACGCGGTCAGCATGAGCGCGCTGCGCAACCACATGGAGGCCGACATGATGCACGACGCCCTGCGTGCCGATGTGTATTCGGCGATGCTGGTGGGGCTGGGCAAAAGCACGAGTACGGCGGACGAGGTGCGCAGTTCAGTTGAAGAGCATGCGGCACATTTTCGCGAGGTGCTGGGTGAAAACCTCAAGCTGCCAGTCAATCCGACAATCAAGTCCGCGCTGGAGCAAATCAAGCCGAGCCTCGACACCTACATCAGCGCCGGCGAGCAGATCGTCGGTCTTGCACTGGAAAACCCGGACGCCGCCCAGCAGCATCTCGGGACCTTCAGTACCGCGTTCAGCCAGCTCGAAGAACAGATGGCCGCCCTCAGCGAGCTGATCGAATCCAATACCCGCCAGACCAGCGAAGGCACCGCGGCGGCGATCCGCAATGCCAATATCGCGCTCGGCGTCGTCCTGGTCGCCAGTCTTTTGCTGCTGTTGGTTCAGGGCCGCTGGGTGATCCTGAGCATCATGGGGCCACTGAAATCCGCCAGTCGCATCGCCGAAAGCATCGCCCACGGCAACCTCAGTGAACCGATCGCCGAACCGTCCGGCAAGGACGAAGCCAGTGCGCTGATCCGCACGCTGGCGACCATGCAGAGCGACCTGCGGGACATGATCGACGTGGTGCGACGCAACGCCCACGGCGTCAGCGGCATGAGCGAACAACTGAGCCACGGTTGCCATCAGGTGGCCGACAGCAGTCAGCAGCAAAGCACCGCCGCCGGCACCATGGCCGCTGCCGCGAGCCAGATGACCGCCAGCATCGAGGAAATCACCCGCCACGCCGAGCTTGCGTTGAACATGGCCAGCCAGGCCGAATCGCTGGCGAAGAACGGCGGGCAGGTGATCCACCAAGTGGTCAGCGACATGGACGACATTGCCCGTTCGGCGCAGCAGTCGGCACAGGTGATCCGCACGCTGGATCAGGAATCGGAAGGCATCTTCAATATCATTCAGGTGATCAAGAGCATCGCCGACCAGACCAACCTGCTGGCGCTCAATGCCGCCATCGAGGCCGCCCGGGCGGGGGAGCAGGGCCGGGGCTTTGCGGTGGTGGCCGATGAGGTCCGCAGCCTCGCCGCACGCACCAGCGCATCGACGCAGGAAATCGCCGCGATGGTTGCACGTATTCAGAACAGTACCCGCGAAGCTGTCAGCAGCATGGAGGCCGGTGTCGCCCAGGTCGACAAGGGGATGGCGGTCACTGCAGACGTGGAACGCGCCATCCGAGAAATCCTCGACGCGACGTTGAACACCACGCAACTGGTCAACGACATCACCCGCACGATCGGCGAGCAAAGCCAGGCGAGTAACGAGATTGCGCATCAGGTGGAGATGATCGCCGGAATGTCGGAGGGCAACAGCCGGGTGATCGGCGAGACAGCGACTACGACGGATGAGTTGTCGAGTCTGGCGGGGAGGCTGGCGCAGTCGGTGGATCGGTTTCGGTTGTGAGAAAACTCTGCCGCCCCGCAAGCGGCAGAGTTCATTTTTCAGAACTTGTAAGCCTGACGCCCCACCAACAACCACTTCCCGCCCTGCTTCTGCCAGATCTGGAAGTTCTCGATTTCAGTCGGTACGACCTCGGTGCCTTTCAGAGCCTGTGCGGAAAAATGATGGCGTACCAGCGCAGTGTCTCCGGACAGGGTGATGGTCTGGTTTTGCATCTCCAGCGTCTTGAATGCGCTCTTGCCGGTTTCGATATCGGCAATGAAGGCTTTCTTGTCCTGAATCTTGCCGCTGGAGTGGCCGTAGGTGAGGTTGTCGGCGGTCAGGGCGTTCAGTTCGGCGACGTCCTTGTGCAGCATCGCCTGGGTCAGGTGGTCGACGGCCTGAGCGACGTCCTGTTCGGCGGGGGCGGCGGCGACGTATCCGCTGAAGACGCAGAATAGACCGAGTAGCAGTTTGGCTTTGTTCATGGGCATTCCTTGTTGTTGTAGGTAGTCGAGACGGCTGATTATTTGTCAGTCGTCGTACAACTTAGCAGGATTTTTGGGTAGACAGAAAGTCCTTCAGGAACCATTCGAAAACTATCCGGTCGCGAACAGACGCGCGGGTTTGCCCTGACGTGATATTCTTCGCCCCACTTGGCTTGACCCAATTCCGTCTGGCACGCCGTTTGGCGAGCCGACAGAACCCCTGTCGCTCAAGTAGCTGAAGCCAATAATGATAAGAAGTCAGTTCAGAAGGGACATATAACTGAGGTCGACGCAGCCTGTCGGCCTTGTGTGCCCACCCGTCAAAATTGAAGTGTGCCGGAACCCGCGACGCTGGCCTGAGTGTCGCAAAGCAGGGGACCTCATACGTACAACAGCGGCGGGCGGAAGGCGTTTTATCATAGGTGCAACAGATGTTTAAGAAAGTGAACACAGCCTTGCTTGGGCTGGCTTTGTCGATGGGGCTGTCGTCCGTTCATGCGGAAGAAGCAAAGAAAGTCGATGTGCTGTTGATCGGCGGCGGCATCATGAGCACCACCCTGGGTGTGTGGATCAATGAGCTGGAACCGACCTGGTCGATGGAAATGGTCGAGCGCCTCGACGGCGTCGCCCTGGAAAGCTCCAACGGCTGGAACAACGCCGGTACCGGTCACTCCGCACTCGCCGAGCTGAACTACACCCCGGAAGACGACAAGGGCAATGTCACCATCCCTAAAGCCGTCGAAATCAACGAAGCGTTCCAGGTTTCCCGTCAGTTCTGGGCCTGGCAGGTTCGTCAAGGCGTCCTGAAGGACCCTCGTTCGTTCATCAACACCACTCCGCACATGAGCTTCGTGTGGGGCGATGACAACATCAAATTCCTGAAAAAGCGCTACGAAGCCCTGCAAGCGAGCCCGCTGTTCGCCGGCATGCAGTACTCCGAAGACCCGGCTGTGATCAAGAAGTGGGTTCCGCTGATGATGGAAGGGCGTGACCCGAACCAGAAAATCGCGGCCACCTGGAGCCCGCTGGGCACCGACATGAACTTCGGCGAAATCACCCGCCAGTTCGCCGGTTACCTGCAGACCAAGCCTAACTTCGACCTGAAACTGTCGAGCGAAGTCCAGGACATCACCAAGAACGCCGATGGCACCTGGCGCGTCAGCTACAAAAACCTGAAAGACGGCACCAAGACTGAAACCGACGCCAAGTTCGTGTTCATCGGCGCCGGCGGCGGTGCACTGCACCTGCTGCAGAAGTCGGGCATTCCTGAAGCCAAGGAATACGCTGGCTTCCCGGTAGGCGGCTCGTTCCTGGTGACCGATAACCCGGCCATCGCCGAACAACACCTGGCCAAGGCCTACGGTAAAGCTTCGGTTGGCGCGCCTCCGATGTCCGTTCCGCACCTGGACACCCGTGTCCTGGACGGCAAGCGCGTCATCCTGTTTGGCCCGTTCGCGACTTTCAGCACCAAGTTCCTGAAAGAAGGTTCGTACCTGGACCTGCTGACCAGCACCACCACCCACAACATCTGGCCTATGACCAAGGTCGGCATCAAGGAATACCCGCTGGTCGAGTACCTGGCCGGTCAACTGATGCTGTCGGATGAAGACCGTCTGAACGCGTTGAAGGAATACTTCCCGAACGCCAAAGCCGAAGACTGGCGCCTGTGGCAAGCCGGCCAGCGCGTGCAAATCATCAAGCGTGATGAAGCCGCTGGCGGCGTTCTGAAACTGGGCACCGAAATCGTTGCTTCGCAAGACGGTTCGATTGCCGGCCTGCTGGGCGCATCGCCAGGCGCGTCGACTGCTGCACCGATCATGCTGAGCGTGCTGCAGAAGGTCTTCAAGGACAAGGTCGCTACCCCTGAGTGGCAAGCCAAGCTGCACCAGATCGTTCCAAGCTACGGCACCCAGCTGAACAACGATCCAGCCAAAGTGGCTGAAGAGTGGGCTTACACCGCCAAGATCCTGCAACTGCCAACCCCTCCGGTGATTGGTCAGGCTGCAGCTCCAGCGGCGGACGCCTCGGCTGAAAAAGCCCTGGCTCCAAAAGAAAGCGCTGCACGTGACATGGCTCTGTAATCCAGACGCCTGACACACGAAGCCCACTGAACCGGTGAAGGTCAGTGGGCTTTTTTGTGTCCGGAATTCAGGCCTTGGCGGCAGCCAGATAGGCTCCGAGTCGCCGGCCCATCTCTTCGCCCAGCGCCTGCAAACCGCTCAACGGCCGTACCATAACCTCGAACTCGACAATCTTTCCGTGCTCATCGAAACGGATCATGTCGATGCCTTTGAGCTCTTTCGCTCCCACTTTGGCGCTGAATTCCAGCACCACATTCAGGCCATCGGCCGTCGCCAGTTCTCGGTGGTATTTGAAGTCTTCGAACACATTGAACACGGTGTTGAGGATCATCGAGACCACAGGCGCGCCGGGGTAGGGCGTATGCGCCATTGGCGAGCGAAACACCGCTTTGGGATCGAGCAACTCGGGCAGGGCCTTGAGGTTGCCGGTGCGGATCATCTCGTGCCAGCGGTTCAGGGATTCGGCGACGTTGGGGTGCAGGTTCAGGTCGGACATGGTTTCACTCCTGTATTTTTGTTGTCTTTGCACGGCGCCCATGACTCTAGATCAAAGCGGCGCAATGGAAACCATCTGTACCGATCTGAATATCGACCCATGCGCCAGCCCGATCCATCTGATCCGCTTTTTCCTGTCGAATCTGCATCTGTAACCATCTCAGCCATGCGCCCAAAATACCCCTGCCGTTCGGCCATACGCGACGCGCTTCATTCCGAAGCGCCCGGTGCGCCGGACATTCAGTATTCAGGAGGCCTTCATGGCTAAGATGGCGATTTTCCTCGGCGGCTTTCTTGTGTTGACCATCATGATCGGCGTCCTTGCCACGATTTCTCCGGTCTGAGATCAGCAGTTGAGCAGCGGCATGTGGCGCTCTTCACGGACTTTGAAATGGATCGGCGCGGTCGGGATTTTTTCTCCATTCAGGAAGAGATCCGGTAGCGTCAGGATGAAATCGTCCATTTCACCGTCCCCCAAGGGCGTTCCCGGGGAATAAATATCCAGCTTCGTTTCACGCGGGTCGAAACCGGTTTTCAGGTGTTCGATCGTGACCGTATAGGACTTGCCGTTGGCCAGTTGCACGGTGGCCTCAGGCGACGCCGCGCTGATCCAGAGTGCCGGAGGAGGGGTTTCGTTGGCGATCTTGCGTTGTTCCGCTGTTTGCAGGTTACGCATGTACGGGGGCGTGTAGAGGTAAACGTACATCCGCAACTCGGTGTCCGTGGAGAGGTGGGAGTCGGGTTTGGTTGGCATGCCCGGCAACGGCGCATAGACGAGAAGATGAACCCAGTCGAGCGCCTTTGAAGCGGTCTTGTACCTCATGGACGGCTTGGCGCCGGGACATGTCCTGACCAGCAGCGCGTGCTCGCCCACGGTCGATTCCGGATATAGAAAGGGGCCCGTGCTGCAGGCCGCGAACAATGGGAGCAACAGGTACAAGGCAAGACGTTTCAAATGATCGGCTCCATGATGGACTGTTTTCCTTTCCCAGCCGACGCAGATTAACTGAAGCGCCATGGATGTGGCGTGTGATCTAATCCCGGCCCTTTTACCCAGCAAACGGATTTCCCGCTGTAACGCGACCACACAGACAAAACCGCATTCGGTATTAGACTCCACCCACGATCTGATACCGGAATGCCTTGCATGTCGGACTTCCCATGGACTCGCTGATCAACGCCGCCGGCCGCGCACTGGCGGTGGGGGATCCGTTGGCGGCGCTGAATTTCGTTGCCCTGCGCGAAGACCCTCCAGCGCTGGCCCTGCGCGGGATCGCGATGGCGCAACTTGGCGATATGACGCGGGCCAAGGCATTGCTGCAACGAGCGGTGAAAGCGTTTGGCGTCAACGAGCCATTATCCCGGGCGCGTTGCGTGGTGGCCGAGGCCGAAGTGGCGCTGGCGGCGCGGGATCTTCGCTGGCCGGTCGAGGCGCTGGAGGCGGCGCGACGGGTCTTGCAGGATCATGGCGACGGCGTAAATGCCGCGCATGCGCGCTGTTTGCAGATTCGTCGGCTGCTGCTGATCGGCCAGCTGGAAGCGGCTGAAAAGCTGCTCGGTGAACTCGATCCTGCACCGTTACCTCCGGCTCTGCACGCCGTCCATGAACTGATGAACGCCGGGATCGCTTTGCGCCGGGTGCAGGCGCACAAGGCGCAAACAGCGCTGGAACGCGCACAACGGGCGGCACAGTCGGCTGCTATTCCAGCGTTGTCGGCGGAGATCGGGCACGCCCGGCAAGTCCTCGAAGCTCCCGCTGCCCGATTGATCGTTGCCGGTCAGGTGCAAGCGGTGACACTTGCGCAAGTTGAAGCGTTGTTTGCCTCGCCGGCGCTGGTGGTTGATGCCTGTCGCTACAACGTTTGCGGTACAGGAATGACCGTGGCGCTGGCCACACGGCCAGTGCTGTTCAATCTCGTTCGGCTGCTTGCTGAAGCCTGGCCTGGAGATGTTCCGCGAGCGACGCTGGTCGCCAAAGCCTTCCGATTGAAACTTGATGACGAATCCCACCGCGCCCGGTTGCGGGTCGAGATCGGCCGGTTGCGTGCGGCGTTGCAGCCGTTGGCCGGGATCGCCGCGACTTCCCGTGGTTATGCACTGATTGCGCAAGACGTGGCATTGCTCACGTTACCGCTCGAAGACAAATACGCCGCGCTGCTGGCACTGCTCGCCGACGGCGAGGCATGGTCGAGTTCGGCACTGGCGCTCGCGTTGGGCAGCAGCCAGCGTCAGGTACAGCGAGGGCTTGAAACGCTGGCGGCGCAAGACAAGGTTCAGTCGTTCGGCGTTGGCCGTGCACGACGCTGGCTGACGCCGCCGGTGCCGGGTTTCGCGACGATCTTGTTACTCCCGGTGTCGCTGGGCAATGGCTAGGCTGGACTCACCCACTCAACGAGGAAACCAGCATGAAACAGGCAAGTGCAGAAATCCTTCGGGAATACGGCCCGTTTGAAGGTGTCGACGGTGTCCATGGCGTGACCTTCGATGGCCGGCAAGTCTGGTTCGCCAGCGATGGTCAGCTCAACGCTTTGGACCCGGCCAGCGGCGAAACCGTGCGCACGATCAAGGTCGGCGCCGATGGCGGGACCGCGTTCGATGGCCAGCACCTTTACCAGATTGCCGACCGCCGAATTCACAAGATCGACCCGGCCACCGGGCGTGTGCTCCATACCATTCCGGCTCCGGGTGACGGTGGCGATTCGGGCATGGCCTGGGCCGAGGGCTCGTTGTGGGTGGGGCAATACCGCGACCGCAAGATCCACCAGATCGACCCGGACACCGGGAAAACCCTTCGTACCCTCGAATCCAATCGTTTTGTCACCGGCGTCACCTGGGTCGACGGCGCGCTGTGGCACGGCACCTGGGAAGGCGATGAAAGCGAGATCCGGCGAGTCGACCCAAGCAACGGCGAGGTTCTGGAAAGCCTGACGTTGCCCAGCGGAATCGGCGTCTCCGGGCTGGAGGCCGATGGCGCTGAGCGCTTCTACTGTGGCGGCGGGAACAGCGGCAGGGTGCGGGCGGTGCGTCGGCCGAAGTGAGCGCTCAAGGCGCCCCGAACAGCATCGTCCAGTAAACCCCTTCATCACTGCGAGCCTCACTGGCAAACCCGGCGCCGACCTGGGTGAACATCGGGTTCATCAGGTTGGCGCAGTGTCCGGGGCTGGCCAACCAGCCGGCCATGGCCTTGCCCGGTGCGCTTTGCCCGGCGGCGATGTTTTCGCCGATCTGCCGGCCACGGTATCCGGCCGCCCGGGCGCGATCTGCCGGGCCATCACCGTCTGGATCGCGGTGGGCGAAATAGTTGCCGTAGGCCATGGCCTTGCTGTGGCCCTGAGCGGCGGCGCCGAGTGCCGGGTTCCAGCTCAGGGGGCGGGCAGCGGCGAAGCGCTGACGACCGCACATTCGCGGACGTGCACGGGCGGCGTTGACCTCGGCCAGCAAGGCCTTGCCGACGCTGCGATTGTCGCCCACGCGACTGTCGAGCACCGGCCGGGCCAGCACCACTTGCCATTCGCTGCGGGCACGGCTGATGCCGATGTCGGCGTACTGATCGTCGAGCAATGCGCCGCAGTAGTCGTCTTGCAGCATATCGAAAGCCTCTTCGGCGTCCTGCGCGCCGACAATCCGGATGCTGCGCACCGCCACGGCCGCATAGCCGGAGTCTTTCAGTCGTTCGCGCAATCCACCGCTGTAGCCATAGCCGACCGGCAACGCCAGGTTCGACTTCAGTGTCAGCGGCGCCAGCCGTTGGGCCGGGCGCCGGTCGCAGCGTTGCGGATGGGCGCGGTAATCGTTGATGGCGGCCACCAGTTGCCGCTCGGCGCCGGCGTGTGCAGTGGGAGAAAGCAGTGGAGAAAGGATCAGCAGGCACAGCGAAACGAAGCGAGACGAACGGACGGCGTGGCGCATGGGACGCAAAGCTCTGAAAAAGGTAGCGCTGATAGGGAGTTAGTCGCGAATGCGGCGCGAGTAGGACTGGCCTTTTTGCACTTGGTTCACGAAGCGCCGCGAGGTTTTGACAGGCCGCCGACGAAGTGCTCAGCGATTCAGCACATCCTCCATCCATTGCAGATATTGCGGCCGTTCGGAAATCGAATTGTGTGCCGATTCCGGCACGACCTTCAGCGTCGCCACGCCTTTGGGAAAGTGCCCCAGCAATCGTTCCGAGCTGTCCCTTGGGATCACCTCATCATCACTTGCAGCCAGCAACAGCGTCGGCACGCGGATGTGTGCCGCGTACAGACCAGACTGGAAACGATCCTTGAGCAACCACTTCACAGGCACCCACGGGTACTGACGGGTGGCGATTTCTTCAAGGCTGTTGTAGGGCGTGACCAGAATCAGCTGTTTTGCTGGTCGTTGACTTGCCAGCCGCACCGCCACGCCGGAGCCGAGACTGCGTCCGATCAAGGCAATCTGCGGATGACTGGCGTAAACCTGATCGAACAGCGCCAGCGCATCCTCGGCGATCGCCTCTTCGGAGGGTGAGCCGCCGCTGTCGCCAAAACCCCGGTAATGCAGCAAATACAACGAATAGTCAGGGAACGCCTCGGAAAACTCCGACAGGTTGCGCGAAACGTCTTCGGCATTGCCGCCGAAATAGATCAGCGCTCTCGGCCCCGCGCGCTCGCGCACCGTCACGCGGATTTCTGCATCGGGCATTGTCAGGATCATCCGCGAATCCGGCGAACCCACCGCCGCAGGCTGGGGAAACCAGATCAGCGCCCGCTGAAATACGAACAGTGCCGTGCACAGAATAAGGTAGACAGCGACGATCAATGCGACGAGTGACAACAGGGTTCTGGACATTCGACTAACTTTAACGAGGCGCGCAGGTTGGCTGTCGCAGTGTAGTCCAACGGTTTTGCGGGCTGCGTCAAAACACAAGGTGCAACAGATCCACACGGCAAGGGCGCCAGCATGAACCACACTGAGGAATATTCCCGCCGCCGGTTGTTGACGCTGGCCGCCGGGGTGTCAGCGGTTTTCACCTTTGACCGGGCGCTGGCCGCCATTACGTCGCCTTACGCCACAGGAGCCCAGACCATGCAGACCCGCGCCATCCCTTCGAGCTCCGAGCCACTGCCGCTGGTGGGGTTGGGCACTTATCGCGGTTTCGACGTCGCGCCCGGCGATCCGGTTTACAAACAATTGCCGGCGGTGCTCGCCGAGCTGTTCAAAAAGGGCGGAACGGTGATCGACAGCTCGCCCATGTACGGTCGCGCCGAAGAAACCACTGGCGAATTGCTCTCGATCCACGAACCACGCTCGCCGGCGTTTCTGGCGACCAAAGTCTGGACCCGGGGCCGCGAGGAGGGCATCGCGCAGATGGAGCAGTCCTTCAGCCTGCTGCGCACCGAGCGCATCGACCTGATGCAGATCCACAACCTGCTCGACTGGCAAACCCATCTGCCGACCCTGCGCGACTGGAAAGAGCAGGGCCGTATCCGCTACATCGGCATCACCCACTACACGCCGTCAGCCTATGACGAAGTCGAGGCCGTGCTCAAGGCCGAGAAGCTGGATTTTCTGCAAATCAATTACGCCCTGGACGATCGCGGTGTCGAGAAACGCATCCTGCCGTTATGCCGCGAGCGCGGGGTGGCGGTGATCTGCAACCGGCCGTTCGGCGGCGGCAACTTGCTTGCGCGACTCAAAGGCAAGCCGCTGCCGGGTTGGGCGGCGCAAGTGGGGGCGAAGAGCTGGCCGCAACTGGCGCTGAAATTCCTGCTGGCGCATCCGGCGGTGATCTGTGTGATCCCCGGTACCAGTAACCCTGTGTATATGGCCGATAACGCCGGCGCCGGGTTCGGCCTGATGTTGACCGATGCGCAGCGGCAGCAGTTGATTGCATTGGTGGGTTAGTCATGTTCCCGTGTGAGTCGCGCACCAGCACCCCATGCTAGTGCGCTACCGATTTCAGATCATCTCAGGCAACGCATCCAGAATCTTGTCCAGGGTAATCGGATACTCCCGCACCCTGGCCCCGGTGGCGTTGTAGATTGCATTGGCCACCGCTGCACTCACGCCGCAGATGCCCAGTTCGCCCACGCCCTTGGCTTTCATCGGCGATGAAACCGGGTCGGTCTCATCAAGGAAAATCACCTCTTGATGGGGGATGTCGGCATGCACCGGCACCTCGTAACCGGCCAGATCGTGATTGACGAAGAAGCCCAGTCGTTTGTCCACCGACAACTCTTCCATCAGCGCCGCGCCGACGCCCATGGTCATCGCCCCGATCACCTGGCTGCGCGCGGACTTCGGATTGAGAATGCGCCCGGCGGCGCACACCGCGAGCATCCGCCGCACGCGGACTTCGCCGGTGGCAGCGTCCACCGCGACTTCGACGAAATGCGCGCCAAACGTCGATTGCTGGTATTGCTTGGCGAGATCGGCGAATTCGATGCTGTCCTCGGCAGTCAGGGCGCCGTCCCGCGTAGCGTTGCGCAGCGGCAGGGTTTTTCCGGCGGCCGTGACCTGTCCATCGGCGAAACTCACGTCACCTGCGGTCATGCCGAGTTTCGCTGCAACGCTTTCGCGCAGTTTCATGCAGGCGGCGTAGACCCCGGCTGTCGAACAGTTGGCACCGAACTGGCCGCCGGAGCCGGATGACACCGGGAAATTCGAATCGCCCAGATGAACCGTCACATGGTCGAGGTTCACGCCCATCATTTCTGCAGCAGTCTGGGCGATGATGGTGTAGCTGCCGGTGCCGATGTCGGTCATGTCGGTTTCAACGGTGATCTTGCCGTCGCGCTCCAGTCGCACCCGTGCGCCGGATTTCACCAGCAGGTTATTGCGAATGGCTGCCGCAACGCCCATACCGATCAGCCAGCGACCTTCTCGCCGCGTGCCGGGCTGCACAGCGCGCTTGTCCCAGCCAAAGCGTTCGGCGCCGGTTTGCAGGCATTCGATCAGCCGTCGTTGCGAGAACGGTCGCTCGGTTTTCACCGGATCGACCTGGGTGTCGTTGAGGATGCGGAACTGGATCGGATCGAGTTTTAGCTTTTCGGCCATTTCGTCCATGGCGATTTCAAGCACCATCAGCCCCGGGGTTTCACCGGGTGCGCGCATCGCGTTGCCTTCCGGCAGGTCCAGCGGCGCGAGGCGCATGCTCACCAGGCGATTTTCCGCGGCGTACAACAACTGGCTCGGTTGCGCCGCGACCTCGACCTTGCCTTCGGCCAGATTGCCCGACCAGCCTTCGTGGGCGATGGCGGTGAGTTTGCCGTCGGCCGTGGCACCCATGCGAATCCGTTGAAGGGTGGCGGGGCGGTGGGTGGTGTTGTTGGCGACCTGCGGACGGGCCAGCGCGACTTTCACGGGCCGCCCGGCCAGGCGCGAACCGAGCGCCGCGAGAATCGCATCGGCGCGGATGAACAGCTTGCCGCCAAATCCGCCGCCGATGTAAGGCGAGATCAACCGGACCTTTTCCTTGGGTAAACCGAGGGTCTCTGCGATGTCACCGACGCTCCAGGCGATCATCTGGTTCGAAGTCCACAACGTCACCTGATCGCCATTCCAAGTAGCCAGCGTTGCGTGCGGTTCCATCATGGCGTGGGACTGATCCGGCGTGGAGTAGGTCTGGTCGAACTGCACCGGGGCTGCCGCAAAGGCGGCGGCAAAGTCACCGTGAGTGACGTCCGGCAATTCGTCCTTGGGCTCGACCCCTTGATCGCGCACGCGGGCCAGATCGAACTGGCCTTCGGCAGTCTGGTAATTGACCTTGACCAGCTGCGCGGCGGCGCGGGCCTGCTCAAAAGTTTCGGCCACCACCAGCGCCACGGCCTGGTGATAATGCTGCACTTCGGGGCCGGCCAGCAGGTGGGCAGCGTTGTATTTGCCCTTGCCGAGCTTGCCGGCGTTGGTCGCCGTGACGATAGACAGCACGCCCGGCGCGGCTTTGGCTGCGTCGAGATCAATGCCAGTGATACGACCCTTGGCGATGGCCGATCCGACCATGACGCCATAAGCCTGGTTGGCCACCGCTTCATGCTGTTCGTAGGCGTAGGGTGCCTGACCGCTGGTTTTCAGTGGGCCTTCGATGCGGTCAGTGGCTTTGCCGATCACCTTCAACTGGTCGATCGGATTGGTGGTGGCGGGCGTGTCGAATTTCATGCTTCGTCCCTCGCTTGCGCCAGCACAGAGGCGAGCGTGCGCTCGACCAGCGTCATTTTGAACCGGTTGTCATCGGTGGGCGTCGCACCTTCCAGCAGTTTCGCGCTGACGGCTTTGGCGCCTTGCGCCAGCAACGCTTCCGCCGCTTCGACCCTCCACGGCTTCGGGGCGATGCCACCTACGGCGATCCGGCCGCTACCGTCCTTTTGCAGAATCAGGCCGACCGACACCAGCGCAAAAGCGTAGGACGAACGATCGCGTACCTTGTGATAAACGTGGGTGCCGCCGAGGGGAGCCGGCAATGTCACCGCCGTGATCATCTCGCCGGACGTCAGGCTGGTTTCGATGTTCGGGGTGGTGCCGGGTAGCTGATGGAAATCGGCAATATCGAGGGTGCGGTTGCTGCCATCGGGTCTGACCGTTTCGATCTGCGCGTCCAGCGCCCGCATGGCAGTCGCCATGTCGCTTGGATGTGTGGCAATGCAGGCTTCGCTGACGCCGATGATGCCCAGTTGCCGTGTAACCCCGCCGATCGCTGCGCAACCGCTGCCGGGGTTGCGTTTGTTGCAGGCTTGGGCGGTGTCGTAGAAATACGGGCAGCGGGTCCGTTGCAGCAAATTGCCGGCGGTCGTGGCCATGTTGCGCAACTGGCCGGAAGCCCCGGCCAGCAGGGCGCGGGCAAGCAGTGCGTAGTCCTTGCGCACTCGGGCATCGGCCGCCAGGTCGGTATTGCGCACCAGCGCGCCGATGCGCAAGCCACCCTCAGGGGTGGCTTCGATCTGATCGAGACCCAGGTGATTGACATCGATCAGGTGCAACGGTGTTTCAATGTCGAGCTTCATCAGGTCGAGCAAGTTGGTGCCGCCGGCAATGAACTTCGCACCTTCAATTTGTGCGGCCTGTGTGGCGGCAGCAGCGGGGGAGTCGGCACGGCTGTAGTTGAACGGTCTCATGCCGGCACCTCCGCAACTTCGCTGATCGCTTCGATGATGTTCGAGTAGGCCCCGCAGCGACAGATATTGCCGCTCATGCGTTCCTGGATTTCCCGCGCGATCAATTGAGGATGATCGGTCAGAACGGGGCTGACGTGGCTGGGAATGCCGGCGCGGATTTCTTCCAGCACGGCCACCGCCGAGCAGATTTGCCCCGGCGTGCAATAGCCGCACTGGTAACCGTCATGCTTGATGAACGCTGCCTGCATCGGATGCAGATTGTCCGGCATGCCAAGGCCTTCAATGGTGGTGACCTCGGCACCTTCATGCATCACCGCGAGGGTCAGGCAGGCGTTGATTCGCCGACCGTCGACGATCACTGTGCAGGCGCCGCACTGGCCGTGGTCGCAGCCTTTTTTGCTGCCGGTCAGATGCAGATGTTCGCGCAGGGCATCGAGCAAAGTGGTGCGGGTGTCGATCTGCAAGGCTTGCGGCCTGCCATTGATGCGAATCGATACGTTGGCCTTGGGTGGTTGCTCAAGATTGGCGGCATAGGCGCGCAGGTCGATGAACGGCGGCAAGGCGAACGCGGTGGCGGTTACCGCGCCGAGGATCAGGAAGGTACGTCGGGAAATCGGTTTCGGCTCACGGGGATCCATTGCGGCGACTCCTCTCATTCAGGGCGGTTGCCGACATGTTTGCCGGTCTGGTCCTAGGAGTGACTGCCGGGAAGCGGAAAAGGTTTTAACGGATTTTCGGCAAGGGCTCATGCACGCGGCTCATGAGTCAGGACGAACGGCTGCCCACGCAATGAATCATCGTCTGTTTCCCCGGTCGTATCTGCGGCTGCGCGACCTGCGCCTGTGTGGTGCGGGCCTGCTGACCGTTTCCGTAGTCAAAACCTTGGTTTTAGGGAAATTCTGAATGATGCGTGCAACAACCTTGCTGCTGACTGTTTCCGCCGCCGTGTTGCTGGGTGGCTGTGTGGCGGACTTCGACGATGACCATCGCCATGGCCGGCATTACGACCGCGATCATGGCCGTTACTACGATCATGACCGACGCTGGGACGACCGCGATTACGACCGTCGTCGTTATCACCGCGACCGGGATGATGACTGACTGAAACGAAGAGGGCGTTCCCCGACGGGAACGCCCTCGGGCATTAAAAATGAGCGCTCGCCCGGACGCTGGATCGCGCAGGCACGGAGGCCTCGATGTCCAGCAAATGGGTGGCGAGAATGTCGCTCAGAAAACGGAACTGATCGTTGAGGCCGACCACTTCATTGCTGAAATGATTGCTGGCGGCAGGCATCAGCAGATCTTCGAATTCGTGGTTGAACACCAGCGCTTGCGTCTTGCGCGACACGGCGTGCTGGTCGTAGTAGTTGTTGCCGAACACCGGGAAACTCACGGCGAGGGTGACGGTACTGATCATGATGTGAACTCCTCGTGGTGTTTGTTTCGGATGGGTTAATCGTGCCTTTGCGGGGCGGCATGCGGAAGGCAATCGTCGCAATGGTGAATATCGACGGCGTTGATGGGCGCGGATACAACCGGACAAACGGCTCGCTGGCGGCACCTATACTCAAGTCATCACCCGCACATCTGGTCATTCAAGGACACCGTCACCGTGAACCTGCGTGCGCTGCTCGTCGCCGCACTGGTGTTGCTGGCCGGCTGCGCCACCACGGCGCGGGCCCCGGTGAGCGCGCCGACGGTGGTGGTTTCGCCGGCCACCTGGCAGCAGATCGACCGGGAAATCGTCAGCGCCTCGAAGCAGGCCACCGAGCAGGTCAAGCTGTTCGCCCGTGGCTCGATGGAACATTGGCGCATTCGGGTCTATGAGCAAACTGAAGAAAATTTCATCCCGTGGTTCAGCAGTTACTGGACCCAGGAATGGCTGTCGATGAAGGTCAGCTGGTACACGATCAGTGCCAGCGGCGAACAGGACGCCTCGGCCAAACGCCTGGCGGACTATCTGCTGGAGCAATATCAGGAGCGGGTGCTGGCGCCGGTAGCGGTGGAGATCGACCCGGACGCGATCCTTGGTCAGTCCACCGCGTTCTACGCGCAACTGATGGCGCAACAGATGCCAGTCATCGCTCAGCGCCACGGCGTGCCCATCGCCCAGCTCAACGGGCGGTTGCAGAAAATCCCCGCTATCGCCCTTGGCCCGCCGCCGGCCCGGGACGCTTCGCTGTACCAGATCGTCAGCACTGAACCGTTGAACACGCTGCCGGCCTACGCGGCGCTGATCGAGAAGATTCATGCCGATGGCGGCTCGAAAGGCGTGGCTTCGACTGAGTCGGCAATGGCCCCGGTGGCCAAGCGCGCCAGCCAGCGCATGGAGGCTGAAATGGCCCCGCGCGGCGCCGCCAGCGCAGTGGCGGCTGCGGCAGGCAAACTGGCCGGGGCGTTGATTTCAGTCGGTGTGGCGGGAATCCGCGCAATCATCCAGGCCAATGACCGTCCTGACAGCGAAGCCTTGATTCGCAGCAGCCTGGGCAACACCTTTGATAAGGCCTGGCTGAAGCTGGTGCAAAACCCGACGACCGGTGTGATGGCAGGCACGCTGCATATTGCGGGACAAGTCGAGGGCAATCTCGGTGGGGGTGACGAACCGTCGGTCGGTCTGGGCGTCAACCGTGTCGAATGGCAGCCGCCCGAATCGACTACTCAACAGATCGACCCCTAAACCCGCAGGAGAACAACCATGGCTTACATCGATGTTTTCGTGGCGCCCGTGCCGAATGCCAACCGCGAACAGTACAAGAAACACTGTGAAATCGCTGCGAAGCTGTTCAAGGAGTACGGCGCTCTGGAGGTGATTCAGGGCTGGGGCGATGACGTGCCGGACGGCAAGGTCACCTCTTTCCCGATGGCGGTGAAGCTCAAGGAAGGCGAAACCGTATCGGCGGGCTGGCTGGTCTGGCCGGACAAGGCCACCCGTGACGCCGGTATGGGGAAAATGATGGAAGACCCGCGCATGCAGCCGGACGTCAATCCGATGCCGTTCGATGGGATGCGGATGATTTACGGTGGCTTCAAGGACATTCTCGAGTCATGAATTCAACGCAAATCCCATGTGGGAGCCAGCCTGCTGGCGATGACGGCTGTAGCGGAAAAGTCTGTAAGGACTGATTTACCGCTATCGCCAGCAGGCTGGCTCCCACAGGTTTTGTGTTTACTCCGCCGACGGGGTGATCCGGCAGCCTTTGCGGTTGCGGATCTGCTCGTCCGTCGGCCGCTCGCGGACGAATTCGAAACGCGGCTCACCTTCGCTGTAATGCACCAGCCAGCCCCACTCAAGTTCGCTCTCATCCTGTCCGGGATTCGGCGGTCGGGCCCACCAGGGTTCTTTGCTGAGGATCTCGCGCATGACGTCCTCCGGTTGATGGCAATCGTTGAACTATAAACCCCATGCCGAGAGTCGCCAGAAACGGGCGTGTAGAATCCAGGGATCTCGACGAACGAAGGAGCGTGGCCATGACGGACGAAACGCGCGGGGATCAACCGTTCAAGCGGCTGTTCTTCGCCCTGGACTGCCCGCCGGCGCAGCGCAAGGCGATTGCCCAGTGGCGCAGCGAGCTGGGTTTGCGTACCGGTAAACCGGTGCCGGCGGACAACTTTCATCTGACGTTGCTGTTTCTCGGTGCGGTGCCGTTGGCGCAAATCGGCGAAGTCTGCGAGGCGGCGGCAAAAGTGCGCACACCGGGTGAGGCGCTGAGGATTTCACTGGATCGCTTGCAGGTCTGGCGGCGTGCCGGGGTGTTGTCGCTGGCGCCGGAGCAGGCGCCGCAAGGATTGCTGCGGCTGGTGTATGCGCTGGAGCAGGCGATGTTGCCGTTCGGGTTTGAAGAGGCGACGCGCGAGTACCGTCCGCACCTGACACTGGCCCGGGACTATCGCGCGCCGGAACCGGAATCTGCCACGCCGCCGGAGTTCTTTCTGCGTGCCGAGCGCTTTGCGCTGTTCGAGTCCCACAAGGGCCGTTACCGCTCGCTGGCCGAATGGCCTCTGATCTGAACCCACAAAAAAAGGCGCCCGAGGGCGCCTGAATTCACCTGAACCGAGGAAAGCCAGGTGAGGCCGTTCAGAGCAGGGGGCAGCGGTGGTAAGGCGCTGCATGAACGGAAAACATGAATTTCGGTGGGGCATGCTGACCTTGTGGGAGCGAGCTTGCTCGCGAAATCGGTCTTTCAGTAAAGGATATGTTCACTGATATACCCCCTTCGCGAGCAAGCTCGCTCCCACAGGTTTATCCAGTTATTTGCCGAGTTTCACGCGGGTCCAGCCCCGGGTCATTATCCGCTGGGTAGCAATCGGTTGATCCGGCACTGCATACAGCGTCGCCATCACCGCTTGCGGCGGGTACGAGCCCGGGTCGTTGCGGATCGCTTCGTCCACCAGCGGCGTCGCGGCTTCGTTGGCGTTGCTGTAGCCGATGCTGTTGGTGACTTCGGCGATGATGTCCGGGCGCATCAGGAAGTTCATGAACAGGTAGGCGTTCTCGACGTTGGCGGCATCGCGCGGGATCGCGACCATGTCATAGAAACTGCCGGCGCCTTCCTTGGGAATGCTGTAGTCGATCTCGACCTTGTTGCCCGATTCGACAGCGCGAGCCTTGGCCTGCAACACGTCACCCGAGTAGCCGACCGCTACGCAGATGTTGCCGTTGGCCAGATCGGAGATGTACTTGGACGAATGGAAATACGCCACCGATGGCCGGATCTTCATGAACAGCGCTTCGGCTTCGGCGATGTGCTTCACGTCCTTGTCGTTCACCGGGTAGCCCAGGTAGTGCAGGGCGGCCGGGAGCATTTCGGTCGGCGAGTCGAGGAAGCTGATGCCGCAGGCCTTCAGCTTCTCGGCGTTCTCCGGTTTGAACAGCAGGTCCCAGGAATTGGTCGGCGCATTCTTGCCGAGCACTTCCTTGACCTTGTCCGGGTTGAAGCCGATGCCGATCGAGCCCCACATGTACGGGAACGCGTGCGCGTTGTCCGGATCACTGGCGGAGGCGTTTTTCAGCAGCACCGGGTTGAGGTTTTTCCAGTTTGGCAGCTTCGATTTGTCCAGGGTCTGGTAAACCCCGGCCTTGATCTGCTTGGCCAGGAAACTGTTGGACGGCACCACGATGTCGTAGCCGGATTTACCCGCGAGCAGACGTGCCTCGAGGGTTTCATTGCTGTCGAACACGTCGTAGGTCACGCGGATGCCGGTCTCGTCCTCGAACTTCTTGACGGTGTCCGGGGCGATGTAATCCGACCAGTTGTAAACGCGCAGCACCTTGTCGTTGGCCTGGGCGCCCGTGGCGATTGCGCCCAATAAGGACAGTGTCAGCAGAGTCCTGCCAAACATTTTCATCGGTGAAACTCCATTCTTTTTATTCAAAAGCTTTTAAGCAAAAGCGCAAAGCCGTAAAACGCGACGGCCCTAGGCCGTCGCTGCCACTCGTTGAGGTTGCGGTTGCTGCCACGATTCGTTGGCGGTCTGATCCATCGCTTCCTGAATCGCACGCTTGCGGTTGGCTTCTGCCTTGCGGCCGAAGTACCAGACCAGGAAGGTCACCAGCGACACCGCCAGCAGAATCAGGCTGGCCACGGCGTTGATCTCGGGCTTCACACCCAGACGCACGGCCGAGAACACTTCCATCGGCAGGGTCGTCGAACCCGGGCCCGACACGAAGCTCGCCAGCACCAGGTCGTCCAGCGACAGGGCGAACGACATCATGCCGCCCGCCGCCAGCGACGGCGCGATCATCGGGATGGTGATCAGAAAAAACACCTTGAACGGTTTAGCGCCCAGATCCATCGCCGCTTCTTCGATCGACAGGTCCAGCTCACGCAGGCGGGCGGAGACTACCACCGCCACATAAGCGGCACAAAACGTGGTGTGGGCGATCCAGATCGTGACGATGCCACGCTCTTGCGGCCAACCGATCAGTTGCGCCATGGCCACGAACAGCAGCAACAGCGACAGACCGGTAATCACCTCAGGCATCACCAGCGGCGCGGTCACCAGGCCACCGAACAGCGTGCGACCCTTGAAGCGTGTCACGCGGGTCAGCACGAACGCGGCGAGGGTGCCCAACGCGACTGCAGCAATCGCGGTGTAGCAGGCGATTTCCAGCGAGCGCACCACCGAGCCCATCAGTTGGGTGTTGTCGAGTAAACCGGCGTACCACTTCACCGACCAGCCGCCCCAAACCGTCACCAGTTTGGAGGCGTTGAACGAGTAGATCACCAGAATCAGCATCGGCAGATAAATGAACGTCAGGCCGAAGATCAACATGAACTTTGCAAAACCGAAGCGTTTCATCCCCGTGCCTCCATCTCTTTGGCCTGGCTGCGGTTGAACAGCAGAATCGGCACAATCAGGATCAACAGCATCACCACCGCCAGCGCGGACGCCACCGGCCAGTCGCGGTTATTGAAGAACTCTTGCCACAGCACGCGACCGATCATCAGGGTCTCCGGGCCGCCCAGCAGTTCCGGAATCACGAACTCGCCCACCACCGGAATGAAAACCAGCATGCAGCCGGCGATGATGCCGTTCTTGGCCAGCGGCACGGTGATTTTCCAGAAGTTGTTGAAGTTGCTCGACCCCAGATCCTGCGCGGCTTCCAGCAGGCTGCCGTCGTGCTTCACCAGGTTGGCGTAGAGCGGCAGCACCATGAAGGGCAGATACGCATAGACCACGCCGATATACACCGCCGTGTTGGTGTTGAGGATCTCGATCGGGTGATCGGTGAGCCCGGTCCACATCAAAAATGCGTTGAGCAGACCGTTGTTGCTGAGGATACCCATCCACGCGTAAACGCGGATCAGGATCGCGGTCCAGGTCGGCATCATGATCAACAGCAGCAGGACGTTTTGCGCTTCCTTGCTGGCCTTAGTGATCGCGTAGGCCATCGGGAAACCGATCACCAGGCACATCATTGTGCTCAGCGCCGCGACCTTCAGCGAACCGAGGTAGGCCGACAGGTACAGCTCGTCTTCGCCGAGCATGGTGTAGTTGCCGATGTTCAGGAATAGCTGGAATTTCTGTTCGGCGTAGGTGTAGATCTCCGAGTACGGCGGGATCGACAGCGCGGCTTCCGAGAAGCTGATCTTCATCACCAAAAAGAACGGCAGCATGAAGAACAGGAACAGCCAGATGAACGGGATGCCGATGACGAACTTTCGCCCGCTGGGCACCAGGCGCAGGAATTGCTGATTGAAGGTTCTCATGAGCGCAGTACCACGCCGCTGTCGTCTTCCCACCAGACGTAGACCTTGTCGTCCCAGGTCGGCCGCGCGCCACGGCGTTCGGCGTTGGCCATGAACGACTGGACGATCTTGCCGCTCGGCAATTCGACGTAGAACACCGAGTGGCCGCCGAGGTAGGCGATGTCATGCACCTTGCCTTCGGACCAGTTGTAGCGGGTCTCCGGCTTGATCGTGCTGACGAGCATTTTTTCCGGGCGGATCGCGTAGGTGATCGACTTGTCCTGCACCGAAGTGCTGACGCCATGGCCGACGTAGATCTTTTGCTGCAAGTCCGGGCTGTGAATGATCGCGTGACCTTCAAGGTCCTCGACCACGGTGCCGTCGAAGGCGTTCACGTTGCCGATGAATTCGCAGACCATGCGACTGACCGGCGCTTCATAGATATCGACCGGGCTGCCGATCTGGGCGATCCAGCCCAGGTGCATGATCGCGATGCGCTCGGCCATGGTCATGGCCTCTTCCTGGTCGTGGGTCACCATCACGCAGGTCACGCCGACACGTTCGATGATCTCAACCAGTTCCAGCTGCATCTGCGAACGCAGCTTTTTATCCAGCGCGCCCATCGGTTCGTCGAGCAGCAACAGCTTCGGACGCTTGGCCAGGGAGCGGGCGAGGGCCACGCGCTGACGCTGACCTCCGGACAGTTGATGCGGGCGGCGCTTGGCGTATTGGGTCATGTGGACGAGGCGCAGCATCTCTTCGACGCGGGCGTCGATTTCACTGGCCGGCAAACGGTCCTGCTTGAGGCCGAAGGCGATGTTCTGCGCAACTGTCATGTGCGGGAACAGGGCGTAGGACTGGAACATCATGTTGATCGGCCGCTCGTATGGCGGCATGTCGGTGATGTCGACACCGTCGAGCAGAATGCGTCCTTCAGTCGGCCGTTCGAAACCGGCGAGCATGCGCAGCAGGGTCGATTTGCCCGAGCCGGAGCCGCCGAGCAGGGCGAAGATTTCGCCCTGATGGATCTCCAGGGACACATCGTCCACCGCAGTGGTTTCGTCGAACTTCTTGGTGACTCGATCGACCTTCACCAGAACCTTTTTCGGTTGCTGATGACCTTCAAGAGCCTTCCTGTAAGTGCTGGAGGCGTTTGCCATGTGAAACTCCCAACAGGTTTCAGTCGCCGGGCCAACGCGGCCTGGCTTAAGAGTGGATTGCAGACCCGCACCGTGCGGGTTGTTCGGCGCCGCCGTCCTGGCTGCCGGGTGGTGCTTTTTGTTTTCGCGGTGTGTTGCTGATCGCGGATGACGGATGCGCAAACGCGCAGCCGCCGACCCCGCGGGGGCAGTAAATGGTTTTGCAATCGTTGGGTGGCGTCAGCGCTGGTTGCGTCGCGCCGCACGCTGGCGGCAAGCCTCGCCGAACGCCTGGAAAATCCGCAGGTAGTTCGGGTTGTCCAGCACTTGCCATTCCGGGTGCCATTGCACGCCGAGGGCGAAGGTCGGGCTGTGCTCCACCGAGACCGCCTCGATCAGGCCGTCCGGCGCCACGGCTTCGGCGCGCAGGCCGGGAGCGAGGCGGTCGATGCCTTGACTGTGAATCGAGTTGACCTGGAATTCACCCGGCAGCTCCAGCGCTTCGAACACACCACCAGGCAGCACCGTCACGGCATGGGCCGGGGCGTACTGCACGGCGACATCCGGGCTGTCGGCTTCGCGGTGATCGAGCATGCCCGGCAGCTCATGCACCTTCTGGTGCAGGCTGCCGCCGAACGCGACGTTCATTTCCTGGAAGCCCCGGCAGATGCCGAGTACCGGAACGCCCGCCGCGATGGCTGCACGCAATAGAGGAAGGGTAGTGGCATCCCGCGCCGGATCGTGATCCGTGCCGGGAGCGCTGTCCGGGCCCTGATAGTGGAAGGGCTCCACGTTGGACGGCGAGCCGGTCAGCAACAGACCGTCGAGCTGACCCAGCAGGTCTTCGATTTCAGTCAGTTTGCCAAGGGAAGGAATGACGACGGGCAACCCCAGCGCCGCAACGCTGACAGCGCGAACGTACTTGTCGCCGCTGATGTGATAGGGGTGCAGGCCAATCTGTTTGACGCACGCAGTAACGCCGATCAATGGCTTGAATGCCATTTTTATTCACCTCGAAGTTTGACACTTGAACGAGCTTTTCCGGAGCTTAGCCTCGTTGATTTTAATTAACAACTCCCATGTAAAAAATTCTAAACGCCGTTCATCAAATCTTCATGAATACCGGGCCTCTGGCGTCTGCGTTGGCACGTGAGTGTTAAAAAAAGCCCGAAAAATAAACGCTGAACGGCCATGTGTTCGCTATTGACTTCACTTTGCCGTTCGGGTTGACTGGCTCCGCGAAACAGCAGTGAACATAATAATTAACAGCTAAATAGGTGCATCATGTCGGTCCCTCTGCGTGCCGTTCAACTCAACGAAGCAAACGCATTCCTTAAGAAACATCCTGAGGTTTTGTACGTCGACCTTCTGATTGCAGACATGAACGGTGTGGTGCGCGGCAAGCGCATCGAGCGCACCAGTCTTCATAAGGTTTACGAGAAAGGCATCAACCTGCCGGCCTCGCTCTTTGCCCTCGACATCAATGGCTCCACGGTGGAAAGCACCGGCCTGGGCCTGGACATCGGCGACGCCGACCGTATCTGCTACCCGATCCCTGGCACCCTGAGCATCGAGCCCTGGCAGAAGCGCCCGACCGCACAACTGCTGATGACCATGCACGAACTGGAAGGCGAGCCGTTCTTCGCCGACCCGCGTGAAGTGTTGGCCAACGTGGTGCGCAAATTCGACGAACTGGGCCTGACCATCTGCGCCGCGTTCGAACTCGAGTTCTACCTGATCGACCAGGACAACGTGAACGGTCGTCCGCAATCGCCGCGTTCGCCGGTTTCGGGCAAGCGTCCGGTGTCGACCCAGGTTTACCTGATCGACGACCTCGACGAGTACGTCGACTGCCTGCAAGACATCCTCGAAGGCGCGAAAGAGCAGGGCATTCCGGCCGACGCCATCGTCAAGGAAAGCGCCCCGGCGCAGTTCGAAGTCAACCTGCACCATGTTTCCGATCCTGTTAAGGCGTGCGACTACGCCGTCCTGCTCAAGCGTCTGGTGAAGAACATCGCCTACGACCACGAGATGGACACCACCTTCATGGCCAAGCCGTATCCGGGCCAGGCGGGCAACGGTCTGCACGTGCACATTTCGATCCTGGATAAAGAAGGCAACAACATCTTCGCCAGCGAGGATCCCGAGCAGAACGCCGCGCTACGCCACGCGATCGGCGGTGTGCTGGAGACCCTGCCTGCGCAAATGGCTTTCCTGTGCCCGAACGTCAACTCGTACCGCCGCTTCGGTGCACAGTTCTACGTGCCGAATTCGCCGAGCTGGGGCATTGACAACCGCACCGTGGCCGTTCGTGTACCGACCGGTTCGCCGGATGCCGTGCGCATCGAGCACCGTGTCGCTGGTGCCGACGCCAACCCGTACCTGCTGATGGCTTCCGTGCTGGCCGGTATCCACCACGGCCTGACCAACGAAATCGAGCCGGGCGCCCCGGTCGAAGGCAACAGCTACGAGCAGAACGAACAGAGCCTGCCGAACAACCTGCGCGACGCCCTGCGTGAGCTGGACGACAGCGAAGTCATGGCCCGCTACATCGACCCGATGTACATCGACGTGTTCGTCGCGTGCAAGGAAAGCGAGCTGGCCGAGTTCGAGAACTCGATCTCTGACCTTGAGTACAACTGGTATCTGCATACCGTCTGACGCTCAAGCGCGATCTCGCTAACACCGCAAAACCCTGTGGGAGCGGGCTTGCCCGCGAAGAGGCCATCACCTTCAACATTGAAGGTGACTGACCCACCGTATTCGCGAGCAAGCTCGCTCCCACAGGGATATCGGTCACTAATTTTCCTGTGTGAGTCACCCCATGACCATGACCCGCAACGACTGGGAACAACGCTTCCAGTCCCTGACCCTCGAATCCCGCGCCTTCATCAACGGCGAATACCGCCCGGCCATCAGCGGCGACACCTTCGAATGCCTGAGCCCCGTCGACGGCCGTTTCCTGGCCTCCGTCGCCAGCACCGATGAAGCCGACGCCAATCTTGCCGTCGAAGCCGCGCGCCAATCCTTCAATTCCGGCGTGTGGGCCAACAAGGCCCCGGCCGAGCGCAAGCGCATCCTGATTCGCTTCGCCGACCTGATCCTGCAACACCAGGAAGAACTGGCGCTGCTCGAAACCCTCGACATGGGCAAACCGATCAGCGACTCGATGAGCATCGACATCCCGGCGACCGCCAACGCGATCCGCTGGAGTGCCGAGGCCATCGACAAAATCTACGACGAAGTCGCCGCCACCCCGCACGATCAACTCGGTCTGGTCACTCGCGAGCCATCCGGCGTGGTTGCGGCCATCGTCCCGTGGAACTTCCCGCTGATCATGGCCAGCTGGAAATTCGCCCCGGCATTGGCGGCAGGTAACTCGTTCATCCTCAAGCCTTCGGAAAAATCTCCGCTGACCGCGATCCGCATTGCGCAGCTCGCACTGGATGCCGGTATTCCGAAAGGCGTGTTCAACGTCCTTCCAGGCTTCGGCCACACCGTCGGCAAGGCGCTGGCGCTGCACATGGACGTCGACGTGCTGGCCTTCACCGGCTCCACGGCGATTGCCAAGCAACTGATGATTTATGCCGGCCAAAGCAACATGAAACGCGTCTGGCTCGAAGCAGGGGGCAAGAGCCCGAACGTGGTGTTTGCCGACGCACCGGACTTGCGCGCGGCAGCACAAGCAGCGGCCGGCGCCATTGCGTTCAACCAGGGCGAAGTCTGCACCGCCGGCTCGCGCCTGCTGGTGGAGCGTTCGATCCGCGAGCAATTCATCCCGCTGCTGGTGGAAGCGCTGCAAGCGTGGAAACCGGGGCACGCCCTGGATCCGGCCACCACCGTCGGCGCCGTGGTCGATCAGCGTCAACTGGACAACGTGCTGCGCTACATCAGCATCGGCCGGGAGCAGGGCGCCGAGCTGATCGCTGGCGGTCAGCGCACCCTCGAAGAAACCGGCGGCACCTACATCGAGCCGACGATTTTCGACGGCGTGACCAACGCGATGACCATCGCCAAGGAAGAAATCTTCGGCCCGGTGCTGTCGCTGATCACCTTCGACACCGTTGAAGAAGCACTGCACATCGCCAACGACAGCATCTTCGGCCTCGCAGCCGGGGTCTGGACCAGCAACCTGAGCAAGGCCCACACCTTCGCCCGTGGCCTGCGCGCCGGCAGCGTGTGGGTCAACCAGTACGACGGCGGCGACATGACCGCGCCGTTCGGTGGCTTCAAACAGTCGGGCAACGGTCGCGACAAATCGCTGCACGCGTTCGACAAGTACACCGAGCTGAAAGCGACCTGGATCAAGCTCTGACTCTTTTACAGCGGTGGTCGCCTGCAACCGGCGACCCTCGGAGAATAAAAAAATGAAACAACAACACGTGAACAGCTACTACGCGGCCACCCGCAACGAAGTGATCGATTTCCCGATCCTCGAAGAATCGGTGGAGTGCGATGTCTGCATCATCGGCGCCGGCTACACCGGCCTGTCCTCGGCGCTGTTCCTGACAGAAGCCGGCTACAAGGTGACGGTGCTGGAAGCGGCGAAAGTCGGCTACGGCGCCAGCGGTCGCAACGGCGGTCAACTGGTCAACTCCTACAGCCGCGACGTCGACGTGATCGAAGAACGCTACGGCGACAAGACGGCCGAAATTCTCGGCAGCATGATTTTCGAAGGCGCCGACATCATCCGTTCGCGCATCAAGGAATACGACATCAAATGCGACTACCGCCCGGGCGGTATTTTCGCAGCGATGAACAACAAACAGCTCAAGGGACTCGCCGAACAAAAACGTAGCTGGGAACGTTACGGCAATAAAAACCTGAAGATGCTCGACGCTGCGGACATCCGCCGCGAAGTCGGCTCCGACGCCTACGTCGGCGGTCTGCTGGACATGCAGGGCGGCCACATTCACCCGCTGAACCTGGCCCTCGGTGAAGCTGCGGCTATCGTGCGTCTGGGCGGCAAGATCTACGAGCAATCCGCTGCGGTGGAAATCAAATACGGCGAGCCCAACGTCGTGCGCACCGCCAAAGGCCAGGTCCGCGCCAAGTACCTGCTGATCGCCGGCAACGCCTATCTGCCGCAAGGCCTCGACAACCGCGTCACAGCCAAGAGCATGCCGTGCGGTTCGCAGATCTGCGTCACCGAACCGTTGACCGAGAAACAGGCCCGCAGCCTGATCACCAACAACTACTGCGTCGAAGACTGCAACTACCTGCTCGACTACTACCGCCTCACCGCCGACAACCGTCTGCTCTACGGCGGTGGCGTGGTCTATGGCGCCCGCGAACCGGATGACATCGAAACCCTGATCCGCCCGAAGATCCTCAAGACCTTCCCGCAGCTCAAGGACGTGAAAATCGACTACCGCTGGACCGGCAACTTCCTGCTGACCATGTCACGCATGCCGCAATTCGGCCGCATCGAGAAAAACGCCTACTACATGCAGGGCTACAGCGGCCACGGCGTCACCTGCTCGCACCTGGCCGGCAAACTGATCTCGGAAATGATCCGCGGCGACGCCGAACGCTTCGATGCTTTCGCTTCGCTGCCGCACATGCCGATGCTCGGCGGCCGCACCTTCTCCGCCCCGCTGACCGCCCTCGGCGCCGTGTACTACTCGCTGCGCGACCGTTTCGGCATCTGATTAACCCCCCGGCGGTGGCCCCGCACAGGCGCCGCCGGTTTTTTCACATGACCAGCAACACCACAAACCCTGTGGGAGCGAGCTTGCTCGCGAAAGCGGCCTATCAGCAAAAGGGATGTTGAATGTGCCGCCCAATCGCGAGCAAGCTCGCTCCCACAGGTCTTGTGCCTGACCCGCAATTATCAGCAGCAGGCTCTTTTTACCCACCGTCCATCGAACCTGCTGAGCAACACCGACAAACGTGATTTAATAGCCGCCTTTCACGGTTCCGGGACACGGGAGCAACGTGATCCGCGCGACCTGCGCGGCACCCGCCACCCACCCCCATTGCCCTTAAGTACCTCAACATAAGGCTGTCATGGATACGGGTTCTCGACTCAAACTAGTACGCGAAAGCTACAAACTCTCCCAGCGCGAGCTGGCCCGGCGTAGCGGCGTGACCAATGCCACCATCTCCCTGATCGAACAGAATCGTGTCAGTCCTTCTGTCAGCTCACTGAAAAAGCTGCTCGAAGGCATCCCGATGTCCCTGGCCGACTTCTTCACCTTCGACCAGCCCCCCCGCGAACACCAATACGTCTTCCGCGCCAACGAACAACCCGACCTCGGCCGCCACGGCCTGCGCCTGCTCTTGATCGGCGCCTCGGTCCCCAGCCGCCAGATGCGCTTGCTGCGCGAGCAATACGCGCCGGGCGCGAGTTCCGGGGAAGAGCCGATTGTTCACGCGGAAGGCGAGGAGTGCGGGTTGGTGACGCGCGGCACGGTCGAGTTGACGGTGGACGGGCAGGTGAGCGTGTTGAGTGCGGGGGATGGGTATTACTTCCCGACGACGCTGCCGCACAAGTTCCGGAATATCGGAGCGGATGAGGCGGAGATTATTAGTGCGAATACGCCGGCGAATTTTTGATTCGGATACTGAGTCGATCCGATATTCGTGTTTGATATACAAGAGAAGCCGCAGAAATGCGGTTTCTCTTTTTTATAGGGACTAGTTTTGACAGTAACTCCAAGGAGCGTTTTCCATCCGTGTATTAACGATCAAATCCCCGTTGCTCAATCACCCGAAAAACATCCCTGACATCCTGCACCATGATTCTGGCGATGTTGGTGACAGTGTTGATGTCGTGCTCTGGGTAGTCGGGGAGGCTGGTACAGGCCATGAGATCGAGGTATTTGAGGACGGCGTTGAGGCGTTCGGCTACGCAGGCATGGAGGTCGCGTATTGGGGAGTCGGCGTCGATCAGCATGACGGGGTGGTCAGTGGCAGGATGGGACATGTGGATATAGTGGTAGAGCGGCTTTTTGTTTGTCATTGAAAAGGTCTCTCAATAAAAAAGAGCCACCGATTCTGCTGCGAAACAAATTGGGTGGCGGTTATGAGCGGGTTCGCAGACCGAGGAAAGAGACCAAACCCGGCAGACCCGAGAGTCTCCCGCACACAACCGCCATAAAACGTAATGCCGGCGAATTTTGCCAGAATTGCTGTTTGACGGTGTTAATCAATTTCCCTTTGGGCTGCGAAACCCATCGCTGACTGCGGCCAGCGACAGACCCACTCTAGGCACCGATCCCTACTGCCGCAATCTGACTGTAGGACGCAAATTTATCTCCTTTGGCGAGGGAGCTTGTTCCCGTTCGGCTGCGTAGCTGGCGTAAATCAAGGGCTGCGGTGTGTCAGAGGAAAAGGTTTCGGCAGGTTTAGGCCTGCTTCGCAGTCCAGCGGGAGCAAGCTCCCTCGCCACGGGTGGTGATTTCCTACGAGGTTTTCAGATTTCGATTTTCAAGCGCACTTTCTCGTCCCGGAACTTTCCTAAAAACCGATGTCAATTTGATGGCGTGTCGCGACGCTCATTCATCGGCTCAAGCAGTGCCAGGCTGGTTCCTGGTCAACCATGGAAGTGTGTGATGAGACTATTACTCGCAATGTTGTTGATGTTCAGCAGCTACACCTTTGCCAGTTGCGGCAACATTGATGACCACGATCAGCGCGCCTATTGCAATGCAAGGGAGAGCGGTAGCAGTTGCGGCAATATCGATAATCACGATTTGCGGGCGGCGTGTAACGCGGAGATGGGCGGCAGTTCCTGCGGCAATATTGACGACCATGACCAGCGCGCCTACTGCAACGCCAAACAGAGCGGCAGCAGTTGCGGCAACATCGATGATCATGACCTGCGTGCCCGGTGTAACGCGGAGCAGGGTGGCAGTTCCTGCGGCAATATTGATGACCACGACCAGCGTGCCTACTGCAATGCCACCACGAGCGGCAGCAGTTGCGGGAATATCGACAATCATGATTTGCGTACGCGGTGTGAGGCCATGAAGCGCTGATCGATCGGCCTGACTCCATACGCAAAAGGGACACCCAACGGTGTCCCTTTTTTGTGGGTGACTGAAACGACATCCCCGGACTACCCAGTCAAACCTTTCACTTGCCACGCCCCGGCTCATCACCAAAGGTTCCCCCCACCAGCACCACGTCGTAGACTGCGAAACAAGTTGTAACGCCTCTCCCACGGACGGAACCGCGCATGATTCAGATCGGCAGCCGCAACAACGCCCCCACGCCGCAGCACAAAACCCAGGACATTTACCTCTTCAGCATCGACCTGTCCCGCCCGGCGACGCCGTTCTGCCTTGAGCAATCGATTGGCGGCGGGCATGTCGAGCAGGGTGGTGCGCGGTGGTTGGCGCTGGATGAGCTGGATGGCTGGCCCGGCGAGTGGCGTGAGCATTTGAACAAGGCTGGATGCGCCTGGGTGGTCGAGTTGCTGGATGCTCATCCGAAGGCGAGTCAGGCTGATCTGGTTTCGCTGATCCTGCAGCGATACGCCGAGCCGGCGCAGCCAACCGGGCGTTTGCAGGCGATTGGGCGCTGGTTCAAGCGCTATTTCTATATCAGTGGCCGGTACGGCGCCTAATCCGAGGAAACGCAAATGACCCAGACTCTCGAACGCGCCATCGCGATTGCCGCCACCGCCCACGCGGGGCAGGTGGACAAGGGCGGTGCGCCGTACATATTGCATCCGCTGAAAGTGATGTTGCGCATGAGCAGCCTGGAAGAGCGCATCGTCGCGGTGCTGCACGATGTGGTCGAAGACTGCGGCATCAGCCTGGAGGAATTGCGCAAGGAAGGCTTCAGCGAAGAAGTGTTGTCCGCCATCGAATCGGTGACCAAAGTGCCCGGCGAATCCTACGAGGACTTTGTCGAGCGCGCGGCGCAGAACCCGATCGGGCGGGTGGTGAAACTGGCGGACCTGGAAGAAAACAGCGACCTGTCGCGGATTGCCTCACCCAGTTGGGAGGATCTGGAGCGGATCGAAAAATACCGGCGGGCGATTGGACGGTTGCGCGCTTAACGTCATTTGAATAGCCAGGAAGGCGACCATGAAATCCATTCTGTGTTTGTTGATTGCTGCCGGATTCGGCGCGCTGTTGCAGTTCGAAGGCGTGCCACACGGTTTGCTGTTGGGTTCGATCCTTGTCACCGCACTTGTCGTCACCAAATTCGGCTTCGTACCGGCGACGCCTTATGGGCTGGGTTACATCCAGGTCACGCTGGGTATCGCCACCGGGCTGATGTTCGAAGCGTGGGACAGTGCGACCGTCTCAACGATGTTGCCGAGCCTCGGCGTGTTGCTGTTGTGCCTGGCAGTGCAAGTGGCGCTGGCCGGGTGGTGGCTGTCGCGCGGGGCAGGGTGGAATCGCACGGATGCCTTGCTGGCGGTGTATCCGGGGGCGCTGGCGGCGGTGTTCGATTTGTTGGAATCGCATCAGGCGTCGAGCAAGGTGATCATCGTGCACTTGATGCGGCTGCTGCTGATCACGGTGCTGGTGAGTTTGCTGATTCCCGGAACGGCGCCGGTTGACATTACCGAAGGTGATCCGCTGTCGACGGGCATGGCGCTGACCGTACTCGCGGTCATCGTTTCGAGCATCGTGCTCGGGCGGTTACTGCTCGCAGCAGGCGTGCCGGCGCCGTTCATGTTGACGGCAATCATCATCACCGCGGTGTTCGTGAAATCAGGCTGGCTGCACGGCTTTCACATGCCGGACTGGAGCCTGAACCTGGCGGCGCTGATTCTCGGCGTGCGGATCGGTTCACGATTCAAGGGATTGGGCCTCAAGGAACTGGCCCGTCATGGCCGCACGGCGTTGGTGTCGGTGGGTTTGATGATTCTGGTCGCAGCAGTTTTTGCCTTGGCGGCCGCGCGATTGCTGGGCAGCGATGCGTTGTCGCTGTGGCTCGCGTACATGCCGGGTGCGATTGAAACCATCGCCATTGTGGCGTTCGCTGGCGGCCTGAATGTGGTATTTATCCTCACTCACCACCTGGCGCGGATGGTGGTGCTGCACTTCGCGCCGGCGTTACTGGTGCAGGTGCGACGCCGGCAAGAAGAAACCTGACCGAGCAAACTCCCCGTGGCGAGAGAGTCAGTGCGCTCGCCACGTGAACTACACTTTCAGATTACCCCGCCATCAAAGGCCATCCCATGCCGCGCCGGAGGTAATCATGAACCGCATTCCGTCTCTCTCGTTTTTCATCGCAGCCACCCTCTGTGTCACCCAGGCTCACGCCGAATCCGTGGTCCCGCTCAAGGGCCAGACTTCGCAACAAATGCAGATCGATATCAACGACTGTCACGCGGTCGCGTCCAGTTCCACCCCCTCATCGCCGCAAGTCGGTGGGCGAGTGAAAGGGGCGGCGACCGGGGCGGTTGCCGGGGCTGCCGCCGCGCAAGTGCGCGGCAATCAGCGCGACGAGATTTACGACCGCGTCGACGATGACGTGAAACAGGATTACCGCCAGAACCGCGCCAAACAGACTGCCGCCGCGGGTGCGGTGGTCGGTGGCTCCCGGCAGCGTCAGGACCGGCGCGAGCAGCGCCGAACCGATGCGTCGACCAGTTCGAGTGCCTACACCGGTTGCCTGCAAGGCCGGGGTTATCAGGTCACGCCTTGAGTGGCCGGGCGATGTGCTTCCAGCAAATGCATCATCAGGCCGCTGTAGAGTGTCACCAGAATGAACAGGCCCATGCGCACGGCGAAGGCGGTGTACACGTCTTTGCCGGCGGCGCTGTCCTCGACCGATTGGCCGAGCAGGATGATCATCGTTATCAGGGTATTGAGCCAGAATCCCGGCGTGAGCCCAGTGGTGTGCAGCCGATAGAGTTTGCGTGCCAGAACGAGGCTGAACAGCAGCATCCACAGCGCGAACATCCACAGGTGCACGAACAGGCTCAGCGCACACCAGAACGCCACCGCCAGCAACCCGCCCAGCAGGGTTGAGCCGAGCAATTCGCGCCCGGCGTGATACGTGCGGGTGGTGGTGCTCTGCTGGCCGAGGCTGACAGCCTTGAGAATGATCGGCAGATAGCTGGCCGGGTCGATCAGCACCAGCACGAACGTCGGCATCACGATCAGCGTGGCGCGAAGTGCGATGCGCGGCACGTCTTCGGCGGGCAGGGCGGGCGCCGCCGGTGGCGTGGGGCTGTTGGCGGGTTCCGGGAAAAACACATGACTGACGCCAACCACCACGACCGCCAGCGACAGGCCTTTGATCAGCGCGCCGATGACCGCCATCGCCAGTTCGAACGAGGCGAAGCCAGCGGCGGAGATCAGGGTCATGCCGATCACCATGAAGGTCATGATCAGCACGTTTCCACCGCGTAAGCCGTACCTGAACGCGGCGAACAAACCCAGGCTGATCAGCAGCACACCGCAGACCGGGTAGTAACGCAGCAACGGCACCAGCAGCAGGCCGAAACCGGTAGTGAACGCCGCGGCCAGCGTCAGCGCCAAGGCGGCTTTGAACGGCAGCGGCCGAGGCACGCTCGCTAACAGCAACACCGCCAGCACCGGTGACAGGAATGACAGCGGTAAAGCGAGCGCATAGCTCACAGCGGTACACAACGCGGTGCCGAAGGCCAGGCGCAAGGCCCGTTGCACCGGGACGCTGCGCTCAGTAGGCATACGACAGCCAGCTCATCAGCCAGACAAATACCCGGCCCAGCGGGTTGAGCAGATTGCCCTCGGTCGGGAACGCCATGACCTCGGCCTGACCGCCAGCGCGTATCGCACGGCTGTCGAACAGGCGCTTTTTCGCTTCATCGCTGAACTCGATGATCACCGGAAAGCGTTGCGCCGGACGCAGCCAGTCGCGGCTGTTCTGAATGGTCGGCAGGGTGCCGGGAGGAGGCGCCGAACCGACACTGACGCCGTAACCGATGCTGCGCACCCGACCCTCGAGCACTTCACCGGGCAGCGCGTCGAGGATGATCGACACCGGTGTGCCGACGCTGATCCGGCCAAGGTTGTTTTCGGTGAGGTCAGCGCTGATCCAAACATCGTGGATTGCAATCAGGGTCATGACCGGACTGCCGACGGCGGCGAACTGGCCGACGTCGGTGCGCAGGTCGGTGATCAATCCTGCCGAGCGTGCGCCGATGCGGGTGTTGGCCAGATCCAGTTCGGCCTTGGCCAGCGTGGCGGCGGCGCCGCGCAGTTTGGCGTTGGTTTCGGCATCGCTGCCGCCTTCGGTTTCACGAGCGCGCACGACTTCGGCGCGTGCGGCTGCGACCTGACTGACCGCGGCTTCGCGATTGGCCCGCGACACCTCCAGCAAGCGCACCGAGACCGTTCCCGGATCCTGCTTGTACAAGCCTTCGAGCCGTTGGTTATCTTGTCGCGCCTTGAGTTCGTTGGCCTGCGCAGCCCGCAACGAAGCCTCGGCGGAGGCGATGCCGGCGGTGCTGGCACCGACCGAACGGCGGGTGTTTTCCAGATCCGCCCGGGCGCGTTCTACGGCGATTTGCAGCGGCTGCGGGTCGAGTTCGAAGAGGACGTCGCCGGCCTTCACATCCTGGTTGTTGCGAACATTGACCTTGATTACCCGCCCCGCGACTTCAGAGGCCACCGGGATCACGAACGCTCCGACTCGCGCTTGCTGCGTATAAGGCGTGAAGCGGTCGGCCAGCAGATACCAGGCCAGGCTCAATACAATCACCAGCAACACCAGACGGATGCCCTTTTTCGCCGGATCCGGGGCGGGGGCGGGAGGCGCGGCGTCAGTCATGGTGGCTTACCTGCGATGGGATGGGATACGTCGGTTGTGGCGGCGGGGCAGTCAGCAAATTTCCCCAGTCAGTGCGTTGTTGCATCTGTTGCAGGGTCGGCTCGTCAATTGGTGGCGCGCTGTTCTGCCAGCCGCCGCCGAGGGCTTTGTACAAGGCGATCAGATTGCTCACGGCGTTGGCGCGGGTGACCAGATAGCTGTCCTGGAGTTGCAGCAGTGCCCGTTGTGCGTCGAGCACACGCTGAAAGTCCGAATAGCCTTCGCGATATTGAGTGTTGGCCAGCGCCAACGAGCGCCGCGCCGCTGCTTCGGCCTCACCCAGAATGCGTTCCCGCTCAAGGCCCTTGCTCAAGCCGCTGGCGGCGTCATCGGCTTCGCGTGCGGCCTGGCGAACCTTGTCGCGATAGACCTCGATCAATTGCTGCAACCGCGCGTCCTGGACCCGCACATTGTTGCGGATACGTCCGTAGTCGAAGATGTTCCAGCGCAGGCTCGGGCCGCCGATCAGGTCGAGACTGCGTGGCGTGGCACCGAGCGAGTCGCTCGACCAGACGATGCTGCCGAGCAAGGTCAGCGACGGGTACAGATCGGTTTCCGCCACGCCGACCAGCGCCGATTGCGCGGCGACATTCAGTTCTGCCGCGCGCACGTCGGGGCGGCGCAACAGCAGGTTGGCCGGCACGTCTTGCAATACAGCACGGTCAACGAGCGGGATCAGCCCCTGTTGCTCGGCCAGCAACATCGAGCCACCGGGCGGCTGGCCCACCAGCACGGCCAGTGCGTTGCGAGTGCGCAGCAACTGGTCTTCGAACGCCGGAATACTGGCCAGGGTGGTCAGGTATTGGGTTTTCGCCTGTTGCAGGTCGAGTTCGGCGGTCTGGCCGCTGGTGAACAGTTGCTCGGTGATTTCGAAATTGCGTTTCTGCTGATCGGCGTTTTCCCGCGCAACCCGCAGCCGCGCTTCAGTGGTGCGCAGCAGGAAATAGGTATCGGCTACCTGCGCGCGCAGAAGGACCAGGGCGTCTTCGTAGTTGGCCTGGGCGGCGAAATAGCTGGCGTCGGAAGACTCGATGGCACGGCTGAAGCGGCCCCAGAAATCCAGTTCCCAGCCGATATCGAACGCCGCGCTGTGCTGCCAGAAGTGCGTGTCCTGCGGGTTGTTGCCGCCCGACTGATGACGATCGATATACAGGCTGTCGACGCCAACCTGTTGCAGTTGCGGGAAGCGTCCGCTCTCGGCGATGCCCAATTGTGCGCGGGCTTCCAGGACCCGCAGGGCAGCCACTTTGAGACTGGCGTTATGGGCGTCGGCCTCGCTGATCAGGCGATCCAGCACCGGATCGGAAAACACTTGCCACCACTGGCGCAGATCCGGATAGGTGCCGCGTTCGCTGGCCTGTTCCAGCGCCGGGCTTTGCCATTGCCGGCTCCAGGGTTCGCCGGGCGGCTGGAAGTCCGGTCCCAGACGGATACAACCGCCAAGGCTCAGAGCTCCGAGCAGCAGCAGATGACCGGGTCGTCGCAGCAGGGCCGTCGTTGCAGGCATTCTGTCTGTTCCAGATCGGAATTTTCAATGCAGCATAGACCCCGGATTGCAGGTTGAAAGGCCAAATCACCTGCTACGCTTTTTCAGGCGAAGTTCATCGATCTGCGCCCCTGACGAAAGGTATGGAATCCATGGAGACTGCTCAAAATCCGGTTGAACCGACCGGCGCCAACTGGCGCTTCAAGGTCGGCGTGGCGATCATCTGCGTGATGCTCGGTTCATGGCTTCTGGTGCCGCTCGCAGCCGCCCTTGATGTGCCAGGCTCGAAAGTCGCGGCGCTGACTGGCGTGCTGTTCATCAGCAACAAGGTGCTGCTGTTGCTGGTGATCGCCGTGATGGGCAAGGCCGGGTTCGCCGAACTCAAACGTACGATCGGCCGCTATATCTCGGGCGTGCTACCGACGCCGGTGGCCGAAGTCAGTCCGATGCGACACAAGATCGGCGTGGTGATGTTCTGCCTGCCGCTGTTGTCGTCCTTTCTGGAACCTTATTTCGACAACTTCTTTCCGGGCGTGCGACCCAACCTCTGGCAGATGCAGGCGCTGGGCGATCTGATGTTCATCGGCAGCTTTTTTGTGCTCGGGGGCAACTTCTGGGACAAGGTGCATGCGCTGTTCGTGCGCACGGCGCGGGTGGTCACGGAATAAAACAAGGGGGCATTGCCCCCTGTGTCATTTGATGTGCGCGGCGAATCCTTCACTGTCCGGCGCAATTTCGCTTTTCAAGGTCAGTGCCGGAATCTCGTAATCACCGGCATTCTGCTGCCGGAAGGCAATCGGCCGAGTGCTCCAGAGTTCATCCAGACGCGCGCCGAGTTGTTCGCAGGTCTGCGCAAATCGTGCCTCATCCATCCGGCTGGTGCGGTACACCACGAACGGCGGCAGCACGTCGAAACCGGGGTAATGCAGGATCCCGTGCTGAATGGGAAACAGCAGATCATCTATGGGGCCATTGATACCGCGTGGACTGTAATGCGAATCCCAGCCACCGGTCGTGACCATCAGCATCGCCCGCTTGCCTTGCATGTTGCCTTCGCCGTAACGATTGCCCCAGCGAACATCGGAGTGCTCGCCGACGCCGTAGGCAAAACCATAGGCGTAGACCCGTTCGACCCAGCCTTTGAGAATCGCCGGCATCGAGAACCACCACAGCGGGAACTGCAGGATCAGCGTGTCGGCCCAGCGCAGTTTTTCCTGCTCGCCGGCGATGTCAGCGGATTGCCGACCTTCGGCGTAGGCGATCTTTGAATCCAGCGAAGCGTGGAGGGGACGGCTGGTGTCGCGCTCCGGGCTGTCTTCGGCGTCGAGGGTGGTTTTCCAGTTCATCGCGTACAGGTCGGACACCTGCACGTTGTGTCCGGCGGCTTCCAGGCGCTGGACGGTGAAGTCCCTGAGCGAGCCGTTGAGTGAGGTAGGTTCAGGGTGGGCATAGACCAAAAGGACATTCATGTTGAAGCTCCGTTGTCGAGTGACAGCAGGATCGGCGTTTGCCGGGTATATTGGAAATGAATGTCTGATATGTCTGGTATAGCCATGAATAATTTAAGACGGCTGGATATCAACCTGCTGCTGACCCTCGATGTGCTGCTCGCCGAGCACAACGTCACTCGCGCCGCCCAGCGGCTGAACCTGTCGCAACCGTCGGTAAGCGTGCACCTGGCCAAGTTGCGCGACATCTTCGGCGATCCGCTGTTGCTGCCCGGTCCTCGGGGCATGCGCCCGACGGCGCGGGCCGATGAGCTTCGCGAGCCACTGCGCGAAGCCCTGGAAGCGCTGGAGCGGGCAGTGGCACCGGCCAGTGCATTTGATCCGGCACAGGCGACGCATACCTGGAAAATCGCGGCGACCGACTATGGCGGCTCGACCATCGTGTTGCCGGCCCTCGGCAGCTTGCGCGCGCAAGCGCCGGGTACGCGTCTGGCAGTCATCGACCTGGTGCCAAAGCAAATGGTCAAGCAGGCGGAGCAGGGGATATTCGATCTGGCGCTGCACATCACGGAAGACGCGCCGCCGGAGTTGCGTCATCGCACGCTGTTCACCGAACGTTACGTATTGGCCGGACGCGTCGGGCATCCGGGGCTGAGCGCCGTACCGACTCGCGAGCAATTCTGCGCACTGGAGCACGTCATGGTGTCGCGGGAGGGCGGGGGCTTTTTCGGGGTGACCGACAAGGCGCTGGCGGATGTGGGGCTGTCGCGAAAGGTCGTGCTGTCGGTGCCGCACTTTCTGCTGGTGATGTCGGTACTGGCCAGCACCGACCTGGTGGCGATGCTGCCGTCACGCCTGGTGCGTGACAACCCGGCACTGCAAGTGGTCGCCGCACCGCTGGAGGTGCCGGGCTACGAGATGGCGATGTTCTGGGGTGAACGATCCCACCGTGATCCGGCGCACAAGTGGCTTCGCGAACACTTGGCCGCGTCGGTCTGAATCAGGCGTGGCCGAGCGCGATGGCGAACGACACGACGACCATGCAGGCGAAGGCGAAATTGAGGTTCATGGGGTATTCATCCTGATCTTTTTGAAAGTGGGGCCATTTTGAACAAGTCCCGCAAGAAGAAAAAATTCGACTTGTTGATTTCAATGATTGAAACCATTGATACCAGCGTTGTGTTTGGCGATCGGCTTGGCTACTCTCGCAAAACCTGCAATTACAAGCACAAACAGGCAAAACCATGCACGATCATTCCGCTGCCGAACTACCGTCCGTGCGCCGGCAGAAAATCCTTCTGATCCTCGAACGTGACGGCAAGGTCATGGCGTCCGAGCTGAGCCAACACTTCGCGGTGTCCGAAGACACCATCCGCCGCGACCTCGCCGAACTGGACAACGCCGGGCTGGTACAGCGAGTACACGGTGGGGCGCTGCCCCGGCCCAAGGACACCGGCAAGGATTACTTCACACGTCTCGACGAGATCGATGAGGTAAAGATCCGCCTGGCACAATTGGCCGCGCGCAAGGTACAGAACGGCCAGACCGTGATGTTCGATTCCGGCTCGACCACGTTGCAAGTGGCGCGGTCTCTGCCCAGGGACATCAGCCTCACGGCGGTCACGGCATCGCCGATGACGGCGATTGCGTTGTCCGAGTATCAGGGCATCAAAGTGATTCTGGCGGGCGGGCAGTTGAACCCGAAAACCATGTCGGCTGGCGGACATGAGGCGCTGCGGCTGCTGTCGGGGATCAAGGCGGATCTGGCGATCACCGGGGTCTGCGCGATTCATCCGGAGGTGGGCATCACCTCGCTGCATTTCGATGAGGTGCAGGTCAAGCAGGCGCTGCTCGATTGTGCGGCGCGGGTGATTGCCGTGACCACGGCGGACAAGCTCGGCGCGGTGGAACCGTTTGTGGTGGCGCCGTGCGAGCGCTTGCACACGCTGATCACCGAACGGCATGTGGCGTCGGGGAGTGTTGAGGATTATCGGCGGTTGGGGATTGAGGTGGAGCAGTCGCCTGACTGAGGTTTTGTGGTGAGTTTAAAGGCCTTTTCGCGAGCAAGCTCGCTCCCACAGGGTTTGGGGGGTACCTGTTTTGAGTACGCCTCGGACTTTGTGGGAGCGAGCTTGCTCGCGATGGGCCCGCTCGATCAGCGCAGTTTTTCGAGCATTTGGTAGTACCACATGCCCGCCGCCAGCATCGGATTCCCCAGCAGATCCCCCATCGGCACGCGAATGTGCGAGCACGCGGCAAACGTGTCGAACTGCTCCAGTTGCCCGGTGATCGCCCGGCTCATGATTTCGCCCATGATGTGCGTCGTGGCGATGCCGTGGCCGGAATAGCCCTGGCAATACCAGACGTTGTCCGAGAGCTTGCCCAGTTGCGGGATGCGGTTGATCACGATGCCCATCGCGCAGCTCCACTGATAATCGATCTTCACCCCTTTGAGTGCCGGGAAAGTCTGTTCGATGCACGGGCGCAGTTCGCCCGCGATGTCCCGTGAGTCTTTGCCGCTGTAGTTGGCGCCGCCGCCGAACAGCAGGCGACCGTCGGCGGTGAGGCGGTAGTAATCGAGGACGAAGCGGCAGTCGTAAACGGCGAGGTCTTCAGGGTTGATCTGCCGGGCCAGATCCCCCAGTGGTTCGGTGGTGACGATGCCGCCCATGGCCGGGAAGATCTTGCCCTTGAGCTGGCCCGGTTCGAGCTTGTGGTAGACGTCGCCGGCCAGCAGCACCTGATTGGCGTCGATCTGGCCGTGGGCGGTGCGCACACCCGGGTTGTCGCCGTGAATGATCTCCAGCACTTCACTGTTTTCGAAGATCAGCGCGCCGAGGCTTTCCGCTGCCCGAGCCTCGCCGATGCACAGGTTGAGCGGGTGCAGGTGCATGTTGCGGGTGTTCTTGATTGCGCCGTGATAGAGCTCGCTTTGCAGCAGATCGCGCACCTGGCTGCGGTCGAGCAGGCTGACTTCATCACCCATGCCGCGACGTACGGCTTCATCGTAGTCGCTGCGCAAACCGGCCATGTGGCTCGGCTTGTAAGCTGCATGCAAATGGCCGTGCTTGAGATCGCAATCGATCGCGTACTTCTCGACCCGTTGCTTGATGATTTCGTGGCCGCGCCAGCGCAGGTGCCAGATGAAATCATCGACCTCATCGCCCAATGTGTTGCGCATCTGTTTGCGCATCGCACCGTCGCCGGACAGGCTGCCGGTGACCTGGCCGCCATTGCGACCGGTGGCGCCCCAGCCGATCTTGTGGCTTTCGACGATGGCCACTTTCAGGCCTTTCTCGGCCAACTCGACGGCCGTGGCGACGCCGGTGAAACCGCCGCCGATGATCACCACATCGACCTTGTGCCTGCCTTGCAGCGTCGGGTAGTCGGTGTCGCGGTTGAGGGTCGCGGTGTAGTAGGAATTGGTGCGTTGAGTCATTTCAGTGTCCAGATTCGGGAGTCGGTGCACGGACCCTGTGGGAGCGAGCTTGCTCGCGAAAGCGATGTGTCAGTCACCTGAAGTGTTGAATGTGACGACGCCTTCGCGGGCAAGCCCGCTCCCACAGGGGGGAGTTGTGAAGGATCAGGCTTCGGTCAAGTACCAGCGCCAGTCCTGCTCGCCCACTTCAGCCATGAACTGCCGGTATTCCGCACGTTTCACTGCCAGATACACGCCGAGGAATTCCTGCCCCAGCGCATCCCGCGCCCACACCGAATTTTCCAGCGCCGTGAGCGAAGTCAGCCAGTCGGTCGGCAGCAATTCCTTCGCCTGCGCGTAACCGTTGCCTTCCACCGGCTCGCCCGGATCGATGTCCTCTTTTATCCCGCGATGAATGCCTGCCAGGATCGCTGCAGCTGCCAGATACGGGTTGGCATCGGCGCCGCAGATGCGGTGTTCGATGTGCCGGGTGCTGGCTGGGCCGCCGGGTACGCGCAGGCTGACGGTACGGTTGTCGACGCCCCAGGTCGGCGCCAGTGGCGCGTAGCTGTTGGCCTGGAAACGACGGTAGGAGTTGGCGTTCGGGCAGAACAGCAGCAGCGAATCGAGCAACGACGCAAGCATCCCGCCAATCGCCGTGCGCAGCAGCGGGGTGCCGGCAGGATCTTCGGAGGCAAACAGATTGCGCCCCTCGGCATCGGCGAGGCTGACGTGCATGTGCATGCCGGTGCCGGCCAGGTGATCGAACGGCTTGGCCATGAAGGTCGCCTGCATCCCGTGCTTGTGCGCCACGGCTTTGACCAGTCGTTTATAGCGTACGGCCTGGTCCATCGCCTCCAGCGCATCGCCGTGTTCGAGGGTGATTTCCACCTGGCCCGGCGCGTATTCCGAGATCGCCGTGCGCGCCGGAATGCCGTGCAGTTTGCAGGCGCTGTAGAGGTCGGCGAGGAACGGTTCGATCTGCTCCAGCTCACGCAAACCGTAGACCTGCGTGTGCCTCGGTCGACCGCCGTCGGCATCCAGCGCCGGTTGCGGGCGACCGTTGTGATCGCGCTTGGCGTCGAGCAGATAGAACTCCAACTCGCAGGCCATCACCGGGTGGTAACCCTCGGCTTTCAAGCGGTCGATGACCTTGATCAACAGATGACGCGGGTCGGCGATGCTCGCCGGCATGCCTTGTTCCGGGTGCATGCTGACCTGCACCGCAGCAGTCGGAATCTGCCGCCACGGCAGGCGCACCAGACTGCCTTCCAGCGGGTAGGCGCGGCAGTCGATATCGCCGACGTCCCACACCAGACCGGAGTTTTCCACGTCTTCGCCATGCACGGTCAGGCCGAGGATGGTGCTTGGCAGCGGGCGGCCGCTTTCGTACACGGCGAGCAGCTCTTCGCGGTGCAACAACTTGCCGCGCGGCACGCCGTTGGCGTCGAGGATGAACAGCTCGATCATGTCGATGTCGGGGTTCTGCTCGAGAAAGTTACGGGCGTCTTCAATGGCTGCGAATTTCATAATCAATCACTCACGATGGCGCCGCACAGGCGCGCAGATTCGGGCCGGACGCAGCTCGGCAAAAGGCGCGGGCGTCCTGGCAGGGATATCGAAAAAAGAGGGGGACTGTCGCGATTTTTACCGGCGCGATCAGACGGGCAGGCAGATATCCGGCGGGCGTGCGGAGTGACGCAGCTTGGAGCGGCTCAGGGCCATGGGGAGATTGACGATGCGATTCATGCGCGGCCCCTGTGAAGGAGGGCGCACAGTGCAGAGACGTTCAACGATTCTGATTGTTGTAGTGACGTGCTCATGACGCGTGTTTCCGTTGGCGGAAAACGTCGGCGACGGGAGCGTCCCGCCATGCCGGTGTGGCTGGATAGTAAGGGGGAATCCCCGGCCAAGTAAACGCCTGATTCCGCAGCATGTTGCGCGTCCCCGCTTCAGCTCAACAGATGAAAGCCCAGCCCGACGAGGGCGCAAACGATCAACACCTCGATCACGCCGCGCTTGAAAAAGAACAGGGCGAGGGTGGCCATGAGGGCCAGCACGATCGAGAAAATATCGGGCTGACCGATAAAACCGTTGGGCCAGAACACGTGGTAAGCAAAGAAACACACCAGATTCAGGATCACCCCGACCACCGCTGCCGTGATCGCGGTCAGTGGCGCAGTGAATTTCAGCTCGTTATGAGTCGACTCCACCAACGGCCCGCCCGCGAGAATGAACAGGAAAGAAGGCAGGAAGGTAAACCAGGTCACCAGCGTCGCGGCCAGCGCACCGGCGGCAAACGCATGGTCCGGACCAAACGTCGGTTGCACGTAAGCCCCGACAAAACCGACAAACGCCACCACCATGATCAGCGGCCCCGGCGTGGTTTCACCCAACGCCAGACCGTCGATCATCTGCGTCGGCGTCAGCCAGCTGTAGTGCCCGACCGCGCCTTGATACACGTAGGGCAGCACGGCGTAAGCGCCGCCGAACGTCAACAGCGCCGCTTTGGTGAAGAACCAGCCCATTTGCGTGAAGGTGCCACCCCAGCCGAACAGCGCCGTCAGCAACGCCATCGGCAGGCACCACAGCAACGCGCCGATCAGTGCCAGGCGCAACAGCCTCGGCAGGCTGAACCGCGCATGCTCGGGCGGCGGTGTGTCGTCATCGATCAACGCCGGGCCGAAGGATTTTTCGCTGCCGCGATGGCCGCCGTTGCTGAAGCGTTGCGGTGCCCAGCGTCCGCCAAAATAGCCGATCAATGCCGCGCCTAGCACGATCAGCGGGAACGGCACGTTGAAGGCGAAAATCGCCACGAACGCTGCCCCGGCAATCGCCCATAACCAGCTGTTCTTCAACGCTCGCGAGCCGATTCGATGGGCTGCGTGCAGAACAATCGCGGTGACCGCCGGTTTGATCCCGTAAAACACCCCGGCCACCACCGGTACGTTACCGAACGCGATATACACCCACGACAGCGCGATCAGGATCAGCAGAGACGGCAACACAAACAGTGCGCCAGCCAGCACGCCGCCACGGGTCTGGTGCAGCAGCCAGCCGATGTAGGTCGCCAGTTGCTGGGCTTCCGGGCCGGGCAGCAACATGCAGTAGTTCAGTGCATGCAGGAAGCGCCGCTCGGAAATCCAGCGCCGCCGCTCGACCAGTTCCTGATGCATGATCGCAATCTGCCCGGCCGGACCGCCGAAGCCGATGCAACCGAGTTTGAGCCAGAAACGCCAGGCCTGGCGCAGGTTGACGGAGTCCGGTCGGGGCAAATCCTGTTGGGGTGTCCTGCTCAAGGGGCGTTCCACGTTCAAATCGGTGGGAGCCGCTATCTAATCAGTCTTTTGCCGGATTCGACAGGGGGCTATCCGTGCGTTGCAAGTGAAGGCGTTCATGCCACTGGGCGATGGATTCTTCGGGGTAGACCTCGAACTGCAGGTCCTTGGCGCTCGCTTGCACTTCGACCCACGGTGCCTTGGAGCCGAGCATCAGATGGGTGTGTTCCGGTGGCACCGGCAACGGCGTGTCGATGGCCGAAGCGAACGGATGGACCAGCTCCGGCCACTCCGGGCTGAACAGCCACAGACCGCTGCCGCACAGCGAGCAGAAGTGCCGCTCGGCGGTGCTGCGGTGGGCGCGTGCATCGCCTTCGTCTTTCATTTTCGCGTGGTAGATCGTGATGTGTTTGCGACCGCGCACCTTGAGGCTGGCTGCGTCGCCGCCGAGGTTGATCGCATAGCCGCCACCGCCCTGGGTCTTGCGGCAGATCGAGCAGTAGCAGCGCTGATAAGGGTAGGGGTGGGCGCTGTCCAGGGTGAACGAAACCGCGCCGCAGTGGCAGGAGCCTTCGAGGTGCATGAGTGGCCTCCGGTTGGGCTTTTTTGTCGATGCAGTTCAGCCTAGAAAAGATGTTGCGCCTGTGCCGCCGCTATCGCGAGCAAGCTCGCTCCCACAGGTTTTGCGGTGTGCCCTCAATCTTTCAAACTCCGAATAACCCTGTGGGAGCGAGCTTGCTCGCGATGAGCAATTACGCGGTACAACTGGACGCTCACGAATTCGAAGGTCAGCATGTCCGCAAAAAATCGGGACCCAAACCCATGCGCCGACTACCTTCCCTGGCCGCCCTGCGAACCTTCGAATGCGCCGCCCGCCACGCGCATTTCGGTCGGGCCGCCGCCGAGCTGTGCGTCACCGACAGCGCCGTCAGCCATCAGATCCGCCAGCTCGAAGAGCAACTGGGCGTGTCGCTGTTCATCCGCGAGGGCCGGCAGATTCGCCCGACCATCGCCGCCGGGCGACTGATGCAGAGCCTGCAACAGGCCTTCGAACTGATCGGTGATGCCTGCGACGAGTTGCGCGATCCGTCCTCGCTCGCGGTGTTGCGACTGGCGGTCACGGCGGAGCTGGCGCAGAAGTGGCTGATGAACCGTCTCACCGATTTCTACGCGCGTTATCCGCACATCACCTTGCACCTTTACGAACAACCAATCGACGCCACCGCGCCCGGCGAAGACATCGACCTGGCGATCACCTACGGCACCGGTCCGGTGGACAGCAGCGCGTATTTCGTCCGCCCGTTGCCGGCGTTGCAGTTTTTCCCGGTGTGCAGCCCCGGCCTGTTCAACCAGGGCACTCTGAAAACCCCCAAGGACCTGGCCCGCCATTGTCTGCTGCACGACGATCAGGACGGCAAGACCTGGACCGCGTGGCTCACCAGCCATGCCGGCGACCTGCGCCCGGAGCGCCAGTTGTATTTCGCCCACGCCGGCCTGGCGCTGGAAGCGGCGGCGCAAGGGCAGGGCGTGGCAATGGGCGACAACCTCACCGCGCAGGAGGACTTGCAGAACGGGCGTCTGGTACGACCGTTCACCTCCAGCATGACCGCCCTCGGTCAATATGCGCTGGTCTGCGAGCGGGTGCGGCTGGAGCGTCCGGCGGTGGCGCAGATGCTGGAATGGTTCAACGATCAACTCGCGGATTGATGAGTTGAATTCAACTGTTCCGAAATAATCATCGTTGGCGAGCCGACCGCCCGCGACCGTAGCCTGAGGTCATTCCCATCCCGATGACGAGGTTTGACCATGGCACGTTTGCTCGACACCACCCCGAAACAGGACGGCTTCCGTCTGCCCGGCGAATTCGAAGCCAAGTCCGGTTGCTGGCTTGGCTGGCCGGAGCGCACCGACGTCTGGCGCAACGGCGCCAAACCTGCGCAGAAAGTCTGGGTGCAGATCGTCACCGCGATTTCCCGGAGCGAACCGGTGACGGTCTGCGCTTCGGCCTCCCAGTTCGCCACAGCCCGCCGCCAGTTGCCGCCGCAAGTGCGCGTGGTGGAGATGACCTGTAACGACACCTGGTTTCGCGACAGCGGCCCGTGCTTTGTGGTCAACGACCAGAGCGGTGAAGTGCGTGGCGTCGACTTCGAATTCAACGCCTACGGCGGCCTCAACGGCGGGCTCTACTACCCGTGGGACAAAGACGACCAGATCGCCAGCAAGATCCTCGAAATCGAACGCTTCGACCGCTATCGCGCGCCATTGATTGCCGAACTCGGCGGCATCCAGAGCGACGGCCAGGGCAGCATCCTCACCACTGAGCAATGCCTGCTCAACCGCAATCGCAACCAGCACCTGGGCAAGGATGAAGTCACCCGCCGGCTGACCGATTACCTCGGTGCCGAGCAAGTGATCTGGCTGCCACGTGGTTGCAAGTTCGACGAAACCGACGGCCATGTCGACGATCTCGCGTGCTTCGTGCGCCCCGGCGAAGTGGTGTTGCAATGGACCGACAACCGTGACGATCCGCAGTGGGAAATCTACCAGGAGGCCTACGACATCCTGCGCAGCACCCGCGACAGCCGTGGTCGCGAACTGATCGTGCACAAGTTGCCGCAACCGGACGTACTGGAATGGACCGCCGAAGAAGCCGAAGGCCTTGATCAGCAGGACAGTACTCACACCCGCCAGGCCGGCACCAAAATCTGTGCGTCGTACATCAACTACTACGCCGGCAACAGTTCGATCGTGGTGCCACTGTTCGGTGATCGTAACGATCAAGTGGCGCTGGCGACCCTCGCCGAACTGTTCCCGCAGCACAAGATCGTCGGCATCGAAAACTCCCGGGAAATCCTGCTCGGTGGCGGCAACGTCGCGTGCATCACCATGCCGCAATACGCCGGCCAGAAAAAAGGAGCCTGACCATGGGCCTGCACAAACTGAGTAAAGCGTTATTGCTGGTGCTTGCACCCCTGTGTGTGCAGGCTGCCGAAACGGCGAAACCGGTGGTCAATCTGTACATCTGGGGCGAGTACCTGGCCCCGGATACCCTGAAGAATTTCGAGGCGAAAACCGGGATTCGGGTGGTCGCCGATCACTTCGATTCGCTGGAAACCGTCGAGACCAAACTGCTCACCGGCCGCAGCGGCTACGACCTGGTGCTGACCGCCGGCCAGCACCTGTCGCGGGCCATCGAGAGCGGCGCGATCCAGACCCTGAACAAGCAGCAGCTCCCGCACTTTGCCGGGGTCGGTGACGAGTTCCGTCAGCACATGGCGGTGTTCGATCCGGGTAATCGTTACGCCGGGATCTACGCGTGGGGCACCACCGGTGTCGGCTATCAGGAAGAGGCCGTGAAGCAACGCCTGCCGGACGCGCCACGGGATAGCTGGGCGATGCTGTTCGATCCGGCGGTGGTGTCGAAATTCGCCGATTGCGGGGTGAGTCTGCTTAACGATCCGAACGAAGTGTTCGCCGCGGTCATGAAGTACCTGGGCCTGGATATCAACCGCCAGAGCCTGGATGACCTGAAACTTGCCGAGCAGCAACTGGCGAAGATCCGCCCGTATATCCGCTATTTCGACAATGATCTGAACATCAGCGATCTGGCCAACGGCAATACCTGCGTGGCGATGTCGTGGAACGGCAACGTCGCCATCGCGGCGGGTCAGGCCGAAGCGGCTCACAAGCCGTTCAAGTTGAATTACCGGATTCCGAAGGAGGGCACGTTGATCTGGTTCGATGCCATGGTCATTCCCAAGGATGCACCGCACCCCGAGGCCGGGCTGGCACTGATGGATTACCTGATGACGCCCGAGGTGATCGCACCGATCACCGACACCATTCACTACGCCAACGCGATCACGGCAGCGGATGGCTTGATAGACCCGGCGATCCGCAATGATCCTGGGACCTATCCGCCGGAGGCGGTGAGGGCTTCGCTATATAGCAAGAACGACAATGGCAAAGCCTTCAACCGGGCATTGATCCGGGCGTTCAGTCGGTTGAAGTCCGGCCTTTGATGCAACATTGAACAGTCTGACGCAATCGCGAGCAAGCTCGCTCCCACACTTGAAATGCGATCCAACTGTGGGAGCGAGCTTGCTCGCGATGAACGATAACGCGGTCTACGGCTTGGCTACTCGCCACAAATACCACGCCGCCACGGTGCGAAACGGACTCCACGCCAATCCGATTTCAATCATCTGCTTGCGCGTCGGCTGCACCTCCAGGCCCTTCAGCCGCCGATAGCCCTCGCGCACGCCAAAGTCATCGGCCGGCAAAATGTCGGGGCGCTCAAGGCTGTAGATCAGCAACATCTCAACGGTCCAGCGCCCAACCCCGCGCAGGCTGACCAAGCGCTCGATCAGCGCTTCATCCTCCATCGCCAGCGCCGTGGCGTAATCCGGCACCACGCCGTCCAGAGTTGCCTGGGCAATTCCCTGAATCGTCGCAATTTTGCCCGCTGAAAACCCGCAACCGCGTAGCCGGTCGAAATCGGTCGCCAGAATCTGCTCCGGACGCGGAAACGATTGTTCGGGAAACAACCCCACCAACCGCCCGACAATCGCATCGCCAGCCTTGGCGTGCAGTTGCTGATAGGCGATCGCCCGCACCAGCGATTCATAGGGATCGCGTGCCGGATGTGGCTGATGCAGGCAAGGGCCGATCGCAGCGATGTGGCGCTGCCAGTCGGAGTCGAGGCTGGCCAGAAAGTCGCTGGCTGGTTGATAGGGGGCGGGTGTCAGCAACTTCAGTGATCCGTTGATTTGAAAGCCGGGAGGGCGGGGGCGGTTTGTCAGAAAACCAGCGGTTGCGTGAGCTGCACGGCGGCGTTTTCCAGCCTGAGCAAAAATGCCTTGCGTGGTTGTCCACCACCATAGCCCGTCAGCGAACCATCCGCACCAATCACCCGATGGCACGGCACCACGATCGACAAGCGATTGTGACCGTTGGCCAGACCCACGGCGCGACTGGCGCCCGGTTTGCCCAGCCGCGCGGCAATCGTGCCGTAAGTGCTGGTGTGGCCGTAGGGGATTTGCCGCAGTTCGCTCCAGACCTGCCGGGCAAACTCGCTACCCGGCAGGTGCAGCGGCACGCTGAATTCGCTCAGCTTGCCGGCGAAATACAGCGCCAGCTCGTTCTCGATCAGCTGCAAATGCGCGTTGTGCCCCGGTGCGACGACATAGCCGTAGCGATTTTGCAATTCTTCGACTTCCCGGGTCAGCGCCGGTCGGTCGAGAAACTCCAGCAGTACCAGCCCGCGCCGCTCGGCCATGGCGATCATCGGTCCCAGCGGGGTGGTCAGGCGAGTGAACAGCAGCGGTTCGCTGGCTGCCGCGCGTCCCGGCGTGATGTGGAACGACTTCTGAAACGCATCGCGAAAACCGCTGAGGGATTCATAGCCGGAATCGAATGCGGCGTGATCGATGGATGTGCCTTGCTTGATTCCGCCCAGTGCCATGCCGAGCCGGCGGGTGCGCAGCCACCCATGAAAGGTCATGCCGAAGTGCTGTTTGAACCAGCGCCGCAGCTTCAGTGGTTCGATGCCCTCGGCGAGCAATTGCGCATCGCTCCAGCGCAGTTCCGGATCGGCGTCGACGGCTTTCAATAGCCGTTGCACCCAGTCCGGGGCGATGGCCGCGGCGTCCAGTGGCTTGCAGCGCAAACAGGCGCGGTAGCCGGCGGACAGGCAGTCGTCAGCGTGGGCGAAGAACTCGACGTTTTCCGGTTTCGGCTTGCGCGCTGAGCAGGTAGGGCGGCAAAAGATCCCGGTGGTTTTCACAGCCGTGAAGAACACGCCTTCATAGGCAGTGTCGCTTGCGAGCATGGCGCGAACCATTTCGGCGTGAGGGGGCAGGGGAGCGGTTTGTATGTTCATGGGCCGAGGATAAAACCAGTTTTTCAATGGCTCCACCGAAAAATCGACAGTGAATTTTCGGGCCGCTGCACTACAGTGACCGGGTCGCTTCAATCAGGGAAATGAAGGTATGCCACCGTTCACGATTCAACACATCGATCACATCGTGCTGCGCGTCGCCGATCTGCAACGCAGCATTGATTTCTACGACCGGGTCTTCGGCGCCGAAGTGGTCAAACGCAACGAAAAGTTCGGTCTGGTGCACCTGCGCGCCGGTACGTCGATGATCGATCTGGTCGACCTTGACGGGGAAATCGGCCGCAAGGGCGGCGCCGCTGCAGGCAGCGAACGGCGCAATGTCGATCATTTCTGCCTGCGCATCGAACCGTTCGACGAAGAGGTGCTGGTCAGCCATCTGCAGTCCTGTGGCTTGAGCGTCGACAAGGCCGCCACCCGTTTCGGCGCCGAGGGCAACGGCTTGTCGTTGTACTGCTTCGACCCGGACGGCAATCAGGTCGAACTCAAAGGCCCGTCCGAAGCTTAGGCCCGTTTGGCCATCAGCAACACCGAAGCCGCCGCCGACAACAGCCCCGCGCAGCAGCGATTGAAAATCCGCTTGCCGCGCGGCTCGGCGAACCAGCGGCGCATGTGCAGGCCCATGTAGGCGTAGGCGCTGATGGCGATCCATTCCAGCAGCAGGAACAGCACGCCAAGCAACATGAATTGCGGGGTGATGGCGCGGTTCGGGTCGACGAATTGCGGCAGGAATGCGGTGAAGATAAGGATTGCCTTGGGATTTCCTGCGGCCACCAAAAATTCCTGACGTGCCAGTGCCAAAAGCCCGTTTGCTGGCGCCGCGACAGTGTCTTCGGCGGCAGGATTAGCCCGCCACAGCTGCCACGCCAGATACAACAGATACCCCGCGCCGACAATCTTGATCCCGTAGAACAACAGCTCGGAGGTTTGCAGCACCACCGCCAGTCCCGCCGCCGCGAGGGTGATCATCCCGGCGAATGCCAGCAACCGGCCGACACCTGCCATGCAGGCGCGACGATAGCCGTAGCGGGTGGCGTTGCTGACCGACAGCAGGTTGTTCGGCCCCGGCGCCATGTTCAAGGCGAAGCAGGCGGGCAGGAACAGCGAGAGGGTGGCGAGATCCATGGCGCGGGCTCCGGTGGCGGGAGCGCTATTTTTATCATGCAATCGAGTCGGCCCGAACCGTACAGTCAGGCGGCAGCGTCGCGGTACAGCGATGATCGGGCGTGAATCTGTTCGAACTTTCTGCCGCCCCGTCAACTCTGAATCGGTCACAGGGTGATGAATCCGCCAGAAAAAACCATCCATCGAGTCAGAAAGGACAATTGCCGTGTAAGCTTTCGCGCCATGCTTCTCCATTTCCTCATGGCCCCAGGCGGCCCACAGTACGAGCGATCTACATGCAAGAAAAGGCCCGTGAAGTTTATGTGCCACCCGTGTTGCAAGACCTGCGTGCCGGAACCGCCGAACTGCATATTGCACTGGAAAAACGCCTTCCTTTCTTCTCCGATACCCTTGATCTGCATACCTTCGAACGGCTGATGCGCGCCTATTACGGCTTCTATCAGCCACTGGAAGCCGCGTTGCAGGACAGCGGCGCAATCCCCGCCGATTTCGATCTGGTTTCACGCCTCAAGGCCCCGACCCTGCAACGCGATCTGCACGCGTTGGGCGCAAATGGCGCGGACCTTTCGATCTGCCACCAGTTGCCTGCCATCGACTCCGCCGCCGCATGCCTGGGCGTGCTGTACGTGCTGGAAGGCGCAACCCTCGGCGGGCAGATACTGCGCCGGGAAATCGCCACACGGCTGAATCTCGGCGCGGACAACGGCGCAGCGTTTCTGGACATTTACGGCGCAGCTACCGGCCGGCGCTGGCGTGATTTCATCGAATACCTGGGCAGTCGCCCGATGGACGCCGACGAGCGTGACGCCGTCGTGGCGGCCGCCCACACCACATTCAGCTGTTTCGAGCGCTGGCTCGAAACCCAGGAGGTTCTGGTATGAACCCGCAAGACAAAGAAGCCTTTGAAGAGTTGCTGGCCAACTGCGCCGACGAGCCGATCCGCTTTCCCGGCGCGATCCAGCCGCACGGTCTGCTGTTGACCCTGAGCGAACCGGAGCTTTCGATCATTCAAATCAGCGCCAACGTTGAGACGTTGCTCTCGCGCCCGCCACAAGGCCTGACTGGTCAGCCACTGGAGAGTCTGATCGGCGATGCCCACGCCGCGCAGGTTCGCGAGGCCTTGCAGCAACCGACCCTGTCCGACGCGCCGCCGCTGCATTTTCGACTCAACGGTACGGCGTTCGAAGGCTTGCTGCACCGGCATCAGGACGTGCTGATTCTGGAACTGGAAATCCACGTCGAAAACTTCCAGCCGCGCAACGTCGCCGGCACCGAAACCCACTTGGGGCGGATGCTCGCACGTCTGCAAAAGGCCCAGAGCCTGCAAGCGCTGTACGACATCAGCGTCAAGGAAATCCAGGCCATGACCGGTTACGACCGGGTGCTGATCTATCGCTTCGAGGAGGAGGGCCACGGTCAGGTCATCGCCGAAGCGTCCGATCCGTCGATGGAAGTCTTCAACGGTCTGTTTTTCCCGGCCTCCGACATCCCCGAGCAGGCCCGCGAGCTGTACCGCACCAACTGGCTGCGGATCATCCCGAATGCCGACTACCAACCGGTGCCGCTGGTGCCCAAGTTACGTCCGGACACCCAGACCCCGCTGGACCTGAGCTTCGCCACATTGCGCAGCGTGTCGCCGATCCACTGCCAGTACATGAAGAACATGGGCGTGCTGTCTTCGATGAGCATTTCCCTGCTCAAGGGCGACCGGCTCTGGGGCCTGATCAGTTGCGGTAACCGACAGCCGCTGCACGTTCCGCACGAGTTGCGCACGGCGTGCCAGACCATTGGTCAGGTGCTGTCGTTGCAGATCAGCGCGATGGAATCGCTGGAAGTCAGCCGTCAACGGGAAGAAAAGGTCGAGGCGCTGGCGCTGCTCAATCAGGCGATGATCGATTCGCCACAAAACGTCTTTGATGGCCTGGCCAATCAGCCGCAGGTCTTGATGGCGCTGGCCAATGCCGGCGGCATCGCGATCATCGAAGACAAGCAATTGCACCGTTACGGCAATTGCCCGGAGCCGGAAGAAATTCGCGCTTTGCACAAGTGGTTGCAGGAGCGCGGCGAGCCGGTGTTTGCCAGTCATCACCTGGCCAGCGTTTATCCGCCGGCCGCGCAGTATCAGCAGGTCGCCAGCGGTGTGCTCGCCATGAGCCTGCCCAAACCGGTGGACAACGGCGTGCTGTGGTTCCGCCCCGAAGTCAAAGAGAACATCAACTGGAGCGGCGACCCGCGCAAGCCGCTGGATCTGGAAAACTCCGACGCCGGCCTGCGTCTGCGGCCGCGTACTTCGTTCGAAATCTGGAAGGTCGAGATGGCCGGGATTTCCACCAAGTGGAGCCACGGCGATCTGTTTGCCGCCAACGACCTGCGCCGCTCGGCCCTGGAAAATGATCTGGCCCGTCAGGTGCGCCGCGAGCAGGAAGCGGTGCGCGCCCGCGACGAGCTGGTGGCGGTGGTTTCCCACGACCTGCGCAACCCGATGACCGTGATCTCGATGCTCTGCGGCATGATGCAGAAGGCCTTCAGCTCGGACGGGCCGCACACTTCACGACGTATCTCGACCGCCATCGACACCATGCAGCAAGCCGCCGGGCGCATGAACACGCTGCTGGAAGACTTGCTCGACACCTCGAAGATCGACGCCGGGCGTTACACCATCGCGCCGCAGAAACTCGATGTCGCGCAGATGTTTGAAGAGGCGCAATCACTGCTCGCACCGCTCGCGCTGGACAAGGACATCAGCATCTCGTTCGAGGCTGATCCCGACCTTAGCATCCATGCCGACCCCGAGCGGTTGTTCCAGGTATTGTCGAATCTGGTCGGCAACGCGATCAAATTCACCCCGCGCCTGGGCACGGTCGATGTGTATGCCAAATCGGTCGGTGACGAGATCGTCTTCACGGTACGCGACAGCGGCGAAGGCATTCCCAAGGATCACTTGCCGCACGTGTTCGACCGCTACTGGACGGTGAAGGAAGGCAATCCGACCGGCACCGGGCTGGGTCTGTACATCACGCAAGGTATCGTCGAGGCCCATGGGGGGCGGATCGTTGCCGAGAGTGAGCCGGGGCAGGGCAGCGAGTTTCGCTTTACGGTGCCGCGTCTGGACTGAGTCGCGGATCGCGATGGGTGGCCTGCAGCAGGGCCACCCATTCGGCGGCGAAGCGATGGCAATCGCCGGGCCAGCGCGCCGTCAGCAGTTGGCCGTCGCGCACCACAAATCCCGATTGAAGTTTATTCGCACAATCGCGTTTGGCGATCAGCGGCCCGCGTATGAAGTCGGATTTGCTGGCCAGTGCGGTCTTCACTTCCGCTTCGACGGTCTGCTTGTAGGTGCGGTAGTAGCGCCCCAGCCAGGCAGCCGTCATCAGCCACGCCGGCATCTCCATGGTTGCCGCGAGCAACGCCGTAACCTTGCGCCCGAACAACACCGAACGCCCGGTATCGGGATCAAGTGTCCGGGCCAGCAACAGCACGCCATGGCACACCGCTGCCACGGGTTTTTCGGCCTTGAAAAATTGCAGGGCGATCTGCTGGGCCTGCGTCGATTCCAGCAGCGTGCGCATTCCCTTGGCATGCCCGCCGGGAATCAATAAACCGTCAAACCGGGTCACGTCGACATCGGCATACGCCAGCGGCTGCTTGAACGCATCGGATTCGATCATCTGTGTGTAACTGGCCAGGTCGGCCTTGCGCGTCATCAGCATCGAACTCAACAGGCCGAAACCGATATCCACCAACCGTGGGTCGGCATGGGCGGGCAAGCCTTGGGGCGTGGCAAAACGTACTTCGATGCCCGCCTTGCGCAATGCCTGCCAGGGCACGCTGCTTTCGGTCGGATCGTAATCGGCGCTGGGCAGCAGAATCAGAATCATCGAGGGCAGACTTCCTGGTCAAAAGTGATCGCATAGCCAGAGCGTAGTGGGTCTGCGCGCGCGGGGGTAATTTCCTTCAATACCGCCTGCTGTGCGCCGGCTACCGTGAGCGCCTTGTTCCTCGATTTGAAGCAGGTGTGCGATGAGTCTGATTGTGTCGATGGCGGCGTTTGCCTTGGCCGCTTCCATTACCCCTGGGCCGGTGAATATTGTGGCGTTGAGTTCGGGTGCGCAGTTTGGCTTTCGCGCCAGTCAGCGGCATGTAGCGGGCGCAACGCTGGGTTTTGTATTGTTGCTGGTGTTGATGGGGCTGGGGCTGCATGAAGTGTTGAAACTTTGGCCGTCGCTGACCCGCGTCGTGCAACTGGCCGGGGTGGCGTTTCTGCTGTTCATGGCCTGGAAACTGGCTACCGATGACGGGCGGTTGAATACGGGAGAATCGGGCAGGGCGCCGTCGATGCTCTATGGCGCGGTGATGCAATGGCTCAATCCCAAGGCCTGGCTGGCCTGCGTGGCGGGGATGGGCGCGTTTGTCGCCGATGGCGAGGCGCAGTTGGTGTGGCAGTTTGCGGCGGTGTATCTGGTGATCTGCTATCTGTCGGTGGGTTGTTGGGCTTATGCCGGGACGTTCTTGCGAGGCTATCTCGGTAACCCGGCAGGGATGCGTTTGTTCAACCGGGTGATGGCGTCGCTGCTGGCGGTGAGTGCGGGGTATCTGTTGCTGCCGTAAGCGTGGCGGGGCTCGGGTTTAGAGGTGTTTAAGGATGCTTCCGACAAGCCACGCGAACTTGCGCCATTGCCTACGCATCCGCCAGAATCCGCCGGCTTGTGGGCCTTGAGGCGGGGTTCTATTGTTGCCGGGTCGCTGACGAATCAGCGATCGGGTTTCGCAGCCCGGATCAATCAAGGCGCCCAGCGCGTCGTTTCCGTTCAGTTTTTTTTTGGCTGATCGCGTAATGGCGGTTGTGCGCGGGATACCTTCGGGTATGCCGGGTTCCTTGATTCCCGGTCTGCGAACCCGCGTACAGCTGCCACCTCCTTCGTTTCGCAGCGAACCGTGGCAGCTCCATCAATCAGGGAGTTTTACCATGATCAAACCAACGCCAAACCCACCCGAAACCGACCCCACCTCACCCTACGAAACCCTCGATTCCAAGAAATTCCACGAAGCCGCCGACCGCGCCCTGGATCACTACCTCAGTCCGCTGCTCCCCAGAAAGCCGCTGCTCAAACCCAACACCCGTTACCTCATCGCCCCCGGTATCGACAGCGAAGAATTGCTGGCCGATGCCTGCGAAACCCTGACTTCGGCCAAAACCATGGCCACCGACTTCGCCGGACTGGTGGACGGCTCGCACCGGCACGTGCTGCTGGGGATTGCGCAATTGATCATGCTGGGGGAACTGGCGGTGAATCGCGTGCTGGATAATCTGGAGTTGAAGGCCGAGGCGCCTCTGTAACCTGATCGTTCCCACGCTCTGCGTGGGAACGATCCAAACCGAAACGGCCCAATGCGGGCCGTTTTTGCGTTTAACCCCGATACTGCCCCGGCGTAGCCGCCAGATGCTGTTTGAACGCCCGCTGAAAATGCGCCTGATCAGCAAACCCGGCCTCCAGCGCCACATCCGCAATCAACTGCCCGCGCCGCAAACACTCACGGGCAAACTGAATGCGCTGGTTAACCAGAAATGCGTGGGGTGTCATGCCGAAGTGCTGTTTGAAGGCGCGGATCAGGTAGGACGGTGACAGCTCGGCAGCGGCGCAGATGTCATCAAGGCTGAGCAGATCGGTACAGTGCTGGCGGATGAAGTCGGCGGCGCGTTCGAGTTTGAAGTTCGGCTCGCGTAGCCGTTGTTCGATGGGATTCAGGCGCAACTGCAGGTCGCTGAAAAACTCCACCGCCGCGCTCTGTTTGCGCAGCACGTCTTGCTGATCGTCGACCAACACGCCGTACAACGCATTCAAGTCGCGAAACAGGCGGGCGTCATTCAAGTGCGTATCGGAAAATCGCCGAAACTCAAGTTCCGCGCTGAACCCCAACTGATGCTGCAAGTCCGTCAGCCACGGCGTTTCCACATACAACATCAGATACGACCACGGCTGATCGTCAATCGGATTGCACGCGTGCACATCCCCCGGGTTCATCAGCACCACGGTGCCGGCCGCGACTTCGAACGAAGACTGCTCATGCACATAAGTGCTGCGTCCGGCGGTGATCGCGCCGATGGAGAAATGCGCGTGGGAGTGCCGTGAATAGCAGACCTCACGGCCATCGGCGATGCCCCGCGCTTCGATGAAGGGCAGGGCGTCGTCGCGCCAGAAGCGCGGGGCTTGTTCGGGGTTCTTGGCGGCAGCGTATTTCATCGTTGTCGTTCTCGGCAGGCCAGTGCCCGAGTGTATTAGCTCTGGCCGGCGAAGGCTCGCTCGAGTTCGGCGATGTCGAGTTTTTTCATCCCGAACATGGCCTGCATCGCCCGTTGGACCTTGGTCTGGTCGGGGTCGGTCATCATGTGCATGAACGCCACCGGCACGATCTGCCACGACACGCCGAACTTGTCCTTGAGCCAGCCGCATTGCTGCGCCTCCACCGGCCCGCCCGCACTCAGGTTGCCCCAAAAATGGTCGACCTCTTCCTGATTCTGGCAATTGACCTGAAATGAGATTGCTTCATTGAATTTGAACACCGGCCCGCCATTGAGGCCGGTAAAGGTGTGGCCGTCGAGTTCGAAACTGACGGTCATCACCGAGCCTTCCGGGCGGCCGTGAAACTCCTGGCCGACCTTGCTGTAGTGGGTGAGGGCGGTGATTTTCGAGTGATCGAAGATCGAGCAGTAAAACTTCGCCGCCGCTTCGGCCTGATCGTCGAACCACAGGCAAGGCGTCAGCTTTTGAAAGCGTTGCATGGCAGTCATCCTCGGCAGGTTAGACACGCTGGATTATTAGCGTAGTCAGTCTGTGGTCGGCTGGCGGTGCTATGGATCGAGTGGTTGGCTGTTGAGTAGATGGAATGTAGTCGTATTGACTTGTTGGATTGTCAATTTGACTCATTTTGTTTTGTGTCATATTGACTCGTATTTTCGCAACTGACTGATATCGCTGGACTAAAAATCTGGCACGCCAATTGAATTGCCTTACGTACAAACTGATCCGCTCAGGAGTACGAAGCATGTTCACTTTCTTCGAGAATCCGCTGAACGTTCTGCACCTGTCGAGCAAAGTGCTCGTCGCCGGTCTGGTCATGTTGCTGGCCGGGATCTATGGCGCTTATCTGTATCAGGGCCACATGCCGATTGCGTTGCTGGTGGCGATGCACGCCATGACCATCGTCGGCCCGACGCTGATCAAGATCGGCTATGTGATGCGGCTCCTGTCTCAGTATCGGCTCGGCCAACATCACGCCGCCGTGGTGGCTTGAACATGCGCAGACTCGCCGATGCACCGTTGTTCAGCCTGGGCTTTCGGCCGCTGTTTCTGGCCGGGGCCGGATTCGCCGCGCTGGCGATTTTGATCTGGGGGCTGTGGCTTTACGGTCGCTGGTTCAATCTGCAACCAGTGGGCGGCATGCTCGCCTGGCATCGACATGAAATGCCCTTCGGTTTTGCGGCGGCGATCGTTGCCGGTTTTTTGCTGACAGCGGTGCCCAACTGGACCGGCATTCCCGGTGTGCGCGGCGGTGCCTTGATCGCCTTGGTGTCGGTCTGGCTGCTCGGGCGTGTGGCCTGGTGGCTGCCGTTGTCGACCGGGCTGATTCTGGCGCTGCAATGGGGTTTTCTACCGCTACTGGCAGTGATGCTGGGACGGGATCTGGTCGCCGCCCGCAAACGTGATAACTACCCGATTGTGTTGGTGCTCGGGTTGATGGCGGGTTGTCAGGCGCTGACTTTGATCGGCCTGTACAACGACGACGCCGGCCTGCAACGCCAGGGTGTACTGGGGGCGTTGTGGCTGATTGCGGCACTGATGACCGTGATCGGCGGGCGGGTGATTCCGTTCTTCATTCAGCGTAGTTTGAACCGCCCACCGGCACCTGTCGCCAATCCACTGACAACGCGTTTGCTGTTGATCGGCAGCCTGCTGACCGCTGTCACTTTTGCGGCAGGCCTCAATGATTCGCCCCGGCTGTGGCTGGCAGTTTTGTTCATGCTGACCGGCAGTCTTCAGTTGATGCGGCTGATCCGCTGGCATGATCGGGGGATGTGGCGGGTGCCGCTGCTCTGGTCGTTGTACCTGGCTTACGCCTGGATGGCGCTGGCAACCTGGGCCATGGCGCTGTGGCATCTGGGCTTGATCGGGCAGCAAAGCCTGGCGACCCATGCATTGGCTGTCGGCGGGGTGGGCGGGTTGATTCTGGCGATGATCGCGCGGGTCAGCCTTGGCCATACCGGCCGGTTGTTGCAGCCCTCGAAAGGCATGGTGCTGGGCTTTGCGCTGGTGCTGATTGCGGCGGGTTGTCGGGTGTTGCTGGTGCCGTTTTCCAGTCTGGGGCTGGGGCTGTCCGTGGTGCTCTGGTGTGCGGGGTTCGCGCTGTTTTTGCGGCACTACACCGGGATTCTGCTCAAACCGAGGCTCTAGCGTTTTAACTGCGACGTTCGGCAATCATCAGCAATGACTGCGGCACCGGGCTTTGCGGATGCTGCGGTTCGCGCAGGCCGGTCAACTGCAGGCCGGCGATGTCCAGCGCATTCAGCCAACTGGACAGGGTGCGGAAATACCATGGCATTGGCGACCACTCGCCCTGGAATCCGTCGAAAGTTTCTTCCCGCCAGCCATCCTGATAATCACCGGCGGCCACCGACCACGGATGCAGCGTCTGGATCACCAGCGCACCGCCAGGCACGAGCAGGGCATTCATCGCCGCGAGCAGCGGAATGATGTCCTGATGCAACAGAGAGAAATTGGCGCAGATCAGGTCGTAATCGCGGCCGATGTCGACCTTCGCTTCAACCAGGTCTTCGTAGCTGGCGACATGCACGGCCGATGAACCGGCCACCCGCGCGGCCTCGACCAGCGTCGCATCGCCATCCACGCCGACCGCGTCGAACCCTCGCTCGGCCAGCGCCCGCAACAGCCAGCCTTCGCCACATCCCAGATCGAGCACGCGCTCCGGCTGGCGCCCCATCACCGCCAGCAGAATGGCCTGTTCGGTGACCTGCCGGCGACTCTCGATGGCGCCGCTGCGTACGGCTTCGGTCCAGGCCCGGGCATTATGGTGCCAGCTCTGGAGGAGGGTGGATTCAGGCGAGGACATTGCGAACTCCGACGTTACGGGATGCAGGCAAGGATAGGTCAGGTGTAGTCGGCCAGCTGAATCCGGTTGCGACCGCCGCGCTTGGATTCGTAGAGCGCGCTGTCACCCTGTTCGATCAACGCCGCGAGGCTGGCCGGCGGCTGATCGAACACCTTGGCGCCGATGCTCAGGGTGACCGCTTGCGGGGTGGAATAGGTCTGGGACGTCATTTGCTGAAACTGCTCGCGCAGCGCACTGCCCAGCACCATGATCTGTGCGTGGGACGCATCGCCCAGCAGCATCACGAATTCGTCACCGCCCAGCCTTGCCGCCAGCGCGCCTTTGGGCAGCACCGCGCGGATCATTTCGCTGAGGGCGATGAGCAAGCGGTCGCCAGCGGTGTGGCCGTACAGGTCGTTGATCTGTTTGAAGTTGTCGATGTCGATCAGCAGCAGGGCGCCGGGCCGGGTATTGGACACTTCATCAAGTAGACGCGGTGCGCGGACTTCCAGGGCGCGGCGGTTGTACAGCGCGGTCAGCGGGTCACGGGCGGCCAGTTCGGCGATCTGCTTTTCCCGCCGATAGCGCTCGGTGCCGGTCATCGACAGCGCGATCAGCATGATCGCCATCGCGCCCTCGACCAAGGAAATCTGAATGATCTCGCCGCGCAGAGACGCCAGATCGATCAGCGTGCCCGGAATCACCGCGATGATCGCCTTGGTGAAATAGAACACGCCGTGGATCAGCAGCACATAGCGCAATTGCACCGCGCCAACGCTCAACGATTTGCCGTGAGGACGCAGCAACAGGCTGGCCCGCAGCATCAACACGGCAACCAGCAGCGAGTTGGCCATCAGCATGATCTTCGACCACGACGGACTTTCAGGTAACAGCAGCAACGCCAGCCACAGCAGAAACATCAAGTACCAGGCCCGCGATAACCGCCTCTGCGTAAACCGCGCGACCCCCAGCAGAAACAGCCAGTGCGCGACCACCAGCAAGCCGTTGGCGAACCATATCCCGATCAGCGGATAGCCATTGGCGCGCAGCAGGGCCAGGCTCGAACCGACGGTGATGGTGGCGAAACCGGCGCTCCAGAACAGCAGGGAAGGTTCGCGGATGCTGCGCCATTCGACCGCCAGATACAGGGCGGCCGCCGCGGCCAGGGCGGTGGAAATGGTGAGCATCGTGAGGGGATCGAGCGCCATGAAAGAACGGGTCTGCCTGAATAGTGTTAATGGGCCACGATTGTAAGCGTTCCCCCAGAGGGCTGCTATTTTCACTCACCGGATATTCCATTTTCAGACGAGGTGTCCCATGGGCCGATTGACCGGCGGTTGTCTGTGCGGCGAGGTGCGGATCGAGGCGTCAGGGCGGCCCTACAGGGTTGGCGTTTGCCATTGTCTGGATTGCCGCAAACACCATGGTGCGTTGTTTGCTGCGTCGGCGATCTTTCCCGAGGATGCGGTGACGATCAGCGGCGAGACCCATGACTATGCCGGGCGACATTTCTGTCCGCGCTGTGGCTCGTCGGTGTTCGGCCGTAGTGGCGATGAAGTCGAGGTGAATCTGGGTGCGCTGGATGCGCCGGACCAGTTCCAGCCCACCTATGAGCTATGGACGGTGCGTCGCGAGTCATGGCTGCCGGCCTTTCCATTGGGCCGACATTACGTGCGTGATCGCGAGGGAATGGAGCGAACCGAAGAGTAGCCGGGGCCAGGCAGGGCGCCTGACCCCGGACAATTTGATCAGCCGCGAATGAACGCCAGCAGATCCGCGTTGATCGTCGGCGCCTCGGTGGTCGGCATCCCGTGGGGGAAGCCCGGATAAATCTTCAGCGTGCTGTTTTTCAGCAGTTTTGCCGATAACACACCGGCGTTTTCATACGGCACGATCTGGTCATCGTCGCCGTGCATCACCAGCACCGGGATCGAGATGCTTTTCAGGTCGGCGGTGAAGTCGGTCTGAGAGAAAGCAACGATCCCGTCGTAGTGGGCCTTGGCGCCGCCCATCATCCCTTGGCGCCACCAGTTCAGCACGACAGCTTCCGAAGGTTTGGCCCCCGGGCGGTTGTAGCCGTAGAACGGGCCGGCCGGCACGTCGTGATAGAACTGCGAGCGATTGGCCGCCAGTTGTGCCTGAAGATCGTCGAACACCGACTTGGGCAAACCACCGGGGCTGCTGTCGGTTTTCACCATCAGCGGTGGCACGGCGCTGATGATCGCGGCTTTGGAGACCCGATCCTCGCCATGCCGGGCGATGTAATGAATCACTTCTCCGCCACCGGTGGAGTGACCGACGTGCACGGCTTTCTGCGTCCCCAGATGATTGACCACCGCCGCCACGTCGTCGGCGTAATGATCCATGTCGTGACCGTCCCAGACCTGGCTCGAACGCCCGTGACCCCGTCGATCATGGGCCACGACCCGGAAGCCTTGGGCGAGGAAGAACAGCATCTGCGCATCCCAGTCGTCCGCGCTGAGTGGCCAGCCGTGGTGGAAGTGGATCACCGGGGCGTCTTTCGGGCCCCAGTCCTTGTAGAAGATTTCGACGCCGTCTTTCGTTGTGACATATCCCATGTTCGCGACTCCTGGAAAATGTGAAAGGGCAGGTCTTGCGATGACAACCGGATCAACTGTAGGAGCAAAGTCGTCACTTTGGTCGAAGAATTCCCGAACGGTGCTGCATGACCGGTGGTCGCAGCGGCTGGTTGTCGGGTCAAAATGCGCTTAGCTGAAAGGGATAAGCCGAGGCGCGCACAGGCTTCGAGAGCTGTAGCAGTGCCCTTCAGAACACCGTGAGTCTGAGGAAGTCCCCGATGCTGACCTTGAACATCAATGGCAAGGATCAGGAGCTCGATGTCCCCGCGGACATGCCGTTGCTCTGGGTCCTGCGCGATGTCGCGCACCTGACCGGTACCAAATTCGGTTGCGGCATGGCGCAGTGCGGTGCCTGCACCGTGCACGTCGATGGCGCACCGCTGCGCTCGTGCATCACACCGGCCACGGCCGTCGCCCACGGCCAGAAAATCCTTACCATCGAAGGCCTGTCGAGCGACGGTTCGCACCCGGTGCAGCAAGCCTGGGCCGAACTGGACGTGGTGCAATGCGGTTACTGCCAGTCCGGGCAGATCATGTCCGCCGCCGCGTTGCTGGCGAAAATCCCCAAACCCACCGACAGCGATATCGATCAGGCGCTCTCCGGCAACATCTGCCGTTGCGGCACGTATCCAAGAATCCGCGCAGCGGTCAAACGCGCCGCCGACATCGGCTGAGCGAGGGGAGGTGAGTGATGAACAGTCCCGTATCCCGTCGCGGATTTCTCAAGGGCAGCGCTGTGCTTGGTGGTGGTCTGGTGGTGGCCTTCGTGGTGCCCGGTGGCAACCGGTTCGCCATGGCGGCCGAGAATGAAGGCAAGGTGTTTGCGCCGAACGCATTCCTGCGGATTGCGGCGGACAACAGCGTCACCGTGTTGCTTGGCCATTCGGAAATGGGCCAGGGCATCTGGACCGGCCTGACCATGTTGATCGCCGAAGAGCTGGACGCCGACTGGTCGAAGATCCGTGTCGAACACTCGCCGGCTTCGGCGGCCGATTACGGCATGCCCGGTTTTGGCGGGATGCAGATTACCGGCGGCTCCACTTCAACCTGGATGGAATTCGACCGTTACCGCCTCGCCGGTGCCACGGCGCGGCAGATGCTGATCGAAGCGGCGGCCAAGCGTTTCAACGTGGCGCCGTCGACGATCCGCACCGAATCCGGCGTGGTGATTGCCGGCGACAACCGCGCCACCTACGGCGAACTGGCGGACGCCGCCGGGCAACTGCCGGTGCCGGATCCGAAGTCGATCACCTTCAAGGAAGCCAAGGATTGGAAGGTCATCGGCAAACCTACCAAACGCCTCGACACCCCGGAGAAAATCACCGGACGCGCCAAGTTCGGCATGGACGTGCAGTTCGACGGACTGATGACGGCGATGGTCGCGCGGGCGCCAGCCTTCGGCGCCACGGTGAAATCCTTTGAAGGCGCAGAAGCCCTGGCGATCCCCGGCGTGCACAAAGTGGTGCAGGTGCCAACCGGTGTGGCGGTAGTCGCCGAGCATTATTGGGCGGCGAAACTGGGGCGCGATGCGCTGAAGGTCGATTGGGACCTGGGGCCTCACGCTGATCTGAGCAGTGAAAAGCTCTTGGCGAGTTTTCGCAAACTGGCGGCCACGCCGGGCACCTCGGCGGCGCAGGCTGGCGATGCCAAGGGCAATTTCGGCAAGGCGGCGAAGAAAATCGACGTCGAATACAGCGTGCCGTACCTGGCCCATGCGCCGATGGAGCCGCTCAACTGCACGGTGAAGATCAGCGCCGACAAGTGCGAGATCTGGACCGGCACCCAGTTCCAGACGCTGGATCAGATGGTCGCCGGCAAAATCACCGGGCTCAAGCCGGAGCAGGTCGAGATCCACACCGAATTCCTCGGCGGCGGTTTCGGCCGGCGGGCCAACCCGACCTCGGACTTTGTCGCCGAAGCGGTGCAAGTGGCCAAGGCTGCCGCGATGCCGGTAAAAACCGTGTGGTCGCGTGAAGACGATATTCGTGGCGGTTACTACCGCTCGATGTTCCTGCATCAGGCGAAGATCGGCCTCGGCGCCGACGGCATGCCGCTGGCATGGCAGCATGTGTTGGTCGGGCAGTCGATCATGGCTGGCACCATGCTCGAGAAAACCATGGTCAAGAACGGCGTCGACCAGACGTCGGTCGAAGGCGTTTCGGACAGCCCGTACATCAAGGGCCTGGCCCATCATCAGGTCGATCTGCACTCGCCGACCACGGGGATCAACGTGCTCTGGCTGCGTTCGGTGGGTCATAGCCACACCGCGTTTGTCATGGAGTCGCTGATCGATGAACTGGCCACGGCGGCGGGCAAGGACCCGGTGGAGTACCGACGAACGCTGCTCAAGGATCATGCCCGGCATCTTGGCGTGTTGAATCTGGCAGTAGAGAAGGCCAACTGGAAAGCCCCGCTGCCGGACGGACATGCGCTGGGTGTGGCGGTGCACGAATCGTTCGGCAGTTACGTGGCGCAGGTGGCCGAGGTGTCCCAGGACAATCTGGCGATCCGCGTTCATCGCGTGGTCTGCGCGGTGGACTGCGGGATTGCGGTCAACCCGCAGAGCATCGCGGCGCAGATGGAGTCGTGCATCACCTTCGGCCTGGGCATGGCGCTGCACAGCAAACTGACCCTCAAGGACGGCCATGTCGTGCAGTCCAACTATCACGACTATCAAGTGCTGCGCCTGAACGAGATGCCGGTGGTCGAGGTGCACATCGTGCCGAGCACCGACAAACCCGGCGGTATCGGCGAGGCCGGCGTGCCGCCCACGGCGCCGGCGGTGGCCAACGCGGTGTTCGCCCTGACCGGGCAGCGTCTGCGGGAACTGCCGCTGCTTTTGTCGGGGGTGTGAGATGAAACGACATCTGTTGTTGGGCACGGTGATTCTGCTTGGGTTGGGCGGTTATGCGTCGGATCTGTTCGCTGACGATCAGGAAGCCCTGAAGGCTTTTGGCACGGTGCAGAAAGTCTTCCAGAGCCCGCGCTGCCAGAACTGTCACATTCCCGGCGATTCACCCTTGCAGTTCGACGCCGGCATTCCCCACGCCATGAGCGTGGTCCGCGGCATGGACGGCAAGGGCGCGGCCGGCCTGCCATGCGCCACCTGCCACGCCGAAAGCAATCCGCCGGCCAGTTACGGCCCTCACGCGCCACCGGGCGCGCCGCACTGGAGCCTGCCGCCAGCCGCCCACAAGATGGCCTGGATCGGCCTGCCGCCGGATCGTTTGTGCGCGATGATCAAGGACCGCGCCAGCAACGGCGACCGGGATTTCGCCGCGCTGATCAAACACGTCAACGAGGACAAACTGGTGCTCTGGGGCTGGAATCCCGGAGCAGGGCGCGCGCCGGTTCCGGTGCCGCACGATATCTTCGTGACCCAGTTCAAACTGTGGGCCGATGCGGGTGGGCCATGTCCGGTGGTCGGCGGGTGAGAGGTTGAGTCATCGCTGAATCGGTCTACGCTCAAGTGCATCGACGACAAAGGAGTGTGTGATGCTGGTACCCGGCAAACCCGCCAATGAAGCTGTCCGCATTCAAGCGCTGCAGGACCTGAAGCTGCTCGACACCGCACCGGAAGAGCGTTTCGACCGGCTGACGCGACTGGCCAAGCGTCTGTTCAACGTGCCGATCGCACTGGTCACGCTGGTGGATAAGGAGCGGCAATGGTTCAAGTCCTGCGTGGGGCTGGACACGACCGAAACGCCACGCTCGGTTTCATTCTGTGGCCATGCGATTCTCAGGGACGAGCTCCTGCTGGTACCTGACGCCCGAGAGGACGAGCGTTTTCACGACAACCCGTTGGTTACCGGGGAGCCGAACATCCAGTTCTACGCCGGTTATCCGCTGACCGTGCCCAACGGCAACAAGATGGGCACGCTGTGCCTCATCGACACCAAACCTCGCGAACTCGACGACGAAGAGCGTGCCTTGCTGCGTGATCTCGCGGGCATGGCCGAGCAGGAGCTGATGGCCGTGCAGATGGCGAGCATGGACGAGCTGACGCTGCTGTCCAACCGTCGCGGCTTCAAGATGCTGGCCCAGCACGCGCTGGATGCCTGCGCACGCCTGGAAAAACCGGCGACGCTGCTGTTTTTCGACCTCAATGACTTCAAGCAGATCAACGACCTTTATGGGCATGCCGAGGGCGACAGCGCGCTGAAGAATTTTGCCGATGTGCTGCGCATCGCCTTTCGCGAGAGCGATGTGGTCGGACGCCTGGGCGGCGACGAGTTCGTGGCGCTGCTGACCGGCTCAAGTCACGTTGAAACCACCAGAATCATGGCGCGGCTCAAGGAAATCCTCGAAGAGCGCAATGCTACGTTGCACCGGGGTTACGCGATTCGGTTCAGTGTCGGTCAGATCGAATACGACCCGCGACGGCATGAAACGGTAGACAAGCTGCTGGCGGATGCGGATGCGGCGATGTATGAGCACAAGCAGGCTTTGAAGCGTTGTTAGTCCTGGCCTCATCGCGAGCAAGCTCGCTCCCACAGGAGTCGTATTTCAAAGGGTGGGAGCGAGCTTGCTCGCGAAGGCTTATGTACAGGCGCTGCTATTTGGCAAACAACTGCCCGATATCCTTGAACGCCTTGAACTCCAGCGCATTGCCGCAAGGGTCAAACAGGAACATCGTCGCCTGTTCGCCCACCAGTCCCTGAAACCGGATTCCCGGTTCGATCACAAACCGCGTGCCCAGTGACTTCAAACGCTCGGCCAACGCATGCCATTCCTCCATCCCCAGCACCACACCGAAATGCGGCACCGGCACGTCATGCCCGTCCACGGCGTTGGTGTGCGCCGCTTCCTGCGAGGCGTTCTTCGGCGCCAGGTGAATCACCAGTTGATGCCCGAAGAAATTGAAGTCGACCCAGTGATCGCTGGAGCGACCCTCTTCGAGTCCGAACACCTCACGGTAGAAATGCCGGGCAGCGGCGAGGTCGTACACCGGAATGGCCAGATGGAAGGGGCTAAGTGACATAGGCGCGGTCTCTATCAAGGGTTGAGGTGAGTTGAGTCTAGCGCTGTGCTTTTCGATTGAAAGACGATAGTTTTTGCGCCGAGCTCAAATTATTTCGATCAGTCGAGGCGCCCATGCTGCGTGAACTGAAAACCTTTCTGGCAGTTGCGCGGCATGGCACGTTTGCCGCCGCCGGTCTGCATATCGGCCTGACGCAATCGGCGGTCAGCGCGCAGATTCGCAACCTGGAGCAGGCTTTGGGCGTGCGCCTGTTCGATCGCACCGGGCGACAGGCGATCCTTAATCCGGCCGGGCAGCGCGCGGTGCCGATGGCGCAGGAAATGCTCGCCACTTTCAGCCGCATGGCGATCAGCGAAGATGTCAGCGAGTTTCGCGGCGAGCTGAGAATCGGCGCCGTGGCGACCGCGCAAACCGGGCTGTTGCCTCAGGCGTTATTGCGCTTGCGGCAACAGGCACCCGGCGTGGAGCCGAAACTGGTGCCGGGTGTGTCGCTGAACCTGTTGAGCCAGGTGGATGCCGGAGAAGTCGATCTGGCGATCATGATCAAGCCGCCGTTCGAATTGCCCAAGGAGCTGTCGGCGCAGGTGATTCGTCGCGAGCCGTTCGTGTTGATCGTGCCGACAACGGTTGAGGGCGATGATCCGCTGCAATTGCTCGCCGAGCATCCCCATGTGCGCTACGACCGCAATTCGTTTGGGGGACGACTGGTGACGCGGTTTCTGCGTGAACAGCGAATCGACGTCCACGTAGCGCTGGAGCTGGATGAGCTGGAAGCGATCGTGAAGATGGTCGAGTGCGGGCTCGGGGTTTCATTGCTGCCCAGGGCCGGGCTGTGGCTGGAGCATCCGTTGAAGGTGAGGGTGATCGCACTGGGAGAGCTGACGTTCTATCGGGAAATGGTGGTTTTGCAGCGCTACAGCCAGCGCTCTCAACCGATTCAACAGTTGTTCGTCCGTTGCCTGGAATCGCAGGCATGAAAAAGCCCGCCAATAGGCGGGCTTTTTATAGGCAGCGCGAAGATTACTCTTCGATGTTGCCCATGGCGGTGGTGTTGAAGCCGCCGTCCACGTAAGTGATTTCACCGCTGATGCCGGACGCCAGGTCCGAGCACAGGAAGGCGCCGACGTTGCCGACTTCGTCGATGGTGACATTGCGACGAAGCGGGGTTTGCGCTTCGTTGGCGGCCAGCATCTTGCGGAAGCTCTTGATGCCGGAAGCGGCCAGGGTGCGGATCGGGCCGGCCGATACGCAGTTGACGCGAGTGCCTTCCGGGCCCAGGGAGCCAGCCAGGTAACGTACGCCGGCTTCCAGCGAGGCTTTGGCCATGCCCATGACGTTGTAGTTCGGCATGGTGCGCTCGGCGCCCAGGTACGACAGGGTCAGCAGGCTGCCGTTGCGGCCCTTCATCATTTCGCGACCGGCCTTGGCCAGGGCGACGAAGCTGTAGGCGCTGATGTCGTGGGAGATGCGGTAGCCTTCACGGGTGGTGACTTCGGTGAAGTCGCCGTCCAGTTGGTCGCCCGGAGCGAAGCCGACGGAGTGCACGATGCAGTCCAGGCCGTCCCACTTCTTGCTCAGCTCTTCGAAGACCTTGGCGATTTCTGCATCGCTGGCCACGTCGCACGGGAAGCACAGCTCAGGGCTCGAACCCCAGCCCTGTGCGAACTCTTCAACGCGACCTTTCAGTTTTTCGTTCTGATAAGTGAAGGCAAGCTCAGCGCCCTCGCGATGCATGGCGGCAGCGATGCCGGATGCGATGGACAGCTTGCTGGCGACACCGACGATCAGTACGCGCTTACCGGCGAGAAAACCCATGTGTTGCTCCTCTTTCAGGTTATTGCGCAGTGGCTGGTGCCAGGAAAGCGGCCTCCAGCAACTGCTGTGTATACGGATGTTGGGGGGCGGCAAAGATACTTTGCGCGTCTCCCTGTTCGACCACTTGGCCATGCTTGACCACCATCAGTTGGTGGCTCAGCGCTTTCACAACAGCCAGGTCATGGCTGATGAACAAATACGTCAGGTTGTACTTGGCTTGCAGTGAACGCAACAGCTCCACCACTTGCCGCTGCACCGTCCGGTCGAGGGCCGAAGTCGGCTCGTCCAGCAGGATCAGCGCCGGTTTGAGCACCAAAGCCCGGGCTATGGCAATTCGCTGCCGTTGCCCACCGGAAAATTCGTGGGGGTAGCGGTGCCGGGTTTCCGGATCCAGACCTACCTCCTTCAATGCCGCAATAATTGCCGCTTCCTGCTCGGCGGCGGTGCCCATCTTGTGGATCCGCAGGCCTTCGCCAACGATGTCATTCACGCACATCCGCGGGCTCAGGCTGCCAAACGGATCCTGAAACACCACCTGCATCTCCCGACGCAACGGCCGGACCTCGCTTTGCGTCAGGCAGTCTAGCTGCTTGCCTTCAAAACGGATCGCACCTTGGCTGCCGATCAACCGCAGGATCGCCAGACCCAGGGTGGATTTGCCGGAACCGCTTTCCCCCACAATCCCCAGGGTCTGACCCTGAGGCAGGCTGAAATTGATGCCGTCCACTGCCTTGACGTGATCCACCGTGCGCTTGAGCAGGCCTTTCTTGATCGGGAACCAGACTTTCAGATCCTCGACTTCAAGCAGCGGCGCCCCGACTTTATTGCTCGCCGGGCCTCCGCTGGGCTCTGCGCCAAGCAGTTCCCGAGTGTACGGATGCTGCGGCGAACGGAACAGCTCTTCGCACGATGCCTGTTCGACGATGCAACCGCGCTGCATGACACATACACGATGCGCAATTCTTCGCACGAGGTTCAAATCGTGACTGATCAGTAACAGCGCCATGCCCAATCGGGCCTGCAATTCCTTGAGCAGGTCGAGGATTTTCAGCTGAACGGTCACGTCCAGTGCGGTAGTCGGTTCGTCGGCGATCAACAGTTCCGGCTCGTTGGCCAGGGCCATGGCGATCATCACGCGCTGGCGCTGGCCGCCGGACAATTCGTGGGGCAGGGCCTTGAGGCGCTTGTGCGGCTCGGGGATGCCGACCATTTCCAGCAGCTCCAGCGTGCGCTTGGTCGCGACTTTGCCGGTCAGGCCCTTGTGGATGCCCAGCACTTCGTTGATCTGCTTCTCGATCGAGTGCAGCGGGTTGAGCGAGGTCATCGGCTCCTGAAAGATCATTGCGATCCGGTTGCCACGAATGTGACGAATGGTTTTTTCGCTCAGCTCCAGCAGGTTCTGCCCGGAATAGTTGATGCTGCCGGCCGGATGTCGCGCCAGCGGGTAGGGCAGCAGGCGCAGGATCGAATGCGCCGTCACCGACTTGCCCGAGCCGCTTTCGCCCACCAGCGCCAGGGTTTCGCCGCGCTTGATGTCGAAACTCACGCCTTCGACCACCCGTTGCACGCGATCACCGATGCCGAATTCGACGGCCAGGTCGCGGATTTCGATCAGATTGTCCTGATTCATGTCACTTCCTCGGGTCGAAGGCATCGCGAGCGGACTCGCCGATGAACACCAGCAGACTCAACATCAGTGCCAGCACCGCAAACGCACTCATGCCCAGCCACGGCGCTTGCAGGTTGGATTTGCCCTGGGCCACCAGTTCACCCAGCGACGGACTGCCGGCCGGCAAGCCGAAACCGAGGAAGTCCAGGGCGGTGAGGGTGCCGATGGCGCCGGTCAGAATGAACGGCATGAAGGTCATGGTCGAAACCATGGCGTTGGGCAGAATGTGGCGGAACATGATCGCGCCGTTCTGCATGCCCAGCGCTCTGGCTGCACGCACGTATTCCAGGTTGCGCCCGCGCAGGAACTCGGCGCGCACCACATCCACCAGGCTCATCCACGAGAACAGCAGCATGATCCCCAGCAGCCACCAGAAGTTCGGCTGGACGAAACTGGCGAGAATAATCAGCAGGTACAACACCGGCAAGCCCGACCAGATCTCCAGAAAACGCTGGCCGGCCAGATCGACCCAGCCGCCGTAGAAGCCCTGCAAGGCACCGGCGATCACGCCGATGATCGAGCTGAGCAGGGTCAGGGTCAGGGCGAACAGCACCGACACTCGGAAGCCGTAGATGACCCGCGCCAGCACATCGCGGCCCTGATCGTCGGTGCCCAGCAGGTTGTCCGCCGACGGCGGGGCGGGGGCCGGGACTTTCAGGTCGTAGTTGATGCTCTGGTAGCTGAACGGAATCGGCGCCCACAGCACCCACGCGTCCTTGGCCTTGAGCAGTTCGCGGATGTACGGGCTCTTGTAGTTGGCTTCCAGCGGGAATTCGCCGCCGAAAGTGGTTTCCGGGTAGCGCTTGATCGCCGGGAAGTACCAGTTGTTGTCGTAGTGCACCACCAGCGGCTTGTCGTTGGCGATCAGTTCAGCGCCCAGGCTCAGGCCGAACAGGATCAGGAACAGCCACAGCGACCACCAGCCTCGCTTGTTAGCCTTGAACAGCTCGAAGCGCCGGCGGTTGAGAGGGGACAGGTTCATCTCAATGCTCCCGGCTGGCAAAGTCGATGCGCGGATCGACGAGGGTGTAGGTGAGGTCGCCGATCAGTTTCACCACCAGCCCCAGCAGGGTGAAGATGAACAGGGTGCCGAACACCACCGGGTAATCGCGGTTGATCGCCGCTTCGAAGCTCATCAGGCCGAGGCCGTCGAGGGAGAAGATCACTTCCACCAGCAACGAACCGGTGAAAAAGATGCCGATGAACGCCGACGGGAACCCCGCGATCACCAGCAGCATCGCATTGCGAAACACATGGCCGTAGAGCACGCGATTGCGGGTCAGACCCTTGGCCTTGGCGGTGACCACGTACTGCTTGTTGATCTCGTCGAGGAAGCTGTTTTTGGTCAGCAGGGTCATGGTCGCGAAGTTGCCGATCACCAGCGCCGTCACCGGCAGCGCCAGGTGCCAGAAGTAATCGAGTATCTTGCCACCCAGGCTCAGCTCATCGAAGTTGTTCGAGGTCAGCCCGCGCAACGGGAACCAGTCCAGATAACTGCCGCCGGCAAACACCACGATCAGCAGAATCGCAAACAGGAACGCCGGAATCGCATAACCGACGATGATCGCCGAACTGGTCCAGACGTCGAAATGACTGCCGTGCCGCGTGGCCTTGGCGATCCCCAGCGGGATCGACACCAGGTACATGATCAGCGTGCTCCACAGCCCGAGGGAGATCGACACCGGCATCTTTTCCTTGATCAGGTCGATGACCTTGGCGTCGCGGAAGAAGCTGTCGCCGAAATCCAGCCGGGCGTAGTTCTTGACCATGATCCACAGACGTTCCGGGGCCGACTTGTCGAACCCGTACATCTTCTCGATTTCCTTGATCAGCGCCGGGTCCAGGCCCTGCGCGCCGCGATAGGACGAACCGGCCACCGACACTTCGGCACCGCCACCGGCGATGCGGCTGGTGGCGCCTTCGAAGCCTTCGAGCTTGGCGATCATCTGTTCCACCGGCCCGCCGGGCGCGGCCTGGATGATCACAAAGTTGATCAGCAGAATGCCGAACAGGGTCGGGATGATCAGCAGCAGTCGCCGAAAAATGTACGCCAGCATCTGATTACTCCGTGCCCGCAGGGTCGGCTTGCAGTTGGGTTTCGACTTCTACTGCCGGTTTCGCATCGGGTTTGATCCACCAGGTGTTAATGCCGATGTCGTACTTGGGAGAGACTTTCGGGTGGCCGATGTGGTTCCAGTACGCCACGCGCCAGGTCTTGATGTGCCAGTTCGGGATCACGTAGTAACCCCATTGCAGCACACGGTCGAGGGCGCGGGCGTGGGCCACCAGGCTTTTGCGCGAATCGGCGTTGATCAGGTTTTCCACCAAGTGATCGACAATAGGATCTTTCAGGCCCATGGAGTTGCGGCTGCTGGCCTTGTCGGCGGCGGCGCTCATCCAGAATTCCCGTTGTTCGTTGCCGGGTGAGTTGGACTGCGGGAAGCTGCCGACGATCATGTCGAAGTCCCGCGAACGTACGCGGTTGACGTATTGCGAGACGTCGACGCGACGGATCACCAGATCGATGCCAAGGTCAGCGAGGTTGCGCTTGAATGGCAACAACACGCGTTCGAATTCGGTCTGCGCCAGCAGGAATTCGATGACCACCGGTTTGCCGGTCGCGTCGACCATTTTGTCGTCGACGATCTTCCAGCCAGCCTCTTGCAGCAACTGATACGCCTCGCGCTGTTGCGTGCGGATCATGCCGCTGGCGTCGGTTTTCGGATTCTCGAAGGCTTCGCTGAACACTTGCGCCGGCAGCTTGCTGCGAAACGGATCGAGGATCGTCACCTGTTCTGCATCAGGCAGGCCGGTGGCGGCCATTTCCGAGTTTTCGAAGTAACTGCGGGTGCGGGCATAAGCACCGTTGAACAGTTGCTTGTTGGTCCATTCGAAGTCGAACAGCAGGCCGAGAGCCTGGCGTACCCGCACGTCCTGAAACACCGGGCGGCGCAGGTTGAAGACAAAACCCTGCATGCCGGTCGGGTTGCTGTTGGCAATCTGTTCCTTGATCAGCCGCCCTTCGGTCACTGCCGGTACGTTGTAGGCGTTGGCCCAGTTTTTCGCGGCCATTTCCAGCCAATAGTCGAACTGCCCGGCTTTCAACGCTTCCAGCGCGACGGTGTTGTCGCGGTAATAGTCGGTGGTCATCACGTCGAAGTTGTAGAAGCCACGGTTGGCCGGCAGGTCCTTGCCCCAGTAATCCTTGACCCGCTCATAACGCACCGAGCGTCCGGCCTTCACTTCGGTGACCTTGTACGGGCCGCTGCCCAGCGGGATTTCCAGATTACCCTTGTTGAAATCACGCTCGGCCCACCAGTGTTTCGGCAGCACCGGCAACTGGCCGAGGATCAGCGGTAATTCGCGGTTGTTGGTGTGCTTGAACTTGAACAGCACCTTGAGCGGATCTTCGGCGATCACCTCTTCAACATCGGCGTAGTAGCCGCGATACATCGGTGCGCCTTCCTTGGTCAGCGTCTGGAAGCTGAACACCACATCGTCGGCACGTACTGGGTGGCCGTCGTGAAACTTCGCTTCGGGACGCAGGTAGAAGCGTACCCAGCTGTTGTCCGGGGCCTTTTCGATCTTGGCGGCGATCAGGCCGTATTCGGTGAACGGCTCGTCCAGGCCCTGTTTGGCCAGGGTGTCGTAGATCAGGCCGATATCGTCCGCCGGCACGCCTTTGCTGATGAACGGGTTGAGGCTGTCGAAACCGCCGAAGCCGGCCTGGCGGAAGATTCCGCCCTTGGGCGCGTCGGGGTTCACGTAGTCGAAATGCTTGAAGTCGGCGGGGTATTTCGGCGGTTCGTTGTACAGGGTCACGGCGTGTTGCGGGGCGGCAAAGGCCAGCCCGGCGAACAGCAGACCGCTGGCCTGCACGAGCAGGGCGCGGATAGGCTTCATCGATCTTTCTCCGAAGATTTCAGCCACCACGCGCTCAGGCCCAGGGTGTAGGGCGGCGTGGTGACGAAGGCGAACCGGTTGCGGTACGCCAGACGGTGATAATTGAGGTACCAGTTGGGAATGCTGTAGTGCTGCCAGAGCAGCACGCGGTCCAGCGCCTTGCCGGCGGCGACCTGTTCATCGCGCGTGCGGGCGGCGAGCAGTTGCTCGAGCAGGTGGTCGACCACCGGGTTGGCGATGCCCGCGTAATTTTTGCTGCCCTTGACCCCGACCTGGCTGGAGTGGAAGTACTGCCACTGTTCAAGCCCCGGGCTGAGGGTCTGGTTGAGGGTCATCAGGATCATGTCGAAATCGAACTGGTCCAGACGCTGTTTGTACTGGGCGCGATCCACCGTGCGCAGGCGCGCGTCGATGCCGATGCTGTTGAGGTTCTCGATGTACGGCTGGAGGATCCGCTCCAGGTTCGGATTGACCAGCAGCAGCTCGAAACGCAATGGCTGGCCGGCGGCGTTCTGCAGGCGCTGGCCGTTGAGCTTCCAGCCGGCCTCGGCCAGCAGCGCCAGGGCTTTGCGCATGGTTTCCCGGGGAATGCCGCGCCCATCGGTCTGCGGCAGCGTGAACGGTTCGGTGAAGAGGCGCGCCGGCAGTTGATCCTTGTACGGCTTGAGCATCAGCCATTCATGACCGACCGGCAGGCCGACGGCGCTGAATTCGCTGTTGGGGTAGTAGCTGGTGGTGCGTTTGTAAGCGTCGCTGAACAGCGCGCGATTGGTCCACTCGAAGTCGAACATCAGGCCCAACGCTTCGCGCACCTTGATATCGGCAAAGGCCGGGCGCCGGGTGTTCATGAACAGACCCTGACTCTGGGTCGGGATCTGGTGCGGGATCTGCGCCTTGATCACGTCGCCGCGACGGATCGCCGGGAAGTTGTAACCGTTGGCCCAGTTCTTGGCCTGATGCTCGATATAGATGTCGAACTCGCCGGCCTTGAACGCTTCGAACGCCACATCGCTGTCGCGGTAGAACTCGACTTCCATACGGTCGACGTTGTACTTGCCGCGATTGACCGGCAGGTCCTTGCCCCAGTAGTCCTTGACCCGCTCGAAAATCAGCTGCCGGCCCGGCGTGACCGAGGTGATGCGGTACGGCCCGCTGCCCAGCGGCGGCTCGAAGGTGGTGGCCTTGAAGTCGCGGCCTTTCCAGTAATGCTGGGGCAGCACCGGCAATTCGCCCAGACGCAGGATCAGCAACGGATTGCCGCTGCGCTTGAGCACAAACCGGATGCGCTGCGGGTTGAGAATATCGACGCGGAGCACTTCCTGAAGGGCGGTGCGGTACAGCGGATGACCTTCCTTGAGCAGCAGGCGATAGGAGAACGCCACGTCGTATGCGGTGATCGGCGTACCGTCGTGGAAGCGCGCTTGCGGGCGCAGATTGAACACCACCCAGCTGCGATCTTCGCTGTACTCCACCGATTGGGCGATCAGGCCGTAACTGGACGCCGGTTCGTCCCCGGACGGCGAATACTGGCCGGTGCCGACCATCAGCGGCTCGTTCAGCTCATTGATGCCGTACTGCAGGAAATTAGGCGTCGTAACCGGGCTGGTGCCCTTGAAGGTATAGGGGTTGAGCGTATCGAAGGTGCCAAACGCCATCACCCGCAAGGTACCACCCTTGGGCGCTTGCGGGTTGACCCAGTCGAAGTGGGTAAATCTGGCCGGGTACTTGAGCGTGCCGAACTGCGCATAACCGTGGCTTTCGGTGATCGTCGCGCTGACGGGGGAGCTCAAGGCCAGGCTGATCAGGAGCAGGAGGAGGGGACGCTTCAAGTCAGATCCGATCCAGGCGGCTTGGGCTTTGTGGGCCGTACAGTAACAGCTTGTATGGACAGGAAAAAGACAGGGACTTAATGCACCGTTAATTGTGGGCGTTGTCTGCACCGAAGGCGAAAAGTGACAGGCGAAAAAAAAAGCCCCTGAAATTCAGGGGCTCCTTGTCAGTGCGGCTGATAGACCGTGAGCATCTGCCCAGGCTTGAGCGCCTTGCCGGCGCCCGGATTCCAGCGCTTGAGGTGCTGCATCTCGACATTGAAACGCTTGGCCACCACGTACAGGGTGTCGCCGCGTTTGACCTTGTACTGGGTCTGCTGCTTGGTGTCGTCCTTGTCTTTGGCCTTGCTGCTGGTCTTGCTGTTGGCAGCAACGACCGTATTGATGCGCCCGCCATTCTTGCGGGTTGGCGTGCGCTGGGTGTTGTCGCGCATGACCAGAGTCTGGCCGACCTTGAGGTTCTTGCCGGTCAGCTTGTTCCAGCGTTGCAGGTCCTTGACCTCGACCTTGTTGGCCTTGGCGATAGAACCGAGGTTGTCGCCCCGCTTGACCCGATAGGCACGCTTGGCCTGTGCGATCTCGCTCGGGTCGGCGCCTTCGAACACCGGTTTCAGCGAACGCGGGCTGATCAGCTCTTCAGGACGCATGGTCTGCAGGCTGGCGGTCAGCAGTTGCGCCTTCGAGGTCGGCACCAGCAGGTGCTGCGGGCCGTCGATGGTGGTGCGCTGCTTGAACGCCGGGTTGAGCTGGAACAGTTCGTCTTCGTCGATGTTGGCCACCGCCGCGACTTTGGACAGGTCCATGCGCTGGTTGATTTCGACGACCTGGAAATACGGTTCGTTGGCGATCGGGTTGAGGTTTACGCCATAGGCTTCCGGCGTCAGTACCACTTGCGAGAGCGCCAGCAGTTTCGGCACATAAGCCTGGGTTTCCGCGGGCAGCGGCAGGTTCCAGTAATCGGTCGGCAGGCCGAGTTTTTCGTTACGCTCGATGGCGCGGCTGACCGTGCCTTCCCCGGCGTTGTACGCGGCCAGGGCCAACAGCCAGTCACCGTTGAACATGTCGTGCAGGCGGGTCAGGTAGTCCATCGCTGCGGTGGTCGAAGCAGTAATGTCGCGACGGCCATCGTAGAAACGGGTCTGGCGCAGGTTGAAGTAGCGCCCGGTGGACGGAATGAACTGCCACAGGCCCGAAGCGTCGGCACGGGAGTAGGCCATCGGGTTGTAAGCGCTTTCGATGACCGGCAGCAGCGCCAGCTCCAGTGGCATGTTGCGTTCTTCGAGGCGCTCGACGATGTAATGAATGTAGAGGCTGCCACGTTCGCCGGCGTTCTCGAGAAAGGACGGATTGCTCGCAAACCACAGGCGCTGTTGCTCGATGCGCGGGTTCACGCCCAGACCTTCCTGCAACTGGAAACCGCTGCGCATGCGTTCCCAGATGTCCTGGGGCACTTGCGGGCTAGGCTTTTCCGATAACCAGATGGGCTTCTGCTTGGCTCGCGCAGCAATGTTCGGCGTATGTGTCGCCTCAGTCTGCGGAGCATGGCTGGAGCAGCCCGCCAGCGTGGCGGACACAGCCACCGCGATGGCTTGTGCCAGGCGGGTCAACGCATCTGAATTGACGGACTTACGTATGGATGACGACATTGGCTGGAAGTAAGTTCCGGGCAAAAATGTCGGGCGATTCTAGAAAGCGGACCCCCTGCGGTCAACCATTCAGAATTTTTGTACCAGGCAGTAAGCCACTTAGAACGTATCTTTCCATGCCCGCAGAGCCGCAAAAACCTCACTCGGCGCCCGGTTTTGAGGCCCGTTCCGTTCGTCCACTTTTTGTGTAACTAATGTTTCAGCGGTACGCAAAAACGGATTGGTGAGTTTTTCCAGGGCGAGGGTCGAGGGCAGCGTCATGACGCCGTGCTCCCGTTGCCGGGCAACTTTTTCCAGACGGGCGGCGATGTCCGGGTTGCCCGGCTCCACGGCGGCAGCGAATTTCAGATTGCTCAGGGTGTATTCGTGAGTGCAGTAGACCAGCGTGTCTTCGGGCAGTGCGGCCAGACGGCTCAACGAAGCGTGCATTTGTTGCGGCGTCCCTTCGAATAGTCGGCCGCAGCCGGCAGCGAACAGGGTGTCGCCACAGAACAGCAGGCCGTGATGGTAGTAGGCGATGTGTCCCAGGGTGTGGCCGGGCACGGCATAGACGTCGAAGTCCCAGCCGAGCACGCGCACCGTGTCGTTATCCTTGAGGGCCACGTCCCGCGCCGGGATGCTCTCGCTGGCCGGTCCGTAGACTGTGGCGCCGGTGGCCTTTTTCAGCGCTTCGACGCCGCCGACATGGTCGTGGTGATGGTGAGTGATGAGGATGTCGCCGAGCACCCAGCCCGGATGCGCGTCGAGCCACGCCTGCACGGGCGCGGCGTCGCCCGGATCGACCACCGCGCAGCGCTGCGTGGCATGATCCTGTAACAACCAGATGTAGTTGTCGGTGAAGGCGGGCAGGGCACTGATCTGTATCATCTTCGGATTCGCCAAGCGGGTAACATTGGCGCATCTTAGAGGTTCCTGGCGTGTTGGAGAATGCAATGATCGATAAAGCGTTCGCTCAGGCCGATCCTGACTGGCTGGCCCTGATCGGGGCGGCCCGTGAATGGCTGTCCGGCCCCCTCGGGCAATTTCTGCTGGACGAAGAACGCCGCATGCTCGAAGACGAGCTGGGCCGGTTCTTCGGCGGCTATCTGGTGCATTACGGGCCGTCCGCCGAAACGCCGCCGTCGGCGCCGCAGGTACAGCGCAACGTGCGGCTCGGCGCGCCGTTGCCGGGGGTGGAGATCGTCTGCGAAGAGCAAGCCTGGCCGTTGAGCGAGCACGCCGCCGACGTGGTGGTGTTGCAGCACGGTCTGGATTTTTGCCTGTCGCCCCACGGTCTTTTGCGTGAGGCGGCCAGCAGCGTGCGCCCCGGCGGGCATCTGCTCATTGTCGGCATCAATCCCTGGAGCACGTGGGGCCTGCGACATGTGTTCGCCCATGACGCCTTGCGTCAGGCCCGCTGCATCTCGCCGTCACGGGTGGCCGACTGGCTCAACCTGCTGGGCTTCGCGCTGGAGAAACGCCGCTTCGGGTGCTATCGTCCGCCGCTCGCGTCACCCAAGTGGCAGGCCCGTCTGGCCGGCTGGGAACGCAAGGCCGGCGACTGGCAACTGTCGGGCGGCGGCTTCTATTTACTGGTCGCGCGCAAGATCGTGGTCGGCCTGCGCCCGGTGCGGCAGGAACGCCGCGAGCCGATGGGCAAGCTGATTCCGCTGCCGATGGCCAAGGTCAACCGCCGGCGCATCGAACCGTAAACCTTCTTTTATTTGTGGCCGGGTCAATCCCGGCCTCGGCCATTGTCGATCCGTGATCGGCAAGGCCAAGCATTTTTCTGGATAGACTGGCATGAGCGAAAGCGTCGATAGCGTAGAACTGTTCACTGACGGCGCCTGCAAGGGCAACCCCGGCCCGGGCGGCTGGGGCGCCTTGCTGGTGTGCAAGGGCGTGGAAAAGGAACTGTGGGGCGGCGAAGCCAACACCACCAACAACCGCATGGAGCTGCTCGGCGCGATTCGCGGCCTGGAAGCCCTCAAGCGTCCGTGCGAAGTGCTGCTGGTGACCGACTCGCAATACGTGATGAAAGGCATCAACGAGTGGATGGCCAACTGGAAGAAGCGCGGCTGGAAAACCGCCGCCAAGGAACCGGTAAAAAACGCCGACCTGTGGAAGGAACTCGACGAGCAGGTCAACCGCCACAAGGTCACCTGGAAGTGGGTTCGCGGCCACATTGGCCACCACGGCAACGAACGGGCCGACCAGTTGGCCAATCGTGGGGTGGATGAGGTTCGCGGTTACAAGCAGGACTGAGATATTCGGTGCACAGGACATTTTGAGACATGACGGTTCGAGTTCAATTTCCGTAAACGAGTAATTTTCGCAGGGACGTGAGATATGACCAAGTCGCTGGTTGATGATCTGATTGAATGGTTCGGTTGCAAGTCGAAGACATTCGACACGTTCATTGCTCGTCATGCCCATATCAAGGAGTGGGCAATATCGGCAGATTTTTGTTTTGACAAGAGCCTGCCGAATCAGACCTATGCGTTTACTGTGATTCCGCTCAATAAAGCCGAACTCACAATCATGGATGAGATAACTCAGAAACTCCCTAGAGATCTTAAAAAGACTCGGAATGTCACAGAAGAAATGTTGAGCTTTCTACGAAGTGAAAGTTTTTTCCATTTCGGATTTGTCGTCGATAAGCATCGCAACGCCAGTGCTTCAGATGTAAAAGCCCAGATTGACCAAATGGTTCGTTTTTTTCGCAAGGGAAATGCGACTGAAGCGTTGTTGAAAAATTTCGAGTCGCTGGGCGTTGCCGCGCAAGCCAAAGCTTTCAATACCCGTCTTTACATGGACATGATGGTGCTGTGCAGTCTGTTTACTTTTATTGTATTGCTATTGGCTCGGGATACTGGCGCTCAGCGAATAGATCTTTATCCCGACAGAGACAAAATGACGGATTGGCTTGATGGGCTATATGGAGATTTAGTGAATCACATGGTCCGGCATGACATTGCCGCTCGTGGAATAGATAAAGCGGGGTTTAAAGTCAGAACGGTTGCTCAGTCCAGACAAAGTACGCAAAAAGGTGTTTGGTATGATCCGTTTGTGCGCTTGCCCGACTATGTGGCTGGGGCGTTGGCAAAGATGACATGGCTAGGAGAACCTTTGCTGGCGGATAAACAGTCGCGCGTACGTACGGGGGCTTTTCAGGACGCTGATAACATGTTTTTTTGTGATCTCGATTTTGAATGTCCATGGGGACCTTCGGGGTTTGCATTTGAGCGTTTTGATTTTCGGACGGCTTTTACGTAGCAGTTAAAACAATTAAAATTTTCTGAATTTTATTTTTTCTTGGAGTGAATAGATCATGGATGTTGACTTGTTTCTGGAACGGAAACACGAAGATTCAGTCATCGATATTTTCAGAAAGCGTGCAGAAAAACTCGCCCGCACTAGAAATAAGCGTTTCATGTCTTCACCTCTTGATGGCCAGGATCGTGAACTTGGGGCGGATTTGTTTGTAACGGCAAGCACCAAGTTTCTGATTGTAGAATTCAAGTATCAAGAGCCTCAGATCGCCAATGAAGCTGATAAGCCATTGCGACTGGAGCTCTGCAAGGCGCTATCAGCGGATTCGTTTCGGATGAAGCAACATGTTGGATGCCATCTCATTGCCTGGTCTACCGCTGAAGATGATCCAGACGTTTTGCTCAATAAGTACTGTGATGAGGTATGTAATGCCGAAATCTGGAAAGAGAGTGGGCTGGCTGCGTCGGCACCGGATAAGCAAGGCCGAATCAAAGATGTAGAATTTATTCATGACTTGCTCAGCGCAAAGTTAGGGCTAAAGTATTCGGCGTTTAGCTCCTACATACAGTGGTTGAAAGAGCTTGCTGGTGATAATAATGGACGCTTTGAGCTGCTTATGGAGCATCCAGATGACGATGTAGTGAAGGCTTTGACTTTTACGACCTTGCAATCATTGAAGGCTTGGCTGGACAACAATCCTCCGAAGCCAAAGCCTCCGACGGTTCAAATTTGATGATTGCCTGCTGAGCATCCTGAAAGTCAAAAGGACGACGTCTGTGATGAGCGTGTTAACATCGCCGCTTTTGTACGATTGACCCCGTTGAGAGCTGAACACTGATGGCCACCAGATCCGTTGTACTCGATACCGAAACCACCGGCATGCCGGTGACCGACGGCCACCGGATTATCGAAATCGGTTGTGTCGAGTTGATCGGTCGGCGCCTGACGGGCCGGCACTTTCACGTTTATCTGCAGCCGGATCGCGAAAGTGACGAGGGCGCGATCGGCGTTCACGGTATCACCAACGAATTCCTGGTCGGCAAGCCGCGTTTCGCCGAAGTGGCCGACGAGTTCTTCGAGTTCATCAACGGCGCGCAACTGATCATCCATAACGCGGCGTTCGACGTTGGCTTTATCAACAACGAATTCGCCCTGATGGGCCAGCAGGATCGCGCGGACATCACGCAGCACTGCACGATCCTCGACACCCTGATGATGGCCCGTGAACGTCACCCGGGTCAGCGCAACAGCCTCGATGCCTTGTGCAAACGCTACGGCGTCGACAACTCCGGTCGTGAGCTGCACGGCGCGTTGCTCGACTCGGAGATTCTCGCCGACGTCTACCTGACCATGACTGGTGGCCAGACCAGCCTGTCGCTGGCCGGCAATGCCTCGGACGGCAACGGTACGGGCGAGGGCGCGGACAACTCGGCTACCGAAATCCGCCGTCTGCCGGCGGATCGTCAACCGGGGCGGATCATTCGTGCTACCGAATCCGAGCTGGCCGAACACCAGGTGCGTCTGGAAATCATCGCCAAGTCGGCCGGCGCCCCGGCGCTGTGGACTCAGCTGCTGGAAGCCGAAGCCCAGGCGTAATACAAACAAGGATCGTCCGGACACCCAAGCCGTGTCCGGACGATCCTTTGTTTTTGGAAGTACTGACAACTGGCCACCCTCGCCACATCCGCTCCGACCCTCTACCCTGAGGACATTGGCAGATCATTCTCCGCCGCCTCAGGACACTGAGCCTCATGTACAAAGATCTGAAGTTCCCGGTATTGATCGTTCACCGCGACATCAAGGCCGACACGGTTGCCGGTGACCGCATCCGCGGAATCGCCCGAGAGCTGGAGCTGGAAGGTTTCAGTATCGTTTCGGCCACGGACTACACCGAAGGCCGGCTGGTGGCGTCGACCCATCATGGTCTGGCGTGCATGCTGATCGCCGCCGAAGACGCCAGCACCAACTCCCACCTGTTGCAGAACATGGCCGAACTGATCGGTCTGGCCCGGGTGCGGGCGCCGGATCTGCCGATCTTTGCCCTCGGCGAACAAGTCACCCTGGAAAACGCCCCGGCCGATGCGATGGCCGAGCTTAACCAGCTGCGCGGCATTCTCTACCTGTTCGAAGACACCGTGCCGTTTCTCGCCCGGCAAGTGGCGCGGGCGGCGCGCAAATACCTGGACGGCCTGTTGCCGCCATTCTTCAAGGCGCTGGTGCAGCACACGGCCGATTCCAACTATTCCTGGCACACCCCCGGTCATGGCGGCGGGGTGGCTTATCACAAGAGTCCGGTGGGGCAGGCGTTTCACCAGTTTTTCGGTGAAAACACCCTGCGTTCGGATCTGTCGGTGTCGGTGCCGGAGCTGGGTTCGTTGCTTGACCACACCGGGCCACTGGCCGAGGCGGAAGCGCGAGCTGCGCGCAATTTCGGCGCTGATCATACCTTTTTCGTGATCAATGGCACCTCGACCGCCAACAAGATCGTTTGGCATTCGATGGTCGGCCGCGATGATCTGGTGTTGGTGGACCGCAACTGCCACAAGTCGGTGTTGCACGCGATCATCATGACCGGCGCGATTCCGCTCTACCTGTGTCCGGAGCGCAATGAGCTGGGGATCATTGGTCCGATCCCGTTGAGTGAATTCAGCCGCGAATCGATCCAGGCCAAGATCGATGCCAGTCCGCTGACCAAGGGCCGCGAGCCGAAAGTCAAACTGGCGGTGATCACCAACTCGACCTACGACGGCCTCTGCTACAACGCCGAACTGATCAAGCAGAGTCTGGGCAACAGCGTCGAAGTCCTGCATTTCGACGAGGCCTGGTACGCCTACGCGGCGTTTCACGAATTCTTTGCCGGCCGTTACGGCATGGCCACCTCGCGCAGCGAGGACAGTCCGCTGGTGTTCACCACCCATTCCACCCACAAACTGCTCGCGGCGTTCAGCCAGGCTTCGATGATTCATGTGCAGGACGGCGGCGCGCGGCAGTTAGATCGCGACCGGTTCAACGAAGCGTTCATGATGCACATCTCGACGTCGCCGCAGTACAGCATCATCGCCTCGCTGGACGTGGCGTCGGCGATGATGGAAGGGCCGGCTGGACGCTCGCTGCTACAGGAGACCTTCGACGAAGCCCTGAGCTTTCGCCGGGCACTGGCCAATCTGCGCCAGCACATCGCCGCTGACGATTGGTGGTTCTCGATCTGGCAGCCGCCGGGTGTCGAGGGTATCGACCGGGTGCAGACCGAGGACTGGCTGCTGCAACCGGATGCGGACTGGCACGGTTTCGGCGAGGTCAGTGACGACTACGTATTGCTCGACCCGATCAAGGTCACCCTGGTCATGCCGGGCCTGACCGCCGGCGGCGCTTTAAGCGACAAGGGCATTCCGGCGGCTGTCGTCAGCCGCTTCCTCTGGGAGCGCGGACTGGTGGTGGAGAAAACCGGTCTGTATTCATTTCTGGTGCTGTTTTCCATGGGCATCACCAAGGGCAAGTGGAGCACGCTGCTGACCGAACTGCTGGAGTTCAAGCGCAGCTACGACGCCAACGTCAGCCTCGACACCTGCCTGAAGTGTGTCGCCCAGGAAGATCCTGTGCGTTATCGCGGCATGGGCCTGCGCGATCTGTGCGATCAGCTCCACGTCTGCTATCGCAGCAACGCCACCGCCAAACACCTCAAGCGCATGTACACCGTACTGCCGGAAATCGCCATGAAACCGGCCCATGCCTACGACCAACTGGTGCGCGGCGAGGTCGAAGCGGTGCCGATCGATGAGCTGGAAGGCCGGGTGGCGGCGGTGATGCTGGTGCCGTACCCGCCGGGCATTCCGTTGATCATGCCTGGCGAACGCTTTACCGAATCCACGCGCTCGATCATCGAATACCTCAGGTTTGCCCGCACGTTCGACGCAACGTTTCCGGGGTTCGTGGTCGATGTGCACGGTTTGCAACATGAAGATGAGGGCAATGGGCGGCAATACACCGTCGATTGCGTCAAGGAATGAGGGCTTTTCCGAGTATGCAACCGGTCATGAATCCGAAATACCCAGGGTTGTCGGTGCGGGTCGCCGATGACGGTTTTGCCGCGTATATCTGGGGCAGCGATTTCAGTTTCGAGGTGGCCGCCTACGGCGCGGCCGACATCGGCAAACCCGTGGCGCAGTGGGTTGTGACGCCCATCGTGCCGTATCGCAAGTGCTACGGTATCGATCCGGAGGAGTTCAGCAGTTTTCGCGATGCTGCCGACAGCGCGATTTTCATGGCGTATCTGGAGGACGAACCGGTCGGTCATCTGGTGATCAGCACTAACTGGAACGGCTTCGCCCATATCGATGAACTGGCGGTACACGCCCCGGCGCGGCGCCATGGTGTGGCCAGGGCTTTGCTCGACGTGGCGCAGTTCTGGAGTCGCAAGAAAAAGCTGCCGGGGATCATGCTGGAAACCCAGAACAACAATCTCGGCGCTTGTCGCCTGTATGAGCGTTGCGGCTACGTGATTGGCGGCATCGACCACCTGCGTTATCGCGGCATCGATCCGAACACCGCCGAAGTGGCGTTGTTCTGGTATCGATTGTTCGATAACCCGCTGGAGCATCCGATCAGTTCGCCAGCATCGCCTCGGCTTGTTCCGTGACGATCCCGAGCAGCGTCTGAATCGCCGCTGACGGCGTGGCGTGTCTGAAGGTCAGGGCATAGAGGCTGATCGGTACCGCCGGCGACAGAGGGCAGACATCGAGACCGCCCGCCCGTGCGCCAAGGGCGGTGAACGGGTCGACGATCGCCAGGCCTTCGCCTGCCTCGACCATGCTGCGCATCATCTGATGGGTCTGCACCCGGGTCTGGATAGTCGGCGCGGGGCGCAGGGCATGCAGTTTGTTTTCCAGGGCCGGGCTCAGCGGGTCCTGGCCTTCGAGTCCGACCATGGCCTGGCCGGCCAGATCCTGCAGGGAAATGTACTTCTGCTTCGGCTGCAGCCAGCCGTGGGGCGCGAGCAACTGCAATTTGCCCTGGGCCAGCGGCTGGCAGTGAATGTCGGGGTGTTGTGGATCGTGCAGGCTCAGCCCCAGATCGCTGTCGCGCAGCAACAGGTGGCGGACGATGTCGCGGGTCGGTTCGCTGAGCAGGGTGCAGGGAACGTCGGGCAGGCGTCGGCGCAGGGCGGCGAGACTTTGCGGCAAAAGTTGCTGGGCCAGCGGCGGGGTGCCGATGATCCGCAGGGGAGGAGCGAGGTATTGCTTGAGGCTGCTGGCCAGCCGTTGCACCGGCTCCAGCGCTTCATAGATGTGGCCGATTTCGACTTGCAGCGCCCGGGCCTCCGGGGTGGCTTGAAGCCGGCCGCGTACGCTGGCGAACAGCATGAAACCGAGCTGACTCTCGGCTTCGCGCAAACGATCTTCGACCTCGGATGCCTGTAGTTGCAGCCATTCGGCAGCGGTGCCGACGTGACCGGTCTGCAAAAGCGCCTGAATCACCTCGATATGACGTAAACGCATGCGTGAAATCCATGTCCGGCCGTTGGGGTCAGTGGCTGAATCCTACCCCAACTCGGCGCGCATGACTTCTGCTCATAACGATCAGTTATGAAGCAACGCTCGGCTCGGGCTCGCGGATCAGGGTAATGCCCGACTGAACCAGCAGAAACTCGTTTTCGTCGATTTTATTGATGCGGTCGCCAATCGCCAGTTTGTAGGTGGTAACGGGCTCCGTGCCGGTGAAACCGTCTGCCGACGGATTGGATTCCTGGAACTCATGCACGGAATAAACGCGGCCTTCCGCATCTCTTGCATGGAACTGACCGACGAGTACTGCTGCCATCTGCTTAGAACCTCTGGAGATAAAACGCTTGATTTGCGGCTTGGTAGACCGTCATCGAGCTTGGTAAGTTTTCCTACAGGAAAAAAATATTCCAGACGCGGGAAATTACCTTCAGCGTCTGGTGGAATCGTCGCCGGATCATCTATAACTACTGGCTCCTCCCACGGACAGTCGAGAGTCTTCCAATGAGCAATGTCTATAACGTCGCAGTAGTGGTCGGCAGCCTGCGCAAGGCGTCCATCAACCGCAAGGTCGCCCTGGCGCTGGCGGAACTGGCACCGGCCAATCTCAAGCTGAACATTGTCGAAATTGGCGATCTGCCACTCTACAACGAAGACATCGACGGCGATTCACCGCCGGCAGCCTACAGCACTTTCCGGCAAAAAGTGGGTTCATCCGACGCTCTGCTGTTTGTCACCCCGGAGTACAACCGCTCGGTGCCGGCGCCTCTGAAGAACGCGATCGACGTCGGTTCGCGACCGTATGGCAAGAGTGTCTGGAGCGGCAAACCGGGCGCGGTGATCAGCGTTTCGCCGGGTGCCATCGGTGGTTTCGGCGCCAACCAGCATCTGCGTCAGTCCTTTGTTTTCCTCAACGTGCCTTGCATGCAGCAGCCGGAAGCCTACCTGGGCGGCGCGGGCACGGCGTTCGATGAGTCGGGCAAACTGAATGAGTCGGTGAAGCCGTTCCTGCAAAGTTTCATCAATGCCTTTGGTGAGTGGGTGGCGCAGCACAAGAAGTGAACCAGCGGTTTTACTGACAAAAATCGATACCCTGTGGGAGCGAGCTTGCTCGCGAAGACGGACTATCAGTCACCCATGATGTATGGCTGATGGCCTCTTCGCGAGCAAGCTCGCTCCCACAGGTTTTGTGGTGTGGCTCAATTTTTCTCTTTTATTGAAGGCTGTCGCGAATGCTCGCTGCGTCACTGATTTTCCTGCTGACCATTACCCTGGTGATCTGGCAACCCAAAGGCCTCGGGGTCGGCTGGAGTGCAACGTTCGGCGCCATCGTCGCGCTGATTTTCGGTGTGGTGCACCTGAGTGACATCCCGCTGGTGTGGCAAATCATCTGGAACGCCACTGGCACGTTCGTGGCGCTGATCATCATCAGTCTGCTGCTCGACGAGGCCGGATTTTTCGCCTGGGCTGCTTTGCACGTAGCGCGTTGGGGGCGGGGCAGCGGGCGCAAGCTGTTTGCCTTCATGGTGCTGCTCGGCGCGCTGGTGTCGGCGCTGTTCGCCAATGATGGCGCGGCGCTGATCCTCACGCCAATCGTGATCTCAATGTTGCTGGCCCTGCGTTTTTCCCCGGCGGCGACTTTGGCGTTCGTCATGGGCGCGGGGTTCATTGCAGACACCGCGAGCCTGCCGCTGGTGGTGTCGAACCTGGTGAACATCGTCTCGGCCGACTTCTTCCACATCGGATTCAACCGCTATGCGGCGGTGATGGTGCCGGTCAACTTCGTCAGCGTCGCGGCCACGCTGGGCATGTTGCTGTGGTTCTTCCACCGTGACATTCCCAAGAGTTACGACCCGGAACAGCTTGAACATCCGGAAACCGCCATTCACGACAAGGCCACGTTCTATGCCGGTTGGGCGGTGCTGCTGATTCTGTTGATCGGTTGCTTCGCGCTGGAACCGCTGGGGATTCCGATCAGTGCGATCTCGGCGGTGTGCGCGGCGCTGTTGCTGGCAATTGCCGCGCGCGGGCACAAGATCTCCACGCGCAAAGTCATGAAAGAGGCGCCGTGGCAGATCGTGATTTTCTCGCTGGGCATGTACCTGGTGGTCTACGGACTGCGCAATGCCGGGCTCACCGATTATCTGGCGGGGTGGCTCGATGTGTTCGCCGGTTACGGTGTGTGGGGCGCGGCGATGGGCACCGGGGTGCTGACGGCCTTGTTGTCGTCGATCATGAACAACCTGCCGACGGTGCTGGTCGGCCTGCTGTCGATCGATGCCAGTCAGGCCAGCGGTGTGGTGAAAGAAACGATGATCTACGCCAACGTGATCGGCAGCGACCTGGGGCCGAAAATCACCCCGATCGGCAGTCTCGCGACCTTGCTTTGGCTGCATGTGCTGGAGCGCAAGGACATCCGGATCGGCTGGGGGTATTACTTCAAGGTCGGGATCGTTCTGACGGTGCCGGTTCTGTTGGTTACCCTGGCGGCACTCGCTGTGAGACTTTCCATTTAGACCGAGTCGGCCCCTTCGCGAGCAGGCTCGCTCCCACATTTGAAACATATTCCACTGTGGAAGCGAGCTTGCTCGCGAAGGGGCCAGATCAGGCGCCACAGAAATCAGGATTGGCCGGGCACATTCGGCCAAAGATCCGACACCAGAAACAGCCGCTCGGCTTCTTCCCACTCACCCCGGGCGTTTTCGGTCAGGCGCACCATCAGTTGCGCCGGGGCCAGCGGTTCGAGTTCATCGAGCCAGGCCTGCAAGTGGCCGTTGCTCCAGGTCTGGTCCGCCGGGTAGTGCGCCGGCGCCAGCCAGGCGTGGCGGGGCAGGGGTTGCCAGCGTCCGTCCGGGCGCTGGGCGACAAACGCCGGCCAGTCTTTCTGATGCAGCCAGCTGCCACGCAAATGCTGCGGGTGGGCGCCGCTGGGTGGCACGGATTGGCCGGGCCATGGATACAACAGGTACCCGCCAAGCCACAGTTGCGCACTGAACGATCCGACATCCAGCGCCGCCAGTACTTCGCGGCTTTCCGGGCGCGCGGAGATCGGCAGCTGATGTTCGCTCAGGTGCGCCAGTTTGCGATCCAGCCGATCATGACAACCCGGCCCCAGCCACGACGCCGGATCATGCCCGCCGCCATTCTGCGGGCCGAGGTAGAGCTTGATCGCCAGTTCCAGGTGATGCACGCCGTCGCGGTCGCGCATCAGCATGTCCAGCTCGCCGAGGGTGTGGCCTTCGCGGCGGATCGGCAGATTCGCGGCGATCAGTTCGATGCCCGGCGCGTGTTCTACCGCAAATTGCCACAACCGCTCGTAATACAGACCCAGGCGCCGGGTGCGGGCCTGGGACAGCCAGTGCAGCAGGCCATAACTGTCGCGGTCGAGTTGGCGCAGCCAGTGTTCCAGGCGCTCGGGGTCGCTGACCCAGTCGCTGCCCGCCAGCGGATGGCGCTGCGGCCACGGGGTGGCGGCGAGCATCGGCGGGGCAAGGATCACCCACGCCAGATCACGCACCTCGGGGTGGCGTAACTGGTGGGGCAACTGGAGCAAATCGGGAAATAGGATCATCTTGCGAGCATAGCCTCAAACACCGGTGCATCCTCGGGGCTGAAAGGATTTTGTCTATCCGGCGCTTTCGCCCATAATCGTGCTCTTCGCCGTCTCAGTCCCCCGCAGGAGTCCCATGGAGCAATTTCGTAATATCGGCATCATCGGTCGCCTGGGCAGCTCCCAGGTGCTGGATACCGTCCGCCGACTGAAACGCTTCCTGCTCGATCGTCACCTGCATGTGATTCTCGAAGACACCATCGCCGAAGTCCTGCCGGGCCATGGCCTGCAGACCTCGTCGCGCAAGATGCTCGGCGAAGTCTGCGACATGGTCATCGTGGTCGGCGGTGACGGCAGCCTGCTCGGCGCGGCGCGGGCACTGGCCAAGCACAATATTCCGGTGCTCGGGATCAACCGTGGCAGCCTCGGCTTTCTCACCGACATCCGCCCCGACGAGCTGGAAATCAAGGTCGCCGAGGTGCTCGACGGCCACTATCTGGTGGAAAACCGCTTCCTGCTGCAGGCCGAAGTCCGTCGCCACGCCGAGGCCATCGGCCAGGGCGATGCGCTCAACGACGTGGTGCTGCACCCGGGCAAATCGACGCGGATGATCGAGTTCGAGCTGTACATCGACGGCCAGTTCGTCTGCAGCCAGAAGGCCGACGGCCTGATCGTGTCGACCCCGACCGGTTCCACTGCGTACGCGCTGTCCGCCGGTGGCCCGATCATGCATCCCAAGCTTGACGCTATTGTGATTGTGCCGATGTACCCCCATACCTTGTCGGGCAGACCGATCGTGGTCGATGGCAACAGTGAGCTGAAAATCGTCGTGTCCAAAGATATGCAGATCTACCCGCAGGTGTCCTGCGACGGGCAGAACCACTTCACCTGCGCGCCGGGCGACACCATCACCGTCAGCAAGAAAGCGCAGAAGCTGCGGCTGATCCATCCGCTCGACCACAACTACTACGAAGTCTGCCGCACCAAGCTCGGCTGGGGCAGCAAGTTGGGTGGTGGAGGCGACTGATGCTCGATCCCGCGCGCAGTTATGACCTGATTGGTGACGTGCACGGATGCGCCCTGACCCTGGAACACCTGCTGGACCGTCTCGGTTATCACAAGCAGGGCGGGGTCTGGCGGCATCCATCGCGCATGGCCGTGTTTGTCGGCGACATCATCGACCGTGGCCCGCGGATTCGCGAGGCGCTGCACATCGTCCATGACATGGTCGAGGCAGGTCAGGCGTTGTGCATCATGGGCAACCACGAATTCAACGCGCTCGGCTGGAGCACCCCGGCGCCTCCGGGCAGCGGCAAGCAGTTCGTCCGTGAACACACGCCGCGCCATGCCCGTCTGCTGCATGAAACCCTGACCCAGTTCGAAAACCATCCAGGTGACTGGCACGACTTCCAGCGCTGGTTCTATGAACTGCCGTTGTTCGTCGACGCGGGACGCTTCCGGGTCGTGCATGCCTGCTGGGATGCCGGTCTGATCGAGCCGCTGCGCGCGCTGTTTCCCGATGGCTGCATCGATGAACACTTTCTCCAGGCTTCCGCCGTACCGGGCAGCTTTGCCTGCACGGTGTTCGATCGCCTGCTGCGCGGCACCGACATGCGTCTGCCGGATGGTCTGACCATGACCAGCGGTGACGGCCTGGTGCGTTCGTTCTTCCGCACCAAGTTCTGGGAAGACGATCCGCAGACCTACGGCGACATTGTGTTCCAGCCCGATGCCTTGCCGGAGCCGGTGGCGCAGAAGCCGCTGACCTCCAGTGAAAAGAATTCCCTGCTGCGCTACGGCGTCGATGAGCCGTTGCTGTTCGTCGGCCATTACTGGCGCAGCGGCAAACCGGCGCCGATCCGCCCGAACCTCGCGTGCCTGGATTACAGCGCGGTGTTGTACGGCAAACTGGTGGCCTATCGTCTGGATCAGGAAACCCGCCTCGATCCGCATAAATTTGTCTGGGTCGACGTCGAGCGGCCGGAGGTGCTGCGATGAGTGCCATAGCCGTCTTGCGTGTGCCGTTGGCAGCGGACCTGAGTGGTTTCGTCAAACTGTTGCAACGCATGCAGGTGCCGCACCGTGTCAGCGAAGAGTCTGGGGAACAGGTGCTGTGGGTGCCGTCAGAGATCAGCGAAGACGTGCGTTCGCTGTACGAGCGTTTCCCGGCGGGCGACCCGGATCAGCAACTGGAAATTCCCGTAGCGCCGACGTTCAAGCGTCCAAGCTTCGCCGAGCAACTGAAGCACGCGAAGGCCACCGGGTTGATTCTGCTGCTGAGCCTGATCGTCGGCGGGTTGACCTTTCTTGGCGATAACCTCGAAACCATGCGTTGGCTGACCTTCCTCGATTTTCGCGTGGTCGGCGACTACATCCACTTCACGCCATTGGCCGACAGCCTGGCGGCGGGGCAGTGGTGGCGCCTGTTCACGCCGATGCTGATTCACTTCGGCATCCTGCACCTGGCCATGAACGGCATGTGGTACTGGGAACTGGGGCGGCGCATCGAGTCGCGCCAGGGCAGCGTCAACCTGATCGGCCTGACGCTGCTGTTCGGCCTCGTTTCCAACTATGCGCAGTTCGCGTGGGGCGGCCCGAGCCTGTTCGGCGGCCTGTCTGGCGTACTTTACGGATTGCTCGGTCACTGCTGGATCTTCCAGCTGCTGGCGCCGAACCCGGCCTATCGCCTGCCGCGCGGCGTGCTGGTGATGATGCTGGTGTGGTTGCTGGTGTGCATGTCGGGGCTGATCTCGATGATCGGTTTCGGCGAAATCGCCAACGCCGCCCACGTCGGCGGGTTACTCATCGGATGCTTCACCGGTTTGTTGGGCGGTTTGTACAACCGCCGTAAACTGGCCGCCTGAATTTTTTGAATAAAGAGCACGGAGACCCTGATGTCCTCTTTTAACGATTTGATCAAGAACATCACCCCGGACATCTACCTGAGCCTGAAACTGGCCGTAGAGATCGGCAAATGGTCGGACGGTGGCAAACTCACCGCCGAACAGCGTGAACTGTCGTTGCAGGCGATGATCGCCTGGGAAATGCAAAACCTGCCCGAGGAAGAGCGCACCGGTTACATGGGCCCGCAGGAATGTGCGTCGAAGTCGATCGAAGTGCCGAACATCCTGTTCAAGTCGGACGCCATCCATTGATCGAGATCGGCCGCGGTGCAATCAGCAAAATGTCGGCGCGCCTGGACGGGCCGAACGTGCAATACGCGTTTCGTCTGGATGACGTCGAGGTGCCGGTCAACCCGTTGATCGGCACGACGGTGCGTCTGGAATACCTGGGGGCGATCCACTGCACCCATTGCGGGCGCAAGACCAAGACCAGTTTCAGTCAGGGTTATTGCTACCCGTGCATGACCAAACTGGCCCAGTGCGACCTCTGCATCATGAGCCCGGAACGCTGCCACTTCGAGGCCGGCACCTGCCGGGAACCTGAGTGGGGCGAGAAGTTCTGCATGACCGACCACGTCGTCTACCTGGCCAATTCGTCAGGCATCAAGGTCGGCATCACCCGCGCCACCCAGTTGCCGACTCGCTGGCTCGATCAGGGCGCCAGTCAGGCGTTGCCGATCATGCGCGTTTCCACGCGGCAGCAGTCGGGGTTCGTCGAAGACCTGTTCCGCAGTCAGGTGGCGGACAAGACCAACTGGCGCGCGCTGCTCAAGGGCGATGCGGCGGCGGTGGATCTGGCACAAGTGCGCGATCAGCTGTTCGCCAGCTGCGCCGAAGGTTTGCAGGGCTTGCAGGAACGTTTCGGCTTGCAGGCGATTCAGCCGCTCACCGATGTCGAGCCGCTGGAAATCCGTTACCCGGTCGAGCAGTACCCGGCCAAGATCGTCAGCTTCAACCTGGACAAGAACCCGATTGCCGAAGGCACGCTGCTGGGGATCAAGGGCCAGTACCTGATCTTCGACACCGGCGTGATCAACATTCGCAAGTACACGGCCTATCAGCTCGCCGTGCATCAATAAGGACTTCAGCATGCGCACCGAACAACCGAAGATGATTTACCTGAAGGACTATCAGGCGCCCGAGTACCTGATCGATGAAACACACCTGACCTTCGAGTTGTTCGAGGACCACAGTCTGGTCCACGCGCAACTGGTGATGCGCCGCAACCCGGCCCGTGGCCCGGGCCTGCCGCCGCTGGTGCTCGATGGCCAGCAGCTGGAATTGCTCTCGGTGACCCTGGCAGACCAGGAACTGAGCGCCGACCATTATCAACTGACCGAGAACCACCTGACCCTGCAACCGGCCAGCGAAACCTTCACGGTCGACACCAGCGTCAAGATCCACCCGGAAACCAACACCGCACTGGAAGGCTTGTACAAGTCCGGCACGATGTTCTGCACCCAGTGCGAGGCCGAAGGTTTCCGCAAGATCACTTATTACCTCGACCGCCCGGACGTGATGAGCAAATTCACCACCACCGTGGTCGCCGAGCAGCACAGCTATCCGGTGCTGCTGTCCAACGGCAACCCGATCGCCAGCGGCCCCGGCGAAGACGGCCGGCACTGGGCGACCTGGGAAGATCCGTTCATGAAACCGGCGTATCTGTTCGCGCTGGTGGCCGGTGACCTGTGGTGCGTTGAAGACAGCTTCACCACCATGACCAATCGCAACGTGGCGCTGCGCATTTACGTCGAGCCGGAAAACATCGACAAGTGCCAGCACGCCATGAACAGCCTGAAGAAGTCGATGCGCTGGGACGAAGAGGTCTACGGTCGCGAGTACGATCTGGACATCTTCATGATCGTCGCCGTGAACGACTTCAACATGGGCGCGATGGAGAACAAGGGCCTCAACATCTTCAACTCCAGCGCCGTGCTGGCCCGTGCCGAAACCGCCACCGACGCCGCGCACCAGCGCGTTGAAGCGATCGTCGCTCACGAATACTTCCACAACTGGTCGGGCAACCGCGTGACCTGCCGCGACTGGTTCCAGTTGTCGCTCAAAGAAGGTTTCACCGTCTTCCGCGATTCCGGCTTCTCCGCCGACATGAATTCGGCCACGCTCAAGCGCATTCAGGACGTGGCGTACCTGCGTACCCACCAGTTCGCCGAAGATGCCGGCCCGATGGCCCACGCCGTGCGCCCGGACAGCTTCATCGAGATTTCCAACTTCTACACCCTGACCGTGTACGAAAAGGGTTCGGAAGTGGTCGGCATGATCCACACCCTGCTGGGCGCCGAAGGCTTCCGCAAGGGCAGCGACCTGTACTTTGAACGCCACGACGGCCAGGCCGTGACCTGCGATGACTTCATCAAGGCCATGGAAGATGCCAACGGCGTCGACCTGACCCAGTTCAAGCGCTGGTACAGCCAGGCCGGTACACCGCGTCTGGCGGTGAGCGAGTCTTACGATGCCGCCGCGAAAACCTACAGCCTGACCTTCCGCCAGAGCTGCCCGGAAACCCCGGACAAGGTTGAAAAGCTGCCGTTCGTGATCCCGGTGGAGCTGGGCCTGCTCGACAGCCAGGGCAACGAGATTGCCCTGCGTCTGGCCGGCGAAGCCTCGGCCCAAGGCACTAGCCGAGTGATCTCGGTGACCGAAGCCGAGCAGACGTTCACCTTCGTCGACATTGCCGAACAGCCGCTGCCATCGCTGCTGCGCGGTTTCTCGGCGCCGGTGAAGCTGAGCTTCCCGTACAACCGCGATCAGTTGATGTTCCTGATGCAGCACGACACCGACGGTTTCAACCGATGGGATGCCGGCCAGCAACTGTCGGTGCAGGTGCTGCAAGAGTTGATCGGCCAGCAGCAGAAGGGCGAAAGCCTGGTGCTCGACCCACGTCTGGTTTCCGCTCTGCGCACTGTGCTGTCGGACGAGTCGCTGGATCAGGCGATGGTTGCGGAAATGCTCTCGCTGCCGGGTGAAGCCTATCTGACGGAAATCAGCGAAACGGCTGACGTCGATGCGATCCACAACGCCCGCGAGTTCGCCCGCAAGCAACTTTCGGAAGATCTGTTCGAAGCGCTGTGGTTGCGTTACCAGGCCAACCGTGACCTGTCCAAGCAAACCGCGTACGTGGCCGAGGCCGAGCACTTCGCCCGTCGCGCATTGCAGAACATTGCCTTGTCGTACCTGATGCTCAGCGGCAAACCGGAAGTGTTGGCGGCGACGCTGGAGCAATTCGACAGCGCCGACAATATGACCGAACGCCTGACCGCACTCGCGGTGCTGGTCAACTCGCCGTTTGAAGACGAGAAGGCCAAGGCCCTGGCCAGTTTTGCCGAGCACTTCAAGGACAATCCGCTGGTCATGGATCAGTGGTTCAGCGTGCAGGCCGGCAGCACATTGCCGGGCGGTCTGGAACGCGTGAAGGCGTTGATGCAGCACCCGGCGTTCAACATCAAGAATCCGAACAAGGTGCGTGCGCTGGTCGGTGCGTTCGCCGGGCAGAACCTGATCAACTTCCATGCGGCGGACGGTTCGGGCTATCGCTTCCTCGCGGATCTGGTGATCGAGCTGAACGGCTTCAACCCGCAGATCGCTTCGCGTCAACTGGCGCCGCTGACTCGCTGGCGCAAGTATGACGGTGCTCGTCAGGCGTTGATGAAGGCGGAGCTGGAGCGGATTCTGGCGTCCGGTCAGCTGTCCAGTGATGTGTATGAAGTGGTCAGCAAAAGCCTTGCGTAAGCCGGGATAGCACCGCTTAAAACTGTGGGGGCGACGGTGCGACGATTCGACTTGCTCGCGAATGCGGTAGTTCAGACGACATCTCCGTGTCTGATACTCCCTCTTCGCGAGCAAGCTCGCTCCCACAGTTGTTATGCGTTTCCTCAGTTACTTCAGATCAAACCGATCCAGATCCATCACCTTCGCCCAAGCCGCAACGAAGTCCGTGACGAACTGTTCCTTCGCATCGGAACTGGCATACACCTCGGCCAGCGCCCGCAGTATCGCGTTGGAACCGAACACCAGATCGACCCGGGTCGCCGTCCATTTCACGCTGCCGGTTTTACGGTCACGACCTTCGAACTCGGTTTTCGACGTCGGTTTCCATTCCACGCCCATGTCCAGCAGGTTGCGGAAGAAGTCGTTGGTCAATGAACCGGGTTTGTCGGTGAACACCCCGTGTTTCGTCTTGCCGACATTGGTGTCCAGCACGCGCAGGCCGCCAACCAGCACGGTGAGCTCTGGCGCTGAAAGTGTCAGCAGTTGCGCCTTGTCGATCAGCAATGCTTCGGCCGGCACGCGATAGGTGCTGGCAGCGTAGTTGCGGAAGCCATCAGTGTGCGGTTCAAGGAAGCCGAACGACTCGACGTCGGTTTGTTCCTGAGTTGCATCCGTGCGCCCTGGATTGAACGGCACGGTCACCGTGTGCCCGGCGTTTTTCGCCGCTTGTTCGACACCGGCATTACCCGCAAGCACGATCAGGTCCGCCAGCGAGACTTGCTTGCCTGCCGCCCCGGCGTTGAACTCGTTCTGAATGCCTTCGAGGACTTTCAGCACCTTGTCCAGTTGCTCCGGCTGGTTGGCTTGCCAGAACTTTTGCGGTGCCAGACGCAGACGCCCGCCATTGGCGCCGCCGCGTTTGTCCGAACCCCGGAAGGTCGATGCGGCCGCCCAGGCGGTGGAGACCAGTTCCGAAACGGACAGCCCCGACGCCAGTACTTTGCTTTTCAGCGCGGTTACATCAGCGTCGCCTACCAATGGATGATTGGCCTCGGGAATCGGGTCTTGCCACAGCAGTTCTTCCTGCGGCAATTCCGGGCCGAGATAACGCGAGAGCGGGCCCATGTCGCGGTGGATCAGTTTGTACCAGGCGCGAGCGAAGGCATCAGCCAGTTGATCGGGATTGGCCAGGAAACGCCGCGAAATCTTCTCGTAGGCCGGGTCGAAACGCAGGGCCAGGTCAGAGGTGAGCATGGTCGGGTCGATGCGTTTGTTCGGGTCGTGGGCGTGGGGAATGGTGCCGGCCCCGGCGCCGTTTTTCGGTTTCCACTGATGGGCGCCGGCCGGGCTCTTGGTCAATTCCCACTCGAAGCCGAACAGGTTTTCCAGGTAATTGTTGCTCCACTTCGTCGGGGTGGTGGTCCAGGTCACTTCCAGGCCGCTGGTGATGGTGTCCGCACCTTTACCGGTGCCGAAGGTGCTTTTCCAGCCCAGGCCTTGTTCTTCGAGGCCGGCGGCTTCCGGTTCCGGGCCGACGTTATCGGCCGGGCCGGCGCCGTGGGTCTTGCCGAAGGCGTGGCCGCCGGCGATCAGGGCAACGGTTTCCTCGTCATTCATGGCCATGCGGCCGAAGGTTTCGCGGATGTCCTTGGCTGAGGCTACCGGATCGGGATTGCCTTCCGGGCCTTCCGGGTTCACGTAAATCAGGCCCATCTGCACGGCGGCGAGCGGGTTTTCCAGGTTGCGTTCGCCCTGATTGGTACGGCTTTCCTCATTGCCGTGTTCGGCGGGCTCGGCCACTAGTGTGCCTTCGCCCGGCGGCTGCATGGATTCCGGATCCTTGCCGTAGCGATTGTCGCCGCCCAGCCATTTGTTTTCCGAGCCCCAGTAGACGTCTTCGTCCGGTTCCCAGACGTCCGCGCGACCACCAGAGAAACCGAAGGTCTTGAAGCCCATGGATTCCAGCGCGACGTTGCCGGTGAGAACGATCAGGTCGGCCCAGGAAATGTTGCGGCCGTATTTCTGTTTGATCGGCCATAGCAGGCGGCGGGCCTTGTCGAGGCTGACGTTGTCCGGCCAGCTGTTGAGCGGGGCGAAACGTTGCTGGCCGGAGCCGGCGCCGCCACGTCCGTCAGCGGTGCGATAGGTGCCGGCGCTGTGCCAGGCCATGCGGATGAAGAGCGGGCCGTAGTGGCCGAAGTCCGCTGGCCACCACTCCTGGGAGTCGGTCATCAACGCCGTCAGATCGCGCTTGAGGGCCTGGAAATCCAGGCTTTTGAAAGCCTTGGCGTAGTCGAAGTCCTTGCCCAGCGGATCGGATGCGGGCGAGTGCTGACTCAGGATTTTCAGGTTCAGTTGATTCGGCCACCAATCGCGGTTCGTCGTGCCACCGCCGGCGGCGTGATTGAACGGGCATTTCGATTCATTTGCCATGTTCGGGTCCTTATCAGGTCTTCTGCGGCCGGCTCGTGCCGACTTCGGAGTAGTAAGGCTAGACCCGACTCGGCGAGTCAGCTAATAGGCCGACTATTGGTGCGTGATAGGCGCAGTCTCTTACGCGAAGTGTCGGCAGCGTATGCCGGGCAGGGCGCTGAAATGCCCGTGCTTGAGCGATGGTTTGCAATTGTGTGGAAGAAACGTGATGGCCATTGGAAATGTTATTGTATAACATAAAAATGATTTCATCTGATCGATGCCGGCAACACACCCTCTGTAGCGCTGGCATCGATCCTCACTTTTCTGCCTGACGGATTCCTGAAATGCCTTCCCGTTTCCACACCTTCCAACCCCGCCTGACGCTCATGGCTTCTGCGCTGCTGATCGCTTCCCCCGCATTCGCCGCCGACCCGCTGGAACTGCAACCGCAAGTCATCACCGGCAATCCTCTGGGTAGTCAGACGCTGGCCTCGCCCTCGACCGTGTTGAGCGGCGACAGCCTGACGCTGCAGCAAAAGGGCAGCCTCGGCGAAACCCTGAACAAGCAGCCGGGCGTGTCATCGTCCTACTTCGGCCCGGGTGCCAGTCGCCCGATCATTCGCGGGCAGGACGGCGATCGCATTCGCATCCTGCGCAACGGTGTCGGTGCGCTGGACGCCTCGTCGCTGTCCTACGATCACGCGGTGCCGCTGGATCCGGTCAACGTCGAGCGCATCGAAATCGTCCGAGGCCCAGCGGCTTTGCTGTACGGCGGCAGCGCCATCGGCGGGGTGGTCAACACCTTCGACAACCGTATCCCGACCGAAGCCATCGAAGGCATTCACGGTGCCGGTGAGTTGCGCTACGGCGGTGCCGACACTACCCGCAGCGGCGCCGGCAAACTCGAAGCCGGTAACGGCCAGTTCGCCTTGCACCTTGACGCCAGCGCCCGCGAATTCAATGACCTGAAGATTCCCGGCTACGCCAAGACCAGCCGTGAACGAGCGAACGACGATGGCGATTCAAAGAAACATCGGCTGGCCAACAGCGACGGTCGTCAGGACGGCGGTGCGGTGGGCGGGTCTTACACCTGGGATGACGGTTACGCGGGGCTCTCGTACAGCAATTACGACTCGAACTACGGCTCGCCGGCCGAAGACGATGTGCGGATCCGCATGGAGCAGGAGCACTACGCGTTCGCCTCGGAAATCCGCAACCTCGACGGCCCGTTCAGCTCGGTCAAATTTGATGCCGGCTACACCGATTACCAGCACCGGGAAATCGAGGGCGGCGAGGTCGGCACCACGTTCAAGAACAAGGGCTACGAGGCGCGGGTCGAGGCCCGGCATCAGCCGTTGGGGCCGTTCAACGGGGTGATTGGCGCGCAAGTCAGTCGCAACGAATTCTCGGCGCTGGGCGAAGAAGCCTTCGTGCCTCACACCGATACCGACGCCGGTGCACTGTTCATTCTCGAAGAGCTGCAAGCCACGGATCGCCTGCTGTTCACCCTCGGCGGACGCCTCGAACACACCACGGTCGACCCGGACGCCAAAGGCAACGAGCGCTTCGCCAATGCCGATCGCTCCAGCAGCTTCACCGCCGGCAGCCTGTCATCCGGTGCGGTTTACACGTTGACGCCGGTCTGGTCGGTCGCCGCCACGCTCGGCTACACCGAACGCGCGCCGACGTTCTATGAGCTTTACGCCAACGGCGCCCACGTTGCCACCGGCACTTATGAGGTCGGGGATGCGGGGCTGTCGAAAGAGAAAGCCGTCTCCAGTGACCTTGCCCTGCGGTTCGACAACGGTACGCACAAGGGCAGCGTCGGTGTTTTCTACAGCCATTTCTCCAACTACATCGGCCTGCTCGGGACGGGCCGCACACTCAATGACGAAGGGGAGGAGGACGCCGACGGCATTCCGGAATACACCTACTCCGGCGTTCGGGCGCGCTTCAGCGGCATCGAAGCGCAGGATCGCTGGACCCTTGGCGAAAACGCCTACGGCAAGTTCGCTCTGGAACTGTCGGGCGATTACACCCGCGCCAAGAACCTCGACAACGGCCAGGACTTGCCGCGCATCGCACCGCTGCGGTTGAACACCGGTTTGCTGTGGGAGCTGGATCGCTGGCAGGCGCGGATCGATGTGGAGCACGCCAGCTCCCAGCACCGCGTGCCGGACAACGAAAGCAGCACCGATGGCTACACCACGCTGGGGGCGAATGTGGGTTATCACTTTGATGTTGGCCAGAGCAAATGGCTGGCTTTCGTCAATGCCGAGAACCTGACCAACCAGACCGTGCGTTATGCCAGCTCAATCCTGAGGGATATTGCGCCGGCAGAAGGGCGCAGCATTCAGGTCGGTTTGCGCACCACGTTCTGATCGTTCACACCGGACGGGCGCCAGCGTCGTTGCGACGCTGGCGTCGAGCTCAACTCGATTGAGCGGTGTCTTCTTCCGGGATCTCGTCCAGCAGATCCTGTTGCCCCGGCAGCTCGGTGATCACGCTGAAATCACTGACCTCCACCGCGCCCAGCCCGTACCCCAACAAGTGAAACGAGAACGCCTTGCGCGGTTGCGGGTTGTCGAAGCTGAAATCCATCTCCAGCGGCTGATCCGCCGTGGCGACCATCTCGGTCGGCAGGCCCAGTTGCACGTCCTGTTCGAACTCCTTGGCCTTGAGCTGAATGTACGCCGCCTGCTGCGGATCCACCGAACGCACGGTCAGGCGCACGCGGGTGTGGGAGCCTTTTGGCATCTCCAGGTATTGCGCGCCGATCAGGTTGTCGGCCCAGTCATCCTTGATCTGCGCTTGCAGCGGGATGACATTGGCGCTGCCGAATTGATAGCGCTGATTCAGCGGGGTGCGCAGCAGTGAAAGATCCAGCGCGCTGGCGCGAGCGGCAATCTGCCGGGCATGCAGGCCATTGGCGTTGCCCTTGAATGTCGCACTGTCGGCTATGAAGCCGGTGCTCGCGTATTCGCGGCAGCGGCGCGGCATGTCGCATTCGGTGAGGATGCCGTTGCCATCGTGGTAGCGCAGTTTGCCATTGGTGAACGACATGATTTCACGGCCGCTATCGTAATCGCGAAACAGCGAGCGGCCGCTCAGGGCCGACGGCACGGGAAAGTCAAAATAGTCGAGAATCGACGCGCTCAGATCGACATGGCCATAGACACCTGCATTCAAACGAGGCAGTTGCGCCTGCTCCGGCGCGAGGGTCAGGTTGAAGCCCCAGGACGACGCGAGGCGCACACCGTCGATGCCGTGGGATTCGTCCGAGGTGATCACCACCAGCGTGTCTTTCAGCACGCCCTGGCGTTCGAGGCCGCTGAGAAACTGTTCCAGCGCGTCATCCAGATAACCGACAGCCGCCTGCTTGGGTGTGTCGTAGCGTTGTAGGTATTCCTCGGGCGCGGAGTAAGGCTGGTGAGTGCCGACGGTCAGCAGCGTGAGCATCCACGGCTGTTTCTGCTTTTTTAGGTCGCCAACGTATTTCAGCGCACCTTCGAAGAACGCCTTGTCATCCTTGCCCCACGGGAATTCCAGGTAGTTGGCGTTGGTGAACCATTCCAGGCCATGGGTCGCGTCGAAACCGATGTGCGGCATGATCTTGTCTTTGGCCATGAACCGCAGCCCTGCGCCTTGCAGGTAATGCGTGGCAAAACCGTGCTGACGCAACTGGGCCGGCAGGCAAGCCTGATTGCGCTCGTGCTGGGTCAGCATTTCAACGCCTTTGGGCGTGCCGTTGTCGAGTTTGTCGTAATCACCGCAAAGCATGGCGTACAGACCGCGAATGGTCTGGTGGGTGTGCAGCACGTAATCCGGGGTGTTCATGCCGCGCTCGGCCCAGCGGCTGAGGTTGGGCATCAGGTCTTCCTGATAATGGCTGCCGATGGCCCGGCGATTGGCGCCGATGTAGGCGCCGGGAATGCCTTCGAGGGCGACGATCAGCACATTGCGCGCCTGGCCCTTGGCGGCCAGCAACGGGTGACCGTTCAGATCGACATCGGTGAGCCCTGCCATGGGCGGCGGAGCGACTTGTGTATCGCCCTCCAGCCATTCTTCGGCCTGCATCTGCACGTCGGCAACCTGCGCGGCCAGCAACTGGTGCGGCAGGTTGTACAGACGCCACGGGTCGGCATCGCTCGGGTTCAAGTGCTGCGCACCCCAGTACGCGGAGAACAGCAGCACCGGCGTCGCCCAGGCTGCGCGGGGTAGAGCGGGGGCGGTTGTCGCGCGTCGAGTCCAATGACTCAGCAACCAAAAGGCCAGAGCCACCAGCAGCGCAACCGCCACGCCGGGATGGGCGAAGCCGCCGCCGGTGGAGTTCTCCACGAACTGCGGATCGATCAGGTAATGCAGGTCTGCCACGGTCGGCAGGCGGCCGACCGCGCTGACCAGTTCAGCCGTCGCCACCGCCAGCAATCCCCAGAACAGCAGCAGCGGCAACGCCAGCCACCAGGGACGGCGATGCAATAGCACGATGAGCAAGCTGCCGATGGCCAGATCCGACAGATAACCGAACAGGCTCGACCAACCGAGTACCGCACGCAGGCCCACCGGCACGAGCAGTACCAAAAAAATCAGAGAGAGAAGGCGAGCATCGAGCTGCCGTAGCCGTTGAAAAAGAGCGCTCACAAAAAAGACCTTCCAGCCATCAAACCGTCATAAAAGTGTGGGCGATGATAACAAGGGTGGGCGGTCTGATCGCTTTTTTAAACGCACAAGTGATCCGGTGCCGGACATCGTCAAGCGTTCAGGGAAACCGTTGAGGCCTTGGCCCGCGTTCATGTCAGAGGTGTGACGGCGGCTCTTCGGCCATCACGGCGACGGGGTTTTATTGTTTCAGGCTGTTTAATTCGCCTTTGATCTGTTCCAGCTGCATTTGCGAACCAGTGCGATTTACAATGCGCGACCTCTGATGGAGATCAAGCTCCGTGGATGTCCTCACGCAACTCTTTGCGCAGCTCAGCCGCTGGGTGATCGATCCGGTCACCGAGCAGTTCCTTGGCCTGTTCGATTTGAACGGACGCCTTGGTGTGGTGTTCCTGCTCACGTCCTACGGCGTGGCTTACATCCTTTATCGCCACCGAAAATCCCGACATCTGACCCAGGCCCGATCCTTCTGGCAATTCGTCGGCGGCGGTCGTGTGCACGGGCATCGCTCGGCCTGGCTGGATTATCGCTATTACTTCATCAAGGCGATTCTGAAGGTGGCCCTGGTATTGCCGGTTGTTGGCCTCGTCGACCCGCACATCCTTCGTTCGGGCGATTATGCGCGATTTTTCACCCAGCTCTGGGGCGCTCGCGAGCAGGTGCCGGATCATCCGTTGATCGCGTTGTTCTACGGACTGGGTGTGTTCCTGTTCAGGGATTTTCTGCATTACTGGATTCACCGCGCCTTTCATTCCCGTTATCTGTGGGAGTTTCACAAGGTTCACCATTCGGCGCCGGTACTGGTGCCGGCCACGGCCAGCCGGATTCATATCGTCGAATCGATTGTCGAAAGGATTGTCATCACCGCCGGCCTCGGTGCGTTTGCCGGGGTGGTCTGGTACGCCTGCGGCGGCGAGGTCAGCCGCTATACGTTGTTTGGTGTGACCTGGCTGGTGCTGGTCATCAACAGCCTGGGCTCCAATCTGCGGCACAGCCATGTCTGGCTGTCGTTCGGGCCGGCGGTCGAGCATGTGCTCAACAGCCCGGCCCAGCACCAGATCCACCACAGTGATGCCCCACGACATTTCAACAAAAACTTCGCGATCAATCTGTCACTGTGGGACTGGCTGTTCGGCACGCTGTACGTCACCACTTCAAAGCCTGAAGTGCTGCGCTTCGGGACGGGCGAGCAGGACCGCACGCGTTATCTGACGCTGTACAGCCTGATCGTCACGCCGTTCGTGGACACCGCGAAGCGCTTGTCGTCGAACGCCGACGGGGTCAAAACCTGGTTCAACCAGCGTACGCCATGAGGGCTTCGCCGAAGGCCTGCGGGGTCGGGCTCTGCGGCCAGCTCGGCAGTCCCTCGGGCAGCGTCAGCCAGGGTTGTTTGTGACTGACCCAGATGTGCGCCATCGGTTGCAGTGAGCGGCTTTCATCGAGCGTGCCGGCGCGCAGCACTTTCATCTCCGGCGCGGCCGTCGTGGTGTTGCACAGACGCGTGTGGCAGACACTGCACACCTGATGTTCTGAGTGCTGCCCATTGAGATCATAGGCATAAGTGGTCAGCGGCCCGCTCAGCGTCAGGGCGTCGGCGGGCAGCAGGGCGTGCAGGGCAAAGGCGCTGCCGCTCCAGGTCTGGCAATCCGTGCAATGGCAGGCGTAGATCGCCGGCGGCACGTCGGTGTTCAACTGATAGCGGACGGCACTGCAGCGACATTGGCCGGTGAGTGTCATGGGCAAGGCTCCTTCAACTGCGGGTTCGATGCCGGGCGCAAGGCCCGTGCGGTATGCTCGCGCAGCATGCCGCAGACCCCGGTGAATGAACATCGGCCAAAACTGCCCAACCGCTCACAGGAAATGTATGAACGCTCCACAACTTCAATGGGAAACCCAGCGCGCCTTTCTTGCGGTACTGCGCACCGGCAGTCTGTCGGGCGCCGCGCGTTTGCTGGGAATCGCCTAGGCCACGGCGCGGCGGCGGATCGAGGCGCTGGAGCAGAGCGTCGGCGTCAGCCTGTTCATCCGCTCGCCGTCGGGGCTGTTGCCGACCGAGACCGCCAGGGAGTTGATCGGCCATGTCGAAGCCATGGCCCTGGCCGCCAACGCATTCAACCGCGCCGCTTCCGCTGACGTGGCGCAAACCGGCGGCACCGTGCGCCTGACGGCCGGCAAGCTGTTGGGCATCGAAATCCTGCCGCCGATGTTGCGCCGCCTGCGTCAGCAACACCCGCAATTGGCGCTGGAACTGAATGTTTCGAATCGTCTGCAAACCCTCTCACAGCAAGAGGCCGACGTCGCCGTGCGCATCCGCCGCCCGACCGAAGCCTCGGTGGTGGCGCGCAAGGTCGGCGATCTGCACGTCGGCCTGTACGCCACACCCGAATTGCTGGCGGAGCAGGGCGTACCTGAAACGCCTGAGGACTTGCGCCGTTTTTCGCTGATTGGCCCGGATCGCAATGCGGGCGAGATCGAGTTTCTGCGTGAGCGCGGCTTCGATTGTTCAGCCGAGCACACGGCCATTCGCACCGATGATCATCTGGCGCAATGGGCGGCGCTGCGTGCCGGGCTGGGGATTGGCGTGAGCTCCCGGCAACTGGCCGAGCGCCATGGACTGATGCGAGTTCTGCCTGGAGACGTGGATTTTATGGTGGATGTGTGGATCGCCATGCATCAGGACATGCGTCGAGTGCAGCGGGTTTCAGCGGTGTTCGATAGCTTGGGCGCGGACTTGCAGGCGTTTCTGCAAGGCTGACGTTCAGGTGATATCAATATGCGATAACGGTATTTAAACTCCGTTTTTTATAGCGATAGAGTCCGGCCTCACAGATTATCCTTTAGATCACTGCGAGGTTGTCATGGCCCTACCGTTCAAACGTTCTGCACTGACGCTGCTGGCGGCTTCGCTGGCTGGTGCGCTGCTCTGCAACACTGCTCAAGCCGAAGGCAAGATCAGCATCGCCCAGCAATTCGGCATCGGTTATCTGATTCTGGATGTGGTGCGCGATCAGCAACTGATCGAGAAACACGGCAAGGCCCAGGGTCTGGACATCAAGGTCGACTGGAACAGCATTTCCGGCGCCACCGCGATGAACGAAGCGTTGCTCACCGGATCGCTGGACGTGGTCTCGGCCGGCGTGCCGCCGATGCTCACCGTGTGGGATCGCACCAAGGGCAAGCAGAACGTCAAGGCCATCGCTTCGCTGGGTTCGATGCCCAACTACCTGCTGACCAATAACCCGAACGTGAAAACCCTCAAGGACTTCAGCGACAAGGATCGCATCGCCGTTCCGGCGGCGGGTGTGGGATTCCAGTCACGCACGCTGCAGATCGAAACGGCCAAGGAATTCGGCAATGACCAGTACAAGAAATTCGACGACATCTCCGTCAGCCTGCCGCACCCGGATGCCACGGCCGCATTGATCGCCGGCGGCTCGGAAATCAACGCGCATTTCTCCAGCCCGCCGTTCCAGTACCAGGCGCTGCAGAACCCGAACGTGCATAAAGTGTTGAGTTCTTACGACGTGCTCGGCGGCCAGGCCACGTTCAACGTGCTCTACACCACGGAAAAATTCCACGACGAAAACCCGAAAACCTACAAGGCGTTCTACGACGCCCTGGCCGAGGCCGAGAAGATCATCAAGGCCGACAAGCCCGCTGCGGCTCAGGCTTACATCCGGGTTGAACAGTCGAAATTGCCGTTGGCGCTGGTTGAGAAAATCGTCACCGATCCGGAGATCGATTTCACCGTGGTGCCGCAACGCACCTATATATATGCAGAGAAATTGCAGGAGCTGGGTGTGCTGAAAAACAAGGCGGACAGCTGGAAGGATTATTTCTTTGAAGAGGCCCATGGCGGGTCGGGAAGTTGAACACTCGTCATTTGTGAACAGCCCGCCCGGCAGCACGCGCTGACGCGCGGACTTTTCGTATCAACTCAACGAGTCATGAAAGATGCTTTCAATCGGCATCTCGAACGCCCGGGCAATCTGGAACGCCAGAGGCAGGCTCGGGTCGTAGCGTTCGTTTTCAATCGCATTGATGGTCTGGCGCGAAACGTTCAGGCGTTCGGCCAGATCAACCTGCGACCACTTGCGCTCGGCGCGCAGTTCCTTGAGGCGGTTCTTCATTGGTAGCGGCGCCGCGCGATGCGCAGGCCGATCATCCACATCGCGCCCATCACCGGCCAGACCCAAAGCCACGGGATGTGCGGGGCGCCCACCGTTTCCAGAAAACCGTAAGTGAAGGTGAGCAGGGCCGACGCGGCGAATGCAAAGCCGAGAGCTTCGAACTGGATACGCAGATACATTTCGTCGAGACGTCGCATGTCGCGTACGACCGTCCAGCAGAACAAGCCGACCGGAATCATGGGTATCAGCACGATGACGCCGCGCAGGTAAGCGTTGGCATCCGCCAGGTAAATCAGCGCGAATTGCGATGCCAGCAGCACCACTGCGTACAGGACCATGGCCGCGGCCATCTCTCGGTTGAATCGGTTCATGTCCAAACTCCTATGTAAAAGACGCTTTACATGGTCGTTGAAGCTATTGCTGATGTAAAGCATGCTTTCCATGAGGTCGAGGTGAGGAGGCTGGATTCCAGCAACGGTTTTTTGCCGAGGCCGTCGACGGTCGGGGTGTCCGCACGTCCGCCGGCCGGGTGAGCGGTAAACCCGCGTCTATAGTGAGAGGGCTGTTTAAAACGGGTGGCGCACCTCAAGGTTGCGACGGGAGGCGCCGAGTGAACAATCTGCTGTTTTTCATCCAGGAGATCGCCATGAGTCAGATCGAAAAAGTCCTCTACACCGCGAAAACCCACACCACCGGCGGACGTGACGGCGCATCGCGCAGTTCCGACGGGATCCTCGATGTAAAACTGTCGTCGCCCGGCTCCAGTGGCGGCGGGACCAATCCGGAGCAACTGTTCGCGCCGGCTGGTCGGCGTGTTTCATCGGCGCGATGAAAGCGGTGGCGGGGCAGCAGAAAATCAGCCTGCCGGCAGACCTGGCGGTGGATGCCGAAGTGGACCTGGGCACTAATTCGGGAGGGTATCTCCTGCAGGCGCGACTGAATGTAAGCCTGCCGGGCATGGAGCGTGGCGCGGCGCAGCAGCTGGTGGATGCGGCGCATCAGGTGTGCCCGTACTCCAAGGCCACGTGCAACAATATCGAGGTTGAATTGAAACTGGTCTGACATCCAGATGCAAAAGGGGCGGCATGATCATCGATCATGCCGCCCCTGTTGTTTTTTGAAGCCGTAAATCTGTCAGTCAGCGATCAATGCATCTTGCTGTGATCGTGGCCTTCCATGGTCAGCGCCTTGACCGGTGCTTTCACTTCAACGGTTTCCTTTTCGCCCTTGGCGTTTTCGACGGTCAGGGTCAGCGGCACGCTGTCGCCTTCCTTCAACTGCGCGGTCAGGCCCATCAGCATCACGTGGTAGCCATTCGGGTCGAAGTTGACGGCTTTGCCCGCCGGCAGGTCGACCGATTTCACCGGGCCCATGCTCATTACGTCGTTTTTCATGGTCATTTCATGAACCTGCACGTCCTTGGCCGCCGGCGAGGCAACGCTGAGCAGCTTGCTGTCGCTGTCGGCGGTGACGATCATGAACGCGCCGCTGGCCGACTGGTTCGGCACGGTCGCACGCACCCAGGCGTCATCGACCCTGGTCTGCGCCGACACCTGGAACGCCAGGCCCAGCAGGGACAGGCCCAGTGCGGCACGTTTGATGTTGTTCAGAAAAGGGTTCATCAGCAGACCTCCATGACGGTAAGCAAATCTTCCGTGCACTCTTGTGCCGAAAGCGATTGAGACAGGCCCACACGCAAGTTGCCCCGAGTGTCGTAGACGTAACTGGTGGCGGTGTGGGACAGGGTATAGGTGTCGCCGGCCGGGACTTTTTCGTAGAACACGTCGAATTCCTTGGCGGTGGCCTTGGTTTCTTCGAGGGTGCCGTACAGCGCGACGAAGCTTGGATCGAAGGTCTTGACGTAGGCGTCGAGGATTTCCGGGGTGTCGCGTTCCGGGTCGAGGGTGATGAACACCACTTGCAGGATGTCGCCATCCTTGCCCATCAGCTTCTTGATTTTCGCGGCGCGGGCCAGTGTCGTCGGGCAGACCGCCGGGCACTGGGTGAAGCCGAAGAAAATCATCGGCATCAGGCCGCGAAAGCTCGACAGCGACACGGTGTTGCCTTCGGTGTCCTTGAGCTTGAAGGTGCGTCCGAGGATTTTGTCGCTCAGATCCTTGCCGTACTTGTACGACAGTTTGCCGCGGGTGTCGCAGCCGGCGAGCAGGCCCAGACCGAGTACGCCCATTCCCGCAAGCACCTTGCGGCGAGTCAACAAAGCCGTCATTTCATACCGCCCTTTGGAGCCCGCCAGTCGGCAGGACAGGCGGGCGGGTTAACCGTAAAAGCGGCGCATGATACCAAAATGAACCGAGAGGTCGGTTTTTGAACGCCAGCCAATGTCGGATCGGGCGACAAAAGGTGTAAGAAAAAATGACTCAGGGTGATAGCGGTGGCGGTTCAACCGGGCTCCAGCCACCGCCCAGCGCGGTGTACAGGTTCACTTGCGCCACCAGTTGCGCCAACCGGTCGGTAATCAGTCCTTGCTGGGAACTGAACAGCGAACGCTGGGCATCGAGAAACGTCAGGCTGCTGTCGACGCCGCTTCGATAGCGGTGCTGCGCCATGTCGTAATAATCCTGGGTCGCCTGCACCAGATCGCGTTGGGCCTGGAGTTGCTGTTCGTAGGTCTGGCGCGCCGCGAGGCCGTCGGATACTTCCTGGAATGCTGTCTGAATAGTCTTTTCGTACTCGGCGACGGTGATGTCTTTTTGCAGCTTCGCGTAATCAAGGCTTGCGCGCAGACTGCCGGCGTTGAAGATCGGCAGGTTGATCTGCGGCTGGAACGTCCAGGCACCTGAGCCGCCCTTGAACAGTCCGGACAGATCACGGCTGGACGTCCCGGCATTGGCCGTCAGGCTGACACTGGGGAAAAACGCCGCCCGCGCCGCGCCGATGTTGGCATTGGCGGCGCGCAGTTTGTACTCGGCCTGGAGAATGTCCGGCCGGCGTTGCAAAAGATCCGACGGCAACCCGGCCGGCACGGTTGCCACCAGATCACTGTTCAGCGGACGCGCCGGCAGGTTTTCCGACACCGGCGCACCCACCAGCAGCGTCAGGCTGTTCAGGTCCTGGGCGACCTGACGCTGATAACGGGCCAGGCTCGCGCGGGTGCTGTCGACGCTGGTCTGCGCCTGAATCTGATCCAGCGCCGAGGATTTGCCGGCCTCGCGGTTGCGGGTGGTCAGGTGCAGGCTTCGCTCGTCGGCGGCCAGCGTCTCCTCGGCCAGGGCCAGCAACTCTTGATCGGCGCGCCAGGTCAGGTAGGCGTTGGCGACGTTGGCCACCAGACTCAATTGCGCACTGCGTCGGGCCTCTTCAGTGGACAGCCACGTCAGCAATGCTTGCTCGCTGAGGCTGCGCACCCGGCCGAAGAAGTCCAGTTCATACGCACTGATGCCCAGGTTTACCGAATAGGTCGAGGTGATCGCCGCTTTGGTGCGGGTCACGCTGGACGGTACCCGCTGACGCAGTTCGTTGGCGTTGGCCGACACCGCCGGCAGCAGATCGGCGCGCTGGATGCGGTACTGCGCCTGAAACGCCTCGACGTTCAGCGCGGCCACCCGCAGATCACGGTTGTTGACCAGCGCGCTCTCAATCAACTGCTGTAACGCCGGGTCATTGAACAGCGCGCGCCAGTCCTCGACGCGGGGTGTGGCCGGGGATTGCGCGGCATACGCCGGACCTTGCGGATACTGCGCCGCGCTCGGCGATGCCGGTCGCTGGTAATCGGGAATCAACGAGCAACCGCCCAGCAGCAGCGCGGCGGACAGCAGGGAAATCGGCAACCTGGACATCAAACAGCCTCGTTCACGAATGAGAGCGGGCGGCACGCGCCCTTGGTGGGAAAACGCTGGGTCAGGCTCCGGCCATCCATTTCGCCAGACCATGGCGACCGCTGACGCCCAACTTGGCGGCCGCACGCTTGAGATAGGTTTCGATCGAGCTGTTCTTGACCCTGAGCCGTTCGGCCATCTGCGGCACTGTGCCGCCGGTCAGCAAGCCCAGACAGACTTCCTTTTCCCGCACCGACAGCGTGATGTCGCCCAGCGCCAGTCGTTGGTCGAATACCTGTTGGAGCGGCGCCTGTTGCTGATCGGCCTGTGGCCGGTGCGATTGGCGGGCGGTGGCCTGTCGACTGAGGTGCGCGTGGCGCTCGCTCAATGGCAGCAAGGTGTCTGACAGACGTTTGAGAAACGACAGTTCCGGCAGGGAAAACGCCCGGTGCGTGTGGGGACGGTAGAACGAGATGACGCAGCGGCGGTTGGACGTGCGGGACACCAGATTGCACTGGTGGACGCTGTGGTGCGGTTGATGTTGCTGGAGCGAGGCTTTCAGTTGTATCAGCAGCGAGTCGTTCATCTCGATCATCTGTTGCAGCAGCGGATGGTCGTCCGGGTGCTGCAACGGATCCGGGGGCGGGAAGGTGTCCGGCAAACCTGCGCTGCCCAACGCCTTGATCTCCACTACGCTGGACTCCCGTTCATCCAGGGTCCACTCACTGAGATGGACGCGATTGACCGGAACGAGGTTGTCGACCAGCTGGAACATGTTCGTGGCAAAACGCTCGTTGCCGGTACTGGCGATCAACTCTCCCAACTGCCAGTAAAAGTGCGGATTTTCCATGTTGCGAAGACTGCCGGTCAGATTCATATCCTTGTCATCCCTGATGTAGAGCCATTGCCGAATCGTCTGCCGTGCATGCACCCGTGAAACGCCCACCCAGTCTTTTCTCCTTGAAATCGATCTGGAGCGGGATTTAAGCCCAAGCATTTGTCCTACGTCTGTAGGGGAAAACAGGGACACAAAGTGCCACTATTTCCGAAAAAATGGCGTCACGTTTCTGTCAGATCAATGTGCAAGGTCTCGTAGTCCGTGACTGTACGGTCTAGTGCGAACCCCGAAATCCGGGGCTAAGACCCCCGCGCTCCACAATTGCGAGACGCTGGTCGGTAGCAATAAGTGGCGATTGTCCTACAGGATTTTCAGCCATTTCTTTCCGAACTTTTAGGGGGATCGCTGACCTGTCCGGCCCTGTTGGCTCACAGGACGGTGCGAAGTGGGGAGGGTTGTCCGGGTTTCACGTGTCACGCGTGTTTCGGGGCCGATGCTTGAATACGCGCCAAATCACGTGAGATGGATCTTATGAACCAATTTGCTGCCGACGCGGCGGACGGTCTGTCCGCGATTTCCGAGGCCTTCCCGTTGACGGCCGCCCAGCGCGACATCTGGCTCGACCAACTGCGTCAGGGAAATTCGCCGATGTACAACATCGGTGGTTATGTCGAACTGACCGGCCCGCTGGAGCCGGCGCTGATGCAGGCAGCGCTTGAAGGGCTCGTGGCCCGGCATGACGCCATGCGCACCAGCCTGCTGCCTGGGGTCGGCGAACATGGGCTGCCGTTGCAGCGTTTTGTGCAGTCCATGCCGGTGCCGATGCCGGTGAACGACCTTCGCAGCCATCCCGATCCTTGTTCCGCCGCGCGCCAACTGACTCAGGAATGCATCGAACAGCCGTTCATGCTGGACGGCGGGCCATTGTTCCGGTTTCGTCTGCTCTGGCTCGATGACGACCGCCATTGGCTCTCACTCCAGGCCCATCACCTGATTGTTGATGGTTGGGGTTTCGGCGAGATGCTCAAGTCCCTCGACGAGATTTACAACGCGCTGGCGCTCGGGCAGGAGCCACCCGATTCGGCGCCGTCCTATGTCGATTTCATCCGTGACGATGCGCGGTATTTTCAATCCGCCCGTTATGCCCGCGACCGTGCGTATTGGCTGGACAAATACCAACACTGTCCCGAGCCGCTGTTGTTGCCGCGTTATCAGGAACGCTTTGCCAGTGCGTCGGCACCGACCCGGATTTTCTCGCAGGTGTTCCCCTCACGACTTCACGAACGCATGCAACAGGTAGCCCGTGAATATGGTGCATCGGCGTTTCATGTGCTGCTGGCGGCGATCCATGTGTATTTCAGCCGCAGCGTCCAGCGTGACGATTGGGTGGTGGGTGTGCCGTTGCTCAACCGATCCGGCGCCCGGTTCAAGTCGACTCTGGGACTGTTCACTCAAGTCAGTGCGGTACGCATGGGTTTTGGCCGTGAGTTGCCGTTCGAGGCGTTGATCAAGGCGATTGGCGATGAGCTGAAACAGGATTTTCGCCATCAGCGTTTCCCCCTTAGCGAGATGAACCGTGCGCTCGGCCTGCTGCGAGAGGATCGCTCGCAGCTGTTCGAAGTGACGGTGTCCTACGAACGAGATGCGCACGAGTACCACTATGGCGAGGCGCAGGCGCGGGTAGTCAAGGTGTCGAACCACGAAGAGGGCACGCCTTTGTCTGTGCACCTGCTGAGCAGTCGTGGCGACCAAGAGGACAGTTTGTACATGGTGTACAACGAAGCCTACTTTGACGCCGATGAAATCGCGGCGCTGAGCGGCCGCTTGCTGTGGGTGCTGGAACAGGGGCTTGAAGAACCCGCGCTGGCAGTGGGCGATTTCAGCCTGAGCCTGCCGGCCGAAACGGCGTTGTTGCAGCAGTGGAATGACACGCGCGTTGAATTCCCCAAAGACCTGACCATCCACCAGCGCATCGAAGCGCAAGCGGCGACGCGACCGGATGCGGTGGCGGCAGAGTTCCAGGGCTTGCGGCTGACCTATGCCGAACTGAACCGTCAGGCCAACGCCTTGGCTCATCATTTGATCGCGCTCGGCGTGCGACCCGATGACCGCGTGGCGCTGGTCGCTCGCCGGGGGCTGGACACACTGGTTGCACTGCTGGCGGTCCTCAAGTCCGGCGCCGGTTATGTGCCGGTCGATCCGGCCCATCCTGCGGAGCGGCTGACCTATCTATTGCGCGACAGCGCTGCGGTTGTCGTTCTGGCCCAGCACGATCTGCGCGAGCGCTTGCCGACGCTGGACGTGCCGGTGATCGACATCGATCGGCGCGGATGGCCGATCAACGATCTCAACCCCGACGTCTCGGGTCTGACCACCGCGCACCTGGCTTACGTGATCTACACCTCCGGCTCCACCGGGCAGCCCAAAGGCGTGATGGTCGAACATCACACGTTATCGAATCTGGTCGACTGGCATTGCACGGCTTTCGATCTGTGTGCCGGTCGCCACACTTCGAGCCTCGCCGGCTTCGGTTTCGACGCCATGGCCTGGGAAGTCTGGCCCGCGTTGTGTGCCGGTGCGACCCTGCACCTGGCGCCGTCCCGTGACGGCGGTGAAGACATCGACGCGCTGCTCGACTGGTGGCGTGCGCAACCGCTGGACGTGAGTTTCCTGCCGACCCCGATTGCCGAGTACGCCTTCAGCCGTCACCTCGAACACCCGACCTTGCGCACACTGCTGATCGGCGGTGATCGCCTGCGTCAGTTCAATCGCGAGCAGACGTTCGCGGTGATCAACAACTACGGTCCGACCGAAGCGACGGTGGTCGCCACCTCGGGCCGAATCGAACCGGGCCGGACGCTGCACATCGGCAAACCCGTGAGCAATGCCACGGCCTATCTGCTGGATGACCGACAGCGTCCGGTGCCGATTGGCGTGGCCGGCGAGCTGTACGTCGGTGGCGCCGGCGTGGCGCGGGGTTACTTCAATCGCCCCGAGTTGACCGCCGATCGTTTCCTCGACGATCCATTCAGCCGCCAGCCCAACGCGCGGATGTACCGCACCGGCGACCTCGCACGCTGGCGCCAGGACGGCACTATCGAATATCTGGGCCGCAACGACGATCAGGTGAAAATCCGTGGCGTGCGTATCGAACCCGGCGAAATCGAAGCCGCGTTGAGCAGCCATGAATCTGTGCGCGATGCGGTGGTGCAGGTGCGTGACGGCCAACTGCTGGCCTGGTTCACCGAACGCCAGCCGTTGGACATCACGCAGTTGCACGCCCATCTGAAAACCCGTCTGCCGAGCGCGATGCTGCCATCGGCATACGTGCGCTTGACGGGGATGCCCCTGACGGCCAACGGCAAACTGGATCGCCAGGCGTTGCCGGCGCCGGGGCCGGAGGCGTTGATCCGCCGCGAGTACGAAGCCCCGCAAGGCGACGTCGAAATCCTCCTGGCGCAGATCTGGGCCGACGTACTGCAAGTCGAAAAGGTCGGGCGTCACGATCACTTCTTCGAACTGGGCGGGCACTCGTTGCTGGCGGTCAACCTGATCGAGCGCATGCGTCAGCTAGGGATGAGCAGCGATGTGCGCGTGCTGTTCGGTCAGCCGACATTGGCGGCACTGGCCGCGTCGGTGGGCAGTGGCCGCGAGGTCGAAGTGCCGGCCAACCGTATTCCGCCAGGTTGCACACAGATCACCCCGGACCTGTTGCCGTTGGTAGAACTGGATCAGGCCACCCTCGACCGGATCATCGCCACGGTGCCGGGCGGGGCGGCCAACGTGCAGGACATTTATCCGTTGGCGCCGTTGCAGGAAGGCATTCTTTATCACCACATCACCGCCGCGCAGGGCGATCCATACCTGCTGCAATCGCAGCTGGCGTTCGACAGCGTCGAGCGGGTCGAGGCCTATGCGGCCGCGCTGCGTCAGGTCATGGCGCGCCACGACATCCTGCGCACTGCGGTGGTCTGGGAAGGTTTGACCACGCCGGTGCAGGTAGTCTGGCGCGAAGCCGAATTGCCGGTGCAGGAAATCATGCTCGACCCGGCCGAAGGCGATGTCCTCGCGCAACTGCACGCGCGCTTCGATGCTCGTCGCTATCGCATCGACGTCAGTCAGGCGCCGCTGATCCGGTTGATGTATGCCCGAGACCCGGCCCATGGGCAGATCGTGGCGATTCTGTTGTTCCATCACCTGGCGCTGGATCACATCGCGCTGGAAGTCCTGCGCCATGAAATGCGCGCCAACCTGTTGGGGCTCGAGGATCCGCTGCCGCCAGCGGTGCCGTATCGCAATTACGTGGCCCAGACCCGACTCGGTGTCAGCGAGCAGGAACACGAAGCGTTCTTCCGCGAAATGCTCGCCGACATCGACGAGCCGACCCTGCCGTTCGGTTTGCAGGACGTGCAGGGCGACGGTCACGGTATCGATGAAGCCGTACGCACGCTTGCGCCGGAACTGGACCGGCGCTTGCGCCTTCAGGCGCGGCAGGCGGGCGTCAGCGTGGCCAGCCTGATTCACCTGGTCTGGGCACAGGTACTGGCAGCGACGTCGGGACAGGAACAGGTGGTGTTCGGCAGTGTTTTTATGGGCCGGATGCAGGGCGGCGAGGGCGCGGACCGGGCGCTGGGGGTGTTCATCAACACCTTGCCACTGCGAGTGGACATGGACCGTGGCGCGCGCGATGCGGTGCTGCTGACCCACGCCCGGCTGACCGACTTGCTCGGGCACGAACATGCGTCATTGGCGCTGGCCCAGCGTTGCAGCGGCGTTGCGTCGCCGGCACCGCTGTTCAGCGCGTTGCTCAACTATCGGCACACCGATCTTGAGGCGCAGGAATCGGCGTCGGACCAGGCCTGGCAAGGCATTCAGACCCTGGAGAACGAAGAACGCACCAACTACCCGCTGACCCTGAGCGTCGATGATCTGGGCAGCGCCTTGCAGATCACCACGCGAACCCTGATCAGCATCGGTGCGCAGCGCATCGGCGACTACGTGCAAACCGCCTTGGCCGCATTGGTCGATGCCTTGGAGCAAACCCCGCAACAGCCGCTGAATCGCTTGCCGATCCTGCCGGCGGCGGAGCTTGAGCAACTGCTGGTCGAGTTCAATGCCAGCGAAGTCGATTGCCCGATCGATCAGCCGCTTCAAGTGTTGTTCGAACAACATGCACAACGCCAACCCGACGCCATCGCATTGCAGGCCGGGGATCAACAGCTGACCTATCGTCAACTGAACGAACAGGCCAACCGTCTGGCGCATCATCTGCGCGAGCACGGTGTGCAGCCCGATTCGCGGGTGGCGATCTGCGTCGAGCGCAGCCCGGATCTCATAGTCGGCCTGCTCGGCATTCTCAAGGCGGGCGGCGCGTATGTGCCGCTGGATCCGGACTATCCGCTGGAGCGCCTGCATTACATGTTGCAGAACAGCGCCCCGGTGGCGGTGCTGGTGCACGAGGCCACCCGCAATCTGTTGGGCGAGCCGGGTGTGCCGGTCATCGATTTCGACCGTTGCACCTGGCAGCACGCATCTGCCGACAACCTGCACGTACCGGGTTTGAGCGCTTCAAACCTGGCCTACATGATCTACACCTCGGGCTCCACCGGCACGCCGAAGGGCGTGATGATCGAGCACCGAAGCGCCTGCAACATGGTCCACTGGGGCTCGCAGATCAGCCCGCCGACCGGGCACGGCGCGCTGTTGCAGAAGGCGCCGTTCAGCTTCGACAGTTCGGTGTGGGAGATTTTCTGGCCGCTATGTTCCGGCCTGCGGCTGGTGCTGGCGCGTCCCGACGGCAACCGTGATTCGGCGTATGTGACCCAGGTGATTCGCGAACGGCAGATCACCGTGGTCAAGTTCGTGCCGGCGCTGTTGCAACAGTTCATCGAACAGGACGATGTCAGCCAGTGCACCAGCCTGACCGACCTGCTCAACGGTGGCGGTGAACTGACTGCCGCACTGGCCCGGCGCGTGCGCGAGCGCCTGCCATGGGTGCGTCTGCATAACGTTTATGGACCGACCGAAACCACGGTCGACAGCACCGGCTGGACGCTGGAACCGGATCAACCGGTGCCGGAAGCCGTGGTGCCGATCGGCAAGGCCCTGAGCAACACCCGGCTCTATGTGTTGGACGCCCATGATCAACCGGTGCCATTCGGTGTCAGCGGCCACCTGCACATCGGCGGGGTAGGGGTCGCGCGGGGTTATCTGGGATTGCCGGACATGCAAGCCGAGCGTTTCATCGACAGCCCGTTCGTGGCCGGTGATCGCCTGTATCGCACCGGCGATCTGGTGCGCTACCGCGCGGACGGCAACCTCGAATTCCTCGGGCGCAACGACTTCCAGATCAAGCTGCGTGGCCTGCGTCTGGAGCCGGGGGAAATCGAAGCGCGGCTGATCGAGCATCCGGCCGTGCGTGAAGCGGTGGTGCTGGTCAGGGACGAGCGACTGGTGGCGTATTTCACCGTGCGTGAAGGCCTCGACGCGCCTTCCATCGAAACCTTGCGTGCCCATGTGCTTGAACGCTTGCCGGAGTACATGGCACCGGGTGCCTACGTGAAGCTTGATGCGTTGCCCCTGACCCCCAACGACAAGGTCGACCGCAAAGCCTTGCCGGCACCGGGGACAGAGGCGGTGCTCAGTCGCCGCTACGAGGCGCCCGAGGGCGAAGTCGAAATCCGGCTGGCGCAGATCTGGGCCGAGGTGCTGCAACTGGAGCAGGTCGGGCGCAACGACCACTTCTTCGAACTCGGCGGGCATTCGCTGCTGGCGGTCAGTCTGGTGGCGCGCATGCGTCAGGCCGGGCTGCACGTCGATGCGCGGACGCTGTTCAGCCAGCCGACCCTGGCCGCGCTGGCCGCGCAAACCTCGGCGCAGGCCAAACAGGTTGAAGTCCCGCAAACCACCATACCGACGCTCAACCGCAAACGCCGGCTCTGAATGGGATCAAACCTGTGGGAGCGAGCTTGCTCGCGAAAGCGGTGTGTCAGTCACCAATGATGTCGGCTGACAAGACCTCTTCGCGAGCAAGCTCGCTCCCACAGGGTGGGGGCTGCCCAGCACCATGGCTTGTCCCTGCTTCCCATGTCAGACACCCAGGCCCCGATGTTTTAGCTTTTCCAGGCTGCGTGCGGCCGCACGGACTCGCCGCTGCGCGCTCCTTTTTCCCGAATTTACAGCAGGTTACCCCCATGCAATTTCGCGAGCTGATGGCTGTTATTTCCACCCATGCGATCCGCCTTCAACAGGACGATGAAGACCTGGTCATTCTGGGCAACGACGAGGCGCTGGACGACGCATTGTGGGACAGCCTCGCCAAGCACAAGGCGCAGTTGCTGGAGCTGGTGGCGAGCCACGGCGGCGACTGGTCGAGCCCGGCGCTGCGCATCACCCCGGACATGCTGCCGCTGGTGGAGCTGGATCAGCCGGCCATCGACCGTATCGTCGCCACCGTGCCGGGCGGCGTGGCGAATGTGCAGGACATCTATCCGCTGGCGCCGTTGCAGGAAGGTCTGCTTTACCTCCATCTCAGCGCGCCGGAAGGCGATCCCTACGTGTCGCAGGCGCGGTTCACGTTCGACAGTCGCGAACGGCTGGACACATTCACCGACGCGCTGCGGCGGGTGATCGACCGCCACGACATTCTGCGCACTTCGTTCGTCTGGGAGCGTCTGGACGAACCTGTGCAAGTGGTCTGGCGCGAAGCCCCGCTGGTCTGTGAGGAAGTTGAACTCAATGACCGCGAGGACGTGCTCACGCAATTGCTGGCACGCCACGACCCACGACTCTTTCGCCTCGACCTGCAACAGGCCCCGTTGCTGCGTCTGGTGTTCGCCGAGGACCCGGTCAACGACCGGGTGGTCGCATTGTTGCTGTTCCACCACATGATCATGGATCACCTCGCGCTCGATGTGGTACGCCGGGAAATTCAGGCTTATCTGTCTGGCCGCGACGCCGGGGTCGAGAGGGCGGTGCCGTTTCGCGACTACCTGGCGAGAGCACGTCTGGAGTCGGATGAGCAGGCGCACGAAGCATTTTTTCGCGAGATGCTCGGCGACATCGACGAGCCGACTCTGCCCGGTGGCTTGCACGATGTGCAGGGTGACGGTCAGGGTATCGAGGAAGTCTCGTGCATGCTTGAAGGCGATCTGAGCCAGCGTCTGCGCGCTCAGTCGCGACAACTGGGCGTGAGCGTGGCGAGCCTGATGCACCTGGCCATGGCGCGCGTGCTGGGGCAGTTGTCCGGGCGCACGGCGGTGGTGTTCGGCACGGTTCTGCTGGGGCGGATGAACGCCGCGGATGGCGTCGAACAGGCATTGGGGATGTTCATCAATACCTTGCCGTTGCGGGTGGATGTCGGCGAGTCGAGCGTTCATGACAGCGTGCTGGCGACGCATCGGCGTCTGACCGCGCTGCTTGCCCATGAGCAGGCGTCCCTGGCACTGGCCCAGCGTTGCAGCGCGGTGGCGGTGCCGACGCCGCTGTTCAGCGCGATGCTCAACTATCGCCACAGCAGCGTGGAAGAAGTCGCCGAGGTGATCGAGCTGTCGCCGGGGGTGCAGGTGCTGGGCGCCCGCGAGCGCACCAATTACCCGCTGACCATCAACATCGACGACCTGGGTCAGGATCTGCGTATCACGGCGCTGGCCGACGTGACGCTCGGCGCCTCACGGATTGCCGGGTATCTGCGTACGGCGCTGGAAAATCTCGCCGATGCGTTGCAGAACAACCCGCAAGCCGCCATGCACAGCCTGAACATCTTGCCGTCAGCCGAGCGTGAGCACTGGTTGTCTGGCGTCAATACGCCGCAGGCGAAGTTTCCCGACACGCCGATGATCCATCAGCGATTCGAAGCACATGCGCACGCTCGGCCCGACGCCGTCGCATTGTTGTTCGAGGACAGAACGTACAGTTATGACGCAATCAACCGACAGGCCAACCGTGTGGCCCATCGTTTGCTAGCCCTGGGCATCCGCCCGGATGACCGGGTAGCCATTTGCGTCGAGCGCGGCCCGCAGATGATTGTCGGTCTGCTGGGCGTGCTCAAGGCGGGTGCCGGTTATGTGCCGATCGACCCGGCCTATCCGCTGGAACGAATTGCCTTCACCCTGCAAGACAGCGCACCGACAGCCGTTCTGATGCAGGCGGCGACGCTGGATCGGGTGGCCGGGCTATCCGTGCCGCAGATCGACCTCGACGACCACGCCTTGCAGACCGAACCCGAATTCAACCCGCAGATCCCGGACCTGAATCCCGCGCATCTGGCCTATGTGATCTACACCTCTGGCTCCACCGGGCTGCCCAAAGGGGTGATGGTCGAACACCGCAACGTGGCACGCCTGTTTGGCGCGACCCACGACTGGTTCCGGTTCAATGCGCAAGACGTCTGGGCGCTGTTCCATTCGTTTGCCTTTGATTTCTCGGTCTGGGAAATCTGGGGCGCGCTGGCGTACGGCGGTCAGCTGCTGGTGGTGCCGCAGCGCATCAGCCGCTCGCCGGACGAGTGCTACGCGTTGCTCTGCCGAACGGGCGTCACCGTGCTCAACCAGACGCCGAGCGCGTTCCGTCAGTTGATCGCCGCCCAGGAGCGCAGTCCGTTGCAGCATTCGTTGCGCGAAGTGATTTTCGGCGGTGAGGCGCTGGAGCCTGGGTCGCTCAAACCCTGGTACGCGCGGATCGGCAACGCCGGCACCCGGCTGGTGAACATGTACGGCATCACCGAAACCACGGTGCATGTGACCTATCGACCCTTGGTGGCGGCAGACGCGCAATTGACCGCGAGCAGCCCGATCGGCGTGCGCATTCCCGACCTGCAACTGTACGTCCTCGATGCCCGCCGGGAGCCGGTGCCGGCCGGGGTTGTCGGTGAGCTGTACGTTGGCGGCGCCGGGGTTGCCCGTGGTTATCTGAATCGTGAGGCGCTGACCGCCGAGCGTTTCATCGCCGACCCGTTCAGCGGGCATGCCCAAGCGCGCTTGTACAAGACCGGTGATCTGGCACGGTGGACGCTCGAAGGCGAACTCGAATACCTGGGACGCAACGACGATCAGGTGAAAATCCGTGGTTTTCGTATCGAACTGGGCGAGATCCAGGCACGCCTGTCATACTGCGAAGGCGTGCGCGACGCAGTGGTGATCGCCCGCGAGGACAGCCCCGGCGACACGCGTCTGGTGGCGTACTGGCTGGCTGCTGAAGGTTTGGAACCGAGCGTTGCGCAATTGCGCGATCACCTGCTGGTGTCGCTGGCCGACTATATGGTGCCGGGCGCGTTCGTGCGTCTCGACGCCTTCCCGCTGACCGCCAACGGCAAACTGGATCGCAAGGCGTTGCCGCAGCCGGACAATGGCGCTTTCGCCCGGCGTGGTTTCGAAGCGCCGCAGGGCGAGACCGAAACCCGCATCGCTGCGATCTGGCAAACCTTGCTCGGGCTGGACCGGGTGGGCAGGCATGACAATTTCTTCGAGCTGGGCGGTCATTCGCTGTTGGCCGTCAAGCTGATCGAGCGCATGCGTCAACAAGACATGCAATGCGACGTTCGCGTGCTGTTCGGCCAGCCGAGCGTGGCGGCACTGGCCGCGACGTTGGGAGGGGACGCCACTGTCAGCGTGCCGGCCAACCGCATCGAACCCGGCTGCACACGCATCACCCCTGACATGCTGCCACTGGTCACGCTGGATCAAGCGGCCATCGATCGCGTCGTCGAAACCGTCGACGGCGGCATCGACAACGTACAGGACATCTACGCCCTGGCCCCGTTACAGGCGGGGATTCTCTATCACCATCTGGCCACTGCCGACGGTGACCCCTATGTGCTGCAAGCGCAGTTCGCCTTCGACGGACTGGCACAGATCAAGGCATTTGTCCGCGCGCTGAACAGCGTCATCGCCCGGCACGACATCCTGCGTACCAGCGTGGTCAGGGAGAATCTCGAGGAGCCGGTGCAAGTGGTATGGCGTTCGGCGCCGCTGGCGCTGGAGCGGGTGGATGCCGATCCGCAGGACGGCGATGTATTGCGGCAAATGCAGGCACGCTTCGATCCGCGACACTATCGCCTGGACCTCGAACGTGCGCCGTTGATGCGCTTTGCCTACACCGAGGACCCGCTGCAAAACCGTTGGGTCGGGATCTTGCTGTTGCACCACATCGTTCTCGATCACACGGCGCTTGAGGTGCTGGTGGCCGAGATGGGCGAAACACTTCACGGGCAGGCCGATGCGCTGCCGACACCCGTGCAATATCGCAACTATGTCGCACAGGCCCGACTCGGTTCGAATGCGGCAGCACAGGAAGCATTCTTTCGCGACATGCTCGGCGGCATCGTTGAACCGACACTGGCGTTCGGTTTGCGCGACGTACTCGGTGATGGCAGCCGCATTGTGGACAGTGAGCTGGCACTGGATGAAAGTCTTGCCGGGCGTCTGCGCAAACAGGCCCGCGAGCTGGGCATCAGTGTGGCGAGCCTGGTGCATCAGGCCTGGGGCCAGGTGCTTGCACAGGTCTGCGGGCGCGAAGACGTGGTATTCGGCACCGTACTGCTGGGGCGCATGCAAGGTGGTGAAGGCGCCGACCGTTCGCTGGGTATGTTCATCAATACACTGCCGCTGCGGGTCAGTGTCGGGGCGACAGCCGTGGAGGCGGGTGTCAGGGCAACCCATGAGCGACTGGCGCAACTGCTGGTACACGAGCAAGCGTCACTGATGGCGGCTCAACGTTGCAGTGGCGTGACGGGGTCAGAACCGCTGTTCAACACGCTGCTCAATTATCGCCATAGTACGGAGCAGTCTGCCGCACCGAGATGGGCAGGCATCCGGATTCTCGACTCTCGCGAGCGCAGCAACTATCCGCTGGTGGCCAGCGTCGACGACCTTGGACAGGGTTTCCGGTTCGCGGTACAGGCGGTGCCGGAGGTGGACGGCGCGCGGGTCTGCGATTACCTGCAAACGGCGTTGCACAATTTGCTGAACGCACTGGAACAAGACCGCAATGCGCCATTGAGTCAGGTGTCGATTCTGTCGGCGGCTGAACGCCAGCGCGTGCTGGTCGGTTTCAATGTCACCGGTCGTGATTTTGCCCACGGCCATGTGGTGCACCAATTGTTTGAAGAGCGAGTGGCACTCCAGCCTGACGCTGTGGCAGTGGAACAGGGCGGGCAAAGCCTGAGCTACGACGGATTGAATCGCCGCGCCAACCGCCTGGCCCATCACCTGATCAGCCTCGGCGTGCAACCGGACGACCGCGTCGCACTCTGCGTACACCGTGGCCCGCAGATGCTGGTCGGGCTGCTGGCGATCCTCAAGGCCGGCGCCGGTTATGTTCCGGTCGATCCGGCACATCCGGCAGAGCGCATCGCTTACCTGTTGCAGGACAGCGACCCGGTGGCGGTGCTGGCACAAACGGCCACCCGCAACCTGCTGGGCGCCGTGCCAGTGATCAATCTGGACAGCGACGACTGGCAGCATTTGCCGGACGGCAATCCACAGTTGCCGAACCTGACCCCGGAACATCTGGCCTACGTGATCTACACATCAGGTTCCACCGGCCAGCCGAAAGGCGTGATGGTCGAACACGCGACCCTGGAAAATCTCGTGCACTGGCACACCGAAGCCTTTGACCTGCAGGCCGGCAGCCACACCGCCAGCGTGGCCGGGTTCGGTTTCGATGCGATGGCGTGGGAAGTCTGGCCGGCGTTGTGCGTCGGCGCGACGTTGCACCTGCCGCCGGAATCGGTGAGCAATGAGCATCTGGACGAACTGCTCGACTGGTGGCGAGCGCAGCCGTTGCAGGTCAGCTTTTTGCCGACGCCGGTAGCCGAATACGCGTTCAGCCGCGAGTTGCAACACCCGACCCTGCGCACGCTGTTGATCGGTGGCGACAAGTTGCGTCAGTTCAACCGTGAGCAAACCTTCGCGGTGATCAACAACTACGGCCCGACCGAAGCCACGGTGGTCGCCACCTCCGGCCCGGTCGAAGTCGGCCAGCCTCTGCACATCGGCCGACCGATTGCCAACGCCCGTATCTATCTGCTGGATGACCAGCATCGTCCGGTGCCGGTGGGTGTGACGGGCGAGTTGTATGTGGCTGGCGCCGGTGTTGCGCGGGGTTACTTGAACTGTCCCGAGCTGACTGCCGAACGCTTCCTGAAGGATCCGTTCAACGGCGGGCGCATGTACCGCACCGGCGACCTCGCGCGCTGGCTGGCCGACGGCAATATCGAATACCAGGGCCGCAACGACGATCAGGTCAAACTGCGCGGTGTGCGAGTCGAGCTGGGGGAAATCGAAGCTGCGATGGCCAGCCATCCGGCGGTGCAGGACGCGGTGGCGCTGGTGCGCGACGGGCAGTTGCTGGTGTGGTTCACCGAGCGTGCGCCGACCGATCTCGAAGCCTTGCGCAATCATCTGCAAACCCGTTTGCCGCAAGCGCTGATCCCGGCAGCTTACGTGCGTCTCGACGCCTTGCCGCTGACTGCCAACGGCAAACTCGACCGCAAGGCCTTGCCGGAACCGGATCAGAGCGCCTGGCTGAGCCGTGAATACGAAGCCCCGCAAGGTCCGGTGGAAACGGCGCTGGCGCAGATCTGGGCCGATGTCCTGAAGCTGGAGCAGGTCGGACGCCACGACAACTTCTTCGAACTGGGTGGCCATTCGTTGCTGGCGGTCACCCTGATCGAACGTCTGCGCCAGATCGGCCTGAGCACCGACGTGCGTGTGTTGTTCAGCCAGCCAACTCTGGCAGCGCTGGCCGCAGCGGTGGGCAGCGGTCGCGAAATCGAAGTGCCGGCCAACCGCATTCCTGAAGGTTGCACCCACATCACCCCGGACTTGCTGAGCCTGACCGAGCTGGATCAGCCGAGCATCGACCGGATCGTCGCCTCGGTGCCTGGCGGCGCGGCCAACGTGCAGGATATTTACCCGCTGGCGCCGTTGCAGGAAGGCATTCTTTATCACCATTTGAGCGCTGCCGAAGGCGATCCCTATTTGTTGCAGTCGCGCCTGGCCTTTGCCAGCGTCGAGCGCTTGCGTGCTTTTGCCAGCGCCTTGCAAAAGGTGATTGCGCGTCACGACATCTTGCGCACCAGCCTGGCTTGGGAAGGCTTGCCAAGCCCGCAACAAGTGGTATGGCGGGAGGCTGAGCTGAGGGTGCAGTCGGTCGCTTTGAATCCGCAGGATGGCGATGTCTTCCAGCAGTTGCGCGCACGATTCGACGCCCGGGATTTTCGCCTCGACCTCGGTCAGGCACCGCTGATCCGTCTGATGTATGCCGAGGATCCGGCGCACGACCGGGTGGTGGGCGTGCTGTTGTTTCATCACGTCGTCCTGGACCATACCGCCTTGGAGGTGGTTCGCCGCGAAATGCAGTTGTACCTGCCGGGACAGGTCGAGTCTTTGCCGCCCGCCGCGTCGTACCGCAACTACGTCCATCAGGCCCGCCAGGGCATCAGCGATGAAGAACACGAAAACTTCTTTAGCGAGATGCTCGGTGATATTGACGAGCCGACCCTGCCGTTCGGCTTGCAAGACGTACAGGGTGATGGCCGCAGCATCGAGGAGCACTCGCTGGCGCTGTCGCTGGATTTGAATCGGCACTTGCACCGTCAGGCGCGGCAATACGGGGTCAGCGTCGCGAGTCTGTTTCATCTCGCCTGGGCGCGGGTACTGGCGGCGACTTCCGGGCGCCAGAGCGTGGTGTTCGGCACTGTACTGCTGGGCCGCATGCAAGGCGGCGAGGGCGCGGATCGGGCATTGGGGATGTTCATCAACACCTTGCCGCTGCGCATGGAAGTTGACGGGCAGAGTGTGCGCGAAGCGGTTCGAGTGGTTCATGAGCGGTTGGCGGCTTTGCTGGGACACGAACATGCGTCGCTGGCACTGGCTCAGCGTTGCAGCGCCGTTGCCGCGCCGTTACCGCTGTTCAGTGCGGTCCTCAATTATCGACACGGCGGTCACGACACTGAGCGACAGGCTGCCGATCAAGCCTGGCAAGGGATCGAATTTCTGGCCCAGGACGGGCGCACGAATTATCCGCTGACCCTTAGCGTCAACGATCTCGGCGATGGCTTCAACTTGTCGGTGCTGACCCCGGATCATGTGGGGGCGCAGCGCGTCTGCGAGCTGATGCTCACCGCGCTGGCAGAACTGGCGACCGCGCTGACTGACAATCCTGAACAAGCCTTTGATCGTCTGGACGTCCTGTCACCGGCGGCGCGCCAACGGGTGCTCGGAGACTTCAACGCGAGCACCGCCGTTTACCCGTCAGCGCAAGGTGTTCATCGACTGTTCGAAGCGCAGGTCCTGCGGGCGCCGGATGCCGTGGCAGTTCAGGCGGGCACGCAGCGCCTGACGTTCATGCAACTGAATCAGCGAGCCAATCAGTTGGCCCATCATTTGTGCGGGATGGGTGTCGGCGCGGATACGCGAGTGGCGATCTGTCTCAAACGTGGCCCGGAAATGCTGGTCGGGTTGCTGGCGATCCTCAAGGCCGGCGCCGCCTATGTACCGGTCGACCCGGCTTTTCCATCCGAGCGTATCGCTTACATGCTGGCCGACAGTGCGCCGGTGGCGGTGCTGGTTCGCGACGTCACACTGCCGGATCAGGCGGGCGTGCCGGTGATTGATCTCGCCCACGAGACCTGGCAAGACCTGTCGGTTGCCAACCCGCATGTTGCCGGGTTGGCCCCGGACAATTTGGCCTACCTGATCTACACCTCGGGCTCCACCGGCCAGCCGAAAGGCGTGATGGTCGAACACGCGACCCTGGAAAACCTCGTGCACTGGCACACCGAAGCCTTTGACCTGCACGTCGGCAGCCACACCGCCAGCGTGGCCGGGTTCGGTTTCGACGCGATGGCCTGGGAAGTCTGGCCGGCACTGTGCGTCGGCGCGACCTTGCACCTGCCGCCGGAATCGGTGAGCAACGAGCATCTGGACGAACTGCTCGACTGGTGGCGAGCGCAGCCGTTGCAAGTCAGCTTTTTGCCTACGCCGGTGGCCGAATACGCGTTCAGCCGCGAGCTGCAACACCCGACCCTGCGCACACTGTTGATCGGGGGCGACAAGCTGCGTCAGTTCAGTCGCAAGCAGACCTTCACCGTGATCAACAACTACGGCCCGACCGAGGCCACGGTGGTTGCCACCTCCGGCCCGGTCGAAGTCGGCCAGCCGCTGCACATCGGCCGACCGATTGCCAACGCCCGTATCTATCTGCTGGATGACCAGCAACGTCCGGTGCCGGTGGGTGTGACGGGCGAGTTGTATGTGGCTGGCGCAGGTGTGGCGCGGGGGTATCTGAATCGTCCCGAGCTGACTGCCGAACGCTTCCTGAAGGATCCGTTCAACGACGGACGCATGTACCGCACCGGCGACCTTGCACGCTGGCTCGCGGACGGCAATATCGAATATCTGGGCCGCAACGACGATCAGGTGAAACTGCGCGGTGTGCGGGTCGAACTGGGAGAAATCGAAGCTGCGATGGCCAGCCATCCGGCGGTGCAGGAGGCGGTGGCGCTGGTGCGCGACGGGCAGTTGCTGGCGTGGTTCACCGAGCGTGCGCCGACCGATCTCGAAGCCTTGCGCAATCATCTGCAAACCCGTTTGCCGCAAGCCCTGATCCCGGCGGCTTACGTGCGATTAGACGCCTTGCCGTTGACCGCCAACGGCAAACTCGACCGCAAGGCGTTGCCGGAACCAGATCAGAACGCCTGGCTAAGCCGTGAATACGAAGCCCCGCAAGGGCCGGTGGAAGCCGCGCTGGCGCAGATCTGGGCCGATGTGTTGAAACTGGAACAGGTCGGACGCCACGACAACTTCTTCGAACTGGGTGGCCACTCGTTGTTGGCGGTCACCCTGATCGAACGTATGCGCCAGATCGGCCTGAGCACCGACGTGCGTGTGTTGTTCAGCCAGCCAACTCTGGCAGCGCTGGCCACAGCGGTGGGCAGCGGTCGCGAAATCGAAGTGCCGGCCAACCGCATTCCTGAAGGTTGCACCCACATCACCCCGGACTTGCTGAGCCTGACCGAACTGGATCAGCCGAGCATCGACCGGATCGTCGCCTCGGTGCCGGGCGGCGCGGCCAACGTGCAGGATATTTACCCGCTGGCGCCGTTGCAGGAAGGCATCCTTTACCACCACATCACGGCGACCGGAGGAGATCCCTATCTGCTGCAATCGCGGTTGTCCTTCGACAGCCTCGAACGTGTCGACAGCTTTGCAGCAGCTCTGCGTCAGGTCATTGCACGCCATGACATCCTGCGCACGGCGGTGATCTGGCAAGAACTGGCCGCGCCGATGCAAGTGGTGTGGCGTCACGTCGAACTGCCGGTGCAGGAAATCGTGCTTGACCCGGCGGATGGCGATGTCCTCGAGCAGTTGCACGGGCGCTTCGATGCCCGGCACTACCGCCTCGACATCAGTCGGGCTCCGTTGCTGCGTCTGGTGTATGCCCGTGATCCCGTCCACGAGCGGGTGGTTGCAATGTTGCTGTTCCACCATGTGGTGCTCGATCACACCGCGCTGGAGGTGGTGCAGCACGAAATGCTCGCCTGTCTGCAAGGGCGCGAAACCTCACTGGGCGCGGCCGTGCCTTACCGCAACTACGTGGCGCAGGCGCGGCTGGGTGTCAGCGAGCAGGAGCATGAAACGTTTTTCCGCGACATGCTCGGCGACATTGACGAGCCGACCCTGCCGTTCGGCATGCAGGATGTGCAGGGAGACGGTCGCGACATCGAGGAAACCCGACAGGTCCTGACCGCTGCGACGGGTCAGCGTCTGCGCAGCCTGGCCCGGCAACTGGGCATTAGTGTGGCCAGCCTGTTCCACCTCGCGTGGGCGCAGGTACTGGCTGCGACGTCGGGGCAGGAGCGCGTGGTGTTCGGCACGGTGCTGATGGGCCGGATGCAGGGCGGCGAGGGGGCCGACCGGGCGTTGGGGATGTTCATCAACACCTTGCCGCTGCGGGTCGATCTGGGGGCAGCTCCGGTGCGCGAAGGGGCACGGGCGACGCACGCTCGTCTCAGTGCGCTGCTCGGCCATGAGCACGCGTCACTGGCGCTGGCCCAGCGTTGCAGCGGCGTGGCCGCGCCGTCACCGCTGTTCAGTTCGATGCTCAACTACCGGCACAGCGCCGACGAGGCACAACAGCAAAGCGTGCGTCAGGCCTGGCAGGGCATCGAGACCCTGAGCAGCGAAGAACGCACCAACTATCCGCTGAGCCTGGGGGTCGATGATCTGGGCAGCGGCTTTGTGCTCACCGCCATGACCCCGGCGAGCATTGGTTCGCAGCGGATCTGCGACTACATGCAGACCGCGCTGGAGACACTGGCGGATGCTCTGGAACAGGCACCGGATCAGCCGCTGAACCGCTTGCCGATCCTCGACGGTGCAGAGCGTCAGCAGGTGCTGTACGACCTTAACGCCACCGGCACCGCAGACAATCTGGAGCAAACCGTTCACGGGCTGTTCGAGGCGCAAGTACACCGCACGCCGCAAGCCATTGCGTTGCAGGCCGGTGAGCGGCAACTGACCTACGCGGAACTCAACGTACAGGCCAATCGACTGGCCCATCATCTGCGCGAACTGGGCGTGGGGCCGGATTCGCGGGTGGCGATCTGTGTCGAGCGCGGACTGGAACTGGTGGTCGGTCTGCTCGGCATCCTCAAGGCGGGCGGTGCCTATGTGCCGCTGGATCCGGCGTACCCTCCCGAGCGTCTGGATTACATGCTCAAGGACAGCGCTCCGGTGGCAGTGCTGGTGCATGGGGCAACCCGTAATTTGCTGGGTGAGAGCAGCGCGTTGGTGATCGATCTGGACCAGGCGCACTGGACATTCAATCCGGCTGACAACCCGCAAGTGCCGGACCTTGACGCTTCAAGCCTGGCCTACGTGATCTACACCTCCGGTTCGACCGGAGCACCGAAAGGCGTGATGGTCGAGCATCGTGGCGTGGGCAACTTGCTGCGCTGGAGTTCGCAGCTGTGTCCCGCCGTGACGGACGGTGCCCTGTTGCAGAAAACCCCGTTCAGTTTCGATGCCTCGGTCTGGGAGCTGTTCTGGCCGTTGAGCGCCGGTCTGCGACTGGTGCTGGCGCGTCCTGAAGGACATCGTGATCCGGCGTATCTGGCGCAGGTGATTCGTGAGCAGCGGATCAGCGTGATCCAGTTCGTGCCGGTGCTGCTGCAACACTTCCTCGAACTGGACGACGTCAGCCAGTGCAGCAGCCTCACTGACGTGTTCTGTGGCGGCGGCGACCTGACGCCTGCGCTGGCTCGTCGTGTGCGCGAGTGTTTGCCGCAAGTGCGCTTGCACAACGTCTACGGCCCGACCGAAGCGACGGTCGACAGCACATTCTGGACGCTGGAGCCGTCAATGCCAGTGCCGGAAAGCTCATTGCCGATCGGACGGCCGATCAACAACACCCGTCTGTATGTGCTCGACGCCGCCGGACAGCCGGTGCCGATGGGCGTCATCGGTCAGTTGTTCATTGGCGGCGCCGGGGTTGCGCGAGGCTATCTGGGGTTGCCCGAGTTGATGGCCGAACGGTTTATCCCGAGCCCGTTCGTGGCCGGCGATCGGCTATACGCCACGGGCGACCTGGTGCGCTACTGCGCCGATGGCCAGCTCGAATTCATCGGGCGCAACGACTTCCAGGTCAAGCTGCGAGGCCTGCGTCTGGAGCCGGGCGAAATCGAAGCGCAACTGCTCAGTCATCCGGCGTTGCGTGAAGCCGTGGTACTGGTGCGTGAGGAAAGACTGGTGGCGTACTTCACCTGGCACGCCCAGGCCGGGCAGCCGGGGATCGAGGCGTTGCGCGAACACTTGCTCGCACGCGTGCCCGATTACATGGTGCCGTCGGCATTCGTCGCGCTCGACAGCCTGCCGCTGAGTCCCAACGGCAAGGTGGATCGCAGGGCGCTGCCCGAAGCGGATCCCGCTGCGGCCAGTCATCGGGAATATGAAGCCCCGGTCGGCGAGATGGAAATCCTCCTCGCGCGGCTGTGGTGCGAATTGCTCAAAGCCGAACGCGTCGGACGGCATGACCATTTCTTTGAGCTGGGCGGGCATTCGCTGCTGGCGGTCAGCCTGATCGGGCGTCTGCAACAGGAAGGTATCGAAGCCGATGTCCGGACGCTGTTCGAGCAACCGACTCTGGCTGGTTACGCAGCCATCACGGAAAGAATGGAGATCGTCCTGTGAAATTGAATGAACTGTTGGCGACGCTGAAGACAAAAGACATCCAGCTGGCAATCACGGACGGCCAATTGCGGGTCAATGGCAACAAGCAGGCCCTGAGTGAACCGGCCTTGCTGGCGGCGTTGCGCGAGCACAAACCGGCATTGATCGAGCTGATCGAGACCGGTGTTTATTCGCCCGCACGAGTAGGGCAGGTCGAAGTGCCGGCCAATGGCATACCACCGGGTGCAACGCGGATCACCCCGGCGATGCTGACGCTGGCCGATCTGAGCCAGGACGCCATCGATCAACTCGTCGCACAGATGCCCGGCGGTGGCGCCAATGTCCAGGATATTTACCCGCTGACGCCGTTGCAGCAGGGCATCCTTTACCACCACTTCAGTGCTGAGCAGGGCGATCCCTATGTGATGCAAGCGCATTTCGCGTTCAGCGGATGCGAACGGCTGGAGGCATTCGTCCAGGCCTTGCGGATCGTGATAGAGCGCCACGACATTTTGCGCACCGCCATCGTCTGGGAAGGACTGGACACGCCGTTGCAAGTGGTCCTGCGAAACGTCGAACTGCCTGTGGAAGAAGCGCAGTTCGACGCGGCCGACGGCGATGTCATGAAGCAGTTGCACGAGCGATACGATGCCCGCCATTTTCGCCTCGACGTGACACGCGCGCCGCTATTGCGCCTGATCCATGCCCGGGATGCAGGGACCGGGCGGATTGTCGCGATGTTGCTGTTTCACCACATGGCAATGGATCACTCGGCGCTTGCGGTGGTCAGCGAAGAATTGCAGGCTTGCCTCTCAGGATTGAGTGCCAGACTTGGGCCGCCGGTGCCGTTTCGCAATTATGTCGCCCAGGCGCGGCTGGGCATCAGTGAGTCGGAACACGAAGCTTTTTTCCGCGAGATGCTCGGTGACATCGACGAGCCGACGTTACCGTTTGGTCTGCAAGGCGTGCATGGCGACGGCAGCGACATCGAAGAGTGCAGTGTGCCGCTTGACCCGTCGCTGGGGCAGCGCCTGCGAGCCAGAGCCAGTTCGCTAGGGGTGAGTGTCGCGAGTCTGTTCCATCTGGGTTGGGGGCAGGTTCTGAATGCCCTCACCGGGAAGTCTCCTGTTGTGTTTGGTACGGTGCTGATGGGGCGGATGCAGGGAGCGGAGTCCACCGACCGCGCTCTCGGCATTTTCATCAATACCTTGCCGCTGCGGGTCGAGGTCGGCACGCAGGCCGCGAGCGAGGCGGTGAAGGCTACCCACGCCCGTCTGACGACGCTGCTGCGCCATGAACACGCACCGCTGGCTCTGGCCCAGCGCTGTAGCGGGGTGGTCGGGTCATCGCCGCTGTTCAATTCGCTGCTCAATTATCGGCACAGCACCTCGCGTGCCAATGCCAGTGCCGAAGCTCACGCGGCGTGGGAGGGGATCAGCGTCCTGCATGCGGAGGAACGCACCAATTACCCGTTGACCTTGAGCATCGACGACTTTGGCGATCACTTCAGCCTGACGCTGCTGGCCGCCCGTGAAGTCGAGGCGCAGCGGATCTGCGGTTATATGTTGTGTGCCATGGAAAATGTGTTGCAGGCATTGGAGCAAGCTCCGCATACGCCGTTGAATCAACTGTCGGTGGTGCCCGCCGCAGAGCGCGAACAGCTTTTGACGGGGTTCAATGCCAGCGATGTCGAATACGTTCGCGGACAGACCATTCACCAGCGTTTCGAGGCGCAGGTCGTTGCGCGACCGCAAGCACTGGCAGCGGTGCATCTGGACAAGCAACTGACGTTCGACGAACTGAACCGCCAGGCCAACCTTCTGGCGCATCGCTTGATCGATCTGGGTGTGCAGCCGGATGACCGGGTCGCCATCGTCGCCCGTCGAGGGCTGGATACCCTGGCCGGATTGCTTGCGGTCCTTAAAGCAGGCGCCGGCTATGTACCGATCGATCCGGCGCATCCAGCCGAACGCTTGAATTATCTGCTTGGCGATTGCGCCCCGGTGGCAATCCTGACCTCAAGTGACCTGCTCGCACGGCTGCCGGTGCAAGAGCTGCCGGTACTCGATCTCGACCCGTGCACATGGCACTCAGGTGATGACACCAATCCTCTGCTGCCGGGGCTGTCCGATGCGAACCTGGCTTACGTGATCTACACCTCCGGCTCTACCGGTTTGCCCAAGGGCGTGATGGTCGAACACCAGACCCTGGCCAATCTGGTCGACTGGCATTGCAACGCCTTTGACTTGTGCGCTGGCCGTCACACGTCGAGTCTGGCCGGCTTCGGTTTCGACGCGATGGCATGGGAAGTCTGGCCATCCCTGTGCGTCGGCGCGACCCTGCACCTGGCGCCTGCGCAGGACGGCGGCGAAGACGTCGACGGGCTGCTGGCCTGGTGGTGCGGGCAACCGCTGGACGTGAGTTTTCTGCCGACACCGGTCGCTGAATATGCCTTCAGTCGGCATCTCGAGCATCCGACGTTGCGCACCCTGCTGATCGGCGGCGACCGCTTGCGACAGTTTTCGCGCAATCAGCATTTCGACGTGATCAACAACTATGGCCCTACCGAAGCCACCGTCGTTGCGACGTCCGGACGGATCGAGGCAGGGGAGGCCTTGCACATCGGTAAACCGGTGAGCAATACCAAGGTGTATTTGCTCGACGACCAGCAACGTCCGGTGCCGGTCGGTGTGTCTGGCGAGCTGTACATCGGCGGCAGTGGCGTGGCGCGCGGGTACTTGAACCGGGCGCAACTGACCGCTGAACGCTTTCTGACCGACCCGTTCAGTAAACGGCCAAATGCGCGTATGTATCGCACCGGCGACCTTGCTCGCTGGCGCCCGGACGGGACGATCGAATACCTGGGGCGCAACGATGACCAGGTGAAAATCCGCGGCATGCGTATCGAACCGGGAGAAATCGAAAGCCGTCTGCAGCAGCTTCCCGGCATTCAGGAAGTGGTTGTGCTGGCCCGTGAAGACGAACCCGGACAACCACGGCTGGTGGCCTATTTCACCGAGCAGGCCCAAGTGCAGCCACTGGCGGTAGCGCAACTGCGCGAGCATTTGCTGGGCCAGTTGCCCGAGTACATGGTGCCGGTGGCGTTCGTCAGGCTCGACAGCCTGCCGTTGACCGCCAATGGCAAGCTGGATCGCAAGGCTTTGCCTTTACCGGAGCGCACGGCCCTGCTCACACGTGAATACGAGGCGCCACAAGGCGAACTGGAATGCACGCTGGCGCAGATCTGGGCCGAGGTTCTGCAGGTCGAGCGGATAGGGCGTCAGGATCATTTCTTTGAGTTGGGCGGCCATTCGTTGCTGGCCATGCGCATGGTCGCGCAAGTCCGTCAGCGGTTGGGCGTGGAGCTTGCGCTCGGCGAGTTGTTCGCCAATGCCGAACTGGCGGCGGTCGCGCAGTCGCTCACTCTGGCGGGGCGCTCTACGCAACCGACCATCCTGCCGGTGCCGCGTGAAGGGGCGCTACCGCTGTCGTTTTCCCAGCAGCGCTTCTGGTTTCTGGCGCAGATGGAAGGTGCCAACACGGCTTACAACATTCCAATCGGCCTGCGTTTGCGCGGTGCGCTCGACGCCGATGCGCTACAGCGGGCGCTGGCCCGGATTGTCGCGCGGCACGAAAGTCTGCGCAGCCGATTCGCCCCATACAATGGCGAAGCCCAGGTGCTGATTACCCCGCCTGACAGCGGCGTGCTGCTGCGCGTCGAGGATCTGCGCCAGCATCCGTTGGCCGGTGAAGCCTTGCAGGCACTGATTCAGGGGGAAGCCTCCGGCCCGTTCGACTTGCAGGACGATCCGTTGATTCGCGGGCGACTGGTCCGTCTGGCCGACGATCACCATGTGCTGTTGATCACCTTGCATCACATCATCTCCGACGGTTGGTCGATGGAGGTGCTGACCCGCGAGCTGATGGCGTTGTATCAGGCTTTCAGTCAGGGCGCCGAGGACCCTTTACCGCCGCTGGCATTGCAATACACCGACTATGCCGTCTGGCAGCGACGCTGGCTGAGCGGAGAGGTTTTGCAACGCCAGAGTGAATACTGGCAACGCACGCTGGCCGATGCGCCCTCCTTGCTGACGTTGCCTGCCGACCGAGCGCGGCCGTCGCAACAGGATTACGCCGGCAGCAGCATCGAAGTGTGCCTGGACGAGCGCTTGAGCGCCGGGCTCAAGGCCTTGAGCCAGCGCCATGGCGTGACGCTGTACATGACGATGCTGAGCGCGTGGGCGATGCTGCTCGGTCGCTTGTCCGGGCAGTCCGATGTGGTGGTCGGCTCGCCGGTGGCCAACCGATCCCGGGCCGAAATCGACGGATTGATCGGGTTGTTCGTCAATACCCTGGCGTTACGCATCGACACCAGCGGTGAGTTGAGCACCGAAACGTTGCTGATGAGAGTCAAGGCGCTGACCTTGCAAGCGCAGGCCCATCAGGACCTGCCATTCGAGCAAGTGGTCGAAATCGTTCGGCCACCCCGCAGCCTGGCCCACAGCCCTCTGTTCCAGACCATGTTCAACTGGCGCAACAGCGACGGGCCGGTACTGGCGCTGGGGGATCTGACCCTGGAAGCCGTGGCCGAACCGAGTCACTTCGCCAAGTTCGATCTGACCCTGACGCTGGGCGAAACTCCCGACGCAATGGGTGGCTGGCTGGAGTACGCCACAGCGCTCTTCGATGAGGCGACGGTGCGGCGCTATGTCGGTTACTTCAAGCGGTTGTTGCAGGCAATGGTCAACAACGACCAGGCACTGCTGGAGCACGTGCAGATCATCGAGGATCAGGAACGCGAACAATTGCTCGGCGAATTCAACGCCAGCGCACGGAACTGTCCGCAAGTGTTGACCGTGCAGCGCGTGTTCGAAACGCATGCTGCAGAAACACCGCAAGCCATTGCGGCGGTGCACGGGATGCAGGGGTTGAGTTACGGAGAATTGAATTGCAGCGCCAACCGTCTCGCGCATCACCTCCTCGCTCAAGGTGTACGGCCCGGCGATCACGTGGCGATTCTGTTGCCACGTTCGCTGGACCTGTTGATCGCGCAGTTGGCGATCATCAAGTGTGCGGCAGCGTATGTGCCGCTGGACATCAACGCACCCGCCGAGCGCCAGGCATTCATGGTGCAGGATTGTGCCGCGGTCGCGCTGTTGACCGGCAGCGATCAGACTATCGATTACCCGGTACGGCGAATTGATCTGGACACCTTGGCGCTTGCCGGGAGTCCTTCGCACAACCCGGATCTGCCGCAGTCCTCGGAAGCGTTGGCGTACATCATGTACACCTCGGGCTCCACGGGCACGCCGAAGGGGGTCATGGTGCCGCATCGCGGAATTACCCGCCTTGTGATCGATTGCGGCTACGCCGATTTCAACCCGGCTGACCGGGTGGCATTCGCTTCGAACCCGGCGTTCGATGCAAGCACCATGGATATCTGGGGCGCTTTGCTCAACGGTGCTCAGGTGGCCGTGATCGATCATGCGGTTTTGCTCGATCCGCAGGCATTCGGTCGGGAGCTGAGCCGGTGCCGGGCGACGATCCTGTTTGTCACCACCGCGCTGTTCAATCAGTACGTGCAATTGATTCCCGAAGCGCTCAAAGGGCTGCGCATCCTGCTGTGCGGCGGGGAGCGTGGCGATCCGGCGGCGTTTCGAAAACTGCTCGCCGAAGCACCCGACCTGCGCCTGGTGCATTGTTATGGCCCGACCGAAACCACGACGTACGCCACCACCTTCGAAGTGCGTGAGGTGGCGCCGGATGCGGACAATGTTTCGATTGGCGGCCCCATCGGCAGCACTTGCGTGTATGTGCTCGATGCCCGGCAGCAACCGGTGCCGTTCGGTGTCGCCGGCGAGTTGTACATCGGTGGTCAGGGCGTTGCGCTGGGCTATCTGAACCGGCCACAACTGACTGCCGAGAAATTCCTTCAAGATCCGTTCAGCGACGACCCGCAAGCCTTGATGTATCGCACCGGCGACCTGGTGCGCTGGCAGGCGCCGGGGCAACTGGAATGCATCGGCCGCAACGATGATCAGGTGAAGATTCGCGGTTTCCGGATCGAGCTCGGGGAAATCGAAAACCGCCTGTTGAGCTGTCCGGGCGTCAAGGAAGCTGTGGTGCTGGCCCGACGCGACGGACAGGAGCCATCCCGACTGGTGGCCTATTACACGGCGCACGACCCTGACGTACAGAGCGCCACTCTGCACGCATTGCTCAAAGCAAGGTTGCCGGAATACATGATCCCGACCGCGTGGGTGGCGCTGGCGAGCCTGCCGCTGAACAATAACGGCAAGGTCGATCGCAAGGCATTGCCGGCGCCGACGCAGCAGGCGTTGCTCAGTCGTGCCTATGAAGCGCCGGCCAATTCTCTGGAGGCCTCTCTGGCCGAGCTCTGGGCCGACGTGTTGCAACTCACCCAGGTAGGTCGCCAAGACAACTTCTTCGAACTGGGCGGGCATTCACTGCTGGCGGTGCGTCTCGTCACGCTGATGCAGCAGGCCGGCATGGCGATTTCGCTGGCCGAACTGTTCCAGTATTCCAGTATCGAGGCCGCTGCCACGCTGTTGAGCCAGCGCAATGGCCTGGCGGAACCCCAGGACGGGGTGGTCGTGGTGCGTGCAAGCGACCGGGGCACGCCGTTGTTCCTGGTGCATGAGTTCAGTGGTCAGGACCTGTATTTCCCGGCGCTGGGTATGCACATCGGCGGTGAATTTCCGATTTACGGCTTACCGGGTATCGATGCCGGATCGACGCAACTGCGCACCATGGAGTGCCTGGCGGCCAGGCTGGTCGGGATTATCCGCGCCAGACAGCCTCATGGCCCCTATCGGCTTGCTGGCTGGTCATTCGGTGGCGTGCTGGCGTATGAAATCGCGGCGCAACTGCTCGGGATGGATGAGCCAGTGGAGTTTGTCGGGCTGATCGACTCCTACGTGCCACGTCTGGCCGATCCGGACAAAGCGCGCTGGAACGATGTTCATGTACACAAGCGCCAATTGCTTCTGCATTGCACGGCGCATTGGGCGGGGCGCGAGACCCAGGGGCAGCAAGCGCTTGCGCGCCTGGCCGTTTTGCAGACAGAGCTTGAGCAACAGGAATTCGCCGATTTGTTCCAGCGTTGTCAGGAACAGCAGTTGCTCCGACCCGAACTGGCGGCTGTCTCGTCGGCGGATGCCTGGCATTACCTCGATCGCGAAGTGGCCCACGGGCATGCGCTGGCTCATTACCGGATCAACCCGGTCCGTCTGCCGTTGCATCTGTTGCGGGCCATGGAACGTTCGGCGCCAATGTCACGCCTCAGCCCCACGCGCGGTTGGGCAGAAGAATTGCCAGGTCTGGAGCTGCACTGCATCGACGTACCGGGCGACCACCAGAGCATGATGAAAGCACCGCACGTTCAGGTTCTGGGGCAGGCTTTGGGCCAGGCACTGGAAGCGTCGAGCGTGCCTGAGATGGCGGCGTATCAGCCGATCCTGACCATCCAGACCGGGCACGCCGGGCATGCGCCGATTTTCTGCGTGCCGGGGGCGGGCGACAGTGTCACCGGGTTCATCCACCTGACTGAAGCGTTGGGGCCGGAGTGGCCGATTCATGGTCTGCAACCCCGAGGCCTCGACGGCGCGAGCGTGCCGCACAGCCGGGTCGAGAGTGCTGCCGCGTTCTATGTGCAGGCTCTGGAAGCGTTGTATCCGCGAGGACCGGTGCACCTGATCGGGCATTCATTCGGTGGCTGGGTGGCCTACGCCATGGCGGCGCAGTTGCAGGCGGCGGGGCGCGAGGTGGCATCCCTGACCCTGATCGACAGCGAATCACCGGGCGGCAATAGCGTTGTGGGCAAGCCGTACACCACGACGGCGGCGTTGTTGCGACTGATCGAGTCGCTGCAACTGTCCAGCGGCAAGTCCCTGGGGATCGATGCACTGGCTTTCGCCGAAGCCGATGACGCTACGCAAATGCGCTTGCTGCATGACGGCATGGTGCATGCCGGTGTGCTGTCCGAACGCTCGCCAGCTGACGCGATGCAGGGCCCGGTGCGCACCTTCGCCACCGCGCTGCGCACGGTCTATCGGCCGGCGCTGGCCTACACCGGGCCGGTGCGTCTGGCGCTGGTGGACGACCCGACGCTGGACGCCTCGGGCAACCAGCGCGAGCAGGCAGCAATGCTTGAAGGCTGGCAGCGCGAGGCCAGGGATCTGGCGGTGTGGTACGGCCCCGGCAACCACTTCACGATTCTCAAGGCGCCCAATGTCTTCAGTCTCGCGGCGTGGTGGCATGACGGGCTCAAAGTGCCGGCCGGGCAAGTGCTGTCCTGATTGAGGCTTTTATCCTGGAACCCGGCCGCTGGCCGGGCTCAACCCTGAACGGAATTGTGGTCATTTATGGAACAGTCGAAGTTGCGCAAAGTCGGTTTGGGAATCGCGTTGACGCTGGTGGCCGGGTTGGTGTTCTACACGGTGCAGGCGCCGGCGGAAGCACCGCAATACCTGACCGCCACGGTCGAACGCGGTGATATTGAAAATGCGGTGCTGGCCACTGGTCTGCTGGAAGGCATCAAGCAGGTGGACGTCGGTGCCCAGGTTTCAGGGCAATTGAAATCGCTCAAGGTCAAGGTCGGCGACAAGGTCAAGAAGGGGCAGTGGCTGGCGGAAATCGATCCGCTGGTATTGCAGAACACCCTGCGTCAGGCTCAGGTCGACGAAGAAAACCTGCAAGCCCAGCGCCGGGCGACTCAGGCTCAGCTGCGACAGACCAAAGCGATCTACGAGCGCTATCAGAATCTGCAAGAAGACGCCTCGATCTCGCGTCAGGATTTCGAAACTGCACAATCGAACTACGAAGTGCAGCAGGCCAACCTGTTGTCGCTGGACGCGCAGATCAAGAGCGCGCACATCCAGATCGACACTGCCAAGGTCAATCTGGCCTACACGCGGATCGTCGCGCCTATCGACGGCGACGTGGTGGGCATCGTGACTCAGGAAGGCCAGACCGTGATCGCCAACCAACTGGCGCCGATCCTGCTGAAACTGGCGGACCTGGACACCATGACCGTCAAGGCTCAGGTGTCGGAGGCTGACGTCATTCACATTACGCCGGGGCAGGAGGTGTATTTCACCATTCTCGGCGAGGACAAGCGTTATTACGGCAAGCTGCGCGGCACCGAGCCTGCACCGCAGAACTTCCTGGAAACCCCGCCCGCCGGCACGCCGAAGCAGAACACGGCGGTGTTCTACAATGCGCTGTTCGAGGTACCCAACCCTGATCACCGCCTGCGTATTTCCATGACCGCCCAGGTGCGCGTGGTGCTGGACACCGCCAAGTCGGTGCTGACGATTCCAGTAGCTGCGCTGGGCCCGCGCAACAATGACGGCAGTTTCCCGGTGCGGGTGCTGGACGCCAAGGGCCAGGCGCAGTCGCGCAATGTGCAGACCGGGATCAACAACAACGTCAAGGTGCAGGTCAACGACGGCCTGGCCGAGGGCGACCGGGTGGTGATCGGTGATCCGGTGTCGAAAGTGGCAGGGGCATGAGCATGAGCATGACCGAGCCTCTGCTGCAACTGACCGGCATCAGCCGCAGCTTCACCGCCGGTGATCGCGAATTTCTGGCGCTGAAGAATATCGACCTGACAATCAATGCCGGGGAAATGGTGGCGATCATCGGCGCCTCGGGCTCCGGCAAATCGACGCTGATGAACATTCTCGGCTGTCTCGATTACGCCACCGCTGGCAGCTACAAAGTCAACGGGCGGGAGACCCGCGACCTCGACACTCAGGCCTTGGCCGAATTGCGGCGCGATTATTTCGGCTTCATCTTCCAGCGCTACCACTTGCTGCCGCACCTGAGTGCGATGCACAACGTCGAAATGCCGGCGATCTACGCCGGCACACCGGAGCCGCAACGTCATGCCCGGGCCCGTGAGCTTTTGGCGCGTCTGGGGCTGGAAGGGCACCTGACGCATCGCCCGAGCCAGCTATCGGGCGGTCAGCAACAGCGCGTGAGCATTGCCCGGGCCTTGATGAACGGCGGGGAAGTGATCCTCGCGGATGAGCCCACCGGCGCCCTCGATACCACCAGCGGCAAGGAGGTAATGCGCATCCTGCTGGAGCTGCACGCGGCCGGACACACCGTGATTCTGGTGACGCACGACCCCAAGGTTGCAGCCAACGCCGAGCGCATCATTGAAGTCAGCGATGGCGAAATCCTCAGCGACCGCCGCAACGAGCGCGATACAACTGCACTGACCAACGAGGACGCAGTGCAACCCAGATCCAATGCTGCGCGACGCCTGGTGGCCAGCCTCGGGTTGTTCAAGGAAGCGTTCAACATGGCCTGGGTCGCGCTGATCTCCCATCGGATGCGCACCCTGCTGACCATGCTCGGGATCGTTATCGGCATCACCTCGGTGGTGTCGATTTCGGCCATCGGCGAAGGGGCCAAACGCTATGTGCTGAAGGACATTCAGGCCATCGGCAGCAACACTATCGATATCTATTCCGGCACCAGTTTTGGCGATAGCCGTTCGGCGGCCATCGAAACCCTGGTGCCGGCGGATGTGACGGCGCTCAATCAGCTGTATTACGTCGACAGCGCCACGCCGGTGGTGGGGCGCAATCTGTTGCTGCGCTATCGCAACATTGATCTCGATGCCCAGGTCAACGGCGTCAGCGATCTGTACTTTCAGGTACGCGGCATCAAGATGGAGTCGGGCATCCCGTTCAGCGAAAGCGATGCCCGGCGCCAGGCGCAAGTGGTGGTGATCGATCACAACACCCGCCAACGGTTGTTCGGCGAGGGAGTGGATCCGCTGGGGCAGGTGATCCTGATCGGTAACCTGCCGTGCACCGTGATCGGTGTGGCGGCGGAGAACAAGAACATCTTCTCGTCGAGCAAGTCGCTCAACGTATGGGTGCCCTATGAAACCGCAGCCGGACGGCTGTTGGGCCAGCGTTATCTGGACAGCATCAGTGTGCGGATCAAGGACGGCCAGCCGAGCAAAGTGGTGGAAGACAACGTCAACAAACTGATGCTACAGCGCCACGGTACCAAGGATTTTTTCACCAACAACCTCGACAGCGTGATGCAGACCGTGCAGAAAACCAGTCGCTCACTGGCGCTGTTGTTGTCGCTGATTGCGGTGATTTCCCTGGTGGTGGGTGGTATCGGCGTGATGAACATCATGCTGGTGTCGGTCACCGAACGTACCCGCGAAATTGGTATCCGCATGGCGGTGGGGGCGCGGCAGTCGGACATCCGTCAGCAGTTTCTGGTGGAGGCGGCGATGGTCTGTCTGCTGGGGGGCGCTATCGGGATTTCCCTTTCCTATGCCATCGGCTACCTGTTTTCGCTGTTCATCAAGGAATGGGAAATGGTGTTCTCGCTGGGTTCGGTGCTTACTGCGGTGGTCTGTTCGACGTTGATCGGCATCGTGTTCGGCTTCGTGCCGGCTCGCAATGCGTCGCGGCTCGATCCTATCGAGGCGCTGGCGCGGGATTGACGGGCACCCATGGAAAAACCGCCATTCCTGACAGGACGGCGGTTTTCTCGTGGTGACTCAGCGCTCAGGCCGCATTCGACGGGCCGCTGGCTGCCGGGCAGTCCTTGGGTGAATACATCCAGCGCATCAGCGAATGGCGGCCGCTGATGCCCAGTTTGATCGCGGCGCGCTTGAGGTAACTCTCAACGGTGTTGACCTTCAGTTGCAACTGCTCGGCCAGTTCCGGCGCGGTGCACCCGGCGAGCAGGCCTACACACACTTCCATTTCACGGTTGGAAAGATTCAGTCCCAGTTGCTCCACGCGCTCGCAAAAGCTCAGGCGCAGGGATTCCAGGCCTTGCATGGACGCTTCTGCCGCCCTCTCTTGAGCCTCTGGATCAGCATTCGCCGGTTGCAGCGCGTGGATATGTTTTTCCACCATCGGCAGCAGCACCGGAGAGATGTCCTGCAGCCGACTGCGCTCCTGGGCGGAAAAACGTTGGGACGGGCCGCAGCGGTACACGGATATCACGTAGCGATAACCGTCCTTTCGCCGGGTCAGGTGCAACTGCGAGGCATCGGTGACCGTGGAGTGTTCGGCGGCCGGCACGTCACTGTTGCCGGGATCGCTGCTCAGTTCGGAATACACCGTCTCGGCCGTCAATGTCGCCTCCCGGGGGTATTCAGGTTCGGGGCGCGGTTGCGCACGCCCGACGGGCTCCACGCGCATCTTGCGGATGTGTGTGGCGTCCACGGCCAACTGGGTGAGGATCAGGTCATGCAGCATCCGCGGGAAGTGCCGGCTGCCGGTGCTGGCGATGACCTTGCCGATTTGAGGAAACAGATGTGAGTTCATGTATTTCATCCATGAGTTGCAATGGGGAAATTGCGTTCCTGACGCACCGGCCTGGGTTCCTTGGCCTGCGACAGCGCATCGAGGAATTGGATCCTATCCTAGTACAACGTTTCAGCGACCGTTTAATGAAGGCGTTATTAGCTCATAACCTGTATCGACCCACCGAGGGGAGGGGCAGGCTCTGCCATTGAAGCGAAGCCCGGCAAAATGGATTCCGGTATCAAAGGCGTCCCGATGCCTGCAAAAGTCGGGAAAATGCTGTTTTGTCGATCGGCCGGCTCATGAAATAACCCTGCACTTCATTGCACTGGTCCTTGCCGAGAATCGCCAGTTGTTCTTCGGTTTCGACGCCTTCGGCCGTCACATTCAAACCCATGGCTTTGCCCAGGCCGATGATGGCTTGCACCACAGCACGGTCATTGCTACCGGTGGTGATCGAGGCGATGAAACGCTTGTCGATCTTGATCCCGTCAAACGGGTAGGCGCGTAAATAGCCCAGCGAGGAGTAGCCCGTACCGAAGTCGTCCATGTTCAACCGCACACCCAGTTCCTTGAGCGAATTCATGGTTGTCAGCGCGCCGTCGGTGTCGTTGAGCATCACGTTCTCGGTGATTTCCAGTTCCAGGCGACTGGCCGGAAAACGGGTTTCGACCAGCACTTCGCGTACGTCTTCGACGACGTCGCTCAGCGCGAACTGGGCAGGGGACAGGTTGACCGACAACAGGATATCTCCCGGCCATGCAAGGGCCGTCCGGCAGGCTTCGCGCAGTACCCAGCGGCCCAGCGGAACAATCAGATCCGTCTGCTCCGCGAGAGGGATGAAGAGGTCTGGGCCGAGCAACCCTTTTGTCGGATGCTGCCAGCGCACCAAGGCTTCGACCGAGACGATTTCCTTGCCGTCCACCTTGTATCGGGGCTGGTAATGCAACACCAGCTCGTTGTCTGTCAGCGCTTTGCGCAAATCATCTTCCAGTTCCCGGCGTGTCTGGATCCGATCGCTCATATGGGCTTCGAAATAGCACCAGGTATTCTTGCCTTCCGACTTGGCCTGATAGAGCGCGATGTCGGCACAGCGAATCAGTTCTGCGGGTTCGAAACCGTGACGCCTGCTCAAGGTAATGCCCACGCTGGCACCGATGTGCAATGGATGATTTTCGAACATCACCGGTTGATGCAGGCTGCCGATCAGACGTGTACAGAATTTGTCGATTTCCTGATGGGTGTCCATGCCGTTGAGCACCACCACGAATTCGTCGCCACCGAGCCGGGCCACGATATCGTGGTCGCGGGTGCATTCTCGCAAGCGTCGCGAGACTTCCTGCAAGACCGCATCACCGGCCGGATGGCCCAGTGAGTCATTGATCGGTTTGAAGTTGTCCAGATCAATCATCAACAGCGACAAGGGCGCTGCGTGCTCCTTGAGTTGCAGCGCCTCCTCCAGATAGCGGGCCAGCTTGTTGCGATTGGGCAGTCCCGTCAGCGCGTCGTGCATGGACAGGTGCTGGATCTGCGCGTGGGCGGCAACTTCATCAGTGATGTCGCTGGCGGTGCCGCGATAGCCGACTATTGTGTTCCTCTCCAGGATCGGCCGGGCGGACAGGCGACAGTAACGTTGTTGGCCGTTGCGGTCACGGTAGGTGCAACGCAAGTCAATGGCGTTGGCATCCTCGTTGAGTTTCCTGAGCCACAGATCCAGCGGCGTGGTATCGCAGGACAGCAATTGCAAAATGTCTTGCCCCAGCCATTGCTCCTGCGCATACCCGGTGACTGTGCCGAAGCGCGCCGAGAGATAGGTGATGGACAAATGCCGGTCGACTTCCCAGATCCAGTCGGAGGCCGCTTCGGCCACCGCCCGAAAGCGCTCTTCGCTGGCTTCCAGCGCCTGGTTGGCGGCTTCCATGGCCCGGTGTGAGGTTTGCATCGCTTCAAGGCTGTTGTCCACGTACTTCGACGAACGCAAGGCATGCCGAAAAAAATACGCAGTCAACAGCATCAGGATGAACAGAACAGACACGAGTATTGGCAGCAATGACCACAGCAACTGTTGGCCGGGACGTTCCAGGTCGGCGACAAGGCTGTAACCCGTGCTGTCGAGCGGCACCCTGGGCCGGCCTGCGTCGATGGTTTCGTCCGGGGCCAGGGTCAGATTGTTCAGACCATAGCCACTACCGATCTTGCGCAGTTTGGTAGGCGTCAACTGGTCGACGAACACCAGTACCGAGGTTTTTTCCGGTTCTGCTGTGGGGCGTTCGTCATTGGGAATGATCGCGGCTGTCGTCACCAGAGCCGGCCAGTCTTCAAACAATGAGTAGCTGTTGAGAGGTTTGGTCAGATCGGCCTGGGTTTGTATTTTATCGACCAGCGAAGAGGCCGGGGCTTGCAGGAAACCGGAGATGTCGGCATCGACCAGTTGCCCGCGAACCACCGCATATTTGGTGTGCTGCCGATCCAGGACGAAGACGCCCTCATAGCCGTCGTTGGTGAACAGGGTTTTCCCCATGTTCTGATCCACGTACGCCCATTTTGTGTCGACCTGACCATTCAGCCGCTCATACGCCGTGGTCCAGTAGGCATAACTGGTGATGTAGTTTTTCGAAGCGAGGATGCGGTTTTCCAGGGCTCGACTCGAATAGAACCGGTTGTCGTTCACATCGTCGTTATCGAGCTGTGTCGCAATGCTGAACAAGGTGCTGACTGTCGCGATGACCCCGGTGACGAACAGTGCGCCGACGGCAAAAGCCAGACGCCTGGTCGCTGCGCTTTGCGGCGCGGGGAGTGCAGCTGCAGGAGTGGTAATGTCCATTCGCTCATCCTTGATCCAGTGATTACAGCATCTAGAACACCGGGAACGACGCAATGTTCAGTCGCGCCGGCTTCAATGCCTGAACGGTTGGCCGGGTGCTCACCGGCAATGCGCATCCACCAGCTCGATCCAGTGCCTGACGGGCGTGCGGCCCGCGCCATCGAGATGGAGCTGGCAACCGACATTGGCCGTGGCGATGATCTGCGGATGTCCGCTTTCCAGTGCGTCGAGTTTGTTGTTGCGCAGCTGTCGGGCCAGTTCCGGCTGGGTGATCGACCACGTACCCGCCGAGCCACAGCACAGGTGGGCGTCAGGCACGTCGGTAAGGCTGAAACCCAGTCGGGTCAATACCGCTTCAACTGCACCGCCAAGTTTCTGCGCGTGTTGCAGGGTGCAGGGGCAGTGGAACGCCAGTCGTTGGTCGGGATGGAGGTCGAGCGACTCAAGCGGTTCTTCGCGCAGCACTTCCACCAGATCCCGGGCCAGTGTGCTGATACGCCGGGCTTTTTCGGCATAGGCCGGGTCGGTGCAGAGCAGGTGTCCGTAATCCTTGATGAATGCGCCGCAACCGCTTGCTGTCTGCACGATGGCCTCTGCGCCGTGCTCGATGGCCGGCCACCAGGCGTCGATGTTGCGCCGGGCGCGATCAAGACCGGCGGCCTGGGCGTCGAGATGATAATCCACCGCTCCACAGCACCCTGCCTCGGGGGCGGGAATGACGCTGATACCCAGACGGTCCAGCACACGCGCCGCCGCTGCATTGGTATTGGGAAACAGTCCCGGCTGCACGCAACCTTCAAGCATCAGTAACTGCCGCGTGTGACGAACGACCGGACGTGGCGCGGGCGGCAGCGCATTGCGAGGCAATTTGGCTTGTAGAGCACCAGGTAACCACGGGCGAAACACTTGCCCGCTGTTCACCAGTCTTTTGAACAATCGTGAATTGGACACAACGGCGCGCAGCCCTTCGCGCAAGAGGTGTTGCCCGAGCGGGCGTGGAACGGCGGCATCGACCACGGCCCGCCCAATGTCCAGCAGGTTGTGGTAATCCACGCCCGAAGGGCAGGTGGTTTCGCAATTGCGGCACGACAGGCAGCGATCCAGGTGCAGTTGGGTTTTCTGCGTAACCTCATTGCCCTCGAGCACCTGCTTGATCAGGTAGATGCGCCCGCGAGGGCCGTCCAGTTCATCGCCGAGCAACTGATAGGTCGGGCAGGTCGCGTTGCAGAATCCGCAATGTACGCACGTGCGCAGGATGCTTTCGGCCTCTTCGGCGCGGGGCAGTTGTCGGGCCTGCGGGCTGAGGGTGGTTTGCATGGCTCAAAGCTCCGCGTACAGACGACCGGGGTTGAAGATGCCCTGCGGATCGAGTTGTCGCTTGAGGTGGCGGTGGTAGTGCAGAAGGGCGGGGGGCAGCGGCTGGAACGGGTCGTCAACCAATCCGTGGCTGTAGCAGGTCGCATGCCCGCCGACTTCCCGGACAGTCTTGCGAATCAGTGCGGCGTCGGCGTCCGACTTGAGCCAGCGCTGGGCGCCGCCCCAGTCGAGCCACTGTTCGCCGGGCAGGGACAGCAGCGGTGTGTTGTGCGGCAAGGACAGGCGCCAGAGGGGTTGGCCTTCATCGAAGAAACCCAGGCGGTGCTCGTTGAGATCGGCCCAGTACCCAGCGTCGAGAAGGGCACCGCCAAGGCGTTCATGGGCGCCAGTCACTGAACCTTGTCCACCCTCGAGGCGCAAATGCAGTTGTTCGCCGTCATGACACGCGGCGCTGATCGGCAATGGCTGCTGACCCCATTCAGCCAGACGCAAGAGAGCCTGTTCGCTGCTCATCTCCAGGCTGATGCTCAGGCACATTCGCGGTTTGGGCAGCACCTTGAGCGAGACTTCGGTGATTACTCCCAACGAACCGTAACTGCCGGTCATCAGGCGCGAAAGGTCGTATCCAGCGACGTTTTTCATGACTTCGCCGCCAAAACGCAGGTGTTTGCCGTGGCCTGTGATGATTCGTGTACCGAGCACGAAGTCGCGTACCGCGCCCGACCAGGGGCGGCGCGGACCCGATAAACCGCTGGCGATCATGCCGCCCACCGTGGCGTCGTCGGCGAACGCTGGTGGTTCGCAGGCCAGCATCTGTTGCGAGGCGTCCAGCACGGCAAACAATTCGGTCAGTGGCGTGCCGCAGCGCGCGGTGATCACCAGTTCGGTCGGGTCGTAGCGGACGATGCCGCGATGGGCGCGGGTGTCGAGAATCTCGCCACCGACCATGCGCCCCAGAAACGCTTTGCTGTTGGCCCCCTGAATGCGCAGTGGCGTGGCGTTTTCCAGCGCCCGGTTGACTTGTTCGAGCAGCGCGCCGCTCTCATCTGCATCTCTGGAGTCGCCCATCAGAAACGCTCCAGTTCGGGGAACGGCAGTTGGCCGTGATGCACATGCAACGCGCCGAACTCGGCACAACGGTGCAGGGTTGGAATGTTCTTGCCCGGATTGAGCAGGCCGGTGGGGTCGAACGCCGCTTTGATCGCATGAAACAACGTCAGCTCGTCGCTGTTGAACTGCGCACACATCTGATTGATTTTTTCCCGGCCCACACCGTGTTCGCCGGTAATGCTGCCGCCGACCCTGACGCACAGTTCCAGGATCTTGCCGCCCAGTGCTTCGGCGCGCTCCAGCTCGCCGGGACGATTGGCATCGAACAGGATCAACGGGTGCATGTTGCCGTCGCCAGCATGGAACACGTTGGCAACCCGCAAGCCATATTCGCAGGACAGCTGCGCAATTGCGTGCAGCACGCCGGGCAACTCGCGGCGGGGAATGGTGCCGTCCATGCAGTAGTAATCCGGTGACAAGCGGCCCACGGCCGGAAAGGCATTTTTGCGCCCGGCCCAGAAGCGCACACGCTCGGCCTCGTCCCGAGCCTGGCGCAGTTCAATCGCGCCGGCCCGCTCCAGCACCTGGCGGACACGATTGCATTCATCGTGGACATCAGATTCCACACCATCGAGTTCGCAAAGCAAAATCGCCTCGGCGTCCACCGGATAACCGGCGTGGATGAAGTCTTCGGCAGCACGGATCGCCAGGTTGTCCATCATCTCAAGGCCCCCGGGAATGATCCCGGCTGCAATGATGTCGCCCACTGCGTGGCCGGCCTTTTCCACGGAGTCGAAGGCTGCCAGCAGCACTTTTGCGGTCTGGGGTTTGGGCAGGAGTTTGACCGTGACCTCGGTGATCACCCCGAGCAAGCCTTCGGAACCGGTGAACAGGGCCAGCAAGTCAAAACCCGGTGAGTCCAGCGCATCCGACCCCAACGTCAGCCGCTCGCCATCGACAGTCAGAATCTCGACCTTGAGCAGGTTGTGTACGGTCAGACCGTATTTTAGGCAATGCACGCCACCGGCGTTTTCCGCCACATTGCCGCCGATGGAACAGGCGATTTGCGATGAAGGATCGGGTGCGTAATACAGCCCGAACGGGGCCGCGGCCTGGGATATCGCCAGGTTGCGCACACCAGGTTGAACGCGGGCCGTGCGGGCGGCGGGGTCGATGTGCAATATGTTGTTGAAGCGCGCCATGACCAGCAACACGCCTTTTTCCAGTGGAAGGGCACCGCCGGACAAACCGGTCCCGGCGCCCCGGGCGACCACCGGCACCCCTCGTTCATGACAAAGCCGCAAGACTGCCTGTACCTCATCGATATACCGTGGCAGCACCACCAGCAGCGGAGTGGTGCGATACGCCGAGAGGCCGTCGCATTCGTACGGCTTGAGTTCTTCACGCTGATGCAGGACTTCCAGATCCGGACACTGGCGCTGCAAGGCTTGCAGCAGCGCAGCTCTGTCGACCTCCGGCAGGACGCCGTCAACCTGTTCGTTGTAGAGAATGTTCATGATCGGTGGACGACCCTCCTTTGTCGTTATTGGAGGTCGGGTGCCGCACAAGCATGACCGGGCCGCCCACTCCGTGAAGTAAAGCGTAGCGGCCCGCAGTCTGTCAGGCCAGATCGGCCGCCTGATGCCGCTCCGGCACCTGACTCGCTTCATCGCCCCAGGTCCGGTTGACCCGTTGCCCGCGAATCACCGCCGGCCGATTGGCGATGTCCTGCGCCCAGCGTTGCACGTGGGTGTACTCGTGAGCCGAAAGAAACTCGGCGGCCGAGTACACGTTGTTGCGCACCAGCTGCCCGTACCAGGGCCAGACCGCGATGTCGGCGATGGTGTAAGTGTCGCCGGCAAGGTAAGGGCTTTCGCCGAGGCGCCGATTGAGGACATCCAGCTGACGCTTGGCTTCCATGGTGAATCGATCGATCGGGTACTCAAGCTTCTCTGGCGCATACGCATAGAAATGCCCGAAGCCACCACCCAGGTAGGGCGCCGAGCCCATCTGCCAGAACAACCAGTTCAGGGTCTCCGTGCGACCTGCCGGATCGGCGGGCAGGAAGGCGCCGAATTTTTCCGCCAGATACAGCAGGATCGAGCCGGACTCGAACACGCGAATGGCCGGTTCCACGCTGCGATCCAGCAGCGCCGGAATTTTCGAGTTGGGGTTGATCTCGACAAAACCGCTGGAGAATTGATCGCCCTCGCCGATGCGAATCAGCCAGGCATCGTATTCGGCGCCGGTGTGTCCGAGTGCCAGCAATTCCTCCAGCAGGATCGTCACCTTCACGCCATTGGGCGTGGCCAGCGAATACAGCTGTAACGGATGCTTGCCGACTGGCAGTGTCTTGTCATGAGTCGGCCCGGCGATCGGGCGGTTGATGCTGGCGAACTGGCCGCCGGATGGTGCGATATGTTTCCAGACCTTGGGTGGTACGTAAGACGTGTCGCTCATGAAACGGACCTCTTCGGTTGCTTGCCGGAATTTCCTTAGCCCGTCATGCACAACGGCGGGCACCTGCCGGACAGGACACCACAGAAGGGTGATTGAATTCCACCCTGGGGCTCAGCCATTGGGCTGTGCTATTCAATCCGCGGATGTTGCTGCACAAGGTGTTCGCGACGGGCTTGCAGTTCGGCGATTTCGGCGTCGATGTCTTCGATCTTCTGTTCGATGTTGTCGTGGTGTTCCTGCAACAGCTCGCGTGCTTCCTCGATATCGGATGCCGCCGGTGCTGCGCCGCGCAACGGTTTGTTCGCGGTTTCCTTCATCGTCACCCCGGTGATCAGCCCGACCACGGCAATGACCATCAGGTAATAGGCCGGCATGTACAGGTCCTGAGTGCTTTCCACCAGCCAGGCCACGGCAGTCGGGGTCAGGCCGGCAATCAGCACCGAGACGTTGAAAGCACCGGCCAGCGCGCTGTAGCGGATATGGGTGGGAAACATCGCCGGCAGAGTGGAGGCCATGACGCCGATGAAGAAATTGAGGAGCACGGCGAGGATCAGCAGACCGGAGAAAATCAGGCCGATCTTGCCGCTGTTGATCAGCATGAAAGCCGGAATGGCGAGAATGAACAAACCCACACTGCCGAAGATGATGAAAGGGCGACGGCCGATCTTGTCACTGATGAAACCGATCATGGGCTGCACGAACAGCATGCCGACCATGATCGCAATGATGATCAGCACCCCGCGATTTTCGCTGTAGTGCAGGTTGTGTGACAGATAGCTTGGCATGTAGGTCAGCAGCATGTAGTAGGTGACGTTGGTGGCGGCCACCACGCCGATGCAGGTCATCAGGCTGCGCCAGTGTTTGGTCGCCACTTCCTTGAAAGACACTTTCGGGCCCCCGGCCAGGCCTTCGCGGTCACCTTGTTCGAGTTTTTCGACATGCTGCTGGAACGCCGGTGTTTCTTCGAGGGCATGCCGCAGATAGAGACCGATCATGCCCAGCGGCAGGGCGAGGAAAAAGGGCAGGCGCCAGCCCCATTCCTCGAATTTTTCTTCGCCGATGATCGTGGAAATCAGTACCACCACGCCGGCCCCGAGAACGAAGCCTGCAATGGAACCGAAGTCCAGCCAGCTGCCGAGGAAGCCGCGCTTGCGGTCCGGCGCATACTCGGCGACAAAAATCGAAGCACCGGTGTATTCGCCACCGACCGAAAAACCCTGGGCCATTTTCGCCAGCAACAGGAGGATCGGTGCCCAGATGCCGATCGAGGCATAAGACGGAATCAAACCGATGGCGAAAGTGCTGAGCGACATGATGACGATGGTCGCCGCGAGCACTTTCTGTCGACCGTATTTATCGCCCAGCGCGCCGAAGAACAGACCGCCCAGCGGCCGGATCAGGAAGGGCACCGAGAAAGTGGCCAGCGCGGCGATCATTTGCACACCAGGATCGGCCCCCGGGAAAAACACCTTGCCGAGCACGTAGGCGACGAAGCCATAGACGCCGAAGTCGAACCATTCCATCGCGTTGCCCAGCGCGGCGGCGGTGATCGCCTTGCGCATCTTGGCGTCGTCAACGATGGTGATGTCTTGCAGTCCGATCGGACTGACGCGTTTCTTGCGTGATTTCATGCGGAGCACTCTGCAACTGATCTGTCTTTATGCAATCCTTTGGGTCCGCAACTGCACGGCCTAGAGAGGTTGCCTTGGTCGTTGCCATCCTTTTAGTGGCACGGCTTCTTTCAGTTCAGATACACGAGGACACGAAAAAATTCACAACCCATGTTGTTTTTTGCCAGGGGCGGAGTTTGTACGCAGTTGCGCCGGGCTGATACCCAATCGTTGCGTAAAGGCGCTCGTCATGTGCGCCTGGGAGTTGAAGCCGCAGGCGAGGGCAATGTGCGCCAGGCTTTCGGTTGAGTCGCGCAACATCGCCCGCGCCTTGGCCAGGCGTCGATCAATCAGGTAGCTATGGGGGCTTTTGCCCGTCGCCTGCTTGAAGGCGCGCATGAAATAGCCTTCGGACAATTCGAGCAGTTGTGCCATGGTTTTCACATCGAGCGGGCCGTTGAGGCCAGCGTCAATGAACTCATCCAGCAGGCGCATTCGGCTGTCGGTGATCGAGCCTTGTGGCGCCGGCCTCACATAACCAGCAGCTCGATCAGCGAGGTTGAGTGCCCAGGTCTCCCAGTCATCGTCCCATCCAGGTCGCAGCAGTGCGCTGCGTATTCGCTGTGCGAGGTAAATAGCCTGTGTGTCGATGCGATTGTTGAACGGACGATCACCCGTCAGCTCGACGCCATCGGTGCGGATGACTCGCAGGTACTCACCGCCCATTGGCGACTCGGACAAGACGTCACAGCCGGACGGGACGAACGCCAGACCATTAGGCAGCGCGTTGAAGGGGCGTACCCGGTCGGTGCCGATGGCATGCATGCCGCGCTGACTGTCGAAGGCGAAGCCGATCGCCGACTGGCTGGCGACGTATCGCGCCGAGTAGGCCGCGCCGGGCAGTAATTCGATCATCCACGGGCCAGCCACGATACGACGTACCGGTTCAGGGACGACTGTGGGATGTTGACGCTTTCGCTGGCTCATGAACGGCATAGTAGTGAAGAGGGCGGGTAAAAGTCAGGTCGGTTTTTTGAAAGCCGACGTCACGCACGGCTGCCTAGACTTGGGCAAAGACCAAGGAGACAGCTATGCACGCAATCACCCGCGACGATATCGAACACGCTGCCCGCCAGGTTTACCAGGTGATGCCGGCCACCGCCCAGTATCGTTGGCCATTGCTGGCCGAGCGGTTGGGATGCACTGTTTGGGTCAAACACGAAAACCACACGCCAACCGGTGCCTTCAAGGTCCGTGGTGGTATTACCTTCATGCACTGGCTGCGCCGGGAGCATCCGAACGTCAAAGGCATTGTTTCCGCGACGCGTGGCAATCACGGCCAGAGCCTGGCGCTGGCGGCAAATGCTGCAGGGCTGAGGGCGTTGATCGTGGTGCCGCAGGGCAACTCGCTGGAAAAGAACAACGCCATGCGCGGTTTTGGCGGTGAGGTGGTCGAATATGGACGTGATTTCGACGAAGCGCGTGAAGAGGCAGCTCGACTTGCGAGGGAGCATGATCTTTATCTGGTGCCGCCGTTCCACGTCGAGCTGGTCAAGGGAGTGGCGACGTATGCGCTGGAGCTGTTCAGTGCGGCGCCGGATCTGGATACGGTTTACGTACCTATTGGCTGTGGTTCGGGAATCTGTGGCGTGATTGCCGCCCGCAATACATTGGGCTTGAGCACCGAGGTAGTGGGCGTGGTATCCACGGAAGCCGCAGCTGCCAAACGCTCATTCGAAGCGAAAACGATCTGCGAGACGGCCTCGGCCAATACCTTTGCCGACGGTCTTGCGGTGCGCAAGCCGATTGCTGAGGCATTCGACATCTATAAGGAAGGTGCGGCGAGGATTGTCGCTGTCAGCGAAAGCGAGATCGCCGAGGCCATGCGCGTCTATTACACCGATACCCACAACCTTGCCGAAGGGGCGGGCGCAGCGGCGCTGGCGGCGTTGATGCAGGAGCGTGGACGGATGGAGGGGAAAAAGGTCGGGGTGATTCTGTCCGGGGGGAATATTGACCGGATGGTGTATGCGAAGGTGATTGGCTGATTGCTGGCGGGCTCGGCACTCCGTGACAGCGATAACCGATGTGTCGCAGAAATCAGGCGAGTGTTGGGCAAAATAGTGCGTGCTCAGTGGTGCACCTCTATATAGCAGAGGTCTTTTTCATTTTCTGATAGCGATCCGCAATTAAGTGTTGACGGCAGATTCTGAGTCTCTATAATTCGCCCCACTTCCGGCGCAGTCGAAACGGAAAACTCCTTGAGATTCAA
>NZ_JAOEJU010000007.1 GCF_025447595.1 Pseudomonas koreensis | reverse complement strand
CTCCCAGAAGAAGCTCGCGCCACCGCTCAGTTGCCGTTGCAGGATGACGTGCCGGTCGTCGTAGTCGTAACGCTCGCACTCTCCGACGGCGTTCGACGCCTCGCTCAATCGATGGCGGGCATCGAAGCGGTAACTGGCCAACGTCTGTTCGGTACGCCAGGCAGACTCCCGAAAAACCTGATAATCGACCGCGACCAGATGCGCCCGCTCATAACGCAGCAACAGGGAACGGCCAGCGCCGTTGTCGAGGCGCTCAACGCGATCCAGACGATCCCGCGTAATACGCAACCGGTTACCGTACGCATCGCTGACAGCCGTCAGACGCCCAGCCCGAAAGTGATAAAACCGCGCCGCCTCACCCGCCAGCGCAACGATCAACTCCTCCGGCTCATCCCCGAGAAAGATCGCCGCCCGCGACAAACTGTTGTGAATCGCCGGCCGCTCGACACTCGGCAACGGAAACCGCGTGCGCCGGTTCTCATGGTCAACCCAGACCACCGAAGCGCCATCAACCTCCAGACGATGCGCCAGCGAATGGCTCCAGCCAAACCCCAACCCGACATCAATCTCGGCCGCACTGGTGCGATACAAGCGGCTGAACTCGAACGGCAACAGCCCATCGAGCACACCATCGGTCAGCGTCAGCAGCTCTTCGCCGGTGACCATCGACACCGGACACCCGTTGGTACAGGTCAGCGGCGCACAATCGGCACTGTCACCGTTGGGGTTTTTCGCCTGATCCGGCGTGTCGTCGTGTCGCTCATCCTTTTTCAGGGAAGCATTACGCCGGGCATCCCAGCGCAATTGCATGCGGCCCTTTTTCACCCCGGCGGCGATGCCCCGTGCGGCGACGGATTTGTACTGGTTCACATAGCCGATGAAGGTGCTGACGATGCCGAACATCGCCTTCACCAGGCGCGTCACCGCCGACAGCAACTGAGCGCCACGCTCCGCCAGACGCAAGGTCAGATACGCGATCCCCGCACCGGCGCCAACGAAGGTCAACACAACCCCGATCAACACATCGATCAGCAGTTGCACCACCACCATCGATAGTGCCTCGACGGTTTTCCCAGCGACTTCACTGGGTGGCAACATATCCAGCCAGAGGCTGGCGGTACGCAGCAACAGACACAGCGCCGCCTCGTCACTGACCAGTAACTGAAGCTTCTCCATCATTTCCGGCGCTGTTTTTGCCAGCGCGATCAACTGTGCGGCGCCACTGCCCAACCGCTCGGCAAACTTTCCGGGATCCTGGAGAATTTCCGAGAGCAGCCCGATGCTGTCCCATACCCCCTCGATTGCCGCCCAACTCCCGGCCAGCATGCCGTTCCCGGCTGCTGTGGCCACCGACTGCGACCACTGCGGCTTGAAGCCCTGCCATTCGCTGCGCAGCCAACTATCCAGTTGCTGAGTCAGGCCATCGTAGGATTCGAAAAGCGCATCAACCTGCTGCTCGCTGGCCTCGCTGTGCACCACCACCCGGTAGAACTTGCCCGCCTGACCGGTGAACACGCCCTTGCCCTGAGCATCGAGCGTGACGGACTTGACCTCGCCGCTATCCACCGCCACCACATCGACAGCGATGCCGCCCAATGGAATGTCGTACACCGACTCGAACTTGCTCTCGATCTCCATCGGCCCGGTTTTCGTGCATTGCACGACGGCCGAAGAGAAGCGCTTGTCGTCAATGGCGACCGCCGTGCTGTGTTCGCCGAAACGGATGATCCGCTCCATCCCCATCAGTGACGGCAAATCAGCCGCATGGCTGACGCTGTCTGCCGAGCGACTGAGCCAGTGCTTCAGCTGTTTGCGATAGAGATCAAGGGTACGGGGAAAGCTGTCGAGTTCTTGCTCGATGCGGGCGACGGCATCCATCAGCGCATTTCCATGCGCATGGCGAAACGAAAAACCGGGTCAAACATGTGCGTTCCCTCGCGCAAAAATCAGGCGAGGGACTTTGCGGGGGATCAATCAGAAAAGAAGTCAGGCGAGTAGGCAGAAGATGTAGGAGAAGTCTGTAACTGATTTTTATCGAATTGCAGACGCAAAAACGGGGCGGGAGGTTTCCCTCACGCCCCGTTCACGGAACAGATGATTTGTTTACCGAGAAGAATCCCGGCCGGCCAGCTCTTTCAACTTGAGCTCGGCCAACGGATGTCCAGCCTTGGCCGCCATGGTCCACCAGCGAGCCGCTTCGGAAGGATCGGGCGCTTTACTGGGCGTACCAGCCAGACTGATGACACCGACCTGATAAGCCGCTTTGCCATCACCGGCCAAAGCCGCCAGTCTCAGCAGTCGCACACCTTCTTCACGCGCGCCCAGGCCAACCCCGCGAAACGTCAGGATGTGCCCGTAAAAACTTTGCGCGCCGACATCGCCCAGGTTGGCCATGCGCGCAAACTGCCCTTCGAGCCAGCGCCAGCCACGGGGCTGACGGACAAACCACGACCAGTGAAACAGCCTACGGGCCAGCCAGTAACTTGCCCGCGCCTTGAGTCGTAAAAACACTCAGGCCTCCGCCGATTCCGGGTACTCGTACTCAAACACCCGGACCACTTCAGAGGCATGCCAAGAGGCGGCGGCAACACCGTCGGACGGCCCGGAAAAACGCCCCAGACGCTCGACACATTCAAAGAAACCGGTGCGAGGCAGGCGACTGGCACCCTGGCTGATCACCAGCGAGCTGCGCAACGGTTGTTCGGCTTTCGCGTCAAGTGCCGCGAGATGCTCCAGTGCAGCGGTCAATGTCTGCATGGCCGGCGTCGGCAGTTGCAGGCGTTCGAGCAAGGCTCGATAGGTCAAAAGATGGCGCTGCCTGCGCGCCTGATCCAGCTCCCCCAGCAATCCGTCCCAATGTTGACGACTGATGCGTACGCTCACGATTGTTCCCTCCACCCTGGCACCGTCAACTCCCAGGCCAGGCTGCGGCGAATCGCGGCGTCGGGCAGACGCTCGCCACTTTCAATCATGGCCAGGTAAGACGGGCTGATGCCTACCGTGCGGGCGAGCGCCTCGATGGCGATGCCCTTCCCTTCGCGCAAACTGCGTAACTGATCCAGACCTGGAAGAATCGGGTCCGGGGTTGCCGCAAGCGGCGCTGGAGCCGGTTGCGACGGTGCTTCGTTAATGCCTGCTGCTTTCAGTAGAGCCTGATACTGAGCCCATGGCAGAACCGCATATTCGGGTTCGCCATCGCGTGCAATTATCTGAATATCCATGACTACCCCGTAGGACAACAACACTTAGCGAGTCGGCACTTTTCCCTAGAAGTGTAATCCTAACAGCGGCCAAGGTCGTGGGGGGTATCTATCTGTGTACGAGGCTGTCGCGATTCAGGACTTTTTCGGCCCCTGAAGCTGAAGTTGTTCGGGCGTATCGGGCAAGCGCTCGACCACTCTGAGCTTTTCCGGCGCCTGGCGCTGGCGCCACAGGCGGAAGGCATTCAGTTCATCGTCGAGGGTTTTCATCAGCCAGGCGAGGACGGCGATGTCATCGAGCATGCCGAACATGGGAATGAAATCCGGGATCGCGTCCACGGGGCTTAGGAAATACATCAGACCGGCCACCACCGAAACGATCGCCTTGGCGCTGATCGCGCGGTACTCGCCGCGCCAGTACGCCAGACACAACGCCTGCAACAGACGCAGATCGTCCTTCAGTTTGCCGAGACGATTGCCCTGGGCGGCGCCTTTGCTGGCCACGGCAAACAACAAGGTCGGCAAGCGGCCTCGAGCCAGCAGGCGTCCGGCCAAAGGCAGGAATCGGGCGAAATTCCACGGCGCTTTCATTTATTTCTCCCGTTGAAATGTTATCCACACAAATTGTGGATAACCTTGTGAACAGAGCTGCATTTCAGCGCTGAGAGCCCCGTTTCATAAGGGCTGCGCTCAGATCGGGCGTTTTTTACTCACATAAAAAATCCCAATATTTCATTGACTTGGCGGCTCCGGGCGTCTAGCACGGGCAACCTTAAAGTCTAGGACTGCCATGACCGGCATCGGTTCGGTCTGTTTACGCTGACCATCGTCCAGATGCAACAACGCCCCGCATAAGCGAGGCGTTGTTGTTGAAACCGGCGCAGATTACTTGGCGGCGGCGTCTTCTTTGGCTGGATCCTTGATGGCCAGCAGTTCAAGGTCGAAAACCAGAACCGAGTTGGCCGGGATTGCCGGGCTTGGCGATTGTGCGCCGTAAGCCAGATCGCTAGGGATGTACAGCTTGTACTTCTCGCCAACGTGCATCAGTTGCAGGCCTTCGACCCAACCCGGGATCACACCGCTGACCGGCAGATCGATCGGGCTGCCGCGCTCGACGGAGCTGTCGAATACGGTGCCGTTGGTCAGCTTGCCGGTGTAGTGAACGGTCACGACGTCGGTAGGCTTAGGCTGTGGGCCGTCGGCTTTCTTGACCACTTCGTACTGCAGACCGGAAGCGGTGGTGGTCACGCCAGCCTTCTTGCCGTTTTCTTCGAGGAATTTCTTGCCGGCAGCTGCCGACTCTTCGCTCATTTTGGCCATACGCTCTTCGGCACGCTTTTGCAGTGCGGCGAAGGCTTCAACCAGTTCTTCGTCTTTCAGCTTCTGTTCTTTCTTGCCGACGGCATCTTCGATGCCCTGGGCTACCGCTTTGGAGTCCAGATCATCCATGCCTTCCTGAGCAAGGCTCTTGCCCATGTTCAGGCCGATACCGTAGGAAGCTTTTTGCGCCGGGGTTTTCAGCTCTACGCTGGTCTGCGAATCACAACCCGCGAGGACCAGGCTAACCAGGGCAACCGCCGCCGCCAACCGATGCTGTTTCATGCTATTTCCTTGTTCATGCGCCGAAAGGGCAATCGAGTAAAGCCGCGAGCTTATCAGGCCGCCACGACCAATGGCTACCGGCATGAGAGCAGGAATCTTCCGATAAGTTCAGGGATTAAAAAGCATTTGGCGAAAGCCACGATGAAGCTTCTGTCATCTTTCGCCGACAGCGATTAATGCCGCTTCCCACAACACTTGGCGTAATGGCCACTTGCCGCACACGGCTTGGCTCAGGCATAACAGCGCAACAACTCGACAAGGATGTTTATCTTGCGCCTCTTATACCGTGGTTTGACGCTGATCGTGGTGCTGCTGGGACTGGTCCTGGCAGTGGTTCTTTACTATGTCGCCAATCCGAAATTGCCCTTCCCCACACCCGCAAAACAGGTGCACTACCTGAACCAGTGGACTGAGCAAGAGCGCCAGACCTACTACTTCACCCCGCAGGGGACGCAGGTCAAAGGCCTTCGTTACGAATGGTTTCAGGTGCTGGAACTGCCGTTCTCGCAGCAACGCTTTGCCTCCCCGGAATACCTCGCACGCTTCGGCTTTCTGATCGATCCGCAGCAGAAAGCCACGCCGGACAACCCGGGGAATCTGCCGGTGGGTTTCGCCCGGCACCAGAATCCCGGCAGCGCCGAGCAATATCTCGACATCACTTGCGCGGCCTGCCACACCGGCGAACTGCACTTCAATGGCCAGGCGGTACGCATCGACGGTGGCTCGGCTCAGCATGTGTTGCCTTCCAGCGTTCCTACATTGCGCGGCGGCAGTTTCGGACAGGCATTGGTTGCCAGTCTCACCTCGACTTACTACAACCCGTGGAAATTCGAGCGTTTCGCCCGCCACGTGCTGGGCAACGACTACGACGCACGCAACGAACAGCTACGCAAAGACTTCAAAAGCTCACTGAACACCTTCATCAAAGTGGCCTGGAACGATACTCACCGTGGCCTCTACCCCACCGAGGAAGGCCCGGGCCGCACCGATGCGTTCGGGCGTATCGCCAACGCGACCTTCGGCGATGCGATCTCCGCGAGCAACTACCGCGTGGCCAACGCCCCGGTGGATTACCCGCAGCTGTGGGATATGTGGACCTTCGACTGGGTACAGTGGAACGGTTCGGCGCAGCAACCGATGGCACGCAATATCGGCGAGGCGCTGGGTGTCGGCGCCACCCTGAACTTCTTCGACGCCAACGGCCAGCCGTTGCAGGGTGATGACCGCTATGCCTCCAGCGTACGCGTACGTGATCTGCACAAGATCGAAGAAACCCTGCAAAAACTGCGACCGCCGGCATGGCCTGAAGAAGTCCTGGGCGTGGTCGACAAACCCTTGGCAGCCAAGGGGCGAGCCCTGTTCGCCGAGAATTGCGCCGGATGCCACGTCCCGCGCCAGACCCAGGAAGGCGAGCGCTGGGTGCAGCACCTGCACATGCTCCCGGCGGACGTCATCGGCACCGACCCGAATGCCGCCAACAACATTGCCAATCACCGCTTCGACCTGACTGCCCTGCAATGGAACCCGGCAGAGCTTGAACAAATGGACGTTAAGTTGCACCCAACACCCAAGGAGCCGCTGGATCTCAGCCAGCTGTCAGTGGCCAAGGGACTGGCTTACGTCACCGCCTTCGTGGAAAACCGTGCGTACCGTGAAGCGGGCGTCACCGCCGCCGAAAAACCACAGCTCGATGGCTTCGGTCTGCCGATCGGCGTTCGCGAAAAAGTCGCCTACAAGGCGCGTCCGCTTGCCGGCGTATGGGCCACGGCCCCGTTCCTGCACAACGGCTCGGTGCCGAGCCTTTATCAGTTGCTGTCGCCTCAGGACGAGCGCGCCACCACCTTCTATAAAGGCACCTTCGAATACGACCCGCGCCATCTGGGCTACCGCACCGAAGCCTTCACCAACGGTTTCCTGTTCGACACCCGCATCACCGGCAACCACAACAGCGGCCACGAATTCCGCGCCGGCGAGCGCGGCAATGGCGTCATCGGCCGACTGCTGCAGCCTGAAGAACGTTGGGCGCTGCTCGAATACCTGAAAGTGCTGGGCGGCCCGCTGGAGGCGCAACTGCCATGATCTTCAATTCCTTCAAAAGACCTTCGATGCTGGCGCGTTTCTGGCTCTGGCTGGGACGGTTACTGGGCAAAACCCTGCTGATTCTGCTGGTGATCGGCCTGCTCGGCTGGGCCCTGACCACCGCGTGGTTCGCCTGGCAGCACCGTGGCCCGGTGTCGGCACTGGAACAGATTCCAGATGGCGAAGCCGCCATGACCCAGGACGTGATTCAGACCGCGGTGCGCATCGTCGATCAGCACCGCGAAAGCACCCGCTACCTGCGCGATGCCCATGCCAAGGCCCATGGCTGCGTGAAGGCCGACGTGCAGGTGTTGCCGGATCTGGCTCAGGAATTGCGCCAAGGCGTTTTCAGCGAACCGGGCAGGCTGTGGAAAGCGACGATGCGCCTGTCCAACGGCAACGCCTATCCGCAATTCGACAGCATCCGCGATGCCCGAGGCATGGCGCTCAAATTGCTCGATGTACCGGGCAAACAGTTGCTGGGTGACCGTCAGGGTCTGAACGAACAGGATTTCGTGATGTTCAGTCACCCGAACTTCTTTGTCAGCGATGTCGCAGAGTACCGTCAGAATGTGGCAGCGCAGGCTGACGGCAAGAAGGTCATGGCGTTTTTTCCGGGGTGGGATCCGCGTGGCTGGCAGATCAGGCATCTGTTCATTGCACTGGCAACCCTGTCGCCACCGCCGGACAGCCCGACCAGAACGACATATTTCTCGGTATCGCCCTACAAGTTCGGCGAAGCCAATGCCAAGTTCCGGGTGATGCCGGATCCGGAGCGCTGCCCCGCTTACACCTTGCCGAAACAGAACCAGGATCTGCCGAACTTCCTGCGCAATGCATTGAATCAACAGCTGTCGACCGACCGGATTCCTGCGTGTTTTGTGTTGCAGATCCAGCGCCAGGACGCAAACAAATACATGCCGATCGAAGACACCAGCATCGAATGGCGCGAACAGGACAGTCCATTTCAGACTGTGGCTCGGATCACCCTGCCCCCGCAGGACTTCGACACCCCGGCCCTGAACCTGCAATGCGACAACCTGTCGTTCAATCCATGGTTCGGCATCGACGCTCATCGCCCGATTGGCGGGATCAATCGGCTGCGCAAAGCGGTGTATGAAGCGGTGAGTGATTACCGCCACAGCCGCAACTCGGCGCAATAGCTGCGCCAGAAACGAAAAAAGCGACCGTCAATGGTCGCTTTCTCATGTTCTGGCCCGGCAAAAAGCCAAATCCCGGACAGCAAAAAGCCCGCACAAGGCGGGCTTTCTGTGGTGATCTGGCGTTCAGTGTTCCAGATTACCGAATATGGCGCAGCGGACGGGACTCGAACCCGCGACCCCCGGCGTGACAGGCCGGTATTCTAACCGACTGAACTACCGCTGCGCGAAACGCTTGAAACGAATGGTGGGTGATGACGGGATCGAACCGCCGACATTCTGCTTGTAAGGCAGACGCTCTCCCAGCTGAGCTAATCACCCTTCGCTTCGTTACGGGGCGCATTATGCCACAGATTTTCGTAATATGTTGATTTAATTGAAGTTTTTTTCAAATAAATCCGAAAACCGGTGAAACGACACATCCCGCATGTACAACTCGAGGCAGAAAAAAACCCGCCTTGGCGGGTTTTTCCGTGGTGACCTGGCGTTCAGTGTTCCAGGTTACCGAATATGGCGCAGCGGACGGGACTCGAACCCGCGACCCCCGGCGTGACAGGCCGGTATTCTAACCGACTGAACTACCGCTGCGCGAAACGCTTGAAACGAATGGTGGGTGATGACGGGATCGAACCGCCGACATTCTGCTTGTAAGGCAGACGCTCTCCCAGCTGAGCTAATCACCCTTCGCTTCGGTGTGGCGCGCATTCTACGGAGCGCCCCAACCTCTGGCAAGCACTTTTTTAATTAATTTTCTTAGCCCTTCCAAAGGCTTAGAGAAGGGTTGGCCTATGACCCGGCGAAGACAATAATGCCCCCCTTTGTATAAAGGAGAGACTCACCCCATGTGGTTCAAAAACCTGCTTATCTATCGCCTGACCCAAGACCTGCCTGTCGATGCCGAGGCGCTGGAAACTGCACTGGCCACCAAACTGGCGCGTCCATGTGCAAGCCAGGAGTTGACCACCTACGGTTTCGTCGCGCCGTTCGGCAAGGGCGAAGATGCACCACTGGTGCACGTCAGCGGCGATTTCCTGCTGATCTCCGCCCGTAAAGAAGAACGCATCCTGCCAGGCAGCGTCGTGCGCGATGCGGTCAAGGAAAAGGTCGAAGAGATCGAAGCCGAGCAGATGCGCAAGGTCTATAAGAAGGAACGCGATCAGATCAAGGATGAAATCATCCAGGCCTTCCTGCCGCGCGCCTTTATCCGCCGCTCGTCGACCTTCGCCGCCATCGCGCCGAAACAGGGCCTGATCCTGGTCAACTCGGCCAGCCCGAAACGCGCCGAAGACCTGCTCTCCACCCTGCGTGAAGTGATCGGCACCCTGCCGGTTCGCCCGCTGACCGTGAAAACCGCGCCGACCGCCGTGATGACCGAATGGGTCACCACCCAGCAAGCCGCCCCGGACTTCTTCGTGCTGGACGAGTGCGAACTGCGCGACACCCACGAAGACGGCGGCATCGTGCGTTGCAAGCGTCAGGACCTGACCAGCGAAGAAATCCAGCTGCACCTGAGCACCGGCAAGGTGGTGACTCAACTGTCGCTGGCCTGGCAGGACAAACTGTCGTTCATGCTCGACGACAAGATGACCGTCAAGCGCCTGAAATTCGAAGATCTGCTGCAGGATCAGGCGGAACAGGACGGCGGCGACGAAGCCCTCGGCCAACTGGACGCCAGTTTCACCCTGATGATGCTGACGTTCGGTGACTTCCTGCCGGCGCTGGTTGAAGCACTGGGCGGTGAAGAGACGCCGCAGGGCATCTAAAGCCAAGCGTGTTTCATCTGTGGGAGCGAGCTTGCTCGCGAAGGCGCCGTGTCAGGCAATATATAAGTTGAATGACACAACGCTTTCGCGAGCAAGCTCGCTCCCACAGTTCGTTTTGTAGCGTTTATCAATAATAAGGAACAGGCCATGCGCGCACTGGCTGCACTGAGTCGTTTTGTCGGCAACACCTTCGCTTACTGGGTACTGATTTTCGCGGTGATCGCGTTCCTGCAACCGACCTGGTTCCTCGGTCTCAAAGGCGCGATCGTGCCGCTGCTCGGGCTGGTGATGTTCGGCATGGGCCTGACCCTCAAACTCGACGACTTCGCCGCCGTCGCCCGTCATCCGTGGCGTGTGGCCCTGGGCGTGGTTGCACATTTCGTGATCATGCCGGGAATGGCATGGTTGCTCTGCCAGATCTTTCATCTGCCGCCGGAAATCGCCGTCGGCGTGATTCTGGTCGGTTGCTGCCCGAGCGGCACCTCATCGAACGTCATGACCTGGCTGGCCCGTGGCGACCTGGCGCTGTCGGTGGCCATCGCCGCCGTCACCACCCTCCTCGCCCCGTTGCTGACGCCGGCACTGATCTGGCTGTTGGCCTCGGCCTGGTTGCCGGTTTCGTTCATGGAACTGTTCTGGTCGATCCTGCAAGTGGTGCTGCTGCCGATCGTCCTCGGCGTGGTGGCGCAACGCGTGCTTGGTGACAAGGTACGCCACGCGGTGGAAGTGTTGCCGCTGGTGTCAGTGGTCAGTATCGTGATCATCGTCGCCGCCGTGGTCGCCGCCAGTCAGGCGAAAATCGCCGAATCCGGCCTGCTGATCATGGCCGTGGTAATGCTGCACAACAGCTTCGGCTATTTGCTGGGTTATTTCACCGGGCGCCTGTTCGGCCTGCCACTGCCTCAGCGCAAGTCCCTGGCGCTGGAAGTCGGCATGCAGAACTCGGGGTTGGGAGCTGCGCTGGCCAGTGCGCATTTTTCGCCGTTGGCGGCGGTGCCGAGCGCGCTGTTCAGTGTGTGGCACAACATTTCCGGGGCGCTGCTTTCGACGTACTTCCGACGGATGAGCGAAAAAGAAGACCGTGAGACGTTGGCGCAACAGGCGGCCGACTGACCCCGGATCAAGGCGCGGCGCACAATTTTCGGTAGTATGTGCGCCACGCGGGGACGACCCTGCGGCTCAATCGAGTTTTCAATCTGGGGACGGCCCCGTCAATCGATGGAGGTCTCTCATGTCCTGGATCATTCTGTTTTTCGCCGGCCTGTTCGAAGTCGGCTGGGCCGTCGGCCTGAAATACACCGATGGTTTCACCCGTCCGCTTCCGACCGTTCTCACCGTTGCCGCCATGGCGGTCAGCCTTGGTCTGCTCGGGCTGGCGATGAAGGAGTTACCGCTGGGCACGGCTTACGCGATCTGGACTGGCGTCGGTGCCGTGGGCACGGTGATTGCCGGGATCATCCTGTTTGGCGAATCGATGGCATTGATTCGCCTGGCCAGTGTGGCGTTGATCGTCACCGGACTGATCGGGCTCAAGGTCAGCGCTTAAGCCACTGCCTCATCGCGGGCAAGCCCGCTCCCACAGGTTTCCGGGTGTACACAAAATCCATGTTCACTGGAGATCCTGTGGGAGCCGGGCTTGCCCGCGATGAGGCCGGCACAGCCAATGATTATCTGACTGTCCCGCGCAATTCCCCGACCAACGCCTGCAGTTCCGCCGGTTGCGCTGCTTCAACGGCGACCGGCGAACCCGCCACCAGCGTCACCCGCGACCACAAGCGCCGAAACACCCCTTTGTTCGGATCGCGACTGAAGAAACTCCCCCACAACCCCTGCAATGCCAGCGGAATCACCGGCACCGGCGTCTCTTCGAGAATCCGTGTCAGCCCGCCTTTGAATTCATTGATCTCACCATCGGCGGTCAACTTGCCTTCCGGGAAGATGCACACCAGCTCACCGTCCTTCAGATATCGGGCAATCCGGGTGAAGGCCTTTTCGTAGATCTGGATGTCTTCCTGGCGTCCGGCGATAGGAATGGTCCCCGCCGTGCGGAAGATAAAGTTCAATACCGGCAGGTTGTAGATCTTGTAGTACATGACAAAGCGAATCGGCCGACGCACCGCGCCGCCGATCAGCAACGCATCGACGAACGACACGTGGTTGCACACCAGCAGCGCCGCGCCCTCATCGGGAATCGCCTCTAGGTTGCGGTGCTCGACGCGGTACATGGAATGGCTCAGCAGCCAGATCATGAAACGCATGCTGAACTCGGGGACGATCTTGAAGATGTAGGCGTTGACGCCGATATTCAGCAGCGACACCACCAGGAACAGCTGCGGAATCGACAGCTTGACCACGCTCAACAACACGATGGTGACAATCGCCGAAATCACCATGAACAGCGCGTTGAGAATGTTGTTGGCGGCAATTACCCGCGCCCGCTCGTTCTCGGCGGTGCGCGACTGGATCAGCGCGTACAGCGGCACGATGTAGAAACCGCCGAAGATCCCGAGACCCAGCACATCGATCAACACCGCCCAGGCATGGCCGAAACTCAGCACTTCGGTCCAGCTATGGCCAACAGCGCTTTCTGGAATTCCACCGGAATGCCACCACAGCAACAGCCCGAAAACCGTCAGGCCGAACGAGCCAAACGGCACCAGGCCGATCTCGACTTTGCGTCCGGACAGCTTTTCGCACAGCATCGAACCCAGCGCGATACCGACCGAAAACACGGTAAGGATCAGGGTGACTACGGTTTCATCCCCGTGCATCCACTCCTTGGCATAAGCCGGGATCTGCGTCAGATAAATCGCCCCGACGAACCAGAACCACGAGTTGCCGACGATCGAGCGCGACACCGCAGGCGTCTGCCCCAGGCCGAGTTTCAAGGTCGCCCACGACTGACTGAAGATGTTCCAGTTCAGGCGCATTTCAGGGGTCGCCGCTGCGGCGCGAGGAATGCTGCGACTGGCCAGATAACCCAGCACGGCGATGCCGACAATCGCGGCGGACACCACCGGCGCGTAATTGGCCGACGACATCATCACCCCGGCGCCGATGGTCCCGGCCAGAATGGCCAGGAACGTGCCCATCTCCACCAGCCCGTTGCCGCCGACCAACTCATCCTCGCGCAGCGCCTGCGGCAGGATCGAATACTTCACCGGCCCGAACAGCGCCGAGTGCGTGCCCATGGCGAACAGCGCCACCAGCATCAGCGACAGGTGATCGAACAGGAAGCCGACGGATCCCACGGCCATGATGGCGATCTCCGCCAGTTTGATCAGACGAATCAACGCGTCCTTGGCGAATTTTTCCCCGAACTGCCCGGCCAGCGCCGAAAACAGGAAGAACGGCAGGATAAACAGCAGCGCGCAAAGGTTGACCCAGATCGAACGGTCACCTTCGATGGTCAGCCGATAGAGAATGGCGAGGATCAGCGACTGCTTGAACACGTTGTCGTTGAACGCGCCCAGCGACTGGGTGATGAAGAACGGCAGGAAGCGCCGGGTACGCAGCAGGTTGAACTGTGAGGGGTGACTCATCTTCCGTGTGACCCTGTTGTTTTTGGAAAGAGAAGGTAGCGAGTGGCCTGGCTACGCTTATAAGAATCTCGAACCGCGATCCAGGCCACACATTACCTAATCTTTGCAGGTTATTTCTTCAAACCTGCAATGCACGGTGAAACAAACAGCTCGCCGCGCCACGCACCTTGCAGCGTGCGTTTACCGACAATCAGCCACATCACCGCCAGCAATCCCACCAGCGAGCAACCGGCCACGTTGAAAAAAGTCAGGTGCAAGGTGCTGCCGAGTTTCAGAGTGGCCAGCGAGTAAACACCCAGCGGAAAAGTAAATCCCCACCAGCCAAGGTTGAACGGAATGCCGTCACGCAAGTAGCGCACGGTGATCAGCAGCGCCATCAACATCCACCACAAGCCGAAGCCCCACAGCGTAATCCCGGCGACCAGCCCCAGGCCCGACGCCATTTCGCCGATGCCTGGCAGACCGTTCGCTGCGAAGATCGCTGGAGCGTCGCCGCCCAGCAGCAACATGCCCAGAGCGCCGGTGCCGATCGGCCCCAGAGCGAGCCAGCTCGAGGCCGCCATGTTTTCGTGAGGCAGTTTGTGCAAGGCCATGCGCAGCAACAGGATGGTCAGGATGCTGAACGCCACCGGCAGGGAAAAGGCCCAGAGCACGTAACTGGTCACCAGCACCACCAGTTGCGCGTGGGCATCCGCCAGATGCGGCGCGAGCAATCCGCCGCTGGCGGCTGCCACTTCCGCCGCCACCACCGGAAGCAGCCACACCGCCGTCATCTGATCGATGCTGTGCTCCTGACGGGTGAACATCATGTAGGGGATCAGCACACCGCAGGCCAGCGACATCGCCACGTCCAGCCACCACAGTGCTTCGGCGAGGTGAATCACACCATCGCCCCAACGCGGCAGACCGAACAGCAGAAAACCGTTGATGATGGTCGCCAGGCCCATGGGAATGGTGCCGAAGAACATCGAAACCGTGGAATGCCCGAAAATCCGCCGCGCCTCGTCGAAGAAAAGAATCCAGCGTGCGGCGTAGGCAGCGGTAAACAGCACGAACAACAGAATGTTGAACAGCCACAGCCCTTCGGCCACGGCGTGCAGGCCGGGAATGGACACCGGCAATTGCGCCAGCGCCAACGCCAGCACGCCGGTGCCCATGGTCGCGGCGAACCAGTTCGGGGTGAATTGGCGGATTACTTCACGCGGGTGCTGAAGCTGGCTGAATGGCTTGATGCCGGGTTTGGCGCTGTTGGGGCAAATCATCATGAACTCCTGTCCTCAGGTGAGGTTGAGTTCATGGTAGAACCGAATCGAATATCTATATAACGGGTAATATCTCTAACTGTTATCTGTTTTGTAGATATGAAGTCAGACACTGCCCTCGGTTTCGATCACCAGAATCCGCGCTGCACCCTGGGGATGAGCGACGTGTTCAGTACCAATGGACGCGTAGAAGATGTCGCCAACGTCGAGCAAGGCCTGTTTCTCCTCACCTTCTTCGCGATAGCGCATGAGCACCTGACCGTCGAGCACCACGAACACTTCTTCACCGTCATTGACGTGCCATTTGTAGGGCTGATCGGTCCAGTGCAAACGCGTGGTGATGCCGTTCATGTTGGCGATGTCGAGCGCGCCCCAGGCGCGCTCGGCGGTAAAGGTCTTGCTGCGGATAATCTTCATGCGTCGGTCCGTGAGAAGAAGGGGCTGGCCAAGGCTAACCGAATCCAGAGGTGTTATGGAGTGCTGCAGGCCTTGGCTGCTTGCGCCCGAAAACTCATCAGCAGCGCACCAACCGCCAGCACAATCAGCACCGCGCCATACACATCGGTGGTAGCCAGTAAGCCCACGCTGTGGGTGAAGTGCCCGGCCAGCAGCGCCGGCAGGCAGAACGCCAGGTAACTCAGCACATAAAACGCCGACATCAACCCGGCACGCTCATGAGGCAATGCCAGTGGCACCAGGCTGCGCACCGCTCCGAGAAAACCGGAGCCAAAGCCACAACCGGCCACCAGCGTGCCGAAGAAGAACAGCGACAGACTGGCGCTGTGCACACCCAACAGAATCAGCACGATGCCGGCCGGCAGCAGGCTCGACCCGAGTTGCAGCGCCCGGGAGGCAGGACGGTTGCGCAACGTGAAGATCATCAGCGCACCGGTCACGGTCAGCGCCGCCACGGTGGCGCCACCGATCAGGTTGGAGGTGGAGCCAGTGGCCGTGCGCACCAGCGACGGCGCCAGCGAGGCATAAAAACCGCCGAGCGCCCAGGTCGCGGTGTTCAATGGCAACACTCGCCACAGCGTCGAACGCGCCTGAACCGGCACATTCAGGGTCGGCCGCAACGAGGCCCATGCCCCGGCCTGTGGCGAGACGCTTTCCGGCAGGCGCCAGACATAAATCCCCTGCAACACAAACAGCGCGAGCAGCAACCAGTAGGTCAATTGCAAAGGCGCCGGGGCGAACTCGGCCAGCAAGCCGCAACCCATGCCGCCCAACGCCATGCCCAGCAGCGGAGCAACGCTGTTGATCAAGGGCCCCTGCTGCCGGTCGGTGTCCAGCAGCGTCGCGCTCAACACAGCGGTGGCCATGCCGGTAGCGAAACCTTGCAGCACTCGCGCGCCGATCAGCCAGCCCACGCTATCGGCATAGATAAACAGCAGCATCGCCAGCGCATTGAGCATCACGGCGGTGAAGATCACAGGTTTTCGTCCCAGATGATCCGACAGCGAACCGACCGTCAGCAGCGCGGCCAGCAGACTGATGGCGTAGACGCCGAAAATCAGGGTCAGCACCGCTGCCGAAAAATGCAGCTGATCCTGGTACAGGTGATACAACGGTGTCGGCGCAGTGGAGGCGGCGAGAAAACTCAGTAAGGTGATCGCCAGAAACCACAGGCTGGAACGGTTGGATGCAAGGCTGGTCATGGGCACACTCCGCAAAAGCTAATTTTTTGCTTTTGCGGAGTGTGCTCTCGGCTTGCGCTTAAAGCAAATTCTTTGTGTTAAGGTCTGCCGCATGGCTATTAAAGAAAGTTTACGCCCCGGCGGCCGCAGTGCCCGGGTGCAAGAGTCGATTCACTCGGCAGTCCGCGCACTCCTGCAAGAACAGGAGCGCTCGGCGGTGACCGTCCCGCAAATCGCGGCGCGCGCCGGCGTGACGCCATCGACGATTTATCGACGCTGGGGAGATCTGGCGGCCTTACTGGCCGACGTCGCCCTCGCCCGCATGCGCCCCGACAGCGAGCCGGCTGAAACCGGCAGCCTGCGCAGCGATATCCGTGCGTGGGCCGAACAATACCTCGACGAAATGAGTTCGGAGCCCGGGCGCAACATGATGCGCGACGTGCAGGCGAGCGCGACGCCGGGCTATTGCGTGACGATCATCGGCGCGCAATTGCAGACCATCATCGAGCGCCACCCCGAGGAACCGGCGCCGAGCGTGGATCGGCTGATCAATCTGGTGGTGTCCCCGGTGGTGTTCCGCATTCTGTTTTCGGCAGCACCGCTGGAAGTCGAAGAACTGCACCGCTTGATCGACATCGCGCTTAAACCGGATTGATCACAGACTGCCCGGTTCTATTCCTGCGACACCCCGCCACGCCACGACCTTGGTCGACACTGACTAACCGCCGCGCCCGTGCGAGACTGTCTGACCGGGCGCGAGTCCGGTCGTTTTCTGTCGGGAGTGTTCCATGTCGTTGTCCACCGGGCTGATCGCCGCCGTCGCCCTGGCCTATATGGCCATCATGTTCGCCATCGCCTTCTACGGCGACCGTCGCAGCACACCGCTGCCGCCACGGGTGCGTGCCTGGGTGTACAGCCTGTCGCTGGCGGTCTATTGCACCAGCTGGACGTTTTTCGGCGCAGTCGGCCAGGCCGCCGAACAACTGTGGTCATTTCTGCCGATTTATCTGGGGCCGATCCTGCTGCTGCTCGGTGCGCCGTGGGTGCTGCAGAAAATGGTGATGATCAGCAAACAGGAGAACATCACCTCCATCGCCGACTTCATTGCCGCCCGTTACGGAAAATCCCAGTCCTTGGCGGTGGTCGTCGCGCTGATCTGTCTGGTCGGCGTCCTCCCCTATATAGCCTTGCAACTCAAAGGCATTGTCCTCGGCGTGAACCTGCTGATCGGTGCCGGCGCCGACGCCATGGGCACCCGCGCCCAGGACACGGCGCTGATCGTGTCACTGGTGCTGGCGCTGTTCACCATCGTCTTCGGTACGCGCAACCTCGATGCCACCGAGCACCACCGGGGCATGGTGCTGGCGATTGCCTTTGAATCGCTGGTCAAACTGTTCGCCTTCCTCGCCGTCGGTGCCTTCGTCACCTATGGGCTGTATGACGGTTTCGACGACCTGTTCAATCAGGCAATGCTCGCCCCGCGTCTTGAGGAATACTGGAAAGAAACCATCAACTGGCCGTCGATGGTGGTGCAGACCGGCGTGGCGATGATGGCGATCATCTGCCTGCCCCGGCAGTTCCACGTGACGGTGGTCGAGAACATCGACCCGCAGGATCTGCGTCTGGCCAAATGGGTATTCCCCGCCTACCTCGCTCTGGCCGCGCTGTTTGTAGTCCCTATCGCTCTGGCCGGTCAGATGATGCTGCCCAGCTCGGTCATCCCCGACTCTTTCGTCATCAGCCTTCCCTTGGCCCAGGCCCACCCGGCGCTGGCGATGCTGGCGTTTATCGGCGGTGCGTCTGCGGCCACCGGCATGGTGATCGTGGCGAGTGTGGCGCTGTCGACCATGGTCTCCAACGACATGCTGTTGCCGTGGCTGCTGCGCCGCAACAATGCCGAGCGGCCGTTCGAAGTGTTCCGTCAATGGATGCTCTCGGTGCGTCGGGTCAGCATCGTGGTGATTTTGTTGCTGGCTTACGTCAGCTACCGCTTGCTCGGCTCGACCGCGAGTCTGGCGACCATCGGCCAGATTGCTTTCGCGGCGGTCACACAACTGGCCCCCGCGATGCTCGGCGCGCTGTACTGGAAACAGGCCAACCGCCGCGGCGTGTTCGCCGGCCTCGCCGCCGGCACGTTCCTGTGGTTCTACACCCTGATCCTGCCGATCGCTGCGCGCAGCCTCGGCTGGTCGCTGGACAGTTTCCCCGGCCTCGCCTGGCTGCACAGCAACCCACTGAATCTGCCGATTACCCCGCTGACCCAAGGCGTGGTGCTGTCACTGGCGGGCAACTTCACGTTGTTTGCCTGGGTCTCGGTGCTGTCGCGTACCCGAGTGTCGGAACACTGGCAGGCCGGACGTTTCATCGGTCAGGAAATCAGCGCGCGGCCGAGTGCGCGGTCGATGTTGGCGGTGCAGATCGACGACTTGCTGCAACTGGCAGCACGCTTTGTCGGTGAAGAGCGCGCGAGGCAGAGCTTCATCCGCTTCGCCTACCGCCAGGGCAAAGGGTTCAACCCGAACCAGAACGCCGACGGCGAATGGATCGCCCACACCGAGCGTCTGCTGGCGGGTGTCCTCGGCGCCTCTTCGACGCGAGCTGTAGTAAAAGCCGCCATCGAAGGTCGGGAAATGCAGCTGGAGGACGTCGTCCGGATCGCCGATGAAGCCTCGGAAGTGCTGCAGTTCAACCGCGCGCTGTTGCAAGGCGCCATCGAAAACATTACCCAAGGCATCAGCGTGGTTGACCAGTCCTTGAAACTGGTGGCCTGGAATCGTCGCTATCTGGAGCTGTTCAACTATCCGGACGGCTTGATCAGCGTCGGCCGACCGATTGCCGACATCATTCGCCACAACGCCGAGCGTGGTTTGTGCGGCCCCGGTGAAGCGGAAGTTCACGTCGCCCGGCGCCTGCACTGGATGCGTCAGGGCCGCGCCCACACCTCCGAGCGACTGTTCCCCAACGGCCGGGTGATCGAGCTGATCGGCAACCCGATGCCCGGCGGCGGTTTCGTCATGAGTTTCACCGACATCACCGCTTTCCGCGAAGCCGAACAGGCCCTGACTGAAGCCAACGAAGGGCTGGAGCAACGGGTCAGCGAACGGACTCAGGAATTGTCGCAACTCAACGTCGCGCTGACCGAAGCCAAGGGCAATGCCGAGGCGGCCAACCAGTCCAAGACCCGCTTCCTCGCCGCCGTCAGTCACGACCTGATGCAGCCATTGAATGCGGCGCGGCTGTTCTCCGCCGCCCTCTCCCACCAGGACGACGGCTTGAGCGGCGAAGCGCAGAAACTGGTGCAGCACCTGGACAGCTCGCTGCGTTCGGCCGAAGACCTGATCAGCGACCTGCTGGACATTTCCCGCCTGGAAAACGGCAAGATCAACCCGGATCGCAAGCCGTTCGTGGTCAATGAGCTGTTCGATATCCTCGGCGCGGAGTTCAAGGCACTGGCCCAGGAACAGGGTCTGAGCTTCCGGGTACGCGGCAGTCAGTTGCGCATCGACAGCGACATCAAGTTGCTGCGGCGCATTCTGCAAAATTTCCTGACCAACGCGTTCCGCTACGCCAAAGGGCCGGTGCTGCTGGGCGTACGTCGGCGAAAAGGCGAAATCTGTCTGGAAGTGTGGGATCGCGGGCCGGGGATTCCGGAGGACAAACAGCAGGTGATCTTCGAGGAATTCAAACGCCTCGACAGCCACCAGACCCGCGCCGAAAAAGGCCTGGGCCTGGGCCTGGCGATCGCCGATGGCCTGTGCCGCGTACTCGGCCACACCTTGCGCGTGCGCTCATGGCCGGGTCGCGGCAGCGTATTCAGTGTCCGCGTGCCGCTGGCCCGGGCGCAGACCGTGCAGCCGCCCGCGACGGTGGAGGTCAATGGCAAATTGCACAGCGGTGCGCAGGTGCTGTGCATCGACAACGAAGACAGCATTCTGATCGGCATGAACAGCCTGCTCACACGCTGGGGCTGTCAGGTCTGGACCGCGCGCAACCGCGAAGAATGCGCGGCGCTGCTCGACGACGGCGTGCGGCCACAATTGGCGCTGGTGGACTATCACCTGGATCACGGCGAAACCGGCACCGATCTGATGGCCTGGTTACGCACAAGGCTGGGCGAGCCGGTGCCGGGGGTGGTGATCAGCGCCGACGGACATCCGGAAACCGTGGCGCAGGTTCATGCAGCGGGGCTGGATTATCTGGCCAAACCGGTGAAACCGGCCGCGTTGCGAGCGTTGTTGAGTCGCTATTTGCCGCTCTAGCAGAGCGGCTTATTCTGGCAGTTCGACCAAGCCGTCGGCGTCGGTCATTGCGCGTTCCAGCAGGTCCGCCGGCAGGCTTTTGCTGGCCCGCGCGCCGAGTAGCTTGAGCTGTTCGCTGCGGCTGACCAGGTTGCCGCGCCCTTCCGTCAGCTTGTTGCGCGCCGCGCTGTAGGCCTTGTCCAGTTGCTGCAAGCGATTGCCGACTTCGTCCAGATCCTGAATGAACAACACGAACTTGTCGTACAGCCAACCGGCGCGCTCGGCGATTTCCCGGGCGTTCTGACTCTGCCGCTCCTGCTTCCACAAGCTGTCGATGACTCGCAGCGTCGCCAGCAATGTGGTCGGGCTGACGATCACGATGTTGCGGTCGAACGCTTCCTGGAACAACGCCGGCTCGGCTTGCAACGCGGCGGAGAACGCCGCTTCGATGGGCACGAACAGCAAGACGAAATCCAGGCTGTGCAAGCCTTCCAGACGCTTGTAATCCTTGCCGGCCAAACCTTTGACGTGACTGCGCAGGGACAGCACGTGCTGCTTCATGGCGATCTGCGCGATGGCGTCGTCGTCCGCCGCCACGTATTGCTGATACGCGGTGAGGCTGACCTTGGAGTCGACCACCACCTGCTTGTCGCCCGGCAGGTAAATGATCACGTCCGGCTGGAAACGCTCTCCGTCCGGGCCCTTGAGATTGACCTGGGTCTGGTATTCGCGGCCCTTCTCCAGCCCGGCGTGCTCAAGCACGCGCTCGAGAATCAGTTCACCCCAGTTGCCCTGGGTTTTCTGCCCCTTCAGGGCGCGGGTCAGGTTGGTCGCTTCATCACTCAAGCGCAGGTTCAGTTGCTGTAGACGCTCCAGCTCTTTGGCCAGCGAAAAACGCTCGCGGGCCTCTGCCTGATAGCTTTCCTCGACACGCTTTTCGAATGACTGGATGCGTTCTTTCAAAGGATCAAGCAACTGGCCGAGGCGCTGCTGACTGGTTTCGGCGAAGCGTTGTTCGCGCTCATCGAAGATCTTGCCGGCCAGTTCGGCGAACTGCGCGCGCAGTTCGTCGCGGGAACCTTGCAGGTCATCCAGGCGTTGTTGATGGCTTTCCTGCTGCTCGCGCAATTCGGCATTCAGCGAAGCCGCCTGGGCGTCCAGGCGCCGTAATTCGGTTTCCTTGCTGGCACGTTCGAGGTTCCAGGCGTGGGCGGCGTCACGGGCGTCATCGCGCTCGATCTGCAACAGCTCGACTTCCCGGCGCACGGCCGCAAGATCCGCCTGTTTGGAGGCATTGGCCTGGCCGAGGTCGGCGATTTCATCGCGGCAGGCTTCAAGTTGTGCCGTGAGACCGTCCTGGGCCATCTGGGCCATGGCCAGCCGCTCTTCGAGCAACGCGACTTCAGACTGGTTCTGACTCGCCCGGCGTTGCAGTTGCCAGGCCAGTGCCAGCAACGGCACGGCCGCGCCTGCCAGCCCCAGCAGGATGCTGGTCAAGTCCATCGCCATAGTGATTCCCGCCGATCCGATAAAGCCTGAAGGTTAACCAAGGCGTCCGGTGTTGGACAGCTCAGTCTTCGATCAGACCGAGTTCCTGTTGCGCGCGCCGGTCACCGGCACGGGCGGCCTGGCGCAACAGGTCCTGGCCGATGCGGCGATCCCGAGCATTACCGCACTCGCGGCACATCAGCTGGCCAAGGCGACTTTGCGCGGCCACCACCCCTTCCCGGGCCGGTTGCTTGAGCAGGCGGCCGGCGAGGTGCTTGGCATTCTGGCTGTCGCCCAGACGCGGGCTGTCCAGCAGCCATTCGGCCACACGCACGGAAAATCGCTTGGGAGCGGTAACACGAGGGGGTTGGGAGGTAACAGATTCTGGAGCTGAACGAAACTTCATAAAGCACTGTGGGACAGATCGGAAGGCGCGCCACTCTACTCTTTTTTTCGCACAGGTAAAGTCGAAAAAAACCCGGCACGCCCGTGCTAGAGCAAGCGCTCGGGACAATCCACAGAAGCTGTGGATAACTCAGTGGACAACCGCCTCCAACACGTCGCAAAGCCTTGTGGAACGGGGCCCGCGCTCAAACTGACGATTTTTTCACCAGTTAAAAAAAGCGATGTTTTTCATTGACTTAAACTTTTGATGCAGGCAGCGACCCGGGTCAGGATTGTTGTGACAGTGCCGTTACAGTCTGCGCAACTAATGTGCACAAGTACCTGTTACGCGGTTATATCGGTGCGCCTTTTCGGGTCGTTTTGAGAGAGAGGCTGGGGATAAGCCGGACGGGGTGCGCGCCCGTGGCCACAACGCCACGGCGACCAGCGGTCGTGATATGAGCCAGATCGGGGCAGGCGCTGGTCCGGACTACTTCTACAATATATTTTTTACGCAATCCGGTTTGCCTTCCGCTGGCTGTTCCGTTAGTATCCGCGGCGTTAGTACCAAGCTGAAAGTCAATTCCGGTCGAACACACCCCACGGTCAGCCTTCTCTCAAAGAAGCCTCCACCGACAAAAGCGGGACCGACCCCTCGATGGTTTCCAGGTAAATCTTGCGACAACACAGCCTTTGAATCGAATGCAAAGGGTGTTGCGAAGACCACTTACTCTGACCGAACCAACCTGCAGATTGATCAGGATCTTCACCCCGGGCCCAGAACCTCTGCCCTCGATGTGTTGCCTGTCCTCCTAAGTACCTACCTGCCAGCCCAAGCGCGCCAACTTTTATAGCGCTCGAACTGGCTGCCTTGTTCCAGTCGGGTTCTTCGTTCGACCAATGGTGGTTGGCGTTACTGGAACGTTTTAACGTTGCACGGTTCTTATCCGTGTCATTTGTAGGAACACCTAATAACTATGTCGACTCAAATCCAGACTCAGGATGCCATTCGCACCCTAACCAACGCTTTTGCTCCAATGAACTGCCTGATCATGGCCGCTCGCAAAGGCTGCTTCAGCTTCACCGTGGTCAATGAACACGGGATCGCCCGCCACAGCGAGCGTCTGTACCCCGATCAATACTCCAGCGCCGAACCGCTGCAGGCCGTGATTGATCGCACCCGCCAGGCATTGATCGCCTGAGAGGCCGAAATGGCTGCAAAAGCAAAAGCCCCGCTGAAAATGCGGGGCTTTTTATTGCCCGATGTTTCACTTTTGTCACTTTCTGCCTAATCACTATCCGATATAACGGTTATAACGCCTCGCCGGAAATATTTTAAAAACAGGCCTTTACGTCGCGAATATGACACTACACTTCAACTCAAGCGGCGTGATCCGCTTCCGGCGAGCCTGAGTCGATCCACAGCTGCCAAGCTCCCCTTCAGGTCTCGCCGCCCGACAACAAGATCCGAGGGTTTTATGGGTATCGCTGCCAGCGAACTGTGCCGCTATGTGATCCGTCCTACGCTGATCTACCTGGGACGCCACTGCGCAACTGCCGAATCCCTGTTGCTGGGCATTGCCGCCAGCCAGTCCGCCCTCGGTTCCGCCCTGCATGACCGCCGTGGCCACGGCCTGTACCGGATTGCCGAACACCGTCACCAGGCCCTCTGGGATCATTACCTTGCACTGGATCCGGAACGTGCCAGCCTGGTGCGCGGCCTCGCCAGCCAGCATGCCTTCCTCAGCGGCCCGCACCTGGAACTGACCGTCAACCTGCGTTACGCCACAGCCATCGCCTGGCTGCTGGTGGAAGAACAAAACCCTGTCCTCCCCGAGCCGGACGATCTGCTGGGCATGGCGCGCATCTGGCGTCAGACCTTCCAGCCGCAAGGTCGTCTTCGTGATTTCACCTGCGCCTGGCAAACCTGTGTTTCACCGCTGAATCAGGTCGCTTGCTGACCCACCGGTTTCGCAACATCGCCCAACGAGTAGCGAATCTGGTCGGATTGTCCTACAAAACCGCTCTAAATCAAGCCATACGGACTATAGCGCCGGGACGAAAATGTTGGTAATTTTCGCCCCGGTGATCACCAGGAGTTCTAATAATGAAAAAAGTCATGCTCAAAACCACCCTTAGCCTTGCCGTAACCGTGGCATCCACCCAGATCTTCGCAGCTGGCTTTGCCATCAACGAACACAGCATCAGCGGGATGGGGACTGGGTACGCCGGGCGATCTTCTTCTGCCGACGACGCAAGTACTGTTTACGGCAACCCTGCCGGCATGTCGCGCATCACGCGCGAACAAGTCACTGGCGGTGTTGCATTCCTCGACGCAAAAACCGATATCAGCGATGGCAGCTCCAGCCCTAACGGCGGCAGCAACAAAGGCGATATGGTGCCCTTCACCTCCGTACCTATGGGCTACTACGTCAAGCCGATCGACGAGCATTGGGCATTCGGCCTGGGTGTGTACGTACCCTTCGGCCTGATTACCGATTATGAAAACGGCTTCGCCGGCCGTTACTTCGGCAGCAAGTCCGAAGTCCAAGTCATTACCTTCCAGCCAACCGTCAGCTACAAGTTCAACGACGTGGTGTCGATCGGTTTCGGTCCGACCATCAACCGCATCGACGGTGCGCTGGAATCCAACCTGTCGATCACTCAGGCTGCGCCGGACGGCAAGGTCAAGATCAAGGGTGACGACACCGCACTGGGCTACAACATCGGCGTGCTGGTACAGGCTACCGACACCACTCGCCTGGGTCTGACCTACCACTCGAAAGTCGACTACAAGCTCGAAGGCAACACCAAGGTCAACTACGGTGTGCTGGGCGCGATCGGCCTGGGTGCGAACCAGAAATACGATGCTTCACTGAAGATCACCACACCTGAATCCGTGGACCTCTCGGTCACTCAGGCGATCAACGATCGCTGGAACGTCTACGCCGGTACCACCTGGACCCGCTGGAGCCAGCTGGAAAAGATCACCGTCAAGAACTCCGGCGTACAGCCTCTGCTGGCTGGCCAGTTCGGCGAGATCACCGAAGAACAGAACTGGCATGACACCTGGGCTTACGCCATCGGTACCTCCTACCAGCTGAACAAGGAATGGGTACTGCGTACCGGCCTGACCTTCGACCAGTCGCCGACCAACAACGTCGACCGTTCGCCACGTATCCCGACCGGCGACCGGACCATCTTCAGCATCGGTGCCGGCTGGAGCCCGACCGAAGACCTGACCATCGACGTTGCCTACTCGTACCTGAAGGAAGAGAAGGTCAACATCCGCAACGAAAACGATCGTGGCCAGAGCTACAACTCGCAGTATGAAAACTCGGCAAACGGCTTCGGTGTCGGCGCAACCTACCGCTTCTGATGCTGCACGGCGAGGCTGAGCTCTTTACCATTTGAGGCCTCGCCCATTAAAAAGCCCCGCTCTCTTCACAGAGGCGGGGCTTTTTAATGGGCGTCGATCAGGGTTTCAGCGGTTTGGAGGCAATGGCTTTCTCGATGGCCGCCAGAAACTCCGGATCATCCGGCTTGGTCAGGCTGGAGAAGTTGGCAATCACCTTGCCCTGGCGATCGATGACGTATTTGTAGAAATTCCACTTCGGCGCGCTGCTCTGCTTGGCCAGCACCTGGAACAAGTGAGTGGCATCGTCACCCCGGACCTTCTGTGGCTCGGTCATGGTGAACGTCACGCCGTAGTTGGCGTAGCAGACCTTGGCGGTCTCGGCGCTGTCCTTGGACTCCTGCTTGAAGTCATTGGACGGCACGCCGAGCATTTCCAGGCCCTGGGCCTTGTAGCGCTGATTGAGCGCTTCGAGCCCCTCGAACTGCGGCGCGAAACCACAGAAGCTGGCGGTATTGATCACCACCAGCGGTTTGTCGGCGTAGCGCTGACACAGGTCGATGGATTCCTTGGCCCGCAACTTGGGCAACGAACCTTGCAACAGATCCGGACAGTCCGCGGCCTGGGCCAGTCCGGTCAACGCCATCAGCAACGCGGGAACAGCACACCAGCGCTTGAGCATGTCGGGCATCCTTGAGCAATCGTCAGACCTCGACGTTACTCGCCCTCCCGCCGGTCTAGCAAGCGCCCATGCCCAATTGCATCAGCGCCAGCCCGCCCTGATGCCAGCCCCACCACACCAGCGCCAGCAACGCGGCGCCGAGTGCGGTGATGACGATCTGCGGCCAGAAACGGTTCATGCAGCGCTCGCACGCGGTTGCAGGCGCTCGACCGGACGCTCGCGCACCGGCCAGTTCAGCGCGGCTGCCAGCAGGCTCAAAAGAATCGCCACTTGCCAGATCAAGTCATAACTCCCGGTCCGGTCATACACCACCCCGCCCAGCCAGCCGCCGAGGAACGAACCCAACTGATGGAACAGGAACACGATACCGCCGAGCATGGACAGATTTCGCACACCAAACAAGGTCGCCACCGTACCGTTGGTCAACGGCACCGTCGACAACCACAGGAAGCCCACGGCCATGCCGAACAGATAGGCCGAGGTCGTCGTCACCGGCAGCCACAGGAACAGCACGATGACCACGGCGCGCAACAGATACAACCCGGTCAGCAGACGCGGCTTGGACATCCGCCCGCCGAGCCAACCGGCGGTGTAAGTGCCGAAGATATTGAACAGACCGATCAACGCCAGCACCGTGGTGCCGACACTGGCCGGCAAATGCTGATCGACCAGATACGCCGGCAGATGCACACCGATGAACACCACCTGAAATCCGCAGACGAAAAAACCGAACGCCAGCAGCCAGAACCCGGAATGCGAGCACGCCTCGCGCAGGGCTTCAGACAGGGTTTGCTCATGGCCGAGCACCGGCAGCGGTTTGTCCTTGAGCATGCTCACCAGCGGCACGATTAGCGCCACCAACAGGCCCAGCACCAGCAACGCCGCCGACCAGCCCAGCCAGCCGATCAGTCCTAGGGTGCCCGGCAGCATGGCGAACTGGCCGAAAGAACCGGCGGCACTGGCGATGCCCATGCCCATGCTGCGTTTTTCCGGCGGCACAGCGCGGCCGACCACACCGAGGATGACCGAGAACGAGGTGCCGGACAGACCGATGCCAATCAACAGACCAGCACTCAGGGACAGGCCCAGCGCCGTTTCCGAGAGGCCCATGAACACCAGGCCCAAGGCGTAGAGCACACCGCCGATCAGCACCACTTTTGCCGCGCCAAAGCGGTCGGCCAATGCGCCGGTAAACGGTTGCGCCAGACCCCAGATCAGGTTCTGCAAGGCGATGGCGAAGGCGAACACCTCACGGCCCCAGCCAAACTGGGCGCTCATCGGCGACAGAAACAATCCGAAACCGTGCCGCACGCCCAATGACAACGCCAGAATCAGCGCACTCCCCAGCAACACCCACCCGCACGTACGCCACATCGAACTCATTGTTATTCTCCAGTCGCGGGTATATACCCGCTTAGATTCGGAAAAACCGGCCCTCAGGCCAGTTCATCCAATAGCCGCAGCAAGGTTTCACGCTTCTCGGCACCCAGTCGGTCGATTAACCGCTGTTGCGCCGCTTCCCAGGCCGGCAGGGCCGCTGCCAGGCGTTGAGCACCGGTTTCGGTGAGCCGGACGATGCGGTTGCGCATGTCTTCGCCCTCGGCCAGCGCCACCAGGCCCTCGCCTTCCAGCACCCGCAGATTGCGCCCGAGGGTGCTGCGATCCAGGCCCATCGCTTCGGCCAGTTCGGAAATGCTCGGCTGATCCAGCCGTTGCAGGTTGCACAGCAAAGAATACTGGGCAACGTTGATCCCGAAGCCGTCGAGAGCGCCGTCGTAATGCCTGCTGACGCCACGCGCGGCGCGACGCAGGTTGGTGCACAAACACTGAGAAGGAAGCATGATGCGTGTATATACCCGCGACTGTGTTAAATCAAGTTACAGATCAAAGTTACTTATCAAAACAAGGCCAGCCCGACCAGCAGTGACATCTCCAGCAATTCCAGCAAGGCACCGGCCGTATCACCGGTGGTTCCACCAAGTCGCCGCACCATCAGATGCCGCAGCCAGATGAACACGACGACCGCCAGCAGCAACGCCACGACAGCGTTGAACCCGGCGATCACCACACACGCCGCCGCACTCACCGCCAGCACCTGCCAACCCTTTTTGCGTGGCAGATGATCGGCCAGCGCCTGCCCCAATCCACCAGCGCGGACATAGGTTGTGGTAAGGAACAATCCGAGCAGCGCCGCTCGCCCGATCAGCGGCACGATGATCAATGCCATGCCCTGCTGCTGTTCGATCAAGGCCAGCAACGCGGCGAACTTGAGCAGCAACACCAGCACCAGCGTCACCACCGCGATCGGCCCGCTGCGTGGATCCTTCATGATCGTCAGCGTACGCTCGCGATCACCGAAGCCGCCGAGCCAGGCATCGGCGCTGTCCGCCAACCCATCGAGGTGCAACGCGCCGCTGAGCAGCACCCACACTGTCAGCAACAGCGCCGCGTGCAACAGCAATGGCGCGCCCGCCAACGCAATGTTCAGCGCCCAAAGAATCACGCCGAACAGCAAGCCCACCAGCGGATAGAACAGCAGCGAGCGCCCGAGCTGTTCAGGCGCCGGCATGCCCGGCAGACGAATCGGCAGGCTGCTGAGAAATTGCAGGGCGATCCACAGGGGCAGCATGTCAGCAGACTTCCCTGAGCGAACCGTCTGCTTCGACGATCAGCGAAAACAGCGCGCCGTGGCCGACTTCGACATTGAGCAGTTGTTCGCGAGGCAAACCACGGGCCCGCGCCAGCAGCAGACGCATCACGCCGCCATGGCTGACCAACAACACCCGCTCACCGGCGTGCGCCGCGTGCAGTCGCATCACCGCCGCCAGCACCCGTACCGAAAAATCGCTGACCGGCTCACCCTGCGGCGGGGTAAATCCATACGGATCAGCCCAGAACAGACCGAGCGCTTCGGCATCTGTTTCCATCAGTGCCGCGGCGCTCTGCCCTTCCCAGGCACCGAAATGCAGCTCTTGCAGATTCTTGTCCAGAGATACCGGCAGACCTAGCTGCGCGCCCAACTCATCAGCGAATCGCGAGCAACGCTGCAACGGCGAACTGACCAGCCGATCCCACGGCCCCTGCCCGCTCACCGCCTCACGCATCTGCGCCCAGCCTTTTTCGGTCAACGCATCGTCGAGGCTGCCGCGCAGGCCTCCGCCGAGTTCGGTTTCACCGTGGCGCAGCAGACCCAGACGCAAAGTCATGCCGGGCGATCCGCCACCGCTGCTTCGGCAAAGGTCGCCATCTGCCCGTGCAGGTCGCAGGCCAGACGCAACAAGGGCACCGCCAGCGCCGCGCCACTGCCCTCGCCCAGACGCAGACCCAGTTCGAGCAGCGGCTCAGCGCCAAGGGTTTCCAGCACATGGCGATGACCCGGCTCCGCACCGCGATGACCGAACAGCAGCCACTCACGGCAGGCCGGATTCAGGCGTACTGCCACCAGCGCCGCGACGGTGCAGATGAAACCGTCCACCAGCACCGCCACACCTTCCTGAGCACACGCGAGATACGCGCCAACCAAAGCCGCAATCTCGAAGCCGCCGAGATTGAACAGGGTCTGCAACGCGTCGCCACGCTGCGCCGCGTGCAGTGCCAGCGCCCGCTCGATCACCTGCGCCTTGTGGCTGACGCCTTCGGCATTCAGTCCGGTGCCAGGACCGGTCAGATGCGCCACCGGGCAATCGAGCAGCGCACAGGCCAGCGCACTGGCGGCCGTGGTGTTACCGATGCCCATTTCGCCGCCGATGAACAATTGCGCACCCGCCGCCTTCGCACGCAGCACGCTGTCGCGACCGCCCTGCAAGGCGAGTTCGCCCTGGGCCTGAGTCATCGCCGCGCCCTTGGCGAAATTCGCCGTGCCCGGGCCGATGTTCAGGTGACGCACGCCCGGCAGGTTCAACGACGGCTTCACCGTGCCCAGATCCACCACTTCCAGCTGCGCGCCGAGTTGCCGCGCCAGCACGCTGATCGCCGCGCCGCCGCTGACGAAATTCAGCAGCATCTGCCCGGTGACTTCCTGCGGGAACGCGGAAACCCCTTCGGCGACAACGCCATGGTCGCCGGCAAAAATCGTGATCCAGACTTGATCCAGTGTCGGCTTGACCTGGCCCTGCAATCCGGCCAGTTGCACCGCCACCGATTCGAGCTGCCCGAGGGAGCCGGCGGGTTTGGTCAATTGCTGTTGACGCGCCGCGGCGTTTTCAACGGCGTTCGTATCCACCGGTTTGCACGGGTTCAGCCACCAGGCTTGAGTCATAACGCAGGTCCTTTCAGAGTCAGGGGCAGGCCGGCGACCGTCAGGACGACTCGCTGACAACGCTCGGCCAGAGCTTGATGCAGCCAACCGGCTTCATCGACATAGCGGCGAGTCAATTCGCCCAGCGGCACGACACCCATTCCGGTCTCGTTGCTGACAAAAATGATTTCACCCGGCAGCGACGCCAGGCATTCGAGCAGGGCTTCGCGTTCGGCGGCGAGGCGTTCGGCGTCGTCGAGCATCAGCAGATTGGTCAGCCACAGCGTCAGGCAATCCACCAGCAGGCAACGCTCGGGACCGGCGTTTTCGCGCAGGACACGGGCCAGTTCCAGCGGCTCTTCGATCAGAGCCCATTCAGCGGGACGGCGGGCGCGATGGTGAGCGACGCGCTCATTCATCTCGCCATCCAGCGGCTGACTGGTAGCGATGTAAGTGACGGCGAGTGCGCTGTCAGTGGCGAGTTTTTCGGCCAGACGACTTTTGCCAGAGCGGGCGCCGCCGAGGATCAACTGGAGCATGGGGGCATCCTGAAAAAAATTCGTTGAAACAACTGACCTCTTCGCGGGCAAGCCCGCTCCCACAATGGATTTAGGCCAAGCATGGCATTTGAGTACACTCAGCACCCTGTGGGAGCGGGCTTGCCCGCGAAGAGGCCATCACATCCAGCCTGGATGCCACAGAGTTCACACAACAGATCGGTATCGAGATGCTTCTCCACCAGATCCGCCAGCCGCTCGATGTCGCGCTCGCGCAGGCCGTGGTAATCCACCTCCTGCACATCGTTCAGACCGGCCCAGCGCAACAGCGCGGCACTGGCCGCCGGCGATTCGAACAGGCCATGCAGGTAGGTGCCGAAAATCTGCCCGTCGAGACTTTGCGCGCCGTCGCAGCGACCGTCGTCCAGAAGCACAGCGGCATTTTCCAGCGCAGATCCGGTCGTCACGCCGGCATGGATTTCATAACCGCTGACCTCGGCATCTTCCAGCGCCAGACGTCCGCGCACATTGCGCAATTGCTTCTCGGCTTCGAGCTGTGTCTCAAACGCCAGCAACCCCAGACCGGCGCTGGAACCCGGCGCGCCTTCAAGGCCCAGCGGATCGTGCACCTGCTCGCCGAGCATTTGCAGACCGCCGCAGATCCCGAGCAATTTGCCGCCGTAACGCAGGTGACGGCGGATGGCCGGTTCCCAGCCATTGGCGCGCAGATAGGCCAGGTCACTGCGCACGCTTTTCGAGCCCGGCAGGATGATCAGGTCGGCAGCCGGAATCGCTTGCCCCGGGCCGATGAATTTCAGATCCACCTGCGGATGCAGGCGCAACGGATCGAAATCGGTGTGGTTGCTGATGCGCGGCAGTACCGGTACCACCACTTTCAGGACTTGCTCGGCCTTGTCGGTCTGGCGCTGGTCGATGCCGTCCTCGGCTTCCAGATGCAGGTCCAGCACGTACGGCAGCACGCCCACCACCGGTTTGCCGGTGCGCTGTTCCAGCCAGTCGAGGCCCGGTTGCAACAAGGCGATGTCACCGCGAAACCGGTTGATGATGAAGCCTTTGACTCGTGCCTGTTCGCTCGGCGACAGCAGTTCCAGCGTGCCCACCAGATGAGCAAAGACGCCGCCGCGATTGATGTCGGCAATCAACAGCACCGGGCAATCCACCGCTTCGGCGAAGCCCATGTTGGCGATGTCGCCGGCACGCAGATTGATCTCTGCCGGCGAACCCGCGCCTTCGACCATCACCAGCGGATACGCGGCGCTCAAACGCTCGTGGGAAGCGAGCACGGCCTGCATGGCGATGGCTTTGTAGTCGTGATAGGCGACGGCGTTCATGCTGGTGACCGCACGGCCGTGGATGATGACCTGGGCGCCGGTGTCGCTGTTGGGTTTGAGCAGCACCGGATTCATGTCGGTGTGAGGTTCGAGAAACGCCGCTTGGGCCTGCACCGCTTGCGCACGACCGATTTCGCCGCCGTCGGCAGTCACCGCGCTGTTGAGCGCCATGTTCTGCGGTTTGAACGGCACCACGGCAACGCCCTGACGGGTTGCCCAGCGGCAGAGCGCCGTCACCAGCGTGCTTTTGCCGGCATCGGAGGTGGTGCCCTGCACCATCAGGGTTGTCATTGGATTTCCTTGACGAAAGCTTGCAACGCCTGCTCCAGACGCGTTTCTTCAGCGGCATTGGCGGGCAGACCGAAACGCAGGCTGCTGTTATGCACAAATAGGCGTACCAGAATGCCGCGTCGGGCCAGAAAGTCTTGCAGCGTCGCGGCGGACTCGGTGATCAGCCACTGAAAAAGCGCGCAACCGCCCTGCGGTTCGAAACCGTTGCGCGCAAGGAGCGAAGCCAAACGCTCGCTGGCCTCGTCGCTGCGGATGCGCTGGCGGGTATGGCCTTCGGTGTCGCGCAGACAAGCCTGCCCCAGCACGCGAGTCGGCCCGCTGACCGCCCATGGCCCGACCTGCTCGGCGAGCAATTTGAGCAACTTGCGCTCGGCCAGCACGAACCCCAGCCGCACACCGGCCAGACCGAAAAACTTGCCGAACGAACGCAATACGATCAAACCCACTTGATGGGCATGCGGCGCCAGACTCAGTTGCGGCGTGTTGTCCATGAACGCCTCATCGACTACCAGCCAGCCACCGCGCCGGGCCAGCCGCGCATGCCAGTCGAGCAATCTGGCCGGGGTCAGACTGAGACCGGTGGGATTGTTCGGATTGACCACCACCAGCACATCGAGATTGTCTACGAAAAAATCGACCTCCTGCTCCAGCACTTCACGCACGATATAGCCGCTGCGGCGCCAGGCTTCGGCATGCTCGGCATAACACGGCGACAACACACCGACCTTGCCAGCCCGGCGCAAACGCGGCAGCAACTGGATGGCCATCTGCGAACCGGCCACCGGCAGCACTTGCGCCGCGCCGTAGTAATCGCACGCGGCCTGCTCCAGACCATCATCGCTCTCCGGCAGGCGCGCCCAGGCCCGCAACGGGATGTCCGGGACCGGAAACGGCCAAGGCGCCAGCCCCGTGGACAGGTCGAGCCAATCTTCCTCAGCGATGCCGTATTCGAGCGCCGCCCTGCGCAACCGGCCACCGTGCTCAAGCATAGAATTCAGCCCCCACGCAGAGAATCAGCAGCCATAACCATACCCCGCGCTGGACCAATTGCCAGCCGCGATCAATGGAATCGGCATCCGCCGGTACGCCCTCGCCCAGTTGCGGACGCTCGTGCAGCTCGCCGTGGTAAATCGCCGGGCCACCCAGCTCGACGCCCAAGGCACCCGCGCCGGCGGCCATCACCGGGCCGGCATTCGGGCTGTCCCATTTCGGCGCCTGAGTGCGCCAGCATTTCAGCGCGAGTCGGGTCTTGCCCAACAGCGCGTAGGTCAACGCCACCAGCCGCGCAGGAATGTAGTTCAGGACGTCGTCGATTTTTGCCGCCGCCCAGCCGAAACGCTCGAAGCGTTCGTTGCGATAGCCCCACATCGCGTCGAGCGTATTGCTCAGGCGATAGAGCACCACGCCCGGCGCACCGGCCACGGCAAACCAGAACAGCGCGGCGAACACCGCATCGCTGCCGTTTTCCAGCACCGATTCGGTGGCGGCGCGGGCGACGGCGGTGCTGTCCAGCTCATCGGTCTGACGGCTGACCAGATAACCCACACGCTTGCGCGCCTCTTCCAGATCATCGGCGCGCAGAGCCTTGGCGACCGGCTCGACGTGTTCGCCGAGACTGCGCATGCCGAGGGCGCAATACAGCGCAAGAATCTCGACGATCCAGCCCACATACGGCGCCCAGGAAAACGCCGTGGCCAGCAGGGTCAGCGGCAACACCGCGATCACCCACGCGGTAACGCCATGGCTGCGCCAACCGCGACCAGCGCTATTGAAACGTTGCTCGATGCGCCCGGCGAAATTGCCGAACGCCACCAGCGGATGCCAGCGTTTCGGTTCACCCAGCAGCGCATCCAGCGCAACCGCGGCGACACTCAACAACGCCACACTCATTGACTCACTCCCCAAAAATTTTCATACAGCAGCTCATTGAGCGGACGCGCCTGCGCCCACCCTTCGAGTACCAGCATCGGCGCCGGATAGAATTCCTTGACCGGCCCCAGGCAAAGCACCGCCAGCGGCTTGGCCCCGGCCGGCAGTTTCAGCAGATCGGCCAGCGCCTGTGGGTCGAACAGCGACACCCAGCCCATGCCTAGGCCTTCGGCACGCGCGGCCAGCCACAGGTTCTGGATTGCGCAGGACAGCGACGCCATGTCCATTTCCGGCAGCGTGCGGCGGCCAAAAATGTGCCGCTCGCGATCGTCCATCAACGCCGCGACCAACACTTCGGCGCAGTCGTTGATGCCCTCGACCTTAAGCTTCATGAACTCGTCACTGCGTTCGCCCAGGGCTTCGGCGGTGCGCACGCGTTCTTCTTCAACAAGGTTCTGGATCTGGCCACGTAGCGCGCGGTCGCTGATACGGATGAAGCGCCACGGCTGCATCAGGCCGACGCTCGGCGCCTGATGCGCGGCTTCAAGCAAACGGCGCAGCAGTTCAGGCTCGACCGTGCCGCCGCTGAAGTGGCGCATGTCGCGACGTTCGGCGATAACGCGGTAGACCGCTTCGCGCTCGGCGTCAGTGAAGGCGTTGTCGGTCATGGCACCAACAGTGCGGCAATCGCCGACGGATTCGACGGAAAGTAAAAATGCACGTACGAGGCAGTCATCCGTCCTTCCCGATATACCGCTTCCGCGCCGCGCCCGCCGTTGGGACTGTGGCCACGGGCAATCGGTGTCAGTTCGGTGGTAGTCAAGGAATGGTGATAGGTGTGGCCGCGCAACAGGCCCTCAGGTAGTTCGACCTCTTGCAGCGCCAGCGCGGCGAGGCGTTTTTGCATCACGGCGTCGCCACTCAGCAGGCCGACCAACTCAGCGCGGGTGCCTTCGACATCGGTCAGCGAGTCGAGCAGATAAAGCATGCCGCCACATTCGGCGAGCAGCGGTTTGCCGGCCGCATGGTGCGCGCGGATCGCTTTGAGCATGTCAGTGTTCTGCGACAAGGCAACGTGGTGCAATTCCGGATAACCGCCGGGCAGGTACAGACTGTCAGCATCGGGCAATTGCGTATCGCGGATCGGCGAGAAGAAACTCAACTCGGCGCCCATCGCCCGCAACAGATCGAGACTCGCGCCGTAGGTAAAGGCGAAGGCTTCGTCGCGGGCGACGGCAATTCGCACGCCTTCGAGCAGCTTTTCGGTCTCAAGGATTTCTGGCGCGGCGAATTCCACGGCCGGTGGCAGCGCTACCTCGCAAGTGCCGGCCAGCGCTTCGGCGGCGGCGTCGAGGCGCACGTCGAGGTCATTGAGTTCGCTGGCCTGCACCAGACCGAGATGGCGGCTCGGCAGTTCGATCCCGGTTTCCCGGGACAATGCGCCATACCAGCGCAGGCCTTCGGTGAGGCTGCCTTCGAGCAATTGCGCATGGCGCACGGTGCCGACACGGTTGGCCAGCACGCCGGCAAACGGCAAATCTGGCTGATAGCGCGCCAGGCCCAGCGCCAAGGCGCCGAAGGTCTGAGCCATAGCCGTGCCGTCGATCACACCCAGCACCGGCACGCCGAAATGCCGGGCCAGGTCGGCGCTCGACGGCGTGCCGTCGAACAACCCCATCACGCCTTCGATCAGGATCAGATCGGCTTCAGCGGCGGCTTCCCACAGCAGTCGACGACTTTCCTGCTCGCCGACCATCCACATGTCCAATTGATAGACCGGCGCACCGCTGGCGCGCTCGAGAATCATCGGGTCGAGAAAGTCCGGGCCGCACTTGAACACGCGAACCTTGCGCCCCTGATTGCGATGCAGACGGGCCAGCGCGGCGGTGACGGTGGTCTTGCCCTGACCGGAGGCCGGCGCGGCGATCAGTACCGCCGGGCAGTGACGTGGTTGATTCAAAGTTCGACGCCTTTCTGCGCTTTGATGCCGGCCTGAAAGGCGTGCTTGATCATGCCCATTTCGGTGACGGTGTCGCCCATCTCGATCATTTCCGGCTTGGCGGCGCGACCGGTGACAATCACATGCTGCATTGGCGGGCGGGCCTGCAGATCGCTGAGCACCTGATCCAGATCGAGGTAACCGTGCTTGAGAGCGATGTTCAGTTCATCGAGCACCACCAGACCGATCGACGGATCGCGCAGCAGCTCGCGGGAGACTTCCCAGGCCGCTTCGGCGGCGGCGATGTCGCGCTGGCGGTCCTGGGTTTCCCAGGTGAAGCCCTCGCCCATCACATGAAAACGCACTTGCTCGGGGAAGCGGCGGAAGAACAACTCTTCGCCGGTGCTGTTGCGGCCCTTGATGAACTGCACCACGCCGCACTGCATGCCGTGGCCCATGGCGCGGGCGAGCATGCCGAATGCCGAGCTGCTCTTGCCTTTGCCGTTGCCGGTCAGCACCAACACCAAGCCGCATTCGTCTGGCGAATTGGCGATGCGTTCGTCGATCACGGCTTTTTTGCGCTGCATGCGCGCCAGGTGGCGCTCGTCGCGTTCGGGGGAATCAGTCATGGGGGAGCTCTCCGTTGAGGCTGGATAACGGCGGGCAGGCACAAGAATAGACGGCAACAAGCCTGGCATCGCCCACCGTGATGCCGCTGGATGGATCAGGCCGGTCTCCGGGCTCATGAGCGGCTGGTGCCTGGCTGCGCGCCTTCCCGCTTTTACGCAGTGGCATCAGACGCAGCTTTTACTCATTTACCGTTGCGGGGGCAGCGCCGGGATCGTGAGGGCTCTTCGCTTGAAGACCCGCCTCACCGGCTTCCCTGTTTCACTCTGTCGACAGCGGTCACAGAGCACCTGAAACAAGCCGCGAAGGTTAGAGGGTTGGGGGTGGAGCGTCAATTGAAGAGGAGCTTGTGCGGCGAATAACTGCCGCCGATCAATTAACTGACGCCAATCTTGTGCCACACTGTCAGCAGTGATATCAAAGAGCCATGCTTTTTGACTGCAGAGAGCACATCACAATAACAAGGGAGAGCACCATGCAAGGCATGATCATCAGCAATCCGCGGCTGGAATTCCTGCGCCCGGTGCTGGAACGCTGGTTTGACTGTATCGACCGCTACAACGCCGTGCGCGGCGACAACGACACCCCCTACTGGCACGACGAAAAAGCCAACCTCGGCCTGCTGTCCGCCGCTGCCTGGATGGCCGAACTGGTGACGCTGCGCGACACCGCCACCCGCAAACAAAACGAAGAAGGCGAGCGCAATGCCCGCGCCGACCTGTTTATCGCTGGCGCCGAGGATCGCGCCTACATTCAGGCCACTCAACGCTGGCCGCGCGTCACCAGCCTGAATCTGACCCAGGCTCTGGCGGATATCACCAGCGACGCCAAGCGCATCAGCTACGCCAGCGACCTGAAACTCGGCTGCCTGTTCGTCGCCCCGCAAAAAGCCCAGCACAGCGCCAGCCCGGAAGAACTGCAGGACATGGTCGACGACCTGCAAAAGGAACACACCTGCGCCGTCGCCTGGTACTTCCCCTACGCCTATCGCAAATTGCGCAGCGAAGCCGGCAACTATCACCCCGGCATTGCCGTGCTGTTCAAGGAAGCCCGCGGCTGAGGGTTGAACCATCGGGCTTGCGCGCTTCTCTATGATAAAGAATGCATTCATAGGGAAGATCAGTAATGCGCAAGCCCCAGCTCGTTTTCGTCATCGTGCTCGCCGGAGGGCTCGCCGCCTGTGGTGAATCCTCCAGCCTGCAAGTCTCCGACGGCACCGGCCCGTCACCCCGATTGCCCGAACCGAACAAGACCCTGATCCCGACGGTGAACATCGCCCCGGCCATCGGCTGGCCGGCCGGCGCGAAACCGACGGCAGCGGCAGACACTCAAGTGGCAGCCTTTGCCGAGAACCTCGATCACCCGCGCTGGCTGTATGTGCTGCCCAATGGCGATGTGCTGGTGGCGGAAACCAACGCCCCGCCAAAACCTGATGACGGCAAAGGCATTCGCGGTTGGGTGATGAAGAAAGTCATGGGCCGCGCCGGTGCCGGCGTTCCCAGCCCGAATCGCATCACCCTGCTGCGTGACGCCGATCATGATGGCGTGGCCGAAACCCGCACGGTGTTCCTGCAGAACCTCAACTCGCCGTTCGGCATGACTCTGGTTGGTAACGATCTGTACGTCGCCGATACCGATCGCCTGCTGCGCTTTAACTACGAGCCCGGCGCGACCGAAATCAAGAGCCAGCCGATCAAGGTCGTCGACCTGCCGGGCGGCACGCTCAACCATCACTGGACCAAGAACGTCATCGCCAGCAAGGACGGCAGCAAGCTGTACGTCACCGTCGGTTCGAACAGCAACGTCGGCGAAAACGGCCTCGATCAGGAAGAAGGCCGTGCGGCGATCTGGGAAGTGGATCGCGCCACTGGCAATCACCGGATCTTCGCTTCGGGCATCCGCAACCCCAACGGCCTGGCCTGGGAGCCGCAAACTGGCGCGCTATGGACAGCCGTGAACGAGCGTGACGAAATCGGCAGCGATCTGGTGCCGGACTACATCACCTCGGTCAAGGACGGGGGGTTCTATGGCTGGCCGTTCAGCTACTACGGCCAGCACATCGACGTGCGCGTGGAACCACAGCGGCCGGACATGGTGGCCAAGGCCATCGCCCCCGACTACGCCGTCGGCCCGCACACCGCCTCACTGGGCCTGACTTTCGCCGAAGGCAATCGCCTGCCGGCGCAGTTCAAGGAAGGCGCATTCATCGGCCAGCACGGTTCGTGGAACCGCAAGCCGCACAGCGGTTACAAGGTGATCTTTGTGCCATTTGCCGCTGGCAAGCCGAGCGGGACGCCAGTGGATGTGCTGACCGGCTTCCTCGACAAGGACGAGAACGCTTTGGGTCGCCCGGTCGGCGTCGTGATCGACCAGCAAGGTGGATTGCTGGTGGCAGATGACGTGGGGAACAAGGTGTGGCGGGTGTCAGCGACCCGCTAGCGTATTGCAGGCATAAAAAAACCCGTGGGAGCCATTCCGCTCCCACGGGTTTTTATGTATCTGGACTACGGGTTGTGCGCCAGATGTTCTGGCTGCAGAACGCGCTTGGCGCTCAGATAAGCCTTCTGCCAATACGCCTTCGACAGGCTGTCCAGCTTCACCGTACCACCGGTGGCCGGCGCATGAACGAAGCGCCCTTCCCCGACGTAGATCCCCGCATGACTGACCTGTGAGCCGCCATTGGTGGCGAAGAAGATCAGGTCGCCAGTCTGCAGCCCTTCCTTGCCGACATTCGGCGCCTGCATGACGATCATCTCGCGGGTCGAACGCGGCAGGCTGATGCCGGCGGCATCGCGGTAGACAAACCCGATCAGGCCGCTGCAATCAAAGCCCGAATCCGGCGTATTGCCGCCCCAGCGATAAGGCGTGCCCACCAGCCCGAGCGCGCGGAACAGCACGTCTTCGGCAGCGGGTGAAAAGGCCTGGGAGGGTCCGAACACGATAGGAGCGCGAACCACCGGCGCAGGCGGCGGAGTGCGGCTGGCGCAAGCGCTGAGCAGCGCTGCGAAGAACATCAAGGCAAAGCGGGCCGACATCGTCATATGCAGAACATCCTGATCTGGCTGAGGCTTTGACTGCCGATTCGACAGAAAACAAAACCGCCTGCGTTGGGACGCAGGCGGTTTGCCATCAATATAGATCAGGATTCTAGCGGCTACGCGGCAAACTTCAAGTAAGACTTTAACTTCACCTTGTAAAGTTTAAGTCTATTGCCTCTGAAGGGCCGCTTTGTCGCCACGAGCGTGGCGACAATCGAGTGATTACTTGCGAGCGGTTACCACGGTTGGAGCGTTCGCCAAAGCACGTTTGGCTTCGATGAAGGTCTTGCTCCAGTAGCTGTCGCCCAGGCTGTCGATGCGAACACCGCCGCTGCGACGAGAGCTGGAATGGATGAACTGGTTGTCGCCCAGGTAGATCCCGGCGTGGCTTACACGACCGCGACGACCATTGGTGGCGAAGAACAGCAGATCGCCCGGCTCGAGGTTGCTGCGCGAAACCAGCGGCGCATCCACGTTGATCATTTCGCGGGTGGAGCGCGGCAGGTTCATGCCGGCTTCTTCGCGGAACAGGTAGCCGATGAAACCGCTGCAATCGAAACCGGCTTCAGAGGTACCGCCGAAACGGTAACGGGTACCGATCAGGGACATGCCGCGTTCGAGGATGCTGTCGGCCAGAACCGGAAGCTGGTAAGGCTTCTTGCCGTTGAAATCGGCGAGTTCTTTTTCGGTGTCCAGCTCTTCCTGGTAAATAACGGAAGACTGGGCGGTGGCAGAGTTTTTAGCCTGTTGTTGCTGCTCTTGATTAACAGGTGAATGAGCAGCGCAACCGAACAACAGGGTGACGAGTGCGAGAGGCACGAGGGGTGCGAAGCGCTTTAGCATGGGCACGACCGTGGCTGATAGTTGTAAAGAAGCCGAGACTATGCCCGCTATCAGCCTCATTTGCAAATTCAATCGATCTTTTTGTGACTTCTCGGTTTCTCGTTAACATCTAAGCGCTTAAGCCTATTTGAGTCGAGACGCGGCCTGTGCAACCCACAGGAAAGCGGGTTTTCTGACGCCTGAAATATGCCGAAACCGGCTGAAAGCCCCGGTTTTACCAGCCCAGCGTTTCTTTCAGGAAGGGAATGGTCAGCTTGCGCTGAGCCTGCAAAGAGGCCTGATCGAGCTGCTCCAGCAGATCGAAAAGCGCGCTCATGCTGCGGGTACCGCGAGTCAAAATAAAATGCCCGACCTCGTCGGTCAGATGCAGACCGCGACGGGATGCGCGCAATTGCAGGGCACGCAATTTGTCTTCATCGGAGAGAGGACGCATCTGGAAGATCAGCGCCAGGGTCAGGCGCGATTTCAGGTCGGCAAGTTTGATCGGCAGTTCACGCGGCGAAGTGGACGCCGCAATCAGCAGACGCCGACCGCTGTCACGCAGACGATTGAACAGATGAAACATCGCCTCTTCCCAGTCCGCCTTGCCGGCAATCACTTGCAAGTCATCCAGGCAGACCAGTTCGTACTGTTCGAGGTTGTCGAGGATTTCGATGCCGCGATCCATCAACTCGGCCAGCGGCAGGTACACCGCCGGTTCCCCCATCTGCTCGAAGCGCAGGCACGCGGCCTGCAACAGATGCGTACGCCCTACCCCGTGCTTGCCCCACAGATAGATCAGGCTTTCGGTCCAGCCGGCGTCGGCTTCGCATAGACGCTCGACATAGCCGAGTGCAGCGGCATTGGCGCCTGGGTAGTAGTTGATGAAGGTGGCGTCATCACGCAGACGCACACCTAGGGGCAGCTGAATCGGTTTCATGCTGACTGAACAGTTCCCAAGGAACCGTTAGTGGCCTCTGTGTAAAGTGAGCGAAGTTTATACCCGTGAAGCGGAGCGCACAATGCGACAGACCCCAAGCAAAATCAAAGGTTTGCGTTAACGTGCTGGTTTTATGACAGTTTCTTTGGCGCCATGGCCTGCATGAGACGGGCCAACCCGATGATCCATCGGGCAGCCCGCGCGTCCCGATTACAACTCCGGCTCATCCACCCCGCTATAGATGTCGGAATCCTTGTACAGATCGTGGACGTGTCGCACCAGCACCATGATCACCGCCGCCACCGGCAATGCCAGCAGCACACCGGTGAAGCCGAACAGCTCGCCACCGGCCAGAATCGCAAAAATCACCGCCACCGGGTGCAAACCGATCCGGTCCCCCACCAGCAAGGGCGTCAGCACCATACCTTCCAGCGCCTGACCGACCATGAACACCGCCACGATTCCGATCATCGGATACAGATCACCGCCGAACTGGAACAACCCGGCAATCAGCGCCGCACCGATGCCGATCACGAACCCCATGTACGGCACAATCGCCGCCAGCCCCGCGATCAGACCGATCAACAGACCCAGCTCCAGCCCGACAATCATCAGACCGGCCGCATAAATCACGCCCAAGGCCAGCATCACCAGCAACTGCCCGCGCACGAACGCGCCGAGCACCTCGTGGCACTCACCCGCCAGCGCCACTACACGCTCCTCTCGATCACGCGGCAACAGGCCACGGATCTTGGCCATCATCACGTCCCAGTCGCGCAGCAGATAAAAGCTCACCACCGGGATCAGCACCAGATTCGCCAGCCAGCCGATCAGCGCCAGGCTCGAGGCCGTCGCCTGACTCAGCACCACACCGACGATGTCGGTGGTCTGGCCCATGTGCTCGCTGATCGCGGCCTTGACCTTGTCGAACTTCCAGAAGCCGTCCGACAGCCCCAGCTTCGATTGCGCCCATGGCACCGCGGTGTGCTGCAACCAGTCGAGCATCTGCGGCGCCAGCTCATACAGCCGCAGCAATTGCTTGGCGAGCATCGGCACCAGCACCAGCAACAACGCGGTGACGATCAGGGTGAACAAGGCGAACACCGCAATCACACCCCAGGTGCGCGACAGCCCCAGGCGCTCCAGACGATCGACGAGCGGATCGAACAGATAGGCGAGCAGCAGCGCCACCAGGAACGGCGTGAGGATCGGATGCAGCAACCAGACAAACGCACAAAGCAGGAGCACCCCACCGAGCCAGAACCAACGCCGCGTATCGCCCATGTAACACTCCATTGCTTATATATAAGAAAGAAAACCTACCAGCGGAACCGCAAGGACGGCGCCACCGGTGTCGGCGTCGGCGCAACGACTGACGGCACCCCGGCGACCGCAGGTTGCGGCGCAGCGACCGGAGCCGGCGTCTCGGCCGGCAGTTCCTGCAGCTTCGCCAGCGACAACTGCGCTCGCAACTGATCAGCACTGCCATTGACCCGATACAGGATGCGATCGGCATCGACACTTTGCAGACGCACGCCAAACGGTTCGAGTAACCGCAGCAGCACCGCGTAGTGCTCCAGATTCATGCCATGCACCTCCAGGGTCTGCTGGCCGGACGCACCCGGTTTGGCCACAAAACGTGGCGCCAGACGTTCAGTGACCGCCAGCATCACCGCGTCTGCTACAGCTGCCTGATCCGCGCCCTGTACGTTGCCCGCCTCTTTTTTGTCGCCCAGCCACAATTGCCATTTGGCTTGCCATTGCCCGCCTTCCTCGCGGGCGTGCACCGCGAGCAAGGCATCTGCGTTGTAGCGCTCGGAAACGTTACGCAACGGGGCCGGGTCGGCTCCTTCGAGCGCTGGTGCCGTGGCAACCAATTGCTCGCTCAAGTCCGCCAACGGCAGGCGCAACGGCAACCCACGGTGCTGGGCGGCACGGCGCAAAGGCGCGGCACTGGCCTGACCGTCACCCACCAGACTCGAGCCTTCAGTTGAATCATTCAGCCACCAGCTCAAGATCGAGGGCCGATTGGCGCCCCACAGCGACAGCCCGGCGCGGCGCAACGCCTGCTCGGTGGTTCCCGGATCGAAATCGACTTTCAGTACTTCCGGCGGCCCGGCATCGAAACCGAACTGGCTGATGATCTGCTGCGGGTCCTTGCGAACCGGCGCCAGCCCCGGGTTCTGCGGGGCTTTCGGGTCGCCGGTCAGGCGCAGCACCAGCGTATCCAGCGCAGCCTGGGTCGCGCGATCGCGCTCTTCTGGCGACTGACCAGTGACCGGTTCGCGTACCTGATAAAGACCTTTGACGTTTTCGGCCTGAGTCGCCAGGCTGATCAGAGACAAGCCACCTACTAACAGCAATTTACAAAAACGCATGGAGAATTCCCGTCGACAAGAGCGGCTGGAACAGGCCGCGTGTACCGTTGTGGCAAGCCTGTGACCACAGGCCGTCGCAAAACATTCACACGCGGTCGGTAAGTTTTTGCACAGTCCTAACGATAGACGGTTCCTTATACAGGCACCCGTGATGTCATCCACAGCGTCAATTGCAAAATTTTTCCATCGATATGCCCCTGCCCGTCGGCGTGAGGATGGCCGCTGCCCCTCAAGCCTGATAAAATCGCGCGCCTTCGCAGACCGGCAACAGCCGGGCACCCCGAACTTCGCGTGAGGCAATCGCCCCTGTCGGATTCGGCGCTCCCGCTGAACTCGGTCGTTACCCCTGAATCCCCTCCCCTAAAGGCCTGGATCATGAGCAAGCAACCCTCCCTGAGCTACAAGGACGCCGGTGTAGACATCGACGCCGGTGAAGCATTGGTCGAACGCATCAAGAGCGTCGCCAAGCGCACTGCGCGCCCGGAAGTCATGGGCGGCCTGGGCGGTTTCGGCGCCCTCTGCGAGATCCCGGCCGGTTACAAACAGCCGGTGCTGGTTTCCGGTACTGACGGCGTCGGCACCAAGCTGCGTCTGGCGCTGAACCTGAACAAGCACGACAGCATCGGCCAGGACCTGGTCGCCATGTGCGTCAACGATCTGGTGGTGTGCGGCGCCGAGCCGCTGTTCTTCCTCGACTACTACGCCACCGGCAAGCTGAACGTCGACGTAGCCGCCACCGTGGTCACCGGCATCGGTGCAGGCTGCGAACTGGCTGGCTGCTCGCTGGTCGGCGGCGAAACCGCTGAAATGCCTGGCATGTACGAAGGCGAAGATTACGACCTGGCCGGCTTCTGCGTCGGCGTCGTGGAAAAAGCCGAAATCATCGACGGCTCGAAAGTCGCCACCGGTGATGCCCTGATCGCCCTGCCATCGTCCGGCCCGCACTCCAACGGCTACTCGCTGATCCGCAAGATCATCGAAGTGTCCGGTGCCGACATCGAAACCGTTCAGCTCGACGGCAAGCCGCTGACCGAACTGCTGATGGCCCCGACCCGCATCTACGTGAAGCCGCTGCTCAAGCTGATCAAGGACACCGGCGCTGTCAAAGCCATGGCCCACATCACCGGTGGCGGCCTGCTCGACAACATCCCGCGCGTTCTGCCGAAAGGCGCTCAAGCCGTGGTTGACGTGGCCAGCTGGAACCGCCCGGCCGTCTTCGACTGGCTGCAAGAGAAAGGCAACGTCGACGAAACCGAGATGCACCGCGTTCTGAACTGCGGCGTGGGCATGGTGATCTGCGTGGCTCAGGAGCACGTTGAAGTTGCCCTGAACACCCTGCGTGACGCCGGCGAACAGCCTTGGGTCATCGGTCAGATCGCTGTCGCTGCCGAAGGCGCGGCCCAGGTCGAACTGAAGAACCTCAAGGCTCACTGATGTCCCAGACCTGTGATGTCGTGGTGCTGTTGTCCGGCACCGGCAGTAACTTGCAGGCCCTGATCGACAGCACGCGGACCGGCGACAGCCCGGTCCGCATCGCTGCGGTGATTTCCAACCGCGCCGACGCCTACGGCCTGCAACGCGCCAGTGACGCGGGGATCGCCACCCGCTCGCTGGATCACAAGGGATTCGAGGGCCGCGAGGCCTTCGATACCGCTCTGATCGAACTGATCGACGAATTCAACCCCACACTCGTGGTACTGGCCGGCTTCATGCGCATTCTCAGCGCTGACTTCGTCCGTCACTACCAGGGTCGCCTGCTCAACATCCACCCGTCGCTGCTACCCAAATACAAAGGGTTACACACGCATCAGCGCGCGCTGGAAGCCGGCGACGCCGAACACGGCTGCTCCGTGCACTTCGTCACCGAGGAACTCGATGGCGGACCACTGGTCGTACAGGCAGTAATACCGGTAGAGTTGCACGATTCGCCGCAAAGTCTGGCGCAACGGGTTCACGTTCAGGAACACCTGATCTACCCGATGGCCGTACGCTGGTTCGCCGAAGGACGGCTGAGCCTCGGCGAGCAAGGTGCTTTACTGGATGGCCAGTTACTTGGGGCCAGCGGTCACTTGATTCGAAACTAGGAGATTTTATGCGTCGCGCCCTGCTCTTCGCTTGCGCTCTGCTCGCCCTGCCTTTCGCCCAGGCAGCAGACCTTCAACCGTTCTCCGCCAGCTACACCGCCGACTGGAAGCAATTGCCCATGAGCGGCACCGCCGAGCGTAGTCTGACCAAACAAGCCAACGGCGTCTGGAAGCTCAGCTTCAAGGCCTCGATGATGATTGCCAGCCTGTCCGAGGAAAGCACCCTGACCCTGGACAAGGACACCCTGCTGCCACAGTCCTACCACTTCGAACGCGGTGGTCTGGGCAAGGCGAAAAAGGCTGACCTGGACTTCGACTGGGCCAACAAGCTGGTGACCGGCACCGATCGCGGCGACGCGGTGAAAATCCCGCTCAACCGCGGCATGGTCGACAAATCCACCTATCAACTGGCGCTGCAGCATGATGTGGCCGCCGGCAAGAAAAGCATGAGCTATCAGGTGGTCGATGATGGCGAAGTCGATACTTACGACTTCCGCGTGCTGGGTTCGGAGAAAGTCGAAACCAAGGCTGGCCAGATCGATGCGATCAAGGTCGAGCGCGTCCGCGATCCGACACAAAGCAAACGCATCACCGTCCTGTGGTTCGCCAAGGACTGGGATTACCTGCTGGTTCGTCTGCAACAGGTCGAAACCGACGGCAAGGAGTACAACATCATGCTCCTCGACGGCACGGTCAACGGCAAGACGGTCAAAGGCAGCTGATTCAACGAAAAGCCCCGCAAATGCGGGGCTTTTTTTCGCCTGTCGAACGCCGATCAGACCGAGAACTTGGCGACCATGCTGTTCAGGTCCACCGCCAGCCGCGACAGCTCCTGACTCGCAGCGCTGGTCTGATTGGCCCCCGCCGAGGTCTGCATGGCCAGATCACGAATGTTCATCAGGTTGCGATCGACCTCCCGCGCCACGGCCGCCTGCTCTTCCGACGCACTGGCGATCACCAGGTTGCGCTCGTTGATCAGGGTGAACGCCGAAGCTATTTCCTCCAACGCCACGCCGGCGGCCTTCGCCAGCTCCAGCGTCGAGCGCGCCCGAACGTTGCTCTGCTGCATCGAGCTGACCGCCGAATCGGTGCCCTGCTGGATGCCGCCGATCATCTGTTCGATTTCCTGCGTCGACTGCTGAGTGCGATGGGCCAGCGCCCGCACCTCATCCGCAACCACCGCAAAACCCCGCCCGGCATCCCCCGCACGCGCGGCCTCGATCGCCGCATTCAATGCCAGCAGGTTGGTCTGCTCGGCAATCGAGCGGATCACATCCAGCACCTTGCTGATGCTGTAGACCTTCTGCGCCAGCTCCTCTACCTGCGTGGCATTCGCCGTGACATCGTCCGCCAGCAACTCGATGGACGACACGGTCTGCTGGACCTGCTCGCGACCATGCTGGGCAATGCGATCAGACTCACGGGAAGCCTCGGAAGTCGCAACGGCATTGCTCGCCACCTCCTCCACGGCGGCGGTCATCTGATTGACCGCCGTGGCGGCCTGTTCAATTTCCAGACTCTGCTGGTGCAGCCCCCGCGTCGCATCCTCGGTGACGCAACTCAACTCCTCTGACGCCGAGGCCAGTTGACTGGAGGACTCCGAGATCCGGCGGATGGTATCGCGCAGGTTGTGCTGCATGCTCTTGAGCGCGTGCAGCAGCCGCGCCGGTTCATCCCTGCCGGAAATGCTGATATCCCCGGTCAGATCGCCGCCGGCCACCACTTCCGCGACATTGAGCGATTGCGACAGCGGCAGCACGATGCTGCGGGTCAGCAACAACGCCAGCGCAATGGTAATCAGCGCGGTAATGCCGATCATCACCCCGACCCACACCCGCGAATTAGTGAACACCAGCCGTGCCGCCTCGGTTGCGAGGTTGGCGTTGTGCTTGTTCAGCTCGACCAGCTCACGCAGGCTCACTGCAATTTCATCCGCCAGCGGGCTCATCTGCCCGTTGAGAATGGCCGCCGCCTCCTCCACTCGTCCCTGAACGGATAACGTCATCACCTGCGCCTGAAGCTCCAGGTACTTGTGTTCGGCAACCTTGAAGCGGTCGAACAGCGCGCGCTCTTCGGGCAATACGATCAGGATGTCGTAACGTTGCTGGGCTTCGCTCAGCACACCGCGCAGATCATTGAGCTTGGCGACATTCTGATCCAGCGCCTGCGGGTCGCGATTGAGCAACAGACGCATGGTCAGCGCGCGCAGGCGCAACATGTCCTGGCTCATCTCGCCCACCGCCATCACGCTGGGCAGCCAGTTATTGTCGACCTCGTCGGACTGCGCGCGCATGTTCGACATCTGCAGCAGGGCAAACGCCCCAAGGGCAAACACCATCAGCGCCAGCACGCCAAAACCCAGCCCGGCCCGGGGCGCAATATTGAGACTACGGATACTCATTGCTCTGGTTCCTTCCAAAAGCGCTGCATCAACCCTGCAGCTGGTTGCTCTAGAAGGTATCGGCCCTTTGGAAAATTGCGTAAGACCAAAACGTGATATCAAAAGGCCTCGATACTTCGAACCTGGCGCATTAACGATTCAGCGCGGGTTTGCCGGACTTGAGCGCTGTTCGCGGCAAGATCGCCAGGAAGTTGTCCCGTGCGACTTTTTTCGCGACCGCCTCAGGCAATGCATCGAGAAACGGCTTGAAGCCGTGGATTTCCTTGCCGAGCTTGTTGAATCGCCCGACCACGTCCGAACCGATCATGAAACGATCCGGATAGCGCTCCACCAGTTGCACCCACTCCGCTCGCGGCTGACCCTTTTCGTCCAGCAGATAAGGCGTCAGCAGGCTCCACGACAGATCAATGAACAGGTTCGGGTACGCCTCCAGCATTCGCGTCAGGGTCGGCAGCAGAAAATCCAGCTGCGTCTGATGACGATGGATTTCGGCGCTGGTGCCGGCATGCGCCCAGATAAACCGGGTGTGCGGATGATTACGCAGCGGCTCTTCGATTTCCTTCAGGTACAGCGGATTCTTCTCACGCTTGGAGGTGATGTTGGAATGCAGCATCACCGGCAGATCGTTTTCGGCGGCCAGGTGATAGATGCGGGTCATGGCCTCGTTGTTGGCGCGTGGCGTGTCACCCGAGGTGAGTGCCGTGAGGTCGTCGTGACGGGTGAATACCTCGCCGATGCCCTGCCACAAGCCGGGATACAGATCGAGCATGCGCTGGATGTGCGCGGCGGAGTTCTTGTCGTTGGGGTTGAAGCCTGAAAGAAACGGGTGAAAGTACTGGCGTTGCTCAGGTGTCAGCTTCTGCACCGCGTCGGCGACGATCACGTCAGTCGCGCTGTACCAATAGGCATCGGCGTCATCGCCGGCGTAGTAACGCGGACGCTTCGGCTCGTCTTCGTGCCATTTCTTCGCCACGGGAATGCCGGAAATCATCACGTGCTCGATGGAGTTTTCCTTCATGGCCGTCAGCAATTTCGGCATGCCGGCGGTTTCCTGGAAAAAATCCACGTAATGCAGGTGCGCGTCACTGTAGGTGTAATCCCGGGCACTGGCGACGCCGGTAAAAACCATCAGGCAGGCAAGACTCAAACGAAACACGGACACAAGCATTCTCCGGCAGACAGGCATAGCCTAGACCCTCGCCGGGCAACGAGGGTTCACCCGGCAAGAAAGTGGAACGCGCCTGTGTGGGAATGCTCTATACCTGCAAGGTCTTTTTTGATCGAATCCCTACTCCTACAGCTTGCGAGGTTCACATGACCGTTACCGTCAATACCGTGTCCGCCGAAGGTTTTCGCCACACTGTTCAGATCGATGAGCATGAGCTGTTTACAGACGTCCCGACGACTGCCGGCGGCGAAGGCTCGGCTCCGGAGCCGCACGATTACTTCGACGCCGCCCTCGGTGCCTGCAAGGCCCTGACCCTGAAGCTGTACGCGAAGAAAAAGGACATCCCGCTGACCGGCGTCGGCGTTGAGGTCAAACGCGACAACAGCCAGGAACAGAAAGGAAAATACGCGCTGCACGTGACCCTCACCCTCAAAGGCGTGCTCACCGATGCCCAGCGCGAAGAACTGCTGCGTGTTGCCGACCGCTGCCCGATCCACAAGCTGATGACCACCAGCGAAGTCACCATCGAAACCCACGCGCCAGTCGGCTTCGACAGCCAGTAATCACCCCGACGACACCGGCGGGTTATGCTCCACGCATCACCCGCTCAGCCTGGAATGGAACATGGATACCCAACCCCTGATCATCCGCCCGCGCGCCGAAGACGTCGAAGGCCAGCCGATTCTGCGCCCGCTGCCGTCAGCCAAATGCCGCAGCGTCGGGCCTTTCGTGTTTTTCGACCACATGCTCGAAACGGTTTATCCGGCGGGCAAAGGCATGAATATCCGACAGCACCCGCACATCGGTCTGTCGACCCTCACGTATTTGTTCGACGGGCAGATCCAGCACAAGGACAGCCTGGGCTCGGATCAAGTGGTCAGCGCCGGCGATGTCAGCTGGATGACGGCCGGCACGGCGATCGCTCATGTCGAACGCACGCCTGAACCGCTATGGGAACAAAGCTTCAAGATGCACGGCCTGCAAATCTGGCTCGCCTCGCCCAAGGATCACGAACAAGGCCCGGGGCATTACAGCCACCACCCGGCCGCGACCTTGCCGGTCAGCGATAACCTTGGCGTACAGATCCGCATGATCGCCGGGTCAGGCTTTTGCCTGGAATCACCGGTTCCGGTGCTTTCTCCTACGTTGTATGCCGAACTGAAGTTGCAAACCGCGACCACGCTGCTGATCCCGACCGAGCATGAAGAACGGGCGCTGTATGTCTTGAGCGGTGATGTGCAATTGAATGGCGAAGCGGTCGAACCCCATGCGCTGGTAGTGTTGCCGGCCGGGGAAGAGATGAGCCTGTTTGCCGAGAGCGACAGCCACGCGGTGTTGTTCGGTGGTGCGCCACTGGATGGGCCACGGCGGATCAACTGGAATTTTGTCGCAAGCGATCCGGCAGCGATCGATGAGGCGCGGCGCAAGTGGGCGGCCGGGGATTGGCCGACGGTGCCGGGGGAAGTCGAGCGGATCGAGCTGCCTAAATCGCGCAGCGAACCGACACCGCTGTAAAGCAACACTCCCACGCCAGGCGTGGGAGTGTGTTCAGCCGATTCAGCCCTTGAACACTTCTTCCAGCAAGTCATGCATCGACTTGAACGCCCGCGCTGCGGTCTTTGCGTCGTACATCATCTTGCCCGGTACATTGGCGTGCGGATCGGTGAACGAGTGCACCGCGCCGCCGTAGCTCAGCAACTGCCAGTCCACGCCTGCCGCGTTCATCTCGTCCTCGAATGCCGGCAACTGCTCTTTCGGCACCAGCGGGTCGGAAGCACCGTGCAGTACCAGCACCGAGCCTTTGATGTTCTTCGCATCGGCCGGGTTCGGCGAATCCAGCGTGCCGTGGAACGACACCGCCGCTTTCACCGCAGCGCCGGTGCGCGCCAGATCCAGCGCACAGCAACCGCCGAAGCAGAAACCGAACACCGCCAGTTTCGAGGTATCGACCGCCGCCTCGCCCTGCTTCTGCAATTGTTCGAACGCGGCCTGCATACGCTTGCGCAGCTGCGCGCGGTCATTCTTCAGCGGCATCATTGCCGCACCAGCCTGATCGGCATTCTGCGGACGCACGGCCTGGCCGTACACGTCAGCGATCAGCACCACATAACCCTTGGCCGCCACCGATTTGGCGATCTCTTCAGCGCCAGCGCTGACACCCATCCAGTTCGGCGCCATCAGCAGGCCCGGACGCGCGCCTTTGTGCTCGGCGTCGAACGCCAGGCGACCTTCATAAGGCTGGCCGTCAATCTGATAGACCACGGAACGTACAGTGACTTGGCTCATTTCTGACTCCTGATTGGTTGAACACCAGAATGAAAAAACCCGCCGAAGCGGGTTTTTCTACAGTTTGATCAAGCGGACAGCTCGACCAGCAGCTTGTTCAGGCGGCTCACGTAAGCGGCCGGGTCTTTCAAGCTGTCGCCAGCCGCCAGCGCGGCCTGGTCGAAGAGGATGTGCGACAGGTCGCCAAAACGCTCTTCGCTGGTTTCGTTGTCGAGCTTCGCGATCAGCGGGTGGCTCGGGTTGAATTCAAAGATCGGCTTCGAATCCGGCACCTTCTGCCCGCTGGCTTCGAGGATCTGACGCATTTGCAGACCCAGGTCCTGCTCGCCGATAGCCAGAATGGCCGGCGAATCGGTCAGGCGATGGGAAACCCGGACTTCGGCAACGGAATCGCCCAGTGCGGTTTTCAGACGCTCGACCAGACCTTCTTTCGACTTGGCGACTTCTTCTGCAGCCTTCTTGTCCTCTTCCGAGTCCAGGTTGCCCAGATCCAGGTCACCGCGCGCGACGTCGACAAAGCTCTTGCCGTCGAACTCGCTGAGGTAGCTCATCAGCCACTCGTCGATGCGGTCGGTCAACAGCAGCACTTCGATGCCTTTCTTGCGGAAGACTTCCAGGTGCGGGCTGTTCTTGACCTGCGCGTAGGTTTCGCCGGTGAGGTAGTAGATCTTGTCCTGACCTTCCTTGGCGCGCGCCAGGTACTCGGCCAGACCGACGATCTGTTCGCCGTCGGTACCGTTGGTCGATGCGAAACGCAGCAGACCGGCAATTTTTTCCTTGTTGGCGAAATCTTCGGCCGGGCCTTCTTTCATGACCTGACCGAAGTTTTTCCAGAAGCCCTTGTATTGCTCAGGCTCGTTCTTCGCCAGTTTTTCCAGCATGTCCAGAACACGCTTGGTCAGCGCCGACTTCATCGAGTCGATGATCGGGTCTTTCTGCAGGATTTCCCGCGACACGTTCAGCGACAGGTCGTTGGAGTCGACCACGCCCTTGATGAAGCGCAGGTACAGCGGCAGGAACGATTCGGCCTGATCCATCACGAACACGCGCTGCACGTACAGCTTCAGGCCTTTCGGCGCTTCACGCTGGTACAGATCGAACGGTGCGCGGGCCGGCACGTACAGCAGCGAACTGTACTCAAGCTTGCCTTCGACCTTGTTGTGGCTCCACGACAGCGGATTTTCGAAGTCGTGGGCGATGTGTTTGTAGAACTCCTGGTATTCCTCGTCCTTCACTTCGGTGCGAGGACGGGTCCACAGGGCGCTGGCGCGGTTGACGGTTTCCCATTCTTGCGCAGGCTGCTCTTCGCCTTCGGCAGCGGCCACTTCTTTCGGCAGCTCGATCGGCAGCGCGATGTGGTCGGAGTACTTCTTGATGATGTTACGCAGGCGCCAGCCATCAGCGAACTCGTCTTCACCGGATTTCAGGTGCAGGACGATGCGGGTGCCGCGCTCTGGCTTGTCGATGGTGGCGACTTCGAATTCGCCCTCGCCTTTCGACGACCAGTGCACGCCTTCGCTGGCAGCGGTGCCGGCGCGACGGCTATACACGTCAACTTTGTCAGCGACGATGAAGGCCGAGTAGAAGCCCACACCGAACTGACCGATCAGGTGCGAATCCTTCTTCTGATCGCCGGACAGGTTTTTCATGAAATCGGCGGTGCCGGATTTGGCGATGGTCCCCAGGTGGGCGATTACATCGTCACGGTTCATGCCGATGCCGTTGTCTTCGAGGGTGACGGTCTTGGCGTCCTTGTCGAAGCTCACACGGATTTTCAGTTCAGCGCCACCTTCGAGCAACTCAGGCTTGGCCAGGGCTTCGAAGCGCAATTTGTCGACGGCGTCAGAGGCGTTCGAGATCAATTCGCGAAGGAAGATTTCCTTGTTGGAATACAGCGAATGGATCATGAGGTGCAGCAGTTGCTTCACCTCGGTCTGGAAGCCCAGGGTTTCCTTTTGAGTTTCCACACTCATGGTCATCAAACTCCAATCAGATGGCATTGGCCGCGACCTTGCTGGTCGGCGGCGGGTTGTTCTGTGAGTTGGGGGCGTGCTTCAGGATTTCAAGGGCTCATCGATTTTGAAGTGCGCGCGGGCGGTGGCAATCGGTTCGCTTTCGGTGCTTTGCCAGGCCGTGACTGCGACGTTGGCCACCCGCCGGCCCTGACGACAGACCTGACACCGGGCCCAGGTGTCGCGAAACTGCCCGGCCCGCAGGTAATCGAGAGAGAAATCGATAATCTTCGGCACGCCGGGCGCACCAGTGAAAATCAGCAGATGCAGGGCGGCGGACAGCTCCATGAACCCGGCAATCACCCCGCCGTGGATCGCCGGCAATAAAGGGTTACCAATGTTGTCCTTGTTTGCCGGCAGCCTGAACAGCAAGTCATCACCGACCCGCGAACACTCGACGCCGATGAGTCCGGCGTAGGGGATCAGTTTCAGCAGCGGCGCGTAGTCACCCTTCTCGTGCGCCTCTTGCAGTTGCTGCTTGAAATCATCGCTCATGGGTTTTCTCCCTTGATCGCGCCACCAAAGCCTTTGGTGCCTTTAAGTCCCTTGCCCATGCGCATGAAGGTGCCGACGACATGGGCAATCGGTTGCTCGGGATCATCCTGATAGGCGAAGCCGCGAGCGAAGATCACATCGGTGGTGACTCGATAACATTGGGCGAAGCCATAGACGTCTTTATGCGGCTCGGCGGCGTGCATGTAGTCGATGCGCAGATCGAGGGTCGGGCAGACTTCGAATTCCGGCAGGACGCACAGGGTCGACATGCCGCACGCGGTGTCCATCAGCGACGTGATCGCCCCACCGTGGACCACACCGGTCAGCGGATTACCGACAATTTGCGCACTGTACGGCAGCACCACCGTCAGGCCTTCACTACTTGCGCTGTGCACCTTCAATCCCAGCACCTGACAGTGGCGCAAGGCCGAGAGAAACCGTGTCGCACGCTCAAAAACGGGGTTTTCGGCCATTTGATAATTACTCTTGTTAGTCGCTGTTCCCAGTAGTGGAAAGAACAGCAAAAGTTCCATTGCAAAACAAACTTATATATCTGTGAGAAATGAGGAACTTAACCTCAAGGCCCACGCTCTTAAGGCCAGTAGTTATTTTCCATAAGGAGAAACACCCCATGCGTAAGACTTTAGCTATTGCCTTGATGTTGACCGCTTCCCTCGGTCTCGCTGCCTGCGATAAAAAATCCGAGGACAAAGCTCAAGATGCCAACCAACATGCTGAACAAGCTCAGCAAGACATGAGCAAAGCTCAGGATAAAGTGAACGACGCAGCGAAAGAAAACGCCGAAGCTGCCAAAGCTCAGGCCGAATCGAACGCTGCAGCGCAAGAAGAAGCTGCCAAGAAGCAATAAGCTGCTTCTAGCTGGCAAAAAAGAAAACCCGCCAAGTGCGGGTTTTCTTTTGCCTGTCATTTTTTGCCAATGCCGTCTTAGAGCAAGACAGTTCTAAAAGTCGGACTAATCATCAGCAATAACGAGCACACTAAGCCGACCAGCCAGACCAGACTGCGTAGCGTCGGAATATCCTTCAGGTAAAACCACAAATAGAGAATCCGCGAGATCACGAAGATGATCGCCAATGTATCGATCAGCCATCCCGCCGTCTGGGTGGTATGCGCCATCAGCACGCCAACCGCAAACAGGATGAACGCTTCAATGCTGTTCTGATGTGCCGCCAGCGCCCGGGCCCCGTAACCGGTGAGCTGTGCCTGTTGCTGACGCGGCAAGTGGTTGTTGTAACCACCCTGCTCTTTCATGGCCTTGCCGACCGGCATACGCGCCACGTAGATCAACAATGCACTGATAAACACACACCAGAACGGAATACTCATCAAGCAGCCTCTTTGTTCGCTTCGGGCAATGGCGCCTCTGTAGGGGTATAGACCATTACATCGAGTACGTCGGAATGAAACTCCCGGCGATACAACACGAGCACCACGCCTGCGCTCATCAACATGAACAGCCACGGGCTGACGAACCACGCCAGCATGCTCATCCCGAAGTAATAGGAACGCAGACCGAAGTTGAACTGGTTGGCCGCCATCGAAATCACTCGAGCCGCCCGCGAGGCGAACGCCTTGCGCTCCTGCTCCGAGACTTGCCGCTCGCCGATCATCGGGGCCGAGCCGACCAGAATCGCAGCGAAGTTGTATTGGCGCATGCACCAGCTGAAGGTGAAGAAGGCATAGACGAACACCAGCGCCAGGCACAGCAACTTGATCTCCGACATACCCTGCGAGGCCTGTTGCACCATCGGGATGTCCGCCAACAGCGACACTGCGCGCTCGGACGCGCCGAGCACGGTCAGGATGCCCGCCAGGATAATCAGCGTGCTGGAGGCGAAGAACGAGGCGTTGCGCTCGAGGTTGCCGATCACGCTGGCGTCGGCGATGCGGTTGTCGCGCAGCAGCATGCGGCGCATCCAGTCTTCGCGGTACAGGTGCAGCACGCTGGCCAGGCACGCGGTGTCACGGCCCTTCCAGGTGGCATAACGGGTGTAACCGCCCCAGCAGATGACAAACCAGAGCGCGGCCAGCAGGTGGATCAGGTTGGCTTGGATGAACGACATGCAATTCCCTGTGGAGTATGAACGCGGGATTGTGGGAGCGAGCTTGCTCGCGATGACGCCGGCACATTCTGAATAGATGTGACAGATGCACCGCCATCGCGAGCAGGCTCGCTCCCACCTGAAAGCTTCGCTTGCTTCGACGCTGAATCACGGGAAAAGACACTGCCTGAAGCCCATAAAAAATGCCCCGTATCGATTGATACGGGGCATTTCTGTTTAATCGCTCGGGAGCCGCTTGTGGCGGCCCGGCAATCTTAAGCCAAGGCTTCGGCGCGCTTGCCCAGCAGGCGGTCGCAAACCACAGCAACCACAAGAGTCATCACGCACGGCACCAGCCACGCCAGACCTTGCTCGCTCAGCGGCAGGTGGGCCAGTTGCGATGGCATCCAGTCAGCCAGACCGGCGCCTTTCAACGCATCGATGGTGCCGAACACGAACGACACCAGCATCACCGGGCCCATGATGCGGCTCTGCTCATGCCAGAACGCAGCGCAGAAGCTCAGGGCCACCAGCACGATGCACGGCGGGTAGATCGCGGTCAGCACCGGGATCGAGAACGCGATCAGCTTGGTCAGGCCCAGGTTGGACACCAGCAGCGAGAACGCCGCCAGGATGATCACCAGGGTCTTGTAGGACAGCGGCAGTACACGGCTGAAGTATTCGGCACAGGCGCAGGTCAGGCCAACCGCCGTCACCAGGCACGCCAGAGAGATCAGCACAGCGAGGAAGCCACTGCCCAGCGAACCGAAGGTGTGTTGCACGTAAGCGTGCAGCACCGCGGCGCCGTTGGTCGCGCCCGCCGCCACTTCATGGCTGCCGGAACCCAGACGGAACAGGCTGACGTACACCAGCGCCAGACCGACACCGGCAATCAGCCCGGCGATGATCGCGTAACGGGTGATCAGTGCCGGCGACTCTACGCCACGGGAGCGGATCGCGTTGACGATGACGATGCCGAACACCAGTGCGCCCAGGGTATCCATGGTCAGGTAACCATTGATGAAGCCTTGGGAGAACGGTGCCGCAACGTATTCCGGCGTAGCCACGCCGATGTCACCGGCCGGCAGTGCAAATGCGGCGATGCCGAGCACAGCCAAAGCGATGATCTTCAGTGGCGCGAGGAAGCGACCGACGGTGTCCAGCAGACGCCCAGGGTAGAGCGAAATGAAGAACACCAGCAGGAAATACACCGAGCTGTAGAGGAACAGTGCCAACGGGCTCTCGCCGGTCAACGGCGCCAGACCCACTTCAAAGGAAACGGTCGCGGTACGCGGCGTGGCGAACAACGGGCCGACCGCGAGATAGCACGCGGCAGCCAGCACGCCACCGGCGATCTTGCCGATCGGGCTGCTCAGGGCGTCCATTGCGCCACCGACCTTGGCCAGTGCGACCACGGTGACCACTGGCAGACCGACCGCAGTGATCAGGAAGCCCAGCGCCGCCATCCAGACGTTTGGCCCGGACTGCAAACCGACGATAGGCGGGAAGATGATGTTGCCGGCCCCGACGAAGAGGGCGAATGTCATAAAGCCAAGTGCCAGGATGTCCTGACCTTTCAAAACTTTCATTAAGGAAATACCACACTACTGAATCGGAATTTAGAGGGGGATTTCCCTGTGGGGTTAGGGAAATGCTGTCAATCCGTATAAGACTGACCCGTTTAGCGCGTTGCATGCCTTGTGGGCGGCAGACGCAAAAATGGCTGCTAGCCTAACGAATTTGCCTGACAAACGCACTGTTAGAGGGCGAACTATCCGATACGCGACGTTTCTGTGTCGCGTTTTTGCATGTTATTGGGTGAGTGCTTATAAATTGCCATCGTCCACCCGAACGCCAGAAACGACAAAGGCCACCCGAAGGTGGCCTTTGTTGCTGGAGCAGAGAAGTCAGCCGAAGCTTACTTCTTCACTTCCCAGCCAGTCAGCTCGGCCAGGGCCTTGCCGATGTCTGCCAGCGAACGCACGGTTTTCACGCCTGCGTCTTGCAGAGCAGCGAATTTCTCGTCTGCAGTGCCTTTGCCGCCGGAGATGATTGCGCCAGCATGGCCCATGCGCTTGCCCGGAGGAGCAGTCACACCAGCGATGTAGGAAACAACCGGCTTGGTCACGTGTGCCTTGATGTAGGCAGCCGCTTCTTCTTCAGCCGAACCGCCGATCTCGCCGATCATCACGATCGCTTCGGTCTTCGGGTCCTCCTGGAACAGCTTCAGGATGTCGATGAAGTTCGAACCCGGGATCGGGTCACCACCGATGCCGACGCAAGTCGACTGACCGAAACCGGCGTCAGTAGTCTGCTTGACAGCTTCGTAGGTCAGGGTGCCGGAACGGGAAACGATACCGACCTTGCCTGGCAAGTGAATGTGACCTGGCATGATGCCGATCTTGCATTCGCCTGGGGTGATCACGCCTGGGCAGTTAGGGCCGATCAGGGTAACACCCAGCTCGTCGCACTTAACTTTGGCGTCCAGCATGTCCAGGGTAGGAATGCCTTCGGTGATGCAGACGATCAGCTTGATGCCGCCGAAAGCTGCTTCCAGGATCGAGTCCTTGCAGAAAGGAGCCGGAACGTAGATGACGCTGGCGGTGGCGCCAGTGGCTTCTACAGCTTCTTTCACGGTGTTGAACACAGGCAGGTTCAGGTGAGTGGTGCCACCTTTGCCTGGAGTCACGCCGCCGACCATTTTGGTGCCGTAGGCAATGGCTTGTTCGGAGTGGAAAGTACCCTGCGCACCGGTGAAGCCCTGGCAGATTACTTTGGTGTCTTTATTGATCAGGACGCTCATTACTTGCCCTCCGCAGCTTTAACGACTTGTTGAGCAGCGTCGGTCAGGCTGGTAGCAGCGATGATGTTCAAACCGCTTTCTGCCAGTACTTTAGCGCCCAGTTCAGCGTTGTTGCCTTCAAGACGAACAACAACCGGGATTTTCACGCCGACTTCTTTCACTGCACCGATGATGCCTTCGGCAATCATGTCGCAACGAACGATGCCGCCGAAGATGTTAACCAGTACTGCAGCGACATTGCTGTCGGACAGAATGATTTTGAAAGCTTCGGTTACGCGTTCTTTGGTAGCACCACCACCTACGTCGAGGAAGTTGGCTGGCTTGCCGCCGTGCAGGTTGACGATGTCCATGGTACCCATGGCCAGGCCGGCACCGTTCACCATGCAGCCGATGTTGCCTTCCAGCGCTACGTAGTTCAGTTCGAACTTGGCAGCGTGCGCTTCGCGCGGATCGTCCTGCGACGGATCGTGGAAAGTCTTCAGCTTAGGCTGACGGTACATTGCGTTGGCGTCGATGTTGATCTTGGCGTCCAGGCAGTGCAGATCGCCGTCAGCCTTGATCACCAGCGGGTTCACTTCCAGCAGAGCCAGGTCGTGATCCTTGAACAGCTTGGCCAGACCTACGAAGATCTTGGCGAACTGAGCAACCTGCTTGCCTTCCAGACCCAGCTGGAATGCCAGCTCGCGACCCTGGAATGGCTGAGCGCCAACCAGTGGATCGATGGTGGCTTTCAGAATTTTTTCTGGAGTGTCGTGAGCGATTTTCTCGATGTCCACGCCACCTTCGGTGGAAGCCATGAACACGATGCGACGGCTCGAACGGTCAACGACAGCGCCCAGGTACAGCTCTTTAGCGATATCAGTGCACGATTCAACCAGGATCTTGGTGACTGGCTGGCCGTTGGCGTCAGTCTGGTAAGTCACCAGACGCTTGCCCAGCCACTGCTGTGCGAAGGCTTTGGCGTCTTCTTTGCTGCGAACCAGCTTGACGCCGCCCGCTTTACCGCGACCACCGGCGTGAACCTGGGCTTTGACAACCCACTCGTTGCCGCCGATTTTGTCGCAAGCTTCTGCTGCTGCTTCCGGGGTGTCTACTGCGAAACCAGTGGAAACTGGCAGGCCGTATTCAGCGAACAGCTGCTTACCCTGATACTCGTGAAGATTCATGCTTTTTACCGTCTTCGTTAGGTACTGCGCATTCGGCGCTGCGCTCTTTATGAGTGCCGCGCCACCTGTGACTGCTGCTTGCGTAGCCTTTCCGGATACCCGGTGCAGCTACGCAAGGCTGCGTCCAGCGGACATTCCGCGGTGAGTCTTGCACGCAAGGCTCACGACGGGCCGACACCGCCGTGGTTTCTTATTGTCTCTTTCGGACATGTGAAAGCTGCTGCGCTAGGAAATACTGCGTTAAAAACAGGCTCGAAATGCTCATTGACTGACGTCAACTCCGCTTTCTCGCCTGTTTTTGCCTTGTCTTTCCGTCGCTCGCTACGCTTTCACAAAGCCCTCAACGCTTCTTGCGGTTGGCAATGTGGATGGCGCCGCCATTCACTGCCAAAGCTGCTTCGTGCAAGGCTTCAGACAGGGTCGGATGGGAGAAAACCATCATGCCCAGGTCTTCAGCGCTGGTGCCGAATTCCATACCGATCGCGCCCTGCTGAACCAGTTCTGCAGCGCTCGGGCCAATCACGTGCACGCCCAATACGCGGTCAGTCTTGGCATCGGCGATGACCTTGACGAAACCACCGGTATCGTTGGCGGCCATGGCGCGGCCGGATGCTGCGAACGGGAAGGTGCCGACGTTAACTTCAACGCCTTCAGCTTTCAAGGCCTGCTCGGTTTTACCAACCCATGCGATTTCCGGGTGAGTATAAATAACCGAAGGGATCAGGTCATAGTTCATCTGGGCCTTGTGGCCCTTGATGCGCTCGACAACCATGATGCCCTCTTCCGAGGCCTTGTGAGCCAGCATCATGCCGCGAACCACGTCACCGATGGCGTAAACACCCGGTACGGTGGTGGCGCAGTGATCGTCAACGTGCACGAAACCGCGCTCGTCCAGGGTCACGCCGCTGTCGGCAGCCAGCAGATCAGTGGTCACCGGACGGCGACCAACGGCTACGATCAGCTTGTCGAAAGTGATGGTCTGTTCGCCGTTGGCGTCGGTGTAGTTCACAACGACTTCGTCGCCGTTCACTTTCGAGCCGGTTACGCGAGCGCCCAGTTTGATGTCCAGACCTTGTTTGGTCAGGGTTTTCAGCGCTTCCTTGGAAACAGCGGTGTCCGCTGCCATCAGGAAGGTGTCCAGTGCTTCCAGAACAACCACTTCGGAGCCCAGACGCGACCATACCGAACCCAGTTCCAGACCGATCACGCCAGCGCCGATAACGCCCAGACGCTTAGGTACGGTCTGGAATTCCAGTGCGCCAGTCGAGTCAACGATAACTTTTTGGTCAACCGGAGCCGGTGGAATGTCGATCGGACGCGAACCTGGAGCCAGGATGACGTTTTCGGCTTCGATGACTTCAACCGAGCCGTCCGGCTTGGTGACTTCGACTTTCTTGCCGGCCAGCAGTTTGCCGTGGCCCTGGATCGAAGTAACGCCGTTGGCCTTGAACAGGGTGGCAACACCGCCGGTCAGGTTCTTGACGATGCCAGCCTTGCGGCCAACCATCGCAGCGACGTCCATTTTGACTTCGCCGGTCGAGATACCGTGGACGTTGAAGCTTTCTTTCGCTTCCTTGTATTTCCAGGAGCTGTCCAGCAGCGCCTTGGAAGGAATGCAGCCTACGTTCAGGCAGGTGCCGCCCAGGGCTTGCTTGCCTTCAGCATCGGTGTACTTCTCGATGCAGGCAGTGCTCAGGCCGAGTTGCGCGGCCTTGATAGCTGCCACGTAGCCGCCAGGGCCCGCACCGATCACTACTACGTCAAATTTCTGCGACATTCAAAAAATCCTCTTTAGCGAAAAGCTTCAAGCCGCGCGCTGCAAGCCAGGCTGCGTTTTCCCGCAGCTTGAAGCTTGCAGCACGTGACTGCTTCTATCAGATATCCAGCAACAGACGAGCCGGATCTTCCAGCAGGTTCTTGATGGTCACCAGGAAGGTTACAGCTTCTTTGCCATCGATCAGACGGTGATCGTAGGACAGTGCCAGGTACATCATCGGACGGATAACGACCTGACCGTTGATGGCCATCGGACGCTGGATGATGTTGTGCATGCCCAGAATCGCTGCCTGCGGCGGGTTGACGATCGGGGTCGACATCATCGAACCGAAGGTACCACCGTTGGTGATGGTGAAGGTACCGCCGGTCATTTCGTCCATCGACAGTTTGCCGTCACGGGCTTTCTTGCCGAAAGTGGCGATGCCGCCTTCGATTTCAGCCAGGCTCATGTGTTCGGCGTTGCGCAGAACCGGAACCACCAGGCCACGATCGCTGGAAACAGCGACGCCGATGTCGGCATAACCGTGGTAAACGATGTCGTTGCCGTCGATCGAAGCGTTGACAGCCGGGAAGCGTTTCAGCGCTTCGGTGGCAGCCTTCACGAAGAACGACATGAAGCCCAGGCGTACGCCGTTGTGGGACTTCTCGAACAGGTCCTTGTACTTCGAACGCAGCGCCATGACTTCGGTCATGTCGACTTCGTTGAAAGTGGTCAGCATCGCCATGTTCGATTGAGCTTCAACCAGACGCTTGGCAACGGTGGCACGAACGCGGGTCATCGGAACGCGCTTCTCGACGCGATCGCCAGCGGCGAACACAGGAGCAGCGGCAGCCGGAGCAGCAGCCTTGGCAGGCGCGGCAGCCGGAGCGGCTTTCTTGGCAGCAACAGCTGCAACCACGTCTTCCTTGGTCACGCGACCGCCTTTGCCGGTGCCGGCAACGGAAGCGATGTTGATGCCGTTCTCTTCAGCCAGCTTGCGCGCGGCAGGAGCAGCGATCGGGTCGTCTTCGCCATCGGCGGCAGCAGGTGCAGCGGCAGCAGCGGCCGGAGCAGCAGCGGCAGCCGGAGCAGCGGCAGCAGCACCGCCTTCAACGATGGAGCCCAGGACTTCGTCGGACAGGACGGTTTCGCCCTCGCCCTTGACGATTGCGCCCAGCACGCCGTCGGCAGTAGCCAGCACTTCCAGTACGACTTTGTCGGTTTCGATGTCGACGATCAGTTCGTCACGCTTGACGGCGTCGCCCGGTTGTTTGTGCCAGGTGGCAACGGTGCCATCGGCAACCGATTCCGGGAAAGTGGGGGCTTTGATCTCGATAGCCATTATCTGTGGTTCCTTAAATTCGGTTTCAGGTGCGCGAAGGCGTTAAACGGTAAACGCGTCTTGCAGCAGTTTTTCCTGCTGCTCGGCGTGCATCGATGCGTAACCACATGCTGGTGCAGCAGAAGCCTCACGGCCCGCGTACTCAAGTACGAGAGATTTGTTGAGGTTGCTGATGCTGCGACGCAAGTGGTGCTGGCTGCAGTACCAGGCGCCCTGGTTCATCGGCTCTTCCTGACACCAGACAGCCGCTTTGGCGTTGGTGTAAGGAGCCAGGACTTCTTTCAAGTCGTCCTCAGGGAACGGATACAGCTGCTCGATACGCACGATGGCGATATCTTCGCGGCCTTCGGCACGACGTTTTTCCAGCAGGTCGTAGTAGACCTTGCCGCTGCACAGAACAACGCGCTCGACCTTTTTCGGGTCCAGTGCATCGATTTCCGGGATAACGGTCTGGAACGAACCTTCGGCCAGATCCTCCAGGGTCGAGATGGCCAGCTTGTGGCGCAGCAGCGACTTTGGAGTCAGAACGACCAATGGCTTGCGCAGCGGGCGAATCACCTGACGGCGCAGCAAGTGGTAGATCTGGGCCGGAGTGGTCGGCATGCACACCTGAATGTTGTGCTCGGCGCACAGCTGCAGGTAACGCTCAAGACGTGCCGAGCTGTGCTCAGGGCCCTGACCTTCGTAGCCGTGTGGCAGCAACATGGTCAGACCGCAGAGACGGCCCCACTTGTGCTCGCCGCTGGTGATGAACTGGTCGATAACAACCTGCGCACCGTTGGCGAAGTCGCCGAACTGGGCTTCCCAGATCACCAGCGCATTCGGCGTGGTGGTCGAGTAACCGTATTCGAACGCCAGTACGGCTTCTTCCGACAGGAACGAGTCGTACAGGTCGAAGCGTGGCTGACCTTCATACAGATGCTTGAGCGGAATGTAGGTACCGGCATCTTTCTGGTTGTGCAGCACAGCGTGACGGTGCGAGAACGTACCGCGGCCGATGTCCTGACCGGTCATGCGGATCGGGTGACCTTCGAACGCCAGGGTCGCGTACGCCATGGTTTCGGCGTAACCCCAGTTGATCGGCAGGCCGCCGGCTTGCATCTTCTGACGGTCTTCGTAGATCTTCGCGACCTGACGCTGAACGACGAAGCCTTCCGGAATTTCCAGCAGCTTGGCGGACAGTTCCTGCAGGGTCTTGAGGTCGAAACGAGTGTCGTGACGCGCAGTCCAGGCGTGGCCCAGATACGGACGCCAGTCCACGAACAGCTCTTTGTTCGGCTCTTTGACCAGCGATTTCACTACGTGCAGACCGTTGTCCAGCGCGTTGCGGTATTCGTCGACTTTCGCCTGAACACGCTCGGCGTCCAGCACACCGCCCTGGGTCAGACGATCAGCGTACAGCTCACGGGTGGTGCGCTGCTTGGTGATCTGCTGATACATCAGAGGCTGGGTGCCGCTCGGCTCGTCGGCCTCGTTGTGGCCACGACGGCGGTAGCAGACCAGGTCGATCACCACGTCACGCTTGAACTGCATGCGGTAGTCGATCGCCAGCTGGGTCACGAACAATACGGCTTCCGGATCATCACCATTTACATGGAGGATCGGCGCCTGGATCATTTTCGCAACGTCGGTGGCGTACTCGGTGGAACGCGAGTCCAGCGGATTGCTGATGGTGAAACCGACCTGGTTGTTGATCACGATGTGCACGGTGCCGCCGGTCTTGAAACCGCGGGTCTGCGACATCTGGAAGGTTTCCATCACCACGCCCTGACCTGCGAATGCAGCGTCACCGTGGATCGAAATCGGCAGTACCTTCTCGCCGGTCGCGTCGTTACGACGGTCCTGACGGGCACGTACCGAACCTTCGACCACCGGAGAAACGATTTCCAGGTGGGACGGGTTGAACGCCATGGCCAGGTGAACTTCACCGCCGGCGGTCATCACGTTGGACGAGAAGCCCTGGTGGTATTTAACGTCACCGGAACCCAGCTCGACCTTCTTCTTGCCTTCGAACTCGTCGAACAGCTCCCGCGGGTTCTTGCCGAAGGTGTTGACCAGTACGTTCAGACGACCACGGTGGGCCATGCCGATGACGACTTCCTTGGTGCCGTAGGAGCCGGAACGCTGGATCAGTTCATCGAGCATCGGAATCAGGCTTTCGCCACCTTCCAGACCGAAACGCTTGGTGCCCGGGTATTTGGTGCCCAGGTATTTCTCGAGGCCTTCACCGGCGGTGACACGCTCGAGCAGGTGGCTCTTGATGTCGGCGGAATACTCCGGACGGCCACGCACGCTTTCCAGACGCTGCTGGAACCACTGGCGCTGCTCGGAATCGGTGATGTGCGTAAATTCAGCGCCGATGGTGCGGCAATATGTCTGCTGCAACGCTTCGTGAATTTCGCGTAGGCTCGCTTCCTCTTTGCCGATGAACAGGTCGCCGGCACGGAAGGTCGTATCAAGATCGGCATTGGTCAAGCCGTAATGATTGATCGACAGGTCTGCAGGTGCAGGACGCTGCCACAGCCCCAGCGGGTCAAGCTGGGCTGCCTGGTGGCCACGCATACGGTAGGCCTGGATCAATCGCAGCACTTCAACCTGCTTCTTCTCGTGCTCAGAGCTCACGCTGCCGGCGGAAACCGGTTGGGCGCGGCGCTGGTTCTTTGCCAGCAGCACGAAATGATCGCGGATTGTGGAGTGCGAAACATCGGTGGAGGAGTTGCCGTCGGCTGGCAACTTCTGGAAGTAGTTGCGCCACTCTTCTGGCACAGCGTTAGGGTCGTGCAGGTAGAGCTCATAAAGCTCTTCCACATAGGCAGCGTTTCCACCTGAAAGGTAGGCGCTGTTCCACATGCGCTGCATCACGCTTTCTTGCATGCTTGGTCACCCTCGGTTAGGGGAACACCATCGGTGTCGACACCGAGCAAGCTTGCAGAAGTCCGAATGCAGCGACCAAAACAAGCCACTTAGGATCACACTGATAGTCCGGGTACCAGCCCGGATGCCCCTGCTTGTCTCATTTCTTCAAAATAAGAGCCGCAGCTTATGGCTGCTGCTCTGGTTATAGCCATGGCGCGGGTTGAAGCCCGCGCCTAAGCCTTCTACGGGTACAGCGGGTACAGCAGCTGAATCACACGCCGCTCGAAAGCAACATGTTACGGATGTGACCGATGGCCTTAGTCGGGTTCAGGCCTTTCGGACATACGTTGACGCAGTTCATGATGCCCCGGCAGCGGAAGACGCTGAACGGGTCATCGAGGGACGCCAGACGCTCGGACGTCTTGGTATCACGGCTGTCTGCCAGGAAGCGGTACGCTTGCAGCAGGGCAGCTGGACCCAGGAACTTGTCCGGGTTCCACCAGAAGGACGGGCAAGAGGTCGAGCAGCAAGCGCACAGGATGCACTCGTACAGACCGTCGAGCTTTTCACGCTCTTCAGGGGACTGCAGACGCTCGATGGCCGGAGCCGGCGTGTCGTTCTGCAGGAATGGCTTAACCTTCTCGTATTGCTTGTAGAAGATGCTCATATCGACAACCAGGTCACGGATAACCGGCAAACCTGGCAGCGGACGAACGATCAGCTTGTTACCTTTGACGACAGCGGACAGCGGCGTGATGCACGCCAGGCCGTTCTTGCCGTTGATGTTCATGCCGTCGGAGCCGCAGACGCCTTCACGGCAGGAGCGACGATAGGAGAAACCTTCGTCCTGCTCTTTGATCAGGGCCAGCACGTCCAGCACCATCAGGTCTTTACCACCGGTATCGACCTGGAATTCCTGCATGAACGGCGCAGCGTCCTGATCAGGGTTGTAACGATAAACACTGACTTGCAACATGGCGGTCACCCTTAATAAGTCCGGACTTTAGGTTCGAAAGTCGGAACAGTCTTCGGCGAGAAGTTCACGGCACGCTTGGTGACGCGCTTGTCACCCGGGAAGTACAGGGTGTGGCACAGCCAGTTTTCGTCGTCACGGTCTTCGAAGTCTTCACGGGCGTGAGCGCCGCGAGACTCTTTACGTACTTCGGCAGCGATGGCGGTAGCTTCAGCCACTTCCAGCAGGTTTTGCAGTTCCAGCGCTTCGATACGTGCAGTGTTGAACGCCTGCGACTTGTCGTTGATCTTCACATTCGCGATGCGCTTGCGCAGATCAGCCAGCTGGGCAATACCTTTCTGCATGTATTCGCCGGTACGGAATACACCGAAGTAGTTCTGCATGCAGCTTTGCAGCTCGCGACGCAGGGTAGCGACGTCTTCGCCGTCGGTACGGTTGTTCAGGGCGTTCAGACGCGCCAAGGCAGCTTCGATGTCGGCTTCGGTAGCGTCGTCGTATTCGATGCCGTCGGTCAGCGCCTTCTCCAGGTGCAGACCGGCAGCGCGGCCGAATACCACCAGGTCGAGCAGCGAGTTGCCGCCCAGACGGTTGGCACCGTGAACCGATACGCAAGCCACTTCACCTACCGCGAACAGACCAGGAATGATCTGATCCACACCTTCGGCGTCCTGGGTGATCGCTTGGCCGTGAATATTGGTGGCAACGCCGCCCATCATGTAGTGGCAAGTCGGAACAACCGGAACCGGAGCTACCACCGGGTCAACGTGTGCGAAAGTCTTCGACAGTTCGCAGATGCCTGGCAGACGGCTGTGCAGCACTTCCTCGCCCAGGTGGTCGAGTTTGAGCATTACGTGGTCGCCATTCGGACCGCAACCGTTGCCGGCGATGATCTCTTTAACCATCGAACGGGCAACAACGTCACGACCGGCAAGGTCTTTGGCGTTCGGAGCATAACGCTCCATGAAACGCTCGCCGTGCTTGTTGATCAGGTAACCACCTTCACCACGGCAACCTTCGGTCACCAGTACACCGGCGCCGGCGATGCCGGTCGGGTGGAACTGCCACATTTCGATGTCTTGTACCGGCACACCAGCACGCAGAGCCATGCCGACGCCGTCACCGGTGTTGATCAGGGCGTTGGTGGTGGATGCATAGATACGACCTGCACCGCCGGTAGCCAGTACGGTGGCCTTGGCGCGGATGTAGGTGGTTTCGCCGGTTTCGATGCAGATCGCGATCACACCGACGAATTCGCCTTCCTGGTTTTTCACCAGGTCGACAGCGTAGTACTCGTTCAGGAACGTGGTACCGGCTTTCAGGTTGCCCTGATAAAGGGTGTGCAGCAGCGCGTGACCGGTACGGTCGGAAGCGGCGCAGGTACGGGCAGCCTGCCCGCCTTTACCGTAATCCTTCGACTGACCGCCGAACGGACGCTGGTAGATACGGCCTTGCTCGGTACGCGAGAACGGCAGACCCATGTGGTCCAGCTCGAACACGGCAGCCGGGCCTTCCTGACACATGTATTCGATAGCGTCCTGGTCACCGATGTAGTCGGAACCCTTGACGGTATCGTACATGTGCCAGCGCCAGTCATCGTTCGGGTCGGCCGAAGCGATGGCGCAGGTGATGCCGCCCTGTGCGGACACAGTGTGCGAACGGGTCGGGAAGACCTTGGTGATCACGGCAGTCTTGTGACCGCCCTGTGCCAGTTGCAGCGCTGCGCGCATGCCGGCACCGCCGCCACCAATAATGATGGCGTCGAAAGAAATCGTTGGAATGTTAGCCATGAATCAGATACCCCAGAGAATCTGCACACCCCAGACGAAGTAAGCGAACATCGCGACGCCGCATACTGCCTGGAAAAGGAAACGTACTGCAGTCGCGGACTTGCCCAGCGCCATTGGCGTCAGGTAGTCGGTCGCGATGGTCCACATGCCGACCCAGGCGTGAGCGCCCAGGGCAACCAGTGCCAGCAGACTGAAGATACGCATTCCGTTGTGGGCGAACAGGCCGTGCCATTGGTCGTAGCCAATGCCCGGGTTCGCGACGAGGTAGCCGATCAGGAAGATGAAATAAGCCGCGAGAACGACCGCAGACACACGCTGTGCCATCCAGTCATAGAGGCCCGAACGCGAAAGGTTTGTAACGCTGGTTACCATATCCAAACTCCTGCCAGAACGATCAGCACCACGGAAACGGCGATGATCAGTTTCGAGCCCAGGCGGCCGCCTTCCAGCGTCTCACCGATGCCCATGTCCATGATCAAGTGGCGCACACCGGCAACCAGGTGATACAGAAGAGCGGACAGGAGGCCCCATGCTACGAACTTGGCCAGCGGGCTGGTCAAGCATGCCTTCACCTCGACATAACCTTCCTCGGAACCCAGGGATTTGCCCAATGCATAAAGCATGATGCCAAGGCCCAGGAAGAGGATGATGCCGGAAACACGGTGAAGAAACGACGTAACGCCGGTGATGGGGAGTTTGATGGTCCTTAGGTCTAGGTTTACAGGTCGTTGGCTTTTCACGGCTTTTTTTTCACACTGAAGAGCCCCTAACAATCAGGGCAAAGTTGTTGGGGAGTGCACTGGTCAGGTAACCACCACCCAGGGATGCGACCCCCAATGAAAGCAAGCCCAAAAGCCCTTGGCGGTCGGTCGCCGAGTATAGACAGTTAGGCTACTAATGACAACGCAATCGCCTACCCCCAATAGCGGATTGCACAAGTCGTATAAAAGGCGTAAATGGCAGGCAATTTCGAGGAAAAAGTACGGTTAAAGCCTTCTGGAGCAAGACTTTAGGCAAATTGACATTCGAATTTATCTCACTATAGTGGTGCGGGCCCTGCGTGGGGGGTCTGTCTGATGATTTCAAGCATAAATAGGAGGCCACATGGCTGACAAAAAAGCGCAGTTGATCATCGAGGGCGCAGCCCCCGTCGAGCTGCCCATTTTAACCGGCACCGTTGGTCCCGATGTTATCGATGTTCGGGGCCTGACGGCCACGGGCCGCTTCACTTTCGACCCCGGTTTCATGTCGACCGCTTCCTGCGAATCGAAGATCACCTATATCGACGGCGACAACGGCATCCTGCTGCACCGCGGCTACCCGATCGAACAGCTGGCTGAAAAGTCGGACTACCTGGAAACCTGCTACCTGCTGCTGAACGGCGAACTGCCGACCGCAGAACAGAAGGCCCAGTTCGTCGGCACCGTGAAGAACCACACCATGGTTCACGAGCAGCTGAAAACCTTCTTCAACGGCTTCCGCCGTGACGCCCACCCGATGGCCGTCATGTGTGGCGTAGTCGGCGCCCTCTCGGCCTTCTACCACGACTCCCTCGACATCAATAACCCGCAGCATCGCGAAATCTCCGCGATCCGACTGGTTGCCAAGATGCCGACCCTGGCCGCGATGGTTTACAAGTACTCCATGGGCCAACCCATGATGTACCCGCGCAACGACCTGTCGTACGCGGAAAACTTCCTGCACATGATGTTCAACACCCCGTGCGAGATCAAACCGATCAGCCCGGTACTCGCCAAGGCCATGGACCGGATCTTCATCCTCCATGCCGACCACGAGCAGAACGCTTCGACCTCCACCGTGCGTCTGGCGGGCTCCTCGGGTGCCAACCCGTTCGCCTGTATCGCCGCCGGTATCGCCGCACTGTGGGGCCCTGCCCACGGCGGTGCGAACGAAGCCGTGCTGACCATGCTCGATGAAATCGGCGATGTTTCGAACATCGACAAGTTCATCGCCAAGGCCAAGGACAAGAACGATCCGTTCAAGCTGATGGGCTTCGGTCACCGCGTCTACAAGAACCGCGACCCTCGCGCGACCGTCATGAAGCAGACCTGCGACGAAGTGTTGAAGGAACTGGGCATCCAGAACGATCCGCAACTCGAACTGGCCATGCGCCTGGAAGAGATCGCCCTGACCGATCCGTACTTCATCGAGCGCTCGCTGTACCCGAACGTCGACTTCTACTCGGGGATCATCCTCAAGGCGATCGGCATTCCGACCAGCATGTTCACTGTGATTTTCGCCCTGGCACGTACTGTCGGCTGGATTTCGCACTGGAAGGAAATGCTTTCCAGCCCGTACAAGATTGGCCGTCCGCGTCAGCTTTACACGGGTTATGAGTCGCGGGATATCACCAAGCTGGAAGACCGCAAATAAGGGCTGTCTTGCGATAGCGTCTTAGCGTTGTACCGGGAACGGCCTCCATGAGAATGGGGGCCGTTTTTGTTTGGGGTATCTCAGCGGCCTTTGGGCCGACTGTTTTTTTTGTTGATTGGGTGTATATCCGTTGCTTCGGGTGCTGCCGCTGGCGGTTTCGCTCTTACAGCGACTCACTTTTCCAAACGCCGGAATGCCGGCCCAGCGAAAAGTAAGCAAAAGGCTTTTGCCCCGGCGTACGGCACTTCGCTTAGGCTCAGTGTTCCCTCGCTACGGTGTCCATCAGGGGGCATCGCCTACGGTTTGCTTCGCTGCACCTCCTCTCGATGTATGCGGCTGCGCCGCACGGCGCTACGCGCCTACCCCCTGATGGACACCTCCGCTCGGCCTGCCGAAGGGGCAAAAAATCAAAAGCCAGAGCCAGAGCCAGAGCCAGAGCAAAAGCCAGATCAAGAGCCACTCACCACTCACCACGATGAGCGTTAGCTCGAGAAAAGCTTTTGATCTTTTGGCCCCATCGGCAGGCTGAGTGGAGGGATTGATCCGGGGTGGGAGCGCAGCGACCGTTTGGCGAAGCCAAACACATCGAGAGGAGGTGCAGCGAAGCAAACCGTAGGCGATGCCCCCGGATCAATCCCGGAACGAAGGAACACCGAGCCAAAGCGAGGTGCCGAACGCCGGGGCCTAGACTTTTTGGTTACTTTTGGGGCGTTTGCCAAAAGTGACCCGCCGTAAGGGCGGAACCTCAAGAAGCCGTTACCGCAGCAACGGATATACACACAAACCAAAACCACCCAAAGAAAGTCCGATAACCGCCCACAAAAAAATGCCCCAATCTCTCGACCAGGGCATTTTCAATTCAAATCAACCTACACAAAAAGCCTCAGTGCGAAACCGCCCCACTAGCCCCCAACCCAGTCTGCGAACGCACAAACTGCGGGAAGAACGCCGCACGCTCGTTCTCAGCCGCCGCCGACTTGTCGGTAACCGAGAAGAACCAGATCCCGATAAACGCAATGATCATCGAGAACAACGCAGGATACTCGTAAGGGAAGATCGCCTTCTCATGATGCAGAATCTGCACCCAGATGGTCGGGCCAAGAATCATCAGACCCACCGCACTCACCAGCCCCAGCCAGCCGCCAATCATGGCGCCACGGGTGGTCAGCTTCTTCCAGTACATCGAAAGCAGCAGCACCGGGAAGTTGCAGCTTGCCGCGATGGAGAACGCCAGGCCGACCATGAACGCAATGTTCTGGCTTTCGAACAGAATGCCCAGACCGATGGCCAGAACGCCCAGCGCGATGGTGGTGATCTTCGAAACGCGGATTTCATCCTTCTCGTTGGCCTTGCCCTTCTTGATCACGCTGGCGTACAGGTCGTGAGACACCGCCGAAGCACCGGCCAGAGTCAGACCGGCCACTACTGCCAGAATGGTCGCGAACGCCACCGCCGAGATGAAGCCGAGGAACACGCTGCCGCCCACGGCGTTGGCCAGGTGCACCGCCGCCATGTTGTTACCGCCGAGCAGAGCGCCCGCTGCATCTTTGAAGGCCGGGTTGGTGCTGACCAGCAGGATCGCACCGAAGCCGATGATGAAGGTCAGGATGTAGAAGTAGCCAATGAAACCGGTCGCGTACAGCACGCTCTTACGGGCTTCTTTTGCATCGCTTACGGTGAAGAAGCGCATCAGGATGTGCGGCAGGCCAGCAGTACCGAACATCAGCGCCAGACCCAGGGAGAACGCCGAGATCGGGTCTTTTACCAGACCGCCCGGGCTCATGATCGCTTCGCCCTTGGCGTGAACCTTGATGGCTTCGGAGAACAGGGTGTTGAAGTCGAAGTTGACGTGCTTCATCACCATCAGTGCCATGAACGAGGCACCGGACAGCAACAGCACCGCCTTGATGATCTGCACCCAGGTGGTCGCCAGCATGCCGCCGAACAGCACGTACAGGCACATCAGGATACCGACCAGAATCACCGCAACGTGGTAGTCGAGACCGAACAGCAGCTGGATCAGCTTGCCGGCGCCAACCATTTGCGCGATCAGGTAGAACGCCACCACCACCAGCGAACCGCAGGCAGACAGGGTGCGGATCTGGGTTTGCCCGAGGCGGTAGGACGCCACGTCGGCAAAGGTGTATTTACCCAGGTTACGCAGACGTTCAGCGATCAGGAACAGAATGATCGGCCAGCCCACCAGGAAGCCGATCGAGTAGATCAGGCCGTCGTAGCCGGAGGTGAACACCAGCGCGGAAATCCCCAGGAAGGACGCCGCCGACATGTAGTCACCGGCAATCGCCAGACCGTTCTGGAAACCGGTGATCTTGCCGCCCGCCGCATAGTAGTCGGCCGCCGAGTTGTTGCGCTTGGACGCCCAGTAAGTGATGCACAGGGTCGCGCCAACGAACGCCACGAACATGACGATCGCGGAAACGTTGAGTGGTTGTTTGTGGACTTCGCCGGTCAGGGCGTCAGCGGCCCAGACGGCTGGAGCGAACGCTGCGATGCTCAAAAGAGCCAGTAGACGCCGGATCATTGCTGAGCCTCCTTGAGAATCGCGTTGTTCAGGTCGTCGAACTCGCCATTGGCGCGGCGCACGTAAATGCCGGTCAGGATGAAGGCCGAGATAATCAGCCCGACACCGATCGGGATGCCCCAGGTGATGGAAGATTCGGGACTGATTTTCGTGCCGAGCACTTGCGGCCCGTATGCGATCAGAAGGATGAAGCCGGAGTAGAGCCCGAGCATGATCGCCGAGAGTATCCAGGCGAACCTTTCTCTTTTCTTGACCAGCTCCTTGAAGCGCGGGCTGTTCTGAATCGAGAGGTAAATGCTGTCGTTCATTGTTTTTATCCTCGCAGCACAGATTTTTATTTTTGGAACATATCCACTGTATGCGGCTGCGAGCCGGGTTCCAGACGACCTTAGTAGTAGAACGCCATGACGTTTTTGCCAATTTCCAGACCAGCCGAAAACGCCCACTCCTTCCTATTAATAGAGGACAAACAAAAAAAGCCGCCCGACTGTCATGTCGGGCGGCCCCGGGAAGCGCAGATTAGACGCTTCGGCTTAAATCACTTGGTCCAGTCGGCAACACGCTCAGGGTGCTTGGCAACCCAATCCTTGGCCGCTGCGTCAGGTTTTGCACCGTCCTGAATTGCCAGCATGACTTCGCCGATTTCGTCTTTCGAAGCCCACTGGAAGTTCTTCAGGAACTTGGCCACTTCCGGCGCCTTGGTCGCCAGTTCCTTGCTGCCGATGCTGTTCACGGTTTCAGCCGCGCCGTACACACCTTTCGGGTCGTCGAGGAAGCGCAGTTTCCACTTGGCGAACATCCAGTGCGGCACCCAGCCGGTAACGGCGATGGATTCGTTTTTCTTCTCGGCGCGAGTCAGCTCGGCAATCATGCCGGCGCCGGAACTGGCCTTGAGTTGATAGCCGGTCAGGTCGTAATCCTTGATCGCCTGATCGGTCTTGAGCATCACGCCTGAACCGGCGTCGATGCCGACGATGCGTTTCTTGAAGGAGTCGTCGGTTTTCAGGTCTTCGATGGTCTTGGCCTTGACGTACTCCGGCACGATCAGACCGATTTTCGCGTCCTTGAAGTTCGGACCGTAATCGACGACCTGATCCTTGTTCTTGGTCCAGTAGTCACCGTGAGTCACCGGCAGCCAGGCCGAGAGCATGGCGTCGAGCTTGCCGGTGGCAACGCCCTGCCACATGATGCCGGTGGCGACGGCTTGCAGTTTCACGTCGTAGCCGAGTTTCTGCTTGATCACTTCGGCCGCCACGTGGGTGGTCGCGACGCTGTCGGACCAGCCGTCAACGTAACCGATGTTCAGGGTCTTGGTTTCAGCACTGGCGAGTGTGGAGCCCATCGCAAGCACCAGAGCGGCACCTGCGCCTAAAAGTCGTCGCATCTTCATCGTTACTTCCCCGAAATGCTGCGCCCGACGGATGCCGGACATCGTCAACGTATTGTTATGGTGCACAGCGCCCCCATCACGCCTGACCGCAAACTCGTTAGTACATCAGCCGGATTATCAATAAGGGTACTGACGAGTTCGATCATCAACCTGACGCTCGTTAAGACCTGCTCTGTCAGCGACCTCAAGGCAACGAGAAACGACATCAGAAAGCCATTAACTGCCTCCGGATATTTGGCGCCAGACAATCCGCCCGAACTTTGCATGTCAAAATCATGCGGGCCACCAACCCCTCTATAAATGCAGGTAACATGCGTCGCTTTGCAGCCACTCGGCCCGACCATGTCCGCGACTCCCCGCTTCCCCTTTCTTCCTTATCTGTTCGCCTGCCTGCTCGGGCTGTTTGCCCTGTGCGGTTTCTGGTACGGCCTCGGCAAACCGGTGATCCTGCCGGACGTCGCCACCCCGACCCACAAGCTGCAATGCGCCTCCTACACCCCGTTCGACAAAGACCAGTCGCCGTTCGACGTGCCATTCAAACTGCGTCCGGAGCGCATGGACGCCGACCTCGCCCTGCTCGCCACCCGTTTCGAATGCATCCGCACCTATTCCATGACCGGCCTCGAAGCGCTGCCCGATCTGGCGCGCAAACACGGCTTGAAGTTGATGATCGGCGCGTGGGTCAACAGCAATCCGGTGGACACCGAGAAAGAAGTCGACTTGCTGATCGCTTCGGCCAACGCCAACCCGGACGTAGTCAGCGCCGTGATCGTCGGCAACGAAGCCTTGCTGCGCAAAGAGGTTACCGCGACCCAGTTGGTGAAGCTGATCAACAAGGTCAAGAGCCACATCAAGCAGCCAGTCACCTACGCCGATGTCTGGGAGTTCTGGCTCAAGCACCCCGAAGTTGCGCCGGCGGTGGATTTCCTCACCATTCATTTGCTGCCGTACTGGGAAGACGATCCGTCGAACATCGACGCCGCGCTGCATCATGTGGCGGAAGTGCGTCAGGTGTTCGGCAACAAGTTCGCGCCGAAGGACGTGATGATTGGCGAAACCGGCTGGCCGAGCGAAGGTCGCCAGCGTGAGACCGCGCTGCCAAGCCGGGTCAACGAGGCCAAGTTCATTCGTGGTTTTGTCACCCTCGCCGAACAGGAAGGCTGGCGTTACAACCTGATCGAAGCGTTCGACCAGCCGTGGAAGCGCGGCAGCGAAGGCGCGGTCGGTGGTTACTGGGGACTGTTCGATGCCGATCGCCAGGACAAGGGCGTACTGGCCGGCCCGGTGTCGAACGTGCCGTACTGGTCACAATGGCTGGCGGTCGGCGGGCTGATTTTCCTCGGAACATTGCTGCTGGGCGGTCGGGTTCGTACGACGCGTTCGGCACTGATCCTGCCGCTGCTCGGCGCCCTCGCCGCCTGCTCGATTGGTGCCTGGGGTGAGATGGCGCGGGTGACCACGCGGTTTGCCAGCGAATGGCTGTGGGTCGGGTTGCTGACGGCTCTGAATCTGTTGGTGCTGGCCCATGCCGCGCTGACCTTGAGCGCCCGCAATGGCTGGCGTGAACGGGCGTTCAACGCTTTCGAGCGGCGGGCGGGCTGGCTGGTCGCGGCAGCGGGTTTCGCCGCTGCGGTGATGATGCTGGAGTTGGTGTTCGATCCGCGCTATCGCAGTTTCCCGAGCGTGGCGTTCATTCTGCCGGCGCTGGTTTACCTGTGCCGCCCGGTGCCCGTGGCCCGGCGGGAGATCGCCCTGCTGACCTTCATCATCGGCGCCGGCATTGCGCCGCAGCTGTTCCGTGAAGGACTGCAGAATCAGCAGGCGTGGGGCTGGGCGCTGGTCAGCGTGTTGATGGTGGCTGCGTTGTGGCGCTGCCTGCGGGTTCGCAAGGGCTGATTCACAGAGCTTGCCCGCGATGACTGACGATCAGGCCTCGCGGGATTCCCGGACCAGTCTCAACCCGGCAATCACCACCGCAAACACCGCCAGCGTCGTGTTGTACAGCGCCAGCGCCGGCAACCCGAACACCAGCGCCAGCACCGCCAGCCACCACCCTGCCCGTCCCGGCACGACAAAACCGATCACCGCAGCCGCGACCGCCGCCCAGCCCAGCATCTGGAAATGAATCATCAGGCCCAGGTTAGAGCGCACCGTGCATTCCCAGCGGCTCGCCTCATCCACGCAGATGCCCACCCACTGCGCGTCCTCCATGAAGCCATAACGTGCGCCATAACTGGCGGCCAGCCACAGCGGCAACAGAACGAGCAGCAGAATCACGGGCAAACGGCGGGACATGGAACACTCCAATCGATGAAATCGGCGGCCAGCTTAATCTGCCGCCGCGCATACGCAAGGGCTAACAACTCTTAACTGGTCATTCATTCCGTGCAAAGTGTATCGTCCGGCTACTATTACTCCGAATTCCGTCAGTTTGGTGCCGTGACATGGCACTTTGGCGCAAACCCGGTGGTCATAGCCTGCGAACTTCATTCGGCACCTTCCTCTAAGGGATCTAGTCATGCTCCGTTCCTTGCGCTTCGCCGCCCTGTTTGGCGGCCTTATTCTGAGTGCGTCCGCGCTGGCGGTGGATATCGACGCCGCCAGCTATGGCTATCCCCTGACCAATCCGTTCGAGGCGACCATCGCCACCACGCCGCCGGACTTGCGCCCTGAACTGCCACTGGACGACGACATCGATCAGACCGATCGCAGCGTCACCCTGCGCCCCGAGCGCGAATTCATCCTGCCGGACAATTTCTGGCCGGTGAAAAAACTGACTTACCGCATCGCCACCCAGGACAAGGCCGCACCGCTGATCTTCCTGATCGCCGGCACCGGCGCGCGCTACGACAGCACCCTCAACGAATACCTGAAGAAGCTTTATTACAAGGCCGGCTACCACGTGGTGCAGCTGTCATCGCCGACCAGCTTCGATTTCATGAGCGCCGCCTCGCGTTTCGCCACCCCCGGCGTGACCAAGGAAGACGCCGAAGACATGTACCGGGTGATGCAGGCCGTGCGGGCGCAGAACCCGAAACTGCCGGTCACCGACTATTACCTCAGCGGCTACAGCCTCGGTGCGCTGGACGCAGCGTTCGTCGCCCATCTGGACGAAACCCGTCGCAGCTTCAACTTCAAGAAAGTCCTGCTGCTGAATCCGCCGGTCAACCTCTACACCTCGATCACCAACCTCGACAAGCTGGTGCAGACCGAGGTCAAGGGCATCAACAACAGCACCACGTTCTATGAACTGGTACTGAACAAACTGACCCGCTACTTCCAGCAAAAGGGCTACATCGACCTCAACGATGCACTGCTCTACGACTTCCAGCAGTCCAAGCAGCACCTGAGCAACGAGCAGATGGCGATGCTGATCGGCACTTCGTTCCGCTTCTCGGCGGCGGATATCGCGTTCACCTCGGACCTGATCAACCGTCGCGGCCTGATCACTCCGCCGAAATTCCCGATCACCGAAGGCACCAGCCTCACGCCGTTCCTCAAGCGTGCGCTGCAATGCGACTTCGACTGCTACCTCACCGAACAGGTGATTCCGATGTGGCGCGCCCGCACCGACGGCGGCAGCCTGCTGCAACTGATCGATCAGGTGAGCCTGTATGCGCTGAAAGATTACCTGCACGACAGCCCGAAAATCGCCGTCATGCACAACGCCGACGACGTGATCCTCGGCCCGGGCGACCTCGGTTTCCTGCGCCGCACCTTCGGCGATCGCCTGACCGTTTACCCGCTGGGCGGCCATTGCGGCAACCTTAACTACCGCGTCAACAGCGACGCCATGCTGGAGTTCTTCCGTGGCTAAATATCTCCTGCTGATTGCAGCGCTCCTCAGTGCAGGTATGGCCCAGGCCGACAACAGCAAAGCCAATGCACCGGTGGTCATCGACAGCGACGGTTTCAAGGAGCCGCTGTCCAAACTCAAGTTCAACCCGGGGCTGGATCAGCGCGAGTTCGAACGCTCGACCCTCAGCGCGCTGAACGTCTATGACCCGCTGGAAGAGTGGAACCGCCGCGTCTACCACTTCAACTACCGCTTCGACCAATGGGTGTTCCTGCCGGTGGTCGATGGCTATCGCTACATCACCCCGAGCTTCGTGCGCACCGGCGTGAGCAACTTCTTCAACAACATTGGCGATGTACCGAACCTGGTCAACAGCCTGTTGCAGTTCAAGGGCAAACGCTCGATGGAAACCACTGCGCGCCTGCTGCTCAACACCACCATCGGCATCGCCGGGCTGTGGGATCCGGCCACCGCCATGGGCCTGCCGCGCCAGAGCGAAGACTTCGGCCAGACCCTGGGCTTCTATGGCGTACCGGGCGGTGCTTACTTCGTGCTGCCGATCCTCGGCCCGTCGAACCTGCGCGACACCGCAGGCCTGGCCGTGGACTACACCGCCGAGTCCGCAATCAACTTCCTCAATGTCTCGGAAGTCAGCTCCAACCACCCGGAACTGTGGGTACTGCGTGGCGTCGACAAGCGTTACCAGACCAGCTTCCGTTACGGTCAGCTGAACTCACCGTTCGAGTACGAGAAGGTGCGCTACGTCTACACCGAGTCGCGCAAGTTGCAGATCGCCGAGTAATTTCGGTACACACAAAACAATGTGGGAGCGAGCTTGCTCGCGATGGCGTAGTGTCAGTCGATCAAGATATTGACTGAATTTCCGCCTTCGTCGGATCGCCGCCCGGAGCAAGCTCGCTCCCACAGTTGTTAGGTGTTGCTGATTAGTTTTTCAGGGCTTTCCAGACTTTGCCAATCACGGACACGCCCGCCAGCACCACCGCACCCGCGATGATCCCCGCCACGCCGTTCAACAGCATCGGCACCACAAACCCGGCGCCACCGGCCGCTGCGCCAACGCTTTCGATCCAGTGATGCACCACCGGTACGCCGTGGGTCAGGATGCCGCCACCGACCAGGAACATTGCGGCCGTGCCGATCACCGACAGGCCTTTCATCATGTACGGCGCCGCACGCAGGATGCCGTTGCCGATACGTTTCGCCGCAGCGCCAGGCTTCTGAGTCAACCACAGACCGAGGTCATCGAGCTTGACGATGCCGGCCACCAGGCCGTAAACGCCCACGGTCATGACAATGGCGATACCCGACATCACGATCACTTGCTGGGTCAGCGAAGCATCGGCCACGGTGCCGAGGGTGATGGCGATGATTTCCGCAGAAAGGATGAAGTCGGTGCGGATCGCGCCCTTGATCTTGTCCTTCTCGTACGCCACCAGATCGGTTGCCGGATCAGCCACGGCTTCAACCAACTGTGCGTGCTCGGCCTCGTCTTCGGCCTTGCTGTGCAGGAACTTGTGCGCGAGTTTTTCGAAACCTTCGAAACACAGGTAGGCGCCACCGACCATCAACAGCGGCGTAACCAGCCACGGTACGAACGCACTGATCGCCAGCGCCGACGGCACCAGGATCAGTTTGTTGACGAACGAACCCTTGGCCACCGCCCAAACGACGGGGATTTCCCGCTCCGCGCGTACGCCGGAGACCTGCTGGGCATTGAGCGCCAAGTCGTCGCCGAGCACGCCGGCGGTCTTCTTGGCAGCCATTTTGGTCATCAACGCAACGTCGTCCAGAACGGTGGCGATGTCGTCGATCAGCACCAGCAAACTGCTTCCTGCCATGAATCTTGTTTCCTTATGTGAATAATGCCGCGCAGCATACCGCGACTGCAGGCCACACGGGGCATTGTTGAGCGCCGCGCGAGGCCGGTGCTACCATGCGCAACCGCCAGAACAGGCAAGGAACCACCGGGTTTATGAGCACAATCCGCGAGCGCAACAAAGAACTGATCCTGCGTGCAGCCAGTGAAGAGTTTGCCGACAAGGGCTTCGCTGCGACCAAAACCAGCGACATCGCCGCCAAGGCAGGACTGCCCAAGCCCAACGTCTATTACTACTTCAAGTCCAAGGAAAACCTCTACCGCGAGGTGCTGGAAAGTATCATCGTGCCGATCCTGCAGGCCTCAACCCCGTTCAATCCGGACGGCGTACCGAGCGAAGTGCTGAGCGGCTACATCCGCTCGAAGATCCGCATCTCCCGCGACCTGCCCTTCGCCTCCAAGGTGTTCGCCAGCGAAATCATGCACGGCGCCCCGCACCTGAGCGCCGACCTGGTCGAGCAGCTCAACGGCCAGGCCAAGCACAACATCGACTGCATCCAGACCTGGATCGACCGCGGCCAGATCGCCCCGATCGACCCCAACCACCTGATGTTCAGCATCTGGGCCGCAACCCAGACCTACGCCGACTTCGACTGGCAGATCTCCGCCGTCACCGGCAAGGACAAGCTCGACGAAGCCGACTATGAAGCCGCAGCACAAACTATCATCCGGTTGGTGCTCAAGGGCTGCGAACCGGACTGAAAGACTGCGGTGCCCCTTCGCGAGCAAGCTCGCTCCCACACTGGATCTGTGGCGTTCACAAATCTTCTGTGGGAGCGAGCTTGCTCGCGAACGGGGCGACTCAGTCTTACCGACAGGCCCAGACCGCATCCCACAACGGGTACTGAGCCAGCTTTTTCACCAAACCGGCCCGCAATGGGTTGGCCACCACATACCGCGCCATTTTCACCAAATCCTCGTCCCGCCGCAGCGCATGATCATGAAACCCGGGCTGCCAAATACTTCCGCTTCTCCCGGCGCTTAGATTCACAGCCCGCGCACTCAAGGACTTGGTTTTCTGCATTAGCTCACGGAACGATCCCTGCTTCAGATTGATCAACCAGTGCAGGTGATCAGGCATGACCGCCCAGGCTAATGAATCAACCAAGCCTTGCTCCTGAGCACGTTGAAACTGATCGGCGACCAATCGTCCCAACATGTAGTCCCTGAAAACAGGAGCACGTTTCAACGTATTGGCAGTCAGCAGATAAATGCGATTGGGCTCGTCATAACGCCCCAAGCGCAGTCGATGTGAAGCTGATGATTTTGGCATTCCGTTGCCCTTTCAATAGAAGATTTGAAAGGTTAGATCCGCGAACAGAATTAGACTGCGGATGACTTTGGCAGGATGTGTCTGTTGAATCGCCTTCGCGAGCAAGCTCGCTCCCACAGTGGGCTTGCTGTGTTAGACATTTTGTGTCCGACACTTCGAATCAGTGGGGAGCGAGCCAGCCAGCAATGGCGTCAGTTCAATCGCCGCAAATCACGCAGCCACCCCCGCATCCGCCCGCAGGTCCAGGGCCTCCACGGCCTTGATTGCCACCTGCTCATCGATGTCCGACAGATCGCCGCTGATGCCGATCGCACCCAGCACGTTCCCCGCCTGATCACGAATCAACACACCACCCGGTGCCGGCACGACGCTGCCCTGCCCCATGCTGTTGAGGGCGGCGATGAACGCCGGGCGTTGTTGCGCGTCCAGCGCCAGCAGGCGTGAGCCCTTGCCCAGGGCGATGGCGCCCCAGGCTTTGCCGATGGCGATGTTCGGGCGCAGCAGGCTGGCGCCGTCTTCGCGTTGCAAGGTGACCAGATGGCCGCCGGTATCCAGTACCGCGATGGTCAGCGGCGCAGCGGAGATGGCCCGCCCTGCGCTGATGGCTTCGTTGACCAGCTTGACTGCGACTTTCAAGGTTAAAGCGCTCATGGTGCCGTCCTCATTTTGTTATTGGGAAAGTCGTTGGGCTGCGCTTTTCTGCCGCAGCCCGATGCAACAAATAGAACACAATGAATTATTTTTTTGTATACAATAATTCTCGAAAAGCGCTGCATGCGACGAAAAGCCACAGCAGAACAGGCTTCCGACGAATGAAACAGCCGCTTGAGAAAATGGATTGACCTGCGCCGTCCGCCGTGAATACACTCTGCGCAAAGCCACTTGTATACAATTACAAAACGTAAAGAGGCACAAAACCATGAGCAAAATGAGAGCAATCGAAGCCGCCGTTCTGGTGATGCGCCGTGAAGGGGTTGATACCGCTTTTGGCATTCCAGGCGCTGCAATCAATCCGCTGTACTCCGCCCTGCAGAAAGTCGGTGGCATCGATCACGTCCTCGCTCGCCACGTTGAAGGCGCCTCGCACATGGCCGAGGGCTACACCCGCACCAAGGCCGGCAACATCGGCGTGTGCATCGGTACTTCCGGCCCGGCCGGTACCGACATGGTCACCGGTCTGTACAGCGCCTCCGCGGATTCGATCCCGATCCTCTGCATCACCGGCCAGGCACCCCGCGCCCGTATGCACAAGGAAGACTTCCAGGCCGTCGACATCACCAGCATCGTCAAGCCGGTGACCAAGTGGGCGACCACCGTTCTGGAGCCGGGCCAGGTGCCTTACGCCTTCCAGAAAGCCTTCTACGAAATGCGTTCCGGCCGTCCGGGCCCGGTGCTGATCGACCTGCCGTTCGACGTGCAGATGGCTGAAATCGAATTCGACATCGACGCCTACCAGCCACTGCCGCTGGCCAAGCCGAGCGCCACCCGCGTGCAAGTCGAAAAAGCCCTGGCGATGCTGGACCAGGCCGAGCGTCCATTGCTGGTGGCCGGCGGTGGCATCATCAACGCCGACGCCAGCGAGCTGCTGGTCGAGTTCGCCGAACTGACCGGTATTCCAGTGATCCCGACCCTGATGGGCTGGGGCACCATTCCGGACGATCACCCGCTGATGGTCGGCATGGTCGGTCTGCAGACTTCGCACCGCTACGGCAACGCCACGATGCTGAAATCCGACGTGGTACTGGGCGTCGGCAACCGTTGGGCGAACCGTCACACCGGCTCGGTCGACGTTTACACCGAGGGCCGCAAGTTCATTCACGTCGACATCGAACCGACCCAGATCGGCCGCGTATTCACCCCGGACCTGGGCATCGTTTCCGACGCCGCTGCCGCGCTGACCGTGTTCATCGAAGTCGCCCGTGAATGGCAAGCCGCCGGCAAGCTGAAAAACCGCAGTGCATGGCTGCAAGACTGCCAGCAGCGCAAAGCCAGCCTGCAACGCAAAACCCACTTCGACAACGTGCCGGTCAAGCCGCAGCGCGTTTACGAAGAAATGAACCAGGTGTTCGGCAAGGACACCTGCTACGTCAGCACCATTGGTCTGTCGCAGATTGCCGGCGCGCAGTTCCTGCACGTCTACAAGCCGCGTCACTGGATCAACTGCGGCCAGGCCGGCCCGTTGGGCTGGACCATTCCGGCAGCGCTGGGCGTGGTGAAGGCCGATCCGAACCGTAAAGTCGTGGCCCTGTCGGGGGACTATGACTTCCAGTTCATGATCGAAGAACTGGCGGTCGGCGCTCAGTTCAAACTGCCGTACATCCACGTCGTGGTGAACAACTCGTACCTGGGGCTGATCCGTCAGGCCCAGCGCGGGTTCGATATGGACTACTGCGTGCAGCTGTCCTTCGATAACCTGAACGCGCCGGAACTCAACGGTTATGGTGTCGACCACGTCGCAGTCGCCGAAGGCCTTGGCTGTAAAGCGCTGCGTGTGTTCGAACCGGCTGACATCGCCCCTGCCCTGCGCAAGGCCGAAGAGCTGATCGAAGAGTTCAAGGTGCCGGTGATCGTCGAGATCATTCTGGAGCGTGTGACCAACATCTCCATGGGGACCGAGATCAACGCCGTCAACGAATTCGAAGACCTGGCGCTGGTCGGCAACGATGCGCCTACCGCGATTTCGTTGCTCGATTAACTGCTGATCGTCACCCCTGTGGGAGCGAGCCTGCTCGCGATGAGGCCTGTACATTCAACATTGATGTTGCCTGACACACCGTCATCGCCAGCAGGCTAGCTCCCACAAGGGCCTGCACAAATTTACGGGAGACCACCATGCCGCGTTTCGCAGCCAACCTGTCCATGCTGTTCACCGAACAGGATTTCCTTGCCCGTTTCGACGCCGCCGCCAAGGCTGGCTTCAGCGGTGTCGAGTACCTGTTCCCGTACGATTTCAGCTCCGCCGAAATCAAGGCCAAACTCGACGCCAACGGTCTGACCCAAGTGCTGTTCAACCTGCCGGCCGGTGACTGGGCCAAGGGCGAGCGCGGTATCGCGTGCCTGCCGGACCGGGTCGAAGAGTTCCGCGCCGGGGTCGATCTGGCCATCGCTTACGCACAGGTTCTGGGCAACACCCAGGTCAACTGCCTGGCCGGTATCCGTCCGCAGGGCGTGGACGATGCCACTGTTGAAAAGACCTTCGTCGCCAACCTCAAGTACGCCGCCGACAAGCTGCAAGCCGTCGGCATCAAACTGGTGATGGAAGCGATCAACACCCGCGACATCCCGGGCTTCTACCTGAACAACACGGCGCAGGCCCTGTCGATTCGCGAGCAGGTCGGCAGCGCCAACCTGTTCCTGCAATACGACATCTATCACATGCAAATCATGGAAGGCGATCTGGCCCGCACCCTGCAATCGCACCTGGCCGAGATCAACCATGTGCAGCTGGCCGACAACCCGGGCCGCAACGAGCCGGGCACTGGCGAGATCAACTACCGCTTCCTGTTCGAACACCTCGATCGCATCGGTTATCAGGGCTGGGTCGGCTGCGAATACAAACCGCTGACCACCACTGAAGCGGGTCTCGGCTGGCTGAAGACCCATAACGCAATCTGATTCAGATCCCTGTGGGAGCGAGCTTGCTCGCGATAGCGGAGGGACAGTCGACATCGCTGTTGAATGTCATAGCCCCATCGCGAGCAAGCTCGCTCCCACAAAAAAAGCACTCCCCTATTTGCTTGAGCAAGACAAAAACAAGAGGATTTTCTCATGGCTAAAATCGGATTCATCGGCACCGGCATCATGGGCCACCCAATGGCGGCGAACCTGCAGAAAGCCGGTCACAGCCTGTTCCTGTCGGCGCACCACGACGCTGCCCCTGCCGACCTGGTCGCCGCTGGCGCCGTCGCTCTGGCCAACCCGCGCGAAGTGGCGCAGGAAGCTGAATTCATCATCGTCATGGTGCCGGATACCCCGCAGGTCGATGACGTGCTGTTCCGCGCCGACGGCGTCGCTGCCGGCATCGGCAAAGGCAAGGTGGTGATCGACATGAGCTCGATCTCGCCGACCGCCACCAAGGCTTTCGCCGCGAAGATCAACGAGAAAGGCGCGCAATACCTCGACGCCCCGGTGTCCGGTGGTGAAGTCGGCGCCAAGGCCGCGACCCTGAGCATCATGGTCGGTGGCGACGCCGATGCCTTCGAACGCGCACTGCCGCTGTTCCAGGCCATGGGCAAGAACATCACCCTGGTCGGCGGCAATGGCGACGGTCAGACCGCCAAGGTCGCGAACCAGATCATCGTTGCCCTGAACATTCAGGCTGTCGCCGAAGCCCTGCTGTTCGCTTCGAAAAACGGTGCCGATCCAGCCAAGGTGCGTGAAGCGCTGATGGGCGGTTTCGCCTCTTCGAAGATCCTCGAAGTGCACGGCGAGCGCATGATCAAAGGCACCTTCGATCCGGGCTTCCGCATCAGCCTGCACCAGAAGGACCTGAACCTGGCCCTGCAAGGCGCCAAGGAACTGAACATCAACCTGCCGAACACCGCCAACGCCCAGCAAGTGTTCAGCACCTGCGCGGCCATCGGTGGCAGCAACTGGGACCACTCGGCGCTGATCAAGGGCCTGGAACACATGGCCAACTTCTCGATTCGCGACAAGAAGTAAGCCCCTGCTGCGCCGCTTGAAACCTGTGGGAGCGAGCTTGCTCGCGAAGAGGGTCTGTCAGTCGACATGGACATTGACTGACCCACCGCTTTCGCGAGCAAGCTCGCTCCCACAGGACCTGTATCGCCCTTTCGAATAACAAGAATTCCGGGAGCCCGCCATGTCGGTCGATCCGCAACAACTGCTGCGCGAGCTGTTTGCCACAGCCATCGACGCGGCCCATCCGAACCAGGTCCTCGAAGCGCATCTGCCCGCCGATCGCACAGGTCGCGTGATCGTCATCGGCGCCGGCAAGGCTGCCGCTGCCATGGCGCAAGTGGTCGAGCGCTGCTGGGAAGGTGAAGTCTCGGGCCTTGTGGTGACCCGCTACGGTCACGGCGCCCCGTGCGAAAAAATCGAAGTGGTCGAAGCCGCGCACCCGGTGCCGGACGCTGCCGGTCTGGCCGTGGCCAAACGCGTGCTGGAACTGGTCAGCAACCTGACCGAAGACGACCGCGTGATCTTCCTGTTGTCCGGCGGCGGCTCTGCCCTGCTGGCGCTGCCGGCCGAAGGCATCACCCTGGCCGACAAACAATCGATCAACAAAGCCCTGCTCAAATCCGGCGCGACCATCGGCGAGATGAACTGCGTGCGCAAGCACCTCTCGGCGATCAAGGGCGGACGCCTGGGCAAAGCCTGCTGGCCGGCGACTGTTTATACCTACGCGATTTCCGATGTACCGGGCGACCTCGCCACGGTCATCGCCTCCGGTCCGACCGTGGCCGACCCGAGCACCAGCGCCGAAGCACTGGCGATCATCAAGCGTTACGGCATCGAGATTCCGGCCTCCGTGCGCACCTGGCTGCAAAGCCCGGAATCGGAGACCGTCAAACCCGGCGATCCGAGCCTGGCCCGCAGTCACTTCCAGTTGATCGCCCGCCCTCAACAATCGCTGGATGCGGCAGCGGTGAAATGCCGTCAGGCCGGTTTCAGCACGCTGATCCTCGGCGACCTGGAAGGCGAATCCCGTGAAGTGGCGAAAGTCCACGCCGGCATCGCGCGCCAGATCATTCATCACGGCCAGCCGCTGGCGGCGCCGTGCGTGATTCTCTCCGGCGGCGAAACCACGGTGACCGTGCGCGGCAATGGCCGCGGCGGGCGCAACGCCGAATTCCTTCTCAGCCTCACCGACAGCCTCAAGGGCCAGCCCGGCGTCTATGCGCTGGCCGGTGACACCGACGGCATCGACGGCTCGGAAGACAACGCCGGCGCGATCATGACCCCGGACAGCTACGCCCGCGCCGCCGCCCTGGGCCTCAGCGCCAGCGACGAGCTGGATAACAACAACGGCTACGGCTACTTCGCGGCGCTCGATGCGCTGATCGTCACCGAGCCGACCCGCACCAACGTCAACGACTTCCGCGCCATCCTGATCCTCGAGAGCTCTAAATCATGACGCCTGATAAAAAGGTCAAAATCCTCGCCACCCTCGGGCCTGCCGTCGACGGCATCGAAGACATCCGCGAGCTGGTCGAGGCCGGGGTCAATATCTTCCGACTCAACTTCAGCCACGGCGATCACGCCGACCACGCCAAGCGCTATCAGTGGATCCGCGAAGTCGAGCGCCAGCTCAACTACCCGCTCGGCATCCTGATGGACCTGCAAGGGCCGAAACTGCGGGTCGGCAAGTTCGCGGACGGCAAGGTTCAGTTGCATCGCGGTCAGGCCTTCCGCCTCGATCTGGACGCCACGCCGGGCGACGAACGCCGTGTGAACCTGCCGCACCCGGAGATCATCGCCGCGCTGGAAGCCGGGATGGATTTGCTGCTGGATGACGGCAAACTGCGTCTGCGGGTCGTCACCAAATACTCCGACGCGATCGACACCACCGTGCTCAACGGCGGCGAGCTGTCGGATCGCAAAGGCGTGAACGTGCCGCAAGCGGTGCTCGACCTGAGCCCTCTGACCACCAAGGATCGTCGCGACCTGAGCTTCGGTCTGGAACTGGGTGTGGACTGGGTCGCGCTGTCGTTCGTGCAGCGTCCGCAAGACATCATCGAGGCTCGCGAACTCATCGGCGACAAGGCATTCCTGATGGCGAAAATCGAGAAGCCGTCGGCCGTCGAGCAACTGCGCGAGATCGCCGAACTGAGCGACGCAATCATGGTTGCCCGCGGCGACCTGGGCGTGGAAGTACCGGCCGAGAGCGTGCCGCAGATCCAGAAAAACATCATCACCACCTGCCGTCAGCTCGGCAAACCGGTGGTGGTGGCGACGCAGATGCTCGAGTCGATGCGCTTCTCCCCGGCGCCGACCCGCGCCGAAGTCACTGACGTTGCCAACGCCGTGGCCGAAGGCGCCGATGCAGTGATGCTGTCGGCAGAAACCGCGTCCGGCGAATACCCGCTGGAAGCCGTGCAGATGATGAGCAAGATCATTCGCCAGGTGGAGAACGGCCCGGACTACCAGACCCAACTCGACGTCAGCCGGCCGAAAGCCGAAGCGACCGTGTCCGATGCGATCAGCTGCGCGATCCGCCGGATCAGCAACGTGCTGCCGGTGGCGGTGCTGGTCAACTACAGCGAGTCCGGCGCATCGAGTCTGCGTGCGGCGCGGGAGCGGCCGAAGGCGCCGATCCTCAACCTGACGCCGAACCTGCAGACCGCTCGACGCTTGAGTGTGGCGTGGGGCATTCACTCGGTGGTCAATGATCGCCTGCGTCAGGTGGATGAAGTGTGCTCGACCGCGCTGGAAATCGCTCAGGCTCAAGGAATGGCCGAGCGTGGCGATACGTTGCTGATCACCGCGGGTGTGCCGTTCGGGCAGCCGGGGTCGACTAATTCGCTGCGGATCGAAACATTGATTTAACGCCTCACCGGCCTCTTCGCGAGCAGGCTCGCTCCCACAGTTGATTTGTGTGCACCACAAACTCAATGACTGAACAAAGATTCAATGTGGGAGCCAGCCTGCTGGCGAAGCAGGCGACTCGGTTTCACTGACATTCAGAACTGCCATGCCTGCCAATCATTTCAACACCCACTGCCCTGACTGGGCCGAAGCGTTGCTCAACGGCTTCAGTCAAATCTTCCTCCAGCGTCATCCGCTGTGTGGGCTCCTGTGCCTTCTGGCCATTTTATTCACCGCGCCGGTGCTGTTCGCCGGCGCGCTGCTCGGCGCGGTCGCCGGATTGCTCACCGCGCAACGGCGCAACTACGCGAAGGCGGATCGCCAGGCCGGACTGTTCAGCTACAACGGCGTGCTGGTCGGCCTGTTGCTGAGCCTGTATTTCCCCTGGTCGCCGATGCTGCCGCCGCTGATTCTGGCGGCCGGTGGCCTGAGCGCGATGATCACGCAGCAGTGGCTCAAACGCGCACGCCTCACCGAGTACCTGCCCGCCTACACCGCGCCGTTCGTGCTGCTGAGCTGGGTGTTCCTGTGTTTCGCCGAGCCTTCGACGCCCGCTCCGGCGCTTGAACTGAATACCGTGAACCTGCTCGGTGCCGCCCTGAAAGGCTTCGGTCAGGTGATGTTCCTCGACCATCCGTTGGCCGGTGGATTGATCGCCACCGGTTTGCTGATCGCCGATCGCCGGGCCTTTGCCTGGGCGCTGCTGGCTTCTGTAATCGGTCTGGGTTCCAGCCTGTTGCACCACGACAGCCAGGTCGCGCTGCTGGGTCTGGGGGGTTACAACGCCGTCCTCGCCGCCCTCGCCTTCAGCGCGCAACGCCAGCAACCGTGGTTGCCGCTGTTCGGCATCGGCCTGGCGCTGCTGCTGACGCCGCTGTTCAGTGCCCTGGGTCTTGCGACTCTCACGGCACCGTTCATTCTCGCCTGCTGGTTGCTGCGCACCGGCATTCGCCTGATGCGCCAACCGGAGATCAACGTCGCGCCTTGCGCTAACGGGGAGAATCAACCTAGGCTGCGCTGATTTACCGCCAGAGCAATGTGCATGAACGGCAACAACACGTGGCGTGATCGCCTATACGTGATCATTTTCCAGACCGACACGGTGGCGGGCCGCCGTTTCGACAAGACCCTGCTGCTGATCATTCTCGCCAGTCTGGTGATCGTGATCCTCGACAGCATCGATGAAGTCCACCAGAACTACGCCAATGTGCTGGCGTACATCGAATGGGGCTTCACGATCATCTTCCTCGGCGAGTATTTGCTGCGCCTGTACTGCTCGCCCAAGCCGCTGCGCTACGCCTTCAGCTTTTACGGGCTGGTGGACTTGCTGGCGATCGTGCCGGGCATCCTCGCGCTGTATTACAGCGATGCCCAGTACCTGCTGATCATCCGGGTGATCCGGATGCTGCGGATCTTCCGTGTACTCAAACTCGGCCCTTATCTGAAGCAAGCGCATTACCTGCTCGACGCCCTGCGCGGGAGCAAGCAGAAGATCCTCGTGTTCCTGCTCAGCGTCTGCACTCTGGTCACGGTTTTCGGCACTTTGATGTACGTGGTCGAAGGCCCGGAGCATGGCTTCACCAGCATTCCCAAAGGCATCTATTGGGCTATCGTGACCCTGACCACCGTGGGTTACGGCGACATCGTGCCGAGGACCGTGCTGGGCCAGGTGATTTCGTCGCTGGTGATGGTCACCGGTTATTCGATCATCGCCGTGCCGACCGGGATTTTCACCGCTGAACTGGCCACCGCCATGCGCGGCGGTCAGCTGCAACACGACTGCCCCGTGTGCAAGAAAAGCAGCCATGAACACGAAGCATCGTTCTGCTCCCGTTGCGGCAATGCGCTGTTCAAGAAAATGGAATAAGCAAAGTTCTTTTTAATCTTTAAACGACTATGCGTGCCCCGCTATAGTCGCTGGCAAATGGCCTCACCTTTGTAAAAAACACCCCTACAGAACAAGGAATGCGCAGTGAAAAAACTCTTTGGCGCCTCACTTCTCGCCGCAGGTCTTGCCTTCGGCAGCGTGGCTCAAGCCGCACCGACCCTGCTCAACGTTTCCTACGACGTGATGCGCGATTTCTACAAGGACTACAACACTGCGTTCCAGAAACACTGGCAGGCCGAGCACAACGAAAACATCACCGTACAGATGTCTTTCGGTGGTTCGAGCAAACAGGCTCGCTCGGTCATCGACGGTTTACCGGCTGACGTCATCACCATGAACATGGCCACCGACATCAACGCCCTGGCCGACAACGGCCAACTGGTGCCGAAGGACTGGGTCACCCGCCTGCCGAACAACAGCGCGCCATTCACCTCGGCCACCGTGTTCATCGTCCGCAAGGGCAACCCGAAAGCCCTGAAAGACTGGCCTGACCTGCTCAAGGACGGCGTGCAAGTGATCGTGCCGAACCCGAAAACCTCGGGCAACGGCCGCTACACCTACCTGTCGGCCTGGGGCTACGTGCTGAAAAACGGCGGTGACGAGAACAAGGCGAAAGACTTCGTCGGCAAGTTGTTCAAGCAGGCGCCGGTGCTGGATACCGGTGGCCGCGCCGCCACCACCACGTTCATGACCAACCAGATCGGTGACGTGCTGGTGACCTTCGAAAACGAAGCTGAAATGATCGCCCGCGAGTTCGGCCGCGACCAGTTCGAAGTCATCTACCCAAGTGTCTCCGCTGAAGCCGAGCCACCGGTGTCGGTGGTCGACAAAGTGGTCGAGAAGAAAGGCTCCCGCGCCGCTGCCGAGGAATACCTGAAGTTCCTGTGGTCGCCGGAAGGTCAGGAAATCGCCGCCGCCAACTACCTGCGTCCCCGTGACCCGGCGGTATTGGCCAAGTACACCGACCGCTTCCCGAAAGTCGACTTCCTGTCGGTCGAGAAAACCTTCGGCGACTGGCGCACCGTGCAGAAGACCCACTTCAACGATGGCGGGATCTTCGACCAGATCTACTCGGGCCAGTAAGGCTTGAGCTGAAATGAAAAAGGCGACCTGAAGAGGTCGCCTTTTTTGTGGGCGGCTACATGGGCGGTTTGACGCCATCCTTGCCCGCCGAGATCGATTGCGCGGTCAGCGTGCCGTCCGCGCTCTGGGTCACGAAGGTAACGATCTTCACCCCGACTTTGAGCAGGCTGCGATCACCCGGCGTCAGGTTGACGATCGGCACATCCTCCGGCACCAGGATCTTCTGCTGGCCGCCCTTGTAGTTGACGGTCAGCACCCGGCCGTTGCTGACCACCAGATCGCCGACGCTGCCGTTGGTCATGCTGCTGCCCTTGGCCAGGTCGAACGGCCGATGGCCATCGCCGCTACCCGCCAACTCCGGCGGGAACACATGAACCTCCAACGCCTTGAGCGTGCCATCCTCCTGGGGAATGGCGGCCGAGCCGATGTAGCTGCCGGGTTTGATGTCTTCGATATTGGCCAGGGTGACCGCGCGGACCTTGGTGTCCGGGGTCAACTGGACCACCACGTTTTCACCCGTGTTGACGTGAACCTTGAGCGAGTCGGGGCTGACCCCGGTGATCTCGCCGCGCACCCCCATGCGCATGCCGGGCGCTTCGGCGGCCTGTGCGGCAGTGGCGCCGAGCAGACTGATCAGGGCAATGGTTGTGGTGTGGCGAAGCAACTGACGAAACATCGCAATCCTCCGTTGATGAACGCTGAAACCCGCTCATAACATAAGCACGCTATCGAACAAGATGTAAGTGAATGTATCATCGCCACTCAACGGTCGGACGCAAGGTTCGCCGATGAACAATGGATTGTTCGGCGCCACCTATTCCGCAACGGAATAACTGATATCGATCAGAAGCCTCTACTGCCGGCTCGGCCCGTCCCTTAGCCTCACCGCATTCCTTTTCGCTGGATCGAGAAACCCTATGACCGCCACAACTCACGCAATGACCCGAGGCATGGTGCTGCTGTTCGCTTTCTGCTGCGGCGCCATCGTTGCCAACATCTACTACGCCCAGCCGATCATCGGCCTGATCGCGCCGGACATCGGCCTGACCGACACCATGGCCAGCTTCATCGTTTCGCTGACCCAGATCGGCTATGCGCTGGGCCTGTTCTTCCTGGTGCCGCTAGCGGACCTGCTGGAAAACCGCCGCCTGATGATCGTCACCACCGTGGTGGCGATTGCCAGCCTGCTCGGCGCGGCGTTTACCGATCAACCGAATGTGTTCCTGCTGATCTCGTTGCTGGTGGGTTTCAGCTCGGTGTCGGTGCAGGTGCTGATTCCATTGGCGGCGCACCTGGCGCCGGAGGAATCCCGTGGCCGGGTGGTCGGCGGGATCATGGGCGGTTTGCTGCTGGGGATTCTGCTGGCGCGGCCGGTGTCGAGCGTGGTCGCCGACCATCTAGGCTGGCGGGCGATGTTCATGATCGCCGCAGCCTTGATGGCGGCGATCAGCGTGGTGCTGGCGTTGACCGTGCCCAAGCGCCAGCCGGATCACAGTGCCTCTTACGGCCAGTTGCTGGGTTCGTTGTGGACGCTGCTGCGCAAACAACCGGTGCTGCGTCAGCGCGCGTTTTACCAGGCCTGCATGTTCGCCACCTTCAGCCTGTTCTGGACTGCCGTGCCGCTGGAACTGGCGCGCAACCATGGCCTGTCCCAAAGTGAAATCGCGATCTTCGCCCTGGTCGGCGCCATCGGTGCCATCGCCGCCCCGATCAGCGGACGCCTGGCCGACGCCGGCCACACCCGCATCGCCTCGCTGCTGGCCATGCTGTTCGCCAGCCTGAGCTTCCTGCCCGCCTTCATCCACCCGGCCTACAGCGTGATCGGCCTGGCCGTGACCGGTGTGGTGCTCGACTTCTGCGTACAGATGAACATGGTGCTCGGCCAGCGCGCGGTCTACTCCCTCGACGCCAAAAGCCGCGGCCGCCTCAACGCGCTGTACATGACCAGCATCTTCGTCGGCGGCGCCTTCGGCTCGTCGGTGGCTAGTGCGGTGTACGAGCATGGCGGCTGGTTGTGGATCGTGATCGTTGGCAGCGCGTTCCCGCTGCTGGCGCTGGTGCGTTTTTTGAGTGCTTCGCAGAAGCCTGTTCTGGCAACGGCCTAGACTCTGAAAAGCCCTGTCGGATCGCTGATCCGACAGTGCTCGAGGCTCAATGCCGGACCAGCTTCTCCATGGCGGCATCCGCCAGAAAGGAAGAGCGGCTTTTGACGTTGTGCTCACGCACGTAGCGGTCGATCCGCTGGATGACATAGCCGGGCAACGTCACATTGACCTTTTCGGTCTTGCCCATGTAAAGCGAGATGTCCAGCTCGAGCATGCCCCAGCCCATGTCGGCAAATTCCGGGTTGTTGCGATGGGTCGCCGCCGAGGTCGGCATCGGAATCGAATCACCATCCGCCGCGATCTCCTGCAGCATGATGTGGGCAATCTCGACGGCGGCGTTGTAGGCTTCCTCAAACGTATCCCCGGCCGTTACCGCGCCGGGAATGTCAGGGATCTGAATCCCGATGGCGGTGTTCTCGTCACCCCACTCGATGCAGATTGGGTATTGCATTACGGATCTCCTCTGTAACTGGCTGGCGGGTTGTACAACCCGGCACGCCTCCTGATGCTCTTGACCGTCCCGACCGGTAAATCCTTTTTCGGATGAGGGACGGGAATCGTGTATGGGTTGTAACGGTGCGTGAAGATGTGGTGGCTGCCGGTTATCCGGTCCAGCGTCCAGCCTGCCTCCTCCAGCTCCTTGATCAATAACCTGCTCTGCACCAACCGCCTCCTTGCTTCGGCTCAACAAAAGTAACTCTAGAGTTATCTTTACTCAAGCACAGAAATTCGCAGCACGACGTTCGGTTGTTTTGCAGCATGTGATTGATGCACTGTCCCCGGGCCCGATTAAACTCAGGCGTGATCAGGCTTTCGCTGCCGCTGACCCCTCTCTTTTTTACAAGGACCGCTGATGGACCGCCTCGTCGCCATGGAAACCTTCGTCTACGTCGTGGAAACCGGCTCGTTTTCCGCCGCTGCCCGGCGGTTGAATGTCGGCCAGCCCGCCGTGTCGAAAACCATTGCCCAACTCGAAACCCGCCTCGCCGTGCGCCTGCTGTTGCGCTCGACCCGGGGCCTGACGCCGACCGAGGCCGGGCTGGCGTTTTTCGAGCGGGCCAAGCGTGCGCTCGAAGAAGCCGACGAGGCCGACAACGCTGCCCGTGGCGTGGCCGGCGGCCTGAGCGGCAATCTGCGGGTCAGCACCGCCGTGACCTTTGGACGGATGCACGTGGTGCCGCACCTGGGACCGTTCCTCGATCAGCACCCGCAACTCAATGTCGACCTGTTGCTCGACGATCAGAACATCAATCTGGTGGAAGAAGGCATCGACATCGCCCTGCGCCTGGGCCCGCTCAGTGACTCTGGCCTGACGGTCCGCAAGATCGCCGAATGCCGGCGCGTTGTGCTGGGTACTCCAGCGTACTTCGCCAGTCACGGTGAACCCGACTGCCCTGCCGACCTGACCCTACACCGCGCGGTCATCTACAACCGTGGCGGTGGAGCCACCTGGCATTTCACCAAGGCTGATGAAGAACAGTCGGTGACCGTCAACGGCCGCCTGCGCGTCAGCGCTGCCGAAGGTTTGCGCGAGGCGGTGCTGGCCCACCAAGGCCTGGCGCTGGGCTCGGAATGGATGTTCGCGCCGGAACTGGCCAGCAGTGCGGTCAAGGCGGTCATGAACGACTGGACCTTGCCGAAGCAGGAATTGTGGGCGGTGTTTCCGACGGGCAGGCTGGCCAGTGTCAAGGCGCGGGCGTTCGTTGAATATGTGCAGGGGTTGTTGGCGAAAAAACCATAAAACCCACACCCGTTTCGTTTATTGCGATTTTCGCTTATTTCGAATAACGTTCCGGCACTCCTCATTTCCAAAGCCGGACTCGCCATGTCGACCGTTATTCATCCCTCCATCAGCCTCCCTGTTGAACGCGAAGTAAAAGCCGCCATTGAAGGGCAGCGTGCCCTGGCCGCTTACCTTGCGACCCACTTCGAGACCCAGCACATCCAGATTTTCGACGAGCAGAACGAAGCTCATCGCGTCGAACTGCCCACCTCGGCCCTGCGCTTGCTGATCGACATTCTGGCGGAGCTGGCAGCCGGCAACGCGGTGCAGGTCGTACCGGTGCATGCCGAATTGACGACCCAGGAAGCCGCCGACCTGCTCAACGTCTCACGTCCACACCTCATAAAACTGCTGGAAAGCGGCGAGTTGTCCTACCACAAAACAGGCAAGCACCGACGTGTGCGTTTTGCCGATCTGATGGACTATAAGACCCGGCGCACCACCGCCAGCGAGCAGGCAATGGCGCTTCTCGCAGAGCAGGCTCAGGCGTTAAGGACAGGATACGAGTGAGGCATTCTTCTTTCACTGCTTTATATGATGCATGCGTCTTGTACCCCGCCCCTTGAGAGATTTTCTGATGTGGCTTGCCCTCTTCTTCACCCCACACAGCAAAACGGCGATCCAAAGATCGCCGTTTTTTATTACTCCCCGAACTGCTTGCCCAGTCCCGCCGGTACGCCGTGGATGTTGGTTTCTTCCCACGGGCCGTTGGGGCTGATCGAGCGGCTCCAGCCGTTGTTCCAGCGGTAGTAGGTGCGCTGGCGGTAGAAGGTGTTGGTCTGGTCGTCGAGCACGTACACGCCCAGTTTCTGGTCCCAGTGGCTGTTGCCGCCCGGTGGTGGGGCGAAGCTGGCGGAGGTGCGCGGGACCGGTTTGGCGGGTTTGGCCGGGATGCCCGGTTTGCTCGGCGTCGGGGTGGTCGACGGGGTCGGGCTGGGTTGTGACGGCGGGATCGGCGGCAGCCGCGTCGTCGGTTCCGGTCGTTGCACCGCACATGCGCTCAAGCCCAGGGCCAGTGTGAGGACTGTGATTCGGGCGATGGCGTTCATGGCGGTGCGTTTCCTGTGGTTTCCCGGTTATTTGTCCGGGCTGTCGATGGTCAGTGTCTGCGGCGCGGTGGTGCTGCTGGCCAGAGGCCGGCTGCGACCGACCCACTCTCCGGCGGTCGGCTGACCGGCACGGGAGATGCGCGCAACCAGTTGGACTTCGGGGAAGTTCGACAGTTTCAATTGCGGCATCATCGCGTCGGCATCGCCCAGTTCGACGGTCACCGGCAGATCGGCGACAGTCAGGCGCTTGGCTGCCAGCGGTGCCGGCGGGCCCGAAGTGGCGCGGGCAAAAATGAACACGCTGTCGCCCGGTTGCACCTTGGCTTTGAGTTCACTGGCCAGATCCACACGCACTTTCAACAATGCCGCCGCTTTCGCCGCCGGTGCCTGGGCGACCTTGCCGCCGCTGGCTTGCAGTTTCTCGGTTGCGCGGGTGATGCCGCCCTGCAGGGCCTCGCGGGATTTGTCCTGCGGCGGCAATTGCGCCAGCAGACGGTTCCAGTAGTCGATGGCTTCCTGATAGCGCTCGCCTTCGAACGCGGCGATGCCCAACAGGCCGAGACTGGTGACTTCTTTCGGATCGGCTTTCAGTGCTTCGTCGGTCAGGGCCTGAACCTTGTCCGACCATTTTTTGTTGTCGGCAAAGTACTGGGCCTGCGCCCACTGGCCAAGCAGTTCCGGCTGTCGACCGGCGAGATTGACGGCGCGCTCGAACATCTTCGCCGCGTCCGCCGGACGATCCTGAGCCATGTAGGTGCGACCGAGGAAATACACGCCTTCAGCCGAATCCGGTTGCGCCGCGACTGCGCGTTCCAGACGCTGGGTCATCTCTTCCATCGACTGCGGCGCCTGGGCGAACTCGCGGGTCAGTTCGACCTTGTCGCTCGCGCCAAAGTGCAGATACAGACCCAGGCCCAGTACCGGCACCAGCACGGCCGCCAGCAATGGCAACGGCTTGCCCAGACGCGAAACTCGCACCGGCGCCACACCTTCGGTATCGGCCAGCAATTCACGGGCCGCTTCGGCACGGCCGCTATCCATTTGCGCAGCATCGAGTACGCCTTCGGCCTGCTGCGATTGCAGTTCGGCGACGCGTTCCTGATACAGGGCGACGTTGAGAGCGGTTCGATCCTCTTCACGCTGGGCGCGACGTTCACGCAGGACGGGGATCAGCAGAAAACTCAGGGCGACCAGAAGCAACAGCCCTGCGGCAAGCCAGAAATCAATCATTCTTGGTTTTTATCCAACAGTTGGTCGAGGCGCTGACGCTCTTCAGGGGACAGCGATTGCGGCGTCTCGGCGCGTTGCCCGCGACGGCGGCGGACGATCACCGCGATCACGACAAAACCGCCCAGCAACAGGCCGGCCGGACCGAACCAGAGCAACGCGGTCTTGGCATTGAGCGCCGGTTTGTAGCGGACGAAATCACCGTAGCGATCGACCATGAAGTCGATGATCTGCTGATTGTCCTTGCCCTCGCCGAGCATGCGGAAAATCTCTTTACGCAGGTCGGCGGCAATCGGTGCATTGGAGTCGGCGATGTCCTGGTTCTGGCATTTTGGGCAGCGCAGTTCCTTGGTCAGCTCGCGAAAACGCTCGCGATCGCCTTCTTTGGCAAACTCGTAGGTGTCGATGGCCGCGTGGGCCACGCCGGCCAGGCTCAAGCCCAGTACCATGGCAGCTAAAAAGCGCTTCATGGCTTGGCCTCATCGACCAGCGCCTGATATTTGGCCGCCAGTTTTTCGCGCCAGACCTGCTCGTCGATCACGCCGACGTATTTGTCGCGGATGATGCCCTTGGCGTCAATGAAGAAGGTTTCCGGCGCGCCGTACACCCCAAGGTTCAGGCCCAGCGAGCCTTCGTCGTCGCGGATGTCCAGTTGATACGGGTTGTGGAACTCGGCCAGCCACTTCAACGCATCGGCGTTGGTGTCCTTGTAGTTGATGCCGTAGATCACCACGCCGCGCTCGGCGAGTTTGTTCAACACCGGGTGCTCGACCCGGCAGGAAATGCACCAGGTGCCCCAGACGTTGACCAGTGCCGGTTTGCCGAGAATGTCAGCGCGGGTCAGGGTCTTGTCGCCCTGCACCACTGGCAGGGAAAACTCCGGGAACGGCTTGTTGATCATCGCCGACGGCAACTCCGCCGGATCCAGGTACAGACCGCGATAAAGGAATACGGCCACCAGCAGGAAAATCGCCAATGGCACCAGCATCAACCAACGTCTCATGCAGCGGCTCCTTCCATGCCCAGCGCTTCACGCACCTTGGCTTTGACCTTTACTCGATAACGCCGATCCAGCGCCGCCAGCAGACCACCGAAACCGGTCAGCAGGCCGCCGAACCAGATCCAGCGCACGAACGGTTTGACGTGGACCCGCACCGCCCAGGCGCCATCGCCCAGCGGTTCGCCCAAGGCGACGTAGAGGTCGCGGGTGAAACCGGCGTCGATCCCCGCCTCGGTCATCACCGAGTTCTGTACGGTGTACAGACGTTTTTCCGGGTGCAGCACGCTGACTTCCTGACCGTTGCGGATCACCCGGACGGTGCCCTTGTCGGAGGTGAAGTTCGGGCCTTCGAAATGCTTGGCGCCTTCAAACACGAACTGATAACCGGCCAGGTCCATCGACTCGCCCGGCGCCAGGCGCAGGTCGCGTTCGGCACTGTTCTGGCTCGACAACACCACGCCCAGCGCGCAGACGGCGATACCGAGGTGGGCGATCTGCATGCCCCAGTAACTGCGGGTCAGGGTCGGCAGGCCTTTGATCAGGCCTTTGTGGCGAGCCTTGTCGAAGATGTCGCGCACACCGGCCAGCAATACCCAGGCCGCGAGCAGGAACGTCGCGATCACCGCCCAGTTGAAATCGCCGTAGGCGACACCGGCCACCACTGCCAGCGCAACGCTGCCCAGCAGCACCGGGGTCAGCATGCTGACCAGCCATTTCACCGGGGTGTCTTTCCATCGCACGATCACGCCGACCGCCATCACCAGCATCAGCAGCGCCATCAACGGAATGAACAGCGCGTTGAAGTACGGCGGGCCGACCGACAGCTTGGCGCCGCTGATCGCATCGAGAATCAGCGGATACAGCGTGCCGAGCAGGATCATCGACGCCGCCACCACCAGCACCAGGTTGTTGCCCAGCAGCAGGGTTTCTCGTGACCACAGGTTGAAGCCGACCTGGCTCTTGACCACCGGGGCGCGCAAGGCAAACAGGGTCAGCGAACCACCGACCACGAACAGCAGGAAGATCAGGATGAACACGCCACGCTCGGGATCCGAGGCAAACGCGTGCACCGAGGTCAGCACACCGGAACGCACCAGGAAAGTACCGAGCAGGCTCAGGGAGAACGCGGCAATCGCCAGCAACACCGTCCAGCTCTTGAACACGCCACGTTTCTCGGTGACTGCCAGCGAGTGAATCAGCGCCGTGCCCACCAGCCAAGGCATGAAGGAGGCGTTTTCCACCGGGTCCCAGAACCACCAGCCGCCCCAGCCGAGCTCGTAGTAGGCCCACCACGAACCGAGGGTGATGCCGATGCCGAGGAAGGCCCAGGCGACGATGGTCCACGGACGCGACCAGCGTGCCCACGCGGCATCGAGACGACCACCGAGCAACGCGGCGATGGCGAACGCGAACGCCACCGAGAAACCGACGTAGCCCATGTAGAGCATCGGCGGATGGACGATCAGGCCGATGTCCTGCAGCAACGGATTGAGGTCACGACCGTCGGCCGGGATTTGCGGCAGGATCCGCGAAAACGGGTTGGAGGTCAGAATCAGGAACAGCAGAAAACCGGTGCTGATCATGCCCATCACTGCCAACACGCGAGCGAGCATCACTTGCGGCAACTGCCGGGAGAACACCGACACCGCGAAGGTCCAGCCACCGAGGATCAACGCCCACAGCAGCAGCGACCCTTCGTGGGCGCCCCACACCGCGCTGAACTTGTAGTACCACGGCAACGCGCTGTTGGAGTTCATCGCGACGTAAGCCACGGAGAAGTCGTCGGTCATGAACGCATAGGTCAGGCAACCGAAGGCGAACAGCAGGAACGCGAACTGCCCCCACGCCGCCGGCTGCGCCAGGCCCATCCATAGACGGTCGCCGCGCCAGGCGCCAAGCAACGGCACCACGGCCTGTACCAGCGCAAAACACAGCGCGAGGATCATGGCCAGATGGCCGAGCTCGGGAATGAATATGGTGGATGTCATCGATCAACCCTCCTTCGCAGGGGTTGGCGCGGATTGACCGCTGTCCTTCAGGGCTTTGGTCACTTCCGGCGGCATGTATTTCTCGTCGTGCTTGGCCAGCACTTCATCGGCGACCACCACGCCATCGGCGTTGAGCTTGCCGAGCGCCACGATGCCCTGCCCTTCGCGGAACAGGTCCGGCAGGATGCCACGATAGGTGATGGTCACGGACTTGTTGAAGTCAGTGACCACAAATTTGACGTCCAGCGAATCCGTGGAGCGTTGCAGCGAGCCCTTCTCGACCATGCCGCCGGCGCGGATGCGGGTGTCCTGCGGCGCTTCGCCGTTGGCGATCTGGGTCGGGGTGTAAAACAGGTTGATGTTCTGCTGCAGGGCGCTCAGGGCCAGGCCGACGGCAGCGCCGACCCCTACCAGAATTGCCAGGATGATGATCAGACGCTTTTTACGCAGCGGATTCACTTGCCGTTCTCCCGGCGCAGACGACGCGCCTCTTGTTGCAGATAACGCTTGCGGGCCGCGATCGGCGCCGCCACGTTGAGGATCAGTACCGCCAGACAGATGCCGTAGGCCGACCAGACATACAGGCCGTGATGGCCCATGGCGAGGAAGTCGCCGAATGACGCGAAACTCATCGAGCGGCCTCCAGGCTGTTCTGCACTTCTTCTTTGACCCAACTGGCGCGGGCTTCGCGCTTGAGCACTTCAAGGCGCATGCGCAGCAACAGTACGGCGCCGAAGAAACAGTAGAAACCCAGCACCGTCAGCAGCAGCGGCAGCCACATCTCGACGGGCATCGCCGGTTTTTCGGTGAGGGTGAAAGTCGCGCCCTGGTGCAGGGTGTTCCACCACTCCACCGAGTATTTGATGATCGGAATGTTGATCACACCGACGATGGCCAGCACCGCGCAGGCCTTGGCAGCGCTGTCGCGGTTGCTGATGGCGTTGCCCAGCGCAATCACGCCGAAATACAGGAACAGCAGAATCAGCATCGAGGTCAGCCGCGCGTCCCAGACCCACCACGAACCCCAGGTCGGCTTGCCCCAGATTGCCCCGGTGACCAGCGCCACGGCGGTCATCCAAGCGCCGATCGGTGCAGCGCATTGCAGGGCGACGTCGGCCAGTTTCATCTTCCACACCAGACCGACCACGCCGCACACCGCCAGCATCACGTAGATCGACTGAGCGAGCATCGCGGCGGGTACATGGATGTAGATGATGCGAAAGCTGTTGCCTTGCTGATAGTCCGGCGGCGCGAAGGCCAGGCCCCAGATGACGCCAACGGAGATCAGCAACAACGCTGCGATGCTCAACCACGGCAGAAACTTGCTGCTGATGCCGTAGAACCACTTGGGCGAGCCGAGCTTGTGAAACCAGGTCCAGTTCATACTGTTTCCATCACGGGTGCCGCTCATCGGTGTGAGCAGTCTCAGGGTCTTTGCTGGTTAAATTTTAACCAGACCTCATTATTCGCCGACGCTGATCTTCAGGCCAGCAGCTATTGCAAAGGGTGTCAGGGTTATTGCCAGGGCGGTCAGGCTACCAAGCCACAACAGATAACCAATCGCCGGCATACCCTGCAACGCCGCCTGCAAGGCGCCACTGCCCAGGATCAACACCGGGATGTACAACGGCAGAATCAGCAGCGCCAGCAACAGGCCACCGCGTTTCAGACCGACCGTCAGCGCCGCGCCCACCGCGCCGAGCAAGCTCAGCACCGGTGTTCCCAGCAGCAACGAAAGCAGCAATACCGGCAGACACGCAGCCGGCAACCCGAGCATCAACGCCAGTAACGGCGAGAGCAAAACCAGTGCCAGCCCGGAAAAAAGCCAGTGTGCCAGCACCTTGGCCAATACCAGAAGTGGCAGGGGGTGCGGCGAAAGGACCCACTGTTCAAGGGAGCCATCTTCGAAATCACTGCGGAAAAGCCCGTCCAGCGAGAGCAGGACCGACAAAAGTGCCGCCACCCAGACTAACCCCGGGGACAAGTTTTGCAATACTTGAGTTTCCGGTCCGACGGCCAGCGGGAACAAGGCGATGACGATGGCGAAGAAAATCAGCGGATTGGCCAGCTCCGCCGGGCGGCGGAACAGCAGTCGGGATTCACGGGCAACCAGCAGGCCGAACACACTCATACTGCCCAGTTCCCCAGATCGATGTCGCGATAACCGGCCGGCATCCGGCTCAGTGTGTGGTGCGTGGTCAGCACCACCAGCCCTCCCCGTTCGCAGTGCCCGGCCAGGTGTTCTTCAAGCTGTGCGACGCCCTGCTTGTCCAACGCAGTGAACGGTTCGTCGAGAATCCACAACGGCGGGCTGTCCAGATACAACCGCGCCAGTGCCACGCGGCGCTGCTGGCCGGCGGACAGACTGTGGCAGGGAACATCCTCGAAACCACGCAATCCAACCGCCGCCAGGGCCTGCCAGATCGCGTCGCGTTCGGCGGGTTGATGCAGGGCGCAAAGCCAGGCGAGGTTTTCTTCCGGCGTGAGCAAGTCCTTGATCCCGGCGGCGTGGCCGATCCACAACAGATTGCGCGCCAGCTCGCTGCGCTGCTCGCCCAGCGGTTTGCCGTTGAGCAGCACCTGACCGTCGGTCGGCTGCATCAGACCGGCCAGCAAACGCAACAGGCTGGTCTTGCCGCTGCCGTTGGGGCCGCTGATCTGCACCATATCGCCACTGGCCAGTCTCAATTCGAGATTGTCGAAGAGCAGTCTGAGATCACGTTCACACGCGAGGGCAACGGTTTGCAGGACAGGACTGGTCAAGGGTTCACGGGCCTTATACGGTTCAAGTCGGCTCTGGCGCGGCCGTTAAAGAGTTGCAGCATAGATGCATTGACGGCTCGATCTAGAGAGCTGCGTCAAACAATTGCAATGTTTTCGCCACTCCTGGAACGACGGGCGGCATTATACATGTCGCCATCCTCTCTCCAGAGTGCATTTTCCTCAGGTTGTGTCCGCGTATGACAGGCGAAATGAACATCCTCCCGCTCCCGCCCACCACCCCGGCGACCGTTCGCCCGCAGGTGGGTGAGCTGCTGAAGTTGCTGACGCCGGTCGACGGGCTGATTGCCGCCGGCCAGAGTGCCAAGGCCGAGGTGTTGTCGCTCAAGCAGGCGGATCAGACCTTTGAGTTGCTGCTCAAGGTGACGCTGGACAGCGGCCGTCAGACCACCGTGCAGGCGACCAGCAATCTGCCATTGCCTCAGGGCACCAGTCTGGCGATCACCCAGCCGTCGGCGGGCAATCTGGCGATCACCGTGCAACAGGCCATCGCCAGCAGCGTCGCCACCCTCACCCGCATCGACACCGCGCAACTGCCGGTCGGCACGCTGCTGCAAGGCAAGGTGCTGACGGCTCAGGTCTTGCCGCAGGTGCCGGGGCAACCGATGGTGTATCGCTCGATGGTCAGCCTGCTCAATACCGCGTTGAGCGGAAGCACCCTGAGCATCGACAGCCCGCAACCGCTGCGCATCGGCACCTTGCTGTCGGCGCTGGTGCAGGATTCGCAGACCCTGAAGTTCCTGCCGCTGAGCAATCGCCAGGAACAACTGGCGGTCAGCCAGCAACTGGTCAGTCAGCAAAGCCGTCAGGGCTCGCTCGACGGCTTGTTGAAAATGCTCCAAAGCCTGCCCCCCGCCACCGATCAGACGTCCCAGGATTTGCGCGCGGCCGTGGACAAACTGCTCGCCAACCTTCCTGACGTGCAGCAACTGAGCACCCCAAAGGGTCTGGCCCAGGCGCTGGCCAACAGCGGCGTGTTCCTCGAGACCAAACTGCTGACCGGGCAGAACCCGACATTGGCCCCGGACATGAAAGCCGATCTGCTCAAGCTGATCGCCCAGATCACCCCCGGCCTGCCCGGCAACACCAACCTGAATGCGATCATTGCCGCCAACACCCTGGCTCAGGCATTGCCGAGCTTCGTGCGCAACGCCCTCGGCATGCTCGGTCAGGTCAGCGCGAAACCGGTGCCGAGCAGTTTCCCGCTGCCCGACCGGCTGCTGCAAAGTCTGGAAGGTGAAGGCGATCTGGAACACTTGCTGCGCCTCGCTGCAGCCGCCGTGTCGCGCCTGCAAAGCCATCAGCTGTCGAGTCTCGAACAGACCGGCGTCACCGACGACGGCCGCCTGCTCAGCACCTGGCAACTGGAAATCCCGATGCGCAATATGCAGGACATCGTGCCGTTGCAGGTCAAGTTCCAGCGCGAGGAAGCACCGGAGAAACAGGAAGCGAACGAACAGCGCCGCGATGAGCGCGAACCGAAACAACAACTGTGGCGCGTCGATCTGGCGTTCGACTTGGAACCGCTGGGGCCGATGCAGATTCAGGCGCAATTGATCAGCGGCAGCCTGTCCAGTCAGCTGTGGGCCGAGCGGCCGTACACCGCGAGCCTGATCGAAAGCAACCTGACCGCCCTGCGTCAGCGCCTACTGGATTCCGGGCTGAATGTCGGCGACCTCGACTGCCACCTCGGCACCCCGCCGCAAGGCATCCAAACCCGCCTCGAACACCGCTGGGTCGACGAAACCGCATGAATGACACCACCGCTCCACGCCAGGCCATCGCCCTCAAATACGACGGCAGCCACGCCCCGACCCTCACCGCCAAGGGCGACGAAGCACTGGCCGAAGAAATCCTGCGGATCGCCCGTGACTGTGAAGTGCCGATCTACGAAAACGCCGAGCTGGTGAAACTGCTGGCGCGGATGGAACTGGGCGACAGCATCCCTGAAGAGCTGTACCGCACGATCGCCGAGATCATCGCGTTTGCCTGGAACCTCAAGGGCAAGTTCCCGCAAGGGCACGACCCGGATGCACCGATGGTCGAGAAAGACGTCACCGAACGCGGCGACGATTACTGAGACTTCAAAGACGCCTTCGCGAGCAAGCTCGCTCCCACATTGGTTCGGCGTACACCGATCTAATGTGGGAGCGAGCTTGCTCGCGAATAGGCCATCAGCTTGAGCGCAAAAATCAGTTCTTGTGCAGCTTGCGCATCAACTCCGCCTCAGCCTGGGTCAACCCGCAGGACTGAGTCAGCTCATCAACGCTTGCGCCCATCCCCACCAGTTTCGCCGCCTGGGCGAATGACAGGCTGGAAGGATCCCGCTGTTCGAGCTGGCTGATTTTGTCCGGGATCGGACCGACGACCGAGCGCAGCTCGTGCAGGGCTTCGCCCATGCGCACGTTGCCGTTCTGGTAATCGTCGACACGCTTGGCCAGGTCCTTGATGCGCTGATCACGCAGCGCATCGCCCTGGGCCTGTTGCGCAGCGATCACGCGCTGCGCCTTGATGTACGCCAGAAACATCGCCAGCGTGCCTGCCCAGAACAGGAACAGGACAATGACCGCTACCTCGAGAATCAATCAGATGTTCTCCAGTTCCGACCATTCTTCTTCGCTCATCATCTTGTCCAGCTCGACCAGGATCAGCAACTCGTTGTTCTTGTTGCACACGCCCTGGATGAACTTGGCCGACTCTTCGTTACCGACGTTCGGTGCGGTCTCGATTTCCGACTGACGCAGGTAAACCACTTCGGCCACGCTGTCGACCATGATGCCCACGACTTGCTTGTCGGCTTCGATGATGACAATACGGGTGTTGTCGCTGATCTCACCGCTCATCAGGCCGAAGCGCTGACGGGTATCGATCACGGTCACCACGTTGCCGCGCAGGTTGATGATGCCCAGCACGTAGCTTGGCGCACCCGGCACCGGAGCGATCTCGGTGTAGCGCAGGACTTCCTGAACGCGCATCACGTTGATGCCGTAGGTTTCGTTGTCCAGCTTGAAGGTCACCCATTGCAGGATCGGATCTTCGGAACCCTTTGCCGCCGTAGCCTTGTCGTTCATACCCTAGCCCCTCGAAAAACCGCGCCTGGCGGTGTGTGTTTCGTTCGCCGGCATTTGAATGCCGGTACTGTCTTTATGTCGGTTTGTGGTTCGGCTTACTGCCGGACATGTGCTTTGCCCCACCGCTGGCGATCAACTCGGCCAGAGCGGAAACATCGAGCAAGGCGCACATGTGTTCAATCACCGTGCCGGCGAGCCATGGCCGCTGACCCCGGTGACTTCTCCATTTGATTTCATTCGGGTCCAGGCGCAACGAGCGACTGACCTGATGCACCGCCAGGCCCCACTCGTAACCCTGCACCGAAATCACGTATTGCAGGCCCTGACGGAAGTCATCGCGGTAGCGATCCGGCATGACCCAGCGTGCGGTGTCCAGCACCTTCAGGTTGCCGGCCTGGCTCGGCAAAATCCCGAGGAACCATTCCGGCTGGCCGAACAGCGGCGTCAGCTCATGGCCGGCCAGCGAATAGATCGAGCCGAGGCACACCAGTGGCACCGCCAGCGTCAACCCGGCCACGTCGAACAACAGGCATTCGAATGCTTCCGAAGCCCAGGCCGGACGGCCGTCGGTTTCCAGCGGTGGCGGCGTATTGTTTGGCGGTAGATGCACTTCGACCAGCGGCGCAACCAGGGTCGGTTCGACCGGGGCTGGCGCAGGCGCTTCAGGTTCTGGTGCCACGGGAACCGGAGGCGTTTGCAGAAGTTGGGTTTGCAGCAGCGGTGCCAGAGTCGAGACCACGCGCACCGGCTCAGGCTCTTTGATCAACGTCGCCGGTGCCTTCGCTACCACAGCGGCAGGTGCTGCAACCGGGGCGATCGGTCGGGCGGCTTTTTGCGCATCCCGGGCCTGCTCTTCAAGGACAGCGGCCTGGAATTCATCGAGTGCCGCGGCGGTCTCGACCACCTCGACCGGCGCTACGACTTCCTGCTCGACCTCGTCCGTCACCTCCGTCAGCAAGCCGTCCAGATAGGACTGCAACGCCAGTTGCGGCTTCGACGTCAGCTTGATCGGCCGATTCATGCTCAAGCCACCTGCGGAACGAGTTGCTGCGCCAGCAGATGCTTGAGCAGCGCGCGGTAAGCCAGCACGCCACGGCTCTTGCCGTCGAACTGCGAAGGGGTGACACCGGCACGGCTGGCGTCGCGCAGACGGGTATCGACCGGGATGTAACCCTGCCAGATCTCGTCGGGGAATTTGTCGCGCAGCACGCGCAAGGTGCCCATCGACGCCTGGGTGCGGCGGTCGAACAGGGTCGGCACGATGCTGAACGGCAGCGCCTGTTTGCGTGAGCGGTTGATCATCGCCAGGGTGTTGACCATGCGCTCCAGACCTTTGACGGCCAGATGCTCGGTCTGCACCGGGATCACCAGTTGCTGACTCGCAGCCAGGGCGTTGACCATCAGCACGCCGAGCAACGGCGGGCTATCGATGATCGCGTAATCGAAGTCCTGCCACAGTTGCGCCAGACTCTTGGCGATCACCAGACCCAGGCCACTCTGCCCCGGTGACTGGCGCTCGAGGGTGGCCAGTGCGGTGCTCGACGGTAACAGGGAAATACGTTCATCGCTGGTCGACAACAGCAATTGACCCGGCAAGCCTTGCGGCACCGTGCCCTTGTGCAGAAACAGGTCGTAGTTGCTGTGTTCCAGGCTGTCGGGGTCGTAACCGAAATAGCTGGTCATCGAGCCGTGCGGGTCGAGATCGACCACGACCACGCGCTTGCCCGCCTCGGCCAGCAACCCGGCTAAAGCGATGGAAGAAGTGGTTTTACCAACACCACCCTTTTGATTGGCGACTGCCCAGACTCTCATTCGGATCGTTCCTCTCGGCCGAGGTGCTCGGCCAAGACATGGTTCAGCGTATTAATGCGGGCGACGGAGAATTGACGGCACTCTCGCGTCCCGGCGTCTTGACCGGGGTCGGTGCAGTTTGTGTGCCAGCACGCTTCAGTGCGGCGTCCGGTGTTGCATTGGCGGTTCCGGTGCCGGTCAGGCTGCGGCGCACATCGAGATTGCGCGACACCACCAGCACTACACGACGGTTCTTCGCCCGGCCTTCGGCAGTGGCGTTGTTGGCCACCGGCTGAAACTCGCCGTAGCCCACCGAAGCCAGACGACCGGGGTTCACACCCTGCATCGCCAGCATCCGTACGATGCTGGCCGAACGCGCCGAAGACAGTTCCCAGTTGGTCGGGTACTGCGCGGTACGGATCGGTTGATCGTCGGTGAAGCCTTCGACGTGGATCGGGTTGTCGAACGGTTTGAGGATCGCCGCGACCTTGTCGATGATGTTGAACGCGATGTCGCTCGGCATCGCATCACCGCTGCCGAACAACAGGCTGGAGTTGAGTTCGATCTCGACCCACAGTTCGTTGCCGCGCACGGTCATCTGGTTCGAGGAGATCAGGTCGCCGAACGCGGCACTGATGTCATCGGCGATGCTTTTCAGCGGATCGCTGGCCCCGGCGATGCCGGCGTCGACCTGTTCGGCATCCTTGACCAGCGGCTTGGCCGGGGTCACGGTCTTGGGTCGTTCTTCACCGATCGGGATCGGCTTGAGCGCACGGTCGGAGTCGGTGAAGACCCCGATCAGCGCTTCGGAAATGATCTTGTACTTGCCTTCGTTGATCGACGAGATGGAGTACATCACCACGAAAAAGGCAAAGAGCAAGGTGATGAAGTCGGCGTAGGAAACCAGCCAACGTTCATGGTTTACGTGCTCTTCATGCTGGCGACGACGTGCCATGAGGTTAGTCCCTTAATCCATGAAGCCCTGAAGCTTCAACTCGATGGAGCGTGGGTTTTCACCTTCAGCGATCGACAAAATACCTTCCAACAACATTTCGCGATAACGCGACTGCCGCAATGCAATTGACTTGAGCTTGGCGGCAACCGGCAGCAACACCAGGTTGGCACTGGCCACACCGTAGATAGTGGCGACGAACGCGACCGCGATCCCGTTGCCCAGTTGCGACGGATCGGCCAGGTTGCCCATCACGTGGATCAGGCCCATCACCGCACCGATGATGCCGATGGTCGGCGCATAGCCGCCCATGCTTTCAAACACTTTGGCGGCCTCGATGTCGCGGGCCTCCTGAGTGTAGAAATCCACCTCGAGGATGCTGCGGATCGCTTCTGGCTCGGCGCCGTCGACCAGCAGTTGCAGCCCCTTGCGCGAGTAGGCATCAGGCTCGGCATCCGCCACGCCTTCCAGACCCAGCAGGCCTTCCTTGCGTGCGGTGAGGCTCCAGTTGACCACGCGGTCGATGCCGCCGGCCAGGTCCACACGCGGCGGGAAAAAGATCCAAGCCAGAATCTGCATGGCGCGCTTGAACGCGCTCATCGGCGATTGCAGCAGCGCGGCACCGATGGTGCCACCGAGCACGATCAGCGCCGCCGGGCCGTTGGCCAGTGCGCCGAGGTGACCGCCTTCAAGGTAGTTGCCGCCGATGATGGCGACGAACGCCATGATGATCCCGATAAGGCTTAGAACATCCATCAGACGCACGCCTCGACCAGGTGCTTGCCGATATCGTCCAGGCTGTACACCGCATCGGCGAGGTCAGCTTTGACGATGGCCATTGGCATGCCGTAGATCACGCAACTGGCTTCGTCCTGAGCCCAGACCGTGCTGCCGCCCTGCTTGAGCAGGCGCGCACCTTCGCGGCCGTCGGCGCCCATGCCGGTCAGTACGACCGCCAGAACTTTGTCGCTGTAGGACTTGGCTGCAGAACCGAAGGTGATGTCCACGCACGGCTTGTAGTTCAGACGCTCGTCGCCCGGCAGGATTTTCACCGCGCCACGGCCATCGATCATCATCTGCTTGCCACCCGGTGCCAGCAGCGCCAGGCCCGGACGCAGGATGTCGCCATCCTCGGCTTCCTTGACGCTGATGCGGCACAGCTTGTCCAGACGCTCGGCGAAGGCCTTGGTGAAGGCCGCCGGCATGTGCTGGATCAGCACGATCGGCGCCGGGAAGCTGGCCGGCAACTGGGTCAGGACCCGTTGCAGGGCTACCGGGCCGCCGGTCGACGTACCAATCGCGACGAGCTTGTAGTTTTTGCGTTTCGGGGCCGGCGACGAAGCGCTGGCCGCTGGCGCGCGAGTCGGAGCAGGCGCAGGTGCCGGACGGACCGGAGCACTGTGGCTGCCAAAACTCGACGGCGCCGGCGCAGGAGTCGACGCAGGCGCAGGTGCAGCGGCAGGCGCCGGCGCACTGTAGGCACTGAAACGACGGTTGCTGCGCGAGATGCTGTGAACCTTTTCGCACAGCAGTTGCTTGACCTTCTCCGGATTGCGGGAGATGTCTTCGAAATTCTTCGGCAGGAAATCCACCGCGCCGGCATCCAGCGCATCCAGAGTGACCCGGGCGCCTTCGTGCGTCAGCGAGGAGAACATCAACACCGGGGTCGGGCAGCGCTGCATGATGTGCCGCACGGCCGTGATGCCATCCATCATCGGCATCTCGTAGTCCATGGTGATCACGTCCGGCTTGAGGGCCAGGGCCTGATCGATCGCCTCTTTACCGTTGGTTGCCGTGCCGACAACCTGGATGCTCGGATCCGCTGAAAGAATTTCCGAGACGCGGCGGCGGAAAAAACCCGAATCGTCCACCACCAGGACTTTGACTGCCATAAACACTCCATTAGGTGCGGCGGAACGTTGTCGCCCCGCCGCCCCGGATTCAAATACGCCGTGCGGCGTAACGCTTGAGCATGCTCGGAACATCGAGAATCAGTGCAATGCGGCCGTCACCGGTGATGGTGGCGCCGGACATGCCCGGAGTTCCCTGGAGCATCTTGCCCAATGGCTTGATGACCACTTCTTCCTGGCCGACCAGTTGATCGACGACGAAGCCGATCCGCTGGGTGCCCACCGAAAGGATCACCACATGGCCTTCGCGCTGCTCTTCGTGAGCGGCGGAGCTGACCAGCCAGCGCTTGAGGTAGAACAATGGCAGCGCCTTGTCCCGCACGATCACCACTTCCTGGCCATCCACCACGTTGGTGGTCGACAGGTCGAGGTGGAAGATTTCGTTGACGTTCACCAGCGGGAACGCGAACGCCTGATTGCCGAGCATCACCATCAGCGTCGGCATGATCGCCAGCGTCAGCGGCACCTTGATGACGATCTTCGAGCCCTGGCCCTTGGTCGAGTAGATGTTGATCGAACCGTTGAGCTGGGAAATCTTGGTCTTTACCACGTCCATGCCGACACCGCGGCCGGACACGTCGGAGATCTCGGTCTTGGTCGAGAAACCCGGAGCGAAAATCAGGTTGTAGCACTCGGTGTCGCTCAGGCGATCGGCGGCATCCTTGTCCATCACACCGCGTTTCACGGCGATGGCGCGCAGGACGTTCGGGTCCATGCCCTTGCCGTCGTCGGAGATCGACAGCAGGATGTGGTCGCCTTCCTGCTCGGCGGCCAGGATCACCTTGCCGCCACGAGCCTTGCCCGACGCTTCGCGTTCTTCCGGCGACTCGATGCCGTGGTCGACCGCGTTGCGTACCAAGTGGACCAGCGGGTCGGCCAGTGCCTCGACGAGGTTCTTGTCGAGGTCGGTCTCTTCGCCCACCAGTTCCAGGTTGATCTCTTTCTTGAGCTGACGCGCGAGGTCGCGAACCAGACGCGGGAAGCGGCCGAAAACTTTCTTGATCGGCTGCATCCGGGTCTTCATCACCGAGGTCTGCAAGTCGGCGGTGACGACGTCGAGGTTCGACACAGCCTTTTGCATGGCTTCGTCGCCGCTGTTCAGGCCCAGGCGCACCAGACGGTTACGCACCAGCACCAGTTCGCCGACCATGTTCATGATCTCGTCGAGACGCGCGGTATCGACGCGAACGGTGGTTTCGGCTTCGCTCGCCGGTTTTTCCGGTGGCGGAGTCGCCGGTGCACGGGCCGGAGCCGGTGCAGCAGCGGCAGCCGGTTTGGCCGGTTCGGCTTTCGGCTCAGGCGCTTTTGCAGCAGGTTTTGCCGCAGCCGCCGGGGCCTTGGCGGCAGGCGCCGCAACAGCCGAAGCAGTGCCGGCAGTCACGACGGCACCGGTGGCGACGTCAGTGAACTTGCCTTTGCCATGCAGATCGTCGAGCAGCGATTCGAACTCGTGGTCGGTGATCAGATCGCTACCGGCCGCAGCCGCTGCCGGAGCAGCCGTCGCAGGAACGGAAGCAATCGCCGACTCCAGCGCATCGACGGCAAAGTTGCCCTTGCCGTGCAACTGATCGAGCAAGGCTTCGAATTCGTCGTCGGTGATGTCCGAGCTGTCGCCCGCCGCAGGAGCCGCCGGAGCTGCAGCCGCGGGTGCCACGGCGTCGGCCGCGAACTGGCCCTTGCCATGCAACTGGTCGAGCAGCGACTCGAACTCGGCGTCGGTGATTTCATCGCTGGCTGCTTCATCGGAAGCAGGCGCAGCGGCAGCCGCCGGGGCTTCGGCTTCGGCCTTGACGGCGTTCAGCGAGTCCAGCAACTGCTCAAATTCGTTATCGGTGATGTCGCCCGAATCGCCTTCGACGACCAGTTCTTCGATCATCTCGGCAACGGGGGAAGCCGCAACCTCATCGGCCGACTGCGGTTCGGCCAGGCGCGACAGAGCGGCCAACAGTTCCGGGGTAGCCGCAGTGATCGGGCTGCGATCGCGGACTTCGCCGAACATGCTGTTCACCGCGTCCAGCGCTTCAAGCACCACGTCCATCAGTTCTGCATCTACGCGACGCTCACCCTTGCGCAGGATGTCGAACACGTTTTCGGCGATGTGACAGCACTCCACCAGCTCGTTGAGCTGAAGGAAGCCGGCGCCCCCTTTTACAGTGTGGAAACCGCGAAAAATTGCATTGAGCAGATCTGCGTCATCCGGGCGGCTTTCCAGCTCGACCAGTTGTTCGGACAGTTGCTCAAGAATCTCGCCGGCCTCAACCAGGAAATCCTGAAGGATCTCTTCATCGGCGCCGAAGCTCATTAATGGGGTGCTCCTACAGGTCTAAAAACCCAAAAAAACTCAAAATCCAAGGCTGGATAGCAAATCGTCCACATCGTCCTGACCGGACACAACGTCTTCTCGTTTATCGGCATGAATCTGCGGACCTTCACCCTGCGAGAGATGTTTTTGTGGATCTTTTTCAGCAAGCATCGCCGCACGGTCATGTTCGATGCCCGCAAAGCGGTCCACCTGGCTGGCCATGAGCACGAGTTTGAGCAGGTTGCTTTCGACTTCGGTGACCAATTGGGTCACGCGCTTGATCACCTGGCCGGTGAGGTCCTGGTAATCCTGGGCAAGCAGAATGTCGTTCAGATTGCTCGACACCGCCCGGTTATCCGCGCTGCTGCGTGACAGAAAACCGTCGACCCGACGCGCCAGTTCACGGAACTCTTCAGCCCCGACCTCACGGCGCATGAAACGGCCCCAATCGGCGCTCAATGCCTGGGCTTCGTCAGCCAGGCCATTGACCACGGGGGTAGCGCTTTCCACCAGATCCATGGTGCGGTTGGCTGCGTTTTCGGTCAGTTTGACCACGTAGCCCAAGCGTTCGGTCGCATCAGTGATCTGCGACACTTCCTCGGCTTGTGGCATGTGCGGATCGATCTGGAAATTGACGATCGCACTGTGCAATTCACGCGTGAGCTTGCCCACTTCCTGGTACAGGCCACGGTCACGGGTCTGATTGAGCTCATGGATCAGTTGCACGGCTTCGCCGAACTTGCCCTTTTCAAGGCTCTCGACCAGTTCGACCGCGTGTTTTTTCAGGGTCGACTCAAAATCGCCCTGTGAAGATTCGTTGTGCTCCATAGCTCCCCCGCGCGTCATCAGCCGATGCGTTCGAAAATCTTCTCGATTTTTTCTTTCAACGCCTGGGCCGTGAAAGGTTTGACCACGTAGCCGTTCACGCCGGCCTGGGCCGCTTCGATGATCTGCTCGCGCTTGGCTTCAGCGGTCACCATCAGCACCGGCAGGTGCTTGAGTTTTTCATCGGCGCGCACATGGCGCAGCAGGTCGATACCGGTCATGCCGGGCATGTTCCAGTCCGTCACCAGAAAGTCGATGCTGCCGCTGTTGAGCACCGGAATGGCGGTGGTGCCATCGTCGGCTTCAACGGTGTTGGTGAACCCGAGATCACGCAACAGGTTCTTGATGATCCGCCGCATCGTTGAGAAGTCATCAACGATGAGGATTTTCATGTCTTTGTTCAATTCGACCTCCAAGCAGTCTTAAACGCGCCCAGCACCTGGACGCGCCATTTCAATCAATCCGGCAAAGCACTCGATGACTGTCTGGAGCACAACAGATCGAGACCGGTGCCGTTCACCACCGCACCAGCCTCGTTCGCAGTGTCCCCACACTGCCTTCAGCGCGCTCGCCACTCCCCCAAACGCCCCCGCAAACGGGCCGCGCACTGGCTGTGTAACTGGCTGACCCGCGATTCACTGACGCCAAGGACTTCACCGATTTCCTTGAGGTTCAGCTCTTCGTCGTAGTACAGCGCCAACACCAGTCGCTCACGCTCCGGCAAATTGGCAATCGCGTCCGCCAGCGCTGCCTGGAAGCGTTCGTCTTCCAGATCGCGCGACGGCTCAAGATGAGCACTGGCGCCATCCTCGTGCAGCCCTTCATGTTCGCCGTCCTGCAACAGGTCGTCGAAACTGAACAGCCGGCTGCCCAGGGTGTCGTTCAAAATCCCGTAGTAATCGTCGAGACTCAATTGGAGTTCGGCCGCAACCTCGTGATCTTTAGCGTCACGGCCGGTTTTAGCTTCAATTGCGCGAATCGCGTCGCTGACCATACGGGTGTTGCGGTGAACCGAGCGCGGTGCCCAGTCCCCCTTGCGCACTTCATCAAGCATCGCGCCGCGGATCCGGATGCCCGCGTACGTTTCGAAACTGGCGCCTTTGCTGGCGTCGTATTTGGTCGAGACTTCGAGCAGCCCGATCATGCCGGCCTGAATCAAGTCTTCGACCTGAACACTGGCCGGCAACCGTGCCAGCAAGTGGTAGGCGATGCGCTTGACCAGTGGCGCGTAACGCTCGATCAACTCGTACTGCGCGTCACGCGCCGACTTTTTGTAAAGGTTCATACCGCTGGCGGTCATAGCACAGGTCCTGCCGTTTGCTGCACGAGGCGCTCGACGAAAAACTCAAGGTGGCCACGCGGGTTGGCGGGCAGCGGCCAGGTGTCGACCTTCTGGGCGATCGCCTTGAACGCCAACGCGCACTTGGAACGCGGAAAGGCTTCATAGACCGCTCGCTGCTTCTGCACCGCTTTGCGTACGCTTTCGTCGTAGGGCACCGCACCGACGTATTGTAAGGCGACGTCGAGGAAGCGATCCGTGACCTTGGTCAACTTGGCGAACAGGTTGCGACCTTCTTGCGGGCTCTGGGCCATGTTGGCCAGGACGCGGAAGCGGTTCATGCCGTAATCGCGGTTGAGCAATTTGATCAACGCGTAGGCGTCGGTGATCGAGGTCGGCTCGTCACACACCACCAGCAACACTTCCTGCGCCGCACGAACGAAACTGACTACCGAGTCACCAATACCCGCAGCGGTGTCGATCACCAGCACATCGAGATTGTCGCCGATGTCGCTGAAGGCCTGAATCAGACCGGCATGCTGGGCCGGGCTCAGATGAACCATGCTCTGGGTGCCGGATGCAGCCGGCACGATGCGAATTCCGCCGGGACCTTGCAACAGCACATCGCGCAGCTCGCAGCGACCTTCGATCACGTCCGCCAGCGTACGTTTGGGAGTGAGGCCCAGCAGAACGTCGACGTTCGCCAGCCCCAGGTCGGCGTCCAGCAGCATGACCCGACGGCCAAGCTCTGCCAGCGCCAGGGACAAGTTCACTGACACGTTAGTCTTGCCGACGCCACCTTTGCCGCCGGTCACCGCGATCACCTGTACGGGATGCATGCTGCCCATGTTATTTCTTTACCTTGTCTTGCATAGACGGAGGCCACATTACTGGCTGCGCGTTCACAACCGGAACAATGCGTGGCAGACCATCGATGTAGGTACGAAAACTGTTCATTACCTCAGCCAACCTGCTTGGTCGGACTGTGGTAGATATCAGCGAACATGTCGGCCATGGCTTCTTCGCTGGGTTCTTCCTGCATTTGCACGCTGACGGCACGGCTGACCAGTTGATGACGGCGCGGCAGATGCAGATCATCCGGAATCCGCGGGCCGTCGGTCAGGTAGGCGACCGGCAGTTCGTGACTGATCGCCAGGCTCAACACTTCGCCCAGACTGGCCGTTTCATCCAGTTTAGTCAGGATGCACCCGGCGAGCCCGCAACGCTTGTAACTGTGATAAGCGGCGGTTAGAACCTGTTTCTGGCTGGTGGTTGCCAGCACCAGATAATTTTTCGACCGAATGCCACGACCGGCCAGACTTTCCAGCTGCATGCGCAGGGCCGGATCGCTGGCCTGCAGGCCGGCGGTATCGATCAGCACCACGCGTTTGCGCAGCAGTGGATCCAGCGCCTGCACCAGGGACTGGCCCGGATCGACGTGGGTCACCGACACATTGAGGATGCGGCCCAAGGTCTTGAGCTGCTCCTGCGCGCCGATGCGGAAACTGTCCATGCTCACCAGCGCGATGTTCTGCGCGCCGTACTTGAGCACGTAGCGGGCGGCCAGTTTGGCCAGCGTGGTGGTCTTGCCCATGCCGGCCGGGCCGACCATGGCAATCACGCCGCCCTCTTCCAAAGGTTCGACTTCCGGCACGGCAATCATCCGTGCCAGGTGCGCCAGCAGCATGCGCCAGGCCTGACGCGGCTCGTCGATCTCGGTGATCATCGACAGCAGATCACGGGACAACGGGCCGGACAGACCGATACGTTGCAAACGACGATACAGATTGGCCTGTGCCGGGCGGCTGCCTTGCAGCTGGTTCCAGGCCAGCGTGCCTAGCTGAACTTCCATCAGCTCGCGCAGGCTGTTGAGTTCGAAACGCATCGAGTCCAGCGCACGCGGGTCGACGCCAGCGGCGGCCGGCGCAGGCGCCGGGGCTGGACGGGCCGGAGCCTCGTAGGTCGGCTCGGTCAGCGGTTCGGCGGCGGTCAGCGGCAGGCCGGCCGTCAACGGCAGCCCGGCGAACAGCTGGCGATTGGTGTTGCCGTCGGCTTCGCCACGCAGGCTCAGCTCGGCCTGTGCGGTAACGATGCGCGACTGGGTCTTGCGCAGCTCATCCTCGAGTTCCATGTTCGGAACACGCGGGGCCAGCGCCGACAGTTTGTAATCGAGCGCCGCCGTCAGCTCGACGCCGCCGGCGATGCGGCGGTTGCCAATGATGGCGGCATCAGCGCCCAGCTCATCACGAACCAGCTTCATGGCCTGACGCATATCGGCGGCGAAAAAACGCTTAACTTGCATAAACCACTACCTCAGCCGTTGGGCCCTACTGTCGCAACGATGGTCACTTGCTTGTTGTCCGGAATTTCCTGGTAGGCCAGCACATGCAGTCCGGGAACTGCCAGGCGACCAAAGCGCGAGAGCATCGCGCGAACCGGGCCTGCTACCAACAGGATCACCGGCTGACCTTGCATTTCCTGGCGCTGCGCCGCTTCGATCAGCGAACGCTGCAGCTTCTCGGCCATGCTCGGCTCCAGCAGAACGCCCTCTTCCGAGCCTTGTCCTGCCTTCTGCAGACTATTGAGCAATATTTGTTCCAACCTTGGCTCCAGCGTGATAACTGGCAGCTCCGACTCAGTCCCCACAATGCTTTGGACGATGGCGCGGGATACGCCGACCCGCACAGCGGCCACCAAAGCGGCGGTATCTTGACTCTTGGCGGCATTGTTGGCGATGGCTTCTGCAATGCTGCGGATATCGCGCACCGGCACGTGCTCGGCCAGCAACGCCTGCAACACCTTGAGCAACTGCGACAGCGTGACCACGCCCGGCACCAGCTCTTCAGCCAGTTTCGGCGAGCTCTTGGCCAGCAGTTGCATCAATTGCTGCACTTCTTCGTGACCGATCAGCTCGCTGGAGTGCTTGTACAGAATCTGGTTCAAGTGAGTCGCGACCACGGTGCTGGCATCGACCACGGTGTAACCGAGCGATTGCGCCTGGGCACGCTGGCTGACTTCGATCCACACCGCCTCCAGGCCGAAAGCCGGATCTTTGGCGGTAATGCCATTGAGCGAGCCGTAGACCTGACCCGGATTGATCGCCAGTTCGCGATCCGGGTAGATCTCGGCTTCGGCCAGGATCACGCCCATCAGGGTCAGGCGATAGGCGCTCGGTGCCAGGTCGAGGTTGTCGCGGATGTGCACGGTCGGCATCAGGAAGCCCAGATCCTGCGAGAGCTTCTTGCGCACGCCCTTGATCCGCGCCAGCAATTGCCCGCCCTGGTTGCGGTCCACCAGCGGAATCAGGCGGTAGCCGACTTCCAGGCCGATCATGTCGATCGGGGTCACGTCGTCCCAGCCCAGCTCCTTGGTTTCCATGGCGCGGGCCGGCGACGGCAGCAATTCCTGTTGACGCTTGACCTCTTCCAGCGCGACGACCTTGGCCACGTTCTGCTTCTTCCAGAACAGGTAAGCGCCACCGGCAGCCAGGGCGGCCATGCTCAAGAACGAGAAGTGCGGCATGCCCGGCACCAGGCCCATGACCGCCATCAGACCGGCCGCCACCGCCAGCGCTTTGGGCGAGGCGAACATCTGGCGATTGATCTGCTTGCCCATGTCTTCCGAGCCGGAAGCACGGGTCACCATGATCGCTGCCGCTGTAGATAACAACAGTGATGGCAATTGCGCCACTAAACCGTCACCGATGGTCAGCAAGGCGTAAACCTTGCCGGCGTCGGCGAAGGTCATGTTGTGCTGGAAGATACCGACGGCCATGCCGCCGATCAGGTTGATGAACAGAATCAACAGGCCGGCGATGGCGTCACCACGGACGAATTTGCTGGCACCGTCCATCGAACCGTAGAACTCTGCCTCCTGGGCCACTTCCTGACGACGGGCCTTGGCCTGCGCCTGGTCGATCAGACCGGCGTTGAGGTCGGCGTCGATCGCCATTTGCTTGCCGGGCATCGCATCGAGGGTGAAACGCGCGCTCACCTCGGAAATCCGGCCCGCACCCTTGGTCACCACGACGAAGTTGATGATCATCAAGATCGCGAAGACCACGATACCGACCACGTAGTTACCGCCGATCACCACCTCACCGAAGGCCTGGATCACCTTACCGGCAGCGGCGTGGCCGTCCTGACCGTGGAGCATGACCACTCGCGTAGACGCCACGTTCAGCGCCAGTCGCAACAGCGTCGCCACCAGCAGGATCGTCGGGAACACCGCGAAATCCAGCGGCCGCAAGGCGTACACGCAGACCAGCAGCACGACGATCGACAGGGCAATGTTGAACGTGAAAAACACGTCGAGCAGGAACGGCGGCACCGGCAACATCATCATCGCCAACATGACCAGCAGCAACAGCGGCACACCCAGATTGCCTCGACTGAGGTCTGTCAGGTTGCTGCGTGCACTGCTGAGTAACTGAGAGCGATCCACCGGTTTTCCCCGTTCCTTTAAAGCAAACTTTTGACGCCCGAAGCAGGCGCACCGCGGCTACTGCAAGAAGCCTTCCAACTTTTGCCGATGATTGAAACAGAGGGGTTTGAGCGAGGTTTTTCTGCTGACCGGGATGCCGCCTTCGCGAGCAAGCTCGCTCCCACATTTGGAATGCATTTCCCTGTGGGAGCGAGCTTGCTCGCGAAGAGGCCCGAGAAATCAGCACAAAGTGCCTTTTAAACTCGGGTGTTTAAAAGACACCTTCAGACACGCCTTACAGGCTACGAATCCTTGCGCCATTGCCTACAGCTACGCCAGAATCCGCCGGCTTGTGCGCCTTGGGGTCGGATTCTATTGTGGATCGGTCGCTGACGAATCAGCGATCGGGTTTAGCGACTCGGTTCGAATTAAAGGTGCACCAGCGTCCCAGGCTTCGTTGCGGATCTGTATGTCTGCAATTTCGTTATGGTGGCTGTATGCGGGAGACCCTTGCGGTCTACCGGGTGCCTTTGACCGGTTCGCTAACCTGCGTACAGCCGCCACCCTTCCTGTTTAGCGACTGGATTTGGCGGCTCCACCCAAAGGAGCTTCACCATGATCAAACCCACACCCAATCCACCCGAAACCGACCCCGCCTCGCCCTACGAATCTGCCGATTCCAGAAAGCTTCACGAAGCCGCCGACCGCGCCCTCGATCACTATCTCTGCCCGCCCGGCTCCACGCCACCACCGCGCAAGACCCGTAGAATGTATGCCGTCACCGCGGACTTCAAAAACGAAGAGCTGCTGGCCGATGCCTGCGAAACCCTCGCTTCAGCCAGAACCATCGTCAATGACTTCACCCACCTCATGCCCGCCTCACAGCGCAGGACGCTGGTGGGCATTGCGCAACTGATCATGCTCGGGGAACTGGCAGTGAATCGGGTGCTGGATAATCTGGAAATACCGCCGTCGCAGACTTCCGCGTAAAGACTTGAGAGATGTGCCGTGGCGGCTGACGCCTTCGCGAGCAAGCTCGCTCCCACAGTGATTTGTGGCGTGCTCATATTTCCCGAGCGACGCCAAACCTGTGGGAGCGGGCTTGCCCGCGAAAGCGGCCTCACAAGCACCACAGATCATCTGTGACATAAAAAAACCGCCACCGGGTTCAACCGGAGGCGGTTTTTTTTACTTCATCAGCATCAGGAATCGCGCCGCAGATCCGGCGGGATCGGCAAGTCATCACTGAGCGGATCCGGGCGCTTGCCCTTGCCGGCCTGGTGCTGGCGAATCTGGTAGACGTAAGCCAGTACCTGGGCGACCGCCAGATACAGACCACCGGGGATTTCTTCCTCAAGCTCGGTGGAGTAATAGATCGAACGCGCCAGCGCCGGCGATTCGAGGAGCATGACATTGTTGGCCACGGCGATTTCGCGGATCTTCAGTGCCAGGAAGTCACTGCCCTTGGCCAGCAGCAACGGCGCCCCGCCCTTCTCCGAGTCGTACTTGAGCGCCACGGCGTAGTGGGTCGGGTTGGTGATGACCACGTCGGCATCCGGGATCGCTGCCATCATCCGCCGTTGCGACATCTCGCGCTGGACCTGACGAATGCGCTGCTTGACCTCCGGCCGACCTTCCTGGTCCTTGTGCTCGTCGCGCACTTCCTGCTTGGTCATCTTGAGCTTCTTGATGCTTTCCCAGATCTGCACGGGCACGTCGACAGCGGCGATGATGATCAACCCGCACGCCAGCCACAGCGAGCTCCAGCCCACCAGCTGCAAGCTGTGAATGATCGCGCGGTCCAGCGGCTCATGGGCGATGCGCAGCAGGTCATCGATGTCCGAATTGAGCACCACCAGCGCCACACCCAGCGTGATGAGGAACTTGGCCAGCGCCTTGAGCAGCTCGATCACGGCCTTCATCGAAAACATCCGCTTGAGGCCCGCCGCCGGGTTCATCCGGCTGAACTTGGGTGCCAGCGAACCGGCGGCGAACAGCCAGCCACCCAGCGCGATCGGCCCGAGAAAGGCCGCCAGCAACAGAGTAATCATGATCGGCTGAATCGCCAGCAAAGCCTGCAATCCGGAACTCATCAGGAACGTCGCCATGGAGCGCTCGTCCATGATCACTTCCCGCGACAGCGTGAAGTTCTGGCGCATCAGATCCATCAGTTCTTCTGCGAGCATGCCGCCAAAAATCAGCAGCGCAGCGGAACCGGCGAGCATGATCGCCAGGGTGTTGAGTTCCTTGGAGCGCGCAATCTCACCCTTTTCCCGGGAGTCCTTCTTGCGCTTCTCCGTGGGGTCTTCTGTTTTGTCCTGACCGCTTTCGCTCTCTGCCATGACTCAGCGCGCCTGTGCCAGTTCGCGTAAAAACTGCAAGGCCTCGGTGGCCAGCGGTTGATACTGATTGAGAATGTCCGCCATCCCGACCCAGACGATGAACAGGCCGAGCACGAGGGTCAGCGGGAAGCCGATGGAGAAAATGTTGAGCTGTGGCGCAGCGCGGGTCATCACGCCAAAGGCGATGTTGACCACCAGCAGCGCGGTGACCGCCGGCAGCACCAGCAACAACGCAGCACCCAGCACCCAGCCGAGTTTGCCGGCCAGTTCCCAGTAATGCGTGGTCATCAGCCCGCCGCCGACCGGCAGCGTGGTGAAGCTTTCGGTGAGCACTTCAAAGACCACCAGGTGCCCGTTCATAGACAGGAACAGCAAGGTCACGAGCATAGTGAAGAATTGCCCGATCACCGCCACCGATACGCCGTTGGTAGGGTCGATCATCGACGCGAAGCCCATGCCCATCTGGATCGCGACGATCTGCCCCGCCACCACAAAGGCCTGAAAGAACAATTGCAGAGAAAAGCCCAGCACCGCACCGACCAGAATCTGCTCGGCAATCAGCAGCAGACCGCTGAGATCCAGCGGACTGACCGCCGGCATCGGCGGCAGGTTGGGCGTGATCACCACGGTGATCGCGAAGGCGAAGTACAGACGGATCCGCCGGGGCACCAGCGTGGTTCCGAAGACCGGCATCACCATCAACATCGAGGCGACGCGAAACATCGGCAGCATGAACGACGCCACCCAGGTGCTGATCTGGGTATCGGTCAACTGAAGCAGCGATTGCATGGCTTAGCCGATGACCATCGGAATGTTTTTGTACAACTGCGTGATGTATTCCATGAACGTCTGCACCAGCCACGGGCCGGCGACGATCAGCGTTACCAGCATCACCAGCAGACGCGGCAGGAAGCTCAGGGTCTGTTCGTTGATCTGCGTGGCGGCCTGGAACATCGACACCAGCAGCCCCACCAGCAAGCTCGGGACCACCAGAATCGCCACCATCATGGTGGTCAGCCACAGGGCTTCGCGAAAGATGTCGACCGCTACTTCTGGCGTCATGGCGATACACCTCCGAAACTGCTGGCCAGGGTGCCGATGATCAGTGCCCAGCCATCCACCAGCACGAACAGCATGATTTTGAACGGCAGGGAAATGATCAGCGGCGACAGCATCATCATACCCATCGCCATCAGCACGCTTGCGACCACCAGGTCGATGATCAGGAACGGAATGAAGATCATGAAGCCGATCTGGAACGCGGTCTTCAGCTCAGACGTCACGAACGCCGGCACCAGAATCGTCAGCGGCGCCTGATCCGGCGTCGCGATGTCGGTGCGTTTGGACAGGCGCATGAACAGCTCCAGATCGCTGGAGCGGGTCTGAGCGAGCATGAAGTCCTTGATCGGCACCTGAGCCTTTTCCACCGCCTGCTGAGCCGTCAGCTTTTCCGCGAGGTACGGCTGCAAGGCATCGTTGTTCACCCGATCGAACACCGGCGCCATGATGAACAGCGTCAGAAACAGCGCCATGCCGGTGAGGATCTGGTTCGACGGGGTCTGCTGCAGACCCAGGGCCTGACGCAGGATCGAGAAGACGATGATGATCCGGGTGAAACTGGTCATCAGAATGACGGCGGCCGGAATGAAGCTCAGCGCCGTCATGATCAGCAGGATCTGCAGGCTGACCGAATACTCCTGCGCGCCCTCGGCGTTGGTGCCCAGAGTGATCGCCGGGATCGACAACGGATCGGCGGCAAATGCCAGCGGCGCGGCCAGCATCAAGGCCAGGGTCAAGACGATGCGCAACGCACCCATTACTTCTTATCCTTCTGATCCTTGCCGAGCACCTTCAACAGATGCTGGGCAAAATCCGGTGTCGCCTTTTCGGCAGCGGCGGGAACTTCAATCGGTTCTTTGAGCACGTGCAGTGCAGTGATGGTTCCCGGGCTGAGGCCGAGCAGGATCTGCTCGTTGCCGACCTGCACCAGCATCAGACGGTCACGCGGCCCAAGCGCGCGGGAACCGATCAGCTCGATCACCTGGCCCTTGCCGGCGGGACCTGCCTGCTGCACCCGGCGCAACAGCCAGGCGAGGAAGAAGATCAACCCCAGCACGAGCAACAAACCCAGCACCAGTTGCGTCAGCTGTCCGGCCACGCCGCTGTTGACGGCCGGCGCAGCCGCCGCTGCCGTGGTCGCCACCGGCTCGGCCGCCAGTACGCTGAACGGCAACGCCAGTGCCAGACCGAACAAAGCACCCAGTACTTTTTTCACTCAGCGCAGCTTCTTGATGCGTTCGCTCGGGCTGATCACGTCAGTCAGACGGATGCCGAACTTTTCGTTGACCACAACCACTTCACCGTGAGCGATCAAGGTGCCGTTGACCAGCACGTCCAGCGGTTCGCCGGCCAGACGATCGAGCTCGATCACCGAACCCTGGTTGAGTTGCAGCAGGTTGCGAATGTTGATGTCGGTGCTGCCCACTTCCATCGAGATCGACACCGGAATGTCGAGAATCACGTCCAGATTCGGACCGTCCAGCGACACTGGCTCGTTGCTTTTCGGCACGCTGCCAAACTCTTCCATCGGCAGACGGTTGGAGCTCGAAACGCCAGCGTCGGCGGCCAGCAGCGCGTCGATGTCGGCCTGTCCGGCTTCACCGGTTTCTTCCAGGGCCGCAGCCCACTCATCGGCCAGTGCCTGATCGTCCTGGGTGTTCATATCGTCGTTCATCATTTGTCCTCGGCGGGCAAAAAACCGGTAAAAAAATTAGAGAGTTGGGGCGCCGCCTCAGCGGCGCTCGATTGGCTCGATCACTTGCAACGCCAGGTTGCCTTTGTGCGAGCCCATCTTGACCTTGAAGGCCGGCACGCCGTTGGCGCGCATGATCATGTCTTCCGGCATTTCCACCGGGATCACGTCACCCGGCTGCATGTGCAGGATGTCGCGCAGCTTCAACTGACGACGAGCGACGGTAGCGCCGATCGGCACGTCGACGTCGAGCACGTCCTGGCGCAGGGCGTTGACCCAGCGCTCGTCCTGGTCGTCGAGGTCCGACTGGAAACCGGCGTCGAGCATTTCGCGCACCGGCTCGATCATCGAGTACGGCATGGTCACGTGCAGGTCGCCGCCACCGCCGTCGAGTTCGATGTGGAACGTGGAGACCACGATCGCTTCGCTCGGGCCGACGATGTTGGCCATGGCCGGGTTCACTTCCGAGTTGATGTACTCGAAGTTGACTTCCATGATCGCTTGCCAGGCTTCTTTCAGATCGACGAATGCCTGCTCCAGCACCATGCGCACCACGCGCAGTTCGGTCGGGGTGAACTCACGCCCTTCGATCTTGGCGTGACGGCCGTCGCCGCCGAAGAAGTTGTCCACCAGTTTGAACACCAGTTTGGCGTCGAGGATGAACAGCGCGGTGCCGCGCAGGGGTTTGATCTTGACCAGGTTGAGGCTGGTCGGCACGTACAGCGAGTGAACGTATTCGCCGAACTTCATCACCTGCACGCCACCGACGGCAACGTCAGCCGAACGGCGCAGCATGTTGAACATGCTGATGCGGGTGTAGCGGGCAAAACGCTCGTTGATCATTTCCAGAGTCGGCATGCGTCCACGGACGATGCGATCCTGGCTGGTCAGGTCGTAGCTTTTGACACTGCCGGGTTCGGCAGCGTTATCGGTCTGTACCAGACCATCGTCGACGCCATGCAACAGCGCGTCGATTTCATCCTGGGACAGCAGATCCTGCACGGCCATGTCGTGTTCCTACTGCAGTACGAAATTAGTGAAAAGCAACTGTTCGATCACCACTTTGCCCAGCTCTTTCTGCGCCACTTCCTGGACGCTGGCTGTGGCCTTCTGGCGCAACATTTCTTGACCGACCGGGGTCGCCAGCGTGGCGAAATCCTGACCGGAGAAGAGCATCACCAGGTTGTTGCGGATTACCGGCATGTGCACTTTGAGCGCTTCCAGATCAGCCTGGTTGCGCGCCAGCATGGTGATGCTCACCTGCATGTAGCGCTGACGGCCGTTCTGGTTGTAGTTGGCCACAAAGGCCGGCGCCATCGGCTCGAAAATCGCCGGTTGCTTGCCGACAGGTGCAGCTTCAGCAGCCGCCTCGGGCTTGCTCTGGGCGCTGTGCATGAAGAACCAGGTCGCCCCCACAGACGTACCAATGGCCAGCAACAGACCCAGCACGATCACGATGATCAGCTTGAGTTTGCCTTTGGTTGCGGGGTCTTTTACTGCTGCAGCTTCGCTCTTCGCCATGCCAATAATCCGTCACTAATCGGGTTTTCACAGTCGCACGGCAAGGCAAGAGCAAGTGTTATGCCAGAAGTGTCGGAGGGGTAGACAGGGGCAACGTAAACAACTGTGGGAGCGAGCTTGCTCGCGAAAGCGGTTTAACATTCAACACAGGTGTTGTTCGTCAAAAAGCCTTCGCGAGCAAGCTCGCTCCCACAGTTAATTTGCCTTGAATATCAGGCGTAGTAGTCGACGGCGCTGGAGCCGATCACGTGAGTGGCCGTAGCCGCCGCTTCAGCGACGGCCGCTGGCGTCAATTCCTCTTCGGCCGAATCCAGACGACCGCCGGCAGCGCTGGTACGACCGCCCTGCCCCTGCTGCGCCTGCTCCTGGCCCTGGCCCTGCCAGCCACGGTTCTGGTCGGAAACGTTGACATCGACCTGCCCCATGCCTTGCTGGTTGAACATGTCGCGCAGGCGATGCATCTGGCCGTCGAGAGCTTCACGCACACTCGGGTGAGCGCTCATGAAGGTCACTTGGGTCTGCTGGTCCGGCACCATGTTCACCCGGATATCCAGACGCCCCAGTTCGGCTGGCTGCAACTGGATGTCAGCCGCCTTCAGGTTGTTGCTCGACAGGTACATGACCCGGTTGACCACTTCTTCGGTCCAGCCGTTCTGGTGCATCGCGATCGGCTGGCTCACCGGCACCGCGTTGGCGGTTTTCGGCGTGGCTGCCTGAGTGAGCGCCGCCAGTCGGTTGGCGAAATCATCCACGCGGGTGTCGCTGGTGGCGGTCTTCAGGTCTTTCAGGCCGTCATCGATCAGGCCGCTGAACGCCTTCTCACCGCCCTGACTGGTGCTGTCCTTGTCAGCCTGCACATCGAGCATGCTGGCCATGCCGGCAGCGAAGTTCTGCGCCGAGGTCAATTCGCCGTCAGCCTGAGTCTGGGCCGTGGCGGCCTTGGGTTGGGACTGGCTGGAGGCGGAAATGTGACCACTCTGCTCCATGGCCATGCGCACGGCGGGAAGCGAATCCAGCGGATCCGCCTCGGGGTCAAAAGACGGGTCAGTGGCTGGTGCCGGATCCTTGACCACACCCGGCAATACCGTCAGGACAGGTTGATCGGTTTCCGGTTTCGCGGCGGTATCGACGACGGGGGTGACTACCACCGGTGCCGTAACGACGGGCTCTACCGCTGCCACCAGTGCCGGATCCACTGGCGCCGTATCGGCAACCGGAGCCGGTACGGTTTCAGCCGTTTCGTCATCGGTCGTGGTCTTGTCGTCCGCTGCCGCCGTCGCCGGTTTGTCGGCGGGCAAGGCTTTGCCGCTATCGGCAACCGCCGGCTCCGGGGCGGCAGACTGATCCTTGCCAACGTCCTTCTTGCCGCTGTTGTCGGCGGCTTTGTCACGGGCAGGTTTTGCCGAATTGTCGACGGTCACCGAGGGCTTGTCAGCCCCCTGATCGGCGAACACCTGAGCGAAGCTGGAGGCCTTGTCCCCGGGCTCTGCGGCCACTGCCGATGATTTGGTCGAGGCAGCTTGTGCCTTGGCCTGGGCGGCGGTCTGAAGAAGAATGTTGGGGCTTGCAGGCATGGCACGGTCTCCGCTGCACTGGGATCGTAGGTACAGTTGAGTTAGTTGACTGCAAGTGCCGGGCCAGTTTCGTCAGAAATCCGGCAAAACCGCCCGACGGCAGGATCAGTGCGTCAGAGAGCGCTGTCGCTCGGCAACATAAACGGGCCGGACATCCGCAAATTCACTATGGATATCGGCGACCAGCTTGATGATTTCAGAAGGACTTTTGTCTTTGGCGTGCTGTTCCAGCTCCTGGCACAGCACCGCTAGACGAATCGCCCCCATATTGCTGCTGCTGCCCTTGAAACTGTGCGCAACGGAAGACAATGCGTCGGCATCGGCAGTCTGCTGCAACTCCCGCAGGCGATTTTCGGAATCGGCGATGAAGGTATCCAGCAATTCCGGATAGCTGTCTTCCATCACTTCCCGCAGCGCGTTGAGCGCCTCGTGGTCCACATGGGTATCAGCCACTTGTTCACTCCTTGATCAAGAATGCGTGGATTATGCCAGAGCCTCCCAGAAAAACTCCACGCGGGCACTGCGACCATCGTCTGACCAGCTGGCGTTGCTGGCCAATTGGCGGATCAGACTGACACCGCGCCCCGACAGACGGACAGCATCGAGCGGTCGCTCCATCACGCGCGAGACATCAAATCCCTGGCCGCTGTCTTCGACACGCACAACCAGACAGCCGCCCGCGCCTTCGGGGCGCACTTGCAGATGCACGCGTACGTAGCCGTCCTGCAGCGCTTCGAGGCGCGAGTTGCGCTGCTCATAATAACGGCCAAAACCCGAAGCATCACGTTTGAGGCTTGAATCAAGACCCAGCACGCCGTGCTCCAGCGCATTCGAGTAAAGCTCCGCCAGCACGCTGTATAACGCTCCGCTCTGGGCCCGCAATCCATGCACCTCCAACAAAAGCTGCAACAGATAAGGCAAGGGATTGAAGCGTTTGAGGGTGGCGCCGCGAAACTCGAAACTCACCGACCAGTCCAGCGGACAGGACTGACCACTGTCGGAATACACCGGTGCCGACGGATTGACCTGGGCCATCTCCAGCAGGCTGACCTCGACCATGCTCACGTCGTCACGGGCCTCGCCTCGAAAATCCTGTAACGCCTGCTCGATTTCCTCGAACAATCGATCCGGCTGGCGATTGGCGGCGAACACCTTGTGCAAGCGCTCGACACCGAACAACTGATCGCTGGCATCGCAGGTGTCGATGACCCCGTCCGAGAGCAGAAACACGCGATCACCCACCGCCATCGAGTGAACCTCGGTGCGGTCGTCGAAAGCTTGCGGACTCAACACCCCCAGCGGCAAGTGCCGCGCCGCCAGTGGCGTGCGCTCCCCCGTGGCGAGGCAATGCAGATAACCGTCGGGCATGCCGCCGTTCCAGACTTCCACCGAACGCCGCTGGAAACTCAGGCACAACAAAGTTGCGCAACAGAACATGTCTACCGGCAGGATGCGCTTGAGCTTGGCATTCATTTCCCGCAGGGTCTCGGCCAGACCGTAGCCCTTGGCGGTCATGCCGTAAAACACCTCGGCGAGCGGCATGGCCCCGACGGCGGCCGGCAAGCCATGACCGGTGAAGTCACCGAGCAACACATGCATGTCCCCGGCCGGCGTGTAGGCCGCCAACAGCAAATCACCGTTGAACAGGGCGTACGGCGATTGCAGGTAGCGGATGTTCGGTGCGCTCAGGCACCCGGAATGCGCCACCTTGTCGAACACGGCCTTGGCGACCCGCTGCTCATTGAGAAGATAATCATGGTGTTTGGCAATCAAGTCGCGCTGTTGCAGCACCGTGGCCTGCAAACGTCGCAGGCGATCCATCGCCTTGATTTTGGCGGCGAGGATCACCTGGTTGTACGGCTTCGCCAGAAAGTCGTCACCTCCGGCCTCCAGGCATCGGGCCAGCGCCTCACTTTCCGTCAGCGACGTCAGAAAGATGATCGGCACCAGACTTTCGCCGGCCAGCGCCTTGATCTGTCGCGCCGCTTCGAATCCGTCCATCACCGGCATCATGGCGTCCATCAGCACCAGATGCGGCTTGTGCCGGGTAAACGCCTCGATCGCTTGCGCGCCGTTGGTGGCCGTCAACACCTCATGCCCCTGCCGCCGGACAATGGTCGACAACAGCAGCCGGTCGGCAGCGCTGTCTTCGGCAATCAGAATCGTCAGCGGCTCTTGCGGCTGCATGGCCGTCAACTGATGTCGAACAGTTTGTCGAAATTGGAGATGGCGAGGATCTTTCGCACATCCGAATTGCTGTTGACCACCCGCACGTCCGAATCGTCGCCACCGGCGTGATCACGCAGCAGAAGCAGCATGCCCAGCGCCGAACTGTCGAGGTAGGTCGCTTCTTTCAGATCGACAACGATGGATTCGGGCTTTTTGACAAGCCGCTCATAAGACTCGCGAAACTCTTGGTGGCGACCGAAATCGAACCGCCCCCTGATTGAGATCGTCAGTTTTTGCCCATCCGGAGACACTTCTGTAACGACTGACATGTACTGGCTTCCTTGTCATTGACGAACGTGTACAAGGTTTAGCACCTGGAGGGGCCATGGGCAAGGCGCGATGGCGTCGGGATCTGTCAGATATCTGCCCGTCAGAACGCCTGATGACGCGGCAAACGCTGGGACAACTCGTCCAGCAGCTTTTGTTCGCGCTTGTCTTCAAGGCGTTGCGCCTCTTCGCGATAACGCTGCACCAGTTTGCGCAGGCCTTCAACCTTGGCGAACGCCTGCTGCCATTCCTCTCGCGCCTTGTCGAGCTTGTTCTGGTGCCATTGCAGGCTCTGGCGCTGCTGATCGACTGCGGTATCGAGTTGCGCCAGAAAGCCCTGAAAACCCAGCAGCCATTGCCCGGTCACACCGGTGCTGCCGCGCACGATCCACTGCTGGGAGTAATCCAGACGAAAGGCATTGAGGTCGGCCAGTTTGCTTTCAGCAACCTTCACCTGCCCCTGAAAGTAGCCCAGGCGCTGCACGGCGGTTTTTTCGGCCTTCTCGGCCATATCCACCACCGGCGCCAGACGCGCGGCTCGACTGACAGCGGCCATGAGCGGTTAGCCGCCCGCCGCCGGGGCAAAAAGGGTTTCGAGATAAGCCTGGCTTTCGCCCATGTTGATTTTGTCGTTCAGCCCCTGCCGCTGGTATCTGACCAACTGCGGCTGCAGGGAAATCGCCAGGTCGGTCTCACGATCACCACCGGCCACATAGGCGCCGACGCTGATCAGATCGCGACTCTGCTGATACCGCGACCACAGCTGCTTGAAGTATTGCGCCCGGGTCATGTGCTCCGGTGACACCACCGCCGGCATCACCCGGCTGATCGAGGCTTCGATATCGATGGCCGGGTAATGCCCTTCTTCGGCCAGACGCCGGGACAATACGATGTGCCCGTCGAGCACACCCCGCGCAGAGTCAGCAATCGGATCCTGCTGATCATCGCCTTCGGACAATACGGTGTAGAACGCAGTGATCGACCCCCCGCCCTTCTCCGCATTACCGGCGCGCTCAACCAGTTTCGGCAGCTTGGCAAATACCGACGGCGGATACCCCTTGGTTGCCGGGGGCTCGCCGATGGCCAGGGCGATTTCCCGCTGGGCCTGGGCGAAACGGGTCAGGGAATCCATCAGCAACAGGACATTTTTGCCTTTGTCGCGGAAATACTCGGCGATCCGCGTGCAGTACATCGCCGCGCGCAGACGCATCAGCGGCGCATCGTCCGCAGGCGACGCCACCACCACGGAGCGCTTGAGGCCCTCTTCACCGAGAATGTGCTCGATGAACTCTTTAACTTCACGACCCCGCTCACCGATCAGGCCGACGACAATAATGTCGGCTTCGGTAAAGCGGGTCATCATGCCCAGCAGTACCGATTTACCGACACCCGTACCGGCAAACAGGCCCAGACGCTGACCGCGACCGACCGTCAACAAACCGTTGATGCAACGGATGCCGACGTCCAGCGGCACGCTGATCGGGTCACGGTTGAGCGGGTTGATCGTCGGGCCGTCCATCGGCACCCAGTCTTCGGCTTTCATGCCGCCCTTGCCGTCCAGCGCACGTCCGGCGCCGTCCAGCACGCGACCGAGCATGCTCATGCCCATCGGCAAGCGACCGGTGTCGGCCAGCGGCACTACGCGGGCACCAGGAGCAATGCCGGCCACGCTGCCGACCGGCATCAGAAAGACTTTGCTGCCGGAGAAGCCCATGACTTCGGCTTCAACCTGGGACGGGTGATAGGTGTCGTCGTTGATCACCATGCAGCGGGTGCCCATGGCGGCACGCAGACCTTCGGCTTCGAGCGTCAGGCCGACCATGCGCAACAGGCGCCCTTCTAGAATCGGCGCACCGGCGATTTCGGTGGCCTCGGCGTAAGTGCTCAGGCGCTTGGCGAAACTGGTGCGTTCAAGGCGCATCGGGGGCGTCCGCGAGCGGCTCGTCAGTGGCCGTTGCCGGTTTTGGCGCTTCAGGCAAGTCCAGACTCAGGTCCGGTGCCGCCGGGTGAAGGGCCTGTTCGTGCAACTGATCGAACAGCTTGTCCATGACCTGGCCGACGCGGGTTTCGATGCTCGCATCGATACGGCTGTGCTCGGTTTCGACCCGGCAGCCGCCCGGCAGCAGGGATTCATCCTCGACGATGCGCCAACTTTCCTCATGGCGCTCACGCAGGGCTTTGACCTGTGCAAAATCCTGCGGATTGACGTATAGCCGCACGTTTTCCACACCCAAGGGCAACAGCTTGAGCGCGTCACGCATGACATGTTCGATCTGCGTCGAGTCGATGGCCAGTTCGCGCTTGATCACCTGCCTGGCGATATGTTGCACGAGGTCGACCAGCGACTTTTCGATCTGAGTGTCCTGCTCGGCGATAGGCTCGAACAGATGCGCCATCAATTGCTCAAGGCTGGCAATCTTGGCAGCCAGGGCCACCTCGGCTTCCTGACGGACCTTGAGCGTGGTGCTGTGGAACCCTTCCTTTTCACCAATGGCGAAGCCTTCGTTGTAAGCCTCCTGACGGATGCTCTCGAGTTCTTCCAGCGTCAGTGGCTGGACTTCCTCCAGCGGCACTTCTTCCATTTCCGGCGGTTCAGGCTCCGGTTCCGGCTCGGGCTCAGGCTTCGGCGGATCGAAGCTGGGCAACGCCCAGGTATCGAAACCGCGGACGTCCCGGGCACGGATCAGATCCGTCACATCGTCGTCGTGCTTTTCCATGGGCTTAAATCATTTCCTCGCCACCCTTGCCACCGAGCACGATTTCTCCGGCTTCGGCCATACGGCGGGCGATGGTGAGGATTTCCTTCTGCGCCGTTTCCACGTCGCTGACGCGCACCGGGCCCTTGGCCTCGAGGTCGTCGCGCAACAGTTCGGCGGCACGTTTGGACATGTTCTTGAAGATCTTCTCCTTGACGCCTTCGTCCGAACCCTTGAGGGCCAGCACCAGCACATCGGAGGACACTTCGCGCAACAGCGCCTGGATACCGCGGTCGTCGACATCGGCCAGGTTGTTGAACACGAACATGAGGTCTTCGATCTGACCGGACAGGTCTTCGTCGACTTCGCGGATCGAGTCCATGAGCTGGCCTTCGATCGAGCTGTCGAGGAAGTTCATGATGTCCGCCGCCCGCTTGATGCCACCCAGGGTGGTGCGCGAGGCATTCGAGTTGCCGGAGAACTGCTTCTCGAGAATCTGGTTCAATTCTTTCAGTGCGGCCGGCTGCACGGTATTCAACGACGAAACGCGCAGAATGATGTCCAGACGCACCTTGTGGTCGAAGTTGCCCAGCACTTCACCGGCCTGATCCGGATCGAGGTACGCGACCACGATCGCCTGGATCTGCGGGTGTTCGTAACGGATCACGTCGGCAACGGCGCGCGGCTCCATCCATTTCAGGCTGTCGAGGCCGCTGGTGTTGCCGCCCAGCAGAATGCGGTCGATCAGGCCGTTGGCCTTGTCTTCACCCAGGGCCTGGGTGAGCATTTTGCGCACGTAGTCGTCGGAGCCGACGCCCAGGCTGGTCTGGTCGCCGACGATGTCGACGAACTCGCTCATGACCTGCTCGACCTGCTCACGGTGGACGTTGCCCATCTGGGCCATGGCCACGCCGACACGCTGAACCTCTTTCGGGCCCATGTGGCGCAGCACTTGTGCGGCATCGGTCGAACCCAGGGACAGCAGCAGAATCGCGGCTTTATCGACCCGGGACAGTTTGGCGACGGCGGCTCGGTTATCACTCATCTGCGTTAATCCACTCTTTCACGACCTGGGCCACACGGCCCGGGTCTTCTGCCACCAGACTCTTGATTGCGTTCAACTGAGCGTCATAGCCTTCGCTCGGGCTCGGCAGCAGGATGCTGGTCGGGCCGCCGAGGCTGACGCGATCGTTGGCCAGTTCACCGTCCAGACCGCCCATGCCACCCAGTTCGACGTCACCGCCCAGACCGGCCAGTTCCTTGCCTTTGCCGCCGCCGGTGATGTTGTTGAGCACCGGACGCAGCACGCCGAACACCAGCACCAGGATGAACAACACACCCAGCACTTGTTTGACGATGTCCCAGAACCATGGCTGGGAGTAGAACGGAATATCGGCGATCACTTCGCCGCGCTCGGCGGAGAACGGCATGTTGATCACGCTGACGCTGTCGCCACGGCTGGCGTCGAAGCCGACGGCGTCCTGCACCAGGCGAGTGAAGCGCGCCAATTCGTCGGCGCTCCACGGCGCACGGGTTGTTTCGCCGTTGGCCGGGTTGATCTTGACCTGATCGTCCACAACGACCGACACCGACAGGCGATTCAGACGACCCTGCTGCTGCTTGGTGTGGCTGATGGAACGGTCGAGCTCGAAGTTCTTGGTGGATTGTTGACGCTTGTCCGCCGGATACGGTGCGAGCATTGGCTGGCCGGTGGCCGGGTCCATGATCTGCTGACCGTTGGCATCAACCAGTGGCTGGCCAGGTTGCACCATGCTCGCCGGGGCAGCAGCGCCACCGGTGGTTTGCGGTGCGGAGGCCGGCGACGGCGGCTGGTTGCTCAGGGCACCCGGTACGCCTTGCGGGCCATTGCTGGCAGTGCGCTGTTCGTTGACCGACTGCTCGCTGCGCAGGGCCGGCTGATCCGGGTTGAACTGCTCGGCGGTCGACTCGACGGCGCTGAAATCCACATCGGCCGACACTTCAGCCTTGTAGCGATCATTACCCAGTACGGGTTGCAGAATGTTGTGCACGCGCTGGGTGAGCATGCTTTCCATGCGACGGCTGTAATCGAACTGCTTGCCGGCCATGGTCATTTCGGAGTTTTCCGCCTGGTCCGACAGCAGGTTGCCCTTCTGGTCGACGACGGTGATCTGCGATTTGCTCAATTCGGGAACGGAGGTCGCTACCAGGTTAATGATCGCCACCACCTGGCCCGGCTCCAGCGAACGGCCGGAGTACAGCTCGACCAGTACCGAAGCGCTCGGCTTGCGCTCGTCACGCACGAACACCGAGCTTTTCGGGATCGCCAGATGCACGCGCGCACCCTTGACGTTGTTCAGGCTGGAAATGGTGCGGGCCAGTTCGCCTTCGAGGCCGCGACGATAACGGGTCGCTTCCATGAACTGGCTGGTGCCCAGACCCTGTTCCTTGTCGAGGATTTCAAAACCGATGTTGCCGTCGCTGGGAGTGACACCAGCGGCCGCGAGCTTGAGCCGCGCACGGGACAGGTCATCGGCCTTGACCAGCAAGGCACCGGAGTTCGGTTCGACGGTGTAGGGAATGTCGGCGGAGGCCAGAGTGTCCATGACCTGTTTGGCGTCCATGCCGGCAAGGCTGCCGTACAGAGGCCGGTAGTCCGGTTGCTGTGACCACAGCACCACGGCAAAGCCAATCGCCACGCTCGCAGCCAGGCCGACCAACAGGCCTACCTGACGCAGCATGGTCATCTCGGAGAGGTTTTCCAGGAAGGACAGGCCGAACAGCGGCGGTTTGCCGTCTATCGGGGTGGCCTTGGCCGGAACGTTATCGGCGACTGCTTCTGCCATGACTCAATCTCGTCCTTATACCGGCATCTGCATGATGTCTTGATAAGCCTGAACCAGCTTGTTACGTACCTGGGTCAGAGCCTGGAACGACACGCTGGCTTTCTGCGAGGCAATCATCACGTCAGTCAGATCGACGCCGCTTTTGCCGATTTCAAATGCGTTGGCCAACTGAGTCGACGCCTGCTGGGTATCGCTGACTTTGTTGATGGCCTGACCGAGCATGTCGGAAAAGCTGCTGCCTGCCACTTCAGGGACGGCGGCAGTCGATTTCGGCTTCGACATGGCGTCCATTTGCATGGCCTTCATGTCCATCATCAACCGATTAAATTCAATACCTTGGCTCATGGTCTACTCTCTTGGGCGGCCCGCAATTTTTTGACACTCACTCGGCGGGTACTCAGGTGTTAGCAACAACGGTGCCAGCTCATGGACACCGCCTTCAGAAAAAGCCGATTCAAACGTTTGCGCGAGCTGTCACGTGGCGAACAGATAGCCTTCGACATCCATGCCCGCATCGCGCATTTGCGCCAGTTTGTAACGCAGGGTGCGCGGGCTGATGCCGAGTTTTTCGGCGGCTTCCTTGCGTCGACCGCGCTCGGTACGCAGGGTGTCGATGATCATCTGGAACTCGCGGCGACGCAGGTCATCGCCCAGCGCACCGGCCGAATCCGCCTCGATTTCCACTTCACGAATGACCGGCGCGATCGGCACCACTGCCGGCAATGGAGCAAACAACGCAGGCCCGGAGAGACAAAAATCCTGCGGCTGGATCAACCCGCCCTGCTGGAGAATCAAGGCCCGCTGGACCGCGTTATCCAGCTCGCGCACATTGCCCGGCCACGGATAACCGATCAGGCACGCTTGCGCCTCGGGCGAGAACTTCGCCATCGCATGCTTCATTTTATTGACGTGTTTGGCCAGCAGACGCTCGGCCAGCGGCAGGATATCGGCGGTGCGCTCACGCAGCGGACGCCAGGCCAGCGGAAATACCGACAGTCGATAATAGAGATCTTCACGGAACCGCCCCGCCGCCACCTCGCCGGCCAGATCACGGTTGGTAGTCGCCACCACGCGAATATCGAGCGTGATCGGCTTGCGTGCGCCGACCCGCTCCACCTCGCGCTCCTGCAACACCCGCAACAGTTTGGCTTGCAGGCCCAGAGGCATTTCGGAAATTTCATCGAGCAGAATGGTGCCGCCGTCCGCCTGTTCGAACTTGCCGGCCTGGGCCGCGATGGCGCCGGTGAACGAACCTTTTTCGTGACCGAACAGGGTGGCTTCGAGCATGTTGTCGGGGATCGCCGCACAGTTGATCGCAATGAACGGCTGACTGGCGCGATGGGATTGCTGGTGAATGTAGCGCGCCAGCACTTCCTTGCCGGTGCCGGACTCGCCGGAAATCAGCACGGTTGAATCGCTGCGTGCAACCCGCGCCGCCAGGTCCAGCAACTGAGCACTGGCAGGCTCGACTGCGACCGGCCCTTCGGCGTCACTCGCCCCCACACTACCCAAAGCGTGACGTGCTACCAGATCCAGCAGAGCCTTGGGTTCGAACGGCTTGACCAGATAATCCGCCGCGCCCTGGCGCATCGCATCGACCGCACGCTCGACCGCACCATGCGCGGTCATCAGCAGCACCGGCAATTGCGGTTGCCGCGCGCGCAGCAGGCCGAGCAACTGATGGCCGTCCATGCCCGGCATGTTGACGTCGCTGACCACCAGACTGAACGCTTCGCACTCGACGGCGCTCAACGCCTCTTCGGCCGAACCCACCGCGTGATAGTCGTGACCGGCCAGCAACAGCGTATCGGCCAGCGCTTCGCGCAACGAGCGGTCATCCTCGACCAGCAGAACTTTGATGCCCATGACCTTCACTCAGCTCCCTGTACAGCAGAAAACAACGGCAGGATGACCTGCGCGCACGTACCGCGCCCGACCCGCGAACGCAGCTGCAATTCTCCCTGATGCGCACGCGCCACAGCCTTGACCACGGTCAGGCCCAGGCCGGTCCCGGTGACTTTGGTGGTGAAAAACGGCTCGCCCAGCCGCGCCAGCACCGCCGCATCAATACCGCTGCCGCTGTCACTGACACACAAACGCAAGGTGTTGTCGCGGGTATAGCAATGCACCTTCAGACGCACCTCACCGGCACTCGCCTGAATGGCGTTTTCAATCAGATTGAGCAGCGCCCCGACCAGCGTGTCGCGATTGCACAGCAACTCGCCGGCATGGCTGTCGCACTGCCAGCGGATCGGCAGATCCTGCACATGGGTCAACGCGGCAGCCTGCAACGACTGCATCAAGGCGTTCGGCGTGACACGGTCGGTCAGTGGCAGCTCGCCACGCGCAAAGACCAGCATGTCACGCACCTGGTGCTCCAGTTCATGCAGACGCTCCTTGAGACGCCCGGCGAAACGCTGCTGGGTAGCGACCGGCAGCTCCTGCTCGGTCAAATGACTGGCATAGAGCAAGGCGGCGGAAAGCGGAGTACGGATCTGATGAGCCAGCGACGCGACCATCCGCCCCAGGGACGACAGGCGCTCGTGACGCGCCAGCTGATCCTGCAAGTGACGGGTTTCAGTCAGATCGTTGAGCAGCACCAACTGCCCCGGCTCGGCATCCAGCGAGCGGGTGGCAATCGACAGGCGTCGACCGTTTTTCAAGGAAATTTCGTGACCGTCATCTTCGCGAGGCGCAAAGCAACGGGCGATGACATGGCGCCACAGCTCGCCTTCCAGCGGCAGGCCAAGCAATTCGATGGCGGCAGGATTGGCCTCGCAAACAATGCCGTGACCGTCGATAACGATGACGCCACCGGGCAACAGATCGAGGAGGTTTTGCAGACGGTTGGCCAGGCGTTCTTTTTCCGCCAACTCCTGCATGCGCTGGGCGCTGACCACGGCCAGCTCGCCCTTGAGCTCGGTGACCCGGGCTTCAAGCATGCTGTAGGAGTCGGTCAACTGGCTGGACATCTGATTGAACAGGGCGAATGCCTGTTCAAGCCCCTGGCGGCTCGCCTGCTCTACGGACGGCAGTTGCCCCGAGGACTCGGGAACAGAAGACATCTGGGAGGCTTGGGGCATTGGGCTCTCTCGCTTGGCTGACCGTCAGTTAAACGGAACGTTGCGAGGGATGTAGCAATACCCGTGCCTAAAAAAAACTGCTTATAAATGAGACAGTTGAAAAACAGGCGTCAATCATCCGCCTGTTCATCACCTTCACGACGGCTCATGCCGTACTTGCGCATCTTCTCCACCAGCGTGGTGCGGCGAATGCGCAGGCGTTCGGCGGCACGGGCCACGATGCCGTTGGCGTCGTCCAGCGCCTGCTGAATCAAGCCTTGCTCCAGACCACCGAGATAGTCCTTCAGGTCCAGGCCTTCCGGCGGCAGCATGGCGTTGGCGGTAAAGTCCGGCGTATGGCCGTTGATCGCCACGCGCTCTTCCAGGTCGCTGCGCAGGCTGTCGACCATTTGCTCGTCTTCGTCGTCGACGTAGCGGAATTTCTTCGGCAGCTCGACCACGCCGATGACCCCGTATGGGTGCATGATCGCCATGCGCTCCACCAGGTTGGCCAGCTCGCGGACGTTGCCTGGCCAGCCGTGACGGCACAGGGACATGATGGCGGCGGAGTTGAAACGGATCGAGCCGCGTTTCTCATGCTCCATCCGCGAAATCAGTTCGTTCATCAGCAGCGGAATGTCTTCGACGCGCTCACGCAGCGGCGCCATCTCGATCGGGAACACGTTCAGGCGATAGTAGAGGTCTTCGCGGAAGGTGCCGATCTCGATCATGCTTTCGAGATTCTTGTGGGTCGCGGCGATGATGCGCACGTCGACGCTCTGGGTCTTGTTGCTGCCCACGCGCTCGAAGGTGCGCTCCTGCAATACGCGCAACAGCTTGACCTGCATCGGCAGCGGCATGTCGCCGATTTCATCGAGGAACAGCGTACCGCCGTTGGCCAGTTCGAAGCGGCCGGCACGGCTGGTGATCGCGCCGGTGAAGGCACCCTTCTCGTGGCCGAACAGTTCGCTTTCCAGCAACTCGGCCGGGATCGCCCCGCAGTTGACCGGGACGAACGGCGCGTCGCGACGCTTGGAATGGTAATGCAGGTTGCGCGCAACCACTTCCTTGCCGGTCCCGGACTCGCCGAGGATCAGTACGCTGGCGTCGGTGTCGGCCACTTGCTGCATCATCTGACGCACGTGCTGGATCGCACGGCTGGTGCCGACGAGGCTGCGGAACAGGTTGGGTTCGCGATGGCGGCCGCGTTCGCGGGCCTGGTCGTACATTTCGCGATAGACCTGGGCACGGTGCAGGGAATCCAGCAGTTTGCTGTAGCTCGGCGGCATTTCGAGGGTCGAAAGTACCCGGCGGCGTTGGTCTTCGGGCAGGTCTACCGAAGAATTATCGCCCATCAGCAAAACCGGAAGGAACTCATCCCAGGTTGAGAGTGTCTTTAACAGGCCCAAAAGTGCACCAGGAGCATTGACCGTCCCGATCAGTACACAAATGACCTCACGACTAGACGACAAAGAGCCGACTGCCTGCTGCCAGTCATGGCTTCCGCAGGGTAAATTTTCTTCGCCAAGAAAATTTAAGATCACCGCCAGGTCGCGGCGGCGGACGCTATCGTCATCGATCAGCAGAATTTTGGTTTCACGCCACATGCAATAGCAACTTCCCTAGTCAACTCAATGCCCAAAATGAGGGGCAAGCGAGACGCTTGCAGGACACCTTGTGCCTGTAGACGCCTGAAATCTGAAAACAGCCACTAGTTAAGTCAAAAAACCGTGCACAGTCAAATTTATGGCGCACATGTCTGGATTAACTGAGGGTTAATTAACCAAACAGATGGTAAACCTTTGCCGCGTTCTGCGCTTGGGTGATCTGCGACATCTCGTCGACTATCGCCTGACGCTCACCCATGGCAACTTCAAGCAGCTGCTTGTAGACATGCAGCAACTCCTCAAGGTTATCGCGCAACGCGACCTCGTCCACCGAAGCCTCACTCAATACATCTTCCATGCAGGAACGGCAATCGAGATCCAGTTGACCGATCGCCTCCCAGTTGCGCTCGGCCAGGGCGCCGACCAACGCTGCTCGGGTTTCTTCGATTCGCTGCAATACAAGACTCATGGTGATCTCCTCAGAACTGCGGAGCGGGCGCAGGCGCGATCGCATCCCAGCCTTCCTTGACGGTGCTCAGCAAGCCGGCAACCTCATCAAGAATGCGCGGATCGCTGCTGATGTTCGCCTCGGCGAGACGCTTCATCATGTAGATGTAAAGACCGTCCAGATCAGCCAGCGTGTCCGCGGAATTCTCCAGATCCAGACCTTCGCGCAGTCCGCTGACGATGCCGATGGCCTTGCTGATCGACGTGCACTTGGCAGGAATGTCCTTGCGCTCGATCGCACCCTTGGCCTGGGCGATACGGTCCAGACCGCCTTCCATCAGCATTTGCACCAGACGATGAGGGCTGGCTTCAGATGTCTGAGCGTGCGCACCTACTTTCTGGTATTGCCGAAGGGCTAACATCGGATTCATGTTCTACCTCATTTGCCACAATGACTCGTATGAACAGTGTATCGCCAGCGAGTCGAAAAACTTTAGACCATAAGACAAAAACCCGGCGCACGCTCGAAAGCGTAGCCGGGTTTTTGTCGCTCTTGCATGTTACTTCGCAGATTGCTGAGCGTTCAGCGAGCTGAAGAACGAAGTAATGTTGCTCGCCGTCGCTTTCATTTGCCCTACCAGCAAGTCCATGGCGTTGTACTTGGCAGTCAACGTCTTGGTCAGGTTGGCCACACGGACATCCAGCGCTTTTTGCTGATCGGTGATCGTCCGGCTATTGGCATTCAGGATCGTCAGCCGCTGATCCAGCAGGCCTTGAGTCTTGCCATCGGCCGATGTCTTGAGATACGGGTCGACCGCCTTGCTCATGCGCGCCAGCAGACCGTTGGTGTCATTGGTACCACTGAACAACTGCTGTACCTGACCCGTTGCCCCCGGAGCCGCCATGGCCTTGTTGAAGGCAGTGGTGTCGAGCTTCAGGTTACCGGTAATGGAGTCGGTCATGATCCCCACTTCCGACAAATAGGCCATCGAGCCACCCGCGCCCGCGCCGGTAAACTCGGCGCGAATGCTCGCGATCAACGAACGCGGCAAGGAATCGCCAGTGAACGCCGCCTGCACGGTCAGCTTGCCGTCTTCATCCGGCGTGGCCTTGGACAGGCTGTCAACGGTGGTCTTGAGCGAATTGTAGGCATCGACGAACTGCTGAAGCGACGTCTGCAGCCCTTTGGTATTGGTATCAACGGTAACCGTGGACGGCGTCGTGCTGGCAGCTACCAGATTCAGGGTCATGCCACTGATCGCACCGGTAACCGTGTTGCTCTTGCTGGTGACTGCCAGACCATCGATAGTCAGGGATGCATCCTTGGCGAGCGCCCCCACAGAACCGGAATCACCCGCCGCCGGCGTAGCCGACATGACTTTGCTGCCATCGATTTCCAGACCGGCAATACCGCTGACAGAGAGATCGGAACCCGCACCGGTCTTGTTCGAACCGATCACCAGACGAGAAGCGCCAGTGGCGTCGGTCACGATGTTGGCGGAAATACCATTGCTGCCCTGGGCCTTGTTGATCGCATCACGCGTGCTCTGCAAGGTGGCATTGGCCGGGATGGTGACATTGTAATCAGTGCCATTCTGACTGATTTTCAGGGTACCACTCGGAATGGCACTGGATGCACCGCCGGCAAAGGCTGCAGAGGCGACCTTCGAACCGGTAGCCAGTTCTTTCACGACAACGCTGTAAGAGCCCGAAACCGCAGTGTTATCGGAGGTTACAGTCAGCGTTCCAGGCACGCTCGATGTCGCCGTGTAGCCAGCGAATGCGGGATTGGTCTTGCTGCCCAGAGTGGCCAATGCCGCCTGAAAGGTGGTCAGCGCGCTCTTCAGAGCACCCACACCGGAAATTTTCAGCGTGTTGGTTTTGGTCTGGTTATCGATCTGCGTTTGCTTCGGCGATTTGTCAGCGTTGACCAGCGCAGTAACGATCGCACCGATGTCCAGGCCGGAACCCAGGCCCGAACCCGGTAAAATTGGACTTGCCATGTGCATCTCCCTTGGGTTGTTGCCAGTCTTTTGACCAATACCTGCGTCTAAAGAACTTCAAACACTATTCATGCCAGCTATCAGACTTTGGCGTCGAACAACACGTGACTTGCGTTGGCGAGGCTGTCTGCCAGCTTGAGGGCTTCTGCGGAGGGGATCTGTCGTACGACCTCGCCCGTCTCGCTCGCGATCACCTTGACGATGACCTTGCCGGAATGCTCGTCGATCGAGAATTCCAGATTGCGCTTGATCGACTGAACGAACTTCTCGATCTCCTGCACCGCCAGCTTCAGCTTGGTCTCATCCGCTTCCTGGCTCTTTTTCGAGGCAGGAACAGCATCAACGGTCTGAGGCTTGGTCTCCGACGGTTTGTCGGTGACGGTATTGGCTGGCTTGGGAGCCGGATAAGACACGTTAAGCTTGACGCTCATGTCCATGCTCATCACCTCATAACGTAAAAAGCGAGAGAGCACGCAAGCGCACTCCCCCGCTAAAACTCATTCCGAAATTACTGAAGCAGCTTCAGTACAGCGGAAGGCAGTTGGTTGGCTTGAGCCAGAACAGAGGTCGAAGCCTGTTGCAGGGTTTGCTGCTTGGTCAGGTTAGCAGTCTCTGCGGCGAAGTCGGTATCTTGTACGCGACCTTGTGCAGCAGTGGTGTTCTCGGTGATGTTCTGCAAGTTCTGGATGGTGCTGGTCAGACGGTTTTGCGAAGCACCCAGGCTGGCACGAGTTGCACCGATTGCAGCGATAGCGGCGTCGATTGCAGTGATCGCGTTGTCGATGTTCTGCGAAGCGCCAGTTACGGTAGCACCGGTCAGGGACAGAGTACCGCTACCAACCGACAGGCTGACGGCGTCGAACTTGGAGCTCAGTACCAGGTCGATGTGGTTAGCCGAACCGGTGTTTGCACCCACTTGCAGGGTTACAGTACCAGCCGAACCGTCCAGCAGGTTTTTGCCGTTCAGGTTGGTCGAAGCCGAGATACGGGTGATCTCGTCGGACATCTGAGCGAATTCAGCGTTGGTAGCGGTCTGGTCAGCAGTGCCGTTGGTACCGTTACGTGCTTTAACAGCCAGTTCACGCATACGCTGCAGGATGTCGGTAGTAGCTTGCAGAGCGCCTTCAGCGGTCTGGGCAACGGAGATACCGTCGTTGGCGTTCTGGATTGCCTGGGTGTTACCGCGGATCTGGGAAGACATACGGTTGGAGATCTGCAGGCCAGCGGCGTCGTCTTTAGCGCTGTTGATTTTCAGGCCGGAAGACAGGCGCTGCATCGAAGTCGACAGAGCGTCGGAAGCGCGGTTCAGGTTTTTCTGAACGTTCAACGACGTGGTGTTGGTGTTTACTGTTAAAGCCATGACGAATTCCTCGTTGGTTGGGTACTGCGGCTTCCGGCCCTGGCAACCGCCGGGTATGGCCTAGAGAACCTTCGTAATAGTTATCGTCGGGTTTGGAGGTTGCTTGAGGGCTTTTTTGAAAAAATTTGCCATCAACCTGCCACCCCCTAGAAAACAAAGACTTAGCAGCACTTTACCTTCGAAAAAATGACGTCATAAAACCGTCCGTGGCGCAAACCTGCGGGCCAGCGCCTTCGACCGTCTTCAGGCGGACGACTCTTCCAGCAATTGAATCAACTCGTACTCCATGAAATCGGCAAGTCCCAACCAGTCCTGACGCTCCTGACATTCGAGCATTTGCGTGAGCAACTGCGCCCAGGCCTGCTGTGTCTGTGCGCCGGCCGACAGCAAAGACTGCTGTGCACCCTCGAACACATCGACCATGGTCAACGCGGCCTCGACATCACGCCCCAGGCGGAACAATCCGGCGCACTGGTGGCATTCGTCGACCCAACTTTGCAGCGCAGTCATTGCACAAACTCCTGATTGAACGCGGTACCGGCAATCTGCGCGCCCGCGCGGCTGCTGTTGAAAAACGCCACCTGCGGCTGACCGGCGATGTATCGCTCCAGCACGCACAGATAACCGCGAAAATTGAGCTGGGTACTGACGCGCTGGCCATACCCGTCACGCACCCAGTGCCGAGCCTGATTCACCGACGGCCCAAGGTCCCCGTCGTTCCAGCCGGCATGGGTCTTGTTCATCGGGAAGGCAAAATCGGCGCCGAACAGCGTGATGCGTGCAGCGCCCATTTTCACCGCCAGATCCACGGCCGGGTGAATCACACTACCGCCCACATGCAGCAGCGCCCTCGGGTGCTGCTCACGCAATGCCGCATAGACCGGACTGGCCGAGTAACCGCCATAACGTTTGCCCTTCCAGGCCCTCAGCACCTCGGGATCACTCATGGGCAGATACACCAGCGGGATGCCGTCGGACTCCTCGAATGGCAAATGCCGAAAGCTGATGCGCTGATCGATGCTCACCACATAGTCGGGCACGATCCCGTGCTCGCGCAGCGGCCGGTAAGCGGTATCGACGCAAATGAACAGCGGGCGCTCGTCTTGCTCGCGAATGGCGGCCAGTCGCTCGAAATGCTGCTCGAGTGTCGGCCCGGTACCGATCACATAAATCTCCCGACCGGCACAGGTTCCGAACAGCGTCGCCACATCGTCGTCGGCGAGCAATACCGGCAAGCAATCCTGCAGACGCTGCTGAATGAACGGTGACTGCGGATCGAACTCACGGTTGTTGAAGCTCAGGTGCACCTCGCTGACCAGCCGATCACGGATCTTTGCGTTGAAGTCATCGGCCAACAGCATCTCGGCAGGCAATGCGAAGAATGGCGTACAGATGTCGGGCAGGTCGCCGGCGTAGAGCAATTCAACCCGCGGATCCTGCAGCCACTCCCGCTGATCGAGCAATTGCAGCACCAGAGCGAACAGCGCGCCGTTGAGGATGTGCACATACAAGCGCTCAAGCCCGGCGCGCTCCAGCAACACCGTGGGCAAATCCCCGAGGCCGGTGCCGTAGACATGCAGCTGCGGCTTGTCCGCCGGCAGGTTGGCGGCCTGAATCTGCGCCTCGCGGACACGGTCATGCCGGCTGGTGAGCTGAATGCCGCCAATGCTCAGCGTCGAGCCCAGCCCTTGCGTCAGCTCGGCCTCGATTGCCGAACTGTCTTCGGTCAGCAATCGTGCGAACAGCGTCGGCCAGCGTCGTTCGATGACTTCAGCATTGGCCTGGAAAAACTCGTTCATGGTGCCTCGCGCTCCCTTCAGGCAAAAAAATAGCGTTCAAGGTTAACCCTTGAACGCTATTTTTGTATCCGTCGCTCTTTGCGGATTCAAGGACGATAAATAATCGCCGAACCCCACGACAGACCGACACCGAAACCACTGATCGCAATGCGATTCCAGTCAGAATCCATCACGTGCTTTTCCAGCAGCAGCGGCACACTGGACGACACGGTGTTACCGGTCTCGACCATGTCCTTGATGAACTTCTCCGGCTCGCCTTCGAAGCGCCGCGCCACGGCATCGACAATCGCCGCACTGCCCTGGTGAATGCAGAAAGCATCGATGTCATCGGCCTTCAGGCCGGAATCGTCGAGCAGTTCGTGCAAGTGCGCCGGCACTTTGAGCAGCGCAAAGTTGAACACCTGACGGCCGTTCATGAAGAACACGCCATCGGTGACTTTCAGGTGCGGTGCGCCGGAACCGTCAGTGCCGAACTTGGCCTTGCCCAACGCCCAGACCGGGTCTTCGCCCATCCAGGTCGCGGTGGCGGCGTCGCCGAACAGCATGGTGGTGTTGCGATCTTCCGGATCGACGATCTTCGAATACGGGTCAGCGGTGATCAGCAGACCGTTTTTCAGGCCGGCGGCTTCCATGAAGCCCTTGATCGCGTAGATGCCGTAGACGTAGCCGGAGCAGCCCAGGGAAATGTCGAACGCCGCAACATTGGTCGGCAGACCCAGTTTGTCCTGCACGATTGCAGCGGTATGCGGCAGGCCTTCTTCGTCACCGTTCTGGGTGACGACGATCAGCGCATCGATGGATTCACGCTTCAGTTCCGGGTTACTGGCAAACAGCGCATTGGCCGCTTCAACGCACAGATCGGAAGTTTCCTGTTCTGCATCTTTACGTGGCAGGAAGGCCGAACCGATCTTGCCGAGGATGAATTCTTCATCCTTCTCGAATTTTGCACCTTGTGCGTAATTGTCCACGCCGGCTACAGGAACGTAGCTCGCAATGCTTTTTATGCCAATCATTACGGCTTCCCAATAATAAACAGCCCAATACCACCGCTCGCAAGGATTCGAGGGGCGCCGACAAACAGAAAACGGCCGCCACAACGGGCAGCCACGGGGAGCGCAAAGGGCTATCACTGGAACCGAAAACGGGCCAGGCGCCATCTCCCCGGTCATTACAATACAGTGAAGATGCGCGTTATGACTCGCAGGTCACGCTATTTTGCCGAATCGGTAACAGATCGGGTCATTCGACCAAAGACCAGTCCAGCGGTGTACCGCGTTTGATTGGCTGGCGCGCGCGGCGCCCGAGGACGGCATCGGTGTGCTTGGGCGGCAGACCGAGACCGGGACGAATGGCGCGCAGGTTGGCCGCCGTGAAGGGTTCACCGGCCGCCATATCGGCCGTGACGTACAGCGACCGACGGTAGACCAGCGACTTTTTCTCAGCCTCGGTCACGCCGTAATGCACTTGGCCCATTGCCTGCCAGGCGCGTTCGGTCTCCACCACCAGACTGGCCAGTTCCGCCGGTTCCAGCGAGAAACTGGCATCCACCCCACCCGCTGAGCGGTCGAGGGTGAAGTGTTTTTCCACCACGGTCGCGCCCAACGCCACCGCCGCCACCGATACGCCAACGCCCATCGAATGATCGGACAGACCAACCTCACAGCCAAACAGCTCACGCAGATGCGGGATCGTGCGCACGTTGCTATTGATCGGGGTCGCCGGGTAGGTGCTGGTGCATTTGAGCAGCACCAGATCCTTGCACCCGGCCTCGCGGGCAGCGCGCACGGTTTCGTCGAGTTCGGCGATGCTGGCCATGCCGGTGGAAATGATCAGCGGCTTGCCGGTCGCGGCCACGCGGCGAATCAGCGGCAGATCGGTGTTCTCGAAACTGGCGATCTTGTACGCCGGCACGTCGAGGCTTTCAAGGAAGTCCACGGCGCTGTCGTCGAACGGCGTCGAAAACGCGAGCATGCCCAGTTCCTTGGCACGGGCGAAGATCGGCGCATGCCATTCCCAAGGCGTATGGGCCTTTTCATACAGGTCGTAGAGCGAGGTGCCCGCCCACAGACTGTTCGGATCCTTGATGAAGAATTCGCCTTCAGCCAGATCCAGGGTCATGGTTTCGGCGGTGTAGGTTTGCAGCTTCAAGGCGTGCGCCCCGGCCTTTGCCGCCGCTTCGACAATCTGCAAGGCGACGTCCAGCGACTGGTTATGGTTGCCGCTCATTTCAGCGATGATGAACGGCGGCGCATCGGCACCGATCTGGCGGTTGCCGATCTTGAAACTGCTCATAGACGGGATTCCTTCAAAACCTTGCTGAACGCGCAGGCACTCTGGGTGAACCCGGCGTCACAAAAAACATTCATCGAGGGCCGATTGGCCGGCAACACCTGGGCGGTGATGGCGGTCATCTGCGGCCAGTGCGCGGATACAAAAGCCTCACCCTGCGCCAGCAGCGCCCTGCCCCAACCCAGACCGAAACGCCCCTCGAGCAGATACAGCGAAACCTCTGCCTCAAAGCCGCGCAGATCGTAGCGCAGGACACCGACCGGGCCGTCATCCGCCTCGGCTACCAGCAGCAATCGCTGAGGATTGCGCAGGCTCGCGTCCAGCCAGTTCACGTGCTGCGTCCAATCGATCGCCCCGCTGTCCAGCGACCAGCGGCGCACAGCCTCGGCATTGCGTCCATCGAACAGCAACTGTGCGTCATCCGGCGTCGCCAGACGCAACTTGAGCACCGCACCGGCCAGTGCCGCCGCTACCCGCAGCGCACCGCGCCCGTCGACCAGTTGCCGCGAACGCTCGGCCAGGCTATGGCGCAGATAAAAGTTGCCCACGACAAAGCCGACGGCATCGCGCAGTTGTTCGACGCTGATCTGCTCCCGCGCACCCATGAACACATGCGCGCCGGCCGCCGCCATCACTTCGCCGTTGGCCTGCTGGTTGTTCGACACCGCGATGCAGATCGTCGGCAGGCCCAGCGCCGCGCGTTCCCAACTGGTGCCGCCGCCGGCACCGATAAACAGGTCGGCCTCGGTCATGCGCCGATGAAAATCGCTGACAAAACTGTGCAGCCGCCAGTGCGGCCGCGTTTCGGCCAGCGCCTGCATCTCTGCCCAGGCCGGGTTGTCGGCACCGGCGACAAAATCCACTTCAAGCCCGGAAAAATCCGCCAGCGCCAGCATCGCGTGATGGGTCTGGCGCGCCGCATCGAAGCCGCCGAAATTCACCAGCACCCGGCGCGCCACCGGTTTGATCTCGATGGCCGGGCCACTGAACTCTTCGCGCAACATGGCGAAGCGCGGACCGAGCAGCGTTCGGCAACCGGCCGGCAGCAGCGGCTGATAGTTTTCGCTGAGGCCCGACAGATTCTGATTGAGCAGCAGATCCACGCTGTAGCGCCGGGTCGCCAGATCGTCGACGGCGGCAATCCGTGGTGCGAAGCGACGGGCAGCGGTCTGCCAGTGATGGTCGAGGCCGTAATGGTCGACGATGACCCAGTCAAACTCAGGCTGCCCTTCCAATTGCGCCGCCAGTGCCTCGATATCCGCGTGCCACGGCAGCATCGATTCAATAGCCTGCTCCGGGTCTTCACCGGCATAGCGATCCGGCAACGCGAAGGTCTCGAAGCCTTCGCTCTGCAACGCATCGAGCCGATGCCCCGGCAAACGGCGACAGGCAAACGCGACATGACTGCCCTGCGTGCGCAGCACCCGCGCCAGTGTCAGGCAACGGGCGATATGGCCGCTGCCGATGGTCGGCGAGGCGTCGGCGCGGATCAGCACTCTCATTGCAGCTCTCCACCAGCCTTGAGGGCGGCGTAAAGGTATTCGGCGCGCTTCCAGTCTTCGACGGTATCGATGTCTTGCACCAGATGCCGGGGCAGGATCACCGGCAGACTGGTCGGCGAATACAGAATCTCGCCACGCAACCAGGCCTCGCTGCGCCCCCAGTAAAACTGCCCGGCATCCTGAAAGGCGACCGGCAGATCCTGGGATCGGGTATCGCGAAATTCGGGGTACAACGCCGTCAGCGCGCCCTGCCCGTCCAGGGTCAAGGCGCGCTGCACCGGAAAGCCGAAATCGGTCACTGAAAAAGCAAACGATTTGTCCGGATGCTGCGCCAGCAACTCCAGGCCCTGTCGCAGAAACCGCGCCTGCAACAACGGCGCCGTGGCGTACACACAGCAGGCGTAGTCGAAGGCCGGCAGTTGCTCCAAGGCATGCACGATCACCGCCGCAGTACCGGTGAAATCATCGGCCAGTTCCGCCGGACGCATGAAAGGCACGTGAGCACCGCTGGCCCGCGCCACGTCCGCGATCTCTTCGTCGTCGGTGCTGACCACCACTTGCTCGAACAACCCCGAATCGAGGGCCGTGCGAATCGAACGGACAATCATCGGCACGCCGTCGAACGGCTTGAGGTTCTTGCGCGGGATGCGTTTGCTGCCCCCGCGGGCCGGGATGATTGCGACGTTGTTCAAGGACGTTTTTCCAGCAGGAACCAGGTGATGTCGTCCACCGGAAATTGCGGATCGCGGTGATAACCGAAGCCGTAGTCCAGCAGTTGCAGATCAGGATAGCGATCGAGCATTTCCCCGGCGAAATCGCGCTTGAACAGCTTGCCGCTGTTGCCGCGATAGGACACTTCCACCGGCGAGGGATTGTAGTACTCGGCGATCAGGATGTAGCGCGAGCTCAACTCATACAACTGCGCATACGCCGTCGCCAACAGCTCCGGCGCCAGATGGATCAGCACGCCTTTGCTCAGGGTCAGGTCGTATTGGCGCTCACGGGGAAAGTCGAACAGCGAACCGTGCCAGATGTTCGCAATCTCCAGCGCACGCGCCTGGGCGCAGGCACTGGCATTGATTTCGACCCCGAACAGCTCGCAGCGCGGCAGCAGCTGACGCAGCGCCTGCAAGTTGTTGCCGGCGTTGGTGCCCAGCTCCAGCAGGCTGTCGATTCGCCCGGCCCGGGTCAGCGCCTTGGCGAACAATGCCAGATTGGCCGCCACCAGTGGCTGGCCGACGTTGCGGTCAACGTACTGGTTGCCGAATTCGCCCTGCCAGAATTGTTCCTGCTCGCTCAGATCACGCATTACCGTTTCCATCCACCGCCGCAGCGGCACTCATTCAGTCAACCGACGCAATTGCTCGACCACGTAGTCCTGCTGCTGATCGCTCAGCAACGGGAACAGCGGCAGGCTGATCGCTTCGGCGTAATAACGCTCGGCTTCGGGGAAGTCACCCTCGGCGAAACCCAGGTCACGATAGTACGGCTGCAAATGCACTGGAATGTAGTGCAGGTTCACGCCGATGCCGGCGGCACGCAAGCCTTCGAACACCTGACGATGGCTGAGGCGGATGCGATCCGTCTGCAAACGCACCACGTAAAGATGCCAGGCCGATTCGGCGTCCGGCTGGAGGCTCGGCACAGTCACCGGCAAGTACGCCAGCAAGCGGTCGTAACGCGCAGCCAGCTCCCGACGACGGGCGATGAACTCGTCCAGTTTGCTCAGTTGCGACAGACCCAGCGCAGCTTGCAGATCGGTGATCCGGTAATTGAACCCCAGCTCGACCTGCTGGTAGTACCACGGGCCGTGGCTGGGTTCGGTCATCTGCTGCGGATCGCGGGTCATGCCGTGGCTGCGCAGGCGTTGCAGACGCTCGGCCAGTTCCGGGCGATTGGTCAGCACCATGCCGCCTTCGCCGCTGGTGATGATCTTGACCGGGTGGAAGCTGAACACGGTCATCGCGGCAAATTCACCGCAGCCCACCGGACGCCCGGCATAGCTTGCGCCGACCGCGTGGGAAGCGTCTTCGATCACCGTGAAGTTGTAGCGCGCGGCCAGTTCGGCAATTCGCCGCATGTCGCAGCTTTGCCCGGAGAACGCCACCGCCACCAGCACTTTGGGCAGCGTGCCGTCGCGTTCGGCAGCATCAAGTTTGCTCGCCAGAACCTCGGCATCGAGGTTCCAGGTCAGCGGATCGATGTCGACGAAATCAACGTCGGCACCGCAATAACGGCCGCAGTTGGCCGACGCGAGAAAGGTGTTCGGCGTGGTCCACAAGCGGTCGCCGGCTCCCAGCCCCGCCGCCAGACAGGCAATGTGCAGCGCCGCCGTGGCGTTGCACACCGCCACGGCGAAGTCGGCCTGACAACGCTCGGCCATCGCCTGCTCGAAGCGTTCGATGGTCGGGCCCTGAGTCAACCAGTCGGACTGCAACACCTCGACGACCGCGTCGATGTCCGCCTGGTCGAGGCTTTGCCGACCGTAGGGAATCATACCGACAGCTTCGCGTGCAGATCGGCGATCTGCCCCACCGAAAGGAAATGCGGGTTGGTGTCGGAGCGGTATTCGAAATCTTCGCTGACCGGCACGCCACGCTCACCGAGTTTGTCCTCGGCAAAATCCACGTCGACGCTGGTGAAACGAATCGACGGCTGGATGGTGTAGTGATCGGCGAACTCCAGGGTCATCCGCGCATCGTCCAGCGGCACCATCAGCTCGTGCAGTTTCTCGCCCGGACGGATGCCGACGTTCTTGTGCGGCAGGTGCTCGGCCATGCCGCGCGCCAGATCCACCACGCGGATCGACGGAATCTTCGGCACGAACACTTCGCCGCCGTGCATCCGCGCAAAACTGTCGAGCACAAATTGCACGCCGTGATCGAGGGTGATCCAGAAGCGGGTCATGCGCTCGTCGGTAATCGGCAGTTCTGTCGCGCCATCGGCGATCAGCTTGCTGAAAAAGGGCACCACCGAGCCGCGCGAACCGGCGACGTTGCCGTAGCGCACCACGGCGAAACGCGTCTGCTGTTCGCCGGCGATGTTGTTGGCCGCAACGAACAACTTGTCCGACAGCAACTTGGTGGCGCCATACAGGTTGATCGGGCTCGCGGCCTTGTCGGTGGACAGCGCGACGACTTTCTTCACGCCGTTGTCGATGGCGGCGGCGATGATGTTCTCCGCGCCGTTGACGTTGGTGCGGATGCATTCGGTCGGGTTGTATTCCGCCGCCGGCACCTGCTTCAACGCCGCGGCATGCACCACGTAATCGATACCGCGCATGGCCTGGCGCAGACGATCGGCGTCGCGCACGTCACCGAGGAAGTAACGCATGCACGGCGCATTGAACGTCTGCTGCATTTCGTATTGCTTGAGCTCATCCCGGGAGAACACCACCACGCGCTTGGGCTGGTATTGCTCGAGCAGGCGCGCGATGAACTTGCGCCCGAACGAGCCAGTGCCACCGGAGATGAAAATCGATTTACCGTTGAACATGTTCTGATTCCTGTTCCCTGCCCGGCAGGCTCAAGCGAGCAACTGTGCCCAGTTGATCGAAGTATTTTCGCCCAGCGTGAAACCTTTGCCGGTCAACGCCAGATTGGCGTTGTAGGCCGGATCCTGCGCGAAAGCCGTGCTCCATTTTTCGCGCAATGCCGCCAAGGCTTGCGGTGCCTGCGGCAACTCGCCGGTATGCAGCACCTGCACCAGAGGCGTCCACACATTGAGATAGCCGGCCTGACCCGCCTTAAGGCACAGGTCGATATCGCTGAAGCCGTCGGCGAACGTCACTTCATCGAGACCGCCCAGCGCATTGAACAACTCCTTGCCGATCATCAGGCAGACCTTGGACACGGCCGAGTAATTCTGCTCGACAGCCAGGCGCTGCATGTAGCCCCCGGCGCTGTGCTTCTCGCCAATGAAGGGCGAACCGACGCCATCGTTGAGGCCGAGGATCAAGCCGGCCTGAGAAACCTTGCCGTCGCGGCTTACCAGTTTGCCACCGACGATGCCCACTTCCGGCCGCAGGGCGTGGTTGAGCAGCAAGTCGATCCAGTTCGGATTGACCACCTCACTGTCCGCCGCCAACAGCACCAGATAGTCACCTTGCGCCTGCTCGCTGGCCGCGTTGCACAGCGCCGCGTCACACAACGGCTGATCGGCACGCAGCACACGCACCTTGGCGTGCTGCAGGGAACCCAGCCAATCGTTGACCTCGGCCGACGTATTTGGATTGGCCGCCACCAGTACCTCAAAGCGGCTGTAGCGGGTCTTGAGCACCACGCTTTCCAGGCAGCGCTGCAACGCACGTACATCATCGATGACCGGCACAATGATCGACACCAGCGGCTGCTCGGCATGACGATAATCAATCTGCCAGGTACCCGGCAGGGTCGAGTTGACCTTGGCCTTGTAGCCACGATTACCCAGATGGCGCAGCAGGGCCTGACGCTCGTGGGCATTCTCTTCCGGTGCCACTGCCTGAGTGATCAGCAGGGGTTCGTCAAGGTGTGCCAGACCGTCCAGACCACCCTGCTCGATGATGCGCAGCAGCAAGTCCAGTTCCAGCGCCTTGTTGAAGTCGGCCTGATAGCCACCCGCATCCAGCAGGACGTCGCGACGGACCAGCCAGTGACGCGCCATCAGCGACGGCACGCTTTGCAGCAGATCAAGATTGATACCAGGGCGGAACACGTCAACCAGCGCGCCGCTCTCCTGGCGCTGGATCTCGTCAGTGGCGACTGCACGAATCTGGCCCGCGTCCATCAGTTCCAGGCTGGCGCGCAACAAGCCACTGGCGGTGAACTGATCGCCGGCCTGTGCCAGCAGCAGCCAGTCGCAAGGCGACTGCTGGGCACTCTGATTGAGCTTGTCGACAAAGTTGCTCTGGGTCACGCGGACAAAGTGCAGGGTGTTCTGCGCGGTGGTAGCGCTCGGTGCTTCACCGGTGGTGAGCACCACAATCCGGAACGCTTTGCAGTGGCCCTCAAGCAGGCTGTCGAGCGAGACCTGCAACTTGTCGATGTCGTTATCCAGGTCCAGCAGGAAAATACCGAACTGCGGGCCACCGCCGTTGACCGCCAGATGACGGGCAATCGCCTGCAATTGGTCGGCGGAGGGCTCGCGGGCAGCCAGCCACTTGAGCAGGCGACCGGACTTCGTTTTGTCGAACATGGCCTGCTGGTCATCGTCCGCAAACGCCTCGAGGCGAGCGATCCAGTCGTTCAAGGCATGCGCCGCTTCGTCCTCATCCGACGCCTGCAATTGCTTCGACAGGCGTTTGACGACCGTCTGGTTGAACGCACTGAGGTCGTGCGCCTGCCACAACCGGTCAGTCACGCTTTCTGCCGTATCGTTATTGCGCGCCTGCAGCAAGTGCGCCTGACGCGTCCATACGCCCTCCAGCCCTTCCAGCTGGATGCGACCGGCCGGCATGGCGTGGAGCATGAATTCGAACTGTTCCAGACGGTCGAAGAACGCCTGGTTGTAGAACGGCATTTCGACGTACTGCAGCGGCCCGAAACGACGATCCGGCACCTTCTTTTCCTGACTCCAGACCGATTCGAAAATCAGTTCCGCGGTCAGTGCACGACCGCTGCGCAGGCTCTCGGCCATCGCATCGAAACTTTTCAGGGCAAACGCTTTGGCCTGTGCGGCGTCGAGCCCTTCGATAGCACAAGGCAACGAGGTGAGGAACTCGGCAAAGGCCTCTCGCTCGGCAACCGATTTGGTATCGACGTAGGTCAACGAATGAAACACATCGGTATTGTGCTCGGAGACGCCGTAGTTGATTTCGCGGACCACGTAGGGAATCGGTAGAATCCGTGCCTTGGCACTGGCCAGCAGGAAATACACGTGGCCGATTTCCTGCCATTGAAAATTGGTGCCGGCCGGCAATGCCGAGTGCCAGGTTTTCATCAGGTCGGTACGCGTCACCGCATAGAACGGCGGGATGTACTGACTCATGTAATCGATAACCCGATCCTGAGCCCGCTCCGACGCGTAGTCTTCCTGGACCTTCTTGTCCCGACGGTAGTAGTTCACGCCGTTGGTCAGCGTCAGGTACATCAGGCAATAGCCGTGGCACATGCCATAGTCCTGGTTCGCGTGCAGGAAGCTCACGGACTCGGCCAGCGAATCGTGCAGGATGAAGTCGTCATCGGCTGCCAGCACCATGTACGGCGTTGTCAGTCGCTCGACACCATAAGCCAGCTTGGCCTGCATGCCCCAGTAGGCAAACTGCGGCACGTGGTGATAATCAACGGCGGAAAAATCCCCCTCGGGCCGCTCGACCGTGGAGTCCAGCACCATGATTTTGCAGGGCAAGCTGCTGTAATACTTCACCGCCCGACGCAGGAACGCCGGACGATTGTGCGTAATCAGCACCACGGTCAACAGCTCGTTGAGCGGTAGCGTCAATTCAGAACTGTACTTGCCTTGCATAACTTCTCTCCACAACCGGCGACTCGCCGAGATAACGCTTTGGTGATGTTGCGAATTAACGAACGCGACGCAGATAGCCGTCCGGCGCCACGGTGATCAGCAGCTTGTTCTGCAACTGAACATCGATCTCGAAATCCTTGTTCTCTTCCAGGTATTTCCACACGGCGGTCTTCGGGTTGTCGCCCGGGCCCCATGGACGATCCGGGAAGAAATCGGCCGGCATGTCTTCAACCACGGTGTCCATCACCACGCAGTAGCTGTCGACCGAAACCAGTGGCGCATAGAGGCGCAGCTCTTCGAGCACGTGGTCGTGAGTGTGGTTGGAGTCGAGCACCAGAATGACTTTCTTGCCTTCGGCAGCCGCGCGCACCTGGGCCGCGATGGCCGGGTCGATGCTAGAACCTTCGATCATCTTGATGCGCTTGCTCATCGGGTGACTTTCGATGGCTTCACGGTTGTGTGGGCGAATGTCGAGGTCGATACCCAGCACTTCGCCGTGACCTTGCAGTTCCAGCAGGGAGGCGTAGTAGATGATCGAACCGCCGTGGGCGATGCCGCACTCGATGACCAGATCCGGCTTCACCTGCCAGATGATTTCCTGCATGGCCATCATGTCTTGCGGCAGCTGGATGATCGGACGGCCCATCCACGAGAAGTGGTAGCTGTATTTGTGTTTGGCCGATTCGTTGAAGAAATCGCGGGCCAGGCCCGTCAGTTTCTGGTCGTCACCCTGCTGGGCGATCTGCTCGCGGCATTCGGCTTCAAAAGCTTTGTTGATGCTGTTATCGGTCATTTTCAAAATCTCAAGGGTCACTGGAACGAAGCGCTGTCGACGGCGTGATAGACGTAACGTCCACCGGTCATCCGCTTGATCTCTTCGAGGTAATTGGAATTCATCACAAACAGGTTGGCGCCCTCGGGCAAGGCGTCCATCGCCTCTTGCGGCGAGGACACCCGGGCGCCGCTCAGGGGCAGGTAACGCCCCTGTTTGGCCGGGTTGATATCGACCACGCGATCCACCGCCACACCGGCGCGTTGCAGGAACAGCGAATAGATCACGCCTTTGGACGAGGCGCCCCAGATCGCCGAACCCTGCTCGGGTGCGCCCTGGATGATCTGCACCGCGCGCTCGAGGCTGGCGGTGAAATCGTCCGGCAAGGCCAGGCGTGGCACCGGTTGCTCCGGCGTCAGGCGCAACGTGGCGAGGTCAGCGACGATGTACAGGTACTGGCCACCGAACAGGTGACCGGCCTCGTGCACGGTGCCGAACATCCGGCGCAGGTCATCGAGGCGGAAATAATTGACGTGCTCGTAGAACAGGTCGAACCAGGCGCGGTGTTCGAGGATCCAGTCGAAGCACGGCACTTCGATGTAGATCTGCCCGCCGCCCTGATTGGCTTCGGCGATCACCGCCAGAAAGCTCAGCGGATCCTGAATGTGTTCCAGCACATGACGCAGCACGATGGCGTCCGCCTCAAGGCCCAGACCTCGGGTGAACGGGGCCTTGATCACGTCGGCGTTCTCGCCTTCGTAGGCCGGGTCGATGCCGGTGATGCGGTAGCCCAGACCTTTGACCAGCTCCAGGAAATAGCCTTTGCCGCAGCCGACTTCGATCAGTTCCTGACCCTTGAAGTGCCGGGCAATGATGCCTTCGACATCGCTCAGGTGCTTCTGGAACTGGCCGGAATGCGCCTGTTCGTTCTGGTAGTCGGCGTCGTAGCTGAGCTTGTCGGCATCGAACGCCGCATTGAAGATCAGCCCGCTGCGCTCATCCTGCACCAGCAACATGTCGGCGCTGGCCGACGCCTTCGCCGATTCGGAATCGGCAAAGGTGCGGTTCTGCAGCACCGGCAGGTCGGTGACCCGATACAACTCGTGCCTCATTGCGGCTCTCCCAATAACTGTTGCAAGCGCTCGGTCACCGCCCAGAACGCCAGCGGTTCGTGGGTCGGATACGGGTAATGGCCGAGGTTCAGGCCGATGGTCGCGCCGCGCTCACGCACGCGCTGTTCGACCAGCGCCCGCACCGAAACCGGCTGGCCGCTGGCGCAGTTGATCGTGCCGTCGAAATCGCGTTTGTGCAGGATCGCGGCGAGATGAGCGGCGGCAGCTTCAATCGGCAGAAAATCGCGTAGCTGCTCACCCGCAGACATGTTGAACGTCGCATCGCCGGCATCGATGGCCCGGTCCAGCGCCGCCAACAGACTGTTGGGGTTCTGCCCTTCACCGTGCAGATAGAACAGCCGTGCCCATTGCAGGGTGAACGAATGCTCCTGCTGCAGATTTTGCAGAAACAGGTGCAGAGTGTGCTTGGCCAGACCGTAGGGATTGGCCGGCTGAGCGTCGTTCTGCTCGCTCAACGGGCCGCTCTGCATGCCGTACTCGAAACAGGTGCCGGTCACCAGCACCTGCTTCACACCCGCCTCTACCGCGCCTTTGATGAAGCGGTAGTCGGCCATCAGGTTGTGCTCGAAATGAAACAGCGCCCGATAGTTCGGCAACCCCGGCCAGGCCAGGTGCGCGAGTGCATCGACGCCCTCGGTCAGCGCCGCGACGTTCAGATCCGCCGCGTGAATATCCGCGCTCACGAACTCGACGTCATTGATCCACGGCATGTCTGCGGCTTTCTGCGCGTCGCGTGCGACCGCCCGCACCGTGCAGCCACGGGCCAGCAACGCTGCGACCAGATGCCGACCGACGAAGCCCGTGGCCCCGGTGACCAGCACCTTCACAGCACGCTCAACTCAGGCACGGCAATCACGAAGCGACCGTCCCATTGACGCACCTGAGCCAGTTGCTGACTGACTTCATGCAGCAGGTTCCACGGCAGCACCAGCACGTAATCCGGCTTCTCGATGTCGATCTGCGCCGGCGCGACGATCGGGATGCGGCTGCCCGGCAAATACTTGCCCTGCTTGTGCGGGTTGGCATCGGCGACCCAGGCCAGCAAATCCGGTTTGACCCCGGCGTAGTTGAGCAAGGTATTGCCTTTGGCAGCAGCGCCATAACCCACCACACGTTTGCCGTCGGCCTTGGCCTGCAACAGGAAGCGCAGCAGGTCATGCTTGATGCGTTCGGCGACTGGCGCCAGCGTGGCGTAGTACTCGGGGGTTTTCACCCCGGCGTCGAGTTCGGCCTGCAACTGCTGTTGCACCGCTGGCTGCACGGCGCGGCGTTCGCCGTCCTTGCGTTGCACAAACACCCGCAGCGATCCGCCATGGGTGGTCAGCTGGCTGACATCGAACACTTCCAGGCCGTTGCGTTCGCACAGCGTTTGTACGGCGGTCAACGACAGGTAGGAATAGTGTTCGTGATACAGCGTGTCGAACTGCGCGCCGGCCATCAGCGTCAGCAGTTGCGGGAATTCGAAGGTGGCGACGCCGGTCGGTTTGAGCAGCGCGGCGAAACCGCCGAGGAAGTCATTGATGTCCGGCACATGAGCGAGCACGTTGTTGGCGGCCATCAGGTCGGCGGCCCAGCCTTCGCTTTTCAGCTGCGCGGCGGTGTCGCGACCGAAGAACAGTTCACGGATTTCCAGGCCTTTTTCCCGTGCTGCCTGCGCGGTGCTACGGGTCGGCTCGACGCCCAGGCACGGGATGCCGCGACCGGCCACGTATTGCAGCAGGTAGCCGTCGTTGGCCGCGACTTCCACCACGCGGCTGTCGGCGGTCAGGCCGAAGCGCTCGACCATCTCCGCCACATAGCGCTCGGCGTGGGCCAGCCAGGTGCTGGAGAACGAGCTGAAATAGGCGTACTCGGCGTCGAACAGGCTGTCGGCGCTGGTGTAATCCTCGGTCTGGACCAGCCAGCACTGCTGGCACACGGCGACCTTCAGCGGCACCCATTGTTCGGCCTGCTCCAGCCGATCGGCGTGCACGTAGGCGTTGGACGGTGGCGAGGTGCCGAGGTCGATCAGCGGCAGGCTCAGCGGTGCGGCGCACCCACGGCAGTTCATAGACGCACTCCAGCAAAGTGTTGATCGAGCGCGGGATGGCTGGAATCACGCGCTGACAAATTATTGACAGGCAACGGCCAGGCAATCGCCAGCCGTGGATCGTTCACCGACAGACCGCCCTCGTGCTCCGGCGCGTAATCGGCGCTGTGCAGGTAAAGCAGTTCGGCGTCTTCGGTGAGGGTCTGGAAACCGTGGGCGAAGCCGGCCGGAATCAGCAGGCTGCGACCGTCGCCGGCCTTCAGGTGCTCGGCATGCCAGTGCAGGAAGGTTTGCGAGTCCGGGCGCAGGTCCACCGCCACGTCCCACACTTCACCGCGCAGGCAGGTGATCAACTTGGCTTCCGGCGCGTTGGCGTTCTGATAATGCAGACCGCGCACGCTGCCCTTTTCACGGGTGCAGGAATGATTGATCTGGCGGATGTGAAATTCACTGCCGAACGCCTTCAGGCTGCCTTCACAGAACAGCCGGGCGAAGTGCCCGCGCTGATCTTCGAAGCGTTTGTGCTGAACGCTGAACAACCCGGCCAGCGGCAACGGTTTCAAGGAAAACTCGCTCACAGCGCGCCCCGGTACAGGTTCAGCTGGCCGAGGGTCACGGTGCGCATGTCATCGCCGTTCTGCCACGCCAAGTGCCAGTCGAGGGTCTGGGTCAGGCATTGCTGCAACGACCAGCGCGGTTGCCAGCCCAACACTTGGCGGGCACGGCTGCTATCGAGGCGCAGCAGGCCGGCTTCGTGCAAGTCACTCTTTTCGAGGCGCAGGCCACGGGCCTGAGGCCAGCGATTGGAGAGCAGTTCGACCACTTCACCGACGCTGCACATGTCCGCTTCACCCGGGCCGAAGTTCCACGCGCCGGCGTATTCCGGGCCATCCTCATAGAGCCCGGCGGCCAGTTGCAGGTAGCCGGCCAGAGGCTCCAGCGCGTGCTGCCACGGGCGCACGGCTTGCGGGTAACGCAGGGTCACCGGCTCGTCGGCCGTCCATGCCTTGAGCACGTCGGGAATCAGCCGTTCTGGGGCGAAATCACCACCGCCCAACACGTTGCCAGCGCGCGCAGTGGCCAGGGCCAGACCGTGCTCGGCGTACTTGTCGGCCGGGAAGAACGACGCCGCGTAAGACTGCGCCAGCAACTCGCAGCACGCTTTGCTGCTGCTGTAAGGATCGTGGCCACCGAGGGCTTCGTCCTCGCGGTATGGCCACAGCCATTCCTTGTTGGCGTAGACCTTGTCGGTGGTCACCAGCACGCAGGCCCGCACGCAACCGACCTGACGAATCGCTTCGAGCAGGTTGAGGGTGCCCATGACGTTGCTGGAATAGGTGCCGAGCGGATCGCGATAGCCTTCGCGCACCAGCGGCTGGGCTGCCAGGTGCAGGACGATCTCGGGCTCGGTGTCGGCGATGATTTCGAGCAAGGCGCCAAGATCACGCAGATCGCCGCGCTGATCGTTGATGCCTTCGTGCACGCGCGCCAGTTCGAACAGGCTCGGCTCGGTCGAGGGATCGAGGGAAAAACCGCTGACTTGCGCGCCGAGGCTTTGCAGCCACAGGGTCAGCCAGCTGCCCTTGAAACCGGTGTGACCGGTAATCAGAACCCGCTTGCCGCGCCAGAACTCAGGACTCAGGCCCATTGCTTCCATGGGGCCTCCCCGCTCTGCCACAGTGCTTCGAGATGGTTCTTGTCGCGCAGGGTATCCATCGGATGCCAGAAGCCTTCGTGTTCGAAGGCTTTGAGTTGTTCGTCCTGGGCCAACTGAGCCAGCGGCTCGGCTTCCCAGGTGGTTTCGTCGCCGGCGATATAAGACAGCACTTTTGGCGACAGCACGAAGAAGCCGCCATTGATCCAGCCACCGTCGCCGCGCGGTTTTTCGGTGAAACCGAGCACCTGATCACCATGCCGCTCAAGGGCGCCGTAGCGGCCCGGCGGCTGCACGGCGGTGACGGTCGCCAGACGGCCGTGGTTCTTGTGATAGTCGACCAGCTGAGCAATGTTGATGTCGGAAACGCCGTCGCCGTAGGTGAAGCAGAACGCCTCTTCATCCTTGAGGTAACGGCCGGCACGCAGCAGACGGCCACCGGTCATGGTTTCCTCGCCGGTGTCGATCAGGGTGACGCTCCACGGCTCGCTGTAGTTCTGGTGCACGTCCATGCGGTTGTTGCGCATGTCGAACGTGACGTCGGAGGTGTGCAGGAAGTAGTTGGCGAAGAAGTCCTTGATCGCGTAGCCCTTGTAGCCAAGGCAGATCACGAAGTCGTGGATTCCGTGGGCGGAATACTGCTTCATGATGTGCCAGAGAATTGGCTTGCCGCCGATCTCGATCATCGGCTTGGGCTTGAGGTGCGACTCTTCACTGATGCGCGTGCCGAGGCCACCCGCCAAAATAACTGCCTTCATCGTCTCCCCTCTTCTACGTCACAGGGCTCGGCCTCGCTGTTGCAGGCCTTTGCGGCTGAACCTTGCCAGTCCGGGCGCAGGTGAATGACCGCGAGCGCTCGTTTTATGGCGATTTGAGGGGGACTTGCAGGAAACGCGCCAGCTCCGCCAGCCCCGCGTCGGCAGGAAATTCGGGCATGAAAAAGGGACGAGTCCGTTGCCGGAATCATCCCTCTCATCAAGCTACTTCAATGAATCGGACAGATCAGCCAAACATCGCGAATCCATCGATCGTGGCCGGCAGTTCGTAGACCTGGCCGTCAGCGGTCTGCAGATGCTCGATGTTGTTGTAACCACCCACATACCAGTCCACCAGTTTCACGCCATTGGCCGGAACACCACTGCTGCCGTCATTGGCGCCGTGCAGGTAGGCATCGTCGCCGACCCGCGTGACGCTCAACTGACTGAGGTTGGCAATGGTGTTCATGATCAGGGTGTCGTTGAAGCTGCTGGCCAAATCCTGAATGGCTACCAGGCCGGGGGCATTCACCACATAGGTGTCATCGCCATCGCCACCAATCAGCGTATCGTTCTGCGGTGCCTCGCCATCCAGACCGGATGCCAGGCCACCATAAAGAATGTCCGCCCCCCCGCCACCCTGAATGAAATCGTCGCCAGCCCCGCCTTCCAGAATGTTGTCGCCCCAATCACCTTGCAGCACATCATTGAAATGGCTGCCACGCAGGTTTTCGATGTCGATGTACATGTCGTAGAGGGCGATACCGCTCTGCGGGCCCCAGCCGAGGGAGACGCTCAACCCCTCAGTGCTGTCTTCGTAGCTGACGGTGTCGACACCCGCTCCGCCTTCGAAGCGATCGGCACCCGCGCCGCCGAACAGGACGTCATTGCCGGCGCCCGAAACGATGACGTTGTCCCCGTCATTGCCGTAGCCCGTGAAGTCTGCGGTGCCGGTATACGTCATTTTTTCAATGAAGGGGTCCATGTGCAGCGACGACAGGCTGGTGTACACATGGTCGATGCCACCAAAGAAGTCTGTCTCGACGATGCTTACACCGGTGCTGTTGATGGTGTACACATCGTCGCCCATCCCACCTTCCAGCGTCACGCCCGCGACGTTGGCGGTGAATTGGTCAGCGAACGATGTGCCGATGACTTTCTCGACGTTCAGCAACGTGACATCCGGACCTGCGTGCTGACCAATGCCGATCTTGACGCCATCCCAGGAGTGGCGGTAGCTCACGGTGTCGTAGCCATCGGCGCCATCCACGATCATGGCGTTATCGAGCAGATACACCACGTCATCGAAACTCGATCCCTGAATCGCCTCGATGCCGGTGAAGGTGTCGCCAGCGGCGATGGTCAATGCGTCGTAGTTCTCGAAGTCCAGGACTCTCACACCCTCGAGGCTGTCGGAATAGCTGACAGTATCGAAGCCTTCGCCACCCACGAAGTGATCAGCGCCGGCGCCACCCCACAGCCAGTCGTTACCCGCGCCGCCGATGATCTCGTTGTCACTGGCATTGCCGTAACCTTTGAAATCGCCGGTACCGGTAAAGGTGAGCTTCTCGATGAACGGGTCCATCTTGATGGTGTTCAGGCTGGTGCGCAGTTCGTCGTAGCCACCGTTGTTTTCTTCAATCAGGGTCACGCCTTCGGCGCTGACGTTGTACACGTCATCACCAACACTGCCGTCCAGCGTCACGCCACCCACGGAAGCGGTAAAGGTGTCGTTGTAGAAACTGCCGACCACCTTCTCCACCGAAACCAGCGTGTCGACCTTGCCATCGGCCCCAGTGACCGTAACAGCGCCAGCGCCAACCTCGACACCGACTCCCGAACTCATGCCGTAATAGGTCGCCGTATCAAACCCTTCACCGCCGTCCAGTACGTCCGATCCCCCGCTGGCCAACAGTTGATCATCCGACTCCATTCCATAGAGTTCGTCATTGTCCTGGGTGCCAATCAGGACATCCGCTTCACTCGTTCCATTCACGATTGCCATTTGTCTCTTCCTTGTGTTGTTGAATCTGAAAACCGGCCCTTGCGGACCGGATTGCATTCCCCTGAACAGCTGCAACCGCAGGGCGCGATTGCAGTTGTGCGATTCAGTGGTCAGCCAAACATCGCGAACGCATCACTGTTGGCCGGCAGATTGATGGTCTGATTATCGGCTGTCAGGATCTGCTCTATGGTGTCGGAACCGGCAAACCAGTCCTTCAGGCGCACGCCCTCGTCCGGCGTCTGTCCGGCTGAAACGCTGTAACGGTGCAGATAGAGGTCGTCGCCGACGCGGTCGACTTGCAGTTCCGAAGCGCGAATGTTCGACAGCACAATCTTGTCGCCACGGCTGGTGCCATCGTCCTGGAGGGTGACCAATGCCCAAGTGTTGATGGTGTAGATATCGTCACCTTCACCACCGAAGGCCGAACCGATGGACTGCAATATCAGACTGTCCTTGCCCTCGCCGCCAAACAGCGAGAAACCCAGACCCGTACCTATCAACGTGTCATTGCCTTCACCACCATCGGCGATGCCATGGACCACGGTGATGGTGTCATCGCCCGCTTCTCCATATGCACGGCTACCGGTGTCGTTGGCCGCAGTGAGAATCGTGTCGTTGTCATTGCCGCCATAGAGCGTATCGGACTGAGCCCCTGCATTGGCTGCCGAACTGGCTAACGGCCCGGCCAGAGAAACCAGGCCTCCATAGATGAAGTCGGCCCCGTCGCCGCCATAAATCACGTCGTTCCCCGTGTTGCCCTCAAGAAAATCGACGGACGAACTTCCGGTCAACGTATCGTTGAATTGACTGCCGATCACTCGCTCGATATTGAGCAGCACATCACCTTGAGCATCGGCGCCTTCGTTGACGTTGGTCTGCAGATTGATGTTCACAGCGGCCTTGCTGTTGATGTACCAGGCGGTGTCATGCCCTTCACGCCCATCGATCAGGTCCGCTCCGGAGCCACCGATGAAGTTGTCACCGAATGCCGTTCCGGACAGGGTGTCGTTGAAGCTGCTGCCCTGGAAAAACTCGATTCCGGTGTAGGTATCGCCGGCCGCGTCACCCGCATTGACCTTGGTTTTTAAATCGATGGTCACAGCGCTATCGGATTGCTCGTAGCTGACCATGTCCATGCCCGCCACCCCGTCAAAGGCCATGGCTGCGCTGTCAGCGATAAAAATGTCATTGGCTATCGTGCCGGTCAAAGCCTCAATGCTGCTGTAGGTATCCCCTGCTGCGATACCGGTGTGAACCCCGGTTTTCAGGTTGATGGTGACGCCAACAGTCGTGTCACCGTAGCTGACAGTGTCAAACCCGGCACCACCGATAAATTGATCGGCACCTGCGCCGCCATAGAACGTGTCGTTGCCGGCACCCCCGGTAATAATGTTGTCGCTGGCATTGCCCCAGCCGATGAATGAAGCGTTGCCGGTATAGGTCAGTCGCTCGACGTTGGCGCTCAGGTAAATCTGGCCGAAGTTGCTGCGCACTTCATCGTTACCGCCTCCCGCCTGTTCGATGACCGTGCCGCCGCTGCCGTTGAGGACGTAGACATCATCCCCCGCTCCGCCTTCGAACGTTGCAGTGGCCGTATCGAGATTGAAGGTGTCGTTGAACGCGGTGCCGATCACCTTGTCGATGTTCTGCAGGGTGTCACCCTCTGCATCGCCGCCGATACCTGCACGTCCCGGACCGGTACTACGGATATCGACGTTGATTGCCTCGGCGGAGGTCGAATAATCCACAGTATCGACGGCGGTATCCTTATAACCGTCAAAAGCCATGACCCGACTGTCGGCGACAAAGGTGTCGCTGCCTTTCGAGCCAAGGATTCTTTCGATGCCGTTGTAGGTATCCCCGGCAGCGATTCCGGAATTGACCCCGGTCTTCAGGTTGATGGTCACACCCACACCGAGCGGGCTGTCTTCGTAGCCGACCGTGTCGATACCCGCACCACCGATGAACTGATCGGCACCTGCGCCGCCATACAGGGTGTCATTGCCAATGCCCCCTGTAATGACGTTGTCGCTGGCATTGCCCCAACCGGTGAATGCCGCGGTGCCGGTATAGGTCAGGCGCTCGACGTTGGCGTTCAGGTAAATCTGGCCGAAGTTGCTGCGCACTTCATCGTTACCGCCTCCCGCCTGTTCGATGACCGTGCCGCCGCTGCCGTTGAGGACGTAGACATCATCCCCCGCTCCGCCTTCGAACGTTGCAGTGGCCGTATCGAGATTGAAGGTGTCGTTGAACGCGGTGCCGATAACCTTTTCGATGCCGAACAGGGTGTCGCCCTGAGCGTCGCCGCCAATGCCCGCAAGGCCGACAGCATTAGAGCGGATGTCGATGTTGATCGCTTCGGCGGACGTCGAATAATCCACCACGTCTGCCGCTCCGCCACCGCCGTCAAAGGCAAACACACGACTGTCGGCGACGAAGGTATCGTTGCCGTTCGAGCCAAGGATTCGCTCAATGCCGGTATAGGTATCGCCCGCCGCGATGCCGGAGTTGACGCCGGTTTTCAGGTTGATGGTGACGCCAACAGTCGTGTCACCGTAGCTGACAGTGTCAAACCCGGCACCACCGATAAATTGATCGGCACCTGCGCCGCCATAGAACGTGTCGTTGCCGGCACCCCCGGTAATAATGTTGTCGCTGGCATTGCCCCAGCCGATGAATGAAGCGTTGCCGGTATAGGTCAGTCGCTCGACGTTGGCGCTCAGGTAAATCTGGCCGAAGTTGCTGCGCACTTCATCGTTACCGCCTCCCGCCTGTTCGATGACCGTGCCGCCGCTGCCGTTGAGGACGTAGACATCATCCCCCGCTCCGCCTTCGAACGTTGCAGTGGCCGTATCGAGATTGAAGGTGTCGTTGAACGCGGTGCCGATAACCTTTTCGATGCCGAACAGGGTGTCGCCCTGAGCGTCGCCGCCAATGCCCGCAAGGCCGACAGCATTAGAGCGGATGTCGATGTTGATCGCTTCGGCGGAGGTCGAATAATCCACCACGTCTGCCGCTCCGCCACCGCCGTCAAAGGCAAACACCCGACTGTCGGCGACAAAGGTATCGTTGCCGTTCGAGCCAAGGATTCGCTCAATGCCGGTGTAGGTATCGCCCGCCGCGATGCCGCTGTTGACACCGGTTTTCAGGTTGATGCTGACGCCGACAGTACTGTCGCCGTAGCTGACGGTATCGACGCCGGCGCCACCGATAAATTGATCGGCGCCCGCGCCCCCATACAACAGGTCGTTACCGACACCACCGGTAATAACGTTGTCACTGGCATTGCCCCAACCGGTGAATGCCGCGGTGCCGGTGTAGGTCAGGCGCTCGACGTTGGCGGCCAGGTAGATCTGGGCGAAGTTGCTGCGCACTTCATCGTTACCTCCTCCCGCCTGTTCGATGACCGTGCCGCCGCTGCCGTTGAGGACGTAGACATCATCCCCCGCTCCGCCTTCGAACGTTGCAGTGGCCGTATCGAGATTGAAAGTGTCGTTGAACGCGGTGCCGATCACCTTTTCGATGCCGAACAGGGTGTCGCCCTGAGCGTCGCCGCCAGTGCCCGCAAGGCCGACAGCATTAGAGCGGATGTCGATGTTGATCGCTTCAGCCGATGCCGAATAGTCCACCGTATCGGTCCCGGTACCACCATCGATCCTGTCTGCCCCGGCACTCCCCTTGATCAGATCATTGCCGGCCAGGCCATTGATTTCGTCATCCCCACTGGTACCGGTCAGCGTATCCGCGCCGTTTGTTCCGTTTATGACTGCCATTACTTCTTCCTTGCCTTGTTATGAATCGGTCCCTGCTTGCGTGGCGATCAAACCCCGCCACAGCACACTGATAAATCGCGGAATACGTTGATATCGACAGCAAAATTCCAAAGCTTTAATCCGCGCGCAAATCCTTCGGCATTTAATGTAAATACGCATTTCACAGCCGAAAAAAAAGCGACCTTCAGGTCGCCTTTTTTCGGTTGTCGCGCGGTTCAGTCCGCCAGCCAGCCATACTCCCAATACCGCAGGTTATCGCCGCGCAGCACGTAGTCACGCAGGACCACCTCGCGCAAATCGTCACCCATACGGTAGCTGGCATCCGGGTCGGCCAGGTGCATGCGGATCGCCTGCAGCCACTCGTCCGTGCTGTTGGTCTTGATCCGGGTACACGGCAGATAACCGCGATACGCTTCGGTGTCCGTGCAGATCACCGGATAACCGCAGGCACCGTATTCCAACAGCCGCAGGTTGCTTTTGCAGTCGTTGAATACGTGGAATTCCAGCGGCGCCAGGGCCAGGTCAAGGTTCAGGCTGGCCAGTTTCGCCGGGTAGATCTCCAGATCGATCACGCCGTGGAATTCATGCATGTACGGAAGCAGATCGTCCGGGCACATGCCGAAGAATACCCAGTCGACTTCGTCGGCCAGCTCGCGCACCACATCGGCGATGACGGCCAGATCGCCGTGGTGACTGGTGCCGCCACCCCAACCGACGCGCGGTTTTTTCGAGGTACGGCGCTGACTGCGCAAGTGACTCCACAAGTCCTTGGACAGCATGTTCGGTACGACACGAATGTCGTGATGCATGTCCGACAGCACGTTAGCCAATGGCTGGGTCGACACGACCACTCGATCACACAGACCAATGGCGCGTCGCACCATACGCTCCATGTCCTGCTTGCTCGGCATGTTGCGGATGTGCGCATTGCGATGGGGAACGTCGATGACGTAGTCATCGAGCTCGAAGATGCGCCGCGCATTGAAATACTTTTTCAGCGGCGGGATTTCGTCGATGGCGTGTTCCGAATAGCGCCCTTGCAACACGATCACATCAGGCGACTGACGCTCGATATCGATGATCGACGGCAAGCCGTAGCAAATGCGCCCCTCGACTCTGTTGGCCGCCTGCAGCTCGATCATCGGCTGACTCATGCGGTAGTGCCCGATGGCAGAGGCGTTGATCGGCACTACCAGCACATTCGGCAACTGCGCCCTGGAAAAGGCACTCCAGCCGGTGCGCAATCCAGGCTCGAGGCTGAAGTTGGTGGCGCCGACACCCTGTAGCGTCAGGTTGGTGTTGTAGGCCGGGTCGCGTGCGATGGTCGGCAACCAGCGCTGGTAGAAGGTGTCCCTCTCCTCGGCGAGCAGCGCTTCGTCTTCCGCCGTCGCCGCAACGCTTGGGCGCGCGCCCACCGCCAGCACGGCATGGGGATTCATCACCACCAGGTAGCCTTCTCGGCCAACTCGCAAGCACAGGTCAACGACGTTCAACGACTGCTTCAGATCTTGCTCGTCGAGCCCGCCTGCAGCATCGAAAACCGATTTGCGAATCATCAGGCAATCGCCGCCGACAGCGCTCAGGTCATGAACCGCCTGCAAGCGGAACATGTACCCGTCCGACTGCATGGGCTGACCATAGAACGGCAGCCCGACCGGCCCGTTCAAACCGAGAATCAGGCCAGCGTGCAACACCCCGCCATCCGGATTGAATAGCTTTGCACCGACCACCCCGACTTCCGGACGCTGCGCATGGTTGAGCAGTTCATCGAGCCAGTCGGCCTGGGTAATCACCGCAAAGGCGTTGAGCAGCAACACGTACTCGCCACGCGCCTGGCTGACCGCAAAATTGTGCACGGCGGCAGCATTACCCTGTTGCGGATAGCTCAGCACGCGGATCCGGTCGCTGCCCAGTTGTGCCATGCCGTCGAGCCATGCCCGCGCTTCGGCGCTTTCGCTGCCGTTGTCGACCAACAGCAATTCGTACTCGGTATAAGCGGTCTTTTCCAGCAGCGTTTCAACACAGCGCTGCACGGCAGCAGTCTGGTCCTGAGTGACAATGACCACCGACACCAACGGGCGTCGGGCATGGTGATAATCCACGCGGCTCAGCAGCTGGCTGCCGCCATGGCGGATGCCATGGGCAACCCCCAGCCGATGCAGATGCGCTTCAAGAATTCGTGGACTTTGCTCCACGACACCTGGCTCGGTGAGCCATTGGGAAAGATCGAATTTGGACTCCAGCAGCACTTCGGCAATGTGTCCCACGACGTGCAGGCCGTCGCTCTCGACCATCCGCCACAGCGCATCATGGGGCGCCAGCTCGGCAAACGCCGGTGCAAAACCGCCGAGTGCCAGAAAGCGCTCGCGCTTGAACGCCAGGGCGCGCCCGACGTAGGGATAACTGCGCATGAGGTCGAGGTTGAAATCCGGCTTGAACGCAGGCTCCGCCGATTCGCCGGTGCGCAGGCTACCCTCGTCACTGTAAAGACAGGTCAGGGTCTGGCTGTGCGCGATCCGGTCAGCCATGACCAACAACGCCGGCGCCACCAGGCAATCGCCTGGCTGCAACAGATAGAACCAGTCGGCGCCTTCGAGCTGCGGCAGCAGTGTGTTGATCTGCTCCAGCCCGTCATCCTGCAACGGCATGTGGAACACGCGCCCGTCGAGGGTCGCCTCGTTACACGAAACGGACAGCACCAGGATCAGCTCTGGCGGGTAATCCTGGCCAGCAAGCGCCTCCAGTGTGCGCTCCAGACCATCGCGACTGCCCTGCCGGTCAATGATGATCGGCACAATCCGTGGCTGCTGCGGCCAGCTGGCAAGCGTTTCCGGCAACCAGTTGCGTTGCTGCTCGGTGAGCACCCGGCATGCCAGCCACTGCGCGTAGAGTTCGCCGAAGCTGAAGCTGTTGACGCCTACGCCCCACTCCTGACGGCTCTGTTTGGAGCCAAGGGTTCGGCTCAGGGGCAACTCTTGCCACACCCGGGGCGACTGTTCGACACCGGTCAACGGAACATAACGCACCCACCCCGGCGCAGGCGCCGACTCACCACTGCGTGCCTTGAGCATTTGCGAAATCCATTCGCGCTCGACTTCTGCCGCATCCTTCATCGGTTGTTGCGCACTCAAACGTTCCGGGTAGAGACGTTCGGCGCTGAGTACGTTGTTGGAAACCGCCAGATTGCCACGCCGCAGCAGGCAGACATACAGGGCAAAATCCAGCGTCGCGACGAAGCAGGCACCCTCCTCGGTCAACGCCGGCAAAAGCTCGACAACGTCGGCACGACGCATCAGCGCACTGCTGAATCCACCGAGAACGTTGACCGGGAATTTTTCAAAGATGCCCAGGACATCGTCACCCTTGAGCAGTGCACTGACTGGCGACAACGGAGTGTTTTCAATACGCGCCGGAAGAATGATGTCGTTGGCATCCCAGAGCAGCCGCTGAGCCACCACCAGGCTGACTTCGGCATGCCGCATTTCATGAACCTGCTGCTCGATGCAAGCCGAATAGAGCAGATCGTCATCGCACAGGAACTTGATGAATTCGCCCTGCGCCTGCTCAAGACAGACCTTGAGATTGTCGACCAGCCCCAGTGTCCGTGGATTGCGCACGTAGCGTACGGCCACGCCTGTCTGCTCGCTCACTGACGCTGTGATGTCCTGGATCTCGTTGCCGCGACTGTCATCGCACACAATGATTTCGAGATTGCCGTAATTCTGGCTCACGGCGCTGTTCAAGGCGCGTTCGAAAAAACGCGGATTGAAGGCAGGGATGACGAGGCTGACAAGGGGAAGTGAATTCACGGCGGACTCGCAAGCGGCGGGAACCCGCCCGGAACAGCGAGCCCTTTGAAACCGCAAAAAAAGACGATTGATACAGAGCGGTCAGAACAAACGGGCGCTTGCGCGCCCGTTCAGGATCAGATCTTGTTGAACAGGCCCAACTGAGAGATTTTGCTGAACGCCAGTTGCGAGGCCTGCAGCATGGTCTGCTGCAAGGTCAGGCGGGTCATCACTTCGGCCGGATCCGAGTCACGGATCGTGCCCTGGGTGGTGGAGTTTGCCAGCTGCAGACTCTGGTTGGTCGTGTTCTGATCTTCCAGCGACTGACCGCGGGCACCGATGGACGTCACCGCGCTACCGATCTGGTTGGCGGCGCTGTCGATGTTGCCGAGACCGGATTCCATGGCACCCTGGAATTTCTGCTTGGCCACCGGATCACCGTCGATCGGGGTATTCAGCGCCGTGACCATCTGGCCCAGGGTGTCGAGCACGTTCTGGGTCTGGTGGTTGTTGGACTGGATCGAGAACTGGTCACCCGCCGCCGGCGTGCCGCCGATGGCGAAGGTCACGCCCGCAGCGGTAGCGTTACCACCGGCCACGGTGCCCGACGAAATCGGCTTGCTGTCGGCAGTGACAGGCGCCGCGTACAGGTCGAACGCGGTGGCGCTGGTGAACTTCAGGACTGCGCCGCCGCCCGACGGAAAGGCCGCGTCGTAGGCTGCCTGGTTGGTCACGCTTGAACCGGTGATGACCGCAGTCGACGGATTGCCCGGGCTGCGCGAAGTGGTGAACGAGTCCGGCGAAGCCGACAGCTGGAAGCTGTGGCCGGCAATGACCGCGTCCGGGTTGGTGTCGCCGGTCTTGAGGTTGATGTTCAACTTCATGTCGACGCCACGGAAGCTGACGGTCTGGTTCGCGCCGTTGCTGTTGCTGATCAGACCGTTCTGGCTGGCTTCGGCAGTCACGTCGTTGCCCAGGGCATCGGTGATCTTCAGCTGAGTGCTGCTGATGAAGTCCACGGTGTAAGGCTGACCGGCCGCAAACTTGGCGTTATAGGTGGCAGCGGTGCCGACCGTACCGTTGGTCAGCACCACGCGACCGTCATCAACGGCCGGAGCCGTCATTGTGGTCTGGGTGCGGCTGGTGTTGATGGTCTGCTGGAACGCATCCCAACCGGTGGTGTTGGTCGCGACCGACATGCCGTCGCCAATGCCCAGGTTGATCTGGGTCTGGTCGCCGTTGTAGGTGTAAGTGCCGTCGGCGTTCTGCGAGTACGGCGCGGTATCGGTCTTCGAACCGGCGAACAGGTAGTTGCCGTTGGCGTCCTTGGAGTTCATCAAGCCCAGCACCTGCTGCTGGATCTGGCTCAGTTCCGCCGCATAGGCCTTGCGGTCCGCGTCGGTGGCGATGCCGTTGTTGGCGGCCAGACCGATTTCCTTCGCGCGCTGCAAAGCGGTGGTGATGGAGTTCAGTGTGGATTCCTGAACGGTCAGCGCACTCTTGGTGGTGTCGATGTTGCCTTGATACTGATCGAGCATCGCAGCCTGCTGACCCAGCCTGAGCAAACGACCGGCACCGATCGGATCGTCGGCGGCGGTGTTGATGCGCTGCAGGCTGCTGGCTTCGTTCGCGGTCGCGACAGCCTTGCTGTAGTTGCGCTGATATTGGGCAGCTTGCGTCGCGTAATACTGGGCGGTGGAAATGCGCATGAATTACGGCTCCTTAAAGGCTGTTGATCAGCGTGGCGAAGGTTTCCTGCGCAGCCTTGATGATCTGCGAAGACGCTGTGTAGTACTGCTGAAACTTGACCAGGTTGCCGGTTTCTTCATCCAGGTTAACCTGAGACAACGAATCCCGTGCGCCCTGAGCCTGATCCAGGATCACCGTGGTGGCGGCGCTGTCTGACTTGCTCTGGGCGGCCTTGGTGCCGACGTTGGTCACCAGCTTGTTGTAGGCGTCGGTCAGGCTGATGCCCTTGCTTGCGGTGCCGGTGTCCACTGTCTGTTTGGTTTGCAGGCCGACCAGCGCCTGGGCGTTGCGGTTGTCCGAAGACGCCGCGCCGGTCAGGTTGATGGTGAAGGTTTCGCCAGACTTCGGCGTCGCACCCACAGTGGTCTGCACGGTGAAGGTCTTTTGCACGTTCGGGATGACGGAGGTGTCCATCACCGCATTACCGGCGGAATCGACCATGCCGATCTTGAGGTTCAGGGTGTTGGCCTGGCCTGGAACGATAACGCCGGAGCCGATCGTGAAACCTTTGGAGTCGACCATGTTGTAAGTCTGACTACCGCTGGTCGTTGCACCGAACACCAGTTTGACCGGCGTCGAATATTTCAACGCATTCTGCAACTCGGCCTGGGACGTCGGGTTGTAGATGTCGATGGTGTCGGTCAGCGTCGGCTGAGTGTAAGTACCGGAGTTATTGGCACTGGCGACACCGGTCAACGGCGCGGCCGCTGCGATTTTTTTCGGGTCGGTGAGCACGGTCTGAATGCTCGCCGCTGCGTTGCGGGTCGGGGTCACCTTGAAGGTGTCGCCGGCGCTCAGCGCACCGCCGTTAAGGGCCAGAGTGAAACCGTCGATCACCGGTGGCGGTGTGGTCGTGGTGCTGAACGAACCCAGGTCAGTGCCGTCGGAGCGCTTGACCGTGTAGTCGGTCGCGCTGGTAAACGTGACCTGATAGTCGCTTGTGGTCAGCTTGCCGGTGTCCGTGATGGTGACATCAAGGTTGCCCGAGCCTGCACTGTTACCGGACTGGGCAATGCTGCGCTGGCTGATCAGCGCGGCACTGTTGATGTTGTTGAAAATGGCTGCGCCAAAGTCACCGTTCTTGTCGATGCCCTGGGCTTGCTGGCGGTTGACCTGGTCGGCTACGACCAAGGCCACACGACCCAGCTCATTGAGCGCAGGATCGAGGACTTCCTTGCGATAGGTCAGCAGGCCACCGATTTCGCCGCCGGTCATTGCCGAGGTGATATCGATGGTGCTCGAACCGCGATCCATCTGGATGCCCATGCGCGACGGGTCACCTTTTACCGGCACGGTGCTCAGGGTGTTGGTGGTGTTGCCGATGACCAGCGGCTGGCCGCTGCCGATGTAGATGTCGAAGCTGGTGCCACGCTCGACGACCTGCGCACCGGTCAGCTCGGAGAGCTGGCGCACGGCTTCATTACGGCTGTCGAGCAGATCGTTCGGCTGGCCGCCGCTGGTGGAAATTTCGCCGATCTTCTGGTTCAGCGTGGCAATCGAAGTCGCCAGCTTGTTCACCTGAGACGCCATGTCGGACAGATTGCCGTTGAGCGTGGCGTTCTGGTCGTTCATCTGCTTGGCCAGCGCGTTGAAGCGACTGGTCAGCGCCTGGGCACCGGTCAGCACCGACTGACGCGAAGTGTCATCGGTCGCCGACGTCGAGACGCCCTGCATCGAGGTGAAGAATTTCTGCAACACGCCAGTCAGGCCAGTGTTGGTGTCGGACAACGAACCGTCCAGCGCTGTCGCCTGCGCACCGTAGGCAGCGGCTTCGCTGTTGAGCGAAGTGGCCGTACGCAACTGCGTTTCGAGATAGGAGTTGTACACCCGGCGCACGTCGGCCAGGGTCGTACCGGTGCCGATGAACACGTTGCCATACTGGATCGAGGACTTGGTGTTCTGCACGGTCTGCTGGCGTGAATAACCGGCGGTGTCGACGTTGGCAATGTTGTTACCTGTCACAGCCAGAGAGGACGAACTCGCGGCCAACCCCGACATCCCGATATTGAGCAAACTCATGATTCAAACCTTACCGTATGTTTATAAAGGCGTCGTTGAAACGCCGGCCGCAGCGTAGTTCTGATTGACGGTCATCTGTTTGGCTATCTGCGAAATCTTTGTCGCGTAGTTCGGGTCGGTCGCGTAACCGGCCTTCTGCAATTCGCGTACAAACTGTTCTGGGTTATCGGCAGACTTCAGCACATCTTGATAGCGATTATTGCTCTGCAGCAAAGTCACCAGATCGTGGAAACTGTCTTTGTACGAGGCATAGGAACGGAACTCGGCCGTCTCCTTGACCATCTGCCCGTTGCGGAATTCGCTGGTGATCGCCCGGGCCGAATCGCCCTTCCAGTTGCTGCTGGCCTTGATGCCGAACAGGTTGTGGCTGCTACTGCCGTCCTGGGCGCGCATGACCGATTTGCCCCAACCGGTTTCCAGCGCGGCCTGAGCCACCAGATAACGCGGATCGACGCCAATGCGTGCGGCGGCCTCCTGGGCCATCGGCAGCATGGTGTTGACGAACTGGTCGGCGTTGCTGAACGCGCGCTTGGCGGGTGCCAGCGGGATCTGCGCCATGGCACGGCCGTAAATCTGCATCTGTCCGCCGGAAGCCTTGTCCGCCTCGGCGCGGTCCAGCCAGTCGCCGTTGTACAGCGGGCCGGAACCGGTAACAGCGGTGGTCGTGACGCGTTGCGGCAATTGAGTGGCAGCCGCCGGCGTGGCCGAAGGCACCAGACCTGCGAGCAAGCGATCCGCCAGTTTCGGCGGCAACGCCAGACGACGCTGGTTGATCATTTCCATGTCGTTGCGATGAGTCAGTTCGGTGTTCGGCGCATGCACCGAACGCGACGCCCACAACGGACGCTCGCCATTGAGTCGCGACAACGGACCGTTGGTGGCCACGGTGCCGGCAGCGACAGGCGTCACAACGGCAGCAGCCTTGGCCAGGGCTTCTTGCTGCTTGGCGGCGGACGCAGCCGCAGCCTCGCCCGGCGCCATCGGTTTGTTCTTCGACATCTGCTTAAGCAGCACGTCGGCCAGGCCGATACCACCCCCCTCGCGCGACAGGGAAACCGCCAGTTGCTGGTCGTACATTTCCTGATACTGCTTGGCGGCCGGCGTGTTGAGCGGATTGTCCTGGCCCAGCGCTTCGGTGGCCGAACGCATCGACTTGAGCATTTCACCGAGGAACAGCGATTCGAATTCCTGCGCTACCTTGCGCATGTTCGCGTCGCTGTTCTTGTCGCCGACCTTCAGCTGACTCAAGCGATTGAGGTCGGAGTACGACCCCGAATCGCTGCTGCTGACCAGACCGCTCTTGCGCATATCCATGGTCGCCGTCCTCAGATCACGATCAGGTCGGCTTGCAACGCGCCGGCCTGCTTCAGTGCTTCAAGGATGGCCATCAGGTCACCCGGCGCTGCGCCGACCTGGTTCACCGCACGAACGATCTCGTCGAGGGTGGTGCCCGGGCCGAACTTGAACATCGGCTTGGCTTCCTGCTCGGCATTCACACGCGAGCGCGGCACCACGGCGGTCTGGCCGTTGGACAGCGGGCCCGGCTGACTGACGATCGGGTCTTCGGTGATGGTCACGGTAAGGCTGCCGTGGGTCACGGCGGCTGGCGACACCTTCACGTTCTGGCCGATGACGATGGTGCCGGTACGCGAGTTGATGATGACTTTCGCCACGGCCTGACCCGGATCGACTTCGAGGTTTTCCAGGATCGACAGGTAGTCGACGCGCTGACTCGGATCGAGCGGCGCGGTGACGCGGATCGAACCGCCATCGATAGCCTGGGCGACACCAGGGCCGAGCATGTCGTTGATCTTGTCGACGATACGCTTGGCGGTGGTGAAGTCGGAACGGTTGAGGTTCAGCGTCAGGCTGTTGCCCTGGTTGAAACCGCTCGGCACCGAACGCTCGACCGAAGCACCGCCAGGGATGCGACCAGCCGACGGAACGTTGACGGTGATCTTCGAACCGTCACGACCTTCGGCATCGAAACCGCCAACCACCAGGTTGCCTTGGGCGATGGCGTAGACGTTGCCGTCGATACCCTTGAGCGGGGTCAGCAACAGGGTGCCGCCGCGCAGGCTCTTGGAGTTACCGATGGACGACACGGTGATATCGACCTGCTGACCCGGTTTGGCGAACGCCGGCAGATCGGCACTGACCGATACCGCCGCGACGTTTTTCAGCTGCACGTTACCCGATCCCGGCGGCACCTTGATGCCGAACTGCGAGAGCATGTTGTTGAAGGTCTGCAGGGTGAACGGGGTCTGCGTGGTCTGGTCGCCGGTGCCGTTGAGGCCGACCACCAGGCCGTAGCCGATCAACTGGTTGGAACGCACGCCGGAAATGCTGGCGATGTCTTTCAACCGTTCGGCTTGTGCATTGAAGGCCGCCGACAACAGAAACGCGGCCACCATGAGACTCTTGAAATTCAACGTAGCCACCTAGAAAGGGAACAGCGGGCTGAGGAAGAAACGGTCGAACCAGCCTGGCTGACTCGCATCGGCGAACGAACCGGTGCCCGAGTAGGTGATGCGCGCATCGGCGACCCGGGTCGAGGACACGGTATTGTCGGTGGCGATGTCATCGGCCCGTACCAGACCTGCAATCCGCACCAGTTCGTCGCCGGTGTTGAGGGTCATCCACTTCTCGCCGCGCACGGCGATGATGCCGTTGGGCAGCACGTCGGCCACAGTCACGGTGATCGAGCCGGTCAGGGTGTTGCCCTGCGCGGCCTTGCTGTCACCCTTGGTTGCACGGTCGCCTTCGTAGCTGGCGCTCAGACTCAGGTCACCGTCACCGAACGGACTGTTGGTGGTGGCGCTGCCACCGAACAACGAAGTCAGGCCGATGCCGGTCTTGCTGTTCTTGGCCACTTGCGAGTTGGCGTTCTTGCTCGCCTGTGTCTTCTCGTTCAGGGTGATGGTGATGATGTCACCGACCCGGAACGCCTTGCGGTCGCTGTACAGGTTCTGTTCGAAGCCGGCCTGATAGATCGAGCCGTTGTTGGCGGCCGCCGGCAACGGCGTACGCGGCAACACCGGGGCGTAGTAAGGGTCATTGGGCTTGGGCGTCGAAGGGACGCAGCCCGCGAGCGAGACGACCCCGCTCAATGCCACAACAGATACAAAGCGCTTCATGACCCTTACCTCACGGTGTTGCCGGCGACCTCATGGCCGCCACTTGGACTTGATTACAGATTCTGCGTTACGAACGAGAGCATCTGGTCGGCGGTGGAGATCACCTTGGAGTTCATCTCGTACGCGCGCTGGGTGGTGATCATGTTGACCATCTCTTCCACGGTGCTGACGTTGGAGGTTTCCAGGGTGTTCTGCAGGGTGGTGCCGAAACCGTTCAGGCCCGGAGTACCGACTTGCGGCGCGCCAGAAGCGGCGGTCTCCAGGAACAGGTTGTTGCCCACGGCTTGCAGACCGGCCGGGTTGATGAAGTCGGCGGTTTGCAGGTTGCCGATCACTTGTGAAGCGGCGTTGCCGGCAACGGTGATCGACACAGTGCCGTCACGGCCGACGGTGAAGGTCTGGGCATTGTTCGGGATGACAATCGCCGGCTCCAGCGCGAAACCACTGGCATTGACGATCTGGCCATTGGAGTCGAGGTGGAAAGTACCGTCACGGGTGTAGGACGTGGTGCCGTCCGGCTGCAGGATCTGGAAGAAACCGCGGCCGTCGATGGCCATGTCCAGCGGTTGCTCGGTGGTTTGCAGGCTGCCGGCGGTGAAATTTTTCTGGGTGCCGACGATGCGCACACCGGTACCCACTTGCAGACCCGACGGCAGTTCGCTGTCCTGGGTCGACTGGGCGCCTGGCTGACGCTTGATCTGGTACAGCAGGTCCTGGAACTCGGCGCGGTCGCGTTTGAAACCCGTGGTCGACACGTTCGCCAGGTTGTTGGAAATGGTGGTCAGGTTGGTGTCCTGGGCGGACAGACCGGTTTTGGCAACCCATAGAGCCGGAAGCATTCGATTCTCCTCGTGCGCCTGTTTTACGGCGCGACGTTCTGATAATTAGCTGATCTGCAAGACCCGAGCCATGGCCTGGTCGTCGTCTTTGGCGGTGTTCATCATCTTGACGTGCAACTCGAACTGCTTGGCCAGGGCCAGCACCGACGTCATCTCTTCCACGGCATTGACGTTGCTCGACTCCAGGAAACCCGACACCAGCTTGACGTTGGCATCGGCCGGCGCAGGCTGGCCGTCCTTGGTGTAAATCGAACCGTCCAGGCCCTTGTTCATGTTCTTGATGTCCGGATTGACCAGCTTGATGCGGTCGACTTCGGCCATGACACGGGGACCCTCGCCCATCGCACGGATACTGATGGTGCCGTCTTCACCGACTTCCACCTGCTGCTCCGGCGGCACGGCGATCGGTCCGCCATTGCCCATGACCGGCATACCGTTGCCGGCACGCAACACACCGAGGGCGTCGATATTGAGGCTGCCGGTGCGCACATAGCTTTCACCGCCATTAGGGTTCTGCACGGCGATCCAGCCGTTGCCCGACACGGCGACGTCGAGGTCACGGCCGGTCTGCACCAACGAGCCCGGCGTGAAGTCGGTGGCGGGCCGTTCGCTCATGGCAAACGCACGCGCCGGAAAGCTGTCACCGAACACCGGCATCGAACGCGCCTGCTCCAGGTCGCGCTGAAAACCATTGGTGGAGATGTTCGCCAGGTTGTTGGCATGAGCCTTTTGCGCCAGTGCGTTCTGGCTGGCGCCGGTCATTGCCACATAAAGGTACTTGTCCACACTCTTTCCTCTGCATGCCGGACGTTTGCCGCCCACCGCTGTACTGCTGAGCCATAAGCAATTTGCAGACCAACTTTTTTCTGACGGCCGAGGGCCCGGTAAACAAAGGACTTGAGGGATTTTGTGGAGATCAGGGAAATGTATCGAAGACGAAAAACCGGCGGTGTCATGCCGGTAGGTGGCAAAGGCTGACGCAGAGATTGCCGGGATTACCGCTTTCGCGAGCAGGCTCGCTCCCACAAGAGATCGCATTTTCACTGTGGGAGCGAGCTTGCTCGCGATGAGGCCATCAGAAGCGATGCAATTACCGGTTAAGACTCACTCTTGCCGACTTCATACTCACGCAGCTTGTTGGCAATCGTGGTGTGCGAAACCCCGAGCCGCTTGCCCAGCTGGCGACTGCTCGGATGCTCGGAATACAAACGTTCCAGCACCGCTTTCTCGAAGCGCCCGACAATTTCGTCCAGCCCGCCCTCGAGGGAAAAATCGCCAAGCGGCTGACGCACACCGTAATCCGGCAGGCGAATGTGCTCGGCCTTGACCGTGCCGCCGTCGCACAGCGAAACCGCCTGGAACAACACGTTCTCCAGTTGCCGCACGTTGCCCGGCCAGTGGTAGTGACTGAGCCGGTCCATCGCCGCTGGCGCCAGTTTCGGTAGCGGGCAGCCGATCTGCCGGCTGGCCTGATCGAGGAAGTGCTCCACCAGCGGCGTCAAACCGTCGAGGCATTCGCGCAGTGGCGGGATGTGCAGCGACAGCACATTCAAGCGGTGATACAGATCCTGGCGAAACTCGCCGCGCGCGCACAACTCCGACAGGTCCACCTGGGTGGCGCAGATCACCCGCACATCCAGGTAAACCTCTTCATCACTGCCCACCCGACGGAAGCAGCCGTCCTGCAGGAAGCGCAGCAGTTTCACCTGCAAGCGCGGGCTCATTTCACCAACGCCATCGAGAAACAGCGTGCCACCCGCCGTCAGCTCCAGCAGCCCGAGCTTGCCTTCGGCCCGCGCGCCTTCAAAGGCACCGGGGCCGTAGCCGAACAGTTCGGTCTCGGCCATCGACTCCGGCAGTCCCGCGCAGTTGAGCGCCATCAGCGGTGACTGGCCGCGTGGACTCGCCAGGTGACAGGCCCGCGCCAGCAACTCCTTGCCGGTGCCGGTTTCGCCTTCAATCAGCAGTGGCGCATCCAGCGGTGCCATGCGCCGTGCTTCGCGCACCACCGCCGCCATCACTTTCGAGCTCTGGAAGATGCTGTCGAAGCCACGCAGCTCCTGCTTGCGCACGTTATAAATGCGCTCGCCGACGCGGTCCGCGCGATGCAAGGTCAGCACAGCACCGGCCATCGCCTCGCTGTCGTCGTGCTCCGATTGCAGCGGCGCAATATCGGCCAGAAAGATGTCGCCCTTGACCTTGACCCGCATCCCGTTGATTCGCGACTTATTGGCGCGCACCAGCTCCGGCAGGTCGAAATCTTCGGCGTAACGCGACAATGGAATCCCCGGCACCTCGTCGACCCGCACCCCGAGCAACTGCGCCGCCGCCCGGTTGGCGGCGACGATGGAGCCGCCCATGTCGATCGACAGCACCGGAAACTCCAGCGCGCCGAGCAACGCATTCAACTCCATGTGCCGCCGCTCGCTGGGCATCAGCCCTACCCGCTTGACGCCGAACACACCGGCAATCGCTTCAAACTTGGGTCGCAGCGCCTGGAACTGAATATTGATCAGGTTCGGGCAATGCAGATAGATAGCGTTGCCATGCTCACCGCCCACTTCGCCACGGGCGACGTTGATCCCGTATTCCACCAGCAGATTGAGAATGTCGCGCAGGATGCCGATGCGGTTCTGGCAGTGGACTTTGATACGCATATAAAGGCCCGAAACAGGTGAAGAGGCGGTCTGACGCCGGAATTTTCTGCGCAGCGCGCAAGATAGTCGTCAAGATTATGTGACAGCCATCGGCCATTTCAAACCCGACAGTCACCGCAAACACGACTTATCGCACGAATCGTAACGAAAATTTTACGAATTAAAGAGACTTTTCCTACTCGACCGGTCTTCAACCTGCTGCAACAACGAACGTTCCGGGGTATTTCTCAGTCCATCGCAGGACATAACAAGAACGAAATTCCCCTCGCAGGAGAGCAGTATGAAGCAGACGCAATACGTGGCCCGCGAGCCCGATGCGCAAGGTTTTATCGACTACCCCGCCGAAGAACACGCGGTGTGGAACACGCTGATCACCCGCCAGATGAAAGTGATCGAGGGTCGCGCGTGCCAGGAATACCTGGACGGTATCGAGAAACTCGGTCTGCCCCACGACCGCATTCCGCAACTGGGCGAGATCAACAAGGTGCTCGGCGAGACCACCGGTTGGCAGGTTGCCCGCGTTCCGGCGCTGATCCCCTTCCAGACCTTTTTCGAATTGCTCGCCAGCAAGCAGTTTCCGGTGGCCACGTTCATTCGCACCCGTGAAGAACTGGACTACCTGCAAGAGCCGGACATTTTCCACGAGATCTTTGGCCACTGCCCGCTGCTGACCAACCCGTGGTTCGCCGAATTCACCCACACCTACGGCAAGCTCGGCCTGCAAGCGACCAAGGAAGAACGCGTTTACCTGGCGCGCCTGTACTGGATGACCATCGAGTTCGGCCTGGTCGACACCCCGCAAGGCAAACGCATCTACGGCGGCGGCATTCTGTCTTCGCCGAAAGAAACTGTTTATTCGCTGTCGGACGAGCCCGAGCATCAGGCCTTCGATCCGCTGGAAGCCATGCGCACGCCGTATCGCATCGACATTCTGCAACCGCTGTACTTTGTCCTGCCGAACCTCAAGCGCCTGTTCGATCTGGCTCATGAAGACATCATGGCCATGGTCAAACAAGGCATGCAGCTGGGTCTGCACGCACCGAAGTTTCCGCCAAAACCAAAAGCCGCGTGACACGCGACTTTTGCTTACAAGTGAGTCTGTCAGTCGTCGCCACTTTGGTTTAGCGTGGCGACATTGACCGCCAATATAAAAAAACACCTTCAGATTTCAGGAAGTCCACCATGTCCACTTTGAACCAAGCCCATTGCGAAGCCTGCCGTGCCGATGCCCCACAAGTCAGCGATGAAGAGCTGCCGATCCTGATCAAGCAGATCCCTGACTGGAACATCGAAGTACGCGACAGCATCATGCAGCTGGAAAAAGTCTTCCTGTTCAAAAACTTCAAACATGCGCTGGCCTTCACCAACGCCGTCGGCGAGATCTCCGAGGCCGAAGGTCACCACCCGGGTCTGCTGACCGAATGGGGCAAAGTCACCGTGACCTGGTGGAGCCACTCGATCAAGGGCCTGCACCGCAACGACTTCATCATGGCCGCGCGCACTGACGAAGTGGCCAAGACTGCAGAAGGACGCAAGTAATGCACTTCGACGCCATCGGCCGGGTGCCCGGCGACCCGATCCTCGGCCTGATGGAGGCCTACGCGCAGGACTCCAATCCGCGCAAGTTCGACCTCGGCGTGGGCGTCTACAAGGATGCCCAAGGCCTGACGCCTATCCCCGAGGCGGTGAAAATCGCCGAGGCGCGTCTGGTCGAGAGCCAGGACACCAAGACCTACATCGGCGGCCACGGCAATCCGCTGTTCGGCATGGTCATCAACGAGCTGGTGCTCGGTGCCGATTCGGCGCTGATCACCCAGCAGCGTGCCGGCGCCACCCAGACCCCGGGCGGCACTGGCGCCCTGCGTCTGGCGGCGGACGTCATCGCGCAATGCCTGCCAGGCAAAGGCGTATGGCTGAGCAACCCGACCTGGCCGATCCACGAAACGATTTTCGCGGCCGCCGGCGTCAAGATCAGCCATTACCCGTACGTCGGCAGCGACAACCGCCTCGACGTCGACGCGATGCTCGCCGTGCTCAATGAAGTGCCGAAAGGCGATGTAGTGCTTCTGCACGCGTGCTGCCATAACCCGACCGGTTTCGACCTGAGTCACGACGACTGGCATCGCGTGCTGGATGTGGTGCGCAGCCGTAATCTGCTGCCGCTGATCGACTCTGCCTACCAGGGCTTTGGCGACGGTCTGGAGCAGGATGCATGGTCGACCCGGCTGTTTGCGGCCGAGTTGCCTGAACTGCTCATCACCAGTTCCTGCTCGAAGAACTTCGGCCTGTACCGCGACCGCACCGGTGCGTTGATCGTCAGCGCGAAAACCGCTGACAAGCTCATCGACATCCGCAGCCAGTTGGCGCACATCGCCCGCAACCTGTGGTCGACGCCACCGGATCACGGCGCGGCCGTAGTCGCCACGATTCTCGCCGACCCGGAGCTGAAACGCCGCTGGGCCGACGAAGTGGAAGCCATGCGTCTGCGCATCGCCCAGTTGCGCAGCGGCCTGGTGGAAGCGCTGGAACCGCACGGTCTGCGCGAGCGCTTTGCACACATTGGCGTGCAACGCGGGATGTTCTCCTACACCGGCCTGTCACCGGAGCAGGTGAAAAACCTGCGCGAGCATCACAGCGTGTACATGGTCAGCTCGGGCCGGGCCAACGTCGCCGGGATTGATGCAACGCGTCTGGACCTGCTGGCCGAAGCGATCGCCAACGTCTGCAAATAAACACAACCGTGGGAGCGAGCCTGCTCGCGATAGCGGTGCATCAGTCAGCACAAATGTCGACTGACACGCACTCATCGCGAGCAGGCTCGCTCCCACACTTGCCCTGCGTCACCCTGTCGCACTTGTCTAGACAATCCCGCCCGTCGAAACAAATGGATTTAAAAATCTGTTTGTCACTTTTCCTGCTGTATCCTTCGCAGGCTTTCTGAAAGCGCGGATCTACCAGATCTATCAACAGACTTAGCGAGGAGCGCAACCATGCACGAGATTCCGAATCTCCCCTTCCCAAGCCTGCACGAAACTGAGCAGACGACCACGCAACAAGCCGGTGCCCAACAGCCCGAGCCGAAAGAAGCCGCCGAGAGCCGTCCGGCCGACAGCGAAGAGTAAGCAACACCCGCCGTACAGACCGTGTGGAAAGCGCTAACATGCGCTTTCCACACTGCCTGAAACCGAGCCTGCAATGACCGACGAATCCTTTAACGAACAACAGGCCGAGATCCTGATCGGTGCCACCGAGAAGATGATCGAGATCTGGACCCGTCTCTCGCCCGAGAAACAGGCCGCCCTGCTCGCCCGTTTCGGCAGCGAAGAAAACGCGCTGGCTGCCCTCGTCACCACGCAATTGGTCGCCCCGGCCAAATAGTTTTACTTTTCCCCGCCCCAGACGCGTCCGCACCGGTATCATGAGCAGCCTATCTATTCTGCTCTTCCCGTGGATCGTAATTCATGTCGTCCTCTATGCCAGAACCCCAGCGTCCCCTGGCGGTCACGCTGCAAGTCGTTTCCATCGTCCTGTTCACCTTCATCGGCTACCTGAACATCGGCATTCCGCTGGCGGTGCTGCCCGGTTATGTGCACAGCGACCTAGGCTTCGGCGCGGTCATCGCCGGGCTGGTGATCAGCGTGCAATACCTGGCCACCCTGCTCAGCCGTCCGTATGCCGGCAAGATCATCGACAACCAGGGCAGCAAACGTGCGGTGATGATTGGCCTGGCCGGTTGTGGCTTGAGCGGTGTGTTCATGCTGATTTCGGCGTGGACACCCAATCTGCCGTTGCTGAGCCTGATCAGCCTGCTCGTCGGCCGTCTGGTGCTGGGCAGTGCGGAAAGCCTCGTTGGCTCAGGCTCGATCGGCTGGGGCATCGGCCGCGTCGGCGCCGCCAACACCGCCAAGGTCATCTCGTGGAACGGCATCGCCAGTTATGGCGCGCTGGCGGTCGGCGCACCGCTGGGTGTGTGGCTGGTCAGCCGTTTCGGTCTGTGGAGCATGGGTGTGAGCATTCTGTTACTCGCAACACTGGGGCTGCTGCTGGCCTGGCCGAAAACCGCCGCGCCGATCGTTGCCGGCGAGCGTCTGCCGTTCATGCACGTGCTCGGTCGCGTTTTCCCGCACGGCTGCGGACTGGCGCTGGGCTCGATCGGTTTCGGCACCATCGCCACCTTCATCACCCTGTATTACGCCACGCAGCACTGGGATAACGCGGTGCTGTGCCTGAGCCTGTTCGGTGCCAGCTTCATTGGTGCGCGGCTGCTATTCGGCAACCTGATCAACCGCCTCGGCGGCTTCCGCGTGGCGATTGCCTGCCTGTCGGTGGAAACCCTGGGCCTGCTGTTGTTGTGGCTCGCGCCCGACGCGCACTGGGCATTGGCCGGTGCGGCACTGAGCGGTTTTGGTTTTTCGCTGGTGTTCCCGGCGCTGGGCGTGGAAGCGGTGAACCTGGTGCCGGCCTCCAGCCGTGGCGCGGCAGTCGGGGCCTATTCGTTGTTCATCGACTTGTCGCTGGGCATCACTGGGCCGCTGGCGGGTGCGATTGCGGCGGGCTTCGGTTTTGCCTCGATCTTCCTGTTCGCCGCCCTCGCCGCGCTGAGCGGCCTGGCACTGAGCGTCTATCTGTACCGCCACACGGCAAAGTACCGCGAAGACTAGAAATCCACCTTGCCGCGCCCGGCCTTGATGCTGCCGCGCTTGGTTTTCGACTCGAGCCGACGCTTCTTTGAACCCAGCGTCGGCTTGGTCGGCCGGCGCTTCTTCTCGACCTTGGTGGCGCTGAGGATCAGCTCGGTCAGACGCTCCAGCGCATCGGCGCGATTCTGTTCCTGCGTACGGTACTGCTGGGCCTTGATGATCAGCACGCCGTCGCCGGTGATGCGACTGTCACGCAACGCCAGCAGCCGCTCCTTGTAGAACTCGGGCAACGACGAGGCCGGAATGTCGAAGCGCAGATGCACGGCGCTGGAGACCTTGTTGACGTTCTGCCCACCGGCGCCCTGGGCGCGGATGTACGTCAGTTCGATCTCGGCATCCGGCAGATGCACGTTGTTGGAAATCACCAGCATGGAAAAGCGTCCGTAATCAGAACCCGCAGGATACCGCGAAAGCATAAAAAACCCGGCACTTGGCCGGGTTTGTTGTTTTTGCAACGACGCTTACTTGGCAGCGCTCGCGGCGTGCGGTGCCTGTTGTGCACCGCGCTTGTTCTTGATCACGTAGCAGACCCACATGAACACCACCCACACCGGGATCGCGTACACCGAGACCTGAATGCCCGGGATCAGCAACATCACACCGAGGATGAACGCGACGAAAGCCAGGCAGATGTAGTTGCCGTATGGGTACCACAGCGCCTTGAACAGCGGCTTCTGGTTGGTCTTGTTCATGTGCTGGCGGAACTTGAAGTGCGAGAAGCTGATCATCGCCCAGTTGATCACCAGCGTTGCAACCACCAGCGACATCAGCAGTTCCAGCGCGTGTTGCGGGATCAGGTAGTTAAGTAGCACCGCAACCAGAGTCACTGCCGCCGACGCCAGGATCGAACGCACCGGCACGCCGCGCTTGTCGATCTTCGCCAGCGCTTTCGGCGCATCGCCCTGCTCGGCCATGCCCAGCAGCATGCGGCTGTTGCAGTAGGTGCCGCTGTTATACACCGACAATGCCGCGGTCAGGACCACGAAGTTGAGGATGTGCGCGGCGGTGTTGCTGCCAAGCATCGAGAACACCTGCACGAACGGGCTGCCGCTGTAGGAATCGCCGGAAGCGTTGAGGGTTTCCAGCAGGCTGTCCCACGGGGTCAGCGACAGCAGGATCACCAGCGCGCCGATGTAGAAGATCAGAATCCGGTAGATCACCTGGTTGATCGCCTTCGGGATCACGGTTTTCGGCTTGTCGGCTTCGGCTGCGGTGAAACCGAGCATCTCCAGACCGCCGAAGGAGAACATGATGATCGCCATGGCCATCACCAGACCGCTCACGCCGTTCGGGAAGAAGCCGCCGTGGGACCACAGGTTGCTGACCGAAGCCTGCGGGCCGCCATGGCCGCTGACCAGCAGGTAGCTGCCCAGGGCAATCATGCCGACGATCGCCACGACCTTGATGATCGCGAACCAGAATTCGGCTTCACCGAAGACTTTGACGTTGGCCAGGTTGATCGCATTGATCAGCACGAAGAACGCCGCCGCAGTGACCCAACTCGGGATCTCCGGCGCCCAGTAGTGGATGTATTTGCCGACCGCGGTCAGCTCCGACATGCCCACCAGGATGTACAGGATCCAGCAGTTCCAGCCCGACAGGAAACCGGCGAAACCACCCCAGTATTTGTGCGCAAAGTGGCTGAAGGAACCGGCCACCGGCTCTTCGACGATCATTTCGCCGAGCTGGCGCATGATCATGAAGGCGATAAAGCCGCAGATGGCATAGCCGAGGATCATCGACGGGCCGGCGGATTTCAGCACCCCGGCCGAGCCGAGGAACAATCCGGTACCGATCGCGCCACCAAGGGCGATCAGTTGAATATGGCGATTTTTCAGGCCGCGTTTCAGCTCGCCTGATTGCGAGTTTTGTCCACTCATGAAAAAGGTCTCACGCAAGGTTTGATGATGTTCAGTAGACGTTGCTGCAAGGTTGCGATTTCAACCAACCTTGATCAAACCCCAGCGCAGGCACCAGGAATTCAGCTTTTTTACAACGGTCATGCGTCACCTGTTTGTTTTTATCTGTGACGAAATCGAACCCGACACGCTTGTGACGCGGCGGAGTGAACAAGGTGGATAAACCTTGAGGTTTGCGCGATTACGCAGAGGGTCACAGTTAAAACGCGGCGCATTGTACACCGCTAACCCCCTGCTGCCAGACCTCGCCGGATCAGCGTGTCGGTTGCCGGGATTGCATGTGTCCACCCCGGGAGGCCCGGGCGGCTGCAAAAATTGAGTCAGGCCTTTGCAGGCCATCGGCGTGGACGATGGAAAATCCGCCCCACGTGGAGAGGTGAAATTGGATAACGGCGTTCATTGCGCCTCCTTCTTGTTATGCACCTGCACGACAGGCATGCATCGCATCTCACCTTCCTAACGACGCTGAAACAAGCGCGCCAGAGCGCTGCACCAGCCCCGGCGGACGGGGCTTCGGCAGATTTTCCTTACAGCTTGGCGGAGGGACACGATCCATGGGGCTTCGCAGGTTTTTTCGTAAATATTCACTGACAGTGCGTAACGTAAAGTTTCCACTCCAGACCTGTCGAAGCTGCGCCCGGTGATTGACGTTAGCTGGCTAACTATTTGAAAGGCGTTGAGTTTTTTTGTTTTAGAACAAGAAAAACACTACCGAAAAAAAGAAATAAAAAGTCCAAAAAAAAACGCCAACTCTATGAGTTGGCGTTTTCTGTTTCAGCTTGAAGCTTGCAGCGGCCTTATTCCGGCTTCTTGCGACCGAAACCCGGACGCTGGCCGGAACCGGCCGGTGCGCCACGGCGTTTGCCCGTCGGCTTGTCATCGTCAGCCAGCTTGATGCCCGGACGCTTCGGCGCCGGTTTGGCCGGGCGCTTGGTGTCGGCTGGACGATCCGCCACCGGCGTACCGCGACCTTCGCCCCGCTCGGTACGGCCATTGGCCGGACGCGGGGTGCGTGGACCGCGCTCGCCATCCGGACGCGCAGCAGGTTTGCGACCTGGACGCTCGCCTTCGATCTGCGGCTCGCGGACCGGACGCGGACCGGCGCCAATCGGTGCACCGTTGGCCGGACGCAGGGTGCGCACGCGCTCGGTACGGGCCATCGGGCGCGACGACTTGCGCTGCATACGGTCGAGCTTGTCTTTGCTTTTGGCGTTCAGTTGCGGCATAGCCACCGGCGTCAGACCGACTTCGGCGCTCAACACGTCGACTTCGTACTGGCTCATTTCGCGCCAGCGGCCCATGGGCAGGTCGGAGTTGAGGAATACCGGACCGAAACGCACGCGCTTCAGGCGGCTGACCACCAGCCCCTGGGATTCCCACAGGCGACGTACTTCACGGTTACGGCCTTCCATCACCACGCAGTGATACCAGTGGTTGAAGCCTTCGCCGCCCGGTGCCTGTTGAATGTCGGTGAAACGTGCCGGGCCGTCTTCCAGCACAACGCCGGCCTTCAGGCGCTCGATCATTTCGTCATCGACTTCGCCACGTACACGCACCGCGTACTCGCGGTCCATCTCGTAGGACGGGTGCATCAGGCGGTTGGCCAGCTCACCGTCGGTGGTGAACATCAGCAGACCGGTGGTGTTGATGTCGAGACGACCGATATTGATCCAGCGGCCTTCTTTCGGACGCGGCAGCTTGTCGAACACGGTCGGACGGCCTTCCGGGTCGTCACGGGTGCAGATCTCGCCATCGGGCTTGTTGTACATGATCACGCGGCGAACCGACTCGGCGGCTTCTTCGCGCTTGATGACCTTGCCATCAATGGTAATCGCGTCGTGCATGTCGACACGCAGGCCGAGGGTAGCGTCTTTACCATTGACCTTGATCCGGCCGGCAGCGATCCAGGACTCGACGTCACGGCGCGAGCCGACGCCGATACGAGCGAGGACTTTCTGCAGCTTTTCGCCTGCTGGGCCGATTTCCTGGTCGTCTTTCTGATTGATGTCACTCATCTGGGCACCTCCCGGTGTGGTCTGTTCAGCGGCGCTGAATTGAGCCGCTGAAGCGTTGAAATCTGGGTTTTCGGGCGAAGGGATCGCCGAAGGGTCGCGAATCATACGCGGATGTGGCCGCGCGCGCATCAGAGACTAGTCGATCAGGGCAAGGTTATTTCTTTTTCCGCCGACCGGTGGCCCCGAGTTTGATCAGACGCAGCGCGGCTTCGGCCAGCACAGTGCGCTTGTCGTCCTTGTCGAGTTTCTTCCAGGCCCGGATCTCGCGCTTGCTGCGGCCGCAGCCCAGGCAGATATCCTCGCTGAACTTGCAGACGCTGATGCAAGGATCTTTGGTAGCGCTCATCCAATATTCCAGAACAGTGCATAACCCTGTGGGAGCGGGCTTGCCCGCGAAGGCGTCCGACTAGTCAAAGATGATGTTGAATGTGCCGGCCTCTTCGCGGGCAAGCCCGCTCCCACAGAGTTCTTCGGTGCTCGGAGCATTGAGCTCAATCCTCGAACTCGCGGCGTTCGGCTTCGATGGCTTCGGCCAGGGCGCGGGCTTCGGCTTCTTCTTCGCTCAGTTCTTCCTCGGCGGCAGGTTCCGGTGCGGGCTGTTCGAGCCGGGCGACGGCGGCCAGCAGTTTTTCCCGGGCTTCTGCCACGCCGAGCACATCGTCTTCCTGCTCGGGCTCTGGCTCGAATTCTGGCTCGGGCTCAAATTCGGGCTCAAATTCAGATTCTGGTTCACCCTCGTCCGGCGGCTCGACCGGATCGGATTCAAACCCGGTCGACATCGATTCGTCGCCTACCCCGTCACGCAGCAAGTCGTCGAAATCGGTCTTGATCCCCTCCTCCATGCTGTCCAGTTCCAGCAGCAACGTGTGGAAACTGGTTTCCTCCTTCGGTTCTTCCGGCTCGGCGCTGGCGTCGGCCAGCTCCTGCAATCCCGGAGGCACGGGAGCGTCGTCGAAGTCGAGCACCGGATCAGCCTCCATTTCGCGTAGCTCGGCCAGTGGCGGCAGCTCGTCGAGGCTTTTCAGGTTGAAGTGATCCAGAAACAGTTTGGTGGTGGCAAACATCGCCGGTTTGCCCGGCACGTCACGGTAACCGACGATGCGGATCCACTCGCGCTCCATCAGCGTCTTGACGATGTTGGTGTTGACCGCCACGCCCCGCACATCCTCGATTTCGCCCCGAGTGATCGGCTGGCGATAGGCGATCAGCGCCATGGTTTCCAGCAAAGCCCGCGAATAACGCTGCGGGCGCTCTTCCCACAAACGGCCGACCCACGGCGCGAACTTCTCACGGATTTGCAGGCGATAGCCCGAAGCGACTTCCTTGAGCTCGAACGCCCGGCCCTCGCAGGATTTGCCGAGCAGGGTCAGGGCTTTCTTGAAGACCGGCGGTTCCGGGCGCTCGCCTTCTTCGAACAGTTCATACAGGCGCTCGAGCGATTGCGGCTTTCCCGAGGCCAACAGAAAGGCTTCAAGCAGGGACGCCAGCTCGCGGGGTTCAGTCAGGTTCATATCGGGACTCGTTATTCGGCTCGGGCTCGCACGTGGATCGCGGCGAACGGCTCATTCTGCACCAGCTCGATCAGGGATTCCTTGACCAGTTCAAGGATCGCCATGAAGGTCACCACCACCCCGAGCTTGCCCTCCTCGGCGGTGAACAGCTCGACGAACGGCACAAACCCGCCGCCCTTGAGCCGCTCCAGCACGTCGCTCATGCGCTCGCGGGTGGACAGCGCCTCGCGGCTGACCTGATGGCTTTCGAACATGTCGCCCCGGCGCAGCACTTCGGCCATGGACATCAGGATTTCTTCCAGCGCCACGTCGGGCAACAGCTTGCGCGCGCGGGCTTCCGGGGCGTCGAGCTTGGGCACGATCACGTCGCGACCGACCCGGCTCAGGCCATCGATGCCCTCGGCAGCGGCCTTGAAGCGTTCGTACTCTTGCAGGCGACGGATCAACTCGGCACGCGGGTCTTCTTCTTCGTCCTCGACGGTTTCGGCCCGGGGCAGCAGCATCCGTGACTTGATCTCGGCCAGCATCGCGGCCATCACCAGGTATTCGGCGGCCAGTTCCAGGCGCACCGACTGCATCAGCTCGACATAACCCATGTACTGGCGGGTGATTTCCGCCACCGGGATGTCGAGGATGTTGATGTTCTGTTTGCGGATCAGGTACAGCAGCAGGTCGAGCGGGCCTTCGAAGGCTTCGAGGAAGACTTCCAGGGCGTCCGGCGGGATGTACAGGTCCAGCGGCATCTCCGTGACGGCCTGGCCATAGACCATGGCAAACGGCAGTTCCTGCTGGGCACCGGCCTGGGGATCAACGGTTTCCACTGCGGACATTCAGGCCTCGACCATGAATGGCGCAGGATCGCCGCAACCGACGCGGATCACTTCCGGATCATCGCCCGTGAGGTCGATCACGGTGGAGGCCTTGATGCCGCCAAAACCGCCGTCGATGATCAGGTCGACCTGATGCTCGAGCAACTGGCGCATTTCGTACGGATCGCTCAACGGATCTTCATCGCCCGGCATGATCAGGGTCACGCTCATCAACGGCTCGCCCAGCTCGGCCAGCAACGCCAATGCGATCGGATGACTCGGCACCCGCAGCCCGATGGTGCGTTTCTTCGGATGCAGCAGCAGGCGCGGCACTTCACGGGTGGCGTTGAGAATGAAAGTGTACGGGCCCGGCAAGTGGGCTTTCAGAATCCGAAAGGTCCCGGTGTCGATCTTCGCGTAGTTGCCCAGCTGCGACAGGTCGCTGCAGATCAGCGCAAAGTTGTGCTTTTCGTCGAGCTGACGCAGCCGTCGAACGCGCTCAATGGCGTTCTTGTCACCGATCTGGCAACCGATTGCGTAGGAAGAGTCCGTTGGATAGACCACCACCCCGCCCTTGCGGATGATCTCGACCGCCTGTTTGATCAGGCGCGCTTGCGGGTTTTCCGGATGAATCTGGAAAAATTGACTCACATTCTCTACCTGTTCAGACGGCGGCAATAACTGTGTCATGTTTGAACCGACACCACAGGGGTGGAAGGTCCTCCGGCACCGGCCGGTACTGGCCGATCTCGGACCAGCCACCAGGGCCATGGAAATCACTGCCGGCGCTGACCAGCAGACCGAACTCACGGGCAAGGATCGCAAGGCTCCCCACCTGTTCCGCAGGCTGATGACCGTTGACCACTTCGATCGCCTGCCCGCCTGCTTGAATATAGTCGGCAATCAGCTTTCGGCGCTTGCTGCGGGTGAAATCGTAGTGCCACGGATGCGCCAGACTGACCCAGGCACCGGCGGCGCGCAGCGTGCCGACGGTTTCTTCGAGGGTTGGCCAGTGTTGCTTGACGTCCCCCAGCTTGCCGGCGCCGAGCCATTTGCGAAACGCCTCGGCGCGATCCTTTACAAAACCTTCACGCACCATCCAGTCGGCGAAATGCGGACGGGCCGGCGCGTTGCCGCTGTCGCCCAGTTCCTGCTGGATCTGCCGTGCGCCTTCGAGCGCGTTCGGCATGCCCTTGAGGGCGAGCTTGCGGCTTATCTCTTCAGACCGCAGCCAGCGGCCGTCGTGCAACTTCGCAATCGCCTCGACCAACGGCGCGGCGTTGACGTCGAAACCGTAGCCGAGCACGTGAATGGTCGCCCCGCCCCAGGTACAGGACAACTCGACGCCGTTGACCAACTGCATCCCCAGTTCCGTGGCCGCAATACGGGCTTCGGCCAAGCCTTCAAGGGTGTCGTGATCGGTCAGGGCCAGGACTCGCACGCCGTTCTCGAACGCACGCGCAACCAGTGCCGCAGGCGCCAGGGCGCCATCGGAGGCCGTGCTGTGGCAGTGCAAATCAACATTCACGGGGATGTGTAACCTCAAATCAGCTGGCGCTATCGCGCGCCCATATGTTTGTTATTATGCCGGCACATCCAGCTTCTGGCTCTCACTGTGAAACAATTCATCGATTTCATCCCGCTTCTGCTGTTCTTCATCGTCTACAAACTCGATCCACGCACCGTCGACGTTGCCGGCCATGAACTGACGGTAGGCGGTATCTACAGTGCCACCGCCATGCTGATCATCAGCTCCCTGGTGGTGTACGGCGCGCTCTTCATCAAACAGCGCAAGCTGGAGAAGAGCCAGTGGCTGACGCTGGTCGCCTGCCTGGTGTTCGGCAGCCTGACCCTCGCCTTCCACAGCGAAACCTTCCTGAAATGGAAAGCCCCGGTGGTCAACTGGCTGTTCGCCCTGGCTTTCATCGGTAGCCACTTCATAGGTGACCGCCTGCTGATCAAACGCATCATGGGCCACGCGCTGACCCTGCCGGATCCGGTCTGGACCCGCCTTAACATCGCCTGGATCGCCTTTTTCCTGTTCTGCGGGGCCGCCAACCTGTTCGTCGCCTTTACCTTCCAGAGTATCTGGGTGGACTTCAAGGTGTTCGGCAGCCTGGGCATGACCGTGCTGTTCCTGGTCGGTCAGGGCATCTACCTGTCCCGTCACCTGCACGACGCCGATACCACAACGCCAAAAACCGAGGACTGACATGCTCTACGCCATCATTGCCACCGACGTCGCCAACTCCCTGGACGCCCGCCTCGCTGCGCGCCCGGCGCACCTTGAACGCCTGCAAGTGCTCAAGGGCGAAGGCCGCATCGTGCTGGCCGGCCCGCACCCGGCGGTCGACAGCAATGATCCGGGCGCAGCAGGTTTCAGCGGCAGCCTGATCGTCGCCGAATTCGACTCCCTGAGCGCGGCGCAAGCCTGGGCCGATGCCGACCCGTACATCGCCGCCGGCGTCTACGCCAACGTGATCGTCAAGCCGTTCAAGCAAGTCCTGCCGTAACCTCCCCCGCCAATGTCCCCACGCGATGAACCTTGTCGGTTCATCGCGTTCTCAATCGCTCATTATTCTCGTTTGCCGGCCGACAACCTGCCCAATATCCATTTGGAAACAGGAGTCGCGATGCGCAAGGGTCCGTTGTGTCTGATGTTGGTCACGTTGTCGATCGTGGCGCCCGCCCATGGTGAAGAAAGCACCGAAGGCGGCAACTCCACGCCGCTGTCGTTGAGCGCCGGCAGTCAGATCACCGAGTTGCAGCAGCGCCTGAAGGCCAGCGAGCAGCAACGGGAAGAACTGAGCAAACAACTGCAAAATGCCGACAACACCCGCGAAAGCGCCCAGCTCGCCCGGTTGCGCCAGGAGAACCAGCGTTTGAAGCTGCAACTCAAGGAAGCCCAGGCCAGCCCGCTGCCGCGCCTGCTGACCGAACAGCAGCAATGGTTCGTCACCGGGGCCGGGGTAGCGCTATTGGCGCTGCTCTGCGGTATCTTTGCCAGTGGAGCAAGCCGAAAACGTCGGCAATGGCTAAATTGAGTGAGTCATGAGCGAGCTGTTACTGATTGATGATGACCAGGAGTTGTGTGAACTCCTGAGTAGCTGGCTGAGCCAGGAAGGCTTCCAGGTCCGGGCCTGCCACGATGGTCAGAGCGCCCGCAAGGCGCTCGCCGAAACCGCGCCTGCGGCCGTGGTACTCGATGTGATGCTGCCCGACGGCAGCGGCCTGGAACTGCTCAAGCAATTGCGCAGCGATCACGCCGACCTGCCGGTGCTGATGCTCTCGGCCCGGGGCGAACCGCTGGACCGGATCCTGGGCCTGGAACTGGGCGCCGACGATTACCTGGCCAAACCCTGCGATCCGCGCGAACTGACCGCCCGCCTGCGCGCCGTGCTGCGCCGCAGTCATCCGGCCGCCGTGTCGACCCAGCTCGAGCTGGGCGACCTGAGCTTCAGCCCGGTGCGCGGCGTGGTCAGCATCGACGAAAAGGAATTCACCCTCACCGTCTCCGAAAGCCGCCTGCTCGAAGCCCTGCTCAAGCAACCGGGCGAGCCGCTGGACAAACAGGAACTGGCGCAGATCGCCCTCGGCCGCAAGCTGACCCTGTACGACCGCAGCCTCGACATGCACGTCAGCAACCTGCGCAAAAAGATTGGCCCGCACCCCGACGGCCGCCCGCGCATCGTCGCCCTGCGCAGCCGTGGCTACTACTACAGCCTCTGATCGTCTGTCAGTTTTGTCAGGTCGGCGCGAAAACGTGTTTACCCAAGCTTTACACAGCGCTGACCGCCGCTGACCTTGATCTCCGTAATCTGTACTCATCCGGAACGTACCGGGAACGAGACAAAGGAGATTCACCATGCGCAAGACTCTTATCGCTCTGATGTTTGCCGCTGCCCTGCCAACCGTCGCCATGGCCATGCCACAGGATGGCGGTCCGATGGGTGGCCCGCTGGACGGCCCGCGCCATGGCGGTCAGATGCACGGCATGCACGGCAAAGGCCCGTACAGTCAACTGGACCTGTCCCGCGAACAGCGCGAGCAGATCCGCAAGATCATGGGCGAGCAGATGCACGAGCGTAAGCAGACGGTCGAAAAATACCTGGAGAAACTCTCGCCAGCCGACCAGAAAGCCATGAAGGACGAGATGGCGGCCAACCACAAGAAAGCCGAGTCCGATGTCCGCGCGGTGTTGAAGCCGGATCAACAGAAGAAATTCGACGAAATCCAGAAAAAGCAGGCCGAACGCCGCGCCGAATGGGCCGAGTTCAAAGCCTGGAAAGCGCAACAGCCGCAAAAGGCGCAATAATGTTCTGACCCCAGGCCCGACGGCTTACCCCGTCGGGCCTGCTTTCACCCGATCAAATGTGGGAGCGAGCTTGCTCGCGATAGCGGTGTATCAGACAAAACTTAGCTGTCTGACACTACGCTATCGCGAGCAAGCTCGCTCCCACAGGGTTTTGCGTTTGTTCTGAGGAATCACTGTGCGTTCATTGTTCTGGCGTATCCTCGCCAGCTTCTGGCTGGCCATCGCTCTGGTTGCAGGGCTTTCCATTCTGCTGGGGCACATGCTCAACCAGGACGCGTGGATCCTCAGTCGTCACCCTGGCCTCAACACCCTGGCTGCCGAATGGACGCAGACCTACGAAGCCCAGGGCGAAGACGCCGCCCAGGACATCCTCGAACAGCGCAAGCGCCAGTACCACATCGACGTGCAGGTGCTGAACGAAAGCGGCGACCCGGTGGTGCGCGGCACATTCCCCCGGCGCGCGGCCGCCTTCGAAGCACGGCAGAACAACGATGACCGCCGCCTGCCCTGGCGCCGCCTGACCGACGAATTCACCAGCGAAAAAAGCGGCGACACCTACCTCTTCATCTACCGCATCCCGCACCCGGAGCTCGACGCCTGGCACCGCGAAAGCCTGCTCTGGCCATTGAGTGCGCTGGGCATTGCGTTGGTGGTGCTGACCCTGTTCAGCCTGCTGGTGACCTTTTCCATCACCCGCCCGCTCAGTCGCCTGCGCGGCGCGGTGCATGACCTCGGCCAGACCACCTATCAACAGAACAGCCTGGCGCAACTGGCCAACCGTCGCGATGAATTCGGCGTGCTGGCCAACGATTTCAACCGCATGGGCGCCCGCCTGCAAAGCCTGATCGGCAGTCAACGTCAGTTGCTGCGCGACGTATCCCACGAACTGCGTTCACCGTTGGCACGGCTGCGCATCGCGCTGGCCCTGGCCGAACGGGCAAGCCCGGAAGAACGGGAAAAACTCTGGCCGCGCCTGACTCGCGAGTGCGATCGGCTGGAAGCGTTGATCAGTGAAATTCTGGTGCTGGCGCGGGTCGATGCCGACAACGCCAGCGCCGAAGACGTGGATCTGAATGCCTTGCTCGCCACCCTGCAAAAGGACGCGCAATTGGGTTCACCAGAGCAGACCGTGCGTCTGGAGGCCGAGCCGGCGCTCAATCTGACAGGCTGGCCGACCATGATCGAGCGCGCCGTGGACAACCTGCTGCGCAATGCCCAGCGCTTCAACCCGGTGGGGCAGTCGATTGAAATGCAGGCGTCACGTCAGGGCGAGCGGATCGTGGTCAGCGTGCGTGACCATGGTCCGGGAGTGCACGCCGAACATCTAAGCCAGTTGGGCGAACCGTTTTATCGGGCGCCGGGGCAGACCGCAGCTGGCCATGGCCTGGGACTGGCGATTGCCCGGCGGGCAGCGGAACGGCATGGTGGGACACTGGTGCTGGCCAATCACCCGCAGGGCGGGTTTGTGGCCAGTCTTGAATTGCCTCTCGTACCGGGGGCAATTGTCCAACCGTGATACCAATGTGGGAGCGAGCCTGCTCGCGATAGCTTTTTGTCAGTCAATGGTGATGTGACTGGCTGCCCCCCATCGCGAGCAGGCTCGCTCCCACCTTTATTTAGTGTGTCAGGCCTTTGCCGGCCAGGCACTGACAAACTCAGCCAGATCAACCTTCTCGGCCACCCGCGGTTCTTTCTGCGGCGTGCCGAGGTACAGGAAGGCAATCACCTCTTCGTCATCCGTCAGGCCCAGGCCCTTGGCGACATGTTTCGAGTAGGCCAGATCACCCGTGCGCCACACCGCGCCAATCCCCTGCGCGTAAGCTGCCAGCAGAATCCCGTGAGCCGCACAGCCCGCGGCCAGCAACTGCTCGGCTTTCGGGTACTTGACGTGATCCTGCAATTTGGCAATCACCACGACCACCAGCGGCGCCCGCAGCGGGCCGTTACGCGCCTTGTCGATCATCGCTTCGGTGACTTCACCTTCCTGCATTTGCGCTGCTTCGGCCAGCAACTCGCCCATTTGCTCACGCGCCGCGCCTTCGACGGTCAGGAAGCGATACGGCTGCAAATGCCCGTGATCGGGTGCACGGGTCGCGGCGGCAAACAGCACTTCGCGCTGTTCGGCGGTGGGGGCCGGATCGATCAGTCGTGGAACGGAAACACGGTTGAGCAAAGCGTCGAGAGCCTGCATCGGCCACCTCCTGTAAAAAATGTCCGGCTATTCTAGCTGCAAGTGATCCAGCCGCGTCGGTTTACATGCCTTGCCCCGCAGGTAGAATGGCGCCCTTCCCACATCAGCCCGAGCAGACTTCATGGCGTTGCCGACCTTACGGATCATTGGTTTCATCATCGGCATCTTCCTGATCACCCTGGCCATCGCCATGGTCGTACCCATGGCCACCCTGCTGATCTTCGAGCGCACCGGCGATCTGCCGTCGTTCCTCTGGGCGAGCATGATCACCTTCGTCGCCGGCCTCGCCCTGGTGATTCCGGGGCGTCCGGAACACATTCACCTGCGCCCCCGGGACATGTACCTGCTGACCGTCAGCAGCTGGCTGGTGGTGTGCATTTTCGCCGCGCTGCCGTTCTTGCTGACCCAGCACATCAGCTACACCGACTCGTTCTTCGAAAGCATGTCCGGCATCACGGCCACCGGTTCGACCGTACTCAACCATCTGGACGACATGTCCCCCGGCATCCTGATGTGGCGCTCGCTGCTGCACTGGATCGGCGGCATCGGCTTCATCGGCATGGCGGTGGCGATCCTGCCGCTGCTGCGCATCGGTGGCATGCGCCTGTTCCAGACCGAATCCTCGGACCGCTCGGAAAAGGTCATGCCCCGCTCGCACATGGTGGCGCGGCTGATCGTGGCGGCGTACGTCGGCATCACCATTCTCGGCAGCCTGGCGTTCTGGTGGGCCGGGATGAGCCCGTTCGATGCGATCAATCACGCGATGTCGGCGATTTCCACCGGCGGGTTCTCGACCTCCGACCAGTCGCTGGCCAAGTGGACGCAACCGGCCGTGCACTGGGTCGCAGTAGTGATCATGATTCTCGGCAGCCTGCCGTTCACCCTGTACGTGGCGACGTTGCGCGGCAACCGTCGGGCGCTGATCAAGGATCAACAGGTGCAGGGTTTGCTCGGGATGTTATTGGTGACCTGGCTGGTGCTCGGTACCTGGTACTGGTGGACCACCAACCTGCATTGGCTGGACGCGCTGCGCCACGTGGCGCTGAACGTGACGTCGGTGGTCACCACCACCGGATTTGCGCTGGGGGACTACAGCCTGTGGGGCAATTTCTCGCTGATGCTGTTCTTTTATCTGGGCTTCGTCGGCGGCTGTTCCGGGTCGACGGCGGGCGGGATCAAAATTTTCCGCTTCCAGGTCGCCTACATCCTGCTCAAGGCCAACCTTAATCAGCTGATCCACCCGCGCGCGGTGATCAAGCAGAAGTACAACGGTCACCGCCTCGACGAAGAAATTGTCCGTTCGATTCTGACCTTCTCGTTCTTCTTCGCCATCACCATCTGCGTGATCGCCCTGCTGCTGTCGCTGTTGGGCGTGGACTGGATGACCGCATTGACCGGCGCCGCCAGCACCGTGTCCGGCGTTGGCCCGGGCCTGGGCGAAACCATCGGCCCGGCCGGCAACTTCGCCAGCCTGCCGGATGCGGCCAAGTGGATTCTGTCGTTCGGCATGCTGCTTGGCCGACTGGAGATCATTACGGTGTTTGTACTGTGTATTCCGGCGTTCTGGCGTCACTGATCGCGTTTGGCGCCTCCAGCAACCGCGCCCGATAATCGCCGGGCGTGGTGTCGAACCAGCGGCGGAAAGCGCGGAAGAAATTGCTCGGATCGGCAAACCCCAACAGGTAGGCAATCTCCAGCAGGGTCATGCTCGGCTGCGCCAGGTATTGCTCCGCGAGTTCGCGGCGAGTGTCGTCGAGCAACTGCTGAAAACTGGTGCCCTCCTCCTGCAAGCGTCGTTGCAAGGTGCGTTGCGACAGGTGCAGGGTCTGCGCCACAGTGTCGCGCTTCGGTTCGCCTTGCGGCAGCAGGCGGCACAACACCTGACGCGCCTTGTGGGTCACGCGGCTTTCGGAAAACCGTGCCAGATATTCCCCGGCAAACCGGTCGTGCAACAGCGCCATCGCCTCGTTGGCGGTGGGTAGCGGCGCTTCCATGTCGGCCCGTTCGAAGATCAGCGCGTCATACGGCGCGTTGAACACCAGCGGTGCATGGAAGGCCTGTTTATAGGGTTCAAGATCATCCGGCTCGTCGCCCTGCACCAGCACTTTGCGCGGGTGCAGCGTGCGCCCGGTCAGCCAACCGCACAGTGCCAGCGCGCAGGCCAGCGAGGCTTCGGCACTCTGACGGGTCGGCGGCAGATGATCGCCATGCACCGTCAGGATCAGCGCATAACCTTCGTCGAGCAGACGAAAGCTCAGGTCAGCACTTTCGGCGATGATTCGCTGATAACGCACCAGTCGCTGAAAACCTTCCGCCAGCGTATTGCTGGACATCAGCGCATAACCCGCGACATGGAACGAAGCCGGCCGCACCACCTTGCCCATGTTCAGGCCGATGGCGGGATTGCCGGACAGCTCGACCGCCCGTTGCCAGAGTCGGGTCATGGAATCCTGTGGGAAACGCGCGTCCGGATCCTCCAGCGCCGCGTAGTCGAGCCCCAGCTGTCTGAACAAAACCCGGCAATCCAGGCCGTCCATTTCCAGTGCTTTGACAATCCCCATCGCCCAGCTTGCAGATGTCGTTCGTTCGCTCATGGCGTTTTTTCTTGGATGACATGGTGAGCCGCATACTACGGCCGATTTCCCAAGGATAGTAAAGTGGCGCCGATTGTCACTGGCCGACGCCATTGATCACTCTAGACTCAAATAAGCTACCCGCCGAACAACTTGCAATCAGAACAATAACCATAGAGATCGCAGTCGTGGACACCATCAAGCATTTCAACAGCTTCGCCGAGTTCTATCCGTATTACCTCAGCGAGCACAGCAACAGCACCTGCCGTCGCCTGCATTTCATCGGCACGACGCTGGTGATCTTCATTCTCGCCCTGACCATCGCCAAGGGCGCCTGGCTGCTGTTGCTCGCCTTGCCGCTGGCCGGCTACAGCTTTGCCTGGGTCGGCCACTTCTTTTTCGAGAAAAACCGCCCGGCCACCTTCCAGCACCCGTTCTACAGCCTGCTCGGCGACTTCGTCATGTACCGCGACATGATCCTGGGCCGCGTGCCGTTCTAGAAATTCCGACCAAGAGGACTGCCGATGAATGCCACTGCCCGTTTCACCCACATGAAGGACGGCACACAGGACGACTGGGCGATCATCGCGGCGGATTTCAGCGCCTACGCCCGTCAGTTGCCGGGCCGGATCATGGCCCACCTGAAACTGCTCGAAGGCGATTTCGGCGGTTTCCCGGTGGATCGCCTGACCCACTCGCTGCAAACCGCCACCCGCGCCTTTCGCGACGGGCGCGACGAGGAATACGTGGTCTGCGCCCTGCTCCACGACATCGGCGACACCCTTGGCTCCTACAATCACCCGGACATCGCCGCCGCCATTCTCAAGCCGTTCATCAGCGCCGAGAACCTGTGGATGGTGGAAAAGCACGGGATCTTCCAGGGCTACTACTTCTTCCATCACCTGGGCATGGATCGGCACCTGCGCGAGCAATTCAGTGACCACCCGCAATTTCTGGCGACCGCGGAGTTCTGCGCCAAATACGACGCGGCGGCGTTCGACCCCGAGTACGACACCCTGCCGCTGAGCTTCTTCGAACCGATGATGGAAAGGCTGTTTGCTCAGCCGAAAAACTCGATCTACAAGGCGGCGATGGAAGAGCACAGCCCGGCCTGAGTTAGTTTGAGAACTCAGGCCAGTTCGGCAACCTTCGCCGCTTTCAATTCCGCTTCCCGCGCCTGCGCATCCGCCAGGCGATACAACTCGATCGTACCGTCCCAGTGCTCGATCAGCGCCGTGCATGACTCCACCCAGTCGCCACAATTGAGGTAATCCACCTCGCCGACCTTGCGGATCTCGGCGTGGTGGATGTGCCCGCAGACCACCCCGTGCAGCTCACGCTTCACGCATTCGTGGGCGATGGCTTCTTCGAAGTCGCTGATGAAGCTGACCGCGGTCTTCACCTTGTGTTTGAGATAGGCCGACAGCGACCAGTAGCCGTAACCGTATTTCGCCCGCCAGTGATTGAGCCAGCGGTTGAGGGTCAGGGTGAATTCGTAGGCTGAATCGCCGAGGAACGCGAGCCAGCGGTGATAGCGGGTGATCACGTCGAACTGGTCACCGTGAATCACCAGCAGATGCCGGCCATCGGCGGTGACGTGCACCGCCTCGTCGACCAGCTGGATGTTGCCCAGAATCAGTTTTGAATAGCGGCGCAGGAATTCGTCATGGTTGCCGGTGACGTAGATCACCTCGGTGCCGCGCTTGCTCATGGTCAGCAAACGGCGGATCACGTTGGTGTGCGCCTGGGGCCAGTACATGCCGCCGCGCAGCTTCCAGCCGTCGATGATGTCACCGACCAGGTAGATTTTGTCGGCGTGGTAGCCCTTGAGAAATTGCGACAGATGCTCGGCCTGGCAATCCCGCGTGCCCAGGTGCACGTCGGAGATCCACAGGGTGCGAACCCGTTGTTTACGACTGGGTCTGGCGAGCTCGGCGCTGGTCATGGGCAACCCTCTGCGATGTTTTCGCCACTGTGCGCGCGCCCGGTTAATCGACCATGACAGGCGTGCGTCAGTCGTGTGACAAACGCGCCGGCCCTGCGCCGGTGTAGACTGGCGGCTCGCCCGGAGACCGCCATGCAACCGATCCTGACCCTGCGCCATTACAGCCACGACCTGATCGCCCACAGCCACGACCACGCGCAACTGGTGTTCGGCCTGTCCGGCGCGCTGGATTTCGAAGTCGAGGGACGCGGCAGTCAGGTATTGCAGCAAAGCTTCGTGGTGATCCCCGCCGGCGCGCATCACGCGTGCGGCAGTCCCAAGGGCAGTCGCTGTCTGGTACTGGATGTGCCGGACGAGCAATGGCTGGCGCGCTCGCTGGGCGATCACGCGGATGCCAGCCGACGTCTGCTGGACAACGCAGCCCGGTTGTCGCTGGATGCCGGGCAGGGTCAATTGGTCAACTGGCTGGCGAACAGTCCGGTGGACGATCCGTTGATAGCGCAACAGGGCGCGGTGTTGCTGCTGGCGAGCCTGAACCACGTGCCACCCGCCGAAATCGCCGCGCGCCGCCTGCCCTACGCGGCACTCGATGCGCACATCGAGCAGTACGCGGCCTATCCGCTGCAAGTCGCGGATCTGGCGCGCGTCGCCGGATTGTCCAGCGCCCGGTTGCATGCGCGATTCGTCGCCGAATGCGGGCAGACGCCGATGGACTACATTCGCAGTCGCCGGCTGCATAAAGCCGTGGCACTGTTGCGCAACACCACGCTGCCCATCGGTGAAGTGGCCAGCCGTGTCGGCTACAACTCGCAAAGCGCGTTTTCGGCCGCTGTCCTGCGTGAGTTCGGCACCTCTCCTACACAATTGCGACGCGAGGCTGACGACAAAAGTCGATAGCCTGCCGACAGACTTTTGCACCGCGACACGCTTCAATGTGTGCCTGTAATGGTGTTCGGAAAAAAGGACTGCAATGACTCCCCGTACCGCCCTCGGCGCCCTGCATATCGGCGCACTGATGTTCGGCCTGACCGGCGTCTTCGGCAAACTCGCGGCTGCAACGCCCGCCGTCATCGTGTTCGGACGCGCCGCGTTTGCCGTGCTGGCCCTGGCGTTTTTCGCCCGCTTCGCTCAACAGGGTGGCTGGCAGAAACTGCAAGCCGTGGACTGGCGGCGACTGGCCCTGAGCGGCGTGCTGCTGGCCGGGCACTGGGTGAGTTTCTTCATTGCGGTCAAGGTCGCGGGCGTCGCCATTGCGACCTTGGGCTTCGCCAGTTTCCCGGCCTTCACGGTGATCCTCGAAGGGCTGATCTTTCGCGAACGCATCCGCGCCAATGAAATCGTACTGGTCGCGCTGGTCAGCATCGGGCTGGTGCTGGTGACGCCAGCGTTCGATCTGGCCAGCGGCGCGACCACCGGCCTGCTCTGGGCGATTCTTTCCGGTCTGTTGTTTTCGTTGCTGTCCCTGACCAACCGCGCCAGCTCCGGGCGCATCCCGGCGGTGCAGGCGGCGCTGTGCCAGAACGTGGTGGTGGCGTTGTGTCTGCTGCCGGTGGCGGCACCGCAACTGAGCGAAGTGCGCGCCATCGACTGGTTGTGGATCGGTCTGCTCGGAGTGTTCTGCACCGGCGTCGCCCACAGCCTGTTCGTCGCCAGCCTCGCGGTGATCAAGGCGCGCACCGCCGCAGTCGTGTTCGCCATGGAGCCGGTGTACGGGATTACCGTGGCCTGGCTGCTGTTCGATGAAGATCCGACTCTGCGCATGCTGATCGGCGGCGCGCTGATCATCGTAGCGATCGTGGTGTCGAGCCGGATGTCAGGCAGCAACGACAAGAAAACCGTCGCGGCTGAGGCAGCCTCTCACTGAGTACGATCGTTGTGGCCCAAGTCGCGGTCAGGGTCGATCTGGTCGCGTACTCGCTGCTTGAGCACCTTGGCCTCGGGGAAGCCGCCGTCGGCCTTGCGTTCCCAGATCTGCACGTCGTTGCAGGTAATGTGAAATATCCCGCCGGTGCCCGGCACCAGTGACACTTTGCCTAAATCGTCGCCGAAGGTGCTGAGCAGCTCCTGCGCCAGCCATGCGGCGCGCAACAGCCACTGGCATTGTGTGCAATAGGTGATGACGATTTCCGGTTTTGTAGCGGTCATGATCGCTGAAACTCCTGAGCCAGAGGGCGCCGCTATAATAGCCGGCTTTATCGCTCGCCCCGAGACTCACGATGCGTCGTCTTCTGATCTGCCTGTTGCTTGGTTTCCTACCCCTGTTCGCTGGTGTCAGCGTCCACGCCAGTGAGGCCACACGCCCGAAAGTCGGCCTGGTGCTGTCCGGCGGCGCGGCCCGTGGGCTGGCGCACATCGGAGTGCTCAAGGCTCTGGAAGAGCAAGGCATCAAGATCGATGCGATTGCCGGCACCAGCATGGGCGCAGTGGTCGGCGGGCTGTACGCCTCGGGTTACAAGATCGACGAGCTGGAAAAACTCGCCCTGACCATCGACTGGCAGCAGGCATTGTCCGACGCCCCTCCCCGTGAAGACGTGCCGTTCCGGCGCAAGCAGGATGACCGCGATTTTCTGGTGAAACAGAAACTGAGCTTTCGCGATGACGGCAGCCTCGGCCTGCCATTGGGCGTGATTCAGGGCCAGAACCTCGCGCTGCTGCTGGAAAGCCTGTTGGCCCACACCAGCGACACCCGGGATTTCGACAAGCTGCCGATTCCGTTCCGCGCCGTGACCACGGATATCGCCAACGGCGAAAAAGTGGTGTTCCGCAAGGGTCACCTGCCGCAGGTGATCCGCGCCAGCATGTCGATCCCGGCGGTGTTCGCTCCGGTCGAACTCGATGGCCGTCTGCTGGTGGATGGCGGCATGACCGACAACATTCCTCTCGATGTGGCCCGGGAAATGGGCGTCGACGTGGCCATCGTGGTCGACATCGGCACCCCGCTGCGCAACCGCAAGCAACTGGTGACCGTGGTCGATGTGCTGAACCAGTCGATCACCCTGATGACCCGGCGCAATTCCGAAGAGCAACTGGCGTCCTTGCATCCCGATGACGTGCTGATCCAGCCGCCGCTGGCCAGCTTCGGCGCCACCGACTTCGGTCGAGGCCAGGAGATGATCGACGCCGGCTACCGCGCGACCAAAGCCCTGGACGTGCGCCTCGCCCGCCTCAAACCCGCGCATTCGCAGGACGCCGAACTCAACGCCGCGCGCGCACCAGGCCAGCGCACGCCGATCATCACGGCGATCAAGGTCGAGAACGACTCGAAAGTCGGCGATGACGTGATCCGCTACTACATCCGCCAGCACATCGGCGAACCACTGGATCTCGGGCGTCTGCAAACCGACATGGGCACGCTGTACGGCCTCGATTACTTCGAGCAGGTGCAATACCGCGTGGTGCACAAGGGCCAGGATCACACGCTGGTGATCAGCGCGCGAGGCAAGCGCACCGGCACCGACTATCTGCGGGTCGGCCTCAACCTGTCGGACGATATGCGCGGCGACAGCGCCTTCAATCTCGGCGCCAGTTACCGCATGAACGGCATCAACCGCCTCGGCGCGGAATGGCTGACCCGGGCACAGATCGGCGATAAACAAGAGTTGTACAGCGAGTTCTATCAGCCGCTGGATGTGGGTTCTCGGTACTTTGTTGCACCTTACGCATCGTTTGCCGCGCAGAACGTCGATTCGGTTCTGGACAACGATCCCATCGCCCAGTATCGCGTCGAGCGCTACGGCTTCGGCCTCAATTTTGGCCGGCAGATCGGCAACAGCGGCGAAGTGCGCTTCGGGGTCGGCGAGGCGTGGGGCAAGGCGGATGTGCGGATCGGCGATCAAGACCTGCCGAGCGAAAACTTCAACGAAGGCTTCTATGCGCTGAAGTATTCGTTCGACTCGCTGGACAACGTCTACTACCCCCACGAAGGCGAAGATATCGGCCTGACGCTGGTGCAGTTCGAACCGAGCCTGGGTTCCGACACGCGCTACCGACAGTGGGAATTCAAACTGGACAAGGCCATGAGCAGTGGCCCGGACACGCTGATTCTCGGCGGTCGTTACGGCCGCACGCTGGACGATGCCAACGTCGTGACCTCCAGTTTCCTGCTCGGCGGCGCGCGGCAATTGTCCGGTTTCCGCGAGGACGCGATTTCCGGGCAGAACGTGAGCCTGATGCGCGCCGTGTATTACCGCCGCCTCACGCCGCGCTCGTACCTGCCGCTGGACTTCCCGCTGTACGCCGGCGCCTCGCTGGAACGCGGCCGGGCCTGGAACAATGACAACGAGTTCGACAGTGGCTACATCAACGCCGCCAGCGTGTTCATCGGCTTCGATACGCCGCTGGGGCCGCTGAACTTCAGTTATGGCCTGAACGATGCGGATGAACAGGCGGTGTACCTGAACCTCGGCCAGACCTTCTGACAGCGGTCAGCGGATCCCCGCCAACAGCGTGCGCGCGGTTTGCTTGAGGGGTTCGTCAGCCTCTTTGAGCAGTTCGTTGAGCAAGGCAATGGCGCTGTCGAGATCGCCGTCGTCGATGCAGGTCTGGGCCTGTTCGAGCTTGCCGGCGTTGGCGGCGCCTGAGGGTTCGGGTTCCAGTTCCGGGGCATTCAGCTCCAGTGGTTCCAGCGAGAGCGACGAACCGGGATCACCAAACTCGTTGAGGAAATCCTCGTCCAGCGACTGCATTTCGGGTTCGGCGATCCATTCCAGTTCGGTGGCTTGCGAGTCGTCGGGAAGAGTTTCCTCCGGCAATTCGAAATCCTGTGGCAAAACCTGTAGATCGGAGCCGAGCGTTGATGCCGCCTGTTCAGATGCGGCGGTGGCCGGGCGCGTTTCCTCAAGATCCCAACTGGAGGCCATCGAGAGCTGATCCAGGTTCAGTTCGAAATTGTCTTCGGCTACCGGCTCCATAGGCATTGCGGGGTCGATCGGCAGCGTGGCAATCACCGGAGCCGTGGCCACCAAAGGCGCGGCGCTGACCAGTTTCGGATAGCGGGCGCGAACCTCCTGCAAGCGCTGATCCTCGACCCCAAGCTGGCGCAGGTGGCTTTCCTGCTGGTCGAAGGCCGGCGTGTCGCCCTGACGTCCCAGCACTTCCAGCAACTGCATACCAAGATCGATACGCTCCGGTTCCCGCTGCAACGCATCGCGCAACAAACCGGCGGCCTCACCCATTCGTCCGTAGGCCAGGTATATGCCGACCGCTTCCAGCACATCGCCGTTGGCGTGTTCCTCACGATGCTCGACGGCACTGTGAACGGTACTCGGCTGCATCGGTTCGGCGTCGTAGACCGGGGATTCATTACGTTCCGGCAGGATCGGCGTCGGCTCATTAACCTCTTGCGCCTGCTGGCGTTGCCGGCGCACGTACAGCCCCGCCACCAGCAATCCCACTACCAGCAGCAATCCGCCGAGCAGCGGCCAGTTGAGTGAATCCTCCTGAGACTCTACCGGGGCAATCACCGGCGCAGGCGCCTCGGGGGCTACCGGTGCCGGAGGCGCCTGTTGCACTTCAATCAGACGTGCCTGCAAATCACCGAGCTGTTTCTTGCCGTCAGCGATCAGCACCTCCTGCGCCTGAAGCTTCACGTTCAATTCATCGATGGTTTTTTGCAGTTGCTGGTTCTGCACAAGACTCGCCGCCAGTTGCTCGGCCTGCGCGTCAACGACCGGAGCCGGTGGCTGCACAGGCGCTGCAGGTATGGCCGGCGTGGTTGCGGTGGGAGCTTCAGGGGTCGGGAACTCCGACGATTGCGCACGCGCAGTTGGCTCGTCGGTAGCCGGGACAATCCCCGGTGAGCCCGGCGGGTCGATCAGCACTGTGTATTCGCGCAGCAGATGGCCGTTGGGCTGATCGAGCTGCACGAGGAAATTCAGAAAGGGTTCGTTGACCGGTTTGGTGGAAGTCACCCGGATCAGGTTGCGATTGCCACGCAGGATCGGGGTGAACTTGAGGTCATTGAGGAAGAACACGCGCTCGACGCCGGCACGGCCGAACTCGTCCGCCGTGGCAAGGCTGACCTTGAGTTCGCTTTCATTGAGGCCTGCAACGTCCACCAGGGCGATGTCGGCCTTGAGTGGCTGATTGAGGGCTGAGTGCACGGTGATATCACCAAGCCCCAGCGCCAATGACGCGGTAGACCAGGCGAAAACACCGACCACCAGCAGCGAGTTGGCGCAACGCAGTACTACGTGCCGACTTCCGAGCATGAGCATCCCTTAAATAAGCAAAACCGACTTCTATGCGTTCGCACATCCGGTACGAACACGATATTGCCCAGTAGTTCTTATAGTCTGCCCAGCGTGATCTCTCAAAGAATCGGCACGCCGTTATGCCTCAAGACTTTTCCAGGTTGGCCAGAATGTGCCCGTGAACCCGCATGCAGACCTTCATGTCCGCCTCATCGATGCCTTCGAACAATTCTTTGCGCAATTGCGTGGCGATGGTTTCAATCTGTTCGATCAGCGGGAGGGCCGGTGCGCACAACACGATTTTTTTCGCCCGGCGGTCTTCCATCACGGACTGGCGTTGCACCAGGCCCTGGCTTTCCAGGCTGTCGAGCAGGCGGGCCAGTGTCGGCCCTTCGACGCCGACACTTTGCGCCAGCTCTCGTTGGGTCGGTGCCTCTTCGAAGCGAGCCAGATGAAGCAGGACAAGCCAGCGGGCCTGGGACAAACCCAGGCCAGCCAGCCGGCGATCCAGTTCGGCACGCCAGCCACGGGACATCTGGGCCAATTGCATGCCAAAACGGTGTTGATCGGTTAACGGCATAAAACACTCATGATTAGACTGAACAAATAGAGAAAAACTAATTATTAGTCAGCTAAGCATGACATTTGCCTATAGGCAAGAGGCGTCCTGTACTGAATCGTTACAACCGTATAACGGTTGGCACAAACGCCCTCTTACATTTCAAACTCGGATTGCAGCGCAGCCCGCACGCAATACAGCACGCCTTCCGGAACACGACCGGCAAACAGCTCGGCCACTTCGGCGACCGACGGTAATTCGCCTTCGCCGTCGAGGAACGCGTCCTGGACTTCGCCCATCAGGTCTTCCGGCAAATCCAGCGCCTGTTCCAGCGAGAGCTGCTGCTTGCCGATGGCTTCGGCGAGCATGGTGTAGACGTTCTTTTCCGTGCATTGCAACTGACCGGAGATCTGCAACGGCGTCATCCCGGCGCGGGCCAGGGTGATCAGTTCGTGGCGCACGTCGGCCACCACTTTCGGCGCCTCGGCCTCGCCGCCGAGCACTTCGAGGAAGGCCTCGCCGTAACGCTCCAGCTTGCGCGCGCCGACGCCGCTGACCCGGGCCATGTCCGCCAGCGAGGTCGGCTGGCTGCGGAGCATTTCCAGCAGGGTCGAGTCGGGGAAAATGACATAAGGCGGCACGCCGTGTTCTTCCGCCAGTTTGCGCCGCAGGGCACGCAACGCTTCCCACTGCTCGCGCTCTTCACCTCGCACCAGTTGGCTGGCCGGGCTCTTGCTGCCGCTCTTGGCGCTGACTTGCGGCTTAAGGTCGCGGCGCAACTCCAGGCTCACTTCGCCCTTGAGCAGCGGCCGGCAGGTATCGCTCAGACGCAGCCCGCCGTAGCCTTCGTGATCGACATCGGCCAGACCGCGAGCAACCAACTGGCGAAACAGCGAGCGCCATTCGCTCTCGCTCAACGCCTTGCCGACGCCGTACACCGACAAGTGTTGATGGCCGAAGCTGCGGACCTTTTCGTTGTCCTTGCCCAGCAATACGTCCACCAGATGACCGACGCCGTAACGCTGGCCGGTGCGATAGATCGCCGACAGCGCCTGACGCGCAGGCTCGGTGGCGTCCCAGGTCTGCACGCCGTCGGTGCAGTTGTCGCAATGGCCGCACGGCTCGGGCATGTCTTCATCAAAATACGCCAGCAGCGCCTGACGGCGGCAGCGGGTTTCTTCGCAGAGCGAGAGCATGGCGTCGAGCTTGTGCTGCTCCAGACGCTTGTGGCGCTCGTCGCCTTCGGAGTTCTGCAGCATCTGCTTGAGCATCACCACGTCCTGCAGACCGTAGGCCATCCACGCGTCCGCCGGCAGGCCATCACGGCCACCGCGTCCGGTTTCCTGGTAATACGCCTCAAGGGATTTCGGCAGGTCGAGGTGAGCGACGAAGCGCACGTTGGGTTTGTCGATGCCCATGCCGAACGCCACGGTGGCGACCATGATCAGGCCTTCCTCGTTGAGGAAGCGCTTCTGGTGATAGGCGCGCAAATCATTGGGCAGACCGGCGTGGTACGGCAGCGCCGGGAAGCCCTGCTCGGTGAGAAACGCGGCCACCTCTTCCACCTTCTTGCGCGACAGGCAGTAGACGATGCCGGCGTCGCTGCGCCGCTCGGCAAGGAACGCCAACAACTGCTTGCGCGGCTGCTCCTTGGGCACGATGCGGTAGAAAATGTTCGGCCGATCGAAACTCGACAGGAAACGCTCGGCATTCTGCAAATGCAGGCGGGTGACGATTTCTTCGCGGGTACGCTTGTCGGCGGTGGCGGTCAGGGCGATGCGCGGCACGTCGGGGAACATTTCCGCCAACTGCCCCAGTTGCAGGTATTCCGGGCGGAAGTCATGGCCCCATTGCGACACGCAGTGTGCTTCGTCGATGGCGAACAGTGCGATGTTCAAGCCCTGCAGGAACGACAGCATGCGCGGCTGCACCAGACGCTCCGGCGCCAGATAGAGCATCTTCACTTCGCCGCGCTTGATCCGGTTGGCGAGATCGCGCTGTTGTTCGGCACTAAGGGTGGAGTTCAACGCGGCGGCTGCCACGCCCAGCTCTTCGAGGGTGGCAACCTGATCGTCCATCAGCGCGATCAGCGGCGACACCACCACCGCCAGGCCATCGCGCAGCAGCGCCGGGACCTGGAAGCACAGCGACTTGCCGCCGCCGGTCGGCATCAGCACAAGGGCATCACCGCCACTGGCCACGCGCTCAATGATTGCACCCTGACGGCCACGGAAACTGTCGTAGCCGAAGATGTCCTTGAGGACGCGTTGAGCCTGTTCGAGCATAAAAACTCCAAAAATCCACCGAAACATCCCTGCACAGGCTGGTTCAAGACAGCCGAGGCTGCTTTAAACAAAACGTAAGGGCGCATTGCATGACGCCGTACACATTCAGCCGCGACACCGGCAGGGATCGCAAAGCGCGGCAGTATACCCGAGCCCTCCCCGGCAAAGGGCACCGCTGATAAGACACTGATAAACCTGCCACGCAACAAATCCCTTGTGGGAGCGAGCCTGCTCGCGAAAGCGGCGCGTCAGTCGATGCAAAAGTGCCTGATGCACCGCCTTCGCGAGCAGGCTCGCTCCCACAGGGTTATTCCTGTTGTCCAGTAAGTCCTGTAATTCGGGCAAATCTGCCGTGCGGCTGGCTTGAGGGCTCAAGAAGGCCTAGAATTCCCGCATTGTTTATTCCCCCAAGGTAGCCCTTTAATGTCCTTCGCCGAGCAACTAACCCGCCTGCAAGTCTTCCTCGACGCCGACGAGCTGCATGAAGAGGCGCTGGACTACGTGGCCGCTCACGGTTATCTGACCGCGCTGTCGATCTGCGCCGACGTGGTGCCGGATCGTGAGTGGATCGACGCCCTGTTCGCCGAAGAGCCGCATTACAGCAGCGAAGCCCAGCGTGAAGAGATCGAAGCCACGCTGATCGGCCTGAAAGCCCACATCGCTCGCCAACTGGCGTCGGATGAAGAATTCGAGCTGCCATGCGAACTGGACCTGGGCGACGAGCCGGACGATTCCGAACTGCGCGGCTGGTGCATCGGCTTCATGGAAGGCGTGTTCCTGCGCGAAGCAGCCTGGTTCGAAACCGCCGAAGAAGAAGTCAGCGAAATGCTCCTGCCGATCATGGTCGGTTCGGGCCTGTTCGACGAACAGCCCGAGTTCGAAGACATCGCAAAAGATGCCAACCTGATGGACGACATGATCGTGCAGATTCCGGAAGCCCTGACCGCGCTGTACCTGCTGTGCCAGGCACCTGACGAAAAACCGGCAATCCTCAAGCCACGTCACCACTAAGATCCGGCCTATGGACAACCCCATAGGCAACCGTCCCCTGATGTTGCGCTACATCCTGCTGGCCATCGGCTGGCTGAGCGTGGCATTGGGGGTGATCGGGATTTTCCTGCCTGTTCTCCCCACTACTCCCTTCCTGCTGCTGGCTGCCGCCTGCTTCGCCCGCAGCTCTCCGCGTTTCTATCAATGGCTGGTCGAGCACCCCCGGCTCGGGCCATGGATCCGTGACTATCTTGATGGCAACGGCATACCGCTCAAGGGCAAGGTCTACGCGATCGGGCTGATGTGGGCGAGCATTCTGTTTTCGTGTTACCTGGTGCCGCTGCCTTGGGCGCGGGGGTTCATGTTGACCAGTGCGGTGTTGGTGACGGTTTATATCTTGCGGCAGAAGACGTTGCACAAACCCTGATCTCACCCTGCTCTCAAGCTCTTCAGATCAACGAACCGTTCATCGAAAACCCCCGTCCACCTGTAATTTCTGACAGTAGCCAACCCCCTCGCTTCACGCCATAAATCATTTCAGCCCCTGATCCACAGCTCGAACGTCCAAGTGCTCGTTCTTGCCCGGGAATCCTTGACGCCACTGGCATCCCGCTTCGGATGGAGTTGACCATGTTCACTTTCCGCCGGTCCTTGTTCCCCCATCCTGATGAATTGCTAGCGCCCCTTTCGGGATTGTTCCCACCCTACTTCGCCGACATGGTCATCCCGGTGCCGGGTGCTGACGGGGGGATCAACAAAAACGCGTATGAAGCGTTCGATACAGGGCTGTTTGTCGTTATCGATCCTTATCAGGGAATGGCGATTGGTGACCTGCTGGAAGTCATCCTGAATGACAAAAAGGTCGCCGAACTCAAGGTCAAGGATGAGCACCTCAATCAGCGATGGTTCTTCTTCGTACCCAAGGGCGGGCTTCTACCGGGTCTTTTCACCTGCCACTACGTGTTGACCCGGGCAGGCGAAACCGTACCCGACGACCCATCGGCCACATTGACGCTGTTGCTGGAAATCGACGACCCGGCCGGCCCCGACAAGCGTCCTTTCGAGCCTTGGCACTCAGAGCTGAAAAAGGTCGGGCTACCGCAGGATGTCATCGATAATGGCGTGACCAAGGAGTGGGCCGACAAGGGCGTGCCGATGACCATTACGCCTTATCCGAAAATGGCAGTGGGCGACATCATCCTCGCAATGTGGGGCAGTGTGTTTCTTCTGCCCCATGTGCTGACGCAGGCAGAAGTGGATGGTACTGCCGAAATCATTGTCATGGCCCGGCCTGAAGATATCCTCACAGCGGGTGACAGCGCCGCGATGAAGATCCATTACGACGCTTGTGATCTCGTTTACAACTGGAGCGAGAAGTGGTCAGAAGCCACTTCCGTGCAGGTCGATGCCGGAGTATCACGCCTCGATGCCCTCATCATCAAGGAAGCGGATGACGGGAAAATCATTCTTGCGGACCTGGACGCCAACCCTGTCACCTTGCAGATCCTGATCAAACCCAACGACGTCTTCACCGCCGGTGACACGCTCCTGATCACAGCGGTCGGCACGCCGATTCCCGGCAGGCCACCTCAAACGTTTACCGTTGAAGCCATAGTCCGTAACCCGCCTTATATTCATGAAATCCCGCTTGCCTACGAGTTCGTGAAACTCTTCGCCCAGGGCACCCTCGACGCCTCCTATGCATTGCGCAAGCAGGACGGCAGCCCGACGCTTTATTCAAAACGCACCTTTGCCACCGTAATCGGCAACCCCTCATTACTGCCGGCACCTACCATCAGCGAAGTGGTCGGGAATATTTTGCCCGCACTGATACAAGCGGCATCGGTGGTCATCAGATACCCAGCCATCAAAAATGGCGATTTCCTGACACTGATCTGGCTAGGTAAAAAATCCAACGGTGATGATTACCTGCATGAAGAAGAACACACCGTATCGGGCGAAGAGCAGAAGGCCGGCGAGGTGACGATTTACGTCATGGGCGAGCACGTCAAAGCGTTGGAAAACGGCAGTCTCAAACTTCAGTACCGAGTATTCAACGACGCTACCGGCCAGTACGGAACCAGCGAGTCCGAGTTTCTGCGGGTCAACGTGGGATCATGGCAGGCAACACTTCCGGCCCCCAAGGTTGAAGAGGCACCGGATGACATTCTCGACCCCTCGCAAACTGACAAGCTGGTTCATGTGCTGGTCAAACCGGTGAGTTGGGTCAGGGGCGATACGCTCACCTACCACTGGATCGGGATCAACCTTTACGGCAGTACATCCGGAAGCGTACCGATCACGTTGGCGACAGTTGGCCAACCGGTACGATTTCGGGTGGACAAACAATATGTCTCGGCCAATATCGGCTACTACGTGACCGTCAACTACACACTGCTGCACGCGGCCACCGGGAAATACAGCTATTCAGAGCCTCTTGAGGTGCTGGTCGGCATTCCACTAGGCAGATTACTGCCGCCTACGGTCGTCCAGGCCCCCGGTGGCAGTCTGAACCCGATGCACGCCATCAATGGCGTGGATATCGATTGCAGCTACGCGTCCATGGACGCCCTGCTCGACAAACTCGGATTGAAATGGCGGGGCACGCCAGGCGCAGGGACTTCGGAAGACCTTGAGAAACCTGCCGAGGCCACCGGCACCGTGAGGTTTCATCTGCCGCGCTCCTTTGTCGGGGCCAACATCGACCGCGAGGTAGCGGTCAATTACGACGTTCAGCGCTATGGTTTGTGGACCCCCTCGGAAATCCTCCCGCTGAAGGTTCTCAACTTCCAGAATCCAGAAACGGAACTGCCGCGACCCGAGGTTCCAGAAGCGAAGGCAGGTGAGCTGCTGGTAATGGAGCTCACAGGGAACGCGAACGTTCTGATCAAGGCATGGCCTTTCATTGCCCTCAAGCAGTTGGTCTGGCTGTATATCGAAGGGCAGGCCAGCACGGGCGGCTATCGAATCGATCTGCTCACCGCACATGAAGTGAACTCAACACAGCTCACTCAAGGGTTGAATCAAACCCTGCTCAAAACGGAATTGCTGAAGCTGCTGCACGGCTCCAACGCCACCGTGGTTTGCAAGGTCATTTTCGATAACAGCACGGATGAAGATGCCGCCATCGTTTTCCCGAAACTGCTGTTGGTCATCCGCCAGCACTACGAGTACGTCACGCCCGTCATCACCACTGTGAAAACGGAATTGGGTGCGGTCATTCCCGAAGCGGGTCAGACATACGACAAGCGTTTGACGATCGAAGGGACAGCTACTCGGGCCGAGAAAGTCGATATCCAGATCAATGGTGTATCCAAAGGCGTGCCCACGGTGGATGCCAGCAGCAAATGGACACTGACGGTGGATTTGATTGAGGGTTTGCACCAGGTAGAGGCAATTGCCCAATACGACGCCGATGACAAAGTCAGCAAGCCTCGAACCTTCACAATTGCAGTGGCTACGAAGCCAAGCATTACAGCCGTTACGGACGCGAGCGGCCCGGTTGATGACAACGACACGACCTATTTCACAGAGGTCACGGTGTCGGTTCACGCGGATAGTAACCAGACTGTGCAGCTTTACGACGGAATTACGGCGATTGGAAGCCCAATACCTCTGGATATAAATGGCGATGGAAGTACCAAGCTATCGAATCTGAGCCTGAAAATTTACGCACTTAAAGCCAAGGCAACTTATGGCGACCAACTCGAGTCTGCAATTCGAGCCTTTACTGTGACGGCTGCTTCGCCTCCGCTCATTAAATCCATCATCGATTCCCTGGGCGAAGTGCAGCCCGGCGGCATCACGTTCTTTAACAGCGTGACCATCACCGGTACCGCCGACGCCAACCAACGTGTGCAGATCTACAACGACACCACGCCCATCGCTCCCGACACCCCTGTCGACAGTAAAGGGGAATGGACCAAAACACTGACCGGCCTGAGTGCCACCGCCTATAGCATCAAGGCCAAGGCTTTGAATGGAGCACAACCAGAATCTGCGGTTCGAGCCTTTACTGTGGCGGTTGCTTCGCCTCCGCTTATTAAGTCCATCACCGATTCCTTGGGCGAAGTGCAGCCCGGCGGCATCACGTTCTTTAACAGCGTGACCATCACCGGTACCGCTTACGCCAACCAACGTGTGCAGATCTACAACGGCGCAACGCCCATCGCTCCCGACACCCCTGTCGACAGTAAAGGGGAATGGACCAAAACACTGACCGGCCTGAGTGCCACCGCCCATAGCATCAAGGTCAAGGCTTTGTATGGTCCGCAACCGGAATCTGCAGTTCGAGCCTTTACTGTGGCGGTTGCTTCGCCTCCGCTCATTAAATCCATCACCGATTCCTTGGGCGAAGTGCAGCCCGGCGGCATCACGTTCTACAACAGCGTGACCATCACCGGTACCGCCGACGCCAACCAACGTGTGCAGATCTACAACGGCGCAACGCCCATCGCTCCCGACACCCCTGTCGACAGTAAAGGGGAATGGACCAAAACACTGACCGGCCTGAGTGCCACCGCCCATAGCATCAAGGCCAAGGCTTTGTACGGTACGCAACCGGAATCTGCGGTTCGAGCCTTTACTGTGGCGGCTGCTTCGCCTCCGCTCATTAAATCCATCACCGATTCCCTGGGCGAAGTGCTGCCCGGCGGCATCACGTTCTACAACAGCGTGACCATCACCGGTACTGCCGACGCCAACCAACGTGTGCAGATCTACAACGACACCACGCCCATCGCTCCCGACACCCCTGTCGACAGTAAGGGGGAATGGACCAAAACACTGACCGGCCTGAGTCCCACCGCCTATAGCATCAAGGCCAAGGCTTTGAATGGAGCACAACCAGAATCTGCGGTTCGAGCCTTTACTGTGGCG
>NZ_JAOEJU010000065.1 GCF_025447595.1 Pseudomonas koreensis | reverse complement strand
ATCCTCAACGGCGGCCTGGGTGCCGACACCATGACCGGTGGTCTGGGCAACGACACTTACTACGTCGACAACGCCGGTGACTCCGTGGTGGAAGACGCCAACGCGGGCGTCGATACCGTCATGGCGTCGATCGATTACACCCTGGGCACCAACCTCGAGAACCTGACGCTGCTCGGTTCGGCGCTCAACGGCACCGGCAACAG
>NZ_JAOEJU010000064.1 GCF_025447595.1 Pseudomonas koreensis | reverse complement strand
CGCCAACGGTCAGAACAACCTGGTCGACATGACCCAGGCCAGTCTGCAAAACATCGAAAGTGCCGTACTCAGCGGAGCCGGTGCATTCACCCTCCTGGGCAACAGCCTGAACAACACCCTCATCGGCAACGCCGACAACAACATCCTCAACGGCGGCCTGGGTGCCGACACCATGACCGGTGGTCTGGGCAACGACACTTACTACGTCGACAAC
>NZ_JAOEJU010000063.1 GCF_025447595.1 Pseudomonas koreensis | reverse complement strand
CGATGCATGCGGCTGCGCCGCACGGTCGCTGCGCTCCCACCCCCGGATCAATCCCTCCACTCAGCCTGCCGACGGGCCCTGCGATCAAAAGTGGTACTCGAGCTAACGCTCATCGTGTTGAGTGGTGAGGAGCGGGGGGCTCTTGATCTGGCTCTGGCTCTGGCTCTGGCTCTGGCTCTGGCTTTTGATTTTTTGCCCCTTCGGCAGGCCGAGCGGAGGTGTCCATCAGGGGG
>NZ_JAOEJU010000062.1 GCF_025447595.1 Pseudomonas koreensis | reverse complement strand
TCTGGGCAGATTCGAACTGCCGACCTCACCCTTATCAGGGGTGCGCTCTAACCAACTGAGCTACAGACCCAATTTCGAGCTGCTAAGGCCGACCTCACCCTGCTCTTTACCGCAAAGCATGGGGTGCGCTCTAACCAACCAAGCCACAACCCTTTTGGCTGCTTCTTTCGTCTTCTTCAATGAATCAAGCAATTCGTGTGGGAACTTATGGAGCAGCTGATGTCGTCGATTAA
>NZ_JAOEJU010000061.1 GCF_025447595.1 Pseudomonas koreensis | reverse complement strand
CTGTTGAAGGGGCAAAGCGAATATCAGCCGAAGGCCGGTTGAGGGTTTCCCCTCAACCATAGAATCTCCCACAGAAAGCAAAAGCAGCCCGCATCCGCTTCTCACCACTCAACACGATGAGCGTTAGCTCGAGTACCGCTTTTGATCTTGATCCACGGGCGACGTCGGAAGGCTGAGTGGAGGGATTTATCCGGGGGTGGGAGCGCAGCGACCGTTTGGCGAAGCCAAACACATCGAGAGG
>NZ_JAOEJU010000060.1 GCF_025447595.1 Pseudomonas koreensis | reverse complement strand
CGATGCATGCGGCTGCGCCGCACGGTCGCTGCGCTCCCACCCCCGGATCAATCCCTCCACTCAGCCTGCCGACGGGCATTGCGATCAAAAGCGGTACTCGAGCTAACGCTCATTGTGTTGAGTGGTGAGAAGCAGAAACAGAAAGCAGAAAGCGGACTGCTTTTGCATTCTGTGGGAGATTCTATGGTTGAGGGGAAACCCTCAACCGGCCTTCGGCTGATATTCGCTTTGCCCCTTCAACAGC
>NZ_JAOEJU010000006.1 GCF_025447595.1 Pseudomonas koreensis | reverse complement strand
GGCCAAGACAGACAGCGTTGCTAACCGTCGTCTGGCTTTCGACCGTACTCGTTCGAAAGCTATCGTTGGTAAGCTCTTCAACGACCTGGGCAAGCGTTACGCTACCCGTGAGGGTGGCTACCTGCGCATCCTCAAGTGCGGTTTCCGCGCTGGCGACAACGCGCCTATGGCGTACGTCGAACTGGTTGATCGTGCTGTTGGCGGTGAAGCTGTATCCGCTGAGTAAGACGTCAGTCTGAAACAAAGAACCGGGCCTAGTGCCCGGTTTTTTGTGCCTGTAAGAAATGCGCTGTTCGTACAAGCTTCTACCCTGATTGGTTCTGCACTATGTATGGGGATTTGTCGTTAGTTTTTTTCTATTGATGGCTATGAGTCAATGAATTTGTGGCTGTCATATTGATGATCGATACTCCCCAACAAGCCGATTAGCCGGCAGTTCAAGACCGATAGAGGAAGAAGATCGCATGAGCCAGAACAAGACACTTACGACCGCCAGTGGCGCACCTGTCGCTGATAACCAGAACTCTCGCTCCGCCGGCCCTCGTGGTCCCTTGCTCCTCGATGATTTTCATCTGATCGAGAAGCTTGCTCACTTCAACCGGGAAAACATTCCTGAGCGTCGTGTACACGCCAAAGGTTCGGGCGCATACGGTACTTTCACGGTCACTCGCGACATTACGCAGTACACCAGCGCCAAGCTGTTCTCTGCCGTCGGCAAACAGACGCCGACCTTCCTGCGTTTCTCCACTGTCGGTGGCGAGCGTGGCTCGGCCGACACCGAGCGCGATCCACGTGGCTTCGCCCTCAAGTTCTACACTGAAGAAGGCAACTGGGACATCGTCGGCAACAACACGCCGGTATTCTTCATTCGCGATCCGCTCAAGTTTCCCGACTTTATCCACACCCAGAAACGCCTGCCGCAAAGCAACCTGAAAAGCGCGCAGATGATGTGGGACTTCTGGTCGCATTCGCCTGAAGCGCTGCACCAGGTCACGATCCTGTTCTCCGATCGCGGTATTCCGGACGGCTATCGCCACATGCACGGCTTCGGCAGCCACACCTACAGCCTGATCAGCGCTCAAGGCGAGCGTCACTGGGTGAAGTGGCACTACAAGACCAAGCAAGGGATCAAGAACCTTGCGCCAGCAGACGCGGCACGTTTGGCGGGCACAGATCCCGATTACGCCCAGCGCGATCTGTTCGAAGCCATCGAGCGTGGTGACTTCCCGAAATGGAGCGTGTGCATCCAGATCATGACCGAGGCCCAGGCTGCCGCTCATTACGAGAACCCGTTCGACGTGACCAAAACCTGGTCGCAGAAGGAGTTTCCACTGATTGAAGTGGGTGAACTGGAACTGAACCGTAATCCGCTCAACTACTTTGCCGAAGTCGAGCAAGCCGCATTCGGTCCAAGCAACATGGTGCCTGGCGTAGGTCTCTCACCGGATCGCATGCTGCAAGGTCGTGTCTTCGCATACGCCGATGCCCACCGCTACCGCGTAGGCACCAACCACCAGCAACTGCCCGTGAACGCCCCGCGCAGCCCGGTGAATACTTACCAGCGCGACGGTTCGATGGCATTCGGCAGTAACGGTGGCGCAGCGCCGAACTACGAGCCGAACAGCTACGTAGAGTCGCCGAAACAAGCGCCGCACTATGCCGAGCCTGCACTGGCTCTCAGCGGCGCGGCTGATCGCTACGATCACCGTGAAGACACTGACTACTACAGCCACGCCGGTGCGCTGTTCCGCTTGATGAGCGATGAACAGAAAGCGTTGCTGGTCAGCAACATCGCCGGTGCGATGGCGGGTGTGTCGAGTGATGTCGTCGACCGTCAGTTGCAGCATTTCCACAAGGCTGATCCGGCGTACGGAGAAGCAATCGCAAAGCTGCTCAACGTACAGCTTAACGAAGTCTAAACGAGAAGCAGAACCGCCCTCATTCGGGCGGTTTTTGCGTTATTTAGGCTGCTTTTCTCGGAATATCTTCGCTTTTATTGCGCGAAGTGGGTGACCTTCCAGTCAGGTTGGTTCAAACTACAGACTTTCAAGCAGGGAGATGTAGGGCGATGCAAGGCCACCCAGACGTTATCGATTACCTCAACACGTTGCTGACCGGCGAACTGGCCGCGCGTGACCAATATTTCGTTCACTCGCGGATGTATGAGGACTGGGGATTCACCAAGCTCTACGAACGAATCAACCACGAGATGGAAGAAGAGGCCGGTCACGCCGATGCGTTGATGCGCCGGATTCTGATGCTCGAAGGTACTCCGCGCATGCGCCCGGATGACCTAGATGTTGGGACCACAGTAGAGACCATGCTCGAAGCGGATCTGCGCCTTGAGTACAAGGTTCGTGCTGCACTGTGCAAAGGCATCGAGCTGTGTGAAAAGAATGGCGACTATGTAAGCCGCGATATCCTCAAGCTTCAGTTGCATGACACCGAAGAAGATCACACCTACTGGCTTGAAAAGCAGTTGGGCCTGATCAAGCTGATCGGTATCCAGAACTACCTGCAGTCCCACGCGTCCTGATTGCAACCGATACAAAAAAGCCCCTGTCACTGATGAAGTGACAGGGGCTTTTTCATGCCCGGCGATCAGGCCCGGTCGCGGATCAGCAGCGGCTTTAGGTAATGCCCTGTGTGAGACTGCTTCATCTCGGCCACTTCCTCCGGTGTACCGGTGGCGATGATCTGCCCACCTTTCGAACCACCCTCGGGACCGAGATCCACCAGCCAGTCGGCCGTCTTGATCACGTCGAGGTTGTGCTCGATCACCACCACGGTGTTGCCGTGGTCGCGCAGGCGATGCAGTACATCGAGCAGTTGCTGAATGTCCGCGAAGTGCAGACCGGTGGTCGGCTCATCGAGGATATACAGGGTCTTGCCGGTATCGCGCTTGGACAGCTCGCGGGACAGCTTGACCCGCTGGGCCTCACCACCAGACAGCGTCGTGGCGGATTGCCCAAGCTTGATGTACGACAGGCCCACATCCATCAGCGTTTGCAGCTTGCGCGCCAGCGCCGGCACCGCGTCGAAGAACTCCCGCGCTTCCTCGATGGTCATCTCGAGGGTTTCGTGGATGCTCTTGCCCTTGTATTTGATCTCCAGGGTTTCGCGGTTGTAGCGTTTGCTCTTGCACACGTCGCACGGGACGTAGATGTCAGGCAGGAAGTGCATTTCCACCTTGATCAGACCGTCGCCCTGGCAAGCTTCGCAACGACCACCCTTCACGTTGAACGAGAAACGCCCCGGGCCATAACCACGGGAGCGGGACTCGGGAACCCCGGCAAACAGTTCGCGGATCGGCGTGAACAGCCCGGTATAGGTCGCCGGGTTGGAGCGTGGTGTACGGCCGATCGGGCTCTGGTCGATGTCGACAACCTTGTCCAGATGTTCCAGGCCCTTGATGCTGTCGTGGGCTGCGGCTTCCAGGGTGGTCGCGCCATTGAGTGCCGTGGCGCTCAGCGGGAACAGCGTGTTGTTGATCAGCGTCGATTTACCGGAGCCGGAAACGCCGGTCACACAGGTCAGCAGGCCGATCGGGATTTCCAGGTCAACGTTACGCAGGTTGTTGCCCCGCGCGCCCTTGAGCGCCAGCACCTGCTTCTTGTTGCGCGGCGTGCGCTTGGCCGGCACTTCGATCTTGACCCGGCCCGACAGGTATTTGCCGGTCAGCGAGTCCGGGTGGGCCATGACTTCGTCCGGCGTGCCTTCGGCGACGATCTGCCCGCCATGAACCCCGGCGCCCGGGCCGATATCCACTACGTAATCAGCGAGACGGATCGCGTCTTCATCATGCTCGACCACGATCACCGTATTGCCGATGTCGCGCAGATGCTTGAGGGTGCCGAGCAGGCGATCGTTGTCGCGCTGGTGCAGGCCGATGGACGGCTCGTCAAGGATGTACAGAACTCCCACGAGGCCCGCGCCGATCTGGCTGGCCAGACGAATCCGCTGCGCTTCACCGCCGGACAGCGTATCGGCGCTGCGGTCCAGCGACAGGTAATCCAGTCCCACGTTGACCAGGAACTGCAGACGCTCGCGGATTTCCTTGAGAATCTTGTCAGCGATCTCACCACGGCGCCCGGTCATCTTCAGCGCGCCGAAGTAATCGCAGGCATCGCCGATCGGCAGGTTGGTCACTGCCGGCAGGGTTTTCTCGCCGACCCACACGTGCCGCGCTTCGCGACGCAGGCGGGTGCCACGGCAATCCGGGCAGGACTGGGTGCTGAGGAACTTCGCCAGTTCTTCACGCACACTCGCCGATTCGGTTTCCCGGTAGCGACGCTCGAGGTTCGGCACGATGCCTTCGAACGGGTGCGAGCGCTTGACGATGTCGCCCCGGTCATTGAGGTATTTGAAATCGACGTTCTGCGAACCGCTGCCGTGCAGGATGTATTTCTGCTGGTCGGCCGGCAGCTCGTTGAACGGCTGCTCCAGGCTGAAACCGTAGTGCGCGGCCAGTGAGCCGAGCATCTGGAAGTAATAGACGTTGCGCCGGTCCCAGCCACGAATCGCGCCCTCGGCCAGCGTAAGTTCACCGTTGACCAGTCGCTTGATGTCGAAGAACTGTTTCACCCCCAGACCGTCGCAGGTCGGGCAGGCGCCGGCGGGGTTGTTGAAGGAAAACAGCTTGGGTTCCAGCTCGCTGATCGCATGGCCGCAGATCGGGCAGGCGAAGCGCGCGGAGAAGATCATCTCTTCGCCTGGCTCGTCGTCCATTGGCGCCACCAGCGCGATGCCATCCGCCAGCTTCAGCGCGGTTTCGAAGGATTCCGCCAGACGCTGCTGCAGGTCGGCGCGAACCTTGAAGCGGTCGACCACGACTTCAATCGTGTGCTTCTTCTGTTTATCCAGTTTCGGCAGTTCGTCCAGCTCGCAGAGCCGGCCGTTGACCCGGGCACGGACAAAGCCCTGAGCGCGCAGTTCTTCGAATACTGAAAGATGTTCGCCTTTGCGCTCGCGGATGACCGGGGCGAGCAGCATCAGCTTGCTGCCTTCTGGCTGGGCCAGCACCAGATCGACCATCTGGCTGACGGTCTGCGCTTCCAGCGGAATGTCGTGATCCGGGCAGCGCGGTGTACCGACGCGTGCATAAAGCAGACGCAGGTAGTCGTAGATTTCGGTGATGGTGCCGACCGTGGAGCGCGGGTTGTGCGAGGTCGACTTCTGTTCGATGGAGATCGCCGGCGACAGGCCTTCGATGGTGTCGACGTCGGGTTTTTCCATCATCGACAGGAACTGCCGGGCATAGGCCGACAGGGATTCGACATAGCGGCGCTGACCTTCGGCGTACAGCGTGTCGAAGGCCAGAGACGACTTGCCGGATCCGGACAGGCCGGTGATGACGATCAGTTTGTCCCGTGGCAGGGTCAGGTCGATGTTCTTCAGGTTGTGGGTGCGGGCCCCACGAATCAGGATCTTGTCCAAAATGGCCTCGCTCGGCGGGCGTCGAAAACACAGGAGTATACGGCCAAATACTGGATGGATGCACACTATCAAGTGAAGGGTCTTTTGCCTTACATGAAGAGAGTTTCATCTGTACGCGTCAAAGCGTCGCGATATACCCCGTCTCTCGATGGGACTGGTAGAATCGCCGCCGGTTCACACGAGGTTTTTCCATGCACGATCCCCACAGCGAACGCATGAGTGGCAGCGAGACCCGCGCGGCGAGCGGTCTGGCCCTGGTGTTCGCCTTCCGTATGCTTGGCATGTTCATGGTGTTGCCGGTATTGGCGACCTACGGCATGGATCTGGCGGGAGCGACCCCGGCCCTGATCGGGCTGGCGATCGGCGCTTACGGCCTGACCCAGGCGATTTTCCAGATTCCATTCGGGATCATTTCCGACCGCATTGGCCGCCGCCCGGTGATTTACCTGGGGCTGATCGTCTTTGCCCTTGGCAGCGTGCTGGCGGCCCAGGCCGATTCGATCTGGGGCGTGATTGCCGGGCGGATCCTGCAGGGTGCCGGCGCTATTTCTGCGGCGGTCATGGCTTTGCTTTCCGATCTGACCCGCGAACAGCACCGCACCAAAGCCATGGCCATGATCGGCATGACCATCGGCCTGTCATTCGCCGTGGCGATGGTGGTCGGCCCGCTGCTGACCCGTGCATTCGGCTTGTCCGGCCTGTTCCTCGCCACCGGCGGGATGGCGCTGGTCGGAATCGTGATCGTGATGTTCATGGTGCCGAAATCCACCGGGCCGTTGAGCCACCGCGAGTCCGGCGTGGCGCGCCAGGCATTGATGCCGACGCTCAAGCACCCGGACCTGCTGCGGCTGGACCTGGGCATTTTTGTGTTACATGCGATGTTGATGTCGAGCTTCGTTGCACTGCCGCTGGCGCTGGTCGAAAAGGCCGGTCTGCCCAAGGAACAGCACTGGTGGGTCTACCTCACCGCGCTGCTGATTTCTTTCTTCGCCATGATCCCGTTCATTATCTACGGCGAGAAGAAACGCAAAATGAAACGAGTTTTGCTCGGCGCCGTCATGACGCTGATGCTCACTGAGCTATTCTTCTGGCAGTTCGGTGACAGCCTGCGGGCTCTGGTGGTCGGGACGGTGGTGTTCTTCACTGCGTTCAATCTGCTGGAAGCTTCGCTGCCGTCGCTGATCAGCAAGGTTTCACCGGCAGGTGGCAAGGGCACGGCCATGGGCGTGTACTCCACCAGTCAGTTCCTCGGTTCGGCACTCGGCGGGATTCTCGGCGGCTGGATGTTCCAGCATGGCGGTCTGTCGGTTGTGTTCCTCGGATGTGCCGGGCTGGCTGCACTTTGGCTGGCCTTTGCTGTTACCATGCGCGAACCTCCCTACGTGACGAGCCTGCGCCTGCCGCTGTCGCCCGAAGCGATCCGCGAAGCGGGTCTGGTCGAGCGTCTCAAGGCCCTCGTAGGGGTAACTGATGCAGTGATAGTCGCTGATGAAGCGGCGATCTACATCAAACTGGACACCGAATTAATGGATCGCACCACTCTCGAACGCCTGGTGAACAACCCGGCGCAGACTGCGTGCGAAGCCTAGGAGAACGTTATGGCCCGTGGGGTTAACAAAGTCATTCTGGTCGGTACTTGCGGCCAGGATCCCGAAGTACGCTACCTGCCCAACGGTAACGCCGTGACCAACCTGAGTCTGGCGACCAGCGAGCAGTGGACCGACAAGCAGACCGGTCAGAAGGTCGAGAAGACCGAGTGGCACCGCGTATCGATGTTCGGCAAGGTTGCCGAGATCGCTGGCGAATACCTGCGCAAGGGTTCGCAGGTGTACATCGAAGGCAAGCTGCAGACTCGTGAGTGGGAAAAAGACGGTATCAAGCGTTACACCACCGAAATCGTGGTCGACATGCAAGGCACCATGCAACTGCTCGGCGGCCGTCCACAACAGGGCGACCAACAAGGCGGTGGCAACAACTATCAGCAGCAGGCGCCACGCCAACAGGCTCCGCGTCCGCAGCAGTCGGCACCCCAGCAGCGTTCGGCCCCGGCTCCACAGCAGGCCGCGCCGCAACCGGCTCCGGATTTCGACAGCTTCGATGACGACATTCCGTTCTGATTCGCAGCTTTTTCAGAACCTTAAACATTAGAAGCGAAGCCATTGATTTGGCCTCGCTTTTTTATTGGTTACAGTTTTTTGCGTAGGAAGGGCTACATTTGTTCAGCGTTTACCTTTCGAAAGTGTAAACAAATGGCCCTCGACCCCTACGCGGTAAAGACGCTTGTAGCGGTCAACTAATCCCGGACACGACGTTAAGTTTTTTCTCGGCCTGAGCCTGGTCCCGCCTGAAACAACAGTCCTTGAGGCCGGCCACGCTGCTCGTAAGCCATGTCCAACGCCTTGATCACCAAATTCGCGTCCGGTTTGCTCGCCATCGTCCTGCATCATCGACACGATACTGCGGCTTCCGGCGGCGCTACGACTCTGCGTGAACAGCTCATTGACTCGACTGCGTAACCGAAGTCGCTCAACGTCCGGAGTTCGACGACTGAGGCGGTGGGCTTAGTAACACGAACGAGTGATATCAAAGATCACGCAAAGCCAATCAACCGGCTCTTGGGCGCTCAGTTGATCAATCAGCGCGTGCGCTCGTGCTCTTCCGACATCAAGAGCGCGGTAACCTTTTTTAAAATGGATTTCTCCCGCTCAAGACGAGCGATCCGAGCTTCCAACTCCTGGATCTTCTGCTGCTCAGGCGTCAGCGCTTTTGTTTGGGGAGTATCACCGCTGCGCTCCTGCTGGAGTTGGTTTACCCAGCGACGCAACGCGGACTCGACCACCCCGAGTGATCGGCAGGCCTCGATATGGCTGTAGCCTTGATCGAGCACGAGAGCTGCTGCCTCGCGTTTGAATTCAGCGGAAAAGGAACGACGTTGCTTGGTCATCAGACACCTCTATCTGGCGAGCATTTTCGCCTAAATGGGTGTCCGGTTTCATTAGACCACTACATACACAGCTATCCTCTCTAACGCGCCTGGGTGGAAAAGTATAGCGAAACCATTTCCGCTGCTCTCCTCACAAAGTGGTACCTCTGCTAGCAGATGGATCGATACGGGTGAAACAGATGGGCATGATGGCCTCACCTCAACAACGATGGAGATCCAAAATGTATCCACCACCCACTCTTGATGACGCCTGCTTTGCCCTCCAGCAACTCGAAGGCATTTCGCGCCCGTATGGGGACAACGAAGGCGACGCAATCAACAGCGACAGCGTGTACTACTCGCTGGAGAGCCACAACCAGCAGATCGTGGATAACGCGTACGCGGTAGTGTGCGCCTACACCCGGAAGCCAGGCGGGATGGAAGCAAACACCAGGGCCGTCAACGCGTTGAGCAATCGTGGCTACCGCACCTATCTGGGTCCCGACCAGTACGACGCTTACCGCCTGGTCGGGACGGCGGAGACCGAGAACTGGTGCTTGATCATCTCCGACCCAGGCTCCAGCTACTCCGACGACGACTAGTCCTCGGGGTTAACCGTTAGGGTCGAACCGTCCGGCAGACGAAAGTTTGCCGTGACGAAAACCCCCTGACGCTTCCGATCCTTCTCTTCCTGCCTCATCATTTCCCTGCAGATTTTGCGGGCCGTTATCTCCGAGATGGTGATACTGGTATCCGCCTGAATGACTTCCATGATCTGGTCTGTTGCGTAATTGGCACTCTTCCAAGGCTTGAGCGTCGAAAGCGGCCCAGTGCCACGCAGGCTGTAGTACAGTTCGGCGACCTTTTTTTTGCCTAAATTCACCTGGGTTGCATTCGCGTGCTTTTTCCGAGCATGGGCCTTGGCCTTTCTGGTATCAGCGATTGCGTCAAACCGCTGCATGATAAAGTCAGACGACTTGCGCATCCCAAGCAAAAAATTCGCGTCAATCAGGCAGGTGTACGCGATGTCAGTTTTCCCGGCCTCCTTAGCTTTTTCGGCCTGAATGAGTAGGCCGCAGATGGCATAGACTGATGCCTGGGTTTGCTGTGGAGTTTCAAGGGTCTCAGCTATGTGATCCGACAGGTTCTTGCCTTCCAGATGCACCACAGAATCCAAGATCAGCAGGAACAGATCGTCACCTGGTTCTTCGTAGCCGTTTAGCAAGGGGATGGTGATGCGTTCTAGCACCATTTTCATGAAGCTCTGTAGCTGAGCTTCACCCCCATCGGCCTGAGCTGCCATGATTTGATTCAGAAATGATGGAAATCGAGGTCGGAAATGATTAATGAATTCCGCTAACGCCAGGCCCCACAGGCGTTGTAATTCGGTGTCAAAACATCGCGCAGGTCGCCCCTCATGCATCAGCAACCGCTTGCCCGCATAGATCGGCAAAACGCGCTCGTGAACAATCTGGAAGAGGTTGGTAATCTCCTCCTTCTGCAGTCGGATAACGTCGTTACCATTTACCTTGTTCTGCAGCGTTTGGACTTGCCGGATAATCTCCTCCATCCCGGCTTCAAGTGATCCGCTTTTATAAGTGAGTTCCATTCTTTTGCTCCAAGGGCGTGTAAAATCGCGGATTATACTTGCTGGCCTACTGATATCGCAGACCTGTGCGCCAGAGTACCTTGACCACCCAGTGTGAAACGACAGCACAAAAAAAGGGCCGCTGCGCTCGCAGGGCCGATTGGGGAAAGCAGGTTTGGTGTCAGCTTTTTGCGTGGATCAGATCCAACAAGTTCTGGCCTTCAGGCAGGGCAGACATTGTGCGCAGAAACACTACATTTTTACCCACGATCTTCTTGATTTCATCAGCCGAGATCGGTTTCGGAAGGGGCTGGAAATCTTTCAAACGCTGGTAGTGGCATTCGTTTTCGTCACCGTTGTGGTAGCGCTGCGGGGGCACCTCAGTGCCGTAGCCATGAGCGACGACGCCCTTGCCGTTTTCGTACAGGAACACAACATCCCCCTTCTTGATGCGGTCGATGTTGAATTTCCATGGGCTTTAAAAGGCGGCCGCTTTACCTGCATCGAGCATCTGATCGTGATCCTCACTGCTGTGGCGACGATTGGTGTTCAGCACGTGGAGCCGGCTGCCATACAGAGCCGTTCTGATTCGCTGTTGTATCCGCTCCAGACAAAAAAGGCCCGTCGCTGAACACGACGGGCCTTTTTCATGCGAGCAGGTTTTTCAGTCAAGAATCAGGTGCGGCAGAAACCGGCTCGAATCCTTGGTGATCAGGCTGTTGTCTTCGCGCACGCCAATCCCCGCCGCCTGATCGCCGATTACCCACGAACCGATCAACGTGTAGCTGTCGTCGAACTTCGGCAAAGGGGCAAATTCCTGCAGGATGAAGGGCGCGTCGGTGTAGGGCCCATCCTCTTTGACGATCAGACCTTCGGCGGTCTGCAGCTCGATGTTGGCGCCTTCCCGGGAGAAGTACGGTTTGCGTACCCAGCCTTTGGGCACCGCGCTGCCGGGATTCGGATCGAGGTGCGCGGCGAGCAGATTCGGGTGACCCTTGTGCAATTCCCAAAGTAACGGCAGGGCACCCTTGTTGGAAAGAATCGACTTCCACGCCGGCTCGAAAAACTGGGTGTCGCACTCGGCAATTGCTGCACCGAACGGCTCGTGGAAGATGAACTCCCAGGCGTGCAGTTTGAACAGGTGCGGAATCCAGCGATCTTCGAGATCCACGAAACGCCCGTCGGCGCTCAGGCCGATGTCTTCGATATCGATGTGCCGCGACTCGATGCCGACCTTCTCTGCAATCAGCCGCAGATAATCCGTGGTGCCTTTGTCTTCCACCGAGTCTTTCATCGAGGCGAAGTAAAACGGCCGCTTCAGTTTCAGTTGAGCAAAGGCTTCGTGCAGGCGGGTGTCGATGCTGTTGAACTGGTCGGCATGGCGCGGCAGCATCCCGCGCTCGATGCATTGCTCCAGCCAGCCCCACTGAAACGCCGCCGCCTCATAAAGGCTGGTCGGCGTGTCGTAGTTGAGTTCGAGAAGCTTCGCCGGGCCGTTGCCGCTGTAGGAGAAGTCCATGCGCCCGTACAGATGTGGATGACCTTCCAGCCAGGACGTTCGGATCATGTCGTAGTACGGCGCCGGGATGCTCAGACGATCCAGCAGTTCTTCGCTGTGTACGACGCGGTCGACCAGGTCCATGCACATCTCGTGCAGTTCGGTGGTCGGATCCTCCAGATCGTTTTCGATCTGCGCCAGCGTGAACTGGTAGTAGGCGCGCTCGTCCCAGTACGGCTCGTCGTCGATGGTGTGAAACAGAAAGCCGAGGCTTTCGGCAGTCTGTTTCCAGTCGTGGCGCTCGGCGCAGTGGATCTTCTTCATGGTCAGCTGCTCGAACGGCCCCAGCCGCCCCAACCGCTGCGTGCACTGGACTGGCTGCCGAAGCCGCCACGGGAGGTGGACGAGGCCACGTTGACCGGTTTGCGGTAATCGCTGTCGTAATCCCGCTGGCTGCGGCTCGGCGCCGACTCGATTCGACGGTTAAGCGTCGAGGTGTCGTAGGTCTGGCGGGTATTGCGCTCACGATAAACCGGCCGTGAGTCGCTCGCGCGGTTGTTGCTCATGGCATTGCCGATCAGCCATCCCGTGAGCCAGCCGTTGCCCGCACCGCTGGACGAGTGCGAAGTGCTCGTATGATTGCTCTGTACGGCTGCGGCGTCACCGGCCGGCATCTGGGCATTGGCGATCGCATCGAGGTTCTGCGCAGGCTCGCCGTCCTGCGGCACCTTGAAACCACCAAGTTTCGGCACGAAACGGCCAGCGGAATTTTTCTGACACCAGTCTGCGGCAAAGTCCGCGTCGCATGCAGCCTTGTCGTCGTAGGCCGGGGAAATGCGCCGGTGCTCGGTCAGGGCGGCGACGTAGGCGTCCGAACAGACATCCGCCGCCACGTCGGCGTCGACGCATTGCTCCACACTCTGGAAGCTCTGGGCCGCCACTTCACCGGAAATCGCCAGGGCCACTGAAGCGGCCAGCGACAGTTGAACGTACTTGCTTCGTTTCATCTCAGGCTTCCTGCCGATCAGTAGGACGGGGTCATGCACGCGGCGTTGAGCATGCCGACGCTGATCGCCACCGCCGCCACATAGATGCCCGCGGCGATTTCACCGTTGGCGATGCGCTGGGACGTGCCCTTGAGCACCAGCCCGGTCGCCAGGAAGGCCAGCAATTGCACCACGGCCGCGATCACTGCCCAGAGCACGAAGTCGAGGACGTTGATCGAATGAGCGATCACGTTGCTCGCCGGAATTGCGAAGCCGATGATCGCGCCGGACAGCGCGATGGCGGCGGCGACGTTGCCGGAACGGATCAGCTCGAATTCCTTGTGCGGCGTAACGCGGGTGTAGACGAACTGAAACAGCATGAACAGCAGCACGGCGCCGATCAGGTAGGCAACGAAACCGACCAGTGCGGCTTTGTTCAGGGAAATGGACAACGCTTCCAGCATGGAAAACTTCCTTTTAGATGGTGCTCAAATCGGTGGTGTACAGCGAGATGCCCAGCGAGGTGCTCAGGCTGACGGTGCCTTCTTCGTCTTGTTCGACGGAGAACAGCAAGAGCTCGCGGCGATCGGTCAGGCCGGTCTCGCGGGCGTAGAGCATCGAATGATGGTTGATGGTGTAGGACTCGTCCGGGTTGATCACCTGTTCGGTGAGCGGCACCAGTTCAGTCTGGCCGCGTTCGGTGCCCCATTCACGGGTGTATTCGACACCTTCGTGGCGATAGGTCGGCAGGCCGATCAGGCTGTTCGGGCCGGCCAGGCGCTGCAGTTCGGCGTCACTGTTGACCGTTACGTAACTGAGGTAGTTGAACAGTGTCACCGATTCGATCTGGTCATCGCCCGTGACATGGATCTGTACCCAGAATTCTTCATCGTTCAGGTAGTAGCGATGCAGTTTGTTCGACTGACCGAGGTCGATCCAGCCGGCGCTCCAGATGGCCTGGGCGTCGGGAACCCGTACCGAGGTGCTGCCGTCGAGCAACAGGCCGAGGGTCGTGTCGAAGCGGATCGCCTTGCCCTGCGCCAGTCCGAGCGGGCCGCCGGCAGCCTGGGACGTCGGCGCGGCCGACTGCCAGTTGCTGGTACCGAGCAAATCTTTGAACCATCCCATGGGTACATTCCTTGAAGCGGGTGGAGGTATTCGTTGGCAAAACGCCGCTAGTGTACCGGCCTCGTGACAAACGAGCAGGCAAAAAAGAAGGGCACCCGGTGCCCTTCTTTTCTCTGGCTGCCCTTACTGGGCAGACTTCTGCTTCAGTCGTTCGAGGATTGCGTTGGCGCTGCCCTCGTTCGGCGTGATGCCGGCTTCGCGCAGCTTGCGATCCAGGTCGTTGCCGGTCGTGGCATCGGCCAGTTCGTCCTGGGCGTTCAGCTCGGCGGCGCGTTGCTTTTGCTTCTCCTGCAGGCGGTTCAGGGTGCCGACGGCGGTTTCCAGTTTGCCATTGGCACCACCGCTGGCGATCGAGGCGCTGACCTGAGCCTTCTGCACGCTTTCACGGGCCTTGGCCATGTCCACTTGCTGGCGCAGGCTCTTGATCCGCGCTTCGGCCTTGTTGATGTCCTTGCGCATGTTGTCGGCGTAAGTGCCGAACTCGTCGCTCTGGGCTTTCTCGGTGGTCAGGTCGTTGGTCAGGGTCGAAATCGCTTCGGCCACTTCCATTGCCAGATCTTCACGGCCCGCGTTCAGGGCGGAGACAGCCTTGGCTTCCAGATCCTTGATCTTGGCGTCATACTCGCTGACGCGGTCGGCGGACAGTTTATGCTTGGCCATGATGGTGACCAGTTCGCGACGGGCGTTGGACAGCGCGCTGTCGGCGTCACGGATTTCCTGGTCGAGGATGCGCAGAGCCTGTTGGTCGACGATCGCTTCGCCGACTTCGTTGGCGCCACCGCGCAAAGCGGTGAACAACTTGCTCCAGATGGACTGAGTCATTGGATTTTCCCTGTTGATTACTTGAAGAAGTGTTCGAAGGCTTCGCTGGCGCGCTGCACGTTGTCGACCAGGGTTTTCACCTCGGTGACCACGTTGGTCAGGCTCGAATCTGCACTCAGTGCACCGAACATGTTGTAGACGGTCTGGCCGTTGGGCATGGTCTCGATACCGATCGATGACAGCGGAAACATTTCCCGGCTGCGCAGCACGGCGTCGTTGAAGGCGCGTACGTCAGTGATCGAATCGATGTCCACCAGCACGGTGTCGACGATGATCTGTTGGCCGGCGATTGCGATGTGAATCGGCAGGCCGCCGAATTCGTTCATTTCCAGCTTGAGGCTGGGTTCGGAGCTCTGGATCAGAGACAGCGTGATCTCTTGCGAAGCCACCTCGTCCAGCGCCTTGAAGGCGTTGTAGAGGCTATCGATGTTCCAGTTGTTACCTGCGCTCATGTAATTCTCCGACATGAAAGAGCCAGCCAGAATCGGTTGGCGTAGCTGTTGCTCCATTTGCTTGAGCAAGCTTCGGTTTTCCGGAAGCACCCAAGTTTCGTGTTTCACATAACCGGCGGCAGCCAGGCCCGCGCGCATCTGCTTCATGTAGAAGCTCGACGGTTTTTTCGCGGACGGTGTCGAGCGCACTCCCTTTGGGCTCTCTGACTTGGTGGCGGGGGAGCGGCTTTTCATGGCGATGACTCCGTTATGAACATCTCACGCGTGAGCAACACTACAACCAATTCAAAGTGCCATCAATGGCTCACGCGTGAGATTTTTATGACAAGCAAAAAAACGCCCGCAACGAGGCGGGCGTAGGTATTTCCGGCTGTTTCCGAGCAGGGCTCAGCGGCTGGCGGCGAGGAACTCGTCGGTGGAGACCACGCTGGCGTAGGCAAAACCCAGCGCAGACATGAACGCCGCGTGCACGTGGGCAGCAGGCACGGTCAGGCCGTTGAATTCCAGATCCCGGCTGGCGCAGGCGTCGTGGATCACCGTGACTGTGTAGCCCAGATCTGCCGCCGCACGGGTGATGCCGTCGACGCACATGTGGCTCATGCTGCCCACTACTACCAACTCTTTGATGCCTTGTTCGTCGAGGATCGATTGCAACTCGGTTTCGCGGAATGAATTGACGAAATGCTTGAGCACCACCGGCTCGTCGGCGCGGTTGAGCACTTTCGGATGCAGTTTCGCGCCTTCGGAGCCCGGGGTGAAAAACGGTGCTTCGGGCGAGGTGAATTCGTGGCGGATGTGCACCACCGAATCACCGGCCTCGCGGAATGCCGCGATCAGCCGGGCGGCGTTGTCCGCGGCAGCGTCGGCACCGACCAGCGGCCACTTGCCTTGGGGGAAGTAGTCGTTCTGGATATCGACTACGATGAGCGCTTGCTTGGCCATGGGTGTGTCCTCGAAGTGTGGGTTGGGTGTGGACTCAGTATTGGTGCTGACCACTGTTTCGAGGATTGGCCGCACCGACATTACACAGGGGAAAACTGACAATGGCTGCTGAAAGGATCGTCGCGGAGCTTGGCGTGCTGATCTATCCCGGTGCGCAAATGGCGGCGGTACATGGCCTGACCGATCTGTTCGGGGTGGCCAACCGGATCGCTGCCGAACATCAGGCGGCACAGCTGCCGCTGCTGCGGATCAGTCATTGGCAGGTCGACGGTGATCAGCCACCCGTGCGCGTTTACGACAGCCTGCCCGGTACCGAAAACGGTTTGCTGGCGGTACTGATCCCACCGTCCATCGCCGGTTTTTCCGCTGCACAGATGCCGGCCGGTCTGATCCCCTGGTTACGTGAGCAACATGCGCGGGGCGCGACACTCGGCGGGGTCTGTGTCGGCTCGTGGCTGCTGGCCGAAAGCGGCTTGCTCGACGGTCGAAGCGCGACCACGCACTGGACGTCGGCCAAGGCCTTCGCCGAGTGCTACCCGAAAATCAGGCTCAAGGCAGACACGCCGATTGTCGACGATGGTGACCTGATTACCACGGCGGGGCTGATGGCCTGGTCCGAGCTTGGCTTGCGGCTGGTGGATCGCTTGCTCGGACCGAGCATCGCCAGCAGTACTGCCCGGTTTCTGGTGGTGGAGCACAGCGACAGCGCCAGCGAGTGCGGAAGCAATTTTGCGCCGATCCTCAATCATGGCGACGGGGCGATCCTCAAGGTTCAGCACTGGCTTCAAGGCAATGGTGCGACCGATGTCTCGCTGACGGCGATGGCCGAACGCGCGGGCCTCGAGGAACGCACTTTCCTGCGCCGTTTCCGCGCGGCGACCGGCCTGAAACCCACCGAATACTGCCAACACCTGCGGGTCGGCAAGGCCCGGGAAATGCTCGAGTTCACCAACGGCACCATCGACCACATCGCGTGGACGGTGGGCTATCAGGATCCGGGAGCTTTTCGCGCGACGTTCAAGAAGATCACAGGGCTGGCGCCGAGTGAATACCGCACGCGATTCGGCGTCAGTCCGCCGCCGGCCGTGACGAAGTAAGACCAACCCGTCGTGCAAAATGCCGGAGCCCACAGCGCAGTCGTGCAGATTGAAACAGGCGCGGTGCCAGCACGGGATTTTCAAGTGGCTGATTTTCTATGTGTTTCAGGCAAACCCCGGTTGGCCTGATCTCTGCACCCTCTGACCTACATTCAACCCGCCGTTGGAAGGGGGACGCATGACCCCGACATCCCGCAGGAAAGTGGTCGTCGCCCATTCGGTCCGGCCCGGCGCACCACAACATGAAGTGCAGACCAACAAGGCCCTCGCGCGATGGCTGGCGCAAATCCTCGGCCTCAAGTTCGGCGGCAGTTACGACCCCGACAAACATCGTGGCCGGGATATTTATCTGCTGCCGACCCAGACCCTCGTCGGCGCGGCCGCACGCGAACTGGGTGTGAGTGGCCCGGATGATCTGTGGGGCGGTTTCGTCGAGCACGATTTCATCTGCACCAAAGCCATCAGCCACGGTTTGCGCAGCCATCAGGCTCATGCGCCGCAAGGCTGGTCGCCGCTGTTTTCCGAGCGGGTGCGCACCGTCGTGCTGGACGGGCTCAGCGTCTTTGCGCTGGAGGATGCTCGGCCCGCCGCCGAACATCTTTTGTACACCGGACCGATCCGGATCAAGCCGATCCACGCCAGTGCCGGACGGGGGCAGGAAGTGATCAGGAGCCTGGATGCGTTCGACGAAATTCTCGCCCGACCCGAGGCTGAAGAATTGTTCAGCGATGGCGTGGTGCTGGAGCAGGACTTGAGTCAGGTAATCACCCACAGCGTCGGCCAGTCGTTCATCAGCGACAAAGTGTTGAGCTACTGCGGTGATCAATACTTGACCAAAGACGCCCACGGCGAAGAGGTGTACGGCGGTTCGAACCTGCTGGTGGTGCAGGGCGGTTACGAGGATCTGCTGGCACTGAATCTGCCCGACGACGCGTGTCTGGCCATTCAGCAGGCGCAAGTGTTCGACCGGGCGGCGGACGAAGCCTATCCGCGTTTCTATGCCTCGCGGCGCAATTACGACATCGCCCAGGGTCTGGACAGCGAAGGCCGGCCGCGCAGTGGCGTGCTCGAACAATCCTGGCGCATGGGAGGTGCCAGCAGCGCGGAAGTGGCGGCGCTGCAAAGCTTCGTCAACGATCCCTCGATGCGCGCGATCCGCGTCTCGTCGGTGGAAACCTATACCGATCAGGCCCTGCCGGCGGATGCCATCGAGGTGTATCGCGGGCCGGCCGAGAACAGCGACTTTCTCCTCAAATACGTAACGGTCAAATCCTATGACGGCTAGAAGCGAAAGCATTCAAATCGACATTGATGATGAACAGATGAGCGGGACATTTCTCAGTCCCAAATCGAAAGTCCCTGGCGTGTTGTTCGTGCACGGCTGGGGCGGCAGTCAGGAGCGGGACCTGGAACGGGCCAAGGGCATCGCCGGCCTGGGCTGCGTGTGCCTGACGTTCGATCTGCGCGGGCACACCGGCGGCACAGGCATTCCGCTGAGCCGGGTCACCCGCGAAGACAACCTGCGCGACTTGCTGGCGGCCTACGACCGGCTGCTCGCCCATCCGGCGCTGGACACCTCGGCCATTGCGGTTGTGGGCACCAGTTATGGCGGTTATCTCGCCTCGATCCTCACCTCGCTACGCCCGGTGCGCTGGCTGGCGCTGCGGGTGCCGGCGCTGTACCGCGACGAGCAATGGCACACCCCCAAGCGCGATCTGGACAAGGCTGACCTGCGCGATTATCGCGGCACGCTGGTGCGCGCCGACAGCAACCGCGCACTGCACGCCTGCTCGCAATTCACCGGGGACGTGCTGCTGGTGCAGTCGGAAACCGATGACTACGTGCCCCACGCGACGATCATGAGTTACCGCGCCGCGTGCCAGCAGACCCACTCGCTGACTCACCGCATCATCGATGGCGCCGACCATGCCCTGAGCGACCCGACCTCGCAGCAGGCCTACACCTCGATCCTGGTCGACTGGATCACCGAAATGGTGGTGGGCGAGCGGTTGAGCATCATTCAGTCCACATGAGTGTGCTTCGGCCTTGCCGGCGCTTTCGCGAGCAAGCTCGCTCCCACCAATGGAATTCGTACTCCTGTGGGAGCGAGCTTGCTCGCGAAGACGCCCTGTCAGGTGAGATTGATCACTTGGGCTTCTTCTCGATCCGCAACGCCTTGGCCTTGGCTTCCACCACCAGGTACATCAGCACGGTGATCAGCAGCGGCAGCAGGAAATAAATCGCCCGATACGCCAGCAACCCCGCCACCAGACTGCCGCGCGAAGCCTCGTGTTGCAGCAGCGCCACGAACACCGCTTCCAGCACACCGAGCCCGGCGGGAATGTGAGTGATGACCCCGGCAATCGCGCTGATCAGCAGCACCCCGAGCACCAGCGGATAGTCGAGCTTGCTCGGCAGCAAGGTGAAAATCACCGCCGCCATCAGCGACCAGTTCAGCGCCCCGAGCAGCAATTGCAGGACCGCCATGCGCAGCGACGGCAGGTTGATTTCCACCCCGCGAATCGACCACTCGCGACGTCGGGAAAACTGGCAGGCAACCAGATAACCGGCACTCACCAACAGCAGCAACACACCAATGCCCTGCAACGCATCGCTGCTGACTTTCCAGCCCGGCGGCATGCGCACCAACCCGCTGCTGAACACCACGCCGGCGATGGTCATGTAGCCGAACCAGTTGGTCGCCAGACTCAGGCCGAGGATCTTGGCGATGTTGCTTTTGCTCACCCCGAGCCGCGAATACAGGCGATAGCGCATGGCGATCCCGCCGACCCATGCGCTGAGGTTAAGGTTGAACGCATAGCTGATGACACCCACCGGCAGGATCTGTTTCCAAATCAGATCCTGACGGATGTAAGTGCGGCCGATCAGGTCGAAACTGGCGTACACCAGAAAACTCAACAAGGTCAGGCTGGAGGCGATGATCAGTGTGCGCACCTTGAAGTCGGCGAGGGTCTGCAGCACCTCGGCCCATTCGATGCGGCTGGCGAACATCGTCAGCAAAACGATCAGCGCAAGAAAAAACAGCAGGGTCAGAGGACGTTTCCAGCGGCTCCAGCGGGACTTGCCCGCCGGTGCCGGATGCACCGCCGCGTGGGCTTCGGAATGGCTCATGACGGGTCGCTCCCGGCGGCGTGGGTGAAGGGTTTGAGCCGTGGTTTGTGCGCCGGCAGCCAACCGGCCATGGCCGGGAAATGCCGCAGGAAGTGAAACACCAGAAAGCCCACGGTCATGTGCCAGATTCGCCCACGCGGCGACTTCGCGGCGTCCATCGCCTTGCAGTGGTTGTGGCTGAGGTCTTCGAGGCGTTCGAACAGGTGACGATTGAAGGCGCGGTCTCGAATCAGCACGTTGGCTTCCAGGTTCAGCGACAGGCTCAGCGGATCAAGATTGCTTGAGCCGGCGGTGCTCCATTCCTCGTCCACCAGCGCCACTTTGCCGTGCAGTGGCCGCTCGCAATATTCGTGAATCTGCACCCCGGCCTTGAGCAGGTAGTCGTAGGTCATGCGCGCGGCGAGTTTGGCCACCAGCATGTCCGGCTGCCCCTGCAGAATCAGCCGCACCTCGACCCCGCGCCGGGCCGCATTGCGGATCTCGCGCAGCAGGCGATAGCCGGGAAAGAAGTAGGCGTTGGCGATCACCACCCGTCGTTGGGCGCGGCGCAGCACCTGCAAATAAACGTCTTCGATATCGGTGTTGTGCCGGTCGTTGTCGCGGAACACCAGGCGCACCTGACCGTCATGATCATCGAATGCCATCTCGGCGCGCCGTTGTCGACGGCGTTGCCACCAGAACCGTGCGCGTCCCGGTCGGCCGCTTTGCAGCAGCGCGAAATGATGGATGTCGGCCACCGCCGGGCCCTGAACTTCCACCGAATAATCCTGCTTCGCTTCGGGGCCGAAATCGGCCAGGTGATCGCCGGAAAAATTGATCCCGCCGATGAACGCAATCAACCCGTCGACCACCACGATCTTGCGGTGCAAACGGCGGAACCAGTTGGTGCGAATGCCCAAGCGTTTGGGGGCCGGATCGAAGATCTGCAAATGCACGCCGGCATCGCTCAACGCGGTCAGATAACCGGTGCTCAATTCGCCGCAACCGAAGCCATCGAGGCTGACGGTAGTGCGTACGCCACGCCGGGCGGCATCGATCAGGATCTCCTGCAATTCCTTGCCGACCTTGTCTTCGAAGACGATGAAGGTCTCTAGCAGGATTTCGCTTTTCGCCGCGCGCATCGCTTCGAACACCCGGGGAAAATATTCCTCGCCGTTTTCCAGCAGTTCGAGCCGGTTGTTGCCCTGCCAGCGATACTCGACATCGACGGTGCCCGGCTCGCGCACGGGCGGGGTGATGCTGACCGGCTCCACGGCGGATTTCTCCAACGGTGCACTGCTCATAGTTCTATCTCCACCGACAGCGGCGCGTGGTCGGAAAGGTGTGACCAGGGACGGTTCGCCAGCACTTTGGGCTGGCTGGCCTTGAGGTTGCGCACGTAGATCCTGTCCAGGCGCAGCAGCGGCATGCGCGCGGGAAAACTGCGCGCCGGTTTGCCGTGATGCGTCGCAAACACTTCACGCAGGCCACAGGGTTCAAGCAAGGCATCGGCGCGCTGGCGCCAGTCGTTGAAATCGCCGGCGACGATCACCGGCGCATCGGCGGTTAGCTCAGAGAGGCGTTCTCGCAGCAAGCCCAATTGATCGTTGCGATGGCTTTCGTGCAGGCCCAGATGGACGCAGATCGCGTGCACTTCACGGTCGTCTTCCGGCAGACGCAGCACGCAGTGCAAAAGGCCCCGGTTTTCGTGGCCGCTGATCGACACATCGAGATTGTCGTGGCGCAGGATCTGGAATTTCGACAGCAACGCATTGCCGTGATCGCCGTCCGGGTACACCGCATTGCGCCCGTAGGCGAACTGCGGCCAGAGGCTGTCGGCGAGGAACTCGTACTGCGGCATCGTCGGCCAGTTGTTGTAGCGTTTGGGATGATGTTCGTGGGTGCCGTGGACTTCCTGAAGAAACACCACGTCGGCAGAAACGCTGCGCACCGCTTCGCGCAATTCCGGCAGGATGAAACGCCGGTTCAGTGCGGTGAAACCCTTATGGGTGTTGACCGTCAGCACGGTAAAGCGGCGCTCCGTGGTGGTGACCGCCGCCTGCTCGTCGGTGAAACCGACCGGCTCGGGAATGCTCATGCGAGTACCCCTTCGGCGGCCGGTTCGCCGGGCGCGGTTTCGAGGGTTTTATCCAGTTCGAATCGCTGCAACAGGCTGCGGGCATCGAACGGCGCGCGGACCTTGATGTCGTTGTCGAAGTAGCAGAAAACCTCGCGGGATTTACGGGGCCGAGGCTTCAGGCGCGGTGCGATCAAATGGGCGTCGCCCGGTTGCCGGCCATGGTGCCAGGCGTCGATCCGTTCGGCCCAGCGTTGCAGCGCGGCACGGGTATAGCCGCTGGCGTAAAGCTCTTCGGCACCGTGCAGGCGCAGGTAGACGAAATCGCTGGTGAGGTCTTCGCGGTACGGCCATTTCCCGGCGGTGTCGGCGATCACCAGCGCGGTGTTGTAGCGTTTGAGCAAGCGCACGAAGTCGGGGTCGATGAAACTGTCGTTGCGGATTTCCACGGCATGGCGCAGCGGTTTTTTGCCGTAGGCCTTCATGCTCGCGTGGCCGTGCAGGTGTGAGTCGTGTTGGCGGGCGAGCTCGGCGGCGGCCTGGGTGTCGTGGGGCAACTGGTCGAGAAAGGCTTCGAAACGCTCGGGGTCGAACGTGAAGTTGGGCGGGAATTGCCAGAGGACCGGGCCGAATTTTTCCTTCAGTTCCAGCACCCCGGAGGCGAAGAAGTTGGCCAGGGGTTTTTCGATATCACGCAGGCGGCGGATGTGGGTGATGAAGCGGGGCGCCTTGATGCTGAACACGAAGTCATCCGGCGTCTCGGCGTACCACTGGGCGTAGCGTTCCGGCCGTTGCAGGGCGTAGAACGATCCGTTGATTTCGATGCTGTTGACCGCCCGTGAGGCGAACTGCAATTCGCGTTTCTGCGCCAGCCCCTTCGGGTAAAAGTCCCCGCGCCACGGGGCGTAACGCCAGCCTGAAATACCGATATGAATCGTTGCCATGCCGCCCTCCCGTCGAAAGTCCCCATACGGCCTCTGTCTGTGGATGACTGCGGGCGGTTCGGGAAAGTTTCGACGGGATTACGGACGGTATTTGTGCGGCAGCGCCATAGAAATGTGGGAGCGAGCCTGCTCGCGATAGCGGAGTATCAGGCACATCAATTTTGAATGTGCTGCCGCAATCGCGAACAGGCTCGCTCCCACAGGGGCATCTTGCGGATCAGTGCCCGGTGACGATCCGGGTCGAACCTTCAGCGGGTTCGGCGTACACCGGGCCAAGGCGGTCGAGGCGACCGCTCCAGGCAGTCAGGGCCAGCGCCACCAGCACCACCAGGCCGCCGATCCACGCGGTATGGATCAGGCCGATGTGCTCGACGATCAATCCACCACCCCACGCACCGCCGGCAATCCCGAGGTTGAACGCGGCAATGTTCAGGCCCGATGCCACATCCACGGCGTGCGGTGTGTGATGTTCAGCCTGACGCACCACATACACCTGCAAGCCCGGCACGTTGCCGAAGGCGACTGCGCCCCAGACCAGCACGGTGGCCAGCGCCAGCCACGTGTTGCCGGCGGTGAAGGTGAGCACGAACAGCACGGCGGCGAGCAGGGCGAAGATGATTTTCAGCGCGCTGATCGGCCCGCGTTTGTCCGCCAGTTTGCCGCCCCAGATGTTGCCGACCGCGACCGACACGCCATACACCAGCAGCACCAGGCTGACGGTGCTGGCGCTGAAACCGGAGATGTCCTGAAGGATCGGCGCCAGGAACGTGAAGGCGATGAACGAGCCGCCGTAACCGATGGCCGTCATGGCGTACACCAGCAGCAGGCGCGGCTGCTTGAGTACCTGCAATTGCTGCAACAACGACGCCGGTTTGCTGTGGGCAATGTTGTTCGGCACATACAGCAAGCTGCCGATGAACGCGATCACGCCGAGTGCCGACACCGCGAGGAAGGTTTCACGCCAGCCGAAATGCTGACCGATGAACGTGCCCAGCGGCACGCCGGTGACCAGTGCCACGGTCAGGCCGGTGAACATGATCGCGATCGCACTGGCGGCTTTTTCCTTGGGCACCAGGCTGGTGGCGATGGTCGAGCCGATGGAGAAGAACACGCCGTGGGCCAGACCCGTGACGATCCGCGCCAGCACCAGCGATTCATAACTCGGCGCCAGCCAGGCCAGCAGGTTGCCAAGGGTGAACAGCACCATCAGTGACAGCAGCAACAGTTTGCGCGGGACTTTGCCGGTGAGGGCGGTCAGTACCGGCGCACCGATGGCGACGCCCAGGGCATACAGACTGACCAGCAGACCGGCAGACGGAAGGCTGACGCCGAGATCGGCGCCGATGGTGGGAAGCAGGCCAACGATGACGAACTCGGTCGTCCCGATGGCGAAAGCGCTGAGGGTCAGCGCGAGCAGGGCAATGGGCATCACGGCACTCCGGTAGGGGATTGAATGGAGCGCAGTGTCGGGGTTTGGTGGGGGTGGAAAAATACAGGGATGGGCATTTGATATTTGATCTGGGCGCAAAGATCAAAAAGCGGCTCTCAAGGCGTTCTTGAACTTTGCCTAGCCAAAACCGATCAGTTCCTTACAGGTTCAACCAAGGGAGCTCTGCGTTTTGACCAGGTTCAGGATCGCGATTCTATTGGGGGCATTGCTGTTGTTGGGCGGCAATGCAGTGCAAGCCGCCAGCCTGCCGGGCATTCCGGCGGCCAGTGCAGAGCCGGCCAAACCGGAACCGATCGTGCAGGGCGGACTGCTCGGCGCCATCAGTTCCAGCATCGACGACGTGCAGGACAAACTCGATCTCAACGAGCATCTGGTCGACGCCTGGCGCCTGCGCGCCGACCGGGCGGCGGATGAAGTCGACAGGCTGGTCAACCAACCCTCGAACCGTTCCGGCTGGAGCGTGGCGGGGGATTTTCTGATGCTCTCCGGCGTGTGGCTGGGCACGTTTGCCGTGTTGACGGTGCTCGGCAGCGTGCTGGGCAAGCGTCTGCGGGAAGGGCGCTTGCCCAGCACCCGCCAACGCAGTCAGGACCTGCTCGGTTACCTGTTGCCCTACACGCTGCCCGCGCTGATCTGCCTGCCGCTAACCCTGTACGTCAGCCATTTTCTGTCGGCTTCGGTCGGTCGGGCGCTGGCGCTGTGTTTTGCCTACGCCACCAGCAGCGGGATATTTTCTACGTCGATGCTGTTGTGCGTGGTGGTGATGTTCAACGTTGGCCACAAGCGCCGCGCCGTACAGATCATTCGCGACTACTGCCCGAAACCGCTGTTCCTGATCGGTTTTCTCGCCGCCCTCAGTGATGCCCTGACCAGCCCGCAGATCGCCCGGCAACTGGGCGGCAACATCACCAGCAGCATCGCGGTGTTCACCGGTCTGCTCGCCTCGATCATCTTCGGTCTGCTGGTGATTCGCCTGCGTCGGCCCGTGGCGCACCTGATCCGCAATCGCTCTCTGGCCCAGCGCCTGAAACAGCCGTCGTTGCAGGAGTCGCTGCGGATTTTTTCCGGGCTCTGGTACTGGCCGATCGTACTGATGGTGTTGGTCTCGGCGGTCAATCTGATCGGCATCGGCGAGGACAACCAGAAAGCCCTGCGCTGTGCGCTTTTCACCACCGTGCTGCTGATCGGCACGGTGTTTCTCAGCACCGTGCTGCAACACCTGTTCAAGTCGCGCAAGGCCGAGGCGATCCAGCGCAGCAGTGCCTATAAGGAACGCTTTCTCAGCCTGTTGCACGCGTTGCTGCGGATCGTCATCGCGATTGCGTTCATCGACATTCTCGGGCGGATCTGGGGCGTGTCGCTGCTCGACTTCGCGCAAAGCAGCACGGTCGGCCGGGCGATCAGCAATGCCCTGAGCAGCATCGGGTTGATCTTCCTCGTGACATGGCTGTTGTGGGTGGTGCTCGACACGGCGATTCAGGAGGCGCTGAAGCCACCGGTCAGCAAACGCTCGGCGCGCCAGCCCAGTACCCGGGTGAAAACCATCCTGCCGCTGCTGCGCAACGCGATCAAAATCATCCTGGTGGTGATCTGCGCGATCACCACCATGGCCAATCTCGGGATCAACGTCGCACCGCTGCTGGCCGGTGCCGGGGTGGTCGGCCTGGCCATCGGTTTCGGCTCGCAGCAACTGGTGCAGGACGTTATTACCGGGCTGTTCATCATCATCGAAGACACCCTGTCGATCGGCGATTGGGTGGTGCTCGATTCCGGGCATGCCGGCACGGTCGAAGGCCTGACCATTCGCACCCTGCGCCTGCGCGATGGCAAGGGCTTCGTGCACTCGGTGCCGTTCGGCCAGATCAAGGCTGTGACCAACCAATCACGGCAGTTTGCGTTCGCGTTTTTCTCGGTGCAGTTCACCTACGACACCGATGTCGACAAGGCTATCGAGCTGATCCGCGAGGCGGGGGATTCGATTCGCGAAGACCCGTTCCTCAAGTACAACCTGCAAGGGCCGCTGGATGTGTTTGGCGTCGATAAAATGGACCTGAACGGCGTGGTGCTGACCGCGCAATTCCGCACCGTGTCGGGCGGACAATATGCGGTGAGTCGCGCGTTCAACCAGCGTCTGAAAAAGCTTGTGGATAACAGCCCGTGGGTGCATTTCGCGCAAACTTATCCACAGCAGGTTTTGTTGCCCAAGCGCCAGGAAGAAGAGGTGGCGTCGGCGCATTCGTCGGTGATGTTGCCGGAGCAATCGCCGACTCAATAGGAGGTCTTGTGGTGCATGTGCCGGCCCCTTCGCGGGCAAGCCCGCTCCCACAGTGATTTGTGGTGCGGCTGCTATTTCGGTATCACACAGAACCCTGTGGGAGCGGGCTTGCCCGCGAAGAGGCCAGACCGGTTTACATCAATGCCGGATCAGTTTGCTGCGCACCTGCTCCATGGAAACCTGATCCAGCTCCACCCAGAATTGTTGTTTGCCCGCGACCTCGGCCGCCACCGGCAAGCCGTCGCGATACACCAGCCGATTGCTCGCCAGCGCCGGCACTTTCGCCCCCGGCAACAAGGTGCCGGCGAGGTTCAGTGGGTCGACGCCACACACCGCGATCAGGCTGCCGTCGTGAGGCCGACGGCGGACTTCGCGCAACAGCGGAATCGCCTCGGGCAGGGCGAATTGTTCACCCGCCAGACCGCTGACAAACCGCCCGCCACGAATCTCGCCCCGGGCCTCCAGTCGATGGAACGTGCGCAGCAGTTCACGCCAGCTCGGCAGCCAGTCGGATTCGCGTTCCAGTAGACGCCAGAACACCACGCCATAGCGGCGCAACAAGGTCATGGCGACGTGTTCGAGGGTTTCGGGCGACGCTGTTTGACGGTTTTCCACAACCGCCCCGCGACGCAATAACGCCCAGCGTCCGGCATCGTCCATGCCTCCGACAAACGCCCCGCGCCCGCGTCGACTGCTGCGTTGCTGGCGCTTGCTCGCCGGGGTGATCAGCGCCCGCAATCCGGCAAAGCTGTCGGCATTCACCAGGCCTGCGCCGACCAGTTCCTGCAAGGCGATTTCCAGCTCGGTGCGCAGCAGGTGCGCTTCATGAGTCAGCTCATCGAAAAACAGCGCGCCGTGCTGGCTCAGTGCGTCGAAAACCTTGCGGGTCTTGGGCGACAGTTCGCTGAGCGGCGTCTGTTCGGCCAGTGCACTCCACAAGCCGACCTGAGTGCGCGGCAGCAACACGATCGGTGTGCTGCGCAACGCCGTGCCGCTGATGTTTTGCCGGGCGCTGAGGCGCGTCCATACCAGCTTGCCGCTGCGGCACAGATCGTCCAGCCAACTCGGTGAATAGTCCTTGAGCCGCGCGGGAAGGAGGTCGCTGTCCCAGGCCGAAGCGGCAGCCGGATAACCTTCGAATTGACCGACAATCGCCGGCAACACGGCGCTGCCCTGACCACGGGTTGACGCGGATAAATGCTGCCAGTCGAACAGAAACCGCATGAAATCCTGCAACGCCACCGGCTCGATTTCCCGGCGCAGACGCTTGACCGTGTAGCGGTGAATGCGCGCCAGCAGATGGCGTTCGCACCACTCTTCAACGGTCGATCCCGGCGTGAACTGGCCGCGCAGTACATAACCTTCGCGCTCCAGATGAGCGAGGGCTTGATGAACAGAGGCCGGCATCAAGGCCAGTGGTTCGGCAATCGCCGCCAGCGGCAGCGGGCCGAATGCGCCGAGCCGCGCGCGGATCACTTCGATCAGTGCGTCATCGGCTGCCCATGTTTCGTCGAAACCGGGCAACGGGGGCAGTGCCGACTGCGCCTGTGGGTAAAGCGCTTGCAGACAGGTCAGGCGCTCTCTCGCCAGCCACAGTGAATGCTCGGGCTCGATCTGCAACCGGCAGGCTCGCCCGGTCTCGGCCAGAGCATTCAGCCAATCGCGCCACTGCGGATTGGCCTCGACTTCACGGTCGCTGATGCAGGCCAGGCTCATCAGCGCTTCGTGCATTTCATCGGCGTTGTTCGGCGTCGGCCACGCTTCTTCGCGCACGGCGTCGATCGCATCGGCGTCCAGCGCGCCGAGGTCATCGGTGGATTGCGGATCGCTCCAGCGGCGGTTGAGCACGGCTTGGGTGCGACGCTCTTCCAGCGGCGCGTCGTCGAGAAAGGTGTAGGGCCGGGCGCTGAGGATTTCCGCCGCCAGCGGCGAAGGGGCCGGAAGGTCACGGGCGATCAGACGCACTTCGCCGCGCTCCATGCGCCGCAGGAGTTCAAGCCAGCCTTCACTGTCCATCGCTTCATGCAGGCAGTCGTCGAGGGTCTGCTCCACCAGCGGGTGCTCGGGAATTTCCCGTTCGCCCGCGAGGTTTTCCAGGCAGGCGATCTGATCGGGAAACACGCTGGCGATCAGGTCTTCGCTTTTCATCCGCTGCAATTGCGGCGCGACCTTGCGCCCGCCGGTGTAGCGCGGCAGGGCCAGCGCCACCCCGGCATTCCAGCGCCAGCGTACGCCGAACAGCGGCGCATCCAGCACGGCTTGAATCAGGATGTGCTCGGCGCTGTTGCTGTGCAGGTAACGCCAGACCTCGTCGAGTTCGAAACTGTGGCTGGTGGACAGTGACAGCACGATCGCGTCTTCGCTGGCGGCGGCCTGCAATTCGAAGTTGAAGGTGCGGCAGAAACGCTTGCGCAGGGCCAGGCCCCAGGCGCGGTTGATGCGGCTGCCGAACGGCGAATGGATGATCAGCTGGGTGCCGCCGGACTCGTCGAAAAACCGCTCCATCAGCAGCGTGTCCCGGGACGGCAACGCACCGAGCGCGAGGCGGGCGCGGGCCAGGTAATCCACCAGTTGCTCGGCGCTGGCCAGGTTCAGGCCGAGGGTGTCGGTCAGCCAGTCGAGGACCGGTTGCAAATCACCGGGGCTGGCGCTGAGCAATTGATCGAGTTGCGCGTGCAGGCGCGCCACGGCCGCCGACAATTCGTCGCTGCGTCCCGGTGCTTCGCCGAGCCAGAACGGAATGGTCGGCGGCTGGCCCTGAGCGTCCTCGACCCGCACCTTGCCGGTTTCCACCCGCAAGATGCGATAGGAGGCGTTGCCGAGCTGGAACACGTCGCCGGCAATGCTTTCCACGGCGAAGTCTTCGTTGACGCTGCCGATGTTCAGGCCCTGGGGTTCGAGCAATACGCTGTAGTCGGCGTTGTCGGGGATGGTGCCGCCGCTGGTGACGGCGGTCAGCCGGGCGCCGCGTCGTCCGCGCAGGGTTCGGCTCACGGCGTCGCGGTGCAGGTAGGCGCTGCGGATGCCCTGGCGGCCGTTGTAGCCCTCGGCGAGCATCGCCAGCAGCGCCTGATAATGTTTTTCGTCGAGGCGCGCATAGGGCTCGGCCCGGCGGAACAGCGCGAGCAAGGCGTCCTCGGCCCATTCCTGGCAACTGACCTCGGCGATGATTTGCTGCGCCAGCACATCCAGCGGCGCTTCGGGGATGTGCAGGGTGTCGAGTTCGCCCCGGCGCACGCAGTCGAGCAGCGCGGCGCATTCGATCAAATCGTCGCGGGTGGTGGCGAACAGGCGCCCCTTGGGCGTGCCGCCGACCTGGTGTCCGGAGCGGCCGACCCGTTGCAGAAACCCGGCAATCGAACGCGGCGAGGCGATCTGGCACACCAGGTCGACTTCGCCGATGTCGATCCCCAGTTCCAGCGACGCGGTGGCGATCAGCACTTGTAGCTCGCCGCGCTTGAGCCGCTGCTCGGCGTCGAGGCGAAACTCCTTGGCCAGACTGCCGTGGTGCGCGGCCACGGCATGTTTACCAAGGCGTTCGCTCAGGTGTCGACTCAGGCGTTCGGCCAGACGTCGGGTGTTGACGAAAATCAGCGTGGTGCGGTGTTCACGGGCCAGTGCGGCGAGGCGGTCATAAACCAGTTCCCAGACGTCATTGGCCATCACTGCTGACAATGGCACCGACGGCACTTCGATACCCAGATCCCGTGGGCGGGCATGGCCGATGTCGATGATTTCGCACGGGCGCTCATGCCCGACCAGGAACCGCGCGACCGCATCGATCGGTTTTTGCGTGGCCGACAAGCCGATGCGGGTCAGTGGTTCAGGACACAACGCCTGCAAGCGTTCGAGGCTCAAGGCCAGGTGACTGCCGCGTTTGCCGGCGGCGATGGCGTGGATCTCGTCGACGATCACCGTGCGCGTGCTACCGAGCATTTTTCGGCCGGACTCGGAGCCGAGCAGCACGTAGAGCGATTCCGGAGTAGTCACCAGAATGTGCGGCGCGCTTTTGCGCATGGCGGCGCGGTCTTTCTGCGGGGTGTCGCCAGTGCGCACGGCGGTGGTGATTTCCAGCGCCGGCAGATCCATTTGGCGTAACTGCTCGGTAATCCCGGCCAGCGGATTCTGCAGGTTGATGCGGATGTCGTTGGACAGCGCCTTGAGCGGCGAAACGTAGACCACCAGGGTTTCGTCCGGCAGACCGTCCGGGGTTTCCAGGCCACGGTGGACCAGATCGTCGAGTACGGCGAGGAACGCGGTGAGGGTCTTGCCGGAGCCGGTGGGCGCGGCGATCAGCGTCGAACGGCGCTGGCGGATCAACGGCCATGCGCGGGCCTGGGCGGCGGTCACCGTCGGGAATGTGCTGCTGAACCAGGCGCTGACGGCGGGGTGGAAGCCTGCCAGGGCCGCGTCCTTGGGGAGGGGCAGATTCATGGCTTCAGTTATGCGGGTGGGCGGGCGAAGTTGCAAGTACCGCTCGGGATCTACACTTTACGGGTGACGGTTGCGCACTAAACCCGCAAAATGCAACGATTCCGGCAATTATCGACGACGCTGCCACGAGCATCGTCGCCAAAGCCATCGTTCCAATCAGACTGGGCCTGCTGACTCTATGCGAATGCGCCTTATGTTACTGGGCGGCGGAAATGCCCTTGGGCAGGCGCTGATTCGCCTCGGTGCAGAGGAAGACATCGGTTTCCTCGCCCCCCGCCCGCCCGAAGACGGCTGGGATGCCGCGAGCCTGACCCAATTGCTCGACGACACCCGTCCCGATGCATTGATCAACCTTGCCTACTATTTCGACTGGTTCCAGGCCGAGGCCGTCAGTGAAAGCCGTCTGGCCGGGCAGGAACGCGCCATCGAGCGACTGGCCGAACTGTGCCAGCACCACAACATCGTGCTGGTGCAGCCGTCCAGTTATCGGGTGTTCGACGGTTCCCGCGCCACCGCCTACAGCGAAAAGGACGAGCCAGTGCCGTTGGGCCTGCGCGGTCAGGCCCTGTGGCGGATCGAGCAGAGCGTACGCGCCACCTGCCCGCAACACGTGCTGTTGCGCTTTGGCTGGCTGCTCGACGACAGCCCGGAAGGCACCCTCGGGCGCTTCCTGGCACGCGCCGAACAACCGGAAGAACTGCTGCTGGCCGATGACCGCCGTGGCAATCCGACCCCGGTCGACGATGCGGCGCGGGTGATCATCTCGGTGCTCAAACAACTCGATTGCGCCGCGCCACTGTGGGGCACTTACCACTACGCCGGCCACGAGGCGACCACGCCGCTGGCGCTGGGCCAGGCGATTCTCACCGAAGCGCGCAGCCTGCACCCGCTGGCGATCGAGGCCCCGACCGCCCAGGCCCACGCCGCGCGGCCGGATGCCGCCGAAGAACCGCAACACGCGGTGCTCGCCTGCAAGAAAATTCTGCACACTTTCGGGATCAAGCCGCGCGCCTGGCGTGCCGCGCTCCCGGGCTTACTGGATAGGTTTTATCGTCATGGCTGAAGGCCCTGTTCTCATCACCGGCGGCGCCGGTTTCATCGGCTCGCACCTGACTGACGCGCTGCTTGCCAAGGGCCATTCGGTGCGGATCCTCGATGATCTGTCGACCGGCAAGCGCAGCAATCTGCCGCTGGATAATCCCAGGGTCGAACTGATCGTCGGCGATGTGGCGGATGCCGCTCTGGTCGCGCAGGCGATGCAGGGTTGCAGCGCGGTCGCGCACTTGGCCGCCGTGGCATCGGTGCAGGCGTCGGTGGACGATCCGGTAAAGACTCACCAAAGCAATTTCATCGGCACGCTGAACGTCTGCGAAGCCATGCGCGAGGCCGGCGTGAAGCGTGTGCTGTACGCCTCCAGCGCAGCCGTCTACGGCAACAATGGCGAAGGCGAGTCGATTGACGAAGACACGCCCAAGGCACCGTTGACGCCTTATGCGTCGGACAAACTGGCCGGCGAGCAGTATTTCGATTTCTACCGCCGCCAGCACGGCCTGGAACCGGCGATCTTCCGTTTCTTCAACATCTTCGGCCCGCGCCAGGATCCGTCCTCGCCGTACTCCGGGGTGATCAGCATCTTCAGCGAACGCGCGCAGAAAGGCCTGCCGATCACCGTGTTCGGCGATGGCGAGCAGACGCGGGATTTCATGTACGTCGAAGACCTGGTCGATGTGCTGGTGCAGGCGATCGAAAAGCCGCAAGTGGACGTCGGTGCGGTGAACGTCGGCTGGAATCAGGCGACCAATCTGAAGCAGATGCTGACCGCGCTCGAAGCGGTGGTCGGCGAATTGCCGCCCGTCAGCTACGGCCCGGCGCGCTCCGGTGACATTCGCCATTCGCGGGCGAACAACCGCCGGTTGCTTGAGCGATTCAAGTGCCCGACGCCAACACCGATGAACGTCGGCCTGGCCCGTTTGCTCGGCCGCTGAGCTTTTCGCAGACATGAAAAAGGCGCCTTTTGACAGGCGCCTTTTTCACGGCCGGAATTCGGATTTCAAACCGGTTTCCTGTAGCGAGGGAGCTTGCTCCCCGGTCGATGGCGTAACATCGCCGTCAGTTCTGAGCCTGCCCGCCACCAAGCCTCATTCACCACCACGTGAACGTTCTTTGATTGCTGCTTAGAACTTGTAGCCCAGACCGACCATGTACACAAATGGATCGACATCCACATTCACTTTTGCGCGAGTGCCTGGAGCCACGGCGTTGTTCTCGACGGTGGCGCGGGTATCGATGTCGATGTAGCGCACCTGGGCGTTGAGCATGATGTTGTCGGTCAGCATGTAGTCGGCGCCGACCTGCCAGGCCAGGCCCCAGGAGTTTTTCGCCTTGAAGTTGCTGAAGCCGTTGGACTGGGCTTCGCTGCCGACGTGCTCGTCGTAGATCCAGGTGTAGTTGATGCCGCCGCCGATGTACGGCTGGAAGGCCGATTTGGCGTCCAGCGGGTAGTAGACGACGCTCAGGGTCGGCGGCAGGTGTTTCAGGGTGCCGAGCTTGCCGTTGGCGGCCGGCAGGGCAGTGCCCTTGAGCTTCACGTCATGTTCGAACGGGGACGCGGCCAGCAGCTCGATACCGATGTTGTTGGTCAGCATGTAGGCGAAGTTCAGACCCAGTTGGGTGTCGCTGCTCATGGTCGCCTTGCCGCCCAGGTTGGTGCCGCTCAACGGACCCTGATCGACCTTGACGCTGGAGCTGTCGGCCTTCGGGTTGACGGTGACCGCACCGGCACGAACGATGATGTCGCCGGCTTCATGGGCGTGGGCGAGCGGGGCTGCGAGCGCGAGGGCAAACAGCGAGGCGCTGAGCAAAGACTTGTTCATGGAAGCTCCCAAAGGACGTTAAAAATGTTTGATGTCCTATGGTACGAATCCGTCTGATACGGTCTTTTGACTCAGCTCAATGAAACAGTGATGGCGGGTTTATTTGTGGAACCTTTGCCGACCCCCTTCGCGAGCAAGCTCGCTCCCACATTTATAGCTCGGTCAACTGTGGGAGCGAGCTTGCTCGCGAAGACAATGGGCCAAACAGTACAGAATTACCGGACTTACTCCGGCAGCTCGTACACATAAATCTTGTCCGCTTCCATCTGATACCCGGCGTCGGCCAGTTCGCTGCTGGACTGCTTGACCTGCAACGGCCCCTCCACCCAGTACGGCTGATACAGCTCGTCGAGCTTCACGCCGAGTTCGCTTTTCACATGCACGATCTGGTTCGACGGCGGTGGCGGCACGTGGATGCAGGCGCCGAAGTACGGCACTAGCAGGAAGTCCGTGGTGCGACCTTCTTCGCTGACTTCCAGCGGCACGATGTAGCCCGGCAGGCGAATGTTCTGGCCGTCGAGACTTTGCACCACGGGGGCGTTGGGCATGTCCTGTTTGGCCGCCGGCGCGGACTCGGCGGACAGCGCATCGCTCATCTTCGACAGGTCATGCAGCGGCGTCATGTTCGGCACTTCCGGCGCCGCGTCCGGCGGGATCATCTCCGACCAGGTCAGGTCCTTCGGCGCCGCCGCCCACACGGGCAGGGCGACCAGCAACAGCAGCGCAAGCACGGCGCGGGGCATGGTGAACATCCTCATAAACGGATCGACAGGCCATCGGCCAGGGATTGGCGATACGCGCGCCAGGCCGGCACGCTGCCCATCAGCAGCGCGGCAGCCAGAATGCCACCGAGCAGCGTCCATTCATACTCGCTTGGCCACGCCAGCGGCAGATACAGCCCGTAATTGGCCTGCACATAACCCTGAGCAGCCGCGATGCCGAGGTACAGCAACGCCAGCCCGGCGATCACCCCGGTCAGCGCCAGAGCGAACGCTTCCAGCACCAGCAGGCTCGCGATATGCCACGGGCGTGCGCCCACTGAACGCAGGATCGCCATCTCGCGGCGACGTTCGTTGAGGCTGGTGAGAATTGCCGTGAGCATGCCGATCAACCCGGTCAGCACCACGAACAGCGAGACCACGAACAACGCTTTTTCGGCGGTGCTCATCAGGCTCCACAACTCCTGCAAGGCCACGCCCGGCAGGATCGCCAGCATTGGCTCACCACGGAATTCATTGATCTCCCGTTGCAGGGCGAAGGTCGAAATCTTGCTGTTAAGGCCGAGCATGAACGCGGTGATCGCTTGCGGCGTCAGGTCCATGTTGCGCGCCTGATCGGCGCTGATCCGTCCGTTGCCACGGGCCGGCACGCCGTTGTGCCAGTCGATGTGGATCGCCTCCATGCCGCCGAGGCTGATGTGCAGCGTGCGGTCCACGGGTGTGCCGGTACGCTTGAGAATACCGACCACGGTGAACGGTTTGTCATCGTGCTTGACCAGACTGATCGCCGCCACGCCGTGGGCCAGGACCAGTTTGTCGCCGAGCGTGTAATGCAGCGCCTCGGCCACTTCGGCACCGAGCACCACTTCGAACGGATCGGTGGCGAAGGCGCGGCCGTCGGCCAGTTCGAGATGCTGCTGACGACCGTACTGGTAATGCTCGAAATAGGCTTCGGTGGTGCCCATCACCCGGTATCCGCGATGGGAGTCACCGAGGGACATCGGGATCGCCCACTTCACTTTCGGGTTGCTGGCGAAGTGTTCGAAACTGTCCCAGCGGATGTTGTTGGTGGCGTTGCCGATGCGGAACACCGAGTACAGCAACAGGTTCACCGAACCGGAACGGGCGCCGACGATCAGGTCGGTGCCGCTGATGGTGCTGGCGAAACTGGCCTTGGCTTCAGTGCGCACCCGCTCCACCGCCAGCAGCAGGCAGACGGAAAGCGCGATGGCGAATGCTGTGAGCAAAGCGGTGAAACGCCGGTTGGCGAGGCTGGCCATGGCCAGACGGAACAGATACATCTCAGACCTCGGCAGACGTGGCGGCGCGATTGAGTTCGGCCAGGGACAGGTGACGGTCGAACAGCGGCGCCAGGCTCTGGTCATGGCTGACGAACAACAGGCTCGAGCCGGCTTCGCGGCATTCGGCGAACAGCAGGCGAATGAAGTTTTCCCGGGCGTCGTAATCCAGTGCCGAGGTCGGTTCGTCGGCGATCACCAGTTCCGGCTGACCGATCAATGCGCGCGCTGCGGCGACCCGCTGTTGCTGACCGATCGACAGCGAATCGGCGCGGCGACTCAGGATGCTTTCGTCCTTCAAGCCCAGGTGGGCGAGCAGGGTGGCGGCGGCCTGATCGACACTGCCGTGACGTTGTTTCGCACGCTCGGCACGCAGTTTTGAAAAGTGGCACGGCAGCTCGACGTTCTCGCGCACCGAGAGAAACGGCAGCAGGTTGAACTGCTGGAAAATGTAGCCGGTGTGATCGACGCGAAAGCGATCACGGGCGCCGGCACCCAGTTCGGTCAGCTCCTGGCCGAGCAGGCGAATGCTGCCGCGACCGGGTTTCTGCACCCCGCCGAGCAGGCCGAGCAGGGTGGTCTTGCCGCTGCCGCTGGGGCCCTTGAGGAACAGGGTTTCGCCGGCTTCCAGACGAAACGCGGGGATGTCCAGCAGCGCAGGGTGACCGGGCCAGTTGAAGCCCAGGTCGGACAGTTCGATGAGTGCTTGGGTCATGGCGCCGTTTTCGTTGTTTGACACAAAACCCTGTGTGGGAGCGAGCCTGCTCGCGAAAGCGCTGGATCAGTCAACATCGATATCGACGGACCGATTGCATTCGCGAGCAGGCTCGCTCCCACAGGGGGATTTCGGTGAATTTAAAATTTCAGAGCGGCGGCCTTGGCCGTCACTTCCGTGCCTTGCTGGCCGCTCGGGCTGATCAGTTGTACCTGAATTTTCTGGGTGGCCGGGAAGGTATTGAACAGGTTCGCCAGATCCAGGGTTTTCAACGCACCCGGCGCCGCACAGCTGAACTGGTAGTGGGCGTGGATTTCGCTGTGGTCGTGATGATGCTCGTGACCGTCCTTGCCGGCTTCCTCTTCGTCGTGATCGTCGGCATCCGGCTTGTCGCCGAACAGCGGGCTTTCCAGTTCCTGGCTGGTGACCTTGCAACCGGCGGCGGCTGGCAGGCTGAACAGCGCCAGCGGTTTTTCGAGCTGCGCACGCGCGGCTGCGACCTTGGCCTTGTCGGCATCGCTGGTGGCGACGTGTTCAAAACCCACGAGGTTCATCGCCGGGCTTTCCAGCTCCAGTTCCAGGGTCTGGCCGTCGAGGGCGGCGTTCAGGCGTCCGACGCCATGTTCGTGGGCACCGAGACTGCCGTGCTCATGGTCGTGGTCATGCTCATCGGCAGCATGGGCGACGGCCAGCGGCAACAGGGCAAACGGCAAAGCGAGCAGCAGACGACGCATGGCGGTCTCCGGGAAGTAAAGTGAAGAGTTTGTTATGTAATCTTATAACGAAAGTGCGCAGAGTTTGCCCGCCTGAAACGCTTTGCGCAAGGCATGACTGAGCACCGTCCGGGATGTTCCCGGAGCGGTACGTAGATTGAGTGTCACGATTGTTGAATCAGAATCCGGCGCCGGGATAGTCGAACCAGTAGCCTCCCGTTAGCACATGGCGGATCAGGCTTTCGTCGAGCAGATTCGGAGCATCGCGAGTGAAGCGCTGGCGCCAGGCTGGAAGCCACCAGTAGTTGATCGCCGTGCCGCGCGGAAGTAGCACCACCTTCATGACCTCCGGATCTATTCTGTGCTCTGAGTAGAGTTGATGGCTGCGATCCATGAAGCCCATGTACTGACTGATCGGCAACTGGAACATCAACGCCGTAGTGAAGATTTTTTCACTTTCACTGAACGCGGGATTCTGCAGTATCTGTAACGCTTCACAGGCGTACGGCTTTGGTTGGCCGGCAATTTTTTGGCCTTCGGGAGTAGAAAGTATGTCGAAGCGGTCATCCATATCCCGCCATCCGATACGTCTATTACTTTCAAAGTAATTGTGAACGGTGGCGGTCAACGGCCCTGGCGTTGCGCCTTCGGAGGTGCAGGCTGAAAGGTCGGAAGGCGACCAAAAGCGCCATGCCACAACGAGCAGGAGTGAAGCAGCCAGGATTATCCAGAGTCGTTTCATTGTGGTTTGCTGTACTTGTAACGTCGGAAGATTGTGAAGTCATGGTCACCGCGAGCAGCATTGCCCGATGCGATTCGAAAACCTGCGTCGTTGACTTCGATTTTGTCCCAGCCTGCTGAAATGCAGACACCCTGAGTCAGAACAAATCCGACGTGACCGCTGGCATCAGAGTAATTGACAGCATACGCACCAACGTCTCCGGGCAGGGGTGATTTCTCTGCGTTCCAGCTATTGAGCAGCCGGGTCTCATCTGCCCATTCCCCAGCGGTTGGCGGGCTCACTTTGGAATAGCCCGGGATGTATTTTGAAGAGCCATGTTCGATCATTGCCACGTTGACACCGATGGCAGTCAATACGTCATAGACGAACACATTGCACTTGTTTGATTCCGCCCTGAACTCCACGCTTTTCTTAAGCGTTGGATGCGGTAAAGAATGTTTGACTTTGTTGCCGGCCCATTCAGTCGAACCTCGGTGTGATAGTGCCTCCATCAGTATGCGGCGCGGCATGTCCTGGATGACTACCTTTACGGTGCGGGTTTCATCCCTCCCTTCGACGCCAGTTTTCTTCCTGAAGACATGGGGTTCCTTCCCATGAAAAAAAGAAGAAATGTAGCCGGTTAGGCAAGTGTCGCAAGCTCCTGACACTTGGCGTTACACAAGTCCCATGGGAGCATGCAGGTCAGAAATGTGCGGGAGCGAAGCTTATGTTGCGGATACGCGGAACCGTCGGCGAATTGCCGGTGGATTTGACCCTGGAACTGGATGAACGCGACTGGGCGCGGCTCGGTGCGCAGTTCGGCGTGCAAGTGCAGGCGACTCAGCCGCAAGCAGCAGCGGCGGCGCCTGTGGCGAAACCGGTGAATCAGGATGACGCGTTGTGGCAGGTCGCCAGGGATTTGCTGCGCAAGGCCGGACAACTCAGCGGGCCGGAATTGCTGGATCAGCTCGAAGGACTAACCGGTAGCGCAGTGGCGGGCAAGCGCCTGTTGGTGCGCCTGCGTCATTCGGCCGATGTGAAAGTGCTGAGCGGCGGGGATACGCCGCTCTACAGCTGGATCGAGTAAGCGCTTAGTACAGCGCCGCAAACACCTTGCGCCGGTAGGCGGTCACCAGCGGGTGATCGTTGCCCAGCAGTTCGAACACTTGCAGCAAGGTCTTGTGCGGCAGGCCTTCGCCGTAGCTGCGGTTGCGGATGAACAGCTTGAGCAGTGCGTCCAGCGCCGCTTCGTATTGCTGACGGGCCAGTTGCTGGATCGCCAGTTGATACACCGCTTCATCGTCCTGCGGGTTCTGCGCCAGACGGCTTTTCAGGTCGGCGGCATCCGGCAGGTCACGGGCCAGACCGAGGAACTTGATCTGCGCCTTGGCACCGGCCAGTGCAGCCTTGTGCTCGTCGCTCTTGACCGCGTCGAGCACGGTTTGCGCTTCGCCCAGCTCACCGCGTTCGGTCAGACAGCGAGCGTAGAGGATCAGCGCTTTGGCGTTGGTGTTGTCTTCGCCCAGCAGCGTAACCAGCGTCGCTTCAGCGTCGGCGTAACGTCCTTCGTCGAACAGCGCCTGAGCCTGTTCGAACGGATCGGCGGCGGACGGCGCCGGCATCTGCACATGCGGTTCAAGCAGGGCGCGCACGGCGGATTCCGGTTGCGCACCGGCAAAACCGTCCACCGGTTGACCGTCCTTGAACAGCACCACAGTCGGCAGGCTGCGGATGCCGAAGCGGGCGACGATGTCCTGCTCGATATCGCAATTGACCTTGGCCAGCAGCAACTCGCCCTGATAGCTCTCGGCGATCCCTTGCAGCATCGGCATCAGCGCCTTGCACGGCGCACACCATTCGGCCCAGAAATCCACCAGCACCGGTTTTTGAAAGGAAGCCTCGATCACCGACTGGTCGAAGTCGGCCGTCGTGGCGTCGAAGATGTACGGCGTTTGCTGACTCATGGGGAATCTCGTAAAAGCGTGAATGGGGCAACTATACGGTCAGGCGCGGGCCGCATGGTAGAGGCTGACATGGCGAAACTCTTCGGGCTCGGCCAGATCCGGCAGGGTCATGGCTTCAAGCATTTCGATGCGCCGGTACAACGGATGACGGAAATCCCGTACCCGCGAATCCGCCACCAGCGCTTCGCGGCCACGGCTCAGGAAGGCGTCGAGCAGCGGCAGGTTTTCCCGGTCATAGAGAACGTCGGCCACCAGGATCAGATCAAAGCGATCGGCCTCGGCGAAGAAATCCGTGGAATAGCTCATCTGCACATTATTGAGCTCGGCGTTCGCCCGACAGGCGGCAATCGCCAGCGGGTCGAGGTCGCAGGCCACCACTTCCAGCGCCCCGGCCTTCACCGCCGCGATGCCGGCGATCCCGGAACCGGCGCCGAAATCCAGCACTCGCTTGCCTCGGACCCACTGGGGAAACTCCGCCAGATAACGCGCCACCGCCAGACCGCTGGCCCAGCAGAAACTCCAGTAGGGCGGCTCGTGCAGGATTCGTTGGGTTTCTTCCTGGCTGAATTCGCGGGCCATGTTGTCGCCGTCGATCAGCCACAGCTGCAAATCGGTGTCCGGCAACGCACAGGCTTTCAGTCGGGCGTCGCCGAGCAATTCGCCCAGCGACTGTTGCAGGTCTAACGGTGCATTCATGGGGCTTTGACAAATTGCAGCTGGCCCAGCGCCTGGGTGGTCGGCTGAGTGATGGTCTGCGACGGCAGGTGCAGGATCAACTGGCCGGACTGGCTGGCGCGGCCGCGCAATTCAACCCGTGCGCCGACGGGGAAAGCGTCGGGGTTGAAGCGCAAATGGAATGGCAGAATCTGGTTGTTGCCGATCAGGCTGGAACTGGCGAGCAATTGTTGCGGGCGATCCTTTTCGTCGATCACCAGCAGTGCCAGTTCGACTTCGGCGCCGGCCGGTACGCCTTGCAGGGTGCCGCTCAGTTCGCGCTGATACGCCGGCAGCGGGCCGAGTTCGGCGGCTTCCCGGGCTTTTTTCTGCGCCTGTTGCGGCGCCGGGCCCGGCGTGGGTGGCTGAGGCTTGGGCGCGTCGCTGCCACAGGCCACCAGCAGGCTGAAAATACTGAGCAAAACGAGCGGTCGTAGGGACATTGGCGGCTCCAGCAAAATGAAATCCATGGATCAATCGATCATGGCAGTCTGTATACCGCAAAGCCTATGGCTTGTCTTGCCACCGGGATGCGCTACCATGGCCCTCCCTTTTTTTGTTGCCAGCCACCATGCACTGTCCCTTCTGCGGTGCCAACGACACCAAGGTCATCGACTCGCGTCTGGTCGCCGAGGGCGAACAGGTGCGCCGCCGGCGTGAATGCCTGGCCTGCGGCGAACGTTTCACGACGTTCGAGACGGCCGAACTGGTGTTGCCGCGCCTGATCAAAACCGACGGCAGCCGCCAACCGTTCGACGAAGAAAAACTCCGCGCCGGGATGCAACGCGCCCTGGAGAAACGTCCGGTGAGCGTCGAGCGCCTCGAATCCTCGCTGGTCCATATCAAACACAAGCTGCGCGCCACTGGCGAGCGCGAGGTCAAATCCCTCGTGGTCGGCGAACTGGTGATGGCCGAGCTGCAAAAGCTCGATGAAGTCGCCTACATCCGTTTCGCTTCCGTGTATCGCCGCTTTCAGGACCTCAACGAGTTCCGCGAAGAGATCGACCGCCTCGCCCGCGAACCGGTGAAAGAATGACCACCCCCGCCGAGCAGGCCATCCTCGACGCCCACTTCATGGCCCGGGCTCTGGAGCTGGCGCGCAAGGGGCACTACACGACTCATCCCAATCCACGGGTCGGCTGCGTGATCGTGCGCGACGGGCAGATTGTCGGCGAAGGCTGGCATGAACGCGCCGGCGAACCCCATGCCGAAGTCCACGCCCTGCGCGCCGCCGGTGAGCTGGCCCGGGGCGCCACGGCTTACGTGACCCTCGAACCTTGCAGCCACCACGGCCGCACGCCGCCGTGCGCCGATGCACTGGTGAATGCCGGTGTTGGCCGGGTGGTTGCGGCGATGCGTGATCCGAATCCACAAGTCGCCGGGCGTGGTCTGCAGCGTCTGGCCGATGCCGGCATCGCCACCGAAAGCGGCGTACTGGAAGCTGAGGCGCGCAAGCTCAATCAAGGTTTTCTGAAGCGCATGGAACACGGCTTGCCGTTTGTGCGGGTGAAGTTGGCCATGAGCCTCGACGGTCGCACGGCGATGGAAAGCGGCGAGAGTCAATGGATCACCGGCCCTGCCGCGCGTTCGGCGGTGCAGCGTCTGCGCGCTCAGGCCAGCGTGGTGCTGACCGGCGCCGACACGGTGCTGGCCGATGGTGCACGCCTGACCGTTCGCGGTGACGAGCTGGGACTGGATGCCGAACAAACCGCGCTGGCCCTGAGCCGTCCGCCCCTGCGGGTGCTGATCGACGGGCGTCTGCGGGTGCCGCTGGATGCGCCGTTCTTCAAGGCCGGCCCGGCACTGGTCGCCACCTGCGTGGCCATCGAAGAACAGTACGCCCACGGTCCGGAATGCCTGATCGTGCCGGGCGATGACGGTCAGGTCGATTTGCACCAATTGCTGATCGAACTGGCCAACCGTGGCGTCAACGAAGTGCTAGTCGAGGCCGGCCCGCGACTGGCCGGCGCGTTTGCCCAGCTCGGTCTGGTCGACGAGTTCGTGATCTTCATCGCCGGCAAGTTCCTCGGCTCCACGGCGCGCCCGCTTCTGGACTGGCCGCTAGCCTATATGAAGGATGCGCCGGAGCTGAAAATCACTGAAATTCGCGCGGTTGGCGATGACTGGCGAGTCACTGCAATCCCTGTCTCATCGGCGAGCGTATAATTCCCGGCCATCGCGTTAGCGCTGGCTTCGTTCTCAAGGAGAACCCCATGTTTACCGGCATCATCGAATCCATCGGCAGTATCCGCGCACTGACCCCAAAGGGCGGTGATGTGCGGGTGCATGTCGAAACCGGCAAGCTCGACCTGAGCGACGTCAAACTCGGCGACAGCATCGCGGTCAACGGCGTGTGCCTGACCGCGGTTGAACTGCCGGGCAACGGCTTCGCCGCCGACGTCAGTCGTGAAACCCTCGACTGCACCGCCATGAATGACCTGAAAAGCGGTAGCCCGGTCAATCTGGAAAAAGCCCTGACCCCGACCACTCGTCTCGGTGGCCATCTGGTCAGCGGCCACGTCGACGGTGTCGGCGAAGTGGTTTCGCGCAGCGACAATGCCCGCGCCGTGGAATTTCGCATCCGCGCGCCGAAGGAACTGGCCAAGTACATCGCCCACAAAGGCTCGATCACCGTCGACGGCACCAGCCTGACCGTGAACGCGGTCGATGGCGCCGAATTCCTGCTGACGATCATTCCGCACACCCTGAGCGAAACCATCATGGCGTCCTACAAGCCAGGTCGCCGGGTGAACCTGGAAGTCGACTTGCTGGCGCGTTATCTGGAGCGTCTGCTGTTGGGCGACAAGGCTGCAGAGCCAACGTCCGGTGGCATCACTGAAAGCTTTCTGGCCGCCAACGGCTACCTCAAATCCTGACTGAAGGGGGTGCCTTGTGGCGCTCAATAGCATCGAAGAACTGGTTGAAGACATCCGCCAAGGCAAGATGGTCATCCTCATGGATGACGAAGACCGCGAGAACGAAGGCGACCTGATCATGGCCGCCGAATGCTGCAAGGCCGAGCACATCAACTTCATGGCCAAGCACGCCCGTGGCCTGATCTGCATGCCGATGAGCCGCGAGCGCTGCGAAACCCTGAAACTGCCGCTGATGGCGCCACGCAACGGTTCCGGTTTCGGCACCAAGTTCACCGTCTCGATCGAAGCCGCCGAAGGCGTGACCACCGGCATCTCCGCCGCTGACCGCGCACGCACCGTGCAAGCGGCCGCAGCGAAAGACGCGAAAGCCGAAGACATCGTCAGCCCGGGCCACATCTTCCCGCTGATGGCCCAGGCCGGTGGCACCCTGGCTCGCGCCGGTCACACCGAAGCTGCCTGCGACCTGGCGCGCATGGCGGGTTTTGAGCCGAGCGGCGTGATCTGCGAAGTGATGAACGACGACGGCACCATGTCCCGTCGCGCCGAGCTGGAAGCTTTTGCGGCTGAACACGACATCAAGATCGGCACCATCGCCGACCTGATTCACTACCGGATGATCCACGAACGTACCGTTCAGCGGATTGCCGAGCAGCCACTGGATAGCGAACTGGGCCAATTCAACCTGGTGACCTATCGTGATTCCGTGGAAGGCGACGTGCACATGGCACTGACCCTGGGCACCGTTTGCGCCGAAGAACCGACCTTGGTTCGCGTGCACAACATGGACCCGCTGCGCGACCTGCTGATGGTCAAGCAACCGGGCCGCTGGAGCCTGCGCGCCGCCATGGCTGCGGTTGCCGAGGCCGGTAGCGGTGTGGTGTTGCTGCTCGGTCACCCACTGGATGGCGACGTGTTGCTGGCGCACATCCGTGAAACCGGCGATCAGGCGGCGGTGAAAAAACCGACCACCTACAGCATCGTCGGTGCCGGTTCGCAGATCCTGCGTGACCTCGGCGTGCGCAAAATGCGTTTGATGAGCGCGCCGATGAAGTTCAATGCGATATCCGGTTTCGATCTGGAAGTTGTAGAATACGTGCCCTCCGAATAATGACCGGTTGTTTCCGGCTCCGAATTCGCGGCAAATAAATCACTGAGGGACGCGAAACAGACGCGTCCCGGCTCTTTAAGAGATCTGACGAATGACCCTGAAGACCATCGAAGGTACCTTCATCGCCCCTAAAGGCCGCTACGCTTTGGTAGTGGGCCGCTTCAACAGCTTCGTGGTTGAAAGCCTGGTCAGCGGTGCAGTTGATGCCCTGGTTCGCCACGGCGTGAGCGAAAGCGACATCACCATCATCCGCGCACCTGGCGCCTTCGAAATCCCGCTGGTTGCGCAGAAAGTCGCCCAGAAAGGTGAATTCGCAGCAATCATCGCCCTGGGCGCGGTCATTCGTGGCGGTACTCCGCACTTCGAATACGTGGCTGGCGAGTGCACCAAGGGCCTGGCCCAGGTGTCCATGGAATTCGGCGTACCGGTCGCTTTCGGCGTCCTGACCGTTGATTCCATCGAGCAAGCCATCGAACGTTCCGGCACCAAGGCCGGCAACAAAGGTGCTGAAGCTGCCCTGTCCGCTCTGGAAATGGTCAGCCTGCTGGCGCAGTTGGAGGCCAAGTGATTAGCGACGAAAGCGATCGTTTCAACCCGCGCGATCCGAAACCTGCGGATGCCGGCAAGCCATCGAAAAGTGCCAAGCGCCGCGAAGCCCGTCAGCTCGCGACTCAGGCCCTGTATCAATGGCACATGGCCCGGGCTTCGCTGAACGAGATCGAAGCGCAATTTCGGGTCGATAACGATTTCACCGATGTCGACGGTGCTTACTTCCGCGAAATCCTGCACGGGGTTCCGGCCAACCGCACCGAAATCGACAACGCACTGACGCCTTGCCTGGATCTGGCGATCGAAGAGCTGGACCCGGTTGAACTGGCGGTTCTGCGCCTGTCCACCTGGGAACTGCTCAAGCGCGTCGACGTGCCATACCGCGTTGTGATCAACGAAGGTATCGAGCTGGCCAAAGTGTTCGGTTCGACCGACGGCCACAAGTTCGTCAACGGTGTGCTCGACAAGCTGGCTCCGCGCCTGCGTGAAGCTGAAGTAAAGGCGTTCAAGCGCTGATCCGCGCTTGAATACTTTTTTTCGGCCATGGGCGAGTTTGAGCTGATCCGCAATTTCTGCGCCGCCGCGCCTTGTGCGCAGGGCGGCGAGGGCGTTGCACTGGGGATCGGCGACGACTGCGCCTTGCTGGCGGTTCCTTCCGGGGAACAGCTGGCGGTTTCCACCGATACGCTGGTGGCCGGCGTGCATTTCGCCGATCCCTGCGATCCGTTTCTGCTCGGTCAGCGCTCGCTGGCCGTGGCGGTCAGCGATCTTGCTGCCATGGGCGCCACGCCCGTTGCCTTTACCCTTGCCCTGACTCTGCCGACGGTGACCGCCGATTGGCTGCAAGCCTATGCCCGCGGTTTGAACCGCATGGCGCAGGGCTGCGGCGTGGCGCTGGTCGGCGGCGATACGACGCGCGGGCCGTTGAGCCTGACCGTCACTGTGTTTGGCCGCGTCCCGGCCGGCAAGGCGCTGACCCGCAGCGGCGCACAGCCGGGCGATCTGCTGTGTGTCGGCGGCGAACTGGGCAATGCCGCCGGGGCCTTGCCGCTGGTGCTGGGCCAGCGTGATGCCGAGCCTCAGGTCGCCCAACCGCTGCTCGATCATTACTGGTCGCCGCAACCGCAACTCGCGCTCGGTCAGGCCCTGCGTGGCAAGGCCACTTCGGCGCTGGACATCTCCGATGGCTTGCTCGCCGATTGCGGTCACATCGCACTGGCTTCGAAGGTTCGCCTCGAAGTCGAGCGTGAGCGTGTACCGCTGTCGGATGCATTGGTGGCGTTCCTCGGTCAGCGCGGCGCCGAACGTGCGGCGTTGAGCGGTGGGGATGATTACGTGCTGGCCTTCACCTTGCCATCCGTCGAGTTGCCGGCGCTGCTTGCCGATGGCTGGCCGATCCATGTGATCGGCCGCGTGACACAGGGACAGGGCGTGGTGCTGCTGGATCGCGACGGGCACGACATCACCCCGCAAATCCGCGGTTATCAACATTTTCAGGAGTCACCGTGACAGATCACCCGAAACAGGTTCCGGCCGAATTCGTTCCGCCGTCGGTCTGGCGCAATCCCTGGCATTTCCTGGCGTTCGGCTTCGGCTCGGGCACCTTGCCCAAGGCGCCGGGCACCTGGGGTTCGTTAGTTGCGCTACCCTTCATTCCGTTGTGGCAGATGCTGCCCGACTGGGGTTACTGGCTGATGCTCGGGATCACCATGCTGTTCGGCTTCTGGCTGTGCGGCAAGGTCGCCGACGATCTGCGGGTGCACGACCACGAAGGCATCGTCTGGGACGAAATGGTCGGGATGTGGATCACCCTGTGGCTGGTGCCGGAAGGCTGGTACTGGTTGCTTGCCGGGTTCCTGGTGTTCCGCTTTTTCGACATCCTCAAGCCGTGGCCGATCCGGTGGATCGACCGGCATGTTCACGGCGGCGTCGGCATCATGCTCGACGACGTGCTGGCCGGCGTGTTCGCCTGGCTGGCGATGCAAGGGCTGGTGTGGATTTTCGCCTGAGTTCAAAGGCGTAGATAAGGGGATCAGGGATGGCTCGACGCTGGTTGGCGATATTCTTTTTGACCTTGCTCGGCGCTACGGCGCAGGCACAGGACGCCCCGCCGTCGGTCATTCATCTGGCCAGTGAGGACTGGGAAGACTACACCGCCGCCGATGGTCATGGTCTGGGCTGGGACGTGTTGCGCAAAGTGTTCGAGCCGGCCGGCGTGACCCTCGATATCCGGACCGTGCCTTACACCCGTTCGGTAGGACTGGTGCAGTTGAAGGAGGTCGATGCACTGGTCGGTTCCTATCGCGGTGAAGCCGAGCAGGTGTTGTACCCGAAATGGAATTTCGATTCCGATCACATCTACGCGCTCGGCCTGGCCAGCAATCCACCGCCGACCCAGGCGACGCTGGGCAAGTACCGACTGGCCTGGGTACGCGGCTATCGCTACGAAACCTACCTGCCGAACGTCAAACGCTTCAACCAGATCGAGCGCCGCACCGGGATCCTGTCGATGCTCAAGCAGGGGCGGGCGGATTACTACATCGATGCGCTGACGGAAATCGAAGCAGTGGTGAGAAACGCCGCCGATCCGTCGCAATACCGTTACTCGCATCTGGCGGAATTGCCGCTGTACCTCGGTTTCGCCGACACCCCACAAGCCCGAGCACTGATGTCGATCTACGACCAGCGCATGGAGCAACTGGTGAAAAGCGGCGAGTTGAAGCCGATCTTCGAACGCTGGAAGCAACCGTATCCCTTCGAATGAACGCGATAAGGGCGAGCCTGTTATCAAAGTTTTTGATCGTTATGGCCGATAATTCAGCCTAAGCGCCTGCGGGAACCTGCTGTTACAATGCCGCCCAGCGAATCTTCAGACTTTTCAGATCAGGAGCACACCGGTGCCTGTCGTTTTTGTCGCCGCTTCCAAGCTGCCAACGCCTTTTGCGCAATTCACCATGCACGGTTTTCTCGATGAAGCCACCGGCCGCGAGCACGTTGTGCTGAGCCTGGGTGAGATTGCCGACGGTGCCCCGGTACTCGGCCGTCTGCACTCCGAATGCCTGACCGGCGATGCCTTGTTCAGCCAGCGTTGCGACTGCGGTTCGCAACTCGAAGGCGCCCTCAAAGCCATCGCTCGCGAAGGCCGTGGCGTGTTGCTGTACCTGCGTCAGGAAGGCCGTGGCATCGGCCTTTTGAACAAGATCCGTGCCTACGAATTGCAGGACGGCGGCGCCGACACCGTTGAAGCCAACGAGCGTCTGGGTTTTGCCGCCGACCAGCGTGACTACGCGATGTGCCTGCCGATGCTCGAGCATCTGGGCGTCAAATCCCTGCGCCTGATGACCAACAACCCGCGCAAGGTCAAAGCCTTGACCGACATGGGCATCGTCGTCGCCGAGCGCGTGCCGCTGCACACCGGCCACAATCCGCACAACAAACTCTATCTGGCGACCAAGGCCAGCAAGCTCGACCACATGATGGGTAACGAGCATCAGGGCGAGGTAGACCGGGCGTGACCCGCGGGCAAGTGCGGCGCCGTCTGTCGGTCGCCTGGTGGAAGTACCTGGCGCTGGCGCTGGTGCCGCTGTTCGTCCTCAATGCTGTGTTCGGCGAGAGTGAATCGATCATGCCGGTACTGGCGATGCCGTTGTTCATTGCCGGTGTGGCCTCGATGTTTGTCAGTCTGAAGTTCTTCGGTCGCTACAAACATGCCCTGATCGCCACGCAAAAAGCTCTCGATACCCCAGAAGAACCCGCAGCCTGGATTGCCCTTGCGGCTCGTCGTCGCACGGCGTTTCTTGCAGCAGGGTTACCGGCGTGGATTGGCGCACTGGCGGTGTTCGTCGGCCTGGAGGCCGTGCCGCTGATGTTGCTGGCGCTGTCCACAGCGGTGCTGTTCTACCTTTACCGTATCCCGCGTCAACTCGGTTGATGCGCCCTTTCTGGCTGGCGATTTTGTTGCTGGCCGTCAGCAGCGAAACCCTGGCCGCTTTGCGAGTGGTCAGCCTCGCGCCATCCCTGTCTGAAATTGTCGTTGAACTGGATTCGGCCAATCTGTTGGTGGGCGTGCTGGATGCCGGTGAGCGGCCATCCGCGATCAAGGACGTGCCTTCAGTGGGCCGTTATGGCCAGCTCGACATGGAACGGCTGCTCAGCCTCAAACCTGACTTGTTGCTGTTATGGCCCGGCAGTGTCGGCCCGGCCCAGCGTGATCAGCTCAAGCGTTTGAACATCCCGACTTTTGTTGCCGAGCCCCACAGTCTCGACCAGCTGACCGCGCAGATTGAAGCCATCGCGACACAGCTTGGTCGTCCGGAGCGCGGGGTTGAGCGGGCGGCCGAGCTGCGGCGCAACCTCAATGAGCTGCGCCAGCGCTACCGACGCGAAACGCCGCTGCGGGTGTTCTATCAAGTCTGGGACAAACCGCTGTACACCATCGGTGGCGGGCAGATCATCAGCGATGCGATTGAGGTGTGCGGCGCGCGTAATGTGTTTTCCGACCTGACGCTGCCGGCACCGCAAGTGAGCATCGAAGCTGTTTTACAGCGTGATCCCGAAGTCATTCTGGCCGGTGATCAGCCGCAATTGGATGCGTGGAGCGTTTGGCCACAGGTGACAGCGGTGAAGCATCGGCAGTTGCTGCTGGTCACCGATAAAGGCCTTGAGCGCCCGAGCGGACAGATGATCGACGCCACAGCCAGGCTTTGCCACCTGATCGCGCCGGATCGCTGAGACCTCGGCGTTTATTCGCGAGCAAGCTCGCTCCCACAGGGATCACGCTAAACCTGTGGGAGCGAGCTTGCTCGCGATGAGGCCTGTCAAGGCAGCGAAAATTCTGGATCAGAGCTGCGGCGTCCAGGTCACGCCGAACATGAACGCCCGACCTTCCTCGCGATAGCCATACTGGCTGCCGTCATGGCTGTACAACGCCCGGCTGTAACCCTTGTCCAGCAGGTTATCGACCTTGAAATCCAGCTTGATCTCGTGGTTCAGAGCCCAACTGCTGCGCAAACCGAGCAACGCGTAGCCACCCAATGGCTGCTGATTTTTCAGGTCGTCGTAACTGCTGCTGACAGCCTGCCAACTGGCGCCGAGGCCAAGGCGATCGAACTGTCGATCCAGATCCCAGCTCAATGTCCGCCGTGCACGCCGCGCCAAAGTGTGGCCGGTGTCGCGGTCGCGGGGATCGATGATCGCCACGCCGAGGTTGCTCTGCCAGCCGAACAGCTCCTGTTTCAACGCTGCTTCGAAGCCGTTGATTCGCGCCGAAGCGACGTTTTCCGGGCGTGAGTTGCTGCCGAAGATGATCGCGTCTTCCAGATCGGTCCGGTACAGCGAGGCCTCCAGACGAGTGCTGTCGCTCAACTGGCTGCGCCATTGCAGCTCGTAGCTTTTCGAGGTTTCCGGTTTAAGGTCGGGGTTGCTGAAGTCCGGGTAATACAGATCGTTGAAGGTCGGCGCGCGGAAGCCCTCGCTGTAGCTGAGCAGCAGATCGTTGTCCGGGTTGACCGGCAACGTCAGCGTGCCGCTCCAGCTGTTCTGGCCGCCGAACTGCTGGTTGTCGTCACGGCGCAGGCCGAGTTCGGTGGAGAAACTGTCGGCCTGGAAGCGATGCTGGATGAAGGCTGCGCGGTTCCAGCGGCTGTCTTCGTCGAACGCGGTGCTGCTGTTGATCCGGTCTTCGTACCAGTCGCCGCCAAGGATCAGACTTTTGCGCGCATCGAGGGTCAGGTCGTTCTGCCAGGTCACCGAATCACGGTAGGTGTTGAATACCGAGCGTTCGTCGCTGAGCTTGTCGAAGGACTTCTCGCGGTTTTCGCTATGGCCGAGTTCCAGCCGCGACTTCCAGCGCTCGTTGATCCGCGCGTCGATGTAGCTGCTGAAACTGCTGACGGTGAAATCGCTGTACGGTTGCTGCTGCACTGAGTCGAAGGTCACCGGGTCGAAGCGGCCGAACGGGTTGTCGAACTCGCTTTTGCCGCGGTTATCCAGCAGGTTGGCGCCGACTTCGATGTCATCGGTCAGCGCATGGCTGAGGCTCAGGCTGATGGATTTATTGCGATAGGCGTCGTGGTCGCTGTCGCTGGGGTATGACTCGTGGGTACGGTCGAGGCCGGCGGTTTCATCAAGACTGGCGCCGAGGTTGAAGCGGGTTTTCTCATCGCCTCCGGACAGGCCGACGCTGCGCTCCCAGGTCTGGTTGCTGCCGAATCCGACATGCATTCGAGGCTGCAAGCCTTGTTCGCCGCCGCGCCGGGTGAAGATCTGAATCACTCCGCCAATCGCATCGCTACCGTAGATCACCGAGCGTGAACCACGCAGCACTTCCACGCGCTCGATCTGCTCGATGTTGAGGTGTTGCAGGTTGCTGTCGCCGGAGGTGGAGTTGCCGATGCGCTGACCGTCGACCAGCACCAGGCTTTGCGCCGATTGCGTTCCACGAATGTAGATCCCCGGGAGGCTGCCGCGTCCGCCGGTTTGCGCCACTTGCACGCCCGGCACCCGTTGCAGCAGATCGGTGACGCTACGAGGTTGCAGGCGCTCGATGTCTTCGCGTGTGAACACGGTGTTGGCGGCGCTGCTGTCGTTGCGCGCTTCGACCTGGCGGTTGGCGCTGATCAGCACGTCCGGCAGCTTCAGGGCCTGATCGCGTTCGAAGGTGTCGGCCAGGGCGTTGGCGGAGGGCAGCAGCAGGAGGGGCAGGGCGAGGCGCAAGAGGTTCATCGGAGTCCGTTGGTACATAAAGCGAATTGAATTTTGAAAGGTGCACAAACCACTGTGGGAGCGAGCTTGCTCGCGAATGCGGTGTGTCAGTCAAGAATGAGTCGACTGACTGTCCGTCTTCGCGAGCAAGCTCGCTCCCACAGGGTTATTCACAGGTCTGGCGTTTAGCGGTTAAGCAACTCCAGGCGCTCACGCACCGCCGCTTCGATCCCCACTTCATCCAGCCCGCACTCGGCCAGCATCTGCGCCGGCTTGGCGTGCTCGACGTAAACGTCCGGCAAGCCCAGGTGCAGCACCGACTTGAGGATGTTCTCGCGGGCGAGGAATTCGCTGACCGCGCCACCGGCGCCGCCCATGATCGCGTTCTCTTCGATGGTCACCAGCAACTCGTGGCTGTTGGCAATTTCGCGCACCAGCGCTTCGTCCATCGGTTTGACGAAACGCATGTCGACCACGGTCGCGTCCAGTGTCTCGGCGACTTTCAGGGCTTCGGCCATTTGCACGCCGAAGACCAGCAGGGCGACCTTGCTGCCCTGACGACGCACCACACCCTTGCCGATCTCGATCGGTTCGAGGTCTTTCTCGATGGTCGCGTTCGGGCCGGTGCCGCGCGGGTAACGCACTGCCGCCGGGCCGTTGTACAGGTGGCCGGTGGTGAGCATCTTGCGCAGTTCGTTTTCGTCGCTCGGGGTCATGATGACCATGCCCGGGATGCAGCGCAGGAACGACAGGTCGAAACTGCCGGCGTGGGTCGGGCCGTCTTCGCCCACCAGACCGGCGCGGTCGATGGCGAACAGCACGTCGAGGTTCTGCACTGCGACGTCATGCACCAACTGGTCGTAACCGCGTTGCAGGAATGTCGAGTAGATCGCAACCACCGGTTTCGCGCCTTCGCAGGCCATGCCGGCCGCGAGGGTCACGGCGTGTTGCTCGGCAATTGCCACGTCGAAGTAGCGCAGCGGGAAACGTTCGCTGAACGCCACCAGGTCCGAGCCTTCCTTCATCGCCGGGGTAATGCCCACCAGGCGCGGGTCGGCAGCAGCCATGTCGCACAGCCACTCACCGAACACGCCGGAATACTTTGGCCCGCCGGCCTTTTTCGGCGCAGCGGCCGGGGCGTCCAGCGGTTCAAGTTTGGTGATGGCGTGGTAACCGATCGGGTCGACTTCCGCCGGTGCGAAGCCTTTGCCCTTCTTGGTGACGATGTGCAGGAATTGCGGGCCTTTCAGATCGCGCATGTTGCGCAGGGTGGCGATCAGGGTCGGCAGGTCGTGGCCGTCGATCGGGCCGATGTAGTTCCAGCCCAATTCTTCGAACAGGGTGCCGGGGACCAGCATGCCTTTGGCGTATTCTTCGGTGCGACGGGCGATTTCCCAGGCGCCGGGCAGGCGTGACAGCACTTTCTTGCTGCCTTCACGCATGCTCGCGTAAGTGCGGCTGGAAAGGATCTTCGCCAGATAGTTCGACAGACCGCCGACGTTGCGCGAGATCGACATGTCGTTGTCGTTGAGGATCACCAGCATGTTGGCGTCGACTTCCGGTGCGTGGTTCAGCGCCTCGAACGCCATACCGGCGGTCAGAGCACCGTCGCCGATCACCGCAATCGCCTTGCGATCACTGTTCTGCAGGCGGGCGGCGATGGCCATGCCCAGCGCGGCGCTGATCGAGGTGCTGGAGTGGCCGACGCCGAAGGTGTCGTACTCGCTCTCGGAACGGCGCGGAAAGGCCGCGATACCGTCCTTCTGGCGCAGGGTTTCCATGCGCTCGCGACGACCGGTGAGGATCTTGTGCGGATAGGCCTGATGACCAACGTCCCACACCAGACGATCGTCCGGGGTGTCGAAGACGTAATGCAACGCGATGGTCAGCTCGATGACGCCCAGGCCGGCACCGAAATGCCCACCGGTCTGGCCGACCGTGTAGAGCAATTCCAGGCGCAACTCATCAGCCAGGGTTTCCAGCTCGGCTTCGCCTAACCGGCGCAGGCCGTCCGGCGTGTTCGCGCGGTCGAGCAGGGGCGTGGTCGGGCGCTTGCGGGGAATCTCATGAAACGTCGTGGGCATCAGGCGAATCGTTATAGGTATAAAAGATGCGGCAGTTTACCTGATGCATCGCCCCCTGCCCACGCGTTGGTCTTTTTTGGCTGATTAGCCTTCAGTTACGCCGATCGACGATATACCGGGCCAGATCGCGCAACGGCTCGGCAGCCGCGTCAAACGGTCGCAGCGCGTGCAGGGCCTGATCGCGCAGTTCCAGCGCATAGGCCTTGGCGGCGTCCAGACCGAGCAGCGCCGGGTAGGTCGGCTTGTCGCGGGCGATGTCGGCGCCCTGGCGTTTGCCGAGGGTTTCGGTATCGCTTTCGACGTCGAGGATGTCGTCCTGGACCTGGAATGCCAGACCGATGGCCTGTGCATAAGTCTGCAGGGACTTGAGTTCATCCTTCTCGGCACGGCCGCTGGCCAGGGCGCCGAGCTTGACGCTGACTTCGATCAGCGCGCCGGTCTTGTGCCGGTGCATCTGTTCCAGGGCTTTCTGGTCGAGCTTGAGGCCAACCGAACCGAGGTCGATGGCCTGACCGCCGACCATGCCGGCCGGGCCCGCCGCGTGCGCCAGCGCTGTAACCTGCTGCAGGCGGATGTCCGCGCTCAGGTCGCTCAGGCGCGGGTCGAGCAGGGCGCTGAATGCCAGGCTCTGCAAGCCGTCACCGGCCAGAATCGCGCAAGCTTCGTCGAATTTCTTGTGGGTGGTCGGCTGGCCGCGACGCAGATCGTCGTCGTCCATGGCTGGCAAATCGTCGTGCACCAGCGAATACGCGTGGATCAGCTCAACTGCACACGCCGCGCCGTTGGCCTGTTCAGCCTTGCCGCCAAGGGCTTCGCACGCGGCGTAGGCCAGCAATGGACGCACGCGTTTGCCGCCGTTCATCACGCTGTAGCGCATGGCTTCATAGAGGCGCGCCAGTTCTGGCAGCGGGGCGTTGAACAGGGTTTCCAGTGCCGCGTTGACCCGCGCCTGGCTGGTGGCCGAATACGCTGCAATCATTCTGGCTGATCCGCGTCGAAGGGTTCCTCGGCGAGTTCGCCATCGCGCTCCAGCAACACCTGGACCTTCTGCTCGGCCTGGGCCAGCGCCGCCTGGCAGTCACGGGTCAGGCCGATGCCCTGCTCGAAAGCGGTCAGCGAGTCTTCCAGCGACAATTCACCGTTCTCCAGACGCTCCACCAGCGTTTGCAGGTCGGCGAGGGACTGTTCGAAATCCAGTGCAGCTTTTTTGCGGGCCATGGCGGCTAATTCCGGTTGACGTTAAACCGGCGCGACACTAGCAGATAGGGGGGGTATGGGCAAATGAGCGGCGCCTGGATTAGCCCGCGGATTTGCCTGGAAAACTGATCTGATAGCGCGTACTGCGCCCACCGCCGGGCAGGCGTTCGAGACAACCCTTTTCCAGCAGCTCCGCCAGATGTCGGGTCGCCGTGGCCTTGGAGACTTTCGCCACGGCCTGATACTGCGCCGCACTGATACCGTGCTCGAAACCGCGTTCACCACCGTCGAGCAGGCGGTTGAGCACTTTGATCTGCTCTACCGACAGCTCGGATTCCCGATGCGTTTGCCAGAAGCGTGACTTGCCCAGAACGCCTTCAATCCGCGCAATGGCCTGTTGCAGGCTGCGCAGCAGGGTTTGCAGGAACCATGCGAGCCAGTCGGTGATGTCCAGCGTGGCTTTCTGGCTGGATTCGAGAGTCCGGTAATAGCCCGCACGATCATCGAGAATGCTGGCGGACATCGCATAAAAACGAATGGCCTGCGCTTCGCCCTGAGCCAGTGCCAGATCGGTGAGAGTGCGGGTCAGACGGCCGTTGCCGTCATCGAACGGGTGCAAGGTGACGAACCAGAAATGTGCGATGCCTGCTCGCAGTAAAGGATCGAGGCCTGCCTGATGCTGACTGGCGTCGAACCACTTGAGAAAACTGTCCAGTTGTCGTTCAAGCCCCTGTCGCGGTGGGGCCTCGAAGTGCACGGTCGGGCGGTCGATTCGCCCGGAAACCACATGCATTGGCTCATCGCCGCGTAGAGCGCCGACATTGATTGCTCGCGAAAGGAAACCACTCTCCTGTTCTGGAAACAGCCATGAGTGCCATTCCAGCAATCGTTCCAGCGTCAGCGGTTCGGCAAAACGTTGAGTAGCATCGAGCATCAGTTGCGCGAGACCCTCGCTGCGCTTGCTGACTTTGTCGCCATCCGGTAATTCCAGCCCCAGACGTCGAGCCAATGAAGAGCGCACGGATCCGACATTCAACTGCTCACCCTCGATGGCCGAGGAGGTCACGATGTTTTGCAGCAAAGCATCCAGCTCTGTCTGCGCACTCAGTGAATGGCTCACCGATCCCGCCATGCCCATCAATTGACCTTGTGCCTGAACACACTCGCGCAACAACGGTGACAGGCGTTCCGCCTGCCAGTTGAAGTCGGGCCAATCAGGTTGCTGCCAGATCCAGTGAGTCGCCATTTATTGCTGTTCCTGAGTGCGTGAGCCGATTGGAAACGCTATTCGGCTCATTTAGTGAGCCGAATATGACGCCTATTCGGCTCACCGTCCACTGGACGCCGTGATTCCCACCGCAAATCCACATGTATCCGATTGTTAAAAAACTGCCGAATCGCTAACCTTCGCGCCTTCTACGACCCGACAGTCACGGGTCTTTCAGACGAAACGCAGTTTTCAGCGCTGTGAAGTACCGAGGATCGGGTGCAAGGTTTCGTCAGGCATGGCAGGAGGCATCACATGCGTTCACTTCTTTTGCTGCTGATCGGCCTGGCCTGCGCGCCCGCGCTGCTGGCGGCGCCGAGCGCGGAGCTGTCGGAGCCGGTGGGTGGGTGGCGCTATCACGGGCTGCTCGATCGCACGGAAAACCCGCAAGTCGCCTATCCCACGCCGCCCATTGATCGCGGCATCCAGCGCAATCGCACGATGATCCAGGGCCAGCTCAAGGCCATCGGGCATCTACGGCCGCCGCACAGCCTGGCGGTGAATGGCAATCCACTGAATCTGTACACCGACGACCAGGGCCGTTTCGCCCGGCCGTACGCGTTTGGCGCCGGTTCCAACAGCGTCGAGGTGATCAGCGCCGACGGCCAGTCGCTCAAGCGCGTTCAATTCTACGAAGCCAACAATTTGCGCACGCCGGCGCGGATTCGCGTGGTGCTCGGCTGGGACGATCCTAAAGCCGAACTCGACCTGCACGTCATTACGCCTGACGGCCAGCACGCCTTTTGGGCGCGCCCGGCGATGAGCAACGGCGGCGGCCTCGACCCCGACGGCGTCGATGGCCCCGGCCCGGAAATGTTCACCATGACGGCGCCGCTGCACGGCACCTATCTGGTTTACGTCAACTATTGGGGCAACTTCGGTAACGGCGGCTATAACTTCGAGGAGACCGGCAACCAGAACGAGGTCATCACCTCGCAAATCACGCTGGTGCTCAACGAAAACACCATCGACGAAAAACGCGAAACGTTCATCGTGCCCCTGCGGGCCATCGGTGATCTGCTGCTGGTCAAGACTTTCAACTATTAAGCATCCCGCCACGGATGAACTCGGGTTCTGGAAAGATGAGCGATAACACTGCTACACCGGCCGCCGTAACACCTGCGGGCAAACCTTCCCGGCGCTGGCCGTTGCTGGCGGTCGGGCTGTGCCTGGTGGCCGGCGTGGCGGGCGGGCTCGGCTGGCTGATGCACAAACCCAAGGCGCCGCCGGCGGAATTGGCCAGCGACAAGCTCGGCCTGAGCCGCCCGGACGCGCTGCTGGAAACCCGCTCCCTGAGCCAGTTGCCCAAGGACTTGCTGACAGTGCCGTTTCTCAAGGCCACGCTCACCGAGGATTTCGTCTTCTATTACGAAACCCACGCCGACCGCCTCGGCTTGATCGGCAGTCTGCGACGGATCATCTACGAGCATGACCTGAAGTTGCAGGACAGCCTGATCGAGCAGCTCTTCGATCAACCGGCAGACGTCGCGCTGTGGCGTGGCGCCGACGGTCGGCTGAAGGATTTCCTGCTGGTGATGGATCGCGGCGGGCTGGCCAAAGTGCTGGAGCCGCTGGCGAAAGTCGCGCTGGATGATTCGCAACTGAGCGTGTTCAGCACCCTGAAAGTCGGCGGCGATGAAGTGCCGCTGTATCAACTGACCTACAACGCCGGCAAATCCCTGTTGTTCGCCTCCCGTGGCGACAAACTGGTAGTGCTGTCCAACCCGACCAAATTCTACGACCCGGAAAGTGGTGCTTCCGAGGAGTCCGGCCACGTTTCGCCGCAAGCGCTGGCGGCGTTGCTCAACGGTGAAAAACTGTTCCCCGAAGCATTCGGGCTCACGGCCAAGACACCTGAAACCAAACAGCGCCTGTCGGTCAATTCCAGCGTCCTGGCCATGGGTTACCAGCGTTTCATCCCGAACTTCGCCGGTTTGCGTTTCGACATGGACGACGAGGGCTGGCACAGCTATCTCGCGATGGATGAGCTGGAGAACCAGCCGGACTTCGACTTCAAACCGGTCTGGCAAGCCATGCCGCTGGGCGCCAGTGCCTGCGTGACCTTGCCGGTCGCTGCCGAGCCACAGAAACCGTTGCTGGTGAAACTCGGCGCCGAAGAAGCCGTGGCGCAGAAACTCACCGAGCACGTGGCCGGCGCGGCGGGCCTGTGCTGGTACGCCGATTCGCGGTTGTACACGCCATTGCTGGTGGCCAGTCTCAACGACGAAGACAGCGGCAAACTCGACGCAGATATCGGCACGCTGTTCGATTCGATGGTCGGCGCCTACGAAAGCAAGGTCGACGAGCACGCGTTCCCGGTGGTTGAGAAACAGGAAGGCCAGAGCCACCTCTGGCAGCGTCAGGTCAGTTCCAACTTCGGCCCCTACGCGGCCAAGGATGCCGAGAACCCGGACGCGATCACCGGTCGAGCCTTCATGAAAGTCAGTCTCGCGCGCCACGGTTCGACGCTGCTGTTTTCCCTCGACGACAAACTGGTCGACAAGGCCCTTGGCACCCTCGACAAACGCTTCCCGCCGATGGCCGATGTGCTGCCGAAAGACGTGCTGATGCCGATCTACTTCGGCCCGGATTCGATGGCGCAACTGATCCAGCAGGAAACCCTCGACAGCTTGCCGCAGGACATGGAGCCGGTGTTCTACAACGCCGCGCAAACCTACCTGATTCCGAAATTGCGCACCCTCGGCGGCATGGGCAAATACGCCCTGATCCTGCCGGAGGGCAGCGAGCCTGACGGTCACTGGCAATGGCTGCCGCTGGAGTGGAAAGCGCTGTGACGTCGTTGATCCGCAGCCTCGGCTTGTTCGCGCTCTTGCTGAGCGCCGGCGCCCGAGCCGTTGAGGCGCCGGCCCTCGATCCGCAGCAGTCCCAAGTCTTTCGCGCCTGGTTCGTGCGCATCGCTCAGGAGCAGTTGAGCAAAGGCCCGAGCCCGCGCTGGTATCAGCAGGACTGTGCGGGGCTGGTGCGTTTCGCCGCCAACGAAGCACTGAAAGTCCAAGACGACAAATGGCTGCGCAGCAATGGCGTGTCCAACCGCTACCTGCCGCCGGAGCTGGACCTGAGCGCCGATCAGCGCAAGCTTGCCCAGCAATGGCAGCAGGGCGGCGGCAAGGTCGGGCCCTACGTCAACGCGATCAAACTGATTCAGTTCAACAGCCATCTGATCGGCCGCGACGTGTCCCAGGCACGGCCCGGCGATCTGATGTTTTTCGATCAGGGCGACGACCAGCACCTGATGATCTGGATGGGCCGCTACATCGCCTATCACACCGGCACGACCACCCCAACCGACAACGGCATGCGTTCGGCAAGCCTGCAGCAACTCATGACATGGAAGGACACCCGATGGATACCCGACGCAGCCAACCCCAACTTCATCGGCGTCTATCGACTGAACTTTCTCTCCCAATGACCGGTGCCCGCATGCTGCGCTTACTGCCTTTTCTGTTGCTGTCAGTCCTGCCGTTTTCGGCCGTGAATGCCGAAGACACCGTCGAGCCAAGCGGCTACACGCCAGTCTCCGGTGAGAGCTTTTTTCTGCTGGCCGACAGCAGTTTCGCCGCCGACGAACAGGCGGTGGTGCGCCTTGAAGCCCCGGGTCGTGACTACCGTCGTTTCCGCATGGAACCGTACGGCGGCGCCGACATTCGGGTGTACAAAATCGACAAGCCGCTGGACTTCCTCAAGCGCCAGAAGAACCTGCACCGCGTTGTCAGTGACGGCCAGTTCAAGGGCGAAGGCCTGTCGAACACCCTCGCGTACCTTTGGGACAACTGGTACCGCAAATCCCGTCGGGTGATGCAGCGTGCGTTCTCCTACGAGTCGCGTCAGCAAGTCACCGAAGAAGTGCCGGAACTGAAGATGGGCAACGCCATCGCCGCGCCGACGCCGTACGACGCGCAACCGCAGTTCGCCCTGATTCCGGGCCTGCCGGTGGTCAGCCAGTTCCGTTATCCGCTGTGGCAGGCCAAGCCGATCCAGCCGCCGACCGGCGTCAATCTGGCCGGGTCTTCCAGCGAGTTCGTCAGTGTTGCGCCGGGTAACGTCTACATCCCGCTGGGCAATCTGAAACCGGGCCTGTATCTGGTCGAAGCGCTGATCGGCAAATACCGCGCGACCACCATGGTTTTCGTCTCCAACACCGTGGCGGTGAGCAAGATTGCCGGTGATGAATTGCTGGTGTGGGCTGCGCGCAAACATGAAGGCAGCTCGGTGCCGAAGGTCAATGTGTTGTGGACCGATGGCCTCGGCGTGATGAGCAGCGGCGCCACCGACACTGATGGTCTGCTGCGCCTGAAACACGTCAGCCCCGAGCGTTCGTTCGTGATCGGCGAGGACGAAGAGGGCGGGGTGTTCGTCTCGGAAAACTTCTATTACGACAGCGAAATCTACGACACCAAACTCTACGCTTTCACCGACCGACCGCTGTATCGCCCGGGCGATTGGGTGTCGCTGAAAATCGTCGGCCGTGAATTCAAGAATGCTCGGGATTCAGTGTTGCCGGGCGCAGCGGACGTTAATGTCAGCGTGCTCGATGCCTCCGGCACCGAGTTGCAGCGTCTGGATCTGAAACTTGATTCCAAGGCTGGCACCCAGGGCCGTTTCCAGTTGCCGGACAACGCCGTGGCCGGCGGTTACGAGCTGCGTTTCAACTACAAGGATCAGGCCTACAGCAGTGCGTTCCGTGTGGCGGAGTACATCAAGCCGCACTTCGAAATCTCGCTGAATCTGGCCAAGCAGGATTACCGCACCGGCGAGCCGGTGAAGGGCAGCCTGGTGCTGCTTTACCCGGACGGCAAACCGGTGGCCAACGCCAAACTGACCCTGAGCCTGCGCGCCCAGCAACTGTCGATGGTCGACAACGAGCTGCAATACCTCGGGCAATTCCCGGTGGAGCTGACCAGCACCGAACTGACCACCGACAGCAAGGGCAACGCGACCCTCGACCTGCCGGCCGCCGACAAGCCGAGCCGCTACATGCTCACCGTGTTTGCCAGTGATGGCGCGGCGTATCGGGTCAAGACCACCAAGGAAATACTCATCGACCGCGGTGCTGCCAGCTTCCGCCTGACCGCGCTGCAGCGTTTCAGCGCAGTCGGTGACAAGGTCGCGTTCAGCTACGCCAATGAGGGCGGCAGCCAACAGGCGCAGGCCGTTGTGCCGAGCAGCTACAGCTGGGTGCGTCTGGAAGACCAGACCACCGGCGAAGGCAAACTAGCGGCGAAAGACAAAAGCTTCAGCGTGGCCTTCGAGCGCCCGGGCACCTACAACCTGTCGCTGAAAGATCAGCACGGCCGAGTGCTTGGTGCGACCGGTCATTCGGTCACCGGCGATGGCGTCAAGGCAGTGCCGGGCACCGTGGAAATCGTCCTCGACAAACCCGAGTACAAGGCTGGCGACGAAGCGCTTGCGCTGATTACATTCCCGGAGCCGGTCAGCGATGCACTGCTGTCGCTGGAACGTGACAAGGTCGAAGCCACCGCGCTGCTGGTCAAGGGTGGCGACTGGCTGAAACTGGAAAAACTCAGCGAAACCCAATACCGCGCACGTATCCCGGTGAAGGACAATTTCGCGCCAAACCTGACGTTCTCCGTGCTCTACACCAAGGGCGGTCAGTACAGCTTCCAGAACGCCGGGATCAAGGTCGTCGCGCCGCAGATCGACGTGGCGATCAAGACCGACAAAGAGACTTATCAGCCGGGCGATACCGTGACCGTCGACCTGACCACGCAGTTCGCCGGCAAGGCTGTGCCGGCGCACCTGACGGTCAGCGTGGTCGACGAAATGGTCTACGCGCTGCAACCGGAAGTCGCGCCGACCATCGACCAGTTCTTCTACCACCCGCGCCGCAACAACGTGCGCACCAGCGCCAGCCTGTCGTTCATCAGCTACGACGTGGCGCTGCCGGGCAGCCCGGGCGCACCGGGCAAGGCCAACCGCAGCGAACGCGGGGTGAAAGTGCTGGAGCGGCCGCGTCGCGAAGACGTCGATACCGCTGCGTGGCAGCCAGAGTTGCTGACCGACGCCGACGGCAAGACCCGCTTCACCTTCAAGATGCCGGACTCGCTGACCCGCTGGCGCATCACCGCGCGGGCGATTGCCGATGACGGGCAGGTCGGGCAGAAGAAGCAGTTCGTGCGCTCGGAAAAACCGCTGTACCTGAAGTGGAGCGGGCCAAGCAAATTCCGCAAGGGCGATCAGCCGCAACTCGGCGTGTTCGCCTTCAGTCAGGCCGAAAAACCGGTCAAGGCTGAGCTGGTGACGCACTACGCCGGCGTCGAACAGCGCCTGCCGGTGACGCTGAACAACGGTATCAACTACCTGCCGCTGCCAGCGTTCGCATTGGCCACCGGCGAGTGGACAGCCGAGCTGGTGCAGGACGGCAAGACCGCCGATGCCCTGGCTGTGCGCCTGACCGCGACCGGCGAAGGCTGGCAAGTGACGCAGACCCAGAGCCTTGATGTGGCCAGCGGCGATACGCCATTGAGCCTGCCGGCGGACGCCACCGATATTCGCTTGCGTCTGGATGACAGCCCGCAAGCGCTGTTCCGTTCGGCCCTCGACGATTTGCTCAGCTATCCATACGGCGGCGTCGAGCAGACTGCCAGTCGTTTGCTGCCGCTGAGCATCGCTTATCCGTCGCTGGCGTCGAGCCCGCAGATCCGCGACCGCTTGCGCCTGATCATGCAGAACAGTCGTTTGCGTCTGGTGCAAATGGCCGGGCCGTCGGCAAGCTTCACCTGGTGGGGCTTCGACGGCGAGCCGGATGCGTTCCTCACCGCTTACGCCTATTACGCCGACTGGAACGCCAGTCAGGTGCTGGATCTGACCTTGCCGCCGGAGCACTGGCAGCGGGTGCTGGAGGTCTACGCCAAGCAGTCGCCGAACACGCCATTGCTGCAACGGGCGCTGATCCTGTCGTTCGCCAAGCAGATGCATCTGCCGGTCAACACGCTGCTCAGCGGCTTGATGGACGATCTGGCCAAGGCCGGTGAAGGCAATGCCGCGAACCTGATGGACGACGGTGAAGACAGTCTGGTGATGGGCGATCCGGATTCGGCGCTCGGTCTGGCGGCGGCACGGGTATTGACCGCATCGCTGGCCACGCAATCGAAAGTCGCTTTGCCGGACGCGTTCAATCGTCAGTTGGGCGCTGCACAACAGCGTCTGTCGGTCAGTTCGCAGCCGTTTGCCGAAGCGCTGAATTTGTCGCTGCAACCGTTCGATCAGGCTCGCGGGACAGCGTTGTTGCAACGCCTGTTGCCACAGCAATCGACCCTCGAACGTGCGCTGGCGCTGACCTGGCTGCAACGCAGCATCGCCCAGGCGTCGCCGACCATCGCGTTGGCACCGGGCGAAGGCTGGAAGAAAAACTACGGCGCGACCGGCGAGATGTTCTGGACGTGGCAGGGTGCTGCACCGGTGCCGAGCGTGTTGTCGGTGTCGGGCACTCAGGAGCGTCCATTGCGTGCGGCGCTGAGTTACCAGACCCAGCAACCGGCGGTCGATCCGATGGCGGTGACCATCACTCGTCGCCTGTCGCGTCTGGTGCCGGGTGACGAAGCCTTCACTTTCAAACTGGAGCCGGTCGGTAGCAAGCCGTTGTCCAGCGACAGCCTGTATCTGGACGAGGTGATCCTCACCAGCAAAGCACCGAAACCGCTGCGCTACGGCATGCTTGAAGTGCCGCTGCCGCCGGGCGCGGATGTCGAGCGCACCACGTGGGGCATCAAGTTGCAGGGCAAGGACGGCACCGAGCCGACCGCGCTGGAAAAAGCACGGTTCGAGCCGGGTCAACTGGCCTACGCGGTGCCGGTAGATGCGTTGAGCGGTGAATTGCGTCTGCGCCATCTGGTGCGCTTCTCGCAGAAGGGCCAGTTCAACCTGCCGCCGGTACGCTTCACTCAGGTCTACGCACCGCAGCATCAGGCCCAGGAAGCGAAAGCCGCCCTCGGTCAGGTCACGGTCAACTGACATGACCCGGCCGCTGCTGTGGCTGCTGATGTGTGTGATTCCTGCGCTGGCGACGGCGCAGGATGAACCTTTGCGCGTGGCCTACAAAGGCGAATTGCTGTCGCTGAACCCGACGCAACTGACCGCTCGCGAGGCGTTGCCGTCGTCGCTGGATACGCCGCTGGGCAGTTTGTGGAAGGTGTTCGTTTACGCGTGGCTGGTGGATACCGGCGCGCGGGAATCGGCGTATGAATGTCGCGGGCAGTCGAAGGAAGAGGTTTATTGCTGCACCGCAGGCGGGAACGTCGAACGTGATCAGGCGCTGGTGAAATCCTGCGGGCTGTATTTCGAGCCGGCGCGGTTGGGCATAACCGCTGGCGATTGGAGAACCTATTGGCAGGCGCGACAGGCGCCGTCGTGGTTGCTGGACCTGCCATCGGTGCAACCGGCTACTCGGGTTTCAGTGGCTGAATTGCTGAAGGTTTTGACTTTGTTGCCGGCTCAGGATCAGCTGCGCCGTGTGCTGCTCGACGTGGTGTTGAACGCGGCGGACGGCAATGTCGTGGGTGAACTCGGCGGGCGCTTGAGGGTGAAGACCTGGAGCTGGCTCGGCGATCAGGACCCGCAATCACGTCAGGGCGGATTCGCTGGCTGGACGGCGGACGGTTCACCGGTCTGGGCCGGTGGCCGGGGCACCAGTCAGATGGTTTTGCGGCATTACGGTTCGGCGTTGGCGACGGTGTTGCCCGCATCATGGCCGGCGGAAGCAGGGCATTGTGTCGAAGTCGGACTGTTCTCGCGTTATCCGGTTTCGCGGGTTCTGTCGGGGGAGCGCGTTGCTGGCTCAGGCCCGTTGCAGGGTGACTATCGCGTCGAATTCGCCAATGGTAATGCGCTGGATATCCACAGCGACGGCGAGCTGTTTCTGCTCAACGACAAGCTGGTGGCCCGGCTGGATCGCGAAGAATACGTCGCCCGCGTGCTGGAGCGTGAAGCCAGACCCGAACCGGCCGAAGCCGCCAAAGCATTGGCCGTGGCAATCCGCACGTATCTGCTGCAAAACGCCACGCGCAACGGCGAATGTCTGAGCATCGATGACAGCAGCACCCGTCAACGTGTCGCACCGCGTCCGGCCTCTGCCGAGTCGCGCAACATCACGGCGTGGACGGCGGATCTGGTGTTGGCCGGCAGCACCGTCACTTATCACTCCGATCAACCCGGCCCCGACAAACTCGCCTGGCAGCAGGCCGTCGAACAAGCCAATGCCGGCCAGCGTTACGACGCGATCCTGCTGCACGCTTATCCGCGCGCCAGCCTCAGCCGCTGGGACAACCCGGTGGCGTCCTGCGAAGCACTGCCCGCCGCGCAGGACTGGCTGCAAAAACAACGGCGCGGCTGGCGTCCGAAGCTGGAAAGCGAAACCGGCTACAACGAAGTCAGCACTTTCGCCGTCTGCAAACTCGCCTTCGGCCGCCCCTTCGTCGATCGCGAACGCCAGCGCATCTACGTGCGCGGCGTGCTGTCCTTGCAGGACCGCCTCGACCTGACTCACGAATACCTGCACCTGGCCTTTGAAGCACACCCCAACGGCCAGGATGAAACCTATATCGAAGGGCTCGCCCGCCACCTTTTGCTGGAATAGACCATGACACTCCGTTATCCACAGGTCTTGCTGTTGCTCTGCGCGCTTAATGCATTGCCGATGGCGATGGCCGCCGACAGCGTCAAACTCGACACCCCGGTCGGCGGCTGGCGCAGCGGTGCGCCCGAAGGAGGCGAGGGCGAAAGTTTCCGCCAGACCGTCAACTACCCGGCATCCTCGGTGAATACTCCGGTCGGCCAGGCCAACACCGCCCGTATCAGCGGCGAAATCAAAGCCACACCGAAAAGCAGAGAGCCCGGCCGCCTGATCGTCAATGGTGTCAGCATGCCGCTGAAAATCGACGACAGCGGCCGTTTTGACCGCCCGTTCTCGTTCCCCAACGGCAGCAATAGCGTCGAAGTCCGCAGCCCCGACGGCCAGCAACGGCACCGCACGCAGTTCCTCAACACCAGCGGCGGCGCTACTCCGGCCAAGTTGCGGGTGTTGCTGGCGTGGGACAGTGACGGCACAGACCTCGACTTGCACCTGATCACACCCGACGGCGCGCACATCTGGTATGGCGATCGCGTCGCACCTAATGGCGCCGCTTTGGACGTTGACGTGACGACTGGTTACGGCCCGGAAATTTTCGCCATGCCGGCGCCGATCAAGGGGCAGTATCTGGTGTATGTGAACTACTTCGGCGGTGGGTATCGCGGGGATGATGAAGGTGGAGAAGAGGCGGTACAGCCATTGACCACTGCACAGGTGACGGTGATTACGGAGGAGGGAACGCCAAGCGAGAAGATGGAGACTTTTCTGGTGCCGATGCGGGCGGTGGGGGAGTTGACGTTAGTAAAGTCCTTCAGCTACCCGTGAGCGGCAGAGGACTCGCCGAGTCTCGGGGTCACTGATTCCGAATGCTGGAAATACCGCTGTGTGAATCTGGTTGTCGGCAGGATTCGAAGCGGCAACGGGATAGGTGAAACTGTCCAGAATTGGCCGTTGCGAGGGCACCAGCCGCGCTGTTTCTGCATGCGGCGTAGAGGTTGCCTGCCAGAGCAAAAGGGTGACGTTTGTCCCCGCGCGGATTAATATGGCGATTTTTATGAAAGAAGTGATCATGAGCCGTTTGGCGCAAGACGATTTATATATACCTTTTAAAGAACTGATCGTTTCTTTTTTTGTAATCGCGTTGTTTTTTATATGGCAAGGAAACAAAGGATTTAGTCTTTGGGATGAAGGCTTTCTTTGGTACGGCGTTCAGCGAGTCATGCTGGGTGAAGTACCGATACTTGATTTCATGGCCTACGATCCGGGGCGATATTATTGGTCTGCGGCGATTATGAGTGTCGTCGGTAACAACGACATCATGAGTTTGCGGGCAAGTGTTGCGGTCTTTCAGGCTCTGGGCCTTTTTGTCGGACTTTGGTTGATTTCCCGATCCAGAAAAGTTGCAGGAAAACCGGATATTGTCTTTTGGTTGATCTCGGCATTGACTCTAATGCTCTGGATGTTTCCGCGGCACAAGATTTTTGATATTTCCCTGTCGATATTACTGGTTGGCGTGCTGACTTATCTGATCAGTCATCCAGTTCCCAAGCGCTACTTTATCGCCGGTATTCTGGTCGGTCTGGTGGCAGTCTTCGGACGCAATCACGGCGTTTATGGCGTTGCCGGCAGTGTAGGGGTGATTGCCTGGCTCTCTATCAGGAACCACTCTGCTCCCGGTTTTTTCAAAGGGGGATTTTTGTGGGCGGCCGGTGTTGTCGTCGGATTTCTTCCAGTGATTTTCATGGCGTTGCTGATACCGGGATTTGCCACGGCATTTTGGGAAAGCATTCGTTTTCTGTTCGAGCAGCAGGCGACAAATCTGCCGTTGCCGGTTCCCTGGCCGTGGACGGTCGATTTTGCCACCGCTACGGTCGGTGAGGCTGTCCGCGGTGTACTGGTGGGCCTGTTCTTTGTCGCGACCCTCGCCTTTGGCGGGATCTCGGTAGCATGGGTCATTTATCGCAGGCTCAAGGAAAAGCCTGTACCGCCGGCGCTGGTTGCATCGGCCTTCCTTTCGCTTCCCTACGCGCACTACGCCTTCTCGCGTGCGGATGTGGGGCATCTCGCGCAAGGAGTCTTTCCGACGCTTGTGGGATGTCTGATTGTGCTTTCCGGCGTTCAATCGAAAGCAAGATGGCCACTGGGCGTTGCCCTGTGTGCCGGCAGTTTCTGGGTGATGTGCCTGTTTCAGCCCGGCTGGCAAAGTCTGGCAAGTAAAGACTGGGTGAATGTCGAAGTTTCCGGCAGAAACCTTCAGGTCGACCCTGACACCGCAGGCGCCATAGCCGTGCTTCGTCAACTGGATAGTCAATATTCGTCCGGAGAAAAGCCTTTTGTCGTCGTGCCGTTCTGGCCGGGTGCCTATGCACTGCTGGAACGCAAATCCCCAATGTGGGAAATTTATCCTTTGTTCTCCCGCCCTGCTGGTTTCGAAGAAAAGGAAATCAGCCGGATAGAGCAGTCCAGACCAGGCTTCGTGCTTGTTTTTGATATGGCCCTGGATGGAAGAGATGAACTGCGCTTCAGAAATACTCATCCTTTGACGTATCAATATATCGTCGACAAGTTTGAGCGGGTTCCGGATTCAAGTAGTCCGGCCTATGAAATCTATAAACAAAAAGTTGCGGGTCAATGAAAAAAATCGCCATTCTTCAGTCGAACTATATTCCATGGAAGGGCTATTTCGACATGATCGCCGCTGTGGATGAATTCATCCTGTACGACGATATGCAATATACCCGACGCGACTGGCGAAACCGTAACCAGATCAAAACGCCTCAGGGTATTCAATGGCTGACCGTGCCCGTATCGGTCAAGGGCAAATACCATCAGACCATTCGGGAAACCGAAATCGACGGCACGGACTGGGCTGCGGCACATTGGCGAACCTTGCAGCAGAACTACCGCCGCGCTCCGCATTTCGCTGAGATTGCCCAGTGGCTGGAGCCGCTTTACCTGCAGGAGAGCTATACGCATCTTTCGCAGCTCAATCGCCGTCTGATCGAAGCCATCTGCCGCTATCTGTCTATCAAGACTACGATCAGCAACTCGTGGGACTACACCTTGCAGGACGGAAAGACAGAACGCCTGGTGGACCTCTGTGTGAAAGCGGGTGGCAGTGAGTACATCTCGGGGCCGGCGGCCAGAGACTACATCGATGAAGGGCTTTTTTCCGCCGCCGGGGTCAAGCTCAGCTGGTTCGACTACGCCGGTTACCCCGAATACCCTCAGATGTGGGGTGAATTCGCGCACGGCGTCACTATTCTCGATCTGCTTTTCAATTGTGGCAGGGATGCTCCCCGCTACATGAGGTACGTTGCATGAATCTTTCCATTGTGGCGACTCTCTATCAGTCTGCTGCCTACGTTGCCGAGTTTCACGAGCGGGCCAGTGCTGCCGCCAGGTCTCTGGTGGGCGACGATTACGAAATCATCCTCGTGAACGACGGTTCTCCCGATAACAGCCTCCAACTGGCAGTGCAGTTGACCGAGCACGATCCGCATGTCGTTGTGGTTGACCTGTCACGCAACTTTGGCCACCACAAGGCCATGATGACCGGGCTGGCGCAAGCCAAAGGTCAACGCGTGTTCCTGATTGACAGCGATCTTGAAGAAGAGCCCGAGTTGATTGTGGATTTCGCCGGGCAAATGGAACGGGAACGCTGCGATGTAGTGTATGGCGTTCAGGAGAGCAGAAAAGGCAACTGGTTCGAGCGCTGGAGCGGCCAGTGGTTCTATCGTTTCTTCAAAGGTCTTACCGGGCTCGCATTGCCAGAAAACGCTGTTACAGCGCGATTGATGACACGACGTTATGTGGATGCCCTGTTGCAGCACCGGGAGCGTGAAGTCTTCATGGCAGGCCTTTGGCATACCACTGGCTTTGCTCAGCATCCCTGTGTGATCAAGAAACACAGCACCAGTGAAACCACCTATACCTTGCGCCGGAAAATGTCGCTGCTGGTCAATTCCGTGACCTCGTTCAGTAACGCGCCCCTGGTGAGTATTTTCTATATCGGCGTCTCCATCTCCCTGTTTGCGATGCTTTACATTGCCTATCTGGTGGCGCACTGGTTGTTTCTCGCCAAACCGATGAGCGGCTGGACTTCGGTGATGGCGTCGATCTGGTTGCTCGGCGGTATGATCATTTCGTTCATCGGTGTAGTGGGTATCTACTTGTCGAGGATTTTCTCGGAAACGAAACAGCGCCCCTATACCATCGTGAGACAGATTTATGCACAGCGACAAGAATGACTTGCTCAAAGAAGTAGCGACGTACTACTCGGAAAAACTGGCCGAGCACGGCGTTACGCCTCGTGGGGTCGACTGGAACGGCGAAGAGAGTCAACTTCTCCGATTCGAGCAGTTATGCAAGATCATCGATCCGTCGTTATCGACGTTTTCGTTGACAGACCTGGGCTGTGGCTACGGTGCGCTGTACGATTTTCTTGTGGCGAAACATCCCAGGGCTTCATATCTGGGGGTGGATGTGTCGGCGGAAATGACGGCGGCCGCCGAGTCCCGCATCCAATCCGCCACTGCGCGATTGCTCACTGCATCGAAACCCGATGTGGTGAATGACTACAGTGTCGCCAGTGGTATTTTCAGTGTTCGTCAGCAACGCTCGGATGCCGAATGGTTTGACTACCTTCAGGCGACGCTGGATACCCTGGATCAATCCAGCCGACGCGGTTTTTCCTTCAATTGCCTGACTTCATATTCCGATGAAGACAAGAAGCGTGATTATCTGTACTACGCGGATCCAGGTCAGTTGTTTGATTTGTGCAAGCGTCGTTACTCCCGTCAAGTAGCGTTGCTGCATGACTATGGGTTGTATGAGTTTACTATTCTGGTGCGAAAGTAATATGAGAAGGCAGATTGTAATATTCGGCTCTGGTGAGATTGCGCAACTTGCGCACTTCTATTTCAGTTCGGACTCCGAATATGAAGTGGTCGCTTTTACCGTTGATGCCGAATACATCAAGGACCCCGCTTTTTGTGGTCTGCCTGTCATTCCGTTTGAGGATGTGCCTGGCAAGTATCCGCCAGAACATTTCGATTTTTTTGTAGCGCTCGGTTATGCCAGGCTCAATGCCGTACGCAAAGAAAAGTTTCTTGCTGTAAAGGCTTTGGGTTACACGCTGGTCAGTTATATCAGCTCCCGCGCAACGGTTCTCAATAATGGCGCGATCGGCGAAAACTGTCTGATTCTGGAAAATGCCATCGTCCAACCTTTCGTGTCGATTGGCAGGAATGTGACTCTGTGGAGTGGTAGTCACATTGGCCATCACTCGGTGATCGGGGATCACACGTTCATCGCCCCGCATGCGGCCATTTCCGGTGGCGTCGAAGTGGGCGAGCAGTGCTTCATCGGTATAAATTCCACCTTGCGTGACCATATAAAAGTGGCAGAAAAATGCGTTATCGGTGCTGGGACTCTGTTACTGGCAGATGCGGCTGCCGAGGGTGTCTATATTGGTACCGCGACCGAGCGTTCAAACTTTCCAAGCGCGAGTCTGAAGGGGCTATGAAGCACTCTGGCACAGGCGGCGAGATGACGGAATATCCGTTCGTGGTCAATCACACGGGATATCATTACAGGCGTTACAACGGTTTTGGTTTCGGGCGGACGGAAATGGGTCTGGCTGTATTGGAGAAACATTCGTGATCCGCGTTTTCGATTACTTCTATATTCTGGCAACTATCGGTTTTACCGTGTATGGCCAATTAATTCTAAAGTGGCGCATCGCACAGTTTGGCCCGCTGCCAGTCGATACATTCAGCAAGATCAAGTTTCTTTTAGGGCTGCTTCTGGATCCTGCAATCTTTTCGGGGTTCGCCGCGGCCTTCCTGGCTTCGCTGGCGTGGATGGCGGCCATGACCAAGTTTGAATTGAGTCACGCTTATCCATTCATGAGCATAAACTTCGTAGTGGTTTTGCTTTTGAGTGCCTGGTTTTTAAGTGAACCCATGACGTTGCAAAAAGCACTGGGCGTCGGATTGATCGTGATGGGGACCGTGGTCGCCGCCCGGGGCTAGTTGCCGATCGCCCGATGTTTCTGGCTCAGGTTGTTTTCAGTATTGAGTTCCGCGTTGAAGTCGTATTTCGGAGAATAAATGAAAAAAGTAAACTCAAGAATTCCTTTCAACTGGCCACATATGACGGGAAAGGAGCTTTACTACATAGCCGAAGCGCACTTCAACGGCAGCCTGGCGGGTGATGGACCCTTTACAAAGCGTTGCCATCGTTGGCTCGAAGAGCGTTCCGGCTGTGATACGGCATTGCTGACTCACTCCTGCACGGCCGCGCTCGAGATGGCAGCCCTTTTGCTGGATATTCAGCCGGGTGACGAAATCATCATGCCGTCGTACACCTTCGTGTCCACGGCGAACGCTTTTGTTCTGCGCGGCGGCGTTCCCGTCTTTGTCGATATTCGTGAAGACACGTTGAATCTTGATGAAAAACTGATCGAGTCAGCGATAACACCGCGTACGCGGGCAATCGTGCCGGTCCATTATGCAGGCGTCGCGTGCGAGATGGATGAGATCATGTCGATCGCACGCCGCCATGGCCTGATGGTTATCGAGGATGCTGCGCAGGGTGTCATGGCCAGTTACAAGGGGCGGGCGCTGGGTAGCATTGGCGACCTGGGTGCCTATAGCTTCCATGAAACCAAGAACGTGATTTCCGGAGAGGGCGGCGCATTACTGGTCAATCAGCCCGATCTGGCCCTGCATGCCGAGATCATTCGCGAGAAGGGCACGGACCGGAGCCGGTTCTTCCGTGGCGAAGTGGATAAGTACACATGGCAGGAAGTCGGCTCGTCGTTCTTGCCGGGGGAGCTCATCGCTGCCTTTCTCTGGGCTCAGCTTGAAGAGGCTGACCGGATCACCCGGGAACGCGTGACCAGTTGGAATCGTTATCACGAGTTACTTGCGCCGCTGGAAACCAAGGGCGTGCTGAGACGTCCGATCGTGCCGGCGGAATGTGAGCACAATGCCCACATGTATTACGTGCTGTTGTCATCGGACATTGATCGTCAGGACGTGCTGAACCAGTTCAAGAGCAATGAGATCTGGTCGGTTTTCCACTATGTTCCTCTGCACTCGTCACCTGCCGGGCTGCGATATGGACGTGCTCATGGAAGCCTTGAGGTCACCAATCGACAGTCCGAGAGACTCGTACGTTTACCCCTCTGGGTGGGATTGTCGGAGGAGCAGCAGGATCGCGTCGTAGCGATACTGAATAATCTTGCAATCGGGCGTTGACCGTCGAAGCGGCCGATGGTTTTCCATTCAGCTCGATTGATTGTCTGGTGCTGAAACAGGTGCAAACCCTGTTCATGGCCAGACAGACAGGCATTAAAAAGCCGGCTTGTGGCCGGCTTCTCGGGGACGGGCTTGGTTTATTTTTGGTAAACCGCGCCAGCCTTCAAAACGTACATCCGGATCTTGCGTCCGGCTGTGGGACTTGGTCAGACAGTGGTCTGCCGCGTCAGGCGTCATCTGGGCCGCTTGGCGGGTCGATGCGCGAATGTGGGGCGCAGGATACTGAGTTTTGTCAGGGATTCCCAGTCTCAAGTGCGGAATAGAGCGATTTCTGCGGCATAAAGCAGGGATTTGTACCGGGTATCCGGGCCTCATCGTCGGATCGCCGCCCGGACCAAGCCCGCTCCCGCAGAGTTCTGTTCTGGGACCGGGAGTAACGGCGGCTCAGAGGAACGGCACCACCGGCCGCCGCTTGCCCAGCGTCGACCACCAGAACACCCACCCCAGCACATGAATCCTCTGCTCTTCGATTTGTGCCGCGCGGAAGATTTCGTCCGGGTATTCGGCGCTGTTGTGGCTGCGCAGGCGCAGGGCGTTGCCGGGCATGCGGTGCAGGTATTTGATGCGCAGCATGCCGTCGTGTTCGATGGCGTAGATTTCGCCGTCCACCACCTGGGTGAGGCCGCGGTCGATGGCGAGAGTGGAGCCGTCTTCGATTTTCTCCGCCATGCTGTTGCCGATCATGTGGGTGCAGATGGCATCGGTGTGGCGGATTTCCAGCGCTTCGAGGTGGCTGCGGGGCAGACGTATGGTCTGATCCGGGTCCTTGATGACGTGGGTTTTACCTGAACCGGTGGCTGTCGGGGTTTCCTTGTAAAGCGGCAACTCGATGTCGGTGGACTCGAGCACCGTGTAGACACCCTGGATCGCTTGGGCGTCCAGTGTGTCGCCGGCGTTGTACAAGTTCGGCGCGTCCTTTTGCCCTTCGCCGGTCTTCAGCCATTGGCTATTGACGGACAACAGGCGCGCGACCTCTTCCATGCGATACGCGGGTACGCCTCGGGTGTACCAGTTATGAACGTTTTGGGCTTCCGTGCCCCAGAACTTTGCGAATCCCGTGGTGGTGATGTTCGCAGCTTCCAGGAGTGCCTTGAATCTTGGACCGCTAGTGTTCTTTCTCATAAACACGAGTCTACGGCCGGCCTAGAGCGGTTTGAATAAACCTAGTGTTCAAAATCAGGGCAAATTTTGCGACGGGATGTAAGACGTCCTTGTGGGAAATTACACACACTAAAACTTTTCTGTAGGTCGCCATAAACAAGCTGTTTAAGTACCTGGCGAGCAGGCACAAAAAACCCCGGATCAACCGGGGTTTTCTTCAAGCGTGTCGCAGGTCGCGAGGCTTAGCCTTTGTAGGCGGCAACCGACTTGGTGATCGCGGCGCGGGCAGCGTCAGCGCCGTCCCAGCCTTCGATTTTCACCCATTTGCCTTTTTCGAGATCTTTGTAGTTCGCGAAGAAGTGTTCGATCTGCTGGATCAGCAGGGCTGGCAGGTCGGTGTATTCCTTCACGTCCACGTACAGCTGGGACAGCTTGTCGTGTGGGACTGCGATGACTTTGGCATCGCCGCCGCCGTCGTCGGTCATGTTCAGGATGCCGACCGGACGCGCGCGGATTACCGAACCTGGAGCAACCGGGTAAGGGGTCACGACCAGTACGTCCAGGGGATCACCGTCGTCAGCCAGGGTGTTCGGGATGTAACCGTAGTTGGCCGGGTAGAACATCGGGGTGGCCATGAAACGGTCAACGAACAGGCAATCGCTGTCTTTGTCGATTTCGTATTTGATCGGCGCGTGGTTGGCCGGGATCTCGATCGCGACGTAGATGTCGTTCGGCAGGTCTTTGCCAGCCGGAATCTTGCTGTAGCTCATTGGGCGTTGCCCCCGTTAGTTGACCAAAAACACTTGGCCGGATTGACCAAAAAGTGGCGGCGATTATAGGCATATTCTGCCGTGGACGCCACGTACCGGAAGTCGTGCAGACCTTTACTCGTGAGCCTGATAGACCGGGTCGGTGGCCTGAAGTTGCTTCAGGCGCGCCAACGGATCCTGGCGGTAGAAAAGCTGCAACTGCGCATACACCTGTGGATAAGCCTCATGCAGCAGATCCGGAGCGCTGAAGAAGTACTCGCTGGTGACGGCGAAAAATTCGGCCGGGTTTTCGGCGGCATACGGGTCGATGGCCGTTTCAGCGTCCGGGTTGAGGTCGAGCTGACGGTTCAGGTCGTCGTATGCGGCCTGCATCACCTCGGCCCAGTCTTTCACCCGCATGTCGGCGTGCAGCGGCGGCAGGCCGTTGGCGTCGCCGTTGAGCATGTCGAGCTTGTGCGCGAGTTCGTGGATTACGAGGTTGTAGCCTTCCCAGCCGCCACTGGCCATCACGCCGGGCCAGGCAAGGATGATCGGCCCTTGTTGCCAGGCTTCGCCGCTGTGCTCGCCGTCCCACTCATGCTCGACGCCGCTGGCATCGCGATGGCGCTGGGGGCTGAGGAAGTCGTCGGGGTAGAGGACGATTTCGTGGAAACCCTGATACCAGTTCAGATCGCCCAGATGTAAAAGCGGCAATTGCGCCTGGGTCGCGAGCAACAGGCGCTGTTCCTGGTGCAGTTCGACGCCGGGCAGGGCGGTCAGGTGTTTGTCTTCGAGGAACAGCACACTGGTTTCGCGCAGCCACTGGTCTTCAGCGGCAGTGATGCCATCGAGAAAACTCAGGTGATGGCGCACCCGTTGCCACAGTTCGTCGGCAATCGGGTGCCTGGCCAGAATGCGCCGGCGGCGCCAGGCGCTCAGCGACCACATCGGCTTAGTGCGATTGGGCTTTGGTGCCGCCGAAACGGCTGCGAACCACGCCGATGATCATCGGTACCAGCGACAGCAGGATGATGCCGACCACCAGCAACGACAGGTTCTTCTTGATGAACGGCACGTTGCCGAAGAAGTAGCCCAGAGTTACCAGACCGCCAACCCACAGGACGGTGCCGAACACGCTGAACCCGAAGAAACGCGGGTAAGGCATCTTCGCGACACCGGCGACGAACGGCGCAAAGGTGCGGATGATCGGCAGGAAACGCGCCAGGGTCACGGTTTTGCCGCCGTGCTTGTCGTAGAAATCGTGGGTCTGCTGCAGGTAATCGCGGCGGAAGATCTTCGAGTTCGGATTGCTGAACAGCTTTTCGCCCGCCGTTCGTCCGATCACGTAGTTGGTGCTGTCGCCGAGGATAGCGGCCAACATCAGCAGGCCGCCCAGCAGCACCGGGTCCATGCCACCGCCCGCAGCCACTGCGCCGGCAATGAACAGCAGGGAGTCACCCGGCAGAAACGGCATCACCACCAGACCGGTCTCGCAGAAGATCACCAGAAACAGGATGGCGTAGATCCATGGCCCGTAATTATTCACCAGCAGGTCGAGGTAAACGTCGAGATGCAGGACAAGATCGAGCGGGTTGAAATCCATGGAGGCACCTGTGGTGACGGCCTGACTCGGCAGACCTGTGCGGATGACTTCGTGTAAGCCTACAAGCGGGTGTAGTTTTTCTTACAAGCCGGAAAGCTCGGGATTATACGGTTTGAGAGGTGAAAAGCGCGTTGGTTTTGTAGCGGGGGATGTCGGTGTGAATAAATGTCGGGTTGGAGTTCATTTTGGGGAGGGAGTCTGATCCCTCCCCGCAGACACCCGCGATCAGAGCTCGTCGCTGATCGGCAGTACGTAGTTCTTGAATTCGGTATCTTCCTTGAATCCGATGGATTCGTAGGTTTTTTGCGCCACCTCGTTGTCGGCACTCGTGGAGACGCGCATGCGCACGGCCTGGGTTTCCTTGGCCATTTTCTTCGCAGTGCGGATCAGGTTGTCGGCTACCAGCTGGCGGCGGGCGTCTTCGGCGACGTAGATGTCGTTAAGGATCCACACGCGTTTGAGCGACAGGGAGGAAAAGCTCGGGTAGAGCTGGCAGAAGCCCATGAGCTTCTTGTCGTCGTCATCGGCCAGGGCCAGGTAGATCACCGATTCCTTGCGTCGCAGGCGCTTTTCGAGAAAGGCCCGGGACGAGTCCGGATAAGGCAGGGAGCCGTAGAACTCGCGGTACTTAACGAACAACGGGGTCAGCAAATCCAGGTGTTCGAGGGTCGCTTGGATAATCCGCATGGTAGGTCTCGTCCTTCAAGTGGCTGTCTTCACGTGCTCTGACGGCGATGGGAAACCCGGGCGGCCGTGCATCGATCCTGCCTGAAACCGGCGCAGAAAGGCAATGCGGAAACGGTTCAGGCTGGGGGCGGATCGAGTAGGAAATTGCTCTTCATGTCTGCACCGGCTTCCGATTCCAGCGTCTGAACCTGCGCTTCGTCCTTCAGATTGACACCCGACAGCTGTCGCCGGCAGGCTTCGCGCATCAGGTACAGCAAGCGATGCGCCGCCATGCCGTAGCTGAGCCCTTCCAGCCGCACGTTGGAGATGCAATTGCGGTAAGCATCCGTGAGGCCGACCTTTGGATTGTAGGTGAAATATAAACCCAGGCTGTCCGGCGAACTGAGGCCCGGACGCTCTCCAATCAGCATCACGACCATTTTGGCGCCCAGCAACTGGCCGATTTCATCGCCAATCGCCACACGTCCCTGTTCCACCAGCACTACCGGCGCTGTCGACCATTCGTCGGCGCTCATCTGTTCCTCCAGACGGGTGAGAAACGGCAGGGTATGCCGATGCACCGCCAGCGCCGAGAGGCCGTCCGCCACCACCATCACCAGATCCACACCGCCCGGATGCGCCTTGGCGTATTCGCGCAGGGCCTGTGCCGATTGATCGCTCAGTTTGCGCCCCAGATCCGGGCGTTGCAGGTAGCTGTTGCGATCCACTGCGGCACTGTGCAGCAGCAGGCTGTCGCGCTGGCGCTCGGTCAGTTGGGCGCTGAGCCCGGCGTGATCGAACGGCAGATGCACCGCATCACGGGCCTGCGCGTGGGCGTACTGGAAATCCAGTTGTGCGCTGGTCGGCAGGCTGGTGCCGGTGCGGCCGAGGGCAATGCGCGCCGGGGTCAGGCGACGTAGCTCCAGCCACGGGTTTTGCGGATCGACGGGCGGTTTTTCCATCTGACTCATCCCAGTTGCGCCAAGGCCTGGCGGAAGGCCGGCGGCAGGTTGTTGCCGAAGCGGACCTTGCCGTCCGCCTGGGTGAAGATGCCCATGTTCGCCAGCCACTGCTCGAACTCCGGTGCCGGTTTCAGGCCCAGGGTCTGGCGCGCGTAGAGGGCGTCGTGGAACGAAGTGGTCTGGTAGTTGAGCATGATGTCGTCGGAGCCAGGGATGCCCATGATGAAGTTGATCCCGGCCACGCCCAGCAGGGTCAGCAGGGTGTCCATGTCATCCTGGTCGGCCTCGGCGTGGTTGGTGTAGCAGATGTCGCACCCCATCGGCACACCGAGCAACTTGCCGCAGAAGTGGTCTTCGAGGCCGGCGCGGATGATCTGTTTGCCGTTGTAGAGGTATTCCGGGCCGATGAATCCTACGACGGTGTTCACCAGAAACGGCTTGAAATGGCGTGCCACGGCGTAGGCCCGGGTCTCGCAGGTCTGTTGATCGACGCCGTGGTGAGCGTTGGCCGACAGCGCGCTGCCTTGGCCGGTTTCGAAATACATCAGGTTCTGCCCGAGCGTGCCGCGATTGAGGCTCAGGCCCGCTTCATAGCCTTCCTGCAAGATGTTCAGGTTGATGCCGAAACTGGCGTTGGCCGCTTCGGTGCCGGCAATCGACTGGAACACCAGATCCAGCGGCACGCCACGGTTGATCGCTTCTATAGAGGTGGTGACGTGGGTCAGCACGCAGGCCTGGGTCGGAATGTCGTAGCGCTGGATGATCGCGTCGAGCATTTCCAGCATCGCGCAGATCGAGGCGATGCTGTCGGTGGCCGGGTTGATGCCGATCATGGCGTCGCCGTTGCCGTACAGCAGGCCATCGAGAATGCTTGCGGCGATGCCGGACGGCTCGTCGGTCGGGTGATTGGGTTGCAGCCTTGTGGATAAGCGTCCACGCAGACCGAGGGTGCCGCGGAATTTAGTGACGACGCGGATTTTTTGCGCCACCAGTACCAGATCCTGCACACGCATGATCTTCGACACGGCGGCGACCATTTCCGGTGTCAGGCCCGGGGCGAGGGCGCGCAGGCTCTGCTCATCGGCCGCTTCGCTCAGAAGCCAATCGCGAAAGCCGCCAACCGTAAGATGGCTGACAACCGCAAAGGCCTGTTTGTCGTGACTGTCGATGATCAGCCGGGTGACTTCATCGGCTTCGTAGGGGATCAACGCTTCCTGCAGGAAATGCGTGAGCGGGATGTCGGCCAGCGCCATTTGCGCGGCCACCCGCTCGCCATCGTTGAGGGCGGCGACGCCGGCCAGGAAATCCCCGGAGCGTGCCGGGCTGGCCTTGGCCATCACCTCCTTGAGGCTGTCGAAGCGGTAGGTCTGGGCGCCGACGGTATGGGCAAATGCGGCCATGGGGCGCGTTCCTCCTGATGCTGTAAATGACTCTGTCCCTTGTGGGAGCGAGCCTGCTCGCGATGCAGACAGCTCGGTGCAATATTGATACCGCATCGATGCCATCGCGAGCAGGCTCGCTCCCACAGGAATGGGTGTGCACTTCTACATGGCGGACATCGGGCACGAGGCCCGGTGCGGGTGCATCTCAGATACCTTCGAGCATAGCGTCTGCCGGTGCTTCGGAGCGTTGCTTGGCGGTCAGTTGAAAGTACAGGTAGCCAGCGGCCATGAAACCGAGGAACACACAGCCGATCAGCGTGTTGAACCAGGCCATCGCCACCAGGCACACCAGCGCCAGGAACAGCGCAATGGCCGGCACCACCGGATAGCCCGGCGCGCGGAAGGTGCGCTCCAGGTTCGGCTCGGTTTTACGCAGTTTGAACAGGCTGAGCATGCTGATGATGTACATCACGATGGCGCCGAACACCGACATGGTGATCATCGCCGCCGTCAGGGTCATGCCTTGCAGATTGACCAGACCGTCGCTGTAGATCGCCGCGATGCCGACCACGCCGCCGGCCAGAATCGCCCGGTGCGGGGTCTGGAAACGCGAGAGTTTGGCCAGGCCTTTCGGCAGGTAACCGGCCCGGGCCAGGGCGAAGAACTGCCGCGAGTAGCCGAGGATGATCCCGTGGAAACTCGCCACCAGCCCGAACAGGCCGATCCATACCAGCATGTGCATCCACGTCGAATTGTTGCCGACCACCGCTTTCATCGCCTGCGGCAGCGGGTCGTTGATGTTCGACAGTTGGCGCCAGTCGCCAACGCCGCCGGCCATCACCATCACGCCGATGGCCAGGAATACCAGGGTCAGGATGCCGCTGACATAGGCCCGTGGAATGGTGCGTTTCGGATCCTTGGCTTCCTCGGCCGCCATGGCCGCGCCTTCGATGGCGAGGAAGAACCAGATTGCGAAGGGAATCGCCGCGAAAATGCCTGGAATCGAGCCCATCGTGAACTCATTGGCCCCCGACCAGCCGTTCAGCACGAAGTTGCTGAAGCTGAAGCCCGGTGCAACCACGCCCATGAATACCAGCAGTTCGGCGACGGCCAGCACAGTCACCACCAGCTCAAAGGTCGCGGCGATGGTGACGCCGAGGATGTTAAGGGTCATGAACACAAAATACGCGCCGACCGCCGCCAGTTTTGGATCAAGCCCCGGATACTGCACATTCAGATAGGCGCCGATGGCCATGGCAATGGCCGGTGGGGCGAACACGAATTCGATCAGCGTAGCGATCCCGGCGATCAATCCGCCTTTCTCGCCGAACGCCCGACGGCTGTAGGCAAACGGCCCGCCCGCGTGGGGAATCGCGGTGGTCAGTTCGGTGAAACTGAAAATGAAGCAGGTGTACATGGTCGCGACCATCAGGGCCGTGACCAGAAAACCCAGGGTTCCCGCCGTGCCCCAGCCGTAACTCCAGCCGAAGTATTCGCCGGAAATCACCAGGCCGACGGCAATGCCCCAGAGGTGCAGGGTGCCGAGTGTGGGTTTGAGCTGTGTGGTGGAAGTCATAAGTCCTCTCTGTCTTTTTTATTGTTCGATCTGTTGGACTTTCGGGTGCAGCGGTTGAGTGGGTGGATGCTGTTCACGCAGCGGCAGTGTCATGCAAATCCTGAATGACGGGTACGCAAGGCCCGTGCCAGAGCGGCCAGGCTTTGTGTTGTGTCATTAAGGACGTCTTCGCGAGCAAGCCCGCTCCCACATTATTGGATTTGTGCCGAATCCAATAATGTGGGCCGACGCAAGTCCCCTGTGGGAGCGGGCTTGCTCGCGAAGGCGATTGAACAGGCAACACAGAATCATCTGTGTTGCCCTGAGGTTTTAGAAGAAGCCCAGCGGGTTGATGTCGTAGCTCACCAGCAGGTTTTTGGTCTGCTGGTAGTGGTCGAGCATCATCTTGTGGGTTTCACGGCCGACGCCGGACTTCTTGTACCCGCCGAACGCGGCGTGCGCCGGGTACAGGTGGTAGCAGTTGGTCCACACACGACCGGCCTTGATGGCGCGGCCCATGCGATAGGCGCGGTTGATGTCGCGGGTCCAGAGGCCGGCGCCCAGGCCGAACTCGGTGTCGTTGGCAATCGCCAGGGCTTCGGCTTCGTCCTTGAAGGTGGTGATGCTCACTACCGGGCCGAAGATTTCTTCCTGGAACACACGCATCTTGTTGGTGCCCTTGAGCAGGGTCGGCTGGATGTAATAACCGGAAGCCAGATTGCCTTCGAGTTTTTCCACCTTGCCGCCGGTCAGCAGTTCGGCACCTTCGCCCTTGGCGATTTCCAGGTACGAAAGGATCTTGTCGAATTGCTGCTCGGACGCCTGGGCGCCGACCATGGTGTCGGTGTCGAGCGGGTCGCCACGTTTGATCTGGCTGACTTTCTTCATCACCGCTTCCATGAACTGCGGATAGATCGACTCCTGAACCAGTGCACGGGACGGGCAGGTGCAGACTTCGCCCTGGTTGAAGAAGGCCAGCACCAGGCCTTCGGCGGCTTTTTCAATGAAGCTTGGCTCGGCCTGCATGATGTCTTCGAAGAAAATGTTCGGCGACTTGCCGCCCAGTTCTACGGTGGACGGAATGATGTTTTCGGCAGCGCATTTCATGATGTGCGAGCCGACCGGGGTCGAACCGGTGAAGGCGATCTTGGCGATGCGTTTGCTCGTAGCCAGGGCTTCGCCTGCCTCTTTGCCGAACCCTTGCACCACGTTGAGCACGCCCGGCGGCAGCAGGTCGCCGATCAGTTCCAGCAGCACGCTGATGCCCAGCGGGGTTTGCTCGGCAGGCTTGAGCACCACGCAGTTGCCGGCGGCCAGGGCCGGCGCGAGTTTCCACGCGGCCATCAGGATCGGGAAGTTCCACGGGATGATCTGACCGACCACGCCCAGCGGTTCATGGATGTGATAAGCGACGGTGTTGCCGTCGATCTCGGCGGCGCTGCCTTCCTGGGCGCGCAGGCACCCGGCGAAATAACGGAAGTGGTCGGCGGCCAGCGGGATGTCGGCGTTGAGGGTTTCGCGGATGGCCTTGCCGTTGTCCCAGGTTTCGGTGATCGCCAGGGTTTCGAGGTTCTGTTCGATGCGGTCGGCGATTTTCAGCAGGACCAGCGAGCGGGCCTGGGCGGAAGTGGAACCCCAGGCATCGGCAGCGGCGTGGGCGGCGTCCAGGGCTTTTTCGATGTCTTCGGCCGTGGAGCGCGGGAATTCGGCAATCGGTTGGCCGTTAACCGGCGAGGTATTGGTGAAGTACTGACCTTTGACAGGCGCGACGAACTCGCCGCCGATGTAGTTACCGTACTTGCTCTTGAACGAGACTTTGGCGCCTTCAGTACCGGGGTGAGCGTAACGCATGACGATTTCTCCTTGGCTTTTGTATTTGTAGGGAGGCGCATGTGCGCTTGCTATAAGCGTAGAGCAAAGGTCGGGCCACTGCCGTGCAGGTCAGGCAAATCAAGGCCTTGCGTGATTTCTGTCGGACAAGTGGCAAGCGTCTGTGACGGTATCGGTACAGGTCGGGTGACAGTTTGTACCGCTTCTGGCACAACCCGTGACCGCGCGGTCTTGCCAGCATTGCAAAGACCGGTTGGCTGGAGGATGCTGGGCACCTTGTGGCGAGGGAGCTTGCTCCCGCTGGGCTGCGAAGCAGCCCCCCAAAAACATCTGCCGATCATGGTCTTCAGCGAGCGCTACGCACTCGAACGGGAGCAAGCTCCCTCGCCACAGACCTCGGGGAGAATAATAAGAAATGCACGACAACCATTTGAGTCGCCATGCCCAACAGGTTCTCACTGTCACCCAGGGCAAGCCGCACCTGCATGGCCCCGGTGCCGACCCGTCGATCGCCCGCTCGTGGCTGCGTTGTCTTGAGGACTATCACCTCGACCCGGCCCTGACCATGGCGCCGACCGTACTCGAACACGGTCGAGTCCTCGAAAGTCGGGAACGGCTGCAACAGGTGTTGCAGATCGCCGGCAATGAAATGAGCAGCCTGCATCAGCAACTCTCCGGCGCCGGCCACGCGGTGCTGCTGACCGACGCGCGCGGGGTGATCCTCAACTGCGTCACCGCTCCCGCCGAACGCAAGATCTTCGAACGCGCCGGCCTGTGGCTGGGTTCCGACTGGAGCGAGGCCTGCGAAGGCACCAACGGCATCGGCACCTGCCTTGTCGAGCGTCAGGCCCTGACGATTCATCAAGACGAACACTTTCGCGGTCGCCATACCGGCCTGACCTGCTCGGCGAGCCCGGTGTTCGACCCGCACGGCGAACTGCTGGCAGTGCTCGACGTTTCCTCCGCGCGGCATGATGTCTCGCGCCAGAGCCAGTTCCACACCATGGCGCTGGTCAATCTGTCGGCGAAGATGATCGAGAGCTGCTATTTCCTGCGCTGCTTCGATAACCAATGGTTGCTGCGTTTCCATCTCCAGGCCGAGTCCGTCGGGCTGTTCAGCGAAGGGCTGCTGGCGTTTGACGGGGAAGGGCGGATCAGTGCGGTCAATCAGAGTGCCTTAAACCTGCTCGGCCATATTCGCGGTGGTTTGCTGGGCAAACCGGTGGAGGCGTTTTTCGATTGTTCGCTGGATGAGTTGCTCGGGCGCGCGAGTGCCAATGCCAGCGCCAGTTGGCCGTTGCGCACCCGCGATGGGCGGCATCTGTTTGCGGTGTTGCGCGGCGAAACTCGTCGGCCGCTGCCGGTAGCGCCGGTTCCCGCGCCTGTCGAAGTGCCGCGCCTTGCAGGTATTTGCCTCGGTGATGCGGTGTTGCAGGCAGATTTCCGCAAGTCGCTGCGGGTGTTCGAACGCGACGTGCCACTGCTGATCAACGGTGAAACCGGCTCCGGCAAAGAGGCGTTCGCCAAGGCTGTGCATAACGCCAGTCAGCGCGCCGGCAAAGCGTTCGTCGCCCTCAACTGCGCGGCGATTCCCGAAAGCCTGATCGAGAGCGAACTGTTCGGCTATCGCGGCGGCAGTTTCACCGGCGCGCGCAAGGACGGCATGCGCGGCAAGTTACAGCAGGCCGATGGTGGCACGTTGTTCCTCGATGAAATCGGTGACATGCCCCTGGCCTTGCAGACCCGACTGCTGCGGGTGCTGGAAGACCGGCAAGTAGTGCCGATCGGTGGCGAGCCGGAAGCGGTCAACGTGCGGATCATCAGTGCCACCCACCGCAACTTGCTGGAGCGGGTGGGTGATGGCAGTTTCCGGGAAGACCTGTATTACCGGCTCAACGGGTTGGAAGTTGCGTTGCCGCCGTTGCGCGAGCGCAGCGACAAGTCCCAGTTGCTGGACTTCCTGCTGGCTGAAGAGGCGGGCGGTGAAACAATACTGATCGAAGAACCGGCGCGCCAGGCGTTGCTCGGGTTCAACTGGCCAGGCAATGTGCGGCAGATGCGTAATGTGCTGCGCACACTGGCGGCGCTGTGCGATGAAGGGCGGATCGGGCTGGAGGATTTGCCCGCCATGTTTCGGCAGGTGCAGCCACTGTTGGTCAAAACCGATGAAGCGTCATCCGGGCAGCCGCTGGAAGATGCCGAGCGGCTGGCTCTGCTCAATGCGCTGGAACACACGCGCTGGCACATGACCCACACGGCGCAGCAACTGGGCGTCAGTCGCAATACGCTCTATAGAAAGCTGCGCAAGCACGGGATCGCCCGAACCGCCTGAATCCCCTCCTGATCATTCCCACGCTCTGTGTGGGAATGCCTCCCCCGGACGCTCCGCGTCCGCTTTTGGACGCAGAGCGTCCTGCGCTGCATTCCCACGCGGAGCGCGGGAACGATCAAGGTCGGGTGATCAGCTAAAGAGTGCGATTTCCCCCTCCCTGCGCTAACCTGCGGCCATGTTTTACGAGGTCGACTATGCACATTCATATTCTGGGTATCTGCGGGACTTTCATGGGCTCGATGGCGGTTCTGGCCAAAGAGCTGGGCCATCACGTGACTGGCTCCGACGCCAACGTCTATCCGCCGATGAGCACCCAGCTCGAAGCCCAGGGCATTCAGCTGACCCAGGGTTACGACCCGGCGCAGCTTGAACCGGCACCGGATCTGGTGGTGATCGGCAACGCCATGTCCCGCGGCAATCCGGCAGTGGAATATGTGCTGAACAAAGGCCTGCCGTACGTTTCCGGCCCGCAATGGCTGGCCGACCATGTGCTGCAAGGTCGCTGGGTGCTGGCGGTTGCCGGTACGCACGGCAAGACCACCACCAGCAGCATGCTCGCCTGGGTGCTGGAACACGCCGGCATGGGTCCGGGCTTCCTGATCGGCGGCGTGCCGCAGAACTTCTCGGTGTCGGCTCGTCTGGGCGGCACACCGTTCTTCGTGATCGAGGCCGACGAATACGACAGCGCGTTCTTCGACAAGCGTTCGAAGTTCGTCCACTACCGTCCGCGTACCGCGATTCTCAACAACCTTGAGTTCGATCACGCCGACATCTTCCCTGATCTGCCGGCCATCGAGCGGCAGTTCCACCACTTGGTGCGGACCATCCCGAGCGAAGGCCTGGTCATTCACCCGACCACCGAACCGGCCTTGCAGCGTGTGATCGAGATGGGTTGCTGGACTCCGGTGCAAACCACCGGTGCCGGCGGTCAGTGGCAGGTCAAGTTGCTGAAAGACGACGGTTCGGCGTTCGAAGTGATGTTCGAAGGCGTATCCCAAGGCGTGGTCGAGTGGGAACTGACCGGTCAGCACAACGTCGCCAATGCCCTGGCCACTCTGGCCGCCGCGCGTCACGTCGGTGTTGTACCGTCGATGGGCATCGCCGGGTTGAGCGCGTTCAAGAGCGTGAAGCGCCGGATGGAAAAAGTCGCGGAAGTGCGCGGCATCACCATCTACGACGACTTCGCCCACCACCCGACCGCGATTGCCACCACCCTCGACGGCCTGCGCAAGCGCATTGGCGATGCGCCGCTGATCGCGATCATCGAACCGCGCTCCAACTCGATGAAGCTCGGCGCGCACCGTGACGGTCTGCCGGACAGCGTGGTCGATGCCGATCAGGTGATCTGGTACGCCCCGGCCAACCTTGGTTGGGATCTGGCGGGCACGGCGGCGCTGTGCAAGGTGCCGTCGATCGTCAGCGATTCGCTGGAAGGCATCATTGAACGTGTGAAGAGTCAGGCCCAGCCAGGCACTCACGTTGTGATCATGAGCAACGGCGGCTTCGGCGGCCTGCACGGCAAACTCGCCGAGGCGCTGAAATGAACACTCGATTGGACAGCAATGGCCCGGAACGTATCACGCTGGCGATGACCGGCGCGTCCGGCGCCCAGTACGGCTTGCGCCTGCTGGACTGTCTGGTGCGAGAAGATCGGGAGGTGCATTTCCTGATCTCCAAGGCCGCGCAACTGGTGATGGCCACCGAGACGGACGTGTCGCTGCCGGCCAAGCCGCAAATGATGCAGGCGTTCCTCACCGAATACACCGGCGCGACCGCCGGGCAGATCCGCGTGTACGGCAAGGAAGACTGGATGTCACCGGTGGCTTCGGGCTCCGGCGCCCCGGCAGCGATGGTGGTGGTGCCGTGCTCGACCGGCACCTTGTCGGCCATTGCCACCGGGGCTTGCAACAACCTGATCGAACGGGCGGCGGACGTGACGTTGAAGGAGCGTCGCCAGTTGATCCTGGTGCCGCGCGAAGCGCCATATTCGAGCATTCACCTGGAGCACATGCTCAAGCTGTCGAACATGGGCGTGACCATTCTGCCGGCCTCGCCGGGCTTCTATCACCAGCCGCAGACCATCGATGACCTGATCGATTTCGTGGTGGCGCGGATTCTCAATCTGCTGGGCATTCCCCAGGACATGCTGCCGCGTTGGGGCGAACACCACCTGAGCAGCGATGAATAAGCTGCTTGCGATCCTGCTGGCGCTGCAACTGACCGGCTGCGCCACGGCGCGCACGCTGGATGCTGCCAAGCCCGGCGCGCCGGTGGTGTATTCCGGCACCCGGCTGGATCTGTATGCGATGAATGGCGGGTGTTGTGCGATCGATCGATTCGGTGCCGAGGCGCCGAGCTATCCCGGCGTGGATCTGCCGGCCAGCGCATTGCTCGATACGCTGCTGTTGCCGTTGTCGTTGCTGACGGTGATTGGCGTGGGGTTCCAGGCGACTGGCGGACTCTAAAAAAGATCGCAGCCAATGGCTGCGATCCTTTGTTTTTACTTGCCGAGCTTTCTCAACTCATCCGACTCGACGATCCGCACCCCGTCCTGTTCTTCCAGTGCCAGCCGCCACATCGCCCGGGCCAGTTGGCAGGCTTCGATGCCGCGGTATTTGCCGGGAATCAGTTTCGAGAACGGCGCGGCAAGCTGCTCGCCCAGGCGGGGCTCGCTTCGTTCCCCGAGCAATAAGGATGGCCGGCAAATGGTCAGTTGCGGCCAGTCTTGCGCGCGTAATGCGTATTCCATTTCGCCTTTGACCCGGTTGTAGAACACCGAGGATCGGCGATCGGCGCCCAACGCACTGATTACGATCAGATGTCGTGCGCCCATTTCTCTTGCACGTTTGGCGAATGCCACCACCATGTCCAGATCCACGGCGCGGAACGCCTCTTCCGAACCCGCTTGTTTGATGGTCGTACCCAGGCAGCAATAGGCAATATCGACCCGGCCGGCGAGTTGCGGCAGGAAGGTCTGTGGATCGCCGACCGGGTTTTCCAGGTGCGGATGCTCCGCCAGTGGTCGGCGTGAAGGTGCAAGGACGCGGCTGATTGTCGGCTCGTTGAGCAGACGGTCGAGCAGATGCTCACCGGTCAACCCGGTGGCTCCGGCAAGCAAGACATGCTGAGGCGTCAAGTACATAGTGTCTCTCCCTTGATACTGTTCAGCTTAGTTGCTCTTTATCGCTCCGTCGTTCAACGCAGCACTTTGCAATGCTTTTCTCGCTTGCTGTTTACGCAGCAATTGCCAGTGGGCCAGCACGGTTTTCGGCGCCCAGATCTGCGGTTCAGAGGCTTCGAAGTTGTCCGCCAGTTCACGTTCGGCGACCGTAGCCTTGGCCAGCTTGAAGGCTTGCTCCAGGTCGTCGGTCTGGTTCAGCGCCTGGGCAAACAGGGCATCGCCGAAGTAAGTGAAGTTGGCCTCCTCGGAGCAACCGAACGACACGCGATCGGCGCGCGAGGCGGTCATGATCAGCGTGCGTTCATCCTTCAACGCCGGAATGAAGCCACCGGAATAGCACGAAGAGATGACAATGATCTTGTCGCGATTCTTCAGCGGTGCGAGCACGGCGGCGAGTTCGTCGGCGGGCAGGTCGGCCAGTTCCATGCGCGGCTGGTCGAGCACCAGTTCGTGCTCGGCAGTGCCATGGCTGGTCAGGTAGATGAAGACCAGGTCTTCCGGGCCGCTGCGTTCGGCCAGGGTCAGCGCTGCGCGGCGCAGGTTCTCGCGAGTGGCCATCGGCCGGTCGCCGAGGTGGTCGCGATGGTTGACCAGACGAATCTGGCCGAAGGCGCCGAAACGGCTGGTGAGCATGTTGGCCACGTAGTCGGATTCGCGAAGGAACACGCTCTGCTTGCCGTCGCCGCCGAGGGTCAGGGTGTACAGCTCCACTGCCGGGGTCGAGGCCGGCACATTGGCCAGCGCCTCGTCGAGCAGGCGACCCTGGGCCAGCAGGCCGAGTTCGAGGGTGTCGGGCAGCAACTTGCCGTCGGCATCGCGCACGCGCTGGCCGTTGATCCAGGTGCCGCTGAGCACGCTGCCATCGGTGAGCACCAGGGTGCCGCGTCCGGAATAGCTGTCGCTGTCGAATCCACCGACGTAGAAACTGCCATCGGACAGGTTCAGCCGGCCCTGACCACTGAAGCGCCAATCATTGAAGTAACCGATGTAGTGGCTGCCGTCGGCGCCGATCAGTTCGCCCTTGCCGGTCAGCGCCCCTTCCTTGAACTGCCCGAGCCAGACATCGCCATCGGCGTTTTCGTAGCGGCCCTTGCCGTGCAGTTGATTGTTCTTGAAGCCACCGACGTAGATGTCGCCGTCGGCACTGTTGAACGTGCCGTTGCCTTCGAGCTGGCCGTTGACGAAGTGGCCGGTGAACTGATTGCCGCTGGCATCACCGCGCTGGCCTTCGCCATTGGGTTTGCCGTGGGCGAACTGGCCTTGGTAGGAGCTGCCGTCGTCCAGTTCGAGGCGACCGAGCCCGGAATACTGGTCGGCCTTGAATTCGCCGCGATAAGTCATCGCGTTTTCTTTGAGGGTGCCTTCGCCGTCACGCCGGCCCAGCTTGAAACCGCCAGTGTAGCTGCCGGCCGTGGTGGTCAATGTGCCCTGGCCATCGAACAGCCCTTGCTGGAAGTTGCCGCGATAGACCTCGCCATTGCTGCCGTGCCATTCGCCCTGGCCATGCCATTGCCCCTTGTCGAACGCCCCGGCGTACCAGCTGCCGTTGGGATAGTCGACCCGGCCCTGGCCTTGCAGCAAGCCATTGACCAGTTCGCCGCGATAGCGGCCGCCGTCGGGCAGGCGCGCATCCGGCGGCAACAGCGATTCGCCGTCGCCACACGCGGCCAGCAACAGAGTCAAGGCAAGGGGAGCAAGAGGAGCGAATGAGCGCATAGCGGGATCCGGGCAATTAGGCGACCGAGTATGCCGCAGCTATGTGACCTTATACAGCCGGCGGGGAGCAGCGGATGCGAAACAGCGTGAGCCGTTTCGCATCCAGGCGCTTAAACGAAGCAGAGCGACAGCGGTTCGGCGATGTAGGCCGGTTTGTCCGAGCCTTCGATCTCCAGGGTGGCGGTGGCCTTGAGCAGCCATTGGCCAGGTTTTTTCTCGGTCACTTCACCGAGGTCGACCTTGAGCCGGACTTTGGAATTGACCTTGACCGGCTGGATGAAACGCACGCTGTCCAGGCCGTAGTTGACCACCATCTTCACGCCTTGCGGCAGGATCAGGATGTCTTCCATCAGTTTGGGGATCAGCGACAACGACAGGAAACCGTGTGCAATGGTGCTGCCAAATGGCGTTTGCGCGGCTTTGACCGGGTCGACATGGATGAACTGGTAATCCCCGGTGGCTTCGGCGAACAGGTTGATGCGCTCCTGATCGATGGTGAGCCATTCGGAACGTCCGAGTTCCTTGCCGACATAATCTTTGAGCTCTGCAACTGGAACATAGGGCATTGAGACTCTCCTTGGGTTCATCGGTTTTATAGTTTTTCAGGTGGGGGATTTGACCGCCCTGCGAACCACTGTAGATCATCATGGCGATTTGCTCAGGTCAACCGACCATGCTTTTGGCGAATGCCGATCCATAGCGCAGGCGTGCTTATAATGCCGGCGACTTGCGGGTTGGAAAGTAAGACGGAGATGACGGATGTTGCTACGTGGCCTGACCATGCTGGTGCTGTTTCAATTGCTCGGCACGGCCCTCAATCACTTGCTGTTGCCGGTGCTGCCGGGGCCGATCATCGGCCTTTTGCTGCTGCTGGTATTCCTGGTCGTGCGCGGTGAAGTCGGCGAGCCGCTGAACCTCGCCGCCGGCAGTCTGCTGCGTTATCTGCCATTGCTGCTGGTGCCGCCGGCGGTGGGCGTGATGGTGTATGCCACGGCGATTGCCGCGGATTTCTGGGCCATCGTCGGTGCGCTGGTGGTCTCGCTGATTCTGTCGATGGCCTTCGCCGGCGTGCTGATGCAACGGCTGGTCAAGCGTCACGCGCCGCATTCGGAGGAGTCCTGATGCTGTTCGACTGGCAAGGTGCCTGGGCTTCGGTGATTCACCACCCACTGTTTGGCATCGGGATCACCCTGGGGGCTTATCAACTGGTGCTGGCGGCGTTCGAGAAAACCCGCTGGATCTTTCTGCAACCGGTGCTGGTCTCGATGCTGTTGGTGATCGGCGTGCTGGTCGGCTGCGGCCTGACCTACGCCGAGTACCGCAAGAGCACCGAGATCCTCAGCATTCTGCTGGGCCCGGCGACTGTTGCGCTGGCCGTGCCGCTGTATTTGAATCTGCGGCGCATCCGCCAATTGTTCTGGCCGATTTTTACTACGCTGGTGATAGGCGGCGTGGTCGCCACGGGCATGGGGGTGGCGCTGAGCTGGTGGTTTGGCGCCGATCACATGATCCTGATGACCATGGCGCCCAAGTCGGTGACCTCACCGATCGCCATGCTGGTGGCCGAGCAAATCGGTGGTGTCGCCGCGCTGGCGGCAGTGTTCGTATTGATCACCGGGGTGATCGGCGCGATCTTCGGGCCGGCGCTTTTGACCCGCCTCGGCGTGCACAGCCCGGAAGCGCGCGGCATGGCGCTGGGCATGACGGCGCATGCGGTCGGCACGTCGGTGGCGTTGCAGGAAAGCGATGAGTGCGGCGCCTTCGCGGCGCTGGCGATGAGTCTGATGGGCGTGGCCACGGCGGTGTTCCTGCCGCTGGCGGTGTCGATGGTGGTGTAAGGAAATGTCTATGAGTCTGCCGCTTTTTCCGCTGAACACGGTGCTGTTTCCCGGCTGCAATCTGGATTTGCAGATCTTCGAAGCGCGCTATCTGGACATGATCGGCCGCTGCATGAAACAGGGTGGCGGGTTCGGTGTGGTGTGCATTCTTGAAGGCAGCGAAGTCGGCGGCGCGCCGGAAAGTTTCGCCATGGTCGGCTGCGAAGCGCGCATCACCGATTTCCAGCAGCAGGACAACGGACTGCTGGGCATCCGTGTGCAGGGCGGGCGCCGCTTCATCGTGCAGCACACCGAAGTGCAACGCGATCAATTGATCATGGCCGAGGTCGAGTGGCTGGACGAAGAGCCCGAGCAACCGTTGCAGGATGAGGACGCCGATCTGGTGGCGCTGCTCAAGGCCCTGGCCGAACACCCGATGGTCGAGGCGCTGAACATGGGCGTCGAAGCGGCAGGGCAGCAGTCGCTGGCCAATCAGTTGGCGTATCTGCTGCCGTTTGCCGAGGAAGACAAGATCGACCTGCTGCAACTCGACGATCCGCAGCAGCGACTGGATGCAATCCAGGCGCTGCTTGATGAGTTGCAGGGTGAACTCTTCGCCTGACGCCGTCCCGGTTATTCAGGCCAGACGATATCGTTGGCGAACCACTCTTTACCCTTGCCCAGTGTCAGTATCGGCTTGCCGGCCTGGGCAACCTTGTCGATCAGAACGTCATATTGATATCGGTTATTGGCGCCCTGGTGGGTTCGTTCCTCGATGGAAATTCGTGATTGGTAACCGGCTTCGTACGCGATATCGTCGACTTTCGCGGCTCGAGTGCGGGTGGAATCGAGCAGCCAGAGTCGTTCCGATTCAATGCCCCGTTTCGACGTTGAAATCAACGCTTCAAGTTCGTCTTCGGGAAACCACGCGCCATTTTCTCGAGCGGCGGCATTGAGGAGCTGGTTCTCCTCCCCCAGAACGATTTCCATTTTTCGTGTGTCGATGACGTAGGCAAATATGACCTGCTGATCGTGCCGGATGGTTTCGTAGTTGCGCTCGGAATCCAGTTCCACGTCGGATACATCAGACCATTCGTTGTCGGACGTTCCCGACTCATTGTCCGATTCTCCAGGCTTGTGTCCGGGGTATTTGTTTTTCTGATTGTTGTAGCGCAGGTATTCCGGGTCGGGCGAATCGGTGCCCCTGCCGGCGTACTGATGGACCAGTTTGAGACTGACAGTGGCACTGATCGGTTTTTCGGTCGTTGCCCCGCGAGGATGTTTCAGGCGAGGCAACATCCGTCCATCATTGTGGAACTCGAACGGCGTGCGCTCATCAGCTCTGAACAGGGCCGGGATGTCTGTCCGGTACAAACAGTCGCTGGCGTTGCGCAGATAACCCAGTTTTATAAGGAATCCGTCGAGGAATTCGCGGCTGACACTCTCACTGAAACCGCCATAGTCACCGAGGCGACTGATCAGCAACTTGCCGTTCCTCAGCGGCAGGAGCAAAGGTTCTATTTCTTCATGCAAAGCGTCGAAACGTGAAGGATTGCCGGCATCGAGAGAGTGTGTCCTGTGCTGCGTTACCCATTCGGGAAGTGCTGTAGGATTGACGATCAGGTCGTCGTGCAATCGGATGTGTTGAAGGGGTGACAGGTTGCAGGAGCGCAATTCCATGATTCGCTCACCGTGAGTCATCTGTGGATGCAGCTGTGCGAAATACGTACTCAGCAATTCCGACGTGGCCACTTTCAAGTGTGCGGGCATCGATGTGATTCGCGGCAGTCTTGCGGGCACCGCCGATGCCCCGCCGGACTCGTCTGCATTCGGCCGTTTGAGCGGATTGCCTGTACCGCTCTGTCGAGCAGGGCTCCAGGTCGACTCACCGGCATTCCTGAAAAGCGCAGGCCCCGGCGCAAGCTTTTTGTACAGATCCATTGCCCGATAGGTACCCAGGCTCATATCGAACTCCACGTACACCGTACCGACATCTTTCACATCGACGAATTTGCGTCCGACCACATAACGCAAGCCTTCTTCATCGGGCGGTTGCATATTGCGCAGCAGGCTGGGGTTCAATAGATAGCTGCTCAGCAAGGTTGTCGATTTTCGCTGCAGGTCGGGCAAGTCCGAGACTTCGATTCTTGAGGTCCCGGATATTGTTGCGGATGACTGGCTGTGGCCCGGGTATCGAGGGTTCGATATTGCCGGGTCGAGTAGCGAATGATGTGCGCGTGGATCCTGAATCTGTGGCCGCAATCGGGGAGCCTCGAGCGATGGGACGGCGGACGTTCCGGTGCGGGGAGGGGTTGGCAGTAAGGGCGTTTTGGGACGCATGGGGTCATTCCTTGACGATGATCAGATGTTCGATCGGGATTGGGCGGGACGGATCGTTCTCGAGTCTCCAGCTGTTGCTGAGGACGTTGTAGAAAATGCTCCCGGGAGCGGCGTCGGGCAGACGAATGTTCAGAACCGGCACATCACTGGTTTCCAGTTCTCCACGTTGCTGGTGATCGCGGATGTCCAGAATCAATACCTGAATCGTTGGGTAGCCCCGTGCATCGACGGCACAGAGCCCGATCATTTCAAACAGGGCATTGATCCGGTAACGGTTTCCTGAATAGACCACGACATCGATGGTCTCCAGCGGCAGCTGTGGATCGTTGCTGTCCGGCAAATGAACATGGATGCTGCCGATTTTGAGTAGATCGTTCTTGATAGTGAGATCGTCGGGGCTGATCCGCTCCTGTAGATGACGGGTGTGAATGACCCAGGTCGAGGACCCCGAAACGATGGCATCGGCTGGGGCGGTAGATAACCGCATGGAAATTGCTCTGGCGGGATACAGCTCATAGGTCGCGGATCGCCCCTCCAGCCAGTAGCTGGTGTTGTGCTCGTCAGTCTGAAAGTCGACCCGCTGCGGAGTCGCCTTCAAAGTACGCTTCGTGATGGTGGGCCTGAGGAATGTGTATCGGCCTGCACGTTCGCGCAGCGAGGCCCGGCTTTGAATGACGGTATAGCCGGTCTTTTTTGCATCATCGATATACGAGTTGCGTGGAAAGTCGAGGTGGTAGGAAACACCGTCGCGCATCACCAGAACAATCGGATGAGTTGCCGTCCAGCCGGAGGCTCTGATGCCGCCGCCCCTGTCGGTTTTCTTGTCGGGGTTCTCTTTCATTATCCCGTGTAGGGAAAGCAGGCCTGCCGGGTAATTGAATGTGATGGTGAAGTGGACATCCGTGTAGCCAAGAAACGTGAATGCACCTTTCTCGGTTTTTGAAACGGTGTAGATGGCCCTGACTTCATTGATTTCGGTGCTGTCATGCTCAACGTAGATCGTACTGGACGCGGCCTGATCGTTTTGCGTGGCTATCAGCGTCGAATGACGTGTCTGACGGGAAATGAAGTAGGACGAATGTGCGTTTTTCGAAATCCTGCAGGGATAGTCATTGACCGGGGCGGGGGAAGTCCTGCTCATGCCGACTGTCAGGACAGTGACGCTGAGCGTCAGCTCGCCAGTTCCCACGATGTTGGCAGGCCATATCGGTTGCAGGTGGAAACCGTCCTGGGTAATGAACAGCCATTTGTCATTGTGCAGTGAGCGTTTGCGACCGACTGTCCGGTAGACCGCTTCAAGTACCAGTTCCCGTCGCGGAGTTCCGGGTGAATCGTCGCGCAGCGATTCGATCACCAGTGCATCATCGCGCAAGTACCAGCGCTGGATGGCTTCAAGCGTCACGCCCAGATAGACCGTGCTCGTCTCTGCACCGTCATCGGTGATGGATACGGTACGGCACATCGGGTCGAGAATATAGGTGTCGTTACCCGGCCCCCCGACGACGGATCCGTGGAGGCCGCGAACGGAAATCCGGTCATCTCCCGCACCGGCGTCAACGTGGTCGTCACCATTGGCGGAAATGATGTCCGCCTGATCGGAACCCGTCACGCGATTGGCCGCACCGGCGAGCGTCTCGACCTTTTCGATGGACTTGAGCGTCGAGTGCAGCACAGGTCCCAGCGCCGGGTTCGCGGGACGCAACTTCAGCGTGCCTTTCTTCAGGTCAATGTCATAACCGAGATTGCGCGGTGGGTCGGGAATGTGATCGAGATGCCTGTGCGTGCCTTGCAGCCATAGCAGATCCATACCGTCCCCTCCCGACAGTTCGCTGACCTCGGTCGGATCGAATGAGAGCGATCCGGAAGCTGACTGAAAGAGAAAGGAGTCCTCCTTCTCTCCGCCATGCAGGACTTTTCTGCCTGTGCCATAGCTGAAGACGTTGGCTTTGTTCCGTACGCCCTGCACGGTGTCATTGCCTGAACCGAGGCTCCACAAAACGCTTTTGGCCGGATCGGTTTTCGATTGGGTAACAATGGCGTCCGAGGTCGGCAGGCCATCCCTTGCGTCATAAATGTCATCGGCGTCACTGATGACCGGCCGATTCTCGGCGACGTATGGGGTTTCGCCACGGGATTCATCCCACTGATAGCGATAGAGGCGTGTGGGCTGCATCTTCACCTCGAACCGACCACTGACGATCACATCGACGGTTTCCTTGAATTCATTGTCGAGCCAGCCGAGGCTGCGGGTCTTCAGAGCTTTGGCGTAGTCAGCGGTGGTCTTGGCAATCAGGTAGCGATCCATGAGCGCCTTGTCCTGATCCTGGCCGGTGAACGCAAACCAGCCAGCACGCCAGCGTTCGTTCACCGTCAGCTCGATGTAGTCGTCAATATCGTCGACTGCCCGCACGGCGCCATAGATTTTCGCCCCCACAATCATGATTGCGGCGGCGGCGATACCCACTGGGCCGGCAGCCTGGAATCCCGCCAGTGCCGCGCAGCCAAGGGCCAGGGACAACGCGCCACTGAACACGCCCAGTCCGCCGGTGACGTACAGGTCCTGAGCCTCCTTGCCCTGGGCCTTGGCCGCATCATTGAAGGATTTGATGGCGATGTAGATATCGAAGGGCAGCGTCAGCGCGCTGGCGATCAACCCGGCTCCGCGAGACAGCCACTTGCCCATGGAGGTCTTGCCGAAATGTTCGAAGGCCATGGATCCCTGACGGATCATTTGCTCGCCGGTCTTGCTCAGCGCGTACTCGACACCCAGCGAGGTGATTTCCGCGACGCCTCCACCAACGTTGATCAGGGCTTCAGTCGTATCACCTTTCTTCAGCGCGTCGATGGCGCCGATGTAAGCGCTGTAGAGCCCGTACGCTTGCATCCCGACACCCATGCTGGCCATCCCGCGGCTTTTGGTTTTATCGACCCAGTCCGGCAAGTGGTCGGGCAACGGGTCTCGACGAATGTCCAGGCGTTGGGTGACGTTCAGCAGGTGGTTGATCTTGTTCATGGCGTCAGCGAATTCGCCCGTGGACTTCTCACGCATAAGGGGTGGGGCATCGGGGGAGCGTTGGGTGACGATTTCGTACAGCAGGGGCGGGATCTGAGCGTTTTCCGGCGAGGGCACGGATCTCATGCGCTGTTCGATTTGAGCCGTATCGAACTCCAGTGCATCGATGAACGCTTGGTCAGCTTCGGAAAGGTAGGTGTTGGTCGACGAGAGGGTTTTCCCATCGATTCGGCCGCCCAAGGCCTGGAGCGTCTGGCGGCTGACGCTGAATTCTCCAATGCGCAGAGGGCCGAACAGAGTGTCCAGGTCCGCAAGCCCGGGTTTTTGGCCCGAAGTCTGAAGGGACGACTCCGGGGGAATGTTCAGATCGGATATTTTGATCGGCGCTGACAGCCAGCCAGTCCGGGATAGATCGTTCGGTTGATTCATCAAAGTCATGGTTCTTTTCACAAGTCCGTTTGTGGTGCAACGGCCGGAATGTGGCACGGGGCACGGACGTGTTCATGAGCTTTTGCTTTGCCAGATATTTGCCGGTGCTCACCGTGCGACGTGCGCGCCGGTGAGCGTTGGGCGAAGGCTTAATAGGCGTATCGCAACAAGGTGTGTGGCAGGTGTCGCAATACAAAAAAACCGAAAAGGGCAAAGAGCGCCGGCAATACCAGCCACCAGACTTTCTGCGGCATCGCTCCAAGAGGTGCGCGGCGTTGACTCAACCACAGGCCTGCTGCGCAGACGCAGGCGGCGAGCATGGCTCCGGCCAGCACATCGGTTGGCCAGTGCGCTCCCAGATAAACCCGTGACAGGGCAATTGCCAGCGCCGGTATGCAGCCGAGCAACAGCCAGGTCAGTCGCAGCCTCGGCGGCTGACCGCGTCCGGCCAGTACGGCAAGCGCCAGGAACAGAGCAAACGATCCGGATGCATGGCCGCTGGGCATGCTGTAGCTGGTGAGTGGATCGGTCAGCACTTCCGGACGTACCCGGGCGAAGAACATTTTGGTCCCGGTGTTGGCCAATGCCGTGACGAGCAGGGTGCCACCCACGAAGATTGCGTGGCGCCACTGACGGCACAGCAACAGAAGCGCAGTCAGCAGGGCGCTGAACAGCAGCATGTTGCGGAATTCACCGATCAGGGTGAAAACCACCGCCACCTCATCCAGCGCCGGTTGGCGATGTTCCTGCACCAGGGTCATGACGCCCTGATCGAGGGCGGTCAGGTACGGGTAGCCGATGAACAGGCCGATCAGGATCAACAGGCTCATGCTGCTGATCCAGACCGTCGCCCGGCGATGGCTACGCAGGCTGCTGTTGGCACTCAGGCCGACCATCACCGCAATGCTGCCGGCGACGATCCCGGCCTGCAGCCAGAAGCCTTCCGGCAACGGCAGACGAATCGCCGCGCCGGTGGCCCAGCCCGGCAGCAGATACGCCAGACTCCAGCCAGCCGCCGCCAACAGGCTCACGGCGGCGAAGCGCGGGAAGGGCATGTCGCACATGCCGGCAACCATCGGCAGCATCGGACGCAACGGGCCGATGAAGCGTCCAACCAGAAGGCTGGCGATGCCATAGCGCTGGAAATAGGTTTCCGCACCGGCCATCCATTCCGGGTGATGGCGCAGGCCCGGCAGACGCCGGATGTTCTGGTGGAAGTGACGACCGAGGAAATACGAAATCACATCGCCGAGAATCCCGCCGAGGAAACCCAGCAACAGGGTTTCGCTCAATGACAGGGCACCACTGCCGGCCAGCACCGCCACGGCAAACAGCAGCACCGTTCCGGGCACGATCAACCCGGCAATCGCCAGGCATTCCACGCAGGCCACGACAAACACTGCAGCGGCCAGCCACTGCGGATTGGCAGCCAGCCACCCGGTCACGCTATCGAGCCATGGGCCCATACAAACCACTCCATTTCATTGATGTCCCTGATCGGCGAGCCGCAGGGGGTTGCATTCACAGCAGAAAATAATCGCGACCTTCGACCTGACCCCGACGCAGCGGGTTCCGCGTGCACCACTGGGCATAGGCGGCATCGACGAAGCGATACATCAAGTGTTCGTCACGGCCATGGGGAATGCCCAGACGGGTGGTCTGAATCACATGAGTTGGCGCAGGACCGGTGTCTTCCACCAGCAGGATTTCATGGTCGAAGCGCTTGGCATTCCACACCGGTACTTTCAGTCCCAGCGCCTTGCACAGCAGTGTCTGCCCGGCACACAGTTTCTGCGACGGGCGCGGGCGACCCTGGGCATCGGGGTTGTTCAGCAGCATCTGCGCCAGACTGGCCGGGCCGCTGATTTCGTCGACCCACGGATAGGCCGATTTGATCAGCACCGCATTGCCCGGGCCCTGCGCGCTGAAGTTCAGCGAATCGCCGCCACGGGCGTAGTACATATAGATGTGGCCGCCGTCCAGAAACAAAGCCTTACGCTTTTCTGTGTAGCCGAGGGACGCGTGGCTGCCTTTTTCATCGCAGTAATACGCTTCGGTTTCGATGATTCGGGCGCTGAGCCACAAATCGCCGACGCGGTGGCGGATGACTTTGCCGAGCAGATCACGGGCCAGTGTCTGGGCGTCACGGTCGAAAAAGGCGTCCGCGAGGCCGACAGGCTGGCGCGCGGAGGTGGCGCGAACGGTCAGGTTGGACATGGCAAACAGGGTTTATCCAGGCGGAGGAGGTCGTGATGATAACAATTCGCGGCTTAATCCCGGCTGAACGTCGGCAAATCGCCGTCCATTTCGACCATCCGCCCGTCACCGCTGTTAGTCCCGGGACGCGACAGCTATAATCTGCCGCTTTCCTCTTTGCCAAGACCCCAGCAGACCATGACTGAGTCCGTTCTTGACTATATGACCCGATTGGGTCGCGCCGCCCGCGAAGCTTCCCGCGTTATCGGCCGAGCCAGCACCGCGCAGAAAAACCGCGCCCTGCTGGCTGCCGCCAATGCCCTGGACGCCGCCCGCGCCGAGCTTGCGACAGCCAATGAACAGGATCTGGCCGCCGGTCGCGCCAACGGTCTGGAGCCGGCACTGCTGGAACGTCTGGAACTGACCCCGGCGCGCATCGACGGAATGATCGTCGGCCTGCGTCAGGTTGCAGCGCTGCCGGATCCGGTCGGTGCAATCCGCGACATGAGCTTCCGTCCGTCGGGCATTCAGGTCGGCAAGATGCGTGTACCGCTGGGCGTGATCGGGATCATTTACGAATCCCGTCCCAACGTGACCATCGATGCCGCGAGCCTGTGCCTGAAGTCCGGCAACGCGACCATCCTGCGCGGCGGTTCCGAAGCGATTCATTCCAATCGCGCGATTGCCGCCTGCATCCAGCGCGGTCTGGCCGAAGCCGAACTGCCGGCCGCCGTGGTGCAAGTGGTGGAAACCACCGACCGCGCCGCTGTAGGCGCGCTGATTACCATGCCCGAGTACGTCGATGTGATCGTCCCGCGCGGTGGCCGTGGCCTGATCGAACGCATCAGCCGTGATGCCCGGGTGCCGGTAATCAAGCATCTGGACGGCATCTGCCACGTCTACGTCAGCGAACACGCCGACCTGCCGAAAGCCCAGCGCATCGCCTTCAATGCCAAGACCTATCGCTATGGCATCTGCGGTGCGATGGAGACCTTGCTGGTCGATCAAAGTGTTGCGAAGGATTTCCTGCCGTCGATGGCGAAGCAGTTCCGCGAAAAAGGCGTCGAGCTGCGCGGTTGCGAGCGCACCCGGGCGATCATCGAAGCCGTAGCGGCGACCGAAGAAGACTGGAGCACCGAGTACCTGGCGCCGATTCTGTCGATCCGCGTGGTGGATGGCCTGGATCAGGCCATCGAACACATCAACCATTTCGGCTCCCATCACACCGACTCGATCGTCAGCGAAAACCTCGCCGACACCCGCCAGTTCGTGGCTCAGGTCGACTCGGCGTCGGTGATGATCAACACCCCGACCTGCTTCGCCGACGGATTCGAATACGGATTGGGTGCCGAGATCGGCATTTCTACTGATAAGCTGCACGCCCGTGGCCCGGTGGGCCTCGAAGGACTGACCTGCGAGAAGTACATCGTGGTCGGTGATGGCCAGTTGCGCGGCCAGGCGACGGTCTGACTTGTCCGACCTTGACCTGAAAGCGCCGAAACCCGGCAAGAAGCCCCGTCCCCGGCGCATTGGCGTACTGGGCGGGACGTTCGACCCGGTGCACGTCGGCCATTTGCGTGGCGCGCTGGAAGTCGCCGAAGCGCTGGGGCTGGACGAGCTGCGCATGATGCCCAGCGCCCGGCCGCCGCACCGCGACATGCCGCAGGTGTCGGCGCGGGACCGGCTGGCAATGGTTGAATGTGCGGTAGCCGGTGTGCCGCCACTGGTGGTGGACGCCCGCGAATTGCAGCGGGACAAACCGTCCTGGACCATCGATACCCTGGAGTCGCTGCGGGCCGAAATGGCCGCCGAGACCCAGGTTTTTCTGCTTCTGGGCTGGGACGCATTTTGCGGCCTGCCCACTTGGCACCGCTGGGAAGAGTTGCTCCAGCATTGCCACATCCTGGTGCTACAGCGCCCGGACGCCGACAGCGAACCGCCGGATGCCTTGCGCAACCTGCTGGCAGCGCGTTCGGTGAGCGACCCGCTGGCCCTGAAGGGGCCGAGCGGACAGATTGCATTCGTCTGGCAGACACCGCTCGCGGTTTCCGCCACCCAGATCCGTCAACTGCTGGCCAGCGGTAAGTCGGTACGTTTCCTGGTGCCCGACGCGGTCCTGGCCTACATCGATGCGCACGGTCTGTACCGTGCGTCGAACTGAACAAGGCGTGCTTCACTGATACGAATCCACGTGTCGCCAAGCCGCCGAATATATGAGCAAAACGAGTTTTATATGACTGACAAAGACCAAACCAAAGTAAAGCGCAAAGGCACATTCAAGAGCGCCCCGCTGCCAGAGCCGGTCAACACCAACGAACCGCTGAAGGGCGACGAGCTGGTCAAGGTGGCCGTTGCAGCCCTGGAAGACGTCAAGGCCCAGGACATCCAGATCATCGATGTGCGCGACAAGCAGAGCATCACTGACTACATGATCATCGCCACCGGTACTTCCAACCGTCAGATCAACGCGATGCTGGACAAGGTTCGCGAAGAGGTCAAAAAGCAGGGTGCCAGGCCGCTGGGCGAAGAAGGCAAGGGCGACAGTGACTGGGTGCTGCTGGACCTGGACCTGGTGATCGTGCACATGATGACCGCCTCGGCTCGTCAGTTCTACGACCTGGAGCGCCTGTGGGCCGGTGCCGAGCAAAGCCGTGCGGCGGACGCCAAGCACCACAGCCCGGAAAACACCCACGAGCACTTCACCAAGCTCAACAAAGACCAGCTGTAAGGGACGCGCTGTGCGACTGCGACTGATCGCCGTCGGTTCACGCATGCCCAAATGGGTGGAAGAAGGCTGGCATGAATATGCCAAGCGTCTTCCGTCCGAGCTGGCGCTGGAACTGGTGGAAATTCCGCTCAACACCCGTGGCAAGAACGCTGACGTGGCCCGTTTCATCCGCCAGGAAGGCGAAGCCATGCTGGCCAAGGTCGGGCAGAACGAGCGGATCGTCACCCTCGAAGTCCATGGCAAGCCGTGGAGCACCGAGCAGTTGGCGGTCGAACTCGATCGCTGGCGTCTGGACTCGCGTACGGTCAACTTCATGGTCGGCGGCCCCGAAGGGCTGGCGCCGGAAGTCTGTGCCCGCGCGGATCAACGCTGGTCGTTGTCGCCGCTGACGCTGCCGCACCCGCTGGTGCGGATCCTCATCGGCGAACAGCTGTATCGTGCCTGGACCGTGCTGTCCGGTCACCCTTACCACAAGTAGTTCTGCCCTCATGTCCCAGCCGATCCGCATCAAGGACCACGAAAAAGACGCCCGTCTGGTGCGTGGCCGCGTTGTGTTCGGCGCAATTGCGATCATTGCGCTGATCGGTGTGCTGATCGCGCGCCTGTATTACCTGCAGGTGATTCAGTACGAGTACCACTCGACCCTGTCGGAAAACAATCGGGTGCATGTCCAGCCGATTCCGCCGACCCGTGGCCTGATTTTCGACCGCAACGGCGTGGTGGTGGCGGACAACCGCCCGAGCTTCAGCCTGAGCATGACCCGCGAGCGCTCCGGCGACTGGCAACAGGTGCTCGATGTGATCGTCGAGGTGCTGGAGTTGACGCCGGAAGACCGGGTGATCTTCGAGAAGCGCATGCGTCAGGGCCGTCGGCCGTTCGAACCGGTGCCGATCCTGTTCGAACTGACCGAAGAACAGATCGCCCGGATCGCGGTGAACCAGTTCCGCCTGCCGGGCGTTGAAGTGGTCGCGCAACTGGTCCGTCACTACCCGCAGGGCGCGCATTTCGCGCACTCGGTGGGTTACATGGGGCGGATCAACGAGAAAGAGCTGAAGACCCTCGATCCGGTCAACTACAGCGGCACCCACCACATCGGCAAGACCGGCATCGAGCGCTTTTATGAGGCCGAGCTGCACGGTCAGGTGGGTTACGAAGAAGTCGAGACCAACGCCCGTGGCCGTGTCCTGCGCGTGCTCAAGCGTACCGATCCGGTGCCGGGCAAGGACATTGTCCTGAGCCTCGACATCAAGTTGCAGGAAGCTGCCGAGGCCGCGCTGGGCGGCCGGCGTGGGGCGGTGGTAGCGCTTGATCCGAAAACCGGCGAAGTATTGGCGATGGTCAGTCAGCCGAGCTTCGACCCGAACCTGTTCGTCACCGGCATCAGCTTCAAGGCTTACGCCGAGCTGCGCGATTCGATCGACCGGCCGCTGTTCAACCGTGTGTTGCGCGGTCTGTACCCGCCGGGTTCGACGATCAAGCCGGCGGTGGCGATTGCCGGTCTCGATGCGGGCGTGGTGACGGCGTCGAGCCGGGTGTTCGACCCCGGTTACTACATGCTGCCCAACTACGATCACAAGTACCGCAACTGGAACCGCACCGGGGACGGCTTCGTCGACCTCGACACGGCGATCATGCGGTCCAACGACACCTACTTCTATGACCTGGCGCACAAGCTGGGCATCGACCGGTTGTCGGCCTACATGAACAAGTTCGGCATCGGCCAGAAGGTCTCGCTGGACATGTTCGAAGAATCCCCCGGCCTGATGCCGTCCCGCGAGTGGAAACGCGCGACCCGGCGTCAGGCGTGGTTCCCCGGCGAAACCCTGATTCTCGGGATTGGCCAGGGCTATATGCAATCGACCCCGCTGCAACTGGCCCAAGCCACGGCGCTGGTGGCCAACAAGGGCGTGTGGAATCGCCCGCACCTTGCCAAGACCATCGAAGGCGAGAAACCGAAGGATGAAAACCCGATGCCGGACATCATCCTTCGCGACCCGTCCGACTGGAACAAGGTCAACCACGGCATGCAGCAGGTGATGCACGGTGCCCGAGGCACCGCGCGCAAGGCTTCGATCGGCGCGCAATACCGGATCGCCGGCAAGTCGGGTACGGCGCAGGTCGTGGCGATCAAACAAGGCGAGAAGTACGACCGCTCCAAGGTCCAGGAACGCCACCGCGACCACGCCCTGTTCGTCGGCTTCGCGCCGGCGGATGACCCGAAAATCGTGGTGTCGGTGATGGTCGAGAACGGCGAGTCCGGTTCCGGCGTCGCGGCGCCAGTGGTGCGGCAGGTCATGGATGCCTGGCTGCTGGATCAGGACGGACGCTTGAAGGCCGAATACGCCAGCCCAATCAGTGCGGAGGCTACGGCCCGTGATGAATAATTTCGATCGCATGCTCTCCAGCGAGGATGTGATGCGTCGCCGGGCGACGCTGCTGCAACGTTTGCATATCGACGGCCCGTTGCTGGTGCTGCTGTTGATTCTCGCGGCCGGCAGCCTGTTCGTGCTGTATTCGGCCAGCGGCAAGAGCTGGGATCTGCTGGCCAAACAGGCCACGTCGTTCGGCATCGGTCTGGTGTCGATGATCGTCATCGCCCAGTTCGAGCCAAGGTTCATGGCGCGCTGGGTGCCGCTCGGTTATGTGGTCGGCGTTGTGCTGCTGATGGTGGTGGACATCATGGGCCACAACGCCATGGGTGCGACTCGCTGGATCAACATTCCCGGGGTGATTCGCTTCCAGCCCTCGGAATTCATGAAGATCCTGATGCCGGCGACCATCGCCTGGTACCTGTCCAAGCGCACGCTGCCGCCGCAGCTCAAGCATGTCGGCATCAGCCTGTTGTTGATCGGTGTGCCGTTCGCCCTGATCGTGCGTCAGCCGGACCTCGGCACTTCGCTGCTGATTCTGGCCGGCGGCGCCTTCGTATTGTTCATGGGCGGGTTGCGCTGGCGCTGGATTCTCAGCGTGCTGGCGGCGGCGATTCCGGTGTCGGTGGCCATGTGGTTCTTCATCATGCACGACTACCAGAAACAGCGGATCCTGACGTTCCTCGACCCGGAAAGCGATCCGCTCGGCACCGGCTGGAACATCATCCAGTCGAAAGCTGCCATCGGTTCCGGCGGGGTATTCGGCAAGGGCTGGCTGCTGGGCACCCAGTCGCACCTGGACTTCCTGCCGGAAAGCCATACCGACTTCATCATCGCCGTACTGGGTGAAGAGTTCGGCCTGGTGGGCATCTGCGCACTGTTGCTGATCTATCTGTTGCTGATCGGCCGTGGCCTGGTGATTACCGCCCAGGCGCAGACGCTGTTCGGCAAATTGCTGGCCGGCGCCTTGACCATGACGTTTTTTGTTTATGTTTTCGTCAACATCGGTATGGTCAGTGGCCTGTTGCCGGTGGTGGGGGTGCCGTTGCCGTTCATTAGCTACGGCGGAACTTCGCTGGTGACGCTGCTGTCAGCGTTTGGGGTTTTGATGTCGATCCATACCCATCGCAAGTGGATCGCACAGGTTTGAATAAGGTGAAGAGTTCAATGCAAGTAATGCGTGACTGGGCGACACGATACGCACCGTGGCTCGGCCTGGTAGGCATCCTTGGCAGCGCGCAGGAAGCGTTGGCCGGCGATTACGAAGGCTCGCCCCAGGTGGCCGAATTCGTCGGTGAAATGACCCGCGACTACGGCTTTGCCGGCGAACAGCTGATGGCCGTGTTCCGCGAGGCTCAGCGCAAGCAGGCCATTCTCGACGCCATCTCCAAACCCGCCGAACGGGTCAAGCAGTGGAAAGAATACCGGCCGATGTTCATCACCGACGCGCGCATCGCCCGCGGTGTGGACTTCTGGCGCCAGCACGAGGCCACCCTGGCCCGTGCCGAGCAGGAATACGGCGTTCCGGCCCAGGTGATCGTGTCGATCATCGGCGTTGAGACCTTTTTCGGACGTAATACCGGCAATTACCGGGTGATCGATGCCTTGTCCACGCTGGGTTTCGACTATCCTCCCCGTGCCGAATTTTTCCGCAAGGAGCTGCGTGAGTTCCTGCTGCTGGCGCGCGAAGAGCAGGTCGACCCGCTGACCCTCAAGGGATCCTACGCCGGTGCGATGGGCCTGCCGCAGTTCATGCCGAGCAGTTTTCGCGCCTACGCGGTGGATTTCGACGGCGACGGTCACATCAATATCTGGAACAACCCGGATGATGCGATCGGCAGCGTCGCCAGCTATTTCAAGCGTCACGGCTGGGTCGCCGGCGAGCCGGTGGTCAGTCGCGCGGATGTACGGGGCGAGCAGGTGGATGAAGGCCTGACCACCGGCATCGAACCGACGAAAACCGTCGGGGAGTTGCGAGCGCTGGGCTGGTCGAGTCATGATGCGCTGCGCGATGACATGCCGGTCACCGCATTCCGCCTCGAAGGCGACAATGGCCCGGAATACTGGATGGGCCTGAAGAATTTCTACGCGATCACGCGTTATAACCGCAGCGTGATGTACGCCATGGCCGTACATCAACTGTCTGAACAGCTGGTACAAGCACGGGGCGTCAAGTAATGCGGGCATTGCCTATCAATAAACCCCTGAAGCTGGTGGCTTTCGCTGCGTTGGCGGTGCTGGTCGCCAGTTGTTCGACCAGCCGTTCGCCGAGCCAGAAGACTTCGTCCACTGCCGTTCGTGCGCAGCCGGGCCTGGACATCAACCGGGCCCACAAGGACGGTGCGCCGTGGTGGGACGTCGACGTGTCGCGCATCCCGGACGCCACGCCGACCCTGCACACCGGCCCGTACAAGGCCAACCCGTACACCGTGCTGGGCAAGACCTACTTCCCGTTGCAGGAATCCAAGACTTACGTGGCCTCCGGCACCGCTTCCTGGTACGGCACCAAGTTCCACGGTCAGAACACCGCCAACGGCGAGGTCTACGACCTGTACGGCATGAGTGCCGCCCACAAGACATTACCGCTGCCGAGTTACGTTCGGGTGACCAACCTGGACAACAACAAGAGCGTGATCCTGCGGGTCAATGACCGCGGGCCGTTCTACTCGGACCGGATCATCGACCTGTCCTACGCCGCAGCCAAAAAGCTCGGTTATGCCGAAATCGGCACCGCGCGGGTCAAGGTCGAAGGCATCGACCCGCAGCAATGGTGGGCCGCCAAGGGCCGTCCGGCGCCTTTGATGCTCAACGAGCCGCAAGTCGCGCAGAATAGCGCCCCGGTGATCACGGCCTCGGCCGGCACCGTCGAGCAATGGACTCCGCCACCGCAGCAGCACGCCGCGGCCGTCGTGCCGGTTCAGCTCGATGCAAAAAAAAACGCTTCTGCACCAGCGTCTGGCCAGTATCTGCAGGTGGGCGCGTTCGCCAACCCGGACGCTGCAGAACTCCTGAGGTCGAAGCTCAGCGGGATGGTGAGCGCTCCGGTGTTCATCAGCTCGATCGTGCGCAATCAGCAGACCCTGCACCGGGTTCGCCTGGGACCGATCGGTTCGCCGGGTGAAATTGCCCAGGTACAGAACAGCGTGCGCCTGGCCAACCTGGGTTCGCCAAGTGTGGTCACCGAGTAAACGTAGGACTTGATTGACGGTTCACCAGCGATTGGGGGGTGAACCAGGTTGTTGGCTCGTCGAAGAACAAAAGCCCGGCAAGGGTGACTGGAGTGAGCAACTGAACACGCGATGGCCCGTTAGAAAGCCATCTGATTAATTTTGTCCGCAAGGACAGTTTCCATTAGCGATTTCGAGAGACGGATGAACATCACCACCTTTGCCAAACGCCTGTGTCTGCTAGTCCCGCTGCTCCTCTCGCCTGCCGCGTTCGCGGCCGAGATGATGCCGTCGCCACCACAACTGGCCGCCAAATCCTACGTGCTTATGGATGCCAACAGCGGCAACGTGCTGGTGGAGAACAACGGTGACCAGCGTCTGCCACCGGCCAGCCTGACCAAACTGATGACCGCGTACATTGCCACGCTGGAAATCCGTCGCGGCCAGATCGGTGAAAACGACCCTGTGACCGTCAGCGAAAACGCCTGGCGCACCGGCGGTTCGCGGATGTTCATCAAGGTCGGCTCGCAAGTCACTGTCAGCGACCTGCTGCACGGCATCATCATTCAGTCCGGCAACGACGCCAGCGTCGCGGTGGCTGAACACATCGCCGGCAGCGAAGATGCCTTCGCCGACCTGATGAACAAGACCGTCGCTGATCTTGGCATGACCAATACCCACTTCATGAACCCGACCGGTCTGCCGAACCCTGAGCACTATTCGTCGGCTCACGACATGGCGATCCTGGCGCGCGCGATCATCCACGAAGACCCTGCGCACTACGCGATCTACTCGCAGAAAGAGTTCTTCTGGAACGGCATCAAGCAGCCTAACCGCAACCTGCTGCTGTGGCGCGACAAGACCGTCGATGGTCTGAAAACCGGTCACACCGACGAAGCCGGCTACTGCATGGTGTCTTCGGCCGTACGTGACGGCATGCGCCTGATCGCCGTGGTGTTCGGTACCAACAGCGAAGTGGCTCGCGCCGCCGAGACCCAGAAGCTGCTGACCTACGGTTTCCGCTTCTTCGAAACCCAGACCTTCTACCAGAAGGGCACCGAACTGGCTCAGGCCCCGGTGTGGAAAGGCACCACCAATCAAGTCAAGGCCGGCCTGGCTGAAGACCTGACCATGACCCTGCCGAAAGGCCAACTGAAGAAGCTTGCTGCCAGCATGACCATGAACCCGCAACTGACCGCGCCAATCGCCAAGGGCGACGTGATCGGTAAAGTCGAAGTGAAACTGGACGACAAGGTGGTGCACAGCGCCGATCTGATCGCCCTGGACGCTGTCGAGGAGGGTGGTATCTTCCGCCGCATGTGGGATAGCATCCGTCTATTCTTCTACGGCTTGTTCAACTGATTTGAGTTGACCCGCATGGCCCCGCACCCATCCGGTGCGGGGCCTTGTTCGTTACCGGGCTTACGCTTACGAGGCCGTTACGCCATGACCGATACCGAAGTAAAGGCGCCAAAGATCGAATTTCCCCAGGTTGATTATCCGGTTAAGGTGATCAGCGATACGGGCGTCGGCAACAAAGACAAGATCATCGACATCGTCAAGAAACACGCCAAGATCAACGATGAGCGTGTGGACGAGCGTCAAAGCAGCAACGGCAAGTACACCACCATCCAGTTGCACATCGTCGCGACCGACCAGGATCAGCTGTACAACATCAACAGCGAACTGCGGGCGACCGGTTTCGTGCACATGGTGTTGTGATGCCGGGCACGCTGGGCTTTCGCGAGCTTGGCCAGATGGCTTACGAGCCGGTCTGGCAGGCCATGCAGCGTTTTACCAACGAGCGTGGCACCACGGCCCCGGACGAAATCTGGCTGGTCGAACACCCGCCGGTGTTCACCCAGGGCCAGGCCGGCAAGGCCGAGCACCTGTTGCTGCCGGGGGATATTCCGGTGGTGCAGGTCGACCGCGGCGGTCAGGTGACCTACCATGGCCCCGGCCAACTGGTGGCGTACCTGCTGCTGGACGTGCGCCGACTCGGTTTCGGCGTGCGCGATCTGGTCAGCCGCATGGAGCGCTGCCTGATCGAACTGCTGGCCAGCTACGGCGTGACCGCCGTGGCCAAGCCGGATGCTCCCGGCGTCTACGTCGGCGGAGCGAAGATCGCTTCTCTGGGTTTGCGGATTCGCCACGGTTGCTCCTTTCATGGCCTGGCCCTGAACGTGGACATGAACCTGGAGCCGTTTCGACGGATTAATCCCTGCGGCTATGCCGGGCTGGCGATGACCCAGCTGAGCGAGCACGCAGGATCGATTGAATTTGCCGAGGTAAGTGCCCGGCTGCGTGCGCAGCTCGTCAAACACCTCGACTATGCTGAGCAGACGACCCTGACGGGCGGAATCGACTGATATGACTACTGATGCAGTGCAAACCATGATCCCGACGCTCGACGTGACCGAGCGGCCGGCCCCGCGTCCCAAGGTTGAAGCCGGCGTCAAGCTGCGCGGCGCCGAGAAGGTTGCACGCATCCCGGTGAAGATCATTCCAACCACCGAACTGCCGAAGAAACCCGACTGGATCCGCGTGCGCATCCCGGTTTCCCCGGAAGTCGAGCGCATCAAGAGCCTGCTGCGCAAGCACAAGCTGCACAGCGTTTGCGAAGAGGCATCCTGCCCGAACCTGGGTGAATGCTTCTCCGGTGGCACCGCGACCTTCATGATCATGGGTGACATCTGCACCCGTCGTTGCCCGTTCTGCGACGTCGGCCACGGTCGTCCGAAGCCACTGGACGTCAACGAGCCGGAAAGCCTGGCCATCGCCATCGCCGACCTGAAACTCAAGTACGTGGTGATCACCTCGGTTGACCGTGACGACCTGCGTGACGGCGGTGCCCAGCACTTTGCCGACTGCATCCGCGAAATCCGCAAACTGTCGCCGAACGTGCAGCTCGAGACCCTGGTTCCGGACTACCGTGGCCGCATGGACATCGCCCTGGAAATCACCGCGGCCGAGCCGCCGGATGTGTTCAACCACAACCTGGAAACCGTGCCGCGCCTGTACAAGGCTGCGCGTCCGGGTTCGGACTACCAGTGGTCGCTGACCCTGCTGCAACGCTTCAAGCAGATGATGCCGCACATCCCGACCAAATCCGGCCTGATGCTGGGTCTGGGCGAGACCGACGACGAAGTCATCGAAGTCATGAAGCGCATGCGCGAACACGACATCGACATGCTGACCCTGGGCCAGTACCTGCAACCGTCCCGCAGCCACTTGCCGGTGCAGCGTTTCGTGCACCCGGACACCTTCGCCTGGTTCGCCGAGGAAGGTTACAAGATGGGCTTCAAGAACGTCGCGTCCGGCCCGTTGGTGCGTTCTTCGTACCACGCTGACGAACAGGCGAAACTGGTCAAGGCCGAGCTGCTCGGTTCCTGATTCAGCGCTGAATGAAAAAATGCCCGCCGGGGTTTATCGCCCGGCGGGCATTTTTTTGCCCGCCTACACTCGTTACTGACTTTTCCTGCAATCTGCGGCGCAGTCGAGCCTCTTCTGTTTGTCGCCGTTCCTGACTACTGTGTGAGCATGACTTCACACAGGGAGATCCATGGATGACCGTTCGACCGACCCACACCCTTTTTCCGCACAAGCCGGTGCCCGCGCTGCCGTCGGAAGGGCTGATAGGCGTCATTGCGCCCGCCGGCCCCGGCACGCTGGATACCGAAAAGGCCGTTCAGTGGATGCGCGCCCGGGGTTATGGTTTGCGAGTGTTCCCTAGCGTCTACGAGAAGGATGGCTATCTGGCCGGCAGCGACGAGGTGCGGCTCAACGATCTGCACGCGGCGTTCGCTGACGAAGAGGTGGATGCAATCATCTGCCTGCGCGGTGGCTACGGCACGCCAAGGTTGCTGGACCGGATCGACTACGACTTGCTGAGCCGCCATGCCAAGCCCTTCGTCGGTTACAGCGACATCACCGCGCTGCATCTGGCCATCAGTCGCTACGCCGGGTTCGTGACCTTTCATGGGCCGTTGTTGAATGCCGATCTGCTGGGGGACAAGGAACCGCCGACGGTGACGTCGTTCTTCGCCATGCTGCGCGGTCAGTTGAAGGCCGGGAGTGTGCTGAGTCATCCGGCGGCTTATCCACTGACCACCGTGGAACCGGGCATCGCTCACGGGCGTTTGCTGGGTGGCAATCTGGCGATGATCGCCGCGACCCTGGGCACGCCCTACGAAATCGATGTCGAAGGGGTGATTCTGCTCATCGAGGACATCAACGAGCCGCTGTACCGGATCGACCGTTTGCTGACCCAGATGCGTCTGGCGGGCAAGTTGGCCAGATTGCGTGGCGTGCTGGTCGGGGACGTGGCGGGCGTGGATGTCGAGGCCTTGAACCGCCTGCTCAAGCAGACCTTTGAGCCGCTGCGGATTCCGGTGCTGTCCGGCTGGCGCAGCGGGCACTGCGATCCGAACCTGACGTTGCCGCTGGGGGCGCTGGTTCGACTTGATGCGGGGAAGAAGGAATTGATGCTGGAGCAGGATGTGGTGATTCGCTGATCGAACCACAAAAAAAGACCGCCGCCTGAAGAGGCGGCGGTCTTTTTGTTTTACTGGTTACGCAGGCTTTCCAGCAGCTTGTGTGTCGGATAACCGTCCGCCGGCCAGCCGAATGACTGCTGCGCACTGCGGATCGCCTTACGCGTATTGGCACCGATGATCCCGTCTGCCGCACCGGCGTCGTAGTTGCGCGCGGTCAGCAGGTTTTGCAGTTCGATGCGCTCGGTGCGGCTCAACGGCAGGTCATCTTTTGGCCAGCTGCCATTGATCAGGCCGGCACCGTTGAAGCGCTCGGACAGCAGGCTGACGGCCAGTGCGTAGGACGACGAGTTGTTGTACTTGAGGATCGCCCGGAAGTTATCGAGGATCAGGAACGCCGGGCCACGGTAGCCAGCCGGCAGCAGCAGGGCGGCGGACAGTTGCTCGGAGCCGGCCGGCACTTGGCCGCCGTTCGGCAGGATCACGCCCAGTTGCCGCCATTCGGCGACGCTTTTGCGAATCGCGCCGTCGGCCAGGGTGTAGTTGAAACCGCTCGGCAGTTGCACTTCGAAGCCCCACGGCTGGCCACGCTGCCAGCCTGAGCTTTGCAGGTAATGCGCGGTGGAGGCCAGAGCGTCAGCCGGGCTGCCCCAGATGTCGCGGCGACCGTCACCGTCGAAATCCACGGCGTGGGTGTTGTAGGTGGTCGGGATGAACTGGGTCTGGCCCATGGCGCCAGCCCAGGAACCGAGCATTTTCTCCGGCGTGATGTCGCCCTGCTGCAGAATCTGCAGCGCCGCAATCAACTGCGCATGGGCAAAGCCCGGACGGCGGCCTTCATACGCCAGAGTGGCCAGCGAGTTGATCACCGACTTGCTGCCCTGGAATTGGCCGAAGTTGCTTTCCATCCCCCACACCGACACCAGCGCCTGACGATCGACGCCATAACGCTGTTCGATGCTTTGCAGGATATCGGCGTACTGGCTGATCAGGGCCTGGCCTTTGCGCACGCGCAAGGGTGAAAGGGCTCCGTCCAGGTATTCCCAGACCGGCCGGGCGAATTCCGGCTGGCTGCGGTCGGCGCGAATCACGCTGGCATCGAAGCTGACATTGGCGAATGCGCGGTCGAACAGGTCGGCACGGATGCCGGCAGCCAGAGCGTCCTTGCGAAAGCCCGCCTGCCATTCGGCGAAGGTCTGGGTCGGTTGCAGGTCGAGGTCGTCACCGGACGGCACTACCGGCGGGATGACCGCTGGGGCTGTGGCAACGGGAACGGTCTGAAGCGGTTGAGCGTCGGCGGCGGTGGGTTTTTCCGCGCAGGCGACGAGCAGTACGAAGCTGGAGGCAGCGATCAGTTGGCGGAAGGGCCAACGACGGGAAAGACTGAGGGGCATGCACAGGTCCAGGGGATACGAATCAGGTGCAGACCTTAACATGAGGAAGGGGTGCTGTGCTTCAAGCGGCCAGAAAGTAAGAAGCCTCCCAGCTGTCAGACTGGAAGGCTTCGCGGCGGTAGCTGCCTTTACCCTTGGTAGGTCGTTCCTGGCGGCTGCGGAACAGGGGTTGGGCGACGATGGATTTGGCCTTGTTGTGGCCATGTTTCGATGGCTTTTTGCTCATGAGGATTCTCTCGATTGAGTGAGTTTTTGCGCGGCAGATAATCTGCCGATCTCGAGCGTCTGTCTATAGGACCGAGGACGGGATGTTCTGTAGGAAATGGACTCGGTAAAAAAAGGGATCGCAGAGCGCGATCCCGGAATTCATTCGGCAGGCAAGGTCAGGCGCTGACCGGCCATCAGCAGTGCCAGTCGGCTCAGGCTCATCCACGGCGAGCCCGCCGCCTGACCCTTGATCTGCGCATCGATGCGCTGGGCTTCGAGCAACAACTGCGCCCAGCGTTGCGCCGAGTAGCGTTGCAGGGCCTTGCTCATCAGCGGTTTGCGTTTGTCCCAGACCGGCGGTTTCGCCTGGCTGAAGCACTTGTCCAGCGGCGTGCCCTGGCTGTACTGCAGCGAGATGTTGGCCAACAGACGCAACTCCCGGGCCAGGGCCCAGAGGATCACCGGCGGCTCGACCCCTTCGCCGCGCAGTCCTTCGAGCATGCGCAGGGCGTGAGCCGGTTCACCGTTGAGCACCGCATCGGTCAGGCCGAACACGTCGAAGCGCGCACTGTCGGCCACGGCCGCCTGCACGGTTTCGACGGTGATCTGCCCGCCCTCGGCCATCAGCTTGAGTTTTTCGATCTCCTGCGCAGCGGCCAGCAGGTTGCCTTCGACCCGCGCGGCAATCAGTTCGACCGCATCCTGGCTGGCCGACAAGCCGGCCTGGGACAGGCGCTGACGAATCCAGCTCGGCAATTGGTTCGCGTCGACAGGCCAGATCTGGATGAACTGGGTCTGCTGGCCTTCGACCAGCGCCTTGCCCCACTTGGTCTTTTGCGCGCTGCCATCCAGCTTGGGCAAGCTGATCAGCAGCACCGTGTCTTCAGCAGGACGCGAGCAATATTCGATCAATGCGGCGGCGCCCTTGTCACCGGGCTTGCCGGAAGGCAGGCGCAGTTCCAGCAGGCGTTTTTCGGCGAACAGCGACATGCTCGCGCCGGCCTGCAGCAGCGTGCCCCAATCGAAATTGGCGTCGGCGGCAAAGACCTGGCGTTCGTCGAACCCTTGCTGACGGGCAGCAGAGCGAATGGCGTCGGCCGCTTCCTGGCACAGCAGCGGGTCATCACCGCTGATGATGTAGACCGGCGCGAGGGCGCCTTGCAGGTGTTTGCCGAGTTGGGCGGGAGCGAGCTTCATAAGAGAGGGCGAACGGGGCGCCTGAGCGCCCCGAACGTCTTACTGCTGCGGCAGTTCGAGCGGCGACTGACGCGGGGTTTCCGCTTCAGCCTTCTGCGCCGCTTCGAGGGCGTCGGCTTCTGCCTTGGCCCGCGCGTTGGCGGTTTGCTGCAGAGCGTCAAGCTGTGCCGGCGTCAGCTGTTGCAGACGCAGCATCATGCGTTGTACCAGCTCGCGGCGGGTTTCACGACGTGCATCGTTGGCTTCCTGGTCGGAACCCACCAGGTTGTTGCCGTCGTGGATGAACACTTTCTGCACTTCAAGTTTGTCGCTTTTGAGCAGCAGGTCTTTTTCGCCACGGATATCGTAGGTCAGCACGGTGCTCACCTGATACTCGCCAGTACGACCGGCGCCAGCGTAACTGAGGATGCGCTGGGTTTCCTGTTCATCGGACAGGTAAAGCTTGTACGGCGCACCAGAGACGACCTTGACGCCGCTGGCTTCCAGCACCTGACGCAGTTGCGTCACGGTTTCGCCGTAGGCGTTGCGGGCGCTCAGATCGAGCTCCTTGATCGACAGTTCGTTGGTGCCGGTGCCGCGCAGCTGGAAACCGCAGGCGCTCAACAGGACGGCGAGGCCCATCACCAGCAGATTGCGTTTGATCATTGTGTTGCTCCCCTTGAAACCAGGTGGGCCGACTCTGCGGCCCGAAAGGTTTTTCTGGGCGCCAGGCTAACCCGGCGCCCGATCCAATTAGCTGGCGACGATATTGACCAGTTTCCCGGGCACTACGATCACTTTGCGAATAGTCAGGCCGTCGACGAAACGCAGTACGTTTTCGTTGGAGCGGGCAGCGGCTTCGATTTCCTCACGGGTCGCAGCAGCCGGCATGTCGATCTGGCCACGCAGCTTGCCATTGACCTGGATCACCAGCGTCAGGCTGTCCTGTACCAGTGCGCTCTCGTCGACCACCGGCCAGCCGGCGTCGATCACGGCATCGGCATGACCCAGCTGATTCCACAGCTCGTGGCTGATATGCGGAGTGATCGGAGCCAGCAGCAGGGTAACGGCTTCCAGACCTTCGTGAACCAGCGCGCGATCCTGTTCGGTGCCTTGCGCGGCTTTTTCCAGCACGTTCATCAGCGTCATCACCTGGGCGATGGCCGTGTTGAATTTGTGGTTCTGGCCGACGTCGTGGCTGGCCTGCTTGATGGCCTGATGAGTCGCGCGGCGAACGGCTTTCTGCTCGTCGTTCAGGCTGGCGATATCCAGTTTGCCCGGCAGGCCCTGGCTGACGTGTGCCTGCGCCAGACGCCAGACGCGCTTGAGGAAGCGGTGCGAGCCTTCCACGCCGGAGTCGGACCACGCTGCACTCATGTCAGGCGGCGAGGCGAACATCATGAACAGGCGGCAGGTGTCTGCGCCGAACTGATCGATCATCGACTGAGGGTCAACGCCGTTGTTCTTCGACTTGGCCATCTTCTCGGTGCCGCCGATTTCCACCGGCAGGCCGTCGGTTTTCAGCTTGGCACTGGTCACGTTGCCTTTGCCGTCGCGTTCAAGATCCACGTCCGCCGGGTTGAACCAGGTGTAGGCGCCATTGGCTTCACGACGATAATAAGTCTCGGCGATCACCATGCCTTGGGTCAGCAGGTTCTTGAACGGTTCGTTGGAGCTTACCAGGCCTTCGTCGCGCATCAGCTTGTGGAAGAAGCGCGCGTAGAGCAGGTGAAGAATGGCGTGCTCGATACCGCCGATGTACTGATCCACTGGCAGCCAGTGGTCGGCCGCGGTTTTTTCCACCAGACCGTCTTCGAAGTGCGGCGAGGCGTAACGGGCGTAATACCAGGACGACTCGACGAAGGTGTCCATGGTGTCGGTTTCACGCTTGGCAGGCTGGCCGCATTTCGGGCAGGTGCACTCGTAGAACTCGGGCATGCGTGCCAGCGGTGAACCGGCGCCGTCCGGCACCACGTCTTCCGGCAGAACAACGGGCAGTTGATCCTCAGGAACCGGCACGTCACCGCAGCTGGCGCAATGGATGATCGGGATCGGGCAGCCCCAGTAGCGTTGACGGCTGATGCCCCAGTCGCGCAGACGGAACTGGGTGCGCGAAGCGCCCAGCTCTTTCTTGATCAGAGCGACTTCCATGGCGTCGAACGCGCCAGCAAAGTCCAGGCCGTCGAATTCGCCGGAGTTGATCAGCGTACCGTGCTCGCCGTAGGCGTCTTGCCATGGCGCCGGGTTGGTTTCACCGGAACTGGTGCGAACTACGGATTTGACCGGCAGGTTGTACTTGTGGGCGAACTCGAAGTCGCGCTCGTCGTGAGCCGGCACAGCCATGACCGCGCCATCGCCGTAGTGCATCAGCACGTAGTTGGCGACCCACACCGGCAGTTTCTCGCCGGTCAGCGGGTGCTCGACGAACAGGCCGGTCGGCAGGCCTTTCTTCTCTTGGGTGGCTACGTCGGCTTCGGCGACGCTGCCGCCCTTGCATTCGGCGATGAACGCTTGCAGCTCAGGGTTGTTTTTCGCGGCGAGGGCGGCCAGGTGGTGCTCGGCGGCCACGGCAACATAGGTTGCGCCCATCAGGGTGTCCGGACGGGTGGTGAAGACTTTCAGCGTGCCGCTTTCGCCGATCGAATCGACGTTGTACGGGAACTGCACTTCCATCCCGCGGGACTTGCCGATCCAGTTGCGCTGCATGGTCTTGACCTGCTCAGGCCAGCCAGTCAGTTCGTCGAGGCTCTCCAGCAGCTCATCCGCGTAGGCGGTGATCTTGAAGTAGTACATCGGGATCTCGCGCTTCTCGATCAGCGCGCCGGAACGCCAGCCGCGACCATCGATCACCTGCTCGTTGGCCAGAACGGTCTGGTCGATCGGGTCCCAGTTCACGGTGCCGTTCTTGCGGTAGATCACGCCTTTTTCGAACAGGCGAGTGAACAGCCATTGTTCCCAGCGGTAGTAATCCGGTTTGCAGGTGGTGACTTCGCGCGACCAGTCCACCGCCAGGCCCAGGCTGCGCAGCTGGGATTTCATGTAGGCGATGTTTTCGTAGGTCCACTTGGCCGGGGCCACGTTGTTCTTCATCGCGGCGTTTTCCGCCGGCATGCCGAAGGCGTCCCAACCCATCGGTTGCAGAACGTTCTTGCCGAGCATGCGCTGGTAGCGGGAGATCACGTCGCCGATGGTGTAGTTGCGCACGTGCCCCATGTGTAGCTTGCCGCTGGGGTAAGGGAACATCGACAGGCAGTAGTAAGTCTCCTTGCCTGGTTGTTCACTGACTTCAAAGGACTTTTGCTCGTCCCAGAACGACTGGGCGGCGGCTTCGATTTCACGGGGCTGATATTGTTCGTGCATGGCTACTTTTGTACTGGATAGGGGTGGCCTAATCCTCTTCAATGCGACGTTCGGGGCGTGCCGGACGAGCTGGAAGTGGAGTTACAGGAAGCGCCGTAGCATACATGACCGCGCTTGGCCTAGGGAAACCCTGATTGCAGCCGTTTGACCGGTCAAAATCGCGGCGAGGGCCGTTGGTCGCGGCGTGCAGCCGGTTTGTGCAGCGAAGCTAAGCTCTAACTGGGGAGTGAGTCTTATCTTCAATGAGGTGAGGGATGGTGGAGTCACAGCAAAAAAACGTTACCAAACCCGAGTTGTACGAGCGGTTGATCGACCGTCTGGGTATGGCCCTGGACGCGGCAAAAACCGCTGGAAGGCTGCGCGACGAGCGCCCCCTGGAGCTGGAATTGCGTGGCTTGAGTCCCGCCGAGTTCAAACTGGTCAAGGCCTATCTGGATCGCAGTGAGCGTGAAACCCACGGATACCTGTCACAAGCAGTGAAACAACTCGATGCAGCCCATACGGCCAAGGTCATCTGGCTCAAGGACAAGGCGCCCGGCAGAGACCCCGTCAAGGTTCGGACTCTGCAGGCCAAGTAAACGCATGGCAGGTCAAAAAGCGGATCTTTTTCAACGGGATCCGACCCTACTGGTTGTCGCGCTGTATCAACCCACTTAGGCTTCGGGCATCTCTGGAGATGCTCGATGCCTTTTCGTTATTTCATTAAACAACTTCTATTGCCGCCCGGCCTTCTTTTGCTGCTGTTGCTGGCGGCCTGGTGGCTGCGTCGCTCGCGGCCACGGCTGGCCGGGCTGTGTTTTGCCCTGGGTTTTGGCGGGTTCTGGCTGATGAGTTTGCCGGTGGTGGTGCAATGGGGCGCCAAGGCCCTGGAACGCGAACCGCCGCTGGCCCGGGAAGCATGGACAAGCCTGGCGCAGCGCGCCGATGCAATTGTGGTGTTGGGCTCCGGTCGTGAGCGCGGCGATCTGGCCTGGGGCGAGGATCAACCGACCGGTGTCGGGCTGGAGCGTCAACGTTATGCGGCGCGACTGGCCAAGGCGTCGGGGTTGCCGATTCTGACCAGCGGCGGCCTGCATTACGGTACGCCGCCGACTGAAGCCAAATTGATGGCCGACTCGCTACGCGATGATTTCGGTGTGACGGTGCGCTGGCAGGAAGGGGAGAGCCGCACTACTTGGGAGAACGCCGCCTTCAGCGCCAAAGTGCTGTTGCCGGAAGGCGTCAAACGCATCGTGCTGGTGACCCAGGCCTGGCACATGCCGCGAGCGGTGTGGAGTTATCAACAGGCAGGATTTGAAGTGGTGCCGGCGCCGGTCGGTTTCCTCGGTACTGACAATGCCCGGCCATTTGGCGGCTGGCTGCCGGAGTTCAAGTCGATCTGGCAGAGCGGGCAGTTGATGAACGAGGCGGTGGGACAGATCGGTTATTCGCTGTTCTATCGAGGAGATGACAGCGCGGATTGATCACTCCCGCGCAGGACGCGGGAGTGAACAGGTTCTCAGAGTGTCTTGGACATCCGGTTGGTCATCAGCGCCCAGCCGAAAAGCACCACGCACAGGATGATCAGCGGCCACGAGCGCCATTGCAGATACGGCGTCAGGTTGTGCATCGGCACCACTTCGCCATAGAGCACGCCCTGTTCGAACTGCGGAATGCGCTCGGTGATCTGGCCAAACGGGTTGATCAGGCCGGTCACGCCGTTGTTGGTCGCGCGAATCATCCAGCGTCCGGCTTCAAGTGCACGCATCTGCGCCATTTGCAGGTGCTGCAACGGTCCGATGGAAGTGCCGAACCAGGTGTCGTTGCTGATCGTCAGCAGCAGATCGCTGCGGGCGGCCAGGCCAGCGGCAAATTCCGGGTAAACCACTTCGTAGCAGATGAACGGTGCGATCTGATATCCCTTGGCCTGTAACAGGGCCTGATCGGCAGGACCACGGGCGAAGTCGGACATCGGCAGGTCGAAGAAGGCGATCAGCCCGCGCAGGATGTCCTGCAGCGGTACGTATTCGCCGAATGGCACCAGTTTCTGTTTCAGGTAAGTGCCATCGCCTTCGCCGACCACGGTGATGCCGTTGAAGAAGCGTTTTTCGTGACGGACCGTTTCACGGATCGGCACGCCGGTGATCAGCGCCGATTTACGCTCGGCGGCGAAGTTGCCCATCATGCTCAGGTAGCCCTCGGCGGACTCCTTGAGCACCGGCACGGCGGTTTCCGGCCAGATCAGCAGGTCCACCGGTTTGGAGCGGAAGCTCAGGTCGCGGTACAGCGCCAGTTGCGCATTGAGCTCGGCCGGGTCCCATTTCATGCTTTGCGCGACGTTGCCCTGAATCGCGGCAACGGTCAGCGGCGCGCCGGCCGGGCTGGTCCAGGCATGGCCCTTCAGCGCAATGCCCGCTGCCCATGGTCCGATCAGCAATATCAGTCCGGCAGCGATGAAGGCTTTGCGGCGGGTTTGCAGCAGGCGCGGTGCGTTGTAGATCAGTGCGGCGGTCAGTGCCAGGACGAACGACACCAGCCACATCCCGCCCACCGGCGCGAGCCCGGCCAGAGGGCCGTCGAGCTGGCTGTAACCGGAATAAAGCCATGGGAAACCGGTGAGGAACCAGCCACGAAACGCTTCCTGGCCTACCCACAACGCCGCAAACGCCAGTGCATCAGCCACCGGCGCTTCGTTACGCCGCAGCCAGCGCGCCCAAAGCCACGCGGGCAGGGCGAAGAACCAGGCAATGGCCGCCGTAAAAATCAGCATCAGGAACCCGGCCAGCAGCACCGAAGCGCCGCCGAAGTGGTGGATGCTGTAGTAGATCCAACTGGTGCCGGCGCCGAACAGGCCGAAACCGAAGCACCAGCCACGGCCCAGGGCCTGGCGCGGGCTCAGCTCACGCAGGCCGGCATAGAACAAGCCGACCGCCAGCAGGGCCAGCGGCCAGAGATCGAACGGTGCCAGCGCGAAGGTAGTGATTGCACCGGCCGCCACGGCCAGCAGGTTACCGGGCCAGCCGGGGCGGGTTGTCCAGCGCATTTCAGTCCTTAGATTTAACGAGCAATGGGCGTCAGTCGCAGCAGATGAATCCGACGGCTGTCGGCGTTCAGGATGCGGAAACGATAGGCGCCGATTTCAGTGATTTCGTTGCGTTTTGGCAAGTGCCCGAACGCACTCATCACCAGCCCGCCGACGGTGTCGAACTCGTCGTCGGAGAATTCGCTGTCGAAGAACTCGTTGAAGTTCTCGATCGGCGTCAGGGCCTTGATCAGGAAATCACCGCTGGGCAGCGGCTTGATGTAGCTGTCTTCTTCGACGTCGTGCTCGTCTTCGATGTCGCCGACGATTTGCTCAAGCACGTCTTCGATGGTCACCAGACCGGCCACACCGCCGTATTCGTCGATGACGATGGCCATGTGGTTGTGGTTGGCGCGGAATTCACGCAGCAACACGTTCAGACGCTTGGACTCCGGCACGAAGGTGGCCGGGCGCAGCAGGTCCTTGATGTTGAAGCTGTCGCCGTTCTCCTTGAGGATCAGCGGCAGCAGATCCTTGGCCAGCAGCACGCCCATTACGTCGTCATGGCTTTCGCCAATGACCGGGTAGCGCGAGTGGGCCGAGTCGACCACAGCTGGGAGGAATTCGCGGGGTGTCTGGGTCGCCTTGATGCTGATCATCTGCGAGCGCGGCACCATGATGTCGCGAACCTGCAGGTCAGCCACCTGGATGGCGCCTTCGACGATGGCCAGTGCTTCGCTGTCCAGCAGTTTGTTCTGATGTGCATCGCGCAGCAGCTCAAGCAGCTCCTGGCGGTTCTTCGGCTCGTGGGCAAAAGCCTGGGTCAGTTTACCCAGCCATGACTTCTGCCCGTTGCTCGATCGATCTTCGCTCATAGCGATTACTCTGAATCCTTTGTTGTAACGATAGGGGATGTTTCGGTTTCGTCGTCCGCGTACGGATCGGGATAACCCAATTCGGCAAGCAACTCGCGTTCCAGTGCTTCCATTTCTTCGGCCTCCTCGTCATCTATATGGTCGTAACCAAGCAGATGCAAGCAGCCGTGAATGACCAGATGTGCCCAGTGGGCCTTTAGTTCCTTGCCCTGTTCGGCAGCTTCGCGCTCGACCACCGCCACGCAGATCACCAGATCGCCCAGCAATGGAATGTCGAGAAACTCATCGGGCACTTCGGCGGGGAAGGATAGGACGTTGGTCGCGTAATCCTTGTGGCGCCAGGTGTGATTCAGTTCGCGGCCTTCTTCCTCGTCGACCAGACGAATGGTCATTTCCGAGTCGGCGGTGCGCTGGCGCAGAGCCAGTTCGCACCATTGGCGGAATTCGGCTTCGGTCGGCGCGGACGCTTCGGTCGCGATTTGCAGGTCAAGCTCAAGCATCGTGGCGAGTGTCCTTTGGCGCTTCATCGGCCAAACGCGTCTCGAAGCGCTCGTAGGCTTCGACGATGCGTTGCACCAATGGATGGCGCACCACGTCTTTGGGCTGGAAGTGCGTGAAGCTGATACCCGGCACGTCTTTCAGGACTTCGATGACGTGATGAAGTCCGGACTTGGTGCCGCGCGGCAGGTCGACCTGGGTGATGTCGCCGGTGATCACGGCTGTAGAGCCGAAACCGATCCGGGTCAGGAACATCTTCATCTGTTCGACGGTGGTGTTCTGGCTCTCATCGAGAATGATGAAGCTGTTGTTCAGCGTACGGCCGCGCATGTAAGCCAGTGGTGCGACTTCGATCACCTGACGCTCGATCAGCTTGGCCACGTATTCGAAACCGAGCATTTCGTAGAGCGCGTCGTAGAGCGGGCGCAGGTACGGGTCGATCTTCTGCGACAGGTCGCCGGGCAGGAAACCAAGTTTTTCACCCGCTTCGACCGCCGGACGCACCAGCAGGATGCGGCGGATCTGTTCACGTTCCAGCGCATCCACAGCGCAGGCCACCGCCAGATAGGTCTTGCCGGTACCGGCCGGGCCGATGCCGAAGTTGATGTCGTTGCCGAGGATTTCCTTCACGTAGCGCAGCTGATTCAAGCCACGTGGGCGAATCATGCCTTTCTTGGTGCGCAGGGCGACGGAGGCTTCGGCGGGGGCGTGGTTGTCCAGCTGCTCGACGGCCGATTCCTGGAGGAACAGGTGAACCGTATCCGGCGACAGCTCTGAACCCTTGGTTTCCCGGTACAGGCGGCGAATCAGGTTTTCCGCGGAAGTGGTGTGCTTGGGTTCGCCGATCAGCTCGAACTGATTGCCGCGGTTGCGGATCTCGATGGCCAGGCGCTGTTCGATCAGCCGCAGGTGCTCGTCGAACTGCCCGCACAGATTGGCGAAGCGGCGAGCCTCAAAGGGCTCGAGGATGAAACGATGTGGTTCGATGGGTGCGTTCAAGGTCGTATTTAGCCGCCCTGGGGCAATTAGGATGAAATCAAGGATAACGCCAGCGGCGTGGGTGCGAAAGCTCTTAAATTGATGCTGTTTCTGTGGGAGCGAGCTTGCTCGCGATGGGCATGAATGCGGTTCATCTGAAAAACCGCGTCATCGTTCATCGCGAGCAGGCTCGCTCCCACAGTTGAACAAAGGGTCTTACTGGATCAGCGAGCCGCGCAGCGAGTGCGGTTGCGCCGCGTCGATGTGCACGTCGGCGAACTGGCCGATCAGAGTTGGATTATCGCAGCGGAAGTTGACGATACGGTTATTCTCGGTGCGCCCTTGCAGCTCGCCCGGATCCTTCTTCGAATAATCGGTCACCAGAATCCGCTGGATCGAGCCGACCATTTGTCGGCTGATCTCGAACCCTTGCTGATTCAAACGGTGCTGCAAGGCGTTCAGGCGTTCTTTCTTCAGTTCTTCCGGGGTGTCGTCGGCCAGATCGGCGGCCGGGGTACCCGGGCGCTGGCTGTAAACGAACGAGTAGGAAAAGTCGAAACCGACTTCAGCAATCAGCTTCATGGTCTGTTCGAAATCTTTCTCGGTTTCCCCCGGGAAGCCGACGATGAAGTCCGAGCTGATGCAGATACCCGGTACGGCGGCGCGCAGTTTGCGCAGCTTGGATTTGTACTCCAGCGCGGTGTGGTTGCGCTTCATCGCGGCCAGGATGCGGTCCGAACCCGACTGCACCGGCAAGTGCAGGTGCTTCACCAGTTCCGGCACTTCGGCGTGGGCCTGGATCAGGCTGTCGGAAAACTCCAGCGGGTGCGAGGTGGTGTAGCGGATGCGGTCGATGCCATCGACCGCCGCGACCACGCGGATCAATTCCGCCAGATCCGCCAGGCGACCGTCGTGGGTCAGCCCGCGATAACCGTTGACGTTCTGCCCCAGCAGGGTCACTTCACGCACACCGTTTTCGGCCAGGTGGATGATCTCGGCGATCACGTCGTCGAACGGCCGGCTGACTTCTTCACCGCGGGTGTAAGGCACCACGCAGAACGTGCAGTACTTGCTGCAGCCTTCCATCACCGACACATAGGCGCTCGGGCCGTCGATGCGCGGCTCGGGCAGGTGGTCGAATTTTTCGATTTCCGGGAACGACACGTCGACTTGCGGCAGCTTGCTGATGCGCGCGGCGTCGATCATTTCCGGCAGACGGTGCAGGGTCTGCGGGCCGAACACCACGTCGACGTACGGGGCGCGATCACGGATCGCCGCGCCTTCCTGGCTGGCCACGCAACCGCCGACGGCGATCACCATGTCCGGGTTGGCCAGTTTCAGTTCGCGCCAGCGGCCGAGTTGGGAGTACACCCGGTCCTGGGCGCGTTCGCGGATCGAGCAGGTGTTGAGCAGAATCACGTCGGCATCTTCGGCGCGCGCCGTGACTTCCAGGGCCTGGTGTTCGCCCAGCAGATCGACCATGCGCGAGCTGTCGTACTCGTTCATCTGGCAACCGTGGGTTTCGATGTAAAGCTTCTTGGCCATGGAATAGGGTCGTCACGTGGTTCAAAGAACCGCGCATTATAGGGAACATGTCCCCAGGTTCCTACCGCTGCGCGTCCGGTGGCTATGCTATAGTTCGCGCCCTCATTTTTACCCCGATGTTGTCCCCCCGCCATGACCAAACGCGAAGCTCCAATCTACAAGGTGATTTTCCTCAACCAGGGCCAGGTGTTCGAAATGTACGCCAAGCAGATCTATCAAAGTGATCTGTGGGGCTTCCTGGAAGTGGAAGAGTTCGTCTTTGGCGAGCGCACGCAAGTGGTCGTCGATCCGAGCGAAGAAAAGCTCAAGGCGCAGTTCGAAGGCGTGGTACGCAGCTTTGTGCCGATGCACTCGATCGTGCGCATCGATGAAGTGGAGCGGCTGGGGACGCCGAAGATCAGCGAAGCCCGTGGCGGTGTTGGTAACGTGATGCCGTTTCCGGTGCCGATGCCCGAGAAGTAACCCGTAAGATCGAGTCGCCTCATTCGCGAGCAAGCTCGCTCCCACAGGGGAATGCATTCCAATGTGGGAGCGAGCTTGCTCGCGAAGAGGCCAGAGAAGTCGACGAAGAAATCAGGGTAGAGGCGAGAACGGCGTACGCCCGTCGGCGCTCTGCAGTTCCATCAGGTATTTACGGAAAATTTGTCCGAGCACCTGGGTGGCAGTCTCGAGATCTTCGCGAGACATCTTTTCGGATACTTCATCAGCGGTGTCCAGTGCATCTTCGGCACCGTTGACCGCCGCCATTTTCAGCACGATGTAGGCCTGAATGTTGTTGGCTTGCACGCCCTCACCGTGGAAGAACATGGTGCCGAGCTTGAACTGCGCCTGGGCGTGGCCTTGCAGCGAGGCCTTTTCGAAATAGCTCAGGGCTTGATTGAGGTCGCGCGGCGCATTCTTGCCGTCGTAATAGAACTCACCCAACTCGTATTGCGCTTGCGCATCCCCCTCATCCGCTGCCTTTTGGCAGGCGGCGAGGGCCTGCGTGACATCTTGCGGCTGAGTATTGAGGGTGCAGCGACCCATCGCCGGGATCAACAACGAGTTGCCGCCTGCTTGTGCATGTGCGAGCAGCGGCTGAAGGAGCAACAGGCAGCCCAAGGCAAGGGTGCGGCCGGTGCGGTTCATGGGAATCGACTTACCTCTGAAGGGCGCGCGGACCCGTCGAGGGATCCAATAAGCGCGCATTATGAAATAAGCAGGGCCATCCTTACAAAGTCTTTACTCGATTTTCTGCTGCGCGGGAAATATATCGCCCACTTTATGGGAGATTTTTGGCAGAAGTGTCGGAAAAAGCGCGGAGGTGTAGGAGAACGCTGACGCTGGCAATGGCCAACGTCAGCGGTGGGGCGTTTTACTTCAACTTGGTGAAGGCGCGTTCGGCGGCATCCAGCGTCAGTTTCAGTTCCGCTTCGCCATGGGCGATCGAAGTGAAACCGGCTTCGAAGGCACTCGGTGCCAGGTACACGCCACCTTCCAGCATCAGGTGGAAGAAGCGGCCGAACAGCGCTGCATCGCTGGCCATTACGTCTTCAAAAGTAACAATGTCGTCGGCACCGCTGAAGTACAGACCGAACATGCCGCCCGCCTGGGTGGTCACGAACGGAATGCCGGCGGCATCGGCGCGCTGTTGCAGGCCGTCGAGCAGGCGCGTGGTGTAGTCGGTCAGCTCGGCGTGGAAGCCAGGACGGCTGATCAGGCGCAGGGTGGTCAGGCCAGCAGCCATCGCCAGCGGGTTACCCGACAAGGTGCCCGCCTGGTAGACCGGGCCGAGCGGTGCGATGCGCTCCATGATCGAACGCTTGCCGCCGAAGCAGCCTACCGGCATGCCGCCACCGATGATCTTGCCGAAGGTGGTCAGGTCCGGAGTCACGCCGTAGTAAGCCTGGGCACCGCCGAGGGCGACGCGGAAACCGGTCATCACTTCGTCGAAAATCAGCACCACGCCGTGCTTGTCGCACAGGCTGCGCAGGCCTTCGAGGAAGCCCGGCGCCGGCGGTACGCAGTTCATGTTGCCGGCCACTGGTTCGACGATGATGCACGCGACGTCCTGGCCGACTTCGGCGAGCATTTTTTCAACAGCGTCGATGTCGTTGAACGGCAGGGTCAGGGTGTGTTTGGCGAACGCTGCCGGTACGCCGGCCGAGCTTGGCACGCCCTGGGTCAGTGCGCCGGAACCGGCCTTGACTAGCAGGCTGTCAGAGTGACCGTGGTAGCAGCCTTCGAACTTGATGATGCTGTCGCGGCCGGTGAAACCACGGGCCAGACGGATCGCACTCATGGTCGCTTCGGTGCCGGAGCTGACCATGCGCACCATCTCCATCGACGGCACCAGCGAGCAAACCAGGTCGGCCATCTCGGTTTCCATCGCGGTCGGCGCGCCGTAGGACAGGCCGTGTTGCAACTGGTTGCGCACCGCGTCCAGCACGTCCGGGTGGCTGTGGCCGAGGATCATCGGGCCCCAGGAACCGACGTAATCCACATAACGCTTGTCGTCTTCGTCAGTGACGTAGGCGCCTTCGGCGTGCTTGAAGAACAGCGGCGTGCCGCCGACGCTCTTGAACGCGCGCACCGGCGAGTTCACGCCACCGGGAATGTGTTTCTGGGCGTTGGCAAACAGGGTTTCGGAACGAGACATGATCGGGCTCTCAGACTTTTAATAATTCGTTGAAGGCGCGGGCGCGGCGGGTCACTTCGGCAGTGTTGTCGGCGCCGAACAGGCCATGGACCACGGCCAGCAGATCGACACCGTGGGCCACCAGCGGCGCGGCGTTGTCGAGGGTGATGCCGCCAATCGCGCAGATCGGCAGGTGCAGGGTGCGTTTGGCCTCGTCGAGCAGATCGAGGCTGCAACTCGGTGCACCGGGTTTGGTATTGGAATTGAAGAAGCGACCGAAGGCGACGTAACTCGCGCCTTCTTTGGCGGCCTGTTCGGCCAGTTCAAGCTGCGCGTGGCAGGTCGAACCGATGATCGCTTTGGAGCCGAGCAGGGCGCGGGTCGGCGACAGCGGGCCGTCGGTCTGGCCCAGATGTACGCCGACGTTCAGGCGTGCGGCCAGTTCGGCGTCATCGTTGATGATCAGTTGCGTCTTGTAGCGTTCGCACAGGTCGCGCAGGGCTTCAGCCTCACGAAGGCGACGGGCTTCATCGCTGCTCTTGTCGCGGTATTGCAGCAGGGTGACGCCGCCTTCCAGCGCCGCCTCCACGTAGGACAGAAACTTGCCGGCCAGCAACTGGCTGTCGGTGATGGCATACAGGCCACGTAGTTTCATCGCGCAGACCTCAGGCTTGAAACATCAGGAACAGAAATCCAGCGGCAGGCGACGCGGCACGAACTGGCCTTTGCCCAGCTGTTCGGCATCGCGCAAGGTGCGCCAGGTGTAATCCAGTGCCGTGCGCACGGCGCTGGCGAGGTTTTCGCCCAGTGCCAGGCGGCCGGCGAGGGTGCTGGCCAGGGTGCAGCCGGAACCGTGATAGCTGCCCGGCAGACGCTGGCACTTGAAGGTTTCGCGCAGGCCGTCGCGGCTGTACAGACGATTGTGAATTTCGGTTTCGTCGCCGTGACCGCCGGTGATCAGCAGATTCTTGATGTACGGCAACAGTTTTTCAGCGCACTCGTCCGCGGTGCCTTCTGGCAGTTCGGCGAGGATCCGGGCTTCGGGAAGGTTGGGGGTGGCGATGATCGACAGCGGCAGCAGGCGTTCGCGCATGGCGTAGCCGACTTCGTCCTTGCCCAGGCGTCCGCCACCGCCGGCGCGCAGCACCGGGTCGCAGACCACTGGCAAGTGCGGGTGCGCCTGGAGCAGTTCGACGACGGTGTCGACCATTTCCAGGGAACCGAGCATGCCCAGTTTCACTGCCGCGACTTCGGAATCGTTGAGCACGGCATTGGCCTGGGCCAGTACCCACTCACGGTCGAGGACGCGAAAGTCAGTGACGTTGACGGTGTCTTGCACGGTCAGGGCGGTGACGGCTGGAGCCGCATGGCAACCCTGAGCGAGCAGGGCTTCGATATCTGCCTGCAGGCCGGCGCCACCACTGGGGTCGTGGCCGGAGAGACAGAGGACAACGGGGCGTGAGCTGTAGATATTCATGGTGCGCGAGCTTACCACCAAACCTGTTTTTCGGGTGTTGTGGCGCAGCGTTCGGCCGATAACACGGGTAGCGGATCCGCAGCGCTTGTCACAATTTGACCGAGCAAACAGCTCTAGCTCGGCGTTATGCTCTGGAACGCCCGTTCTAGAGCCTTTGTCGGAAAAATTTCCATGGTGCTCAATGGCCATCAACGGCTATGCTAGAGTGGATCCAAACCAATAACAGGTAATACCGGTTTTACGTCATCTCAAAGGGAATGGGGGGCTTCCTGACACAACCGGACAAGCCACGCTGGGGCTTCAATGCGCTATTTGTTGATGTTGCTGTTCTGCTTGCCCCTCCTGGCAAGCGCCGTCGAGTTCGACGAGTTCACCCAGAGCCTCCCGCTGGGTCGATCCCTGCAAGTGTTCGAAGACCCGAGCGGTCAGGCGAGCATTGCCGACGTCCGCGCGCAAGCTGCCGCCGGAAACTTCAAACCCCATGACAAAGCCACGCTCAATGCCGGTTACTCGCGCTCGGCGTTCTGGCTGAAGATCGACCTGCATTACCGCCCGACCAATCCGGCGGCGCAGCGCAGCTGGTTGCTGGAGCTGGCGTATCCGCCGCTCGATCATCTGGATCTGTATCTGCCCGATGCAGCCGGTGACTACCGTCTGGTGCGGCAGACAGGGGACGCCTTGCCGTTCGCCAGTCGCGAGATCCGTCAGAACAATTACCTGTTCGACCTGGCGTTCAAGCCGGATCAGCAGCGAACCGTTTATCTGAAGCTGTCCAGCGAAGGCTCGATCCAGGCGCCGGTGACATTGTGGTCGAGCACCGCGTACCTCGAAGATCAGCCGGTGCGCCTGTATGTGCTGGGGATCATTTATGGCGTGTTGTTGGGGATGCTGGTCTACAACCTGTTCATCTACCTCAGCGTGCGCGACACCAGTTACCTCTATTACATCTTCTATATCGCCTCGTTCGGTCTTTATCAGTTGTCGGTCAATGGCGCGGCGGTCGAGTATTTCTGGCCGGACAACCCGTGGTGGGCCAACGCCGCCACACCGTTCTTCATCGGCTGCGCAGGGCTGTTCGGCAGCCAGTTCGCCCGCAGTTTTCTGCAGACCAGGAACCACAGCCGCTGGCTCGATCGCCTGCTGATGGCCCTGATCGCTTTCGGCGCCATGGTGATTGGCTTGTCGTTGATGACCAGTTATGGCCTGGCCCTGCGCCTGGCCACGACGCTGGCGCTGACCTTTACCGTGGTGATCTTTGCCGCCGGGATCCTGGCCTGGTGGCGCGGTTTGCGGGTGGCGCGTTATTTCATCATTGCCTGGTCGGCGTTCCTGATCGGCGGCATCGTCAACACCATGATGGTGCTGGGCCTGCTGCCGAATGTGTTCCTGACCATGTACGCCAGCCAGATCGGTTCGGCCATCGAAGTGGCGCTGCTGTCGCTGGCCTTGGCCGACCGCATCAACGCGATGCGCGAACAACAGGCGCAGACTCTGTTCGACGCTGGCCAGAAACTCGAAGTGCTCAACCAGCAACTGGCCCACAGCAACAAGCTCAAAGATGAGTTCCTCGCGACCCTCACTCACGAACTGCGCACGCCGATGAACGGTGTGATCGGCTCGCTGGAGCTGATGCAGACCGTTGAACTGGACCCGGAACTGGAGCAATACCAGCAGACCGCCGCCGGTTCGGCGCGGGACATGATGCGCATGGTCAACGGCATCCTGACCCTGACCGAATTGCAGGCCGGCAAGCTCAAAGCAACGCCGGGCAGTTTCAGCCTGCGGGCCGTGGTCGAGGCGCTGCGCGTGCAGTTCGATGGCAACGCCTCGAGCAAGTCGCTGGACTTCAAGGTCGACGTGCTGCCGACCTTGCCGGATCGCCTGCATGGCGACAGCGCCAAACTCGCGCAATGCCTTGAGTGCCTGCTGGACAACGCGATCAAGTTCACCCGCGTCGGTGGCCTCGCCTTGCGGGTCACCGGCAAGCCATCCACAGACAATCGGCTGGCACTGTCCTTCGCGGTGATCGACACCGGCATCGGTTTCACCGATCTGGGCGAGGCCACGATGTATCAGCGCTTCTTCCAGCTCGACGGTTCGATGACTCGCGAATACGGTGGGCTGGGCGTCGGTCTGGCGATCTGCCGTCAACTGGTGGAATTGCTCGGTGGCAAGCTCACACACCGCTCCGAGCCAGGGCGCGGCAGCCGTTTTCAACTGGATGTCGAGTTTGAGTTGCCGGAAGTTGAAGCCGTGCCTGCGTTCAGCCGTGACACCGTGCGCGCGCCGCAGGATTGCACCGTGCTGCTGGTGGACGACAACAGCGTCAATCAATTGGTGATGCGCGGCATGTTGCTCAAGCTCGGTTTCCGCGTGCGTACTGCTGAAAGCAGCGCGACGGCCATCGATTACCTGCAGCGTGAAATGTTCGATGCGGTGCTGATCGATTGCCAGCTGCCACCGCTCGACGGGGCCTCGCTGTGTTGCCAGATCCGCGACCTGCCCGGATGTGCCCATATGCCGGTGTTCATGACCGCGCTGGCTACGGAGCGAGAGCATTGCGGTACAGGGGCGTTGATCGACTACCTGAGCAAACCGGTGAAATTCGAGGACTTGCAGGCTGCGCTGGAGCGGCGGGTATTGAGTTGCTGACAGGGTGAAAGCGCCGGCATTTAGGCCGATATGACACTTTGATCGGTTCGGGTGCGGTGCTTAACTGAAGCTCTGGCCGATCAAGGAGCCCCGTCATGAACCTGCATCAGTTCGCCGAAACCCACGAAGTCACCAACCAGCCACCGTCGCTGGACGGCAGCAACCTGTACCGCATCGACCTGCCGCTGCAGGAGTGGTCGCGGCGGTTCGGTGCCGGCTGGGCCGAGTCGCGGATCGATGCCTACGGCGCGCTGGCCGGCGGGCCGCTGATGGAGGCCGGGTTCCTCGCCAACCAGAACAAACCGGTGTTCGCCAGCCATGACCGCTACGGTCATCGCATCGACCTGGTGGAGTTTCATCCGGCGTATCACGAGCTGATGCGTACCGCCATTGAACATGGCCTGACGTCGTTGCCCTGGGCTCATCCACAGGACGGCGCCCATGTTGCCCGCGCTTCCATGAGCTATCTGCACAGCCAGGCCGAGGCCGGCAGCGGTTGCCCGTTGACCATGACCTTCGCCAGTGTCCCCGCAATGCGTTTGCAGCCGAATCTGGCCGAGCAGTGGCTGCCGAAAATCCTCGCCACCGAATACGACCCGCGCAATGTCGGCATGGCCCACAAGGCTGGCGTGACCATCGGCATGGCGATGACCGAGAAACAGGGCGGCACCGACGTGCGGGCCAACACCACCAAGGCCTATCCGGTCGGCGCCAGCGGCCCGGGCCAGGCTTATGAACTGGTGGGACACAAGTGGTTCTGTTCGGCGCCGATGTGCGATGCGTTCCTGACGCTGGCGCAGACTGACAAGGGCCTGACCTGTTTCCTGCTGCCGCGCCATCGCCCGGACGACACGCGCAATCAGTTCTACATCCAGCGTCTGAAAAACAAACTCGGCAACCAGTCCAACGCCTCCAGCGAAGTGGAGTTCCGAGGCGCGCTGGCGTGGATGGTCGGCGAAGAAGGGCGCGGCGTGCCGACCATCATCGAGATGGTGGCCATGACCCGTTTCGACTGCATGGTCGGTTCCAGCTCGCTGATGCGTCAGGCGCTGACCCAGGCCAGCCATCACTGCGCACATCGCAAGGTCGGCGGCAAACGGCTCAGCGAACAACCTCTGATGCAGAACGTGCTGGCCGATCTGGCGCTGGAAAGCGAAGCCGCGCTTGCATTGAGCCTGCGCATGGGCAAAGCGCTGGATCATCTGGACGATCGCCATGAAGCGCAGTTCGCCCGGCTGGTGACGGCGGTGGGCAAGTACTGGATCTGCAAACGCGCGCCCGCGATGATCAACGAAGCCGCCGAATGCATGGGCGGCGCCGGGTATGTCGAGGACAGCATCCTGCCGCGCCTGTACCGCGAAGCGCCGGTGAACTCGACGTGGGAAGGCTCCGGCAACGTGCAATGCCTTGATGTGTTGCGTGCCTTGTCGAAAGAGCCGGGCGTACTCGATGTTTTGTTCAGCGAGTTGGGCGACGGCCACGGCGACAAGCGACTGGCCGCGCACATTCAGCAGTTGCAGGCGCAGTTCAAGGACACCAGCGACATCCAGTACCGCGCGCGGCAACTGACTGAAGACATCGCCCTCGGGTTGCAAGCGAAGCTGCTGCTGGAGGCCGGGAATTCAGCGGTCAGCGATGCCTTTATCGCCAGTCGCCTGAGTGGTGGTGGCCGCGCTTACGGCGCCTTGCCACGCGGGCTTGATGTCGAAGCCATCGTCGCCCGCTCTACGCCGCAAGGTTTCTGAACCTGTTTTTTGAACAATACGAAACCTTGTGGGAGCGAGCTTGCTCGCGAAAGCGGTAGTTCAGTTAAGTAGAGGGTGGCTGACATACCGCTATCGCGAGCAAGCTCGCTCCCACAGGGATCTTCATTGTTTGAATGATTAGGGTGAACCCACAACGCCACTGTTTCCGTGACGCCACGATGCAGGCAAGATGAAGCCCTGCAAGTCAGAACACAGGAAGCTGATCGTGACCGAAGCGTTTATTGTCGTTCAAACCGCCGAACAGGCCGTGGATCGTCTCGCCGAGCTACATGAGCGTGCCACCACGGCGCTGAACTCGGCGCTCAAGCGTTATCTCAAGGATCGCGTCGAGCCCGACGCCGAGCAACGTGCCCTGTTCCGTTATCCCGAACTGCGTCTGACCTACCACTGCCAGGGCGAAGTCCCGCAGACCACCCGCGCTTACGCCAAAGTCCAGTTGCCGGGCACCTACAGCGTGACCGTCACCCACCCGGCGGCGTTTCGCAAATACCTGCTGGAACAGCTCACGCCGCTGATGCATGACTTCACCGTGACCGTCGAAGTCGGCGTCAGCGAGCAGAACATTCCATACCCGTACGTGGTCGAGCAGGGCGATGAACTGGCCGGCTCCGGCGTCACCGCCGCCGTGCTGGCGCGGGTGTTCCCGAGTACCGACCTGTCCGCCGCCACCGATGGCATCGCCGACGGTCTCTACGATTGGGAAAACACGGATCCTCTGCCGCTGGCGCTGTTTGACGCCGCGCGCGTCGACTTCTCGCTGCGTCGTCTGGTGCATTACACCGGCAGTGACTGGCGCCATGTGCAGCCGTGGATTCTGCTGACCAACTACCACCGTTATGTCGACCAGTTCATTGTCCATGGCCTGGAACAACTGCGCCGCGATCCGCGTTTTGTGCGCATGGTGTTGCCGGGCAACGTGATCATCGAAAAGGGCATGGATCACGGCGAAGCCTCGGCGATTGCGGCCGGCGTGGTCTGGCACCGCTACCAGATGCCGGCCTACCACCTGATCGCCAGCGATGGCCACGGCGTGACTCTGGTGAACATCGGCGTCGGCCCGTCCAACGCCAAGAACATCACCGATCACCTGGCGGTACTGCGTCCGCATTGCTGGCTGATGATCGGTCACTGCGGCGGCCTGCGTCAGTCTCAAACCATCGGCGACTATGTGCTGGCTCACGCCTACATGCGTCGCGACGGGATTCTCGACCGGGTGGTGCCGCCGAACATTCCGATCCCGGCGCTGGCCGAAGTGCAGCTTGCATTACAGCAAGCAGCGGCCAACATCACCGGCGAAAAAGGCGAAGAACTGAAGAAACGCCTGCGCACCGGCACCGTGCTGACCTACGACGACCGTAACTGGGAACTGCGCTGGGCCCAAGAGCGACCGTTGATCAACCTGTCCCGCGCCGTGGCCGTGGACATGGAAAGCGGCACCATCGCCGCCCAGGGTTATCGCCTGCGAGTGCCGTACGGTACGTTGCTGTGCGTTTCGGACAAGCCGCTGCACAGTGAAATCAAGCTGCCGGGTTCGGCCAACGCGTTCTACGAGCGTGCAGTCAGTCAGCACTTGAAGATCGGCATCGAAGCGGTGGATCTGCTGCGCACCGAACTCAACTCGCTGCACTCGCGCAAACTGCGCAGCTTCGACGAGCCGCCATTCCGCTAACGGTTTGTCGTGGTCATTTGGCGGTCGGGGCACTAGCATTGTCAGCCCCGACCGTTAGATGTTGTTTTGCCCATGTCACGTCCCCAACGTCCACCTTCCCGCCGCCCCGGCGCGAAGCCATCCTCTTCAGCCCCGCGTCGTGTCGCCAAGGCGCCGCCGGCCGAGCCGAAGCTGATCCTGTTCAACAAACCGTTCGATGTACTGACGCAATTCAGCGACGGCGAGGGGCGGGCGACGCTCAAGGATTACATCGACATTCCGGGCATCTACCCGGCCGGACGGCTGGATCGCGACAGTGAAGGTTTGCTGCTGCTGACCAACGACGGCCAGTTGCAGGCGCGGATCGCCGACCCGAAGCACAAACTGGCGAAAACCTATTGGGTGCAGGTCGAAGGCGTGCCGACGGCCGAGCAGTTGCAGCGCCTGCGCGACGGCGTTGAATTGAATGACGGCATGACCCTGCCTGCCGAAGCCCGGCAACTGGATGAGCCCGAGCTGTGGCCGCGCAATCCGCCGGTACGCTTTCGCGCAACGATTCCGACAACCTGGCTGGAGCTGGTGATTCGCGAAGGACGTAACCGTCAGGTGCGGCGGATGACGGCGGCGGTCGGGCTGCCGACGTTGCGGCTGGTGCGGGTCAGGATCGGAGACTGGACGATCGAAGGGCTCGATCAGGGCCAGTGGAAGGAAGTGCCGGCGCGCTTATAAGGCGCCGGACTCGATCAGGCCGATCACCACGCTTTTGATGATGAACGCGGCCACGCCCAGGCCCAGCACGAAGAACAGAATGAACGAGCCAAAGCGCCCGGCCTTGGACTTCTTCGCCAGATCCCAGACGATGAAACCCATGAAAATGATCAGGATGCTGACCAGACCGGTCATCATCCACTCTTCAAATACTGCTGGATCCATCGGGCATCTCCGGCGCTGCGCGGCTGAAAGGGCGGCCGGGAGTATACGCCAGCGGCGAACGACGCAGCATTGACCTGCGTCGGTGTGCCGCAGTCATTCGTCGCCTGCACCGGCTTCTTCGCGAGCAAGCTCGCTCCCACAGGGAATGCATTTCAAATGTGGGAGCGACGGTGCGACGATTCGACTTGCTCGCGAAGGCGGTTTCAGCTGCGCAGATGAGTCAGCGGCAATTCCGTGCTGTTGAGCACCTGATTCAGCACAAAACTCGAGCGCACGCTGGTCACGCCTTCGATCCGGGTCAGGTGCCCCAACAGCAGCTTCTGATAGTGATCCATGTCCGGCACCACCACTTTCAGCTGATAGTCGGCATCCACGCCAGTCACAAGGCTGCATTCCAGCACTTGCGGCAAGGTACGGATCGCCGCTTCGAAGTTCTCGAAACGCTCCGGCGTGTGCCGGTCCATGCCGATCAGCACGTAGGCGGTCAGGCTCAGGCCGAGCATCTTGCGATCGAGCAGGGCGACCTGGCGGGAAATGTAGCCGTCGTCCTCCAGTTGCTTGACCCGGCGCGAGCACGGGGAGGGCGACAGACCGATGCGCTCGGCCAGTTCCTGGTTGGAGATGCGGGCGTCGCGCTGCAATTCCGCCAAAATACTGAGGTCGTAACGGTCGAGTTTGCTCATCAAACGATCCTTTGTCTTAACTATTGCGGCGGATTATCTATCCAGGGTTAAAAATTGCGCAAGTGATGTTTATTTGAGCAATCTTCGCAATCATCTGTCGCGGCTCCGGGCCTATTCTTATCACCAGAATCACTGCTCGGTAACACAGTCCACGCGGCCCGCCCAATCCGGCCTGCCGCGGCCGCCACCCCCACCGGGGTTGTGCCGGCCCCCGAGCTGCACACTGTCCAGAAGACGGCGTGAGGTGAGCCGACGTCAAAAGCGTCGAGCCAGGACGAAGTTCTCTAGAAGGGAGGCCGACGGGTCTCCCTTTTTTCTTGCCCGCGATTTGGCCATCTCGCTCAATAAATAAATGACGTGACTGATAACCTGTAGCAGAACCCGGTGTGCCCATCCCCGGTCTTAGCTACACGCCCTCTTAATTTCAGTCTCTAGTCCGCAGTGAGGAATTTCATGAAGTCGCGCATCTGGCGTCTGGCCAGTGTTGGTTTGCTGTGTGTGAGTGTCGGTGCGCAAGCGCTGGCGGATGAGCCGCAGAATCGTGGCCCCGACGGCGGCGGACGCGGGCCGGAGCATCAGGGCAACAATCAGGGGCATGGCGGCGGTGATCAGCAGCACGGCCAGAACAATCCGCAGCGGCAGAACAACGACATCATTCGTGGCGACAACAGCCGCCAGTTCGAGCACAACGGCCAGCAGAACCACGGCCAACCGAACAACGGCCAGTGGCAGAACCAGAACCAGCCGCGTCCGGCGTACAACCCCAACCCGGTGCGCCAGCCGCCACCGCCGCCGCAACTGCCGGCCAATGACCTGCCGATCCAGCCACGCCCCGACACCGTGCACCAGACCCAAGAACCCCGTCAGGGTTACTACCGCGACGAGCGTCCGCAAAACGGCTATCACCAGAACTGGCAGACCGGCAACCGTCCCAACGACAACCGCTGGCCGGGTCGTCCCGATGGGCATGGCAATGGTTGGGGCCCTGGCCCGCAGTACCGGCCGGGCCATGTGATCGACCGTTTCCCGGATCGCGACTACCGCGTGCCGTATCGCGGACAGGATTATTTCTACTCCGGCGGCTACTGGTATCGCCCGCAAGGCCCGCGCTACATCGTGGTTCAGCCGCCACGCGGGATTCGCATCCAGTACCTGCCGGATTACGCTCGGGAAGTGTGGATCGGCGGTTCGCTGCTATTCCTCGCCGCCGGTTCGTACTACGCCTATCAGGAAGCGACCCAGGATTACGTGGTGGTCGAGCCGCCGGTACAGCAGCCATCGCAGCCGACCGGCAATGGCTATGACGTGGAAGCCTATCCGGCCAATGGTCAGTCACCGGAACAGGTTCAGCGCGATGGCTATGAGTGCTATCAGTACGCGGTGCAGCAGAGCGGCTTCAATCCGCGCACCGCGACCTACCAGCCGGCGCCCGAAGTGGTGCAGGCCTACCGCCAGGCTCAGGGCAATTGCCTGAGCAGTCGCGGTTATCAGGTCAACTACTGAGCCCGGGCGGCTTTGACCACTTCCTGCGGGTCGGCGTGCACCAGCACTTCGGCCCGTGGGTAGGCTTTGTGAATCGCATCTGCTGCCTGATCACTGATGCCATGGGCGACTGACAGCGTCAGTTCCCCCGGCAATTCCAGGTGCAACTGCACGAACCAGTGATTGCCGGAAATACGCGTGCGCAAATCATGCGCGCCCAACACGCCAGGCACGCCGCACGCCAGTTCGAGCATGTGCTGACTGACATCCGTCGGCAGCTCTTCATCCATCAGCACCGAAAAGCTTTCCCGGGCGATCTGGATCGCGCTCCACAGAATGTATGCCGCGATCCCCAGACCGAACCACGCATCCAGCTGATCGAAACCCAATCCGGCCAACACCAGCGCAATCAGAATGCTGCCGTTGAGCAACAGGTCCGAACGGTAATGCAGTGAATCCGCCCGCACGGCGTTGGAGCCGGTCTGCTTGATCACCCGATGCTGCAGCATCAACAGCGCCGCCGTCAGCAACAGGGAAAACACGATCACCCCGATGCTCAGCCAAGGCGCGCCAAGCGGCTCGGGATTATTCAAACGCTCATAAGCCTGAAACGCGATCAGCACCGCACTGCCACCAATGAACAACGCCTGCGCCATGCCCGCCAGCGACTCGGCCTTGCCATGACCATAACGGTGATCGTCATCCGCCGGGCGCAGCGCGTAATGCACCGCCAGCAGATTGAGCAACGAGGTGACGCCATCGAGGGCCGAGTCGGTGAGGCCGGCGAGCATGCTCACCGAACCGCTCAGCCACCAGGCGATGGCTTTGGCGATGATCAGCGTACAGGCCACCGCCACCGAGGCGCGGGTCGCCAGCCGCAGCAGGCGGGCGTGTTCGGTGCTTGTGGTCATGGGTGCGTCAATTCCTTATGCGGCAGGTTGAAGGCCGAACATCGCCAGTTGCTGGGTGCTGCCCTTGTGCTGGATCAGGCGCGGGTCGTCCAGCGGCAGATTGCGGCCCAGCTCAGTCTCGAGAATAGCCTGCAACTTGAGGTTATCGACCTGGCCGTCCGGGCCGATGGCTTGCTTGAGCTTGGCCGGATCGACTTGCGCCGTGTGGCCCGGTTCGAAATAGATCGCCCCGGTGGCGAAATCCACGGCAAACGCGATCACTCCGGGAAGGATGTAGAACAACAGGCCCACGGCATCGAGCACGGCAATCGCCGGGTCGATCTTGCCGTCGATCTGGCCGCGCCGGTCGGGATAGAAAATCGAACCGCACGCAGTGATCTGGGTGAGCAGGGTGGCAACCAGTACACCGCCGATCAGGCGAAAAGGTAAGCGCATGGGAATCTCCTGAGTCATCTATTAACGAAGCGTCATCGTGTGAAGTTAAGACCCTGACGAACGCTCAGCAGTTCGCCGTTATACTCGCGGCTCTGTTTGGGAGCCAGCATGATTTCTTTGCCGATCGATGAAGTTTTACCCGCCCTGCGTGAAGCGTTGGCGACACGCCACGAAGCTGTGCTCGAAGCACCGCCCGGCGCCGGTAAAACCACCCGCGTGCCCTTGGCCCTGCTCAATGAAGCGTGGCTGAACGGGCAGACCATTCTCATGCTCGAACCCCGTCGACTGGCCGCGCGCGCAGCGGCGGAACGGCTGGCCAGCGAGCTGGGCGAGAAGGTCGGTGAAACCGTCGGTTATCGCATCCGCCTCGACAGCAAGGTCGGCCCCAACACCCGCATCGAGGTGGTCACCGAAGGCATCCTCACCCGGCGTTTGCAGGACGACCCGGCGCTGGAAGGCGTGGGCCTGCTGATCTTCGACGAATTCCACGAACGCAGCCTCGACGCCGATCTGGCGCTGGCCCTCAGTCTGAACGGTCGCGAGCTGTTTCGAGCTGAACAACCACTGAAGATTCTGCTGATGTCCGCCACTCTTGAAGGCGAACGTCTGGCCGGGTTGCTCGACGATGCGCCGATCCTGCGCAGCGAAGGCCGGATGTTCCCGGTGACGATGCGCTGGGGTCGGCCGTTCCAGCCCGGCGAATACATCGATCAACGCGTCACGCAAACGGTGCTCGAAGCCCTGCACGATGAAACCGGCAGCCTGTTGGTGTTTCTGCCGGGGCAGGCGGAAATCCGGCGTGTCCATCAGCAATTGGCGGACGCCATCGGCGAGCGCAGCGACGTCTTGCTCTGCCCGCTGCACGGCGAACTCGACCTGAATGCCCAACGCGCCGCCATCGACCCGGCCCCGGCGGGCCAGCGCAAAGTGGTGCTGGCCACCAACATCGCCGAGACCAGCCTGACCATCAACGGCGTGCGCGTGGTGATCGACGCCGGGCTGGCGCGGGTGCCGCGTTTTGATCCGGGCAGCGGCATGACTCGCCTCGACACTCAACGCATCTCCAAAGCCAGCGCTACTCAGCGTGCGGGTCGGGCCGGGCGTCTGGAGCCGGGCGTGTGTTATCGGCTGTGGTCGCAGGATCAGCATGAACAGCTGGCGGCTTATGGCAGCGCGGAAATCCTCTCGGCGGATCTGGCTGGCCTGGCTTTGCAACTCGGTCGCTGGGGCGTGGCGCCGAGTGATCTGATCTGGCTCGACGTGCCGCCTGCCGCCGCTTACGCGCAGGCTCAGGATTTGTTGCAGCGCCTCGGTGCGCTGGACGGCGAAAGCCTGAATCGCCATGGTCAGGCCATGGCTGAATTGCCGGCGCACCCGCGGATCGCTCATTTGCTTTTGCGCGGTCAGGCACTTGGGCTGGCGAACATGGCGTGCGACGTCGCCGCGTTGCTCGGCGAGCGCGATATTTTGCGCGGCGCCGGGGCGGATCTGCACAGTCGTCTGGTGCTGCTGTCCGGCGAAGAACGCGCGGCCCGTGGTGCCCAGGGCGGTGTGCAGCGTGCCCGGCAACTGGCGCGGCAATATCGCGGTTACCTTCGCGGTAAGGCGAGCGAGCCGGTCGCCGACCCGGATCACCCACGTTGGCTCGGCGCCTTGCTGGCGCTGGCTTACCCGGATCGCGTCGCTCAGCAGCGGCGTGCCGGTGGTGCCGAATATCGACTGGCCAACGGCCGCGCGGCGCTGTTCGCCGAAGCCGACAGCCTGATGAAAGAGCCGTGGATCGTCATCGCCGACCTCGGCAGCCGCCAAGGTCAGCGCGAAGAGCGGATTTATCTGGCGGCGGATTTCGATCCGGCGCTGTTCGATTCGGTGCTGGCCGAACAGGTGCATAACGTCGATCAACTGGACTGGGACGAACGCGAAGGCGTATTGCGCGCCGAGCGCCAACGCAAGGTTGGCGAACTGATCCTCAGCCGCGAGCCGCTGACCGGTCTCGACGAAAGCGCCCGTAGTCAGGCGCTGGTCAATCTGGTGCGCCGCAAGGGTCTGGAACTGTTGCCGTGGACCCCGGAGCTACGCCAGTGGCAGGCGCGAGTCGCGTTGTTGCGCCAGCTCGATCTGGACGCCAAGGGCGAAAGCCAATGGCCGGATGTCAGCGACGCCACGCTGCTGAAAACCCTCGAAGACTGGCTGATGCCGTATCTGGGCAAAGTCTCGCGCCTCAGCCATTTCGCCAACCTCGACCTGTCGAGCATCGTGCGCAATCTGCTGCCATGGCCGCTGCCGCAACAGCTTGATGAACAGGCGCCGCATCACCTGAGCGTGCCGTCGGGCTCGTCGATTCGCCTCGACTACAGCGAGCAGCCACCGATTCTCGCGGTGCGCTTGCAGGAGTTGTTCGGCCTCGCCGACACACCACGCATCGCCGGCGGCCGGCAAGTGGTCAAACTGCACCTGCTGTCACCCGCACGGCGGCCGGTGCAGGTAACGCAGGATCTGGCCAACTTCTGGCGCAGCACTTATGCCGAGGTGAAGAAGGATCTTAAGGGGCGGTATCCGAAGCACTATTGGCCGGATGATCCGCTGGTGGCTGAAGCCACTGCCCGGGCCAAACCACGAGGTACGTGAGGGTCAGTGACTGGCCTTGGCCGTCAGCTGCTCCCGACAATAATCAGCAAACAACTGCGCCGGTTTGGTCAGCTGTCCGCGTTTGAGCCACGCGGCCACGAGGCCTGAGCCGGTAACGTCTTCGACGATGTCCACGCACACGACTTTCTTGCCGTCGTAGGTGCATTCCGAGTGCGGGCGGGTGACCAGGATCGAGAAGCCGAAACCCTGGCCGACCATGCCGCGCACCATTTCGATCGATGGCGAGCTGAACTCGATTCGCGGTGACAACCCGAGCTCTTCGAACAGGCTGACGAAGTAGGTGCGGCTCGGTTGTACGTCGAGCAGGATCATCGGTTCCAGGCACAAGTCCCGCAGCGACACCTGCTTGAGTTGGGCGAAGCGGTGATCGGCCGGCAGCAGGGCGTAAGGCCGTTGGGCCGGCATCAGAGGTTCGGTTTCGATGGTGGCGTCGAGGTCGTGCTTGTACAGGATCGCCAGATCGAAGGTGCCCGAGGTCAGGCCTTGGACCAGTTCCTGTTGTTCGCCGTCGCGGATGCGGATCTTCACCCCCGGATACAGTGCCGAGAAGCCGGCAATCAGCTGCGGCAGGTACAGCGGCGCGACCGTTTCGAAACAGCCGATATCGATCTGCCCGGCCACCACGTCGTTGTCGGCGAGGGCGTTCTGTTCGAACTCCTTGGCCATGCGCAGCAGTTCCTGGGCCTTGCGGAAAAAACGCGCGCCGCTGGGTGTCAGCGACACGCCCTGAGCGTGGTGACGGATCAGCAGTTGCACGCCGAAGCTGTCTTCCAGCCCCTTGATCGCCGTGGAAATCGCCGGTTGTGCGATGTACAGCTTGCGCGACGCTTCGGCGACGCTGCCGCATTCGACGGTGGTGATGAAGTATTTCAACTGACGCAGGTTGTAAGCGGCCACGGTGAACCTCAAAGCGAACGGATTTCACATCCAAGCAATTTGTAAGCCGCCGGCCTCCGTTCTGTCGGCGGTTTTTTTGTCCCTGAACAATAGCCCCATACGCGCGCGAGGGGGCCATCGGCTGGTTACCTTTTTTATTGTCTGCGAAGACATTTTTACTGGTTTTAGCGCGCACGGGCCTGAGCGACTATCACTGCGCACTGTTCACAAAAGAATAAAAGTCCAAGGAGCAACCACCGTGTTCGAGCTTGCAGACTGGCAGCGCAAGGCCGCTGAATTGAGCTATCCGTACCAGGCCGTGATCGACGGCAAGCTGTGTGCGGCGCAGTCGGGGCAGACCTTTGCCGCGATCAACCCGGCCACCGGCCAGCGGCTGGCAAACGTCGCCGCGTGCGGTGAAGAAGATGTCGACGCGGCGGTGCGCAATGCGCGGCAGGTGTTCGAGGCCGGCACCTGGGCCGGGCGTTCGCCCACCGAGCGCAAGCAAGTGCTGCTGCGGCTGGCGGATCTGATTCTGGCCCATCGCGAAGAACTGGCGCTGCTCGATTCGCTGAACATGGGCAAACCGGTGATGGACGCCTACAACATCGACGTGCCGGGCGCCGCCGGGGTGTTCCGCTGGTACGCCGAAAGCCTCGACAAGCTCTACGATCAGGTCGCGCCAAGCGCGTCCAACGTGCTGGCGACTATCACCCGCGAAGCGCTGGGCGTGGTCGCCGCCGTGGTGCCTTGGAACTTCCCGCTGGACATGGCCGCGTGGAAACTCGCCCCGGCGCTGGCGGCGGGCAACTCGGTCATTCTCAAACCCGCCGAGCAATCACCGTTTTCCGCGTTGCGTCTGGCCGAGCTGGCGCTGGAAGCCGGGCTGCCGGCCGGTGTGCTTAACGTGTTGCCGGGGCTTGGCGAACAGGCCGGCAAAGCCTTGGGCCTGCACCCGGATGTCGATTGTCTGGTGTTCACCGGCTCGACGCAGGTCGGCAAATATTTCATGCAGTACTCCGCGCAGTCGAACCTCAAGCAGGTGTGGCTGGAGTGCGGCGGCAAGAGCGCCAATCTGGTGTTCGCCGACTGCAAGGATCTGGATCTGGCGGCGCAGAAAGCCGCGTTCGGGATCTTCTTCAATCAGGGCGAAGTCTGCTCGGCCAATTCGCGATTGCTGGTGGAACGCTCGATTCATGACGAGTTCGTCGAGCGGCTGAAAGCTCAGGCCGAACGCTGGCAGCCGGGCGATCCGCTGGATCCGGCGAGTGCGGCCGGGGCGATAGTCGACACCCGTCAGACTGAAAGCATTCTGCGTTTCATCCATCAGGCCGAACGCGAAGGCGCGACCCGCGCCTGCGGCGGGCGGCAGCTGAGTTTCAACGGCTCGGACAACTTCGTTCAGCCGACGATTTTCACCGACGTGCAGCCGCACATGACCCTGTTTCGCGAAGAGGTGTTCGGCCCGGTGCTGGCGGTGATTCCGTTCGATGACGAGGCCCACGCCTTGCAACTGGCCAACGACAGCGTCTACGGTCTGGCGGCGTCGCTGTGGACCGATGATCTGCACCGCGCGCACCGGGTGGCGCGGCAATTGCGAGCCGGTACGGTGTCAGTCAACAGCGTCGATGCGCTGGATGTGACCGTGCCGTTCGGCGGTGGCAAGCAGTCCGGTTTCGGCCGCGATCTGTCGCTGCACTCGTTCGACAAGTACACCCAGTTGAAAACCACCTGGTTTCAACTGCGCTCATGACAGCCGCTCACAACAAGAAAGGAGATCCGGCGATGACCACCTCACGTGAAACCCGCGACTACCAGGCCGCCGATGCAGCGCACCACATTCATGCGTTCGTCGACCAGAAGGCCCTCAACGACGAAGGCCCACGGGTGATGGTGCGCGGTGACCGCCTGCACCTGTGGGACAACGACGGTCGACGTTACCTCGACGGAATGTCCGGGCTGTGGTGCACCAACCTCGGTTACGGGCGCAAGGATCTGAACGCCGCCGCAAGCCGGCAACTGGAGCAGTTGCCGTACTACAACATGTTTTTCCACACCACCCACCCGCAGGTGATCGAGCTGTCCGAGCTGCTGTTCAGCCTGCTGCCGGGGCACTACAGCCACGCGATCTACACCAACTCCGGCTCCGAGGCCAACGAGGTGCTGATCCGTACCGTGCGCCGTTACTGGCAGGTGCTGGGCAAGCCCGAGAAGAAAATCATGATCGGCCGCTGGAACGGCTATCACGGTTCGACCCTGGCCGCGACGGCCCTCGGCGGCATGAAGTTCATGCACGAAATGGGCGGGATGATTCCCGACATCGCGCACATTGACGAGCCGTACTTCTTCGCCCACGAAGGCAATCTGACCCCGGCGGAATTCGGTCTGCGGGCAGCGCAGCAACTGGAAGCGAAGATCCTCGAACTGGGCGCCGACAAGGTCGCCGGGTTCATCGCCGAACCGTTCCAGGGCGCGGGCGGGATGATCTTCCCGCCGGAAAGCTACTGGCCGGAAATCCAGCGTATCTGCCGTAAATACGACGTGCTGTTGTGCGCTGATGAAGTGATTGGCGGCTTTGGTCGCACCGGTGAGTGGTTCGCCCACGAATACTTCGGTTTCGAGCCGGACACCCTGTCCATCGCCAAGGGTCTGACCTCCGGTTACATCCCGATGGGTGGCTTGATCCTGTCGAAGAAAATGGCTGACGTGCTGGTGGAGCAGGGCGGTGTGTTCGCCCATGGCCTGACCTATTCCGGGCACCCGGTGGCGGCAGCGGTGGCGATTGCCAACCTCAAGGCATTGCGCGATGAAGGTGTGGTGACACGGGTCAAGGACGACATCGGCCCGTACCTGCAACAGTGCCTGCGCGAGGTGTTCGGCAATCACCCGTTGGTGGGCGATATCCAGGGCACGGGCATGGTTGCGGCGCTGCAACTGGCCGAGGACAAGGCTACGCGCAAGCGCTTCGCCAATGAGAACGACATCGCCTGGCGCTGCCGCACGATTGGTTTTGAGGAGGGGGTGATCATTCGCTCGACGCTGGGGCGGATGATCATGGCGCCGGCGTTGATTGCCAGCCGTGAAGAGATTGACGAGTTGGTGGGCAAGACCCTGAAAGCGGTTGATCGTACGGCGCAGGAATACGGTCGGCTCTGAGATATTCGTAAGGCTCAAGAGCCCCTTCGCGAGCAAGCTCGCTCCCACAGGTTTATCAGTCGTTCACAAAATTTATGAACGATACCGGTTCCTGTGGGAGCGAGCTTGCTCGCGATTTGCGTCAGCCGATTCAACATCGTTTTATCTGCCTTGCACCCCCTCCGTGCACCCCCGCCCGACGCGCCCTTTCGCGGTGCGCACTACCCAGTTTTTTCATCGTTCGCGTCTAACTATTTCCTCGTTTTCCTGACGCCGAGCCTGGGTCAACATCGATTTCGCCAGCCAAGGCATTGCCCGCCAGAGTCCAGCAGAGACCGCAGCGTGCAATCGCGACACCACGGCTGGCCGTACTGCCCATGACAACTAAATCAACAGCGTTGGGAGTGCTCCATGAACAAGTCCTTGTTTACCCGTCTTGCATGTCCTCTGGCGATTTCCGCCCTTTCAGTCACCGCCGCGCAGGCCGGCACCTTGTCGATCGGCCACACCACGTGGGTCGGTTACGGCACCCTGTATCTGGCTCAGGATCTGGGCTACTTCAAGGAAAACGGCCTGACCGTCGAATTGCCGGTGGTCGAAGAAGCCTCGATGTACATGGCCGCCCAGGCGTCCGGGCAATTGTCCGGCTCGGCCTCGACCATCGACGAAGTGCTCAAGTACCGTCCGCAGTTCTGCTTCAAGGCCGTGGCCGCGCTGGATGACAGCCATGGCGGCGACGGCGTGCTGGTCGGCAAAAACGTGAAGAGCCTGCAGGAACTCAAGGGCCAGGCCGTGGCCGTCAACGAAGGGTCGACCTCGCAGTTCTGGCTCTCGTACCTGCTGAAAAAGAACGGCATGAGCATGAGCGACATCACCGTGCAGAACATGACCGCCGACGATGCCGCCACCGCGTTCATCGCCGGTCGCGTGCCGGCCGCCGTGACCTGGGAGCCGCATCTGTCGATGGTGCGCGACAAGCAGCAGGGCAAGGTGCTGATCGACAGCAGCAGTACGCCGGGGGTGATCGTCGATGTGGTGGCGCTCAACTGCACGGTGATCGAGAAGCAGCCGGAAGACGTCAAGGCGCTGGTTGCCGGCCTCTACAAAGCGGTGCAGTACACCAAGGACCATCCACAGAAAGCCTACGAAATCATGGCCAAGGGCGTCGGCGGTTACCTGTCCGATCCGAAGGAACTGGCCGCCGCCGCGCAAGGCGTGCGCTTCTACGATCAGGCCATGAGCGAAAAACTGCTTGGCTCGCCGGGCAAGCCGGGTGACAGCGCACCGCTGATCAAGCTGGCCAACGAAACCGCCAGCGAATTGCAGGGCAAGCCCTACAACGTCAGCAACGACGATCTGGTGGATAACCGTTTCGTCAGCCCGCTCTAGGAGACTGGTCATGTTCAAGCGCAATTCATGGCTGAGCCGCTGCATCACGCCGAAGACCGGGTTGCCGGTGCCGGTGGTGTGGAGCGCCAGCGGTCTGGCCTGGGTGTTGCTGGTCGGCCTGTGGGCCGGGTTGTCCTATGGCGGCATCGTGCCGGGGATGTTCCTGCCGACACCCGGCGCGGTGGTCGAAGCCGCCGTGCGCCTGAGCCGCGACGGCACCCTCGGCCAGCATGTCTGGGCCAGTGTCGAAGTGGTGATGGTCGGTTTCATTGTGTCGTCGCTGGTGGCGGTGCCGCTGGGGTTGTTGATGGGCAGCTTCCGCATCGTCCAGGCGTTCCTCGAACCTCTGGTCAACTTCATCCGCTACCTGCCGGTGACTTCGTTCGTGCCGCTGTTCATCCTGTGGATCGGCATCGGTCTGGAACAGCGTGTGTCGGTGATCATTTTCGGTGTGTTCTTCCAGCAACTGGTGATGATCGCGGACGTGTCCAAGGGCATTTCCAAGGACCTGATCAACGCCTCCTACACCCTCGGCTCCAACCGGCGTGACGCGGTGCTGCATGTGATCGCCCCGGCGTCGTTGCCCGGCGTGCTCGACACCTTGCGGGTGACCATGGGCTGGGCCTGGACGTATCTGGTGGTCGCCGAACTGGTCGCCGCATCGAGCGGCCTCGGTTACTTGAGCCTCAAGGCCATGCGCGGCTTTCAGGTGGATGTGATTTTTCTCGCCATCGCGATCATCGGCCTGCTCGGCCTGGTCACCGATCAACTGTTCCGCTTCTTGCGTTTGAGGATTGCCGCATGGGCTCAGTAACCGCTGCCAACCGTCGTTTCATCGAGCCGGTTGCTGCACCGGCCCTCGCCGCGCCAAGGTTGCAGGTGGACAAGGTCAGCCTGCGTTACACCAAACCCGGCGGCGGTACATTCACTGCGCTGGAGGAAGTGTCGTTCGAAGTGCCGGATCAGCAGTTCGCGGTACTGGTCGGGCCGTCGGGTTGCGGCAAGTCGAGCCTGCTGTACCTCACCGCCGGGCTGGCCGAGCCGACCTCCGGCGAGATCTACGTCGGCGGTCACCAAGTGCAAGGCCCCGGCGCGGATCGCGGGATGGTGTTCCAGAGCTACACGCTGTTTCCGTGGCTGACCGTGCGGCAGAACGTCGAGTTCGGCCTCAAGCGTAGAGGCATGCCGGCGGCCAAGCGCAAGGAAATCGTTGATCACTACGTGCACGAAGTCGGCTTGTCCGGGTTCGCCGACAACTACGCCAAGCAGCTGTCCGGCGGCATGATGCAGCGAGTGGCGATTGCCCGGGCATTGGCCAACGACCCGCAGATCCTGCTGATGGACGAACCCTTCGGCGCCCTCGACAGCCAGACCCGCCTGCAAATGCAGCAGCTATTGCTGCGGGTGTGGGGCAACAGCAAGAAAACCGTGCTGTTCGTTACCCACGACATCGACGAAGCGATCCTGCTCGGCGACCGGGTGTACGTGATGGGCGCCAGGCCTGGGCGGATCAAGCAGATTCTCGATGTGCCGATCGAGCGCCCACGCACGCTGGACATGGTGATGGAGCGCTCGTTCATCGACATGAAGCGGCAGATCTTCGGGCTGTTGCACGATGATCTCGAAGAAGCTCATTGAAACCACCAACCATCATGTGGGAGCGAGCCTGCTCGCGATGGCGGAATATCAGTCAGAAAGCCTTCGCCTGACACTCCGCTATCGCGAGCAGGCTCGCTCCCACAAGGACGGCAGTCAGTTGGGTGGCAGGAGGAACCGCGCAATCACCGGAAGATGATCGGAAATGCGCAACGTATCGTCCTGCCGCACCGTGGCTTCGACCCGTTTGATCTTCGGGCTGTAGAACAGGTAATCGACCGTGCGATCCGGGCCATTGAGGCCGGGGTCATTGGGATAGTGGGTCAGCCACTTGGCGCGGTCGATGCCGCTGGCTTCGTTGTTGGTCGGGATCATCGGGTATTTGTCCCACAGCACATGCAGCGTACTGTCGGCGGAGTAGGGCGTGCGCTGCTCGGTGGGCAGGCGCCGGTACTGGCCGAGCGGTAACAGGTTGAAGTCCCCACCGATCAGCCACGGCGTGCCGTGGCTTTCGTGTTTGTCGAGAACTTTGGCTACCGCTGTCACTTGCGCCTGCAAGGTGTCGTCCGGTTGCGTGGCGCGATCCAGATGGGTGTTGAACACCACCAGTTGCCCGCCATCGCTGAGCGGCAGAGTGGTGGCGAGCAGGGCGTTTTTCGGCTGGAACTGACGGCTGATGATGTTCGACGGCTGCACCGGCAATTGCAGGCGCTCGGCGTGTTCGATGCGGTAGCGGCTGAGGGTCGCGAGTTGCCGGCCGACGCTGCCGAAGATGTGCGGATCCGGGACGAAATCGGCCTTCCAGTCGAAGGCGTGGGCGCTGCACGGGTAGAGGTCGGTGAGGCGTTCCTGCAACAGCTTGAGCTGGTTCTGATAGTCGCTGGCCTTGGCGCCGTCATCCAGTTCCTGCAACAGCACCACGTCGGGCTGTTCGTCGCGGATCACTCGCGCCACTTCATCGAGGCTGAACGCCATGTCTTCCGGGGTCGGGGCTTCGTCGTCGCCTTGCGCCAGATCATTCCAGAACACGTAGCGCTTGCCGGCCAGGTATTGCACGTTCCAGGTCATGACTTTCAGGGCCTGGCCGGGGATCAGCGTCGGCGGTTGCCCGGTGCAACTGACCGGCAGGGTTTCACGGGCGTCGGGGCGCCAGGTCAGGCTGTAGATCAGCGTGCCGATCAGGGCGAGGGCGAGCAGTACGGGCAACAGGATGTAGCGCAGTAGACGGGTCATGGCTCGGCTTATAGCGATACGGAAGTGGTCCCGAGCATACCCGAGACCCATCCATCAGCCCAAGCTCGGCGCAGTCAGACTATTCCGTCACGTTTGTCGGGCAATTCGCTGATCAACATGAACAGGCGGAACAGCACCACGCTGGTGAACAGTTGCAGGAAGCTGTGGCCACTGTCGATCAGCACCGCGATCAAAAGATTCTGCGGCTCGGGATAGACCTGCAGGGTCAGGCCCTTGAGCAACCACAGCGGCCCCATCACACACAGAATGCACACCAGAATCCGCAGAAAATGCCCACGGCTCAGACGCAGGCTTTCCTTCATCGCCTGCAACGGGCCGTATCCGCGCAGTACCAGCAGGTATTCACCAAAGGCCAGGGTGACCATCAGCCACAGGCCTGGCAGGAAATACAGGGACAGACCGAGCAGGATCAACAGCGTGTTCAGCGCCGTCAGCAGGGCGAAGCGCGGCCACAGGCGAGCGGCCATCGCCAGCAGATCACGGGTTTGCGGGGATTCGCCGCGGGTGCGGGCATCGAGAAACAGAATCAGCGCAGCGGTGTACAGCGGATACACCAGCAGGCCGACGATCACGCTGATGGCCGAGTAACCGTCCGGGTCGCTGGCATGGTCGACCACCTGTTGCAGCACGGCTTCGAAAATCACCAGCGGCAGGCACAACTGGACGATCCGGCCCAGATTGCGTTTGAAGAAATACAGGGAGTCGCGCAGCACATCGAAGGCATTCATCAGTCGGTATCGCAGGTCAAAAACAGTGGCCCACTTTAACCGATGATCCGTTTCGCTGCGCAAACGTAAACGTTCGGTAAAGGTCATTGAAACATCCGGTCACTGTCTCCATTACAGAGAGGCACCTCCTCCGACGTGGAGGAGGGCAACGTTATCCCCGGCAATCTACGAGGTCGCCATGAACAGCGAAGAACAAACCCTGATCGATGGACTGTTTTCCCGGCTGCAACAGGCCGAAACGGAAGCAGCCCCGCGCGACGCACTGGCTGAAGCGCGGATCAAGGAACACCTGACGCGCCAGCCGGCCGCAGGTTATTTCATGACCCAGGCGATTCTGGTGCAGGAGGCTGCCCTCAAGAGCCTCGACGAACAGAACAGACAACTGACTCAACAGGTCAAGCAATTGCAGGCCGAACTGCAATCGGCCAAGGCCCAGAGCGCGCCGCCGGCCTCCAGCGGTGGTGGCTTCCTGTCGAGCATCTTCGGTGGCAGCAGCCCGCGCCCGGCGCCGACCCAGAGCGCCCCGGCGTCCACCGGCGGCTGGCGTGAACCGGCTCCGCAGCAGAACTTTGGAGCGCCCACGCCGCAACAGAACTTCAGCGCGCCACCACCGGGTTATGGCCAGCAGCAAGCGGCCCCGGCGGCCGGCAGCAGCTTCCTCGGCGGCGCCCTGAAAACGGCGGCCGGTGTGGCGGGTGGCGTGATGCTGGCACAAGGCATCAGCAGCCTGTTCCATCACAACCAGCAGCCGGAAGAAATCGTCGAGGTCATCAAGGAAGAGCCGGCCCAGGTCAACGATCAGGGCAACAACGGTTGGGGCGATGATCAGCGCATGGCCAACAACGATTCCTACGGTAATGACCAGGGCGGCTTTACCGACACCGACTACAGCGATGACAACTCATCGTTCTTCGATGACGACGATTCCTTCGTCTGATCCGTCTTCCAGGCCGTGACATTGACCTGTGGGAGCGAGCCTGCTCGCGATGGCGTCCGGTCAGCCGATGTTTTCGGCGACTGAAGCGCCGCTATCGCGAGCAAGCTCGCTCCCACAGGGACAAGTCTTCTCACCATTCGTCCGGGGCGCCTGATCGCCCCGGGCCGATTATTCGCGGAACCTTCCTTCGGACTGGCATACTGAGCGCCTTTTTCGGGCCTGGTGCCTGATCCGGCTCATGCGCGTCAGCGCTCACAGGAACTCCGGTGAAAAAAATCGCAGTGTTCGCCGATGTGCAGAACCTCTACTACACCGTCCGCCAGGCCTATGGTTGCCACTTCAACTACGCGGCGCTGTGGGCGGATGTCAGCCAGCACGGGCAGATCGTCGAGGCCTACGCCTATGCGATCGACCGGGGCGACAGCAAACAGCAGCAGTTCCAGCAGATCCTGCGCAACCTCGGTTTCACCGTGAAACTCAAACCCTACATCCAGCGCAGCGACGGCTCGGCCAAGGGCGACTGGGACGTGGGCATCACCCTCGACATCATGGACGCCGCCGACCACGTCGACGAAATCGTCCTGGCCTCCGGTGATGGCGACTTCGACATGCTGCTCGAACGCATCATCAACAAACACGGCGTGCAAGCGGTGGCCTACGGCGTTCCCGGCCTGACCGCCAACTCGCTGATCCGCGCCGCCAGCCGTTATGTGCCGATCGAAGGCGCACTGCTGTTGAAAAACTGAGCGTTGCTCAAGAATTGATTTGAACGGAGTTGAACCCGGTTTGGAACGCATTGCAGTCATCGACTTTGAAACCACCGGCATCTCGCCGAGCAGCAGCTGCCGGGCCACGGAAATCGCCGTGGTCATGCTGGAAAACGGCCGCATCGTCGAGCGTTACCAGAGCCTGATGAACGCCGGCGTACGCGTCCCGGCCTTCATCGAACAACTCACCGGCATCAGCAACGCCATGCTGCGCACCGCCCCGTCGGCCGAACAGGTGATGAACGAAGTCAACGAATTCGTCGGCTGCACGCCGCTGCTGGCGCACAACGCCGCGTTCGACCAGAAGTTCTGGGACTTCGAACTGGGCCGGATCAAACGCACCCGCCTGCAGAACTTCGCCTGCTCGCTACTGCTGGCCCGCCGCCTGATGCCGGCGGCGCCGAACCACAAGCTCGGTACGCTCACGACCTTTGCCCAACTGCCGCATACCGGTCAGGCGCACAGGGCGATGGCGGATGCGGAGATGGCGGCGAACTTGATGGCACATCTGGCGGATGAGTTGCGGCACAAGCATGGGGTGCGGGAGCTATCGCACGACCTGCTGTGCAAATTGCAGAAGGTCCCGGCCGCTAAAGTCGGCGAACACCTTCAGCGCTATCGCTGATCTCGAATCCATCTAAATCTAATGTGGGAGCGAGCCTGCTCGCGAATGCGGTTTTTTCGTCGACATTTAGGCCGACTGACGCACCGCTATCGCGAGCAGGCTCGCTCCCACAGTAGGTGTTATTGCCTCAGGGTTTGCCGTTGCCCTCGATATGCCCCAACGGCACCCGCTTCTCTATCGCACTCGACAACACGATCGACGTCTTGCTGAACCCGAATTTCGCCACTCGGTTGATCAGCTCTTCCAGCTCGGTCATCGAGCCGACGGCGGCCTTCATGATCACGCACGGATCGCCCGTCACTCGAAAGCACTCGGTCAGTTGCGGAATTTTCACCAGTTCGTCGTAGACCTTTTGACTGCCGTTCTGGTGGAGGCGCAATTCGATCACGCACTGGATCGGCAAGCCGATTTTCGACAGGTCGATGTTCGCCTGATACCCGGTGATGACTCCGGCCGCTTCAAGTTTGGCCACGCGCTCGGCGACGGCGGGGGCGGAGAGGTTCACTTTGCGGGCGAGGTCGGCGTAGGACGCGCGACCGTTTTCGAGCAGGGCGCTGAGCAGCATGCGGTCGTATTTGTCCAAGGTCGGACTCCTGAAATTGCCAGACTTTCGAAATCGCGGTTTTGGTCGTCGATCTCCGTGTTTTCAAAAGTGTACCGGCGCTATAAACAGGTTTTGTAACTTATTTTTAGCGGTTGGCCTTTCTAGAATAACCAATCCACTGAGTCTGACTTTCGAGCTGCCCATGTCTGCCTTGCGCCGTTTTTCCTTGCCCTTGATCGCTGCGTTTTTTGCGTTGTACGTGATTTGGGGATCGACTTATCTGGTGATCCGCATCGGCGTCGAATACTGGCCGCCGCTGATGCTCGGCGGCGTGCGCTTCGTGATTGCCGGCACTCTGATGTACGCCTTCCTGCGCTGGCGCGGGGCACCGGCGCCGACCTGGGCGCAGTGGAAAGCGGCGGGGATCATCGGGATTCTGCTGCTCAGTTTCGGCAACGGCGCGGTGACGCTGGCCGAGCACAGCGGCGTGGCATCGGGTGTTGCTGCGCTGGCGGTGGCGACGGTGCCGCTGTTCACGTTGCTCTGCGGCTATTTCTGGGGCGCGCGTAACACCCGTCTGGAATGGGCCGGGGTGGCGATGGGGATTATCGGCATCGCGATGCTCAACATGGGCTCCAACCTGCAATCGAGCCCGCTGGGCGCGGCGCTGCTGATTTTCGCGGCGGCGAGTTGGGCGTTTGGCTCGGTGTGGAGCAAGCACCTGCCGTTGCCTCAGGGCGCGATGGCCAGTGCCGTGGAGATGTTGGTCGGCGGCGTGGTGCTGTTGATCGGCAGCGCGGCCAGCGGTGAACACCTGCAGGCCATGCCGCCGCTGGAAGGCTGGCTGGCGCTGGCGTACCTGATCTTCTTCGGTTCGATCATCGCCTTCAACGCCTACATGTATCTGTTGAAAAACGTTCGTCCGGCGGCGGCCACCAGTTATGCCTATGTGAACCCGGCGGTCGCGGTGTTGCTGGGGATCGTGTTTGTCGGCGAGACCATCGGGATCGAAGAGGCGCTGGCGATGCTGGTGATCATCGGCGCGGTGGTGCTGATCGGTCTGCCGCAGTGGCGCCGTCCACGGCAGCTGCCGGTGGTCAGCGAGCCGGCTGCCCCAACGACGGCCATAGCGACGGAGCAGCGTGGGAATTAGGGTAAACTGCGCGTCATCGCATACTTGTTTTGCACAACCGCTCTGATTTTTCCTACGGTACTCCCATGACTTTCGCCACCCTTGGCCTGATCGAACCCTTGCTGCGCTCCCTCGAGAAGCTCGGCTACCAGACCCCGACGCCGGTGCAGGCGCAAGCCATTCCGGCCGTGCTGGCCGGTCGCGACCTGATGGCCGCAGCCCAGACCGGCACCGGCAAGACCGCCGGTTTCGCCTTGCCGCTGCTGCAACTGCTGGCGATGGAAGGGCCGAAAGTCACCGCCAACTCGGTGCGGGCGCTGATTCTGGTGCCAACCCGCGAGCTGGCCGAACAAGTCCACGAAGCCGTGCGCCAGTACGCCGAAAACCTGCCATTGCGCACTTATGCGGTGTACGGCGGCGTCAGCATCAACCCGCAGATGATGAAGCTGCGCGGCGGCGTCGATCTGCTGGTGGCGACGCCGGGCCGTCTGCTCGACCTGTTCCGCCAGAACGCGCTGAAGTTCAACCAGCTGCAAACCCTGGTGCTGGACGAAGCCGACCGCATGCTCGACCTGGGCTTTTCCGAAGAGCTGGCGAACATTTACCGGGCGCTGCCGAAGAAACGTCAGACGCTGCTGTTCTCCGCAACCTTCTCCGATGACATCCGCCTGCTGGCCGGGCAGATGCTCAACGATCCGCAGAGCATCGAAGTCAGCCCGCGCAACGTGGCCGCCAACACCGTCAAGCAGTGGGTGGTGACGGTGGACAAGAAGCGCAAGCCGGAACTGTTCGTGCACCTGATGCGCAAGAACAAGTGGAAGCAGGTGCTGGTGTTTGCCAAGACCCGTAATGGTGTGGACGCGCTGGTCGAGAAACTTCAGGGCCTGGGCGTGAACGCCGACGGCATCCACGGCGACAAGCCGCAAGCGACCCGGCAGCGGGCGCTGGACCGTTTCAAACTGAGCGAAGTGCAGATTCTGGTGGCCACCGATGTTGCTGCACGTGGTCTGGATATCGAAGACCTGCCGCTGGTGGTCAACTTTGATCTGCCGATCGTCGCCGAAGATTACATTCACCGTATCGGTCGTACTGGCCGCGCGGGTTCGACCGGTGAGGCGATCTCGCTGGTGTGCGCTGATGAAGTGAACATGTTGTCGGCGATTGAAATGCTGACTCGCAGCACGTTGAAGCGTGAGGTTGAGCCGGACTTCGTGCCCGAGCACCGTGTGCCGGACACCGATGCCAGTGGTCAGGTGATCAAAAAGCCGAAGAAACCGAAAAAGCCCAAGGCTTCCGGTGGTGGCGGTGGCAAGCGCAATCTGGGCAAGTGGGTGGACAGCGGCGAGACTCAGGCGCCGGAGCCTTCGATCAAGCCTGTACGCAAGGTCCCGGTGTTCAATACCGGGCCGCGCAAGCGTAAGCCTTGATTTGAGTCGGCGGTTGTAAGGCCGCCTTCGCGAGCAAGCTCGCTCCCACATTGAGCTTCAGTGGCATGGAGATCACTTGTGGGAGCGAGCCTGCTCGCGAAAGCAGCGCGTCGGTTTCAATCTTTTCGCTGCAACCACTGCGCCATCCGAAACCCCGCCGCCCGGCCACTGGCAAAACACGCCGTCAGTAGATACCCGCCAGTCGGTGCTTCCCAATCCAACATTTCCCCTGCGCAGAACACCCCCGGCAACGCCTTGAGCATCAAGCGCTCATCCATCGCCTCGAACGTCACACCGCCCGCGCTGCTGATCGCTTCATCCAGCGGACGGGTTTTCACCAGCGTCAGCGGCAAAGCTTTGATCGCTCGGGCCAACAGCTCCGGATCAGCAAACGTCGCAGCATCAGTGAGTTCACGCAGCAACGCCGCTTTCACCCCGTCAATCCCGACCTGACTGTGCAGATGCTTGGCCATCGAGCGCGAACCCCGAGGTTTGCTCAATGCCGCCTGCAATTTATCCACAGGTCGGCCGGGCAGCAGGTCGATGTGAATGGTCGCGACACCGTGCACATTGATCGCCTCGCGAATCGGTGCCGACAACGCGTAGATCAGACTGCCCTCGATGCCGGTCGCGGTAATCACGCATTCACCCAGACGCGGAACATCGTCGTTCAAACCGATGGCGATATTTTTCAGCGGCGCGCCGGCGAATTTGTTGACCATCACTTCGCTCCAGGCCTGCACCTCGAAGCCGCAATTGCTCGGCTGTAACGGCGCCAGTCCTACGCCGCGTTGCTCCAGCGGCAGCATCCAGGCACCGTCGGAGCCCAGCCGCGACCAACTACCGCCGCCGAGGGCCAGCAATGTCGCGTCGGGGTTCAGGGTTTTCTCGCCTTCCGGGCTGTCGATGCGCAGCGCACCGTTTTCATCCCAGCCGAGCCAGCGGTGGCGGGTGTGGATAACCACGCCGCTGTCGCGCAGGCGCTTGAGCCAGGCGCGCAGCAATGGCGCGGCTTTCATGTCGGTGGGGAACACCCGGCCGGAGCTGCCGATGAAGGTTTCGATGCCCAGTTCGTGAATCCACCGGCACAGTGCATCGGCGTCGAACGCGCGCAGCAGCGGGGCGATGTTCGGGGCGCGTTCGGCGTAGCGCGAGAGGAAGGCCGGGTAGGCTTCGGAATGGGTGATGTTCATGCCGCCGACCCCGGCCAGCAGGAACTTGCGGCCCACCGAGGGCATGCCGTCGTACAGGTCGACGCGGACTCCGGCCTGACTCAGCACTTCGGCGGCCATCAGGCCGGCGGGGCCACCGCCGATGATGGCGACGTGAGCGGGAGAGGTGGCGTGAATCTGGGTCATGGCGTGCGCTGCGGTCTGACGAAATATGGCGCGCATTCTAACAGCGCAGAAACCGGGTGGGAGCGAGCTTGCTCGCGAAAGCGGTGAGTCATTCAGTTAAATGTTGAATGTACTGACGCCATCGCGAGCAAGCTCGCTCCCACAGGGATTTGTGATGATCGAAAGGTCTGATCAAAAAACAACCAGCGCGCTGCAAGCCATGCTCAGCGTGGGCTGTAGTCCCTTTCGCTCAGGTTATCCACAGGCCGTTCCACAGCCATTGTGGGTAACGCAGCACAACTCAATGACAACCGGATGACTGCCAGACGCGCTGCGCACTGTGATGCAGGATCCCGTGGCGGCGGGCCAGGGCGTGGCGATCCTTGCTGTATCCGCCGCCGATCACCCCGACTACCGGGATGTCACGGCCCAGGCAGTGGCGCATCACGCTTTCATCGCGGGCGGCAACGCCTTCGTCGGTCAGTTGTAGATAACCGAGGGCATCGTCCTTGTGTACGTCGACGCCGGCGTCGTACAGCACCAGATCCGGTTGGTACAGCGGCAGCAAATAGTTGAGCGCATCTTCGACGACTTTCAGGTAGTCGGCGTCGCCCATGCCGTTGGGCAGCGGAATGTCCCAGTCGCTTTTGGCCTTGCGTGCAGGAAAGTTCTTTTCGCAGTGCAGGGAAACGGTGATCGCTTCCGGGGTGTTGTGCAGAATCCGTGCAGTGCCGTCGCCCTGATGCACATCGCAGTCGAAGATCAGCACCCGGTTCACCCGGCCGCTCTGCAGCAGGTAGTGGCTGATGATCGCCAGGTCATTGAAGATGCAGAAGCCGGCGGGGTAGTCGTAATGGGCGTGATGGGTGCCGCCGGCGAGGTGACAGGCCAGGCCATGTTCCAGCGCTTTCTCTGCCGCGAGAATCGAACCGCCGACTGCCCGCACGGTGCGTCGCGCCAGGGCTTCGTTCCACGGCAGACCGAGGCGCCGCTGGTCTTCGCGGGACAACTCGCCGCTCATGTAGCGTTCGATATAACCGCGGTCATGGGCCAGGGCGAGAATGTCGGCAGGGCACAGTTCAGGGCGCAGCAGGTCTTCATCGCGGGTCAGGCCGCTGTCCACCAGGTGATCGCGCAGCAGGCGGAACTTGTCCATGGGGAAGCGGTGATCCGCCGGAAATTCCGGGCTGTAGTCTTCGTGGTAGATCAGCGGCAACGGCATGGTGGACTATTCATAAAGGCTGCAGGAAAGAGTGCAAAGCCTAACAGCGATGTAGACTGACGGCATCAAGCGGAGGGGCGGGATGGAACCGATACTGGAGCTGGAAAGCGCAAGGTTGCTGATGCGCCAATGGCAGGACGCGGATTTGCCGGCATTTGCGGCGATGTGCGCCGATCCGCAAGTGATGCGGTATTTTCCTGCGCCCTTGAGCCGGCTGGAAAGCGCCGCGCTGATCGGCCGGGTGCGCGGGCATTTTGCCGAGCACGGTTATGGCCTGTGGGCGCTGGAGCGCAAGGACAGCGGCGAGTTCATCGGTTTTACCGGGCTCGGCGTGGTCGGATTCGATGCGCCGTTCACTCCAGCGGTGGAAATCGGCTGGCGCCTGGCCAAGGAGCACTGGGGCCTGGGTTATGCCAGCGAAGCGGCGTGGACCGCTCTGCGTTGCGGCTTTGACCGGGTGGCGCTGAATGAAGTGGTGTCGTTCACCAGTGAGACCAATCTGCCGTCGCAGAAAGTCATGCAGGCGATCGGCATGCACCACGCCCCGCAGGATGATTTCGACCACCCGCGTCTCGCGGACGGTCACCCGTTACAGCGACATGTGTTGTACCGCATCACGAGGGAGCAGTGGCTGGAAACCTTGCATGGATAAGCAGGCGCGGACGTTTACAATGGCCGGCCCCCTGGAGGCGCCGGCCAGAACCTGAATCCCCCGCCGCAGCCAAGACTGCGCGGCATTGCTTTGTGTGAGGAGAGTCTGAATGAGCCAAGTGTTGGAAGATCTGGTGGATCTGCTGACCCTCGAACCGATCGAGGAAAACCTGTTCCGTGGTCGCAGCCAGGATCTGGGCTTTCGCCAGTTGTTCGGCGGCCAGGTGCTCGGCCAGTCGCTGTCGGCCGCCAGTCAGACCGTTGAAGAAGCGCGTCATGTGCATTCGATGCACGGTTATTTCCTGCGTCCGGGCGATGCCAAGTTGCCGGTGGTCTACTCGGTTGACCGCGTGCGCGACGGCGGCAGTTTCAGCACCCGCCGCGTGACCGCGATCCAGAAGGGCCACCCGATTTTCACTTGCAGCGCTTCGTTCCAGTACGACGAAGAAGGCTTCGAACACCAGAGCCAGATGCCGCAAGTGGTCGGCCCGGAAAACCTGCCGTCGGAGCTGGAACTGACCCAGCAACGCGCGCACCTGATCCCGGAACACATGCGCGAAAAGCTGCTGTGCCCGAAGCCGATCGAAGTGCGCCCGGTCACTGAAAAAGACCCGTACAACCCGCAACCGGCAGACCCGATCAAGTACGTGTGGTTCCGTGCCGACGGCGCGTTGGCCGACATCCCGGCGCTGCACAAATATCTGCTGGCCTACGCCTCTGACTTCGGTCTGCTGACCACCTCGATGCTGCCGCACGGCAAATCGGTCTGGCAGAAAGACATGCAGGTCGCCAGCCTCGACCACGCCTTGTGGTTCCACAATGACCTGCGCGCCGATGACTGGTTGCTCTACGCCATGGACAGTCCGTGGGCCGGCAACTCGCGCGGGTTCTCCCGTGGCAGCGTGTTCAACCGTGCCGGGCAACTGGTGGCGTCGGTGACCCAGGAAGGCCTGATCCGTCATCGCAAGGACTGGGCATGAGTCTGGCGGAGGTGCGGCACTGGGTGTTCGACATGGACGGCACCCTGACCGTCGCCGTGCACGACTTCGCGGCGATCCGCGTGGCGCTGTCGATCCCGCCGGAGGACGACATCCTCACCCACCTCGCGGCGTTGCCCGCCGATGCAGCGGCGGCGAAACACGCGTGGCTGCTGGAACATGAGCGGGATCTGGCGCTCGGCTCGACCCCGGCGGTCGGCGCGGTGGAGCTGGTGCGCGACCTGCACGCTCGGGGATATCGCTTGGGCATCCTGACCCGCAATGCGCGGGAACTGGCCCATGTCACGCTGGAGGCCATCGGCCTGGCCGACTGCTTTGCGGTGGAGGATGTGCTGGGCCGCGATGAAGCACCGCCAAAACCGCATCCGGGTGGCCTGCTGAAACTGGCCGAGGCCTGGCAAGTGCCGGCGAGCGAGATGGTGATGGTCGGCGATTACCGCTTCGACCTCGATTGCGGTCGGGCGGCGGGCACGCACACGGTGCTGGTGAACCTGCCGGATAATCCGTGGCCGGAGCTGACCGACTGGCATGCGAAGGATTGTGTGGAGTTGCGACGGATGTTGTTCGCTTGAAAAAAAACGGGGGCTTGGGCCCCCGTTTTTTATTGCTCGAACAGTGCTTTCTGGCCTTCCGGCGAGGTCAGCATGCCGTCGCCGTTATGGCCGACGCCGGGCACTTCGATCAGTCGCTGATTCACCCCTTCAGGGTGACGACGCAGCAAGTAACCGAAAAACAGCTTCCCGCGCTCCAGTCGATAAGCTCCCTGGGCTTTGGCGGCGCAGCTCTTGTCCAGCGCCGGGTGTTGCGGGTCGGTGTCCTGCTGGCCCAGCAGATAAATCACCTCGCGTTTGACGTAACGGCCTTCAAGCTGCGCGGGCGTTTGCCCACCCGAGTAGATCGGCGGATCCATCAGACCGTACTTCCACCGGTTGAAACCCGGGCACTTCGCGTGATCGAAGGCCACCGGGCGTTGCTCATTGAAGTAGGCGTACGACGACGGGTTGGCCACCACGTAACGCAAGCGAATGCCTTCGGCCTTGAGCGCCGGTTGTTCCTGGGCCAGCAGCGCATAACGCTGCACCACCTGGGCACCGCCGGAGTGACCGAAGATCACGATCTGCTTCACGTCCGGAAACTGCTTGCGATCGCTCAGCCGCCCGACGATTTCGTCCAGTGCGGCGTAGGAACTCAGCGGGTTCGGCCCTGTGGATAACCCGCCGCCCATCCACTCGTTACCTTGCCAGCGCAGCACACTGGCGGGTAACGAGTAGAGCGGCACATCGCTTTCGTTGAGAAACTGCGGGGCGATCACCAGGGTGTTGGCGGTTTGCCCGGCCAGTTCTGCCGCGACTTCGCCGCTTTTGCGATAGGTCTCGGCGTTGCGCAGGCGGCCATGAATGACGATCAGCACGCGCTCGATTTTCGCCGGCGCCGGGCCGATGCCCACCGCCATTTCGCCGGCCTGCAATTGCAGGCGCCCGGGACTGATTGCGTCGACGCCGGCCGCTTGGGCGGTGCCGCCGATGAACAGTAAAGCCAACAGCCATTTATGCATTTACAGGTTTTTCGCCGCAAAGGTATCGCACTGGCCGACCTGGCCCTGGGCGAATCCGGTTTTGAACCAGCGCACCCTTTGCGCCGACGTACCGTGAGTAAACGAGTCCGGCACCACACGGCCCTGACCCTGTTGTTGCAGGCGATCATCACCGATGGCGTTCGCCGCGTTCAAGGCTTCTTCGATGTCGCCCGGTTCCAGCCAGTTCAGACGCTTCTGCGCGTTGTAGGCCCAGACCCCGGCCAGACAATCGGCTTGCAGTTCCTGACGCACCAGCAGTCCGCCGTCACCTTCCATCTGCCGGCCTTGCTGGCGGGCTGCCTGAATTTTCGCCGAGACGCCGAGCAGCGTCTGCACATGGTGTCCGACTTCGTGAGCGATCACGTAGGCCTGGGCGAAGTCGCCGGCGGCTTTGAAGCGCTGGGCCATTTCCTGGAAGAACGCCATGTCCAGATAGACCTTCTGGTCCGCGGGACAATAGAACGGGCCGGTGGCCGAGGTCGCCAGACCACAGGCGGAATTGACCCGATTGCTGAACAGCACCAGGGTCGGGTCCTTATATTGCCGGCCGGCTTGCTGGAAGATCGCGCCCCAGGTGTCTTCGGTGTCGCCAAGGATCGAGCGCACGAATTCGGCCTGCTCATCATTGGCCGGCGGTGCCTGACGGGTTTGCGAAGTGGGGGCCGATTGTTCGGTCATCTGCCCGGTGAGCTGGCCGAGGATCTGCAGCGGGTCCTGCCCGGTGATCCAGCCGATACCGACAATCAGCAGGATCGCCCCGAGGCTCAGGCCCTTGCCGCCGCCAAAGCGCATACCGCCACCACCGCCCATATCATCGCCACGGGCATCGACGACGTTGTCACTGCGTCGGCCTTTTTTCCATAGCATGTGGGAATCCTCTTTCTGATCGTGGTGATGAGTGTTGCTGGTGTGTGAGTGTGGCGCCAGTCCGGTCGTCCGTCTATTCGCACACACGCACACACGCACACACGCACAAAGGCCCGGCCTCGGGGGGACGAGGTCGGGCCTGTTATTGACGAGCACGAGCGCCGGGAATTCAATTCGCCGGCGGATTTCTTTCGCCGGGTCAGGTGTCAGCGGTCGAAGGCATCCCACACTGGCGCAAAGTCCGGGCTGACCTGACGTTCGCGCTTGGACAACCCGGCGATCAACGCCCGGTCGTCATCGTCCAGTTCGACCTTCAATGACTCCAGGTTGGCCAGTTGATTGGTCTTGCTACTGGCCTTGGGAATCGCCGCGACGTTGTCCTGATCCAGCAGCCACTTCAGCGCGACCTGAGTCGGCAGCACGCCGTGTTTTTCGGCTATCTGCTGAATCTGAGGAACCTCCGAGACCTTGTTGCGTGCCAGCGGCGTGTAGGCCGTCAGTGCCAGATCATGTTGACGGGCGTAGTCGAGCAGGGCGTTTTGTCCGAGCAGGACGTGGTACTCGACCTGGATGGCTGACAGAGGGATGCCGTATTCCTCGACGACATTGCGCAGCAGCGGCAGCGGAAAATTCGCTACGCCAATGTTGCGAGCCAGACCTTGCTCCTTGAAAGATGCGAGGGTTTCAAGGGTGCGGGGCAAGTCCCAGCCGGTGGTCGGCCAATGGATCATGAACAGGTCGACGTACTCGCTGCGCAAGGCCTTGAGGCTGCGATCCAGCGAGTGACGCATGGCGTCCGGTTGCAACTGGTCCCACCAGACCTTGGTGGTGACGTGAATCTGCTCGCGGGGTGTCGGCGTCTTCGCCAGGGCTTGTCCGACTGCGTCTTCGTTGTTGTAGGCCGCTGCCGTGTCGATGTGGCGGTAACCGAGTTCCAGCGCTTGCTCCACGGCGCGGGTGCATTCGTCGCCGAGCATCGGCCAGGTGCCGAGGCCGAGTTTTGGCAGGTTCAGTCCTTGTCTGTTAACGATGTGCTGCATGGTCGATCTCCTGTTCGAATGCCGTGACGCCCGCCATGTGCCGGGCTGCGATGTAACCGAAAGTCAGCGCCGGGCCGAGGTTGATCCCGCCCGCCGGATAATGCCCGCCCATGATGCTGGCCATGTCGCCACCGGCGGCGTAGAGCCCGGCGATGGGCCGGTCATTGGCGTCGAGCACTTGCGCGTGCGGGTTGACCTTGAGCCCGGCGAAGGTGCCGAAGCAGCCCGGCTGCACCTTCACCGCGTAGAACGAGCCTTGTTCGATAGGCGCCACGCACGGGTTGGGCTGTTGCGCGGGATCACCCTGTTTGCGGTTGTACGGGGTCGAGCCGCGACCGAACAGCGGGTCTTCGCCGTGCCGGGCATGGTGGTTGTAGTCATGGAGAGTGGCGCGTAAACCGTTCGGGTCGATGCCGCATGCGGTGGCCAACTCTTCAAGGGTATTGCCGGTTTTCAGATAGCCGCTGCGGATAAAACCTGACACCGGAACCGGAAACGGCCGAGACATGCCGAGCCCGTAACGACGCTGGAAAGCGCGGGTGCAAATCAACCAGGACGCAACCTCTTCGCCTTCAGGGGCGGCGGCGACCATGGCGCTGACGTAGTCGTAATAGCCGTTGGCTTCGTTGACGAAGCGCTGGCCGTTGCGCAGCACGCCGATGACGCCCGGTTTGCCGCGTTCGATGATGTGCGGGAAATGGCCGATGCTGCCGTCGGAATGCGGCACTTGCGAGACCGGCGCCCACGCCACGGGCGAGGCCACATCGGTGTTGACCCGGCCCCCGACGGTTTCACCCAGTCGCAGACCGTCGCCATTGACTGCCAGCGGAGGCAGCGCCCAATGTTCATGACCGGTGGGCGTGCGAGGGAGCAAGGCCTTGCGCCGCTCGATGTCATTGGCGAACCCGCCGGCCGCGAGCACCACGGCTTTGCGGGCATGGACAGTGACCGGGCCTTTTGCGGTGTTCACGCGAGCGCCGGTGATACGTGATTCGTCGCGCAGCAGTTCCGTCACTGGCGCCGATTCCCACAGCAATACACCGAGGTCTTCGGCGGACTTCGCCAGCCGTGCCACCAGCGCCACGCCGTTGACCAGTTGCATTGCCCGGCCGTGCAGCGCCAGGTCCAGCAGATGGCGAGTGAAACGCCGGGTCACGTGCCAGGCCGCCGACAACGAGCGGGTCAGGTTGAGAAACGCCGACAGGTCCGCACCGGCCATGATCGGCATGCCCATGAACGATGTTTCGCGCATGGTTGTGCGAAGACGCTTGAGCAGGCGCCCGACCTTTCGTCCGTCATAGGGAGCGGCAATCACCGAGCGTCCGCCGGTGCCGGCGCCCGGTGTTTCGCCGTGGATGTCGGCGATGGCGTTGCCGTCGGCAAATTGCAGGGCAGTGTGTTGTTCGAAGAACGCCACCATGCGCGGGCCGGCCTCAAGGAAGGCGTCGATCATGGCCGGGTCGTAATGCTCGCCGAGTTCGTGGCGCAGATAGGTGCGCGGCAATTCCACGTCTTCCACGATCCCGGCGCGCCGGGCCAGCGGATTGCACGGCACCCAGGCCCAGCCACCGGACCACGCGGTGGCGCCGCCGAACACCGGATCCTTTTCCACCACGATGACCTTCAAGCCATGCCAGGCGGCGGTGACGGCGGCCGACAAACCGGCGGCGCCGGAGCCGACCACCAGAACGTCGCAGTCGATATCGGGAATGGCAGACATCAGCAAGGGCTCCAGCAATCGATTGTTTTTAGAATCATGTTCCAGAAAATAACCAGTGCGGGCGAAGCAGATCAACCGACTGACACGCAAAGTGGGCGGTTATCGGACGCCGGGTTCCAGATTTCGCATTCCTTGGGATGTCTTCTAGAATCGGCGAAATTTCACCGAGAGCGCACCATGGCCGGCAGTCAAATCGAACGGGTTTTCAGCGTGCTGGAAAGCCTCACCAGTGATCCGCGCGGGCTGCCGATGCAGACCCTGGCCGAGCAACTGAACATTCCGAAGAGCGCGACGCACCGCTTGCTCGCCGAGCTGATCCGTCTGGGTTACGTGCGGCAGAATTCGGAAACGTTGCGCTATCACCTGTCGACCAAACTGGTTGCGATGGGCTTCCAGTACCTGTCGAGCAGCGGCGCCGACATCGTGCAGCCGGTGCTCGATCGGCTGGCCCAGGAAACCGGTGAGCTGGTGCGTCTGGGAGTAATCGACGGCGAGCGCCAGACCTGGATCGCCAAGGCTCAGGGCGCCCGCACCGGTCTGCGTTACGACCCGGACATGGGCCGCGATGCGCCGTTGTTCTACACCGCATCGGGCCATGCGTGGCTGGCGTGCATGAGCGACGCGGAGGCGTTGTCGCTGGTTGAGCGCCAAGGGGCGGAAGTGCCGGTGGATATCGGGCCCAACGCGCCGCGCTCCAATATTGAACTGCTCGAACGCCTGCGCGTGGCCCGGGAACAGGGTTATGCCTGTGTGGAAGAAAGCTCGGCGGTGGGCACTTCGGCAATTGCCGCGGTGGTGAAACATCCCGCCGATGGCCGGGTGATTGGCGTGCTCAGCATCGCCGGTCCAAGCGCCCGGATGCCGGGGGCGCGATTGCATGAACTGGCGCCGCTGTTGCTGACCTTTACCGAGGAGTTGTCGGCGGCCAGCCTGGCCTCGGAGTTGTTTGTGTAGGCAAAGCTGTGCGCTGTTCGCCCACTTTTCAATCGGGCGGGTGTGAGAATCTGGAACCGGGTTCTAAATTGTTGATGGAGTGAGTTTTCCCACAACAATCACAAGAGGATCGCACCTTGAACCCGCCCCTTCGAATCGCCCTGATCGGCGCCGGCAACATGGGCCAGCAACATTACCGGCACATGAAACATCTCACTGAGGCCACGTTATGCGCCGTGGCCGATCCCGGCCCTCAGGCACCGGCCCTGGCGGCGGAGTGGGGTGTGGCGTATTTCGCCGATCACCGTCAGATGCTGGAGCAGAACCGGCCAGACGCCGTGATCGTCGCCAATCCGAATAATCAGCACGTCAGCACTGCGCTGGATTGCCTGGCCGCTGGTGTTCCGGTGTTGCTGGAAAAACCGGTGGGCGTATACCTGGATGAAGCGCGGGAACTGGTGGCAGCGGTGAAGCGCAGCGGCGTGCCGGTGCTGGTCGGCCATCATCGGCGCCACAATCCATTGATCGTGCGTGCCCATGAGTTGGTCAAGGAGGGAGCATTGGGACGGCTGACCCTGGTGACTGCGTTGTTCCAGCTGCGTAAGCCTGACCAGTATTTCGAAACCGCGTGGCGGCGCGAAGCCGGTGCCGGAATGCTGCTGACCAATCTGATCCACGACCTCGATCTGCTGCGTCATCTTTGCGGCGAAGTGCGTTCGGTGCAGGCGTACACCGACTGTTCGGTGCGAGGTTTCGCCAATGAGGACAGCGCGGCGATCCTGCTGCAATTCGACGGCGGAGCGCTGGGCAGCCTGACCGGTTCCGATGCGGTGGCGGCTCCATGGAGCTGGGAGTTGAACTCAGGGGAGAATCCGGTCTATCCACGACAGGCCGATCAGCCTTGTTACTTGCTGGCGGGAACGGCCGGGGCCTTGAGCATTCCGCAACTCAAACGCTGGCATTACCGCGCCGATCAGGTGGACGCCGGTTGGCATGAACCGCTGCTGTCGGTCGGCGAACCGTTCACCCCTGACGAAGCCCTGCGATTGCAGTTGCAGCATTTCGTCCGCGTGGCGCGACGGGAAGTCGAACCGCTGGTGAGTGCCGCCGATGCTGCCCGCACCCTGGCGCTGGTCGAGGCCATCCGTGAAGCAGCGGTCAGCGGTCGCGCCACCGAACCTGCGCAGATCGAGGCCTGAACATGAGCGAGCGAATTCTGTCCCTGGCCAGCCTGACCGTGCTGGAGTTGTCGCCACCCGAGATGGTCGAAGTCGCGGCCCGTGCCGGTTACAGCCATGTCGGCCTGCGTCTGGAGCCGGCGACACCCGAGGAATATCACTTCCCGTTGGTAGCCGATGGCGATTTGCGGCGTCAGACACTGGCGCGTTTGCGTGACACCGGAATCGGCGTGCTCGACGTGGAAATCCTGCGTTTGAAACCGCAGACAGTGGTCGCGGATTTCGAGCAGCTGCTGAGCGTCGGCGCGGAGTTCGGCGCCAGCGAATTGCTGGTCGCCGGTAACGATCCTGACGAACAGCGGCTCACCGATAATTTTGCGGCACTCTGCGATCTGGCGGCGGCCTACGGTTTGCACCCGCATCTTGAGTTCATGCCCTGGACCGATGCGCGCAATCTCGAGCAAGCGTTGCGCATCGTCGATAACGCCGGGCGCGAAAACGGGGCGGTGCTGGTCGATGCCTTTCACTTCGACCGTTCCGGATCGCGGCTGGAAGATCTGACCGGTGTGCCGGCCTCGCGGCTGCGCTACGCACAGTTGTGCGATGTTGCCGGGCCGAGGCCGACGGACATGGCCGAGATCTTGCGTCAGGCCCGCAATGAACGACGGTTTCCCGGCGAGGGCGATTGTGACTTGATCGGCTTGTTGCGCAGTCTTCCGGCTAACCTTCCCCTGAGTCTGGAAATTCCCACCCTCAAATTGCTGGAGCAAGGCGTGAGTGGTTTGCAGCGGGCGCAAATGGCAATCGACCGGACGCGGGAATTGTTGGCCCGGCTTTAAGTCTGCTCCAAGGGGCGAGGGCGCACGCGTCCTCGTCACCGTTTATTTTTCATTCAGAGAGAGCCAATGACCGTCAGCACTCCGCTTTCCGGCGTCAACCAACCCTTCAAGGGGATCTTGCTGATTGTCGTGGCAACCTTCCTGTTCTCCAGCCACGACGCGCTGTCGAAATACCTTTCGGGGTTTTATCCGATCGCCATGGTGGTGTGGGCTCGGTATCTGGTGCACACGCTGCTGATGGCGGGGATTTTCCTGCCGCAGTCCGGGCTGCGAGTGCTGCGCACCAAACGTCCGTTGTGGCAGTTGGCGCGGGCGTTGTGCCTGTTGGGCACCAGCCTGTTTTTCACTACGGCGTTGCTGTACATCCCGCTGGCCGAGGCCACGGCGGTCAACTTTCTTGCGCCGGTGCTGGTGACGGCGCTGTCGGTGCCGTTGCTTAAGGAACGGGTGACGCGCGGTCAGTGGATCGCGGTGGTGTGCGGGTTCATCGGTGTCCTGATCATCGTCCATCCGGGCGGTGATTTGTTCACTCCGGCGATTCTCTTGCCGTTCTGTTCGGCGCTGTTTTTCTGCTTCTATCAGTTGCTCACCCGCAAGCTCGCGGAAATCGACAGCCCGACCACCAGCAACTTTTTCGCCGGGTTGTGCAACACGCTGGTGATGAGTGCGCTGGTGCCGTTCTTCTGGCAGGTGCCGAGCCTGGGGCATGCGTTGTTGATGCTGGCGCTGGGCAGTTGCGGAATGACCGCGCACCTGTTTCTGACCCAGGCGTTCCGCCATGCTGCGCCGGCGTTACTGGCGCCGTTCGGCTATTGCCAGATCGTGTTTGCGGGGTTGTTGGGCTGGTTGCTGTTTGCGCACACGCCGACCCTGATGACGGTGATCGGGATCGCAGTGATCTGTTGCAGTGGACTGGCGGCAGCGTGGCAGCAGAGCCGGCGCTGAAAGGCACTGTGGGAGTGAGCTTGCTCACGAAGGCGGTGTGTCATTCAACGTCAGTGCTGAATGTCAGTCCGCATTCGCGAGCAAGCTCGCTCCCACAAGGAAGGGCAGGTTACTCGGTGACGGTAGGAATTTTGCGCGGTGCCATGAAGTACATCCAGGTCAGCGCGACGAAGTACATCGCCGGAATCAGGGTGAACAACACGGTGTAGTTGTTGTTGGTGACGGTCAGGATATGGCCGACGATCTGGGTCATGAACATCCCGCCGATCGCCGCGCACATGCCGCCGAAACCGAACACTGTGCTCATCATGTGCTTGGGCGTGTAGTCCATCACCAGGCTCCAGATGTTCGCCGTCCAGGCCTGATGCGCACCGATGGCCAGGGAGATCGCAGCCACCGCGACCCACAGATTGGCGGAACCGGCCGCCATGACCACGCCGATGATGCAGCAGGCAAACAGGAACATCGACAGCAGCCGCGCCTTGATCGAGTTCATGCCGCGACCGATCAGGAACGAAGACAGAATCCCGCCGCCCACGCTGCCGAAGTCGGCGGTGACGTAGATGATGATCAGCGGAATGCCCATCTGGGTGACGTTGATGCCCAGGTTGTATTGCTGATTGAGAAACGGCGGCAGCCAGTACAGGTAGAACCAGAACACCGGGGCAGTCAGCGAGTAGGCGAGGGCGAAGGCCCAGGTGCCGCGCATGCGCAGGATTTTCGAGAACGGCACGCGGGCCTGTTCCGGTTCGACTTCTTTCTGGATGTAGTCCAGTTCCGACTGTTTGACGCTCGGGTGATCTTCCGGGTTGAAATACTTCAGGCCCCAGAACAGCAGCCAGATCCCGCCCAGTGCCGACATGCACAGGAACGCAGCCTGCCAGCCCCACACGTGAAGAATCAGCGGCAGCAGCATCGGGGTGAACATCGCGCCGACGTTGGTGCCGGCGTTGAAGATGCCGGTGGCCACGGCGCGCTCGCCGGCCGGGAACCACAGGCGCGTGGTCTTCACGCAAGCCGGGTAGTTGGCCGCTTCGGTCAGGCCGAGGATGAACCGGCAGACCATGAAGCCCACCGCCGAGGTCGCCAGGCCGTGGGCGCCGGTGGCCAGGCTCCAGAGTAGCACCGCGCAGAAGAACACGCGTTTGACGCCGACCCGGTCGATCAGCCGTCCTTGCAGCACGAAGCCGATCGCGTAGCCGACCTGAAACCAGAAGTTGATGTTGGCGTAGTCCATCGCCGTCCAGCTCATTTCCTTGGCGAGGATCGGCTGCATGACGCCGAGGGCGGCGCGGTCGATGTAGTTCAGGGTGGTGGCGAAAAACACCAGCGCCAGCATGCCCCAACGGGTCTTGCCGACGGCCATGGCGCCGCGGATCTTGTCGCCGATGCCACCCGTGGCAGTGCTCATGGCCGGAGCCATGCGGGAAGTCTGTGAAGGAATCATGTGTTCCACCCGTTTTTGGATTTGTTATTTGGTGTGCTTTTTTTGTGCACGCTGCGACCGGTGGTTCAGTTCCGGACTCAAGGTGAGATGGATGTTGGGCAGTGGACGAAAAATCGTCAATTCGCCAAACCGGCATTGTGTTCGATAATCGCACGCAAAACTAACCGGGTAGTACACTTTAAATTGCTCAATGATAAACCGGGACCAATAATTCGCTCACCCTATAAAAGCGGCGCAATTTTCATAGCCGACGTCTCCACCGGGAGTTGAAACATGCAGCGATCCATTGCCACCGTTTCCTTGAGCGGAACCCTGCCGGAAAAACTCGAAGCCATTGCCGCCGCCGGGTTCGACGGGGTGGAGATCTTCGAGAACGATCTTCTGTATTACGACGGCAGCCCCCGGGAGATTCGGCAGATGTGCGCCGATCTCGGTATCGCCATCACGCTGTTCCAGCCGTTCCGCGATTTCGAAGGCTGCCGCCGCGATCGCCTGGAGCGCAATCTGGAGCGGGCCGAGCGCAAGTTCGACCTGATGCAGGAACTGGGCACCGACCTGGTGCTGGTCTGCAGCAACGCCTCCCCCGACAGTATCGGCGAGCAACAGATCCTCATCGACGACCTGCGCCTGCTGGCCGAACACGCAGGCGCCCGTGGCTTGCGCATCGGTTATGAAGCGCTGGCCTGGGGCCGTCACGTCAATACTTATCAACAGGTCTGGGACATCGTGCGTCAGGCCGATCACCCGGCACTCGGCGTGTTGCTCGATAGCTTCCACACCTTGTCGCTGAAGGGCGATCCACGGGCGATTGCCGAGATTCCCGGCGACAAGATTTTCTTCGTGCAGATGGCCGACGCGCCGATCCTGGCGATGGACGTGCTGGAGTGGAGCCGGCATTTCCGCTGCTTCCCGGGGCAGGGTGAATTCGATCTGCCGGGCTTCCTCGCGCCGATCATCCAGAGCGGCTACACCGGGCCGTTGTCGCTGGAAATCTTCAACGACGGCTTCCGCGCCGCGCCGCCTCGGGCCAATGCCGCCGACGGTCTGCGTTCGCTGCTGTATCTGGAAGAGAAAACCCGCCAGCGCCTGGAGCAGGAAATCCGTCCTGTGGATAACCGTGAAATCCTCTTCGAAACGCCGAAGGCCAGCGAATACAACGGCATCGAGTTTCTTGAGTTTGCCGTGGATGAAAGCCTGGGCGCCAAACTGTCGAACTGGCTGGAGCGGCTGGGTTTCGTCAAGGCCGGCCAGCATCGTTCCAAGAGCGTCAGCCTGTTGCGCCAGGGCGATATCAACCTGATCCTCAACTCTGAACCCTATTCGTTCGGCCACAGCTTTTTCGAGGCCCACGGCCCGTCGCTGTGCGCCACCGCCGTGCGGGTCAAGGACAGCGCCAGCGCGCTGGCCCGGGCGGTCGCCTATAAAGGTCAGCCGTATCGCGGACTGGTCGGCCCCAACGAACTGGAGCTGGCGGCGGTGCGAGCGCCGGACGGCAGCCTGATTTATCTGGTGGATCAGGAGGCGGATGTCTACGGCACCGACTTCAATCTGCTGCCGGGTGCTGTGGCGCGCGGCGGTCTCAAGCGTATCGATCACATGGCCATGGCACTCCCGGCGGACAGCCTCGACAGTTGGGTGCTGTTCTACAAGAGCCTGCTGGATTTTGAGGCCGATGACGAAGTGGTGCTGCCCGATCCGTACGGTCTGGTGAAGAGTCGCGCGCTGCGTAGCCGCGACAGTTCGATCCGTCTGCCGCTGAACATTTCCGAGAACCGCAACACCGCGATCTCACACGCGTTGTCGAGTTATCGCGGTTCCGGGGTGCATCACATCGCCTTCGATTGCGACGATATCTTCGCCGAAGTCAGCCGGGCGAAAGAGGCGGGCGTGCCGCTGCTGGACATCCCGCTGAACTATTACGACGACCTGGCGGCGCGCTTCGATTTCGATGACGAGTTTCTCAGCGAGCTGGCGTATTACAACGTGCTGTACGACCGCGACGCGCAGGGCGGTGAGTTGTTCCACGTTTACACCGAGCCGTTCGAAGGGCGTTTCTTCTTCGAGATCATCCAGCGCAAGAACGGTTACGCCGGTTATGGCGCGGCCAACGTCGCGGTGCGACTGGCGGCGATGGCCAAATCACGCAGTGGCGCCGTTCGCCAGGCGAAGTTGTAGGAATTTCGTAAACGCGGGATTAAACACGGGCTGCGCGGCTTCCTTCACCGGGGCGCGCGGCCCATAATCGCCAGCCTGTGCAGTGATGGCCGTGAGCCCGCAATGACGATGACTTCAGAACTTTCCGCAGCCCCCGTTTCATCAGCGGTAGAGCCGCGCAAGAGTCGCAAGAACAACCCGGAAAAGACTCGCGAGAATATCCTGCAGGAGGCGATCGTCGAGTTCGTCCAGCAGGGTCTGTCCGGTGCTCGCGTCGATGCGATCGCCGAGCGCATTCACACCTCCAAGCGCATGATCTATTACTACTTCGGCAGCAAGGAGCAGTTGTACGTCGAGGTGCTGGAGAAACTCTACGGCGATATCCGCAGCACCGAAAACCGCCTGCACCTGGCCGAATTGCCGCCGGTGGAAGCGATCCGGCGTCTGGTGGAATTCACCTTCGACCACCACGATCGCAACGTCGATTTCGTGCGGATCGTCAGCATCGAAAACATTCACAACGCCGAGTACGTGAAGCGCTCCGACGCGATCAAGGCGATGAACAACACCATCCTCGATTCCCTGGGCGAGATTTTGCGTCGCGGAGCTGAAGAAGGGGTGTTCCGCGCCGGGCTCGACGCGCTGGACGTGCATCTGTTGATCAGTTCTTTCTGCTTCTATCGCGTATCGAACCGCCACACATTCGGTGAGATCTTTCAGATCGACCTGCCGGACGAAAGCATCAAGCAGCGTCATCGCGAGATGATTTGCGAGTCGGTGCTGCGTTACTTGCAGGCGTGATGGCGTCCTTTGTGGGAGCGAGCTTGCTCGCGAAAGCGGTGTGTCAGACAACACATGCATTGGCTGACGGTAAGCCTTCGCGAGCAAGCTCGCTCCCACAGGGAGCAGAGGTGCGATTCAACCATTCATGCTTTGAAAATGCGCGAGCATTCGCTGCGCATCCGGCACTTTGCCGCTGAACAGCTCAAACGCCTTCACTGCCTGAAACACCGCCATGTTGCCGCCATCCAGGGTTCGGCAACCCAGGGCGCGGGCGTTGCGCAGCAATTCCGTTTCCAGCGGGAAATACACGATCTCCGCTACCCACAACTCGGGTCGCAGCAACTCCGTCGGCACGGGCATGCCCGGCAGTTTGGCCATGCCCATCGGCGTGGTGTTTACAAGGCCATTCGCCTGACTCAGTGTGCTCGCCAGATCATGCCCGGCAACCGCCCGGCCAGCGCCGAAATGCTGGTTGAGGTTGTTGGCTAGGCTTTCGGCCCGCTCCACGTCCACATCAAAAATGCTCAGTTGTTGTACGCCTTCGCTCAACAAGGCGTGGGCTACTGCCGCGCCTGCGCCACCGGCGCCCATCTGGACTACACGTTCGCGGGCGACGTCTGGCAGGCCGCGACGAAATCCTTCGGCGAAACCCAGGCAATCGGTGTTGTGGCCGACGCGTTTGCCGTCCTTCAGCACCACCGTGTTCACGGCGCCGATGCCTCGGGCTTCGGGAGACAGCTCATCGAGCAGCGGGATGATTGCCTGCTTGCACGGGAAGGTGATGTTCAGCCCGGTGTAATTCATGCGTTCGGCGGCCAGCAGCAGGTCGGGCAGGGCGTTGCTGTCCAGTTGCAGTTGATCGAGATCGATCAAGCGGTACAGATAACGCAGGCCCTGTTCGTCACCTTCGTGTTCATGCAGCGCCGGGGTGCGGGAGGCCTGGATGCCGGCGCCGATCAGCCCGGCGAGTATCACGTTGTTGCGATTCATGCGGATCACCCCTTCAGCCGCTGGCTGAAATGTTCCAGGGCCAGTCGATAACCGTGGCTGCCGAAGCCGCACATCACGGCCGTTGCGATGGCCGAGACGAAGGAGTGGTGACGGAACGGTTCGCGGGCATGGACGTTGGACAGGTGCACTTCGATCACCGGCAATTCGCTGGCGACCAGGGCATCGCGAATCGCTACCGAGGTGTGCGTCCAGGCGGCCGGGTTGATCACGATGCCGGCGCAGCGCTGGCGGGCGCCGTGAATCCAGTCGAGCAATTCGCCTTCGTGGTTGGTCTGGCGAAACTCCACGGCCAGGCCGAACTCTTCGGCGGCGCGCCCGCACAGGGCAGAGATGTCGGCCAGAGTTTCGTGACCGTAGGTCGCCGGCTCACGGGTGCCGAGCAGGTTCAGGTTCGGGCCGTTGAGCACCAGAACGATAGGGGGCATGGGTGCAAACTCCACTTATTGTTTTTGGCTTGGGTCGAGGGTTTCGACCTGTGGAGTTAAATTGTACTAGATGGTTACTTTAATCAATTGCTCCGCATCGACAGTCCGGTTTTGTGTGCGGTGATCGCACACTGTGCAATTCAGTGCGGCAATTGCTCGACCAGAAAATCGATGAAAGCCCTGACGCGCAGCGGCATGTGGCGATTCTGCGGGTACAGCAGCGTGAACGGCCGCGACCGTCCGCTGTAGGGTTTGAGCACTTCTATCAGCGAGCCGTCGGCCAGTTCTTTTTCGACGATGAAACGATAGGTCTGGAACAACCCGGCGCCGTGCCTGGCCAGGGTCACGCCACCGAGCACGTCGTCGGAACAGCAGAAATTGCCCTCGGCGAGGATCTCCCGTGGCGCATCCTCGTCATAAAACAGCCAGGTGATCCGCCGCCCACTGCTGGGCAATTCGTACTGGATGCACTCGTGCTGTTCGAGGTCCTCGAGGGTCTGCGGCGTGCCGGCGCGTTTCAGGTAATCGGGGCTGGCGACCATCACCAGCGCCGCGTCTTCCAGATGGCGGGCGATCAGGCCGGAATCGGGAATCGCCCGCACGCGGATCGCCATGTCGTAACCCTCGCCGACGAAGTCGATGTTGCGGTTGCTGATGTGCATGTCGACCTTCACCTGCGGGAAGCGTGCGCGAAAGGCCGGCAGCAGCGGCAGGATCCGATGATGGGCGTAGGTCGTAGGAATACTGATACGCAGGGTGCCGGACGGTTCCTGCTGCTGGCCCATGACTTCCCGTTGCGCCTCGACCAGTTGCGCCAGCGCCTGGCTGCATTCTTCGTAGTAGCGCCGGCCAATGTCGGTCAGTTTCACACTGCGGGTGGTGCGTGCAAACAGCCGCACGCCCAGGCGTTCCTCCATGCGTGACACTGATCGGCTCACCGCTGCTGGCGTCACCGAAGCCGCCTGTGCCGCGCCGGTGAAACTGCCGCATTCGGCGGCCAGGCAAAACAACTCGATGCTGCCCAGCTGAAGATCGTCGAAGTGTCGCTGCATGATTGATTACACCGGGGAATGGGTCTTCGTATGTAGCAAATGCACGGCCGCTGCGAAAGAACTGCTTACCATTTTGCGCGGGGCTTTCCTGAATCCCGCACTAGGCTCGAAAACGTAATGACCATTTGAGGCAGCAATGCCGATGGTCGGAATTGTCAGGGAATGGCAGTTTTCGAAACTCTTTAACCTAACGGATGGGTTAGCATGAAAGTGTGCAGTTACAAGGGATTGTCGGTGGTGATCATGTTGCGAGACGAACATTGCCCTCCCCATGCGCATGTCGATTCAGGTGCATGGAGTGCCCGCTTCAAATTCAGCTTCTGGCACAACGGCGTGGAGTTATGGGATGTGGTGCCGCTGTCGCGTCGGCCACCGATTGCAGTGCTTGAGGGGTTGCGCCAATCGCTGCGTGAAACTGTTCATCTGCGGCGGGCTCGCCGGATCTGGTGGACTCGTTTGCAGACGGCGTGTCTCGATAACCAATGGTGGGACGGTGACTCGAACGAAGTGGCCGTCATGCGCGAAGTCACCGGAGCAACCTTCAGAATCGGATCGGCGTATTACGAACCAGAAGAAAACAAAACCCTGCTGGCCCTGGTTGGTGCTCAGGAAGGTGTGGAGATCGAACTATGAAAACAGTAAAAGCCGGTTTGCATGCTGATCGACCGGTTACGGAAACGCGTCTCGATGAAGCTGTCGATCGCGGGGGGCTGCGCCGTCGCAGCAGCCTGCAGGCCGTGTCGGTGGCCTTTCAGAAACCCTGTCTGGTGATTCACTTCGAGGACGACAGTGGCGTGCTGCTGCCAGTGAATCTCTACCGTGAATTCGATGATTTCGAACCGGACGACTTCAACGGGTTGAACGTAGGCTTTGCCGGCACCGCGCTGTGCCACGACGGCAAGGATCTGCAGGTTTCCATCGCCGGCATGATCTCGGCCAGTCAGCCATTGATGGCCATGGCAGCCTCGGTGATCGCCTCCCGCAATGGTCGCCAGAGTAGCACTGCGAAAGCTGAAGCCGCACGGGCCAACGGCAGGAAGGGCGGGCGCCCGCGCAAGATCGATCCCGTGCAATGAACAGGCACAAAAAAGCCGTCGATGAGGACGGCTTTCTTGTTTCTGGCACTTGCGATCAACGTCGGGTCAGCAGCACGCCGGATTCCATGTGGTGAGTCCACGGGAACTGGTCGAACAGCGCACAGCGGGTGATGCGGTGCGTGTCGTGCAGCTGGGCGATGTTGGCCGCCAGCGTCTCCGGGTTGCAGGAGATGTACAGGATGTTGTCGAAGCGCCGGGTCAGTTCGCAGGTGTCCGGGTCCATGCCGGCCCGTGGCGGGTCGACGAACACGCTGCCGAACTCGTAGCTCTTCAGGTTGATACCGTGCAGGCGACGGAACGGGCGAACTTCGTTCAGAGCTTCCGTCAGCTCTTCGGCGGACAGGCGCACCAACGTGACGTTATCCACAGCGTTTTCGGCCAGGTTGCTCAACGCGGCGTTGACCGAGGTCTTGCTGATTTCGGTGGCCAGCACTTTGCGTACGCGAGTCGCCAGCGGCAGGGTGAAGTTGCCGTTGCCGCAATACAGCTCCAGCAGATCGTCGCTGCGATCGCCCAGTGCGTCGTATGCCCAGTTGAGCATCTTCTGGTTCACGGTGCCGTTGGGCTGGGTGAATGCGCCTTCCGGCTGGCGATAACTGTAGGTGCGACCGCCGACTTCCAGTTTCTCGACTACGTAATCGAGGCCGAGCACTTCGCGCTTGCCTTTGGAGCGACCGATGATGCTGACGCCCAGGTCCGCCGCCAGTTTGGTCGCCGCCGCTTGCCAGTGCTCGTCCAGCGGACGGTGATAGCACAGCGTGATCATCGCGTCGCCGGCCAGGGTGGTCAGAAACTCCACCTGAAACAGCTTGTGGCTCAGCGCCGCGCTGGCCTGCCAGGCTGCCTTCAATTGCGGCATCAGCTGGTTGATGCGCAGGCTGGCGATCGGGAACTCCTCGATCAGGATCGGCGTGCGTTTGTCATCCTGCGAGAACATCGCGTAATGACGCTCACCGCCCTCGCGCCACAGGCGGAATTCGGCGCGCAGGCGGAAGTTCTGCAGCGGCGAGTCGAACACCGTCGGTTCCGGTGCATCGAACGGGGCCAGCAGGTCACGCAAGCGTGTGACCTTGTCTTCGAGTTGTGCGGCGTAGGCCTGGGAATCAAAAGTCATGCGTTGAACCAACCCAGCTTGATCACGAACAGAATCGACAGGATCACCAGCGCCGGGTTCAGCTCACGGGCGCGGCCGGACAGCAGTTTGATCGCAGTCCAGGCGATGAAGCCGAAGGCGATGCCGTTGGCGATGGAATAGGTGAAAGGCATCGCCAGGGCGGTGACCACGACCGGCGCGGCGACGGTGATGTCGTCCCAGTCTATTTCCGCCAGGCCCGAAGTCATCAGCACGGCGACGAACAGCAGCGCCGGCGCGGTAGCGAACGCCGGTACGCTGGCGGCCAGTGGCGAGAAGAACAGCGCCAGCAGGAACAGGATCGCGACGACGATGGCAGTCAGGCCGGTGCGGCCGCCGGCACTCACGCCCGCAGCGGATTCGATGTAGCTGGTGGTGGTCGAGGTGCCCAGCAGCGAACCGGCCATGGCCGCGGTGCTGTCAGCGATCAGCGCACGGCCCATTTTCGGCATGTGGCCGTCCTTGCCCATCAGGCCGGCGCGCTTGGCGACGCCGATCAGGGTGCCGGAGTTGTCGAACAGGTCGACGAACAGGAAGGCGAAGATCACGCTGACCAGACCGATGTCCAGTGCGCCCTTGATGTCCAGTTGCAGGAAGGTCGGGGCCAGCGAAGGCGGCATCGAAGTGACGCCGCCGAACGGGGTGAAGCCCATCACGATCGAGACGATGGTTACCGCAAGAATGCCGATCAGCACCGCGCCGCGCACTTTCAGGGCTTCGAGGGCAACGATCAGGGCAAAACCGAGGGTGGCGAGGATCGGGGCCGGTTGTTTCAGGTCACCGAGGCCGACCATGGTCGCCGGGTTGCTGACCACGATACCGGCGTTGTGCAGGGCGATCAGCGCCAGGAACAGGCCGATACCGGCAGCAATTGCCGAGCGCAGCGGCAGCGGGATGCTGTTGATGATCCATTCACGGATGCGGAAGATCGACAGCAGGAAGAAGCACACGGCCGAAATGAACACTGCGCCCAGCGCCACTTGCCAGGTGTGGCCCATGTGCAGCACGACGGTGTAGGTAAAGAAGGCGTTCAGGCCCATGCCCGGTGCGAGGGCGATCGGGTAGTTGGCGATCAGGCCCATGACCGTGGAGCCGATGGCGGCTGCCAGACACGTGGCGACGAACACCGCGCCTTTGTCCATGCCGGTCTCGCCGAGGATGCTCGGGTTGACGAACAGAATGTAGGCCATGGCCAGGAAGGTCGTGACGCCCGCCAGAATCTCGGTCCGCACGTTGGTGTTGTGTGCCTTGAGTTGAAACAGCCTTTCCAGCATGTCTGCTCCCCGTGGCGCGCGTGGCGCCGTGAATGTATCGACCTCAACAGCAAAGCACAGACCGTCGCAAGCGCCTGGAAAATTGTGGTGGGCCGGAAAAAGCCGCGCATCATACCAGCAGCGTGAGGAAGATGGCGGATGTTGGTGTCGATCGTCGGCGAAGTTTTGCACCACGGCCAACTACGCCATACTGCGCGCTGTTTTTTCGGGGATGGATCGCATGAACAAGGGTTGGATGAAGAGCGCTGGACTGATGGCCTTGCTGCTGGCCGGTGTACCGGCGGCACTCGCAGCGTCGGCACCGCCATTGAGCGAGGTGAAAGTCATCAAGGTTCAGTCGTCGTCTTGCGGGCTCGAAGACATTACCGATGGCCAGGTGCAGACCCGTTGCGATCACAGCGCGCCGGGCATCAAGGTGTACGTGCTGGAAATCGGTTACGGCCAGAGCCAGCCTCAGGCTGCACTGGACGGCTTTGAAGTGAACGGCACCCGGAGTCCGGTCTGTGCTTTCGATAACGGCAACCTGACCGAGTGCACGCCGGGCGCGAAGACCGTCGGTTCGCTGTACACCTTCGATCTGGCGACTCGTCAGGAAGGCACCTTTACCTTCAACAACACCTCGATCAACGCCCCGCGCAACACGATGTCCACCCAGCTTTACATCAAGTAACGGCTGTCGCTGAACAGGGCAGGGCAAAGCTGACTACGCTTTAAAGATCACCCAGCGGATGGCGCCCATGACCTTTAGAGCCCTGATTACCCTCGCCGAGGGCATCGATGATCTGCAATGCGTGACCCTGATCGACGTTCTGCGCCGGGCCGGCATCGAAGTGGTGGCGGCCAGCATTGAAGGCCGGCGCATGCTGACCTGCGCCCGAGGCACGCGACTGACCGCCGACGGCATGCTCATTGATGTGCTGGCCCAGACTTTCGACCTGATCGTCCTTCCGGGCGGTGCTGTCGGCGCGCAACACCTGGCAGCGCACCAGCCTCTTCAACAACTGCTAAAGGATCAGGCCAGCGCCGGACGCCTGTTCGCCGCGATCGCCGAAGCCCCGGCGATCGCGCTGCAAAGTTTCGGTGTATTACGTCAACGCCGCATGACCTGCCTGCCCGCCACCAGCCATAACCTCTCCGGTTGCACCTTCGTCGATCAATCAGTGGTGGTCGACGGCAATTGCATCACCGCCCAAGGCTCCGGCGCTGCGCTGGCATTTGCGTTGACTCTGGTTGAGCAACTGGCGGGCAAGGCCGCCAGAGCGAAGGTAGCGGGGGAGTTACTGGCCTGAGAAGGTCAGGCGTGAGCAGCGATTGGTTGAATGGCTGGCTGCTCACGGTGCTCGGCTTGCCAAAGGTCGTAGTCGGTTTGAACGCCTAGCCACATGCGAGCCTTGCCAATCCCCGCGCGTTCCAGTCGTACGGCGAGATCCGGGCTGATCGGCGCATGTCCGTGCAAAACACGGGAAAGGTGAGGACGAGCGAATCCAAGATGCCGAGCCAATTCGGTCACGCTGATCCCAAGTTCCGGCAATACGTCCATCAGCAGTGTTTCACCGGGGTGTGGCGGGTTGTGCATGGGCATGAGCCTGCCTCCTGTCAGTGGTAATCCAGATAGTCGATCAGTTCGATATCCGAACCTGCAAATCGAAAGATAACCCGCCAGTTCCCGGACACACTGAGTGACCAGTACTCGCAAAGCTCCCCTTTCAGTGGATGCAGACGCCAACCGGGAAGGTCCAGATCCCCGGGAGCCGCTGCGCGATCCATGAACTGCAGCATGCGCGATAGCCGTTTAGCGTGATCGGCACGAATCCCGCGAGTCGAACCGGTTTCATAGAAGCCGCGAAGGCCTTTGTGCTGAAAGGATTTGATCATGCGGCGAGTGTAAGGCGATACATTACACTCAATGCGGTATCTATGTACCGCATCTTTTCGAGCTATTTGTGCTTGGGGGATGGCCCCGCTGGTGGAGCCCGTGCAGTCAGGCCTTCACCTCTTCCGCCGGCACATGCATCCGGTCGCGGTTGGCCAGGGTCGGGAACAGTTTGATCCAGGTCCCGGTCACCACCAGCGTGCCGATGCCGCCCATCACCACCGCCGGCACGGTGCCGAACCAGTGCGCGGTGAGGCCGGATTCGAATTCGCCCAACTGGTTCGAGGCGCCGATGAACAGGCCGTTCACCGCGCTGACCCGGCCGCGCATTTCGTCCGGGGTTTCCAGTTGTACGAAAGATGCGCGGATCACCATGCTGATCATGTCCGCCGCGCCCAGCACCACCAGCACCGCCAACGAGAACCAGAACGACGTCGACAGACCGAAGGCGATGGTGGCGACACCGAATACACCGACGGCAGTGAACATCACCCGACCAACGTTACGCTCCACGGCAAACCGTGCGAGGAACAGCGACATCCCCAACGCACCGACCGCTGGCGCGGAACGCAGCAACCCCAGCCCCCACGGCCCGGTCAGCAGGATGTCCTTGGCGAACACCGGCAACAGCGCCGTGGCGCCGCCGAGCAGCACCGCGAACAGATCCAGCGAAATCGCCCCGAGAATGTCCGGGCGGCTGCGTATGAAACGAATCCCCGCCAACAACGAGTCCAGTGTCGCCTTGCCCTTGTTCAGCGGGGTTTGTCGCGCGGGCAGGTTGAGCATCAAGGTGCAGGCGATGACATACAGAAGGACCGTCGGGCCATACACCCACACGCTGCCGAAGGCATAGAGCAGACCGCCGAGGGCCGGGGCAACGATGGTGGCTGATTGCTGCGCCGACTGCGCGGCGGCGACCGCCCGAGGGAACAAAGCGCTGGGCACGATACTCGGCAGCAGCGCCTGGGTGGTCGGCATCTCGAAGGAGCGCGCGGCGCCGAGCAGGAACGCAAGGATAAAGATCATTTCCCGGGTGACATGGTCGGTGGCGCTGCCGATGGCCAGTGCCAAGGCGATCAACGCCTGCAACGACTGACAGATGGCTGCGACCTTGCGCCGGTCGTAACGATCGGCAACGTGGCCGGTGTGCAGCATGAACAATACGCGTGGAGCGAATTCCACCAGCCCGACCAGACCCAGGTCGAGCACGTTGCCGGTCAGTTGATAGAGATTCCAGCCGATCGCCACGGTGAGCATCTGAAAACCGCTGGCGGTGAAGATCCGGGCAAACCAGAACGCAAGAAAGGGGCGGTGGTGACGTAACAGCAAGGGCTCTTGGCTGGGCATTTGCGGGCCGGTCTTGATCGAGGAGAACCGCGAGATTATCACCACTCTGTAACAGGAAGTTGCTATGACAAAAAATTTAGTTAGCCAGACATCGATTTTTCCGTACCCGGACACCGAACGCGGCCACCGATGTATTTCAGGGCGTTGCCAAGGCTGTGAGGCAACTTGTCACGCGGCAAAAGACCACGCGGTTCCTCGTCGGAAATGGGACTACTCTTTCAACGTTGATTGATCCAGATCAAGACCCCTCCCGGAACTGATCCGTGACCCGTCGGCAGACTCCCTGCGTCGCGATGCCTGTAAAAAGAAGAACGAATCCGAGTTCGCCGCACTCCATACCCGTGGGGGCAGTGGTCCAAGGCCGCCAGTCTTGGAACCGTTATCTGATAGAGGAAAGCTTATGTTCGGTTTAGAGGCACTAGATCTCGCCCGAATTCAGTTCGCGTTCACCATCTCGTTCCACATCCTGTTCCCGGCGATCACCATCGGTCTTGCGAGCTATCTCGCGGTTCTTGAAGGCCTGTGGCTGAAAACCGGCAACGATACCTACCGTGACCTCTACCATTTCTGGTCGAAGATCTTTGCCGTCAACTTCGGCATGGGCGTGGTCTCGGGGCTGGTCATGGCCTACCAGTTCGGCACCAACTGGAGTCGCTTTTCGGACTTCGCCGGCTCGGTCACCGGCCCGTTGCTGACGTATGAAGTGCTTACGGCGTTCTTCCTCGAAGCCGGTTTTCTGGGCGTCATGCTGTTCGGCTGGAACAAGGTCGGGCGCAAGCTGCACTTTTTCTCCACGGTAATGGTGGCGATCGGCACGTTGATTTCGACGTTCTGGATTCTCGCGTCCAACAGCTGGATGCAGACGCCGCAGGGTTTCGAGATCGTCAACGGCCAGGTCATTCCCACCGACTGGCTGGCAATCATTTTCAACCCGTCGTTCCCGTATCGTCTGATGCACATGGCGACTGCCGCGTTCGTCGCGACGGCCTTCTTCGTCGGCTCTTCGGCGGCGTGGCACCTGCTGCGCGGCAAGGACAACCCGGCGATTCGCACCATGCTGTCGATGGCGATGTGGATGGCGCTGATCGTTGCGCCGATCCAGGCGGTCATCGGTGACTTCCACGGCCTCAACACCCTCAAGCATCAGCCGGCGAAAATTGCCGCGATCGAAGGCCACTGGGAAAACCACGGCGACGAAGCGACGCCGCTGATCCTGTTCGGCTGGCCGGACATGAAGGAAGAGAAAACCAAATATGCGGTCGAGATCCCGTACCTCGGCAGCCTGATCCTGACACACTCGCTGGACAAGCAAGTCCCGGCGCTCAAGGAATTCCCGCCGGAAGACCGGCCGAATTCGACCATCGTGTTCTGGTCGTTCCGGATCATGGTCGGCCTCGGCTTCCTGATGATCTTCACCGGCCTCTGGAGCCTGTGGCTGCGCAAGCGCGACACGCTCTACACATCACGGCCGTTCCTGTATCTGGCGTTGTGGATGGGGCCGTCCGGTCTGATCGCGATCCTGGCGGGCTGGTTCACCACTGAAATCGGTCGTCAGCCGTGGGTGGTCTACGGGCTGATGCGCACGGCGGATGCGTCTTCCAACCACAGTTTCATGCAGATGAGCATCACGCTGATCATGTTCGTGGTGGTGTATTTCGCGCTGTTCGGTGCAGGTCTGGGCTACATGATGCGGCTGGTGCGCAAAGGGCCGAAGACCGACGAAGGCAAGGAAACCAACGACGGTGGTCCTGGCCAGAAACGCACGCCGGCCCGTCCGTTGTCCGCTGCCGACGACGATGGCGCCGAACACGACCGCAGCCTGACCAAGGAGATTTGAGTCATGGGTATTGATCTTCCGCTGATCTGGGCCGTGATCATCATCTTCGGGATCATGATGTACGTGGTCATGGACGGTTTCGACCTGGGGATCGGGATTCTCTTCCCGTTCATCCCCGGCAAGACCGACCGCGACGTAATGATGAACACCGTCGCCCCGGTGTGGGACGGCAATGAAACCTGGCTGGTACTGGGCGGCGCGGCTTTGTTCGGCGCCTTCCCGCTGGCCTATTCGGTGGTGCTGTCGGCGCTGTACCTGCCGCTGATCTTCATGCTGATCGGGCTGATTTTCCGCGGCGTGGCGTTCGAGTTCCGCTTCAAGGCCAAGGACGACAAGCGTCACCTGTGGGACAAGGCGTTCATCGGTGGTTCGGTGGCGGCGACGTTCTTCCAGGGTGTGGCACTCGGCGCGTTCATCGACGGCTTGCCCGTGGTCAACCGGCAATATGCCGGCGGTTCACTGGACTGGCTGACGCCGTTCACGCTGTTCTGCGGCGCTGCTCTTGTGGTGGCGTATGCCTTGCTCGGCTGCACCTGGCTGATCATGAAAACCGAAGGCAAGCTTCAGGAGCAGATGCACAATCTGGCGCGTCCTCTGGCCTTCGTGTTGTTGGCGGTAATCGGCATCGTCAGCCTGTGGACGCCGCTGGCCCATCCGGAAATCGCGACGCGCTGGTTCAGCATGCCGAATCTGTTCTGGTTCATGCCGGTGCCGATTCTGGTGCTGGTGACGATGTACGGTTTGATCCGCGCGGTGGCGCGCAATGCCAACTACATGCCGTTCCTGCTGACGCTGGTGCTGATCTTCCTCGGCTACAGCGGTCTGGGCATCAGCCTGTGGCCGAACATCGTGCCGCCGTCGATCTCGATCTGGGACGCCGCCGCACCACCGCAAAGCCAGGGCTTCATGCTGGTGGGTACGCTGTTCATCATCCCGTTCATCCTGGGTTACACCTTCTGGAGCTACTACGTGTTCCGCGGCAAGGTTACCCATGAAGATGGCTATCACTAAGCAAAACCCTGTGGGAGCGAGCTTGCTCGCGATGGCGTCGGTAGCGGCGCCATCAATCTTGAAGAGGTTTAAAGAAAATGACCGGCAAACATTCCCTGCACGACATTGAAGAAGCCGAAAAAAAGCCGCTGTGGCAGCGGCTCGGCTGGTTGGCCATGATCTGGGTCGGCAGCGTCGGTGCATTGTTCATCGTCGCCAGCCTGATGCGCATGTTCATGAACGCCGCAGGCCTGACCACGCACTGAGACTTCCCATCCCGCTGCCTTGCGGCACGGATTTTTGACCCTCCGACCGGAGGGTTTTTTTTGTCCGGGCTATTTACGCGCCTTGAGGATCACGAATTTCGGCGTGGCCGCAACTTGCTCGACACCGCGGAACAACCGCGCCAGTTTGCTGTGATAACCCAGGTGGCGATTGCCGACGATGTACAGCGCACCACCGACGACCAATGCTTCGCGGGCCTGCTGGAACATGCGCCAGGCGAGGAAGTCGCCGACCACCTGTTGTTGATGGAACGGTGGGTTGCACAGCACCACGTCCAGCGATTGGGCTTCCTGTCCGGCCAGACCGTCGCCGGCGCGCACGATCACTTCACGTTCACCCAGCGCCGCGTGCCAGTTTTCGGCTGCTGATTGCACGGCCATGAACGACTCGTCCACCAGCGTGTAATGCGCGTCGGGGTTTTGCAGGGCGCTGGCGATGGCCAGTACGCCGTTGCCGCAGCCAAGATCGGCGACCCGCGCAGAGCCGAGGTTTTTCGGCAGGTGCGGAAGGAAGGCGCGAGTGCCGATATCCAGCCCTTCACGGCAGAACACGTTGGCGTGGTTGAGCAGTTCGATGGCCGGCTCGTCGAGGCAATAACGGGTCGGGTAGGGCGAGACGGCTGGCGTTTTGGCCTCGGGCGTAGCGATCAGCAGTCGGGCCTTTTTCACGGCCAGCGAAGCCTGAACCGGGCCGATGTAGCGTTCCAGCAGATCACCGGCGGCGCGGGGCAAATGCTTGACCATCGCCGCTGCTACCACTTGTGCGCCGGGCGCCAATTGGCCTTGCAGGCGAATCAGTTGTTCTTCCAGCAGCGCCAAGGTTTTCGGGACGCGGATCAGCACCCGGTCGAACGGCCCGACCAACGGCTCGCTGGCAGGATTACCGCGAAGAGCATCAAACGGCTGGCCATTACGCAGCAGGTTTTTTTCCAGTCCCTGAAACGCCAGGAACGAATCACCGCTGGTGCTGACCTGCACCTTGCCCGAAAGGCTGATGGCCAACGCGCCGAAACTGTCGTTGAGCACCAATACTCGGGTATCCGCCGGCAGATTCTGTTCGGCCAGATGATTGAGCAGGTATTCGTCGGCTGCGTCGAAGGCTTGCAGCGGTTCGTTCTGCTGTTCGGGCTGGCGGATCAGATCAAGCTGGGCGAAAGGCGTATCGAGCAAAGGCATGGGGCGGGACTCTGGGTAATCGACGGGTGTCCCGCGGCCCAGGGTGTCGTGCAGCGGAACCGACCGAGTGGACAACGGCGCGAAAGACTCACGACATCACTCAGGAAGGCTGCAAATGGTACGTTTTTTTTGTTGGCAATACTCGTCTGATTTCAGTGCGGTTTATAGTGGAATGTGTCCGGAAGCGGCGGCGGCCACGACGGCTGACATCTTGTTGCAGACGTTGAACTTGGTGATCAGGTTTTTAATGTGATAATTCACGGTCCGTTCCGCTACATTCAGGATTTGACCGATTTCCCAGGCTGTCTTGCCCAAGGCGCACAGCCTCACGATTTCGAGCTCTCGTGTGGACAATCGCACAGGTGGCGGTTTGGCCAGTACTGGTGGGAACATACCAACGGACAACTCGCTCAAGTGTTGCAATACGTATTGCAACACGCCGTATTCGTTGTACAACTCCAAGGCGAAAATTTCGCAGTGGGTTCGTGCCAGGCTGATGGTGCAGCACAGGCCATTTTCTTCATTGTGATACGACTGTGACCAGCCATGTCCCATGTCATGATTTAGAAGTGCACTCCACATGCGTGGTGACTTCGAGAAGGCTTTTTTGCACCAGAGAAACGGCAGCATGGATTGATGGCAATATGCTGTTATTGGATCCTCTTCACTGTAGTTTTCTTCGTAATCTTTGTTCCAGTCAGATGTGAAGTTGTTGATGAAGAATGGCTTGAGTGACGGGGAAACCGGCCGTGAGACCGATATGCCACAAAACTGGAAACCGATATTGTTGGCAAAATTATTCAGGATCGGAAAAGCATTCTCGATTTTCTTCGCGCGCGTCAATTCTTCAATCTGAGATTTCTTCCACCTTTCCATTTTGGGTATTCTCCAAAAAATCGCTGGGGCGCCTGATTGGATCCAATGGGTCCGGCACGGAGTGGAGTGTAGGACTTTTCTTACATAACGGTTTGGATTTTTTTGTTCTTGGACAGTACGTATATCGGGAATATATATAGCGTGTTGGTATGTCATTAATCATTTAAACAATGTTGGTTTTCGGATTGATAAAATTTTCTAGAGTAATGGCACTATTGGAAGCCATTACAAACTGTCGGTGTTTCAGTGTTGATTAATGCGTAACAATTGGTTCCTTGTTGATGGAGTGACCCAATGACCGCCAGCAGCGAAAAATTCAGCCGTCAGACATTGCTTGATGTACAGCCGCTGACCCCGTCTCTGTTCACCTTGCGCACCACGCGGGATGCCGGCTTTCGCTTCCGTGCCGGACAATTCGCACGAATTGGCGTGACACGTGAGGACGGCAGTACGGTATGGCGCGCCTATTCGATGGTGTCTTCGCCGTTCGACGAGTTTCTCGAATTCTTTTCCATCGTGGTACCGGGCGGTGAGTTCACCAGCGAACTGAGCCGGCTGAAAGCGGGGGATAGCTTGCTGATCGAGCGCCAGGCCTTTGGCTATCTGACGCTCGATCGTTTCGTTGATGGCCGTGATCTCTGGCTGTTATCCACAGGCACGGGCGTGGCGCCGTTTCTGTCGATCCTTCAGGACTTCGAGGTCTGGGAGAAATTTGAGCGAATCATTCTGGTCTACAGCGTGCGAGAGGCGCGCGAACTGGCCTATCAACCGCTGATTGCCGAGCTGACTCAGCGCGACTACCTGGCTGAATATGCCCACAAGTTCCAGTTCATTCCGGTGATTACCCGTGAACCGTATGCCGGCGCTCTGAACGGGCGCATCACCACGCTGATCGAAAATGGCGAGCTGGAGAGGGTGGCAGGCGTCGAGCTGACGCCGACGCATTCAAGGGTGATGCTCTGCGGGAATCCGCAGATGATTGATGACACCCGGGCCTTGCTCAAGCAACGCGGAATGGCCCTGAGCCTGGCCCGGCGACCGGGGCAGGTGGCGGTGGAAAATTACTGGTAAGAAAAAACGGCGCCCTCAGGCGCCGTTTCTGTGTTCAAGGCCGGTTGTTCTGGGCCTTGAGCAGATCGCGGATCTCGCCCAGCAGTTCTTCTTCCTTGGTCGGTACCGGCGGCAGGGTCGGCGCCACGGCTTCTTCACGCTTCAAGCGGTTGATGGCTTTGACGCCCATGAATATCGCGAAGGCGACGATCACGAAGTCAAGAATGCTCTGGATGAACTTACCGTACGCGAGCACCACCGCAGGGGCACTGCCCTCGGCGGCCTTCAGCGTGATGGCCAGGTCACTGAAGTCCACGCCGCCGATCAGCAAGCCGATCGGGGGCATGATGACGTCACCGACAAACGACGAAACGATTTTGCCGAAGGCCGCGCCGATGATGATACCGACGGCCATGTCGACCACATTGCCTTTGACCGCGAAGGCCTTGAACTCGCTGAGCACGCCCATAGTTATTTCCTTGTTACAGATGAGTTTGGTGTACGCAGTGTAAATCAGCATAACGCGTCCTGCGCGTAACACCTTCTTACAAAGCCCGTTTTTATCGACACACCATTTCGCAATTAGTTTGCAAAGTGCCACTAATCGCGCGCGGAATACGCCTCAAGTCGCTGATTCCGAAGAAAAAATATTCAATCACGGTGTTGTGATCTTTCTATTTAGGTTTGGCAAGTCGAGCTTCTAGCCTCTGTCTGGCGCACCTGGATGCGCCTCAAAAAAACAGAGGAACCTGAAATGAATTCCACACTTGGTTCAGGGATTATTCCCTATCGCCGTACTGTCGGCGTATTGGCCGCCGGCCTGTTGACCCTTTCCGTGAATGCCGCGCCCCTGACCCGGGATAACGGCGCTGCAGTGGGCGACAACCAGAACTCGCAAACCGCCGGCGCCAACGGCCCGGTGCTGTTGCAGGACGTGCAACTGATCCAGAAACTGCAACGCTTCGACCGCGAACGTATTCCCGAGCGCGTCGTGCATGCCCGAGGCACCGGTGCCCATGGCACCTTCACCGCGACCAATGACCTGAGCGATCTGAGCAAGGCCAAGGTGTTTACTGTCGGCCAGGTCACGCCGGTGTTCGTGCGGTTCTCGGCGGTGGTTCACGGCAATCACTCCCCTGAAACCCTGCGTGACCCACGGGGTTTTGCGACCAAGTTCTACACCGCCGATGGCAACTGGGATCTGGTGGGCAACAACTTCCCGACGTTCTTCATCCGTGATGCGATCAAGTTTCCGGACATGGTGCATGCCTTCAAGCCCGATCCGCGTACTAATCTTGACGATGACTCGCGCCGTTTCGACTTTTTCTCCCATGTACCGGAAGCCACCCGTACATTGACCGAGTTGTATTCCAATTCGGGAACACCGGCCAGTTATCGGGAGATGGACGGCAACAGTGTGCACGCCTACAAATTGGTCAATGCCCAGGGCGATGTGCACTATGTGAAATTTCACTGGAAAAGTTTGCAGGGGATAAAAAATCTCGATCCAAAACAGGTCGTGAAAGTTCAGGGTCAGGATTACAGTCACATGACTCATGACTTGGTAACAAACATTTACAAAGGCAATTTTCCGAAGTGGGACTTGTACATTCAAGTCTTGAATCCACAAGACTTGTCCAAGTTTGATTTTGATCCTCTTGATGCAACCAAGATATGGCCAGGTGTTCCAGAGCGTAAAGTTGGACAAATGGTCTTGAACCGCAATCCTGCAAATGTCTTCCAGGAAACCGAACAAGTGGCCATGGCGCCATCGAATGTGGTGCCGGGCATCGAGCCCTCGGAAGACCGTCTGCTGCAAGGCCGGATATTTGCCTATGCCGATACCCAGATGTATCGACTCGGCGCCAACGCCTTGCAATTGCCGGTCAATGCGGCCAAAACCGTCGTCAATAATGGCAATCAGGATGGAGCGATGAATGCCGGTGCGAGCACTTCGGGTGTCAACTATCAGCCAAGTCGTCTGCAACCGCGTGAAGAGACGCCAAGTGCGCGATACAGCCAGACCGCGCTGCAGGGCAGCACGCAACAGGCGAAGATCCAGCGCGAGCAGAACTTCAAGCAGGCCGGTGATCTGTATCGCTCGTTCAGCAAGAAGGAGCGTCAGGATCTGATCGAAAGCTTTGGCGGCTCGCTGGCCGTCGCCGATGACGAGAGCAAGCACATCATGCTGTCCTTCCTCTATAAGGCGGATTCGGAATACGGCACCGGTGTGACCAAAGTGGCCAAGGGTGACCTGAATCGGGTCAAGGCGTTGGCGGCCAAACTGGCCGACTGACAGCGACCCTTTCAAACCCCGGCCATTGTCGGGGTTTGACCGGCAGCAGCACCGCGCGTCTGGCCAGCGGAGAAATCCGTCCCGGCGCGCCGCGCTGATCGGCGATGGCTGCGTTATCATCGCGGTTTTTGCCGGGGGTTCAGATGGCCAAGGCCAAGCGCATGTACGGCTGCACCGAGTGCGGCGCAACCTTTCCCAAGTGGGCCGGGCAGTGCGGCGAATGCGGCGCCTGGAACACCCTGACCGAAACCATGGTCGAGAGCGGCGGTGCCGCCGCCCCGAGCGGGCGCACCGGCTGGGCCGGGCAGCAGGCCCAGATCAAGACCCTGGCCGAAGTCAGCATCGAAGAGATTCCGCGTTTTTCCACAGCCTCCGGCGAGCTCGACCGAGTGCTCGGCGGCGGTCTGGTGGACGGTTCGGTGGTGCTGATCGGCGGCGATCCCGGGATCGGCAAATCGACGATCCTTTTGCAGACCCTGTGCAACCTCGCCAAGAGCATGCCGGCGCTGTACGTCACCGGCGAGGAATCCCAGCAGCAAGTCGCCATGCGCGCACGCCGCCTGGGCCTGCCGCAGGATCAACTGCGGGTCATGACCGAAACCTGCATCGAAACCATCATCGCCACCGCCCGTCAGGAAAAACCCAAGGTGATGGTGATCGACTCGATCCAGACGATTTTCACGGAACAACTGCAATCGGCACCGGGCGGTGTGTCCCAGGTGCGCGAGAGTGCGGCGTTGCTGGTGCGATATGCCAAGCAAAGCGGCACGGCGATTTTCCTGGTCGGCCACGTGACCAAGGAAGGTGCGCTCGCAGGGCCGCGGGTTCTGGAGCACATGGTCGATACCGTGCTGTATTTCGAAGGCGAGTCCGACGGTCGGTTGCGTTTGCTGCGAGCGGTGAAGAACCGTTTCGGCGCGGTCAACGAACTCGGCGTGTTCGGCATGACCGACAAGGGCCTGAAAGAAGTCTCCAACCCTTCGGCGATTTTTCTCACACGCGCACAGGAAGAAGTCCCGGGCAGTGTGGTGATGGCAACGTGGGAAGGTACCCGGCCGATGCTGGTGGAAGTCCAGGCGCTGGTGGATGACAGCCATCTGGCCAACCCGCGTCGGGTCACGCTGGGTCTGGATCAGAATCGTCTGGCGATGTTGCTGGCGGTGCTGCACCGGCATGGCGGTATTCCGACTCACGATCAGGACGTGTTCCTCAACGTGGTCGGCGGGGTGAAGGTGCTGGAAACCGCCTCTGATCTCGCGTTGATGGCCGCTGTCATGTCGAGCTTGCGCAACCGTCCATTGCCTCATGACCTGCTGGTGTTCGGTGAAGTCGGCCTGTCCGGCGAGGTGCGCCCGGTGCCGAGCGGTCAGGAGCGATTGAAGGAGGCCGCCAAGCACGGCTTCAAGCGGGCGATCGTGCCCAAGGGCAATGCGCCGAAGGAAGCGCCGGCAGGATTGCAGATCATTGCGGTCACGCGTCTGGAGCAGGCGCTGGACTCGTTGTTCGAGTAATCAGGCGTCTATCAGCGCACCGAGCTCGCGTTCCAGTTCGGTTTCGTCGGCCAGATTGAGTTCGATCAAGCGACGCAGGCGTTGAATCGACTCCAGGCTGATATGCCGGCAGACAAAACCGAGCTGGCCGTGATCTTCATGAGCCAGTTGCACATCCATCTCGATGTGCACGTCCTCGCTCAGATGAATGTCGACGAAAAAGTCCTGCTCGGGATTGCCCAGCCAGGGTTCCGGCCGTTCGATCAACAGCCCCTTGAGTGACAGGTCGATCAGCTTCACCGGCCAGATGTACTCGCCCTGGCTCAATTCGGTCTTGGCATCGAACGCGATACGTTTGAAGCGGCGACGCTCGCTCATGGCGCAATCCTCTTGAAGGTACGCTGACTATAGACCCGCCTGATCGAGCGCTGCCAGTACGGCGGGGCGTCAGACCAATGTCGGGGTATGGTCTTTGGCGCCAGTAGCGCTAAACTCGGGGTGGCTGTCTTTCTTGTCCACCCTGGCTGGAATAATAAAATGAAAAATAATAATAGCCTGCTACGCCACTTACCCTGGCTGCTGCTGGCAATCGTAGGAGCGTGCGCCCTGGGCGTAGTGGCATTGCGCCGAGGCGAGGCGATCAACGCCTTGTGGATCGTAGTCGCCGCCGTGGCCATCTATCTGGTTGCGTACCGTTACTACAGTCTGTTCATCGCTAACAATGTGATGCAACTCGATCCGCGTCGGGCCACCCCCGCCGTGCTCAACAACGACGGTCTGGACTACGTTCCAACCAACAAACACATTCTTTTCGGTCACCACTTCGCGGCCATCGCAGGCGCGGGGCCGCTGGTCGGCCCGGTACTGGCGGCGCAGATGGGCTATCTGCCCGGTACGCTGTGGCTGATCGCTGGCGTGGTGCTGGCGGGCGCGGTGCAGGACTTCATGGTCCTGTTCATGTCGACCCGTCGCAACGGCCGTTCGCTGGGCGACATGGTGCGTGAAGAAATGGGCCGCATCCCCGGCACCATCGCCCTGTTCGGCTGCTTCCTGATCATGATCATCATCCTCGCGGTGCTGGCGCTGATCGTGGTGAAAGCCCTGGCTGAAAGCCCGTGGGGCATCTTCACCGTGATGGCGACCATCCCGATCGCGATGTTCATGGGCATCTACATGCGCTACATCCGTCCGGGGCGCATCGGTGAGATCTCGGTAGTCGGCGTGTTGCTGCTGCTGGGTTCGATCTGGCTCGGTGGGCAGATTGCCGCCGATCCGGTCTGGGCCAAGGCCTTCACCTTCACTGGCGTGCAGATTACTTGGATGCTGGTCGGTTATGGCTTCGTCGCCGCTTCGCTACCGGTGTGGCTGATTCTGGCGCCACGTGACTATCTCTCCACTTTCCTCAAGATCGGTACCATCGTCGCCCTGGCGATCGGCATCCTGGTGACCATGCCCGAGCTGAAAATGCCGGCACTGACCCAGTTCGTCGACGGCACCGGCCCGGTGTGGAAGGGCGGTCTGTTCCCGTTCCTGTTCATCACCATCGCTTGCGGTGCGGTATCCGGTTTCCACGCGCTGATCTCTTCCGGGACCACGCCGAAACTGCTGGATAACGAAACCAACGCCCGTTACATCGGTTACGGCGGCATGCTGATGGAATCGTTCGTGGCCATCATGGCCATGGTCGCTGCCTCGGTGATCGAGCCAGGCGTGTACTTCGCCATGAACAGTCCGGCCGCCGTGGTCGGCGGTGACGTGGTGTCCGTGGCAACTGCGGTCAGCAACTGGGGCTTTGCAATTACCCCGGAAGCCCTGCAAGCCGTGGCGCATGACATCGGCGAAACCACCATCCTGGCCCGTGCCGGTGGTGCGCCGACCCTGGCGGTCGGTATCGCGCAGATCCTGCACAGTGTCCTGCCGGGTGAAAACACCATGGCGTTCTGGTACCACTTCGCGATCCTGTTCGAAGCGCTGTTCATCCTGACCGCAGTCGATGCCGGCACCCGTGCCGGTCGCTTCATGCTGCAGGACCTGCTCGGCTCCTTCGTACCGGCGCTGAAACGTACCGAATCCTGGTCCGCCAACCTGATCGCCACCGCCGGTTGTGTGGCGATGTGGGGCTGGTTGCTGTATCAGGGCGTGGTCGATCCACTGGGTGGTATCAACACCTTGTGGCCGCTGTTCGGCATCTCCAACCAGATGCTGGCCGGTATCGCGCTGATGCTCGGCACCGTGGTCCTGATCAAGATGAAGCGCCAGCGCTACATCTGGGTCACCCTGCTGCCGGCCACCTGGCTGCTGATCTGCACCACGACTGCTGGCTTCATCAAGCTGTTCGACGCCAACCCGGCGATCGGCTTCCTGTCGCTGGCCAAGAAGTACAGCGATGCACTGGCCAACGGTCAGGTGCTGGCGCCGGCGAAAAGCGTCGAGCAGATGCAGCACGTGATCTTCAACGCCTACACCAACGCTACATTGACCGCGCTGTTCCTGTTCGTGGTATTCAGCATCCTGTTCTATGCGCTCAAGGTCGGCATCGCCGCCTGGGGCAAAAAAGAGCGTACGGACAAAGAATCGCCATTCCAGGCCCTGCCGGACGCGTAACCAGAGGATTGCAGCATGTTCAATGACCTGAGTCGCCTCGGTAAATACCTCGGTCAGGCCGCGCGCCTGATGGTCGGCATGCCCGACTACGACACCTACGTCGAGCATATGCAGACCAAACACCCGGACAAACCGGTGATGAGCTACGAGATGTTCTTTCGCGAACGTCAGGAAGCCCGTTACGGTGGCAAGGGTGGGCCGAAGTGCTGTTGAACTGACAGCCTTCGGTTGATGCAGTCCCCAACTGTGGGAGCGAGCTTGCTCGCGAAAGCGGTGTGTCATTGAGCAATGATGTCGACTGACACGACCCCTTCGCGAGCAAGCTCGCTCCCACATTTGTTTTGTGTTGTTCATCAATTTTGTGAAGGGGATCGATGTTGTCTTCTCCAATACCTGTAACGGTGCTCAGCGGTTTCCTCGGCGCCGGCAAAACCACCTTGCTGCGCCATTTGTTGAAAACCGAGCACGGCCTGAAAATCGCCGTGATCGAAAACGAATTCAGCGACGCCGGTATCGACACCCAACTACTGGGCGACGAGCCAGTGCAAGTCATGACCCTGGCCAACGGCTGCGTCTGCTGCACCATCCACACCGATCTGACCAAGGCCCTTTACCTGCTGCTCGAACGGCTGGATAGCGGTGAAATTGCCTTCGATCGGCTGGTCATCGAGTGCACCGGCCTGGCCGACCCGGCACCGGTGGCACAGACTTTTTTCATCGACGAAGAACTACGCGAGCGTTACCTGCTCGACGGCATCATCACCCTGGTGGACGCCGCTCACGCCGAACTGCACCTGACCCAGACCATCGCCCAGGCGCAGATCGGTTTTGCCGACCGCTTGCTGGTGAGCAAGACCGATCTGGTGGACGAGGCTGCGTTCACCGCGCTCAGCGAGCGCCTGACCCGCATCAACCGCCGCGCACCGATCCGCGTGGTGGAACACGGCAACATCGATCTGGCCGAACTACTCGATGTGCGCGGTTTCAACCTGAATGCCGATCTCGGTGGCGGGGTGAGTCTGCGGCCGGTCAGCAAGGCGCCGTCCATCGACCGGATTTCCAGTCTGGTACTGCGTACCGATCAGCCGCTGGATATCGATCAGCTCAGCGAGTTCATGAATGAGCTGCTGGAAGAGCACGGCAAGCAACTGCTGCGTTACAAAGGCGTGTTGAACATTGCAGGCGAAGATCGGCGGCTGGTGTTCCAGGGTGTATTGAAGCTGTATGGCTTCGACTGGGACACCGAGTGGGCCGAGGGCGAGGCGCGGGAAAGCGTGATCGTGTTTATCGCCGACGATTTGCCGGAAGAGAAGATCCGGGCGGGGTTTGCTCGGGTGGCTGCACAGCAAAACTGAATTTGTGGAGACTGGAAGGGCCTCTTCGCGAGCAAGCTCGCTCCCACAATAGATCGCATTCTGTCAGGAGGAATGCCATTCAATGTGGGAGCGAGCTTGCTCGCGATGGCGATCTAACCGACAACGCATTGCTCAAGAGCTGAACCCAGCAACGTCTGCTCAAGATGTTCCAAATGCCGATTCATCAACATACCGGCTCTGGAAACATCTCTACGCTCCAACGCCTCAACCAACGCCAGATGCTCCTGCCACGCGCAACAGCTGTGCGTCTGCTCGCCACATAGCGCAATCGCCAGTGAAGTCAGCGGCACCAGCGTGCCGAGAAAGTGCGCCAACGGTGCATTCCCCGCCATTTTTGCCAACTGCAAATGAAATTCACCGGACAGGCGAATCGCTGCGCCCCGTCGATCTTTATCCACAGCCTGGCGCTCGCGCTCGATCAACGCGCGCAGGCGTTTCAGATCTTCAGCCTGCGCATGCTGACAAGCCAGCCTTACCAGCGTGTTCTCGGCCAGACGCCGGGCGTGCAGGGCCTGACGTGTCTGTTCGGCGTCCGGTGCGGCAACCCGCGGTCGATGGTTGGCCCGCAGCACGATGATCTGTTCGTGGGACAGTTGTGTCAGCACCCGACGCACATCGGCGCGGCTGACGCCAAACATCTGCTTGAGGCTTTCTTCGGTGAAACGGCTGGCGGCATCGAGGCGTTGTTCGAGGATCGCATCAAGCAGGCGCGGATAGAGATCGTCCACCGGCGATTGCAGGCGGGAGAAGGGCAGCGCCGTCGAGGTCGGACGAGGGTGCGACGGCGTGGCAACACTGTTCATGGCCGGTCTCCAGTGTGAGGCATTTCAGTGGCTCAGGTTGTCATCCGGAATGTTCAGCTCGATGCCCATGCGTTGGCCTTCACGCAGGATGTGTCGGCGCATCTCGGCACTGGCTTGGGCGCTGTTCTTGCTGCGGATCGCGCGCACCACGGCTTCGTTTTCTTCAAGGCGTTCGGCCAGGTGCTCCGGCGAGTTGCGCAGCACTTCGGCGCTTTGCTTGAGGGCGTTGCTGGTCTGTTGCACCACGCTCTGGAAAATCGGGTTCGAGGTCAGGGTGAACAGTTCTTCGTGGAAGGCGATGTAGGCGCTGACACCGGCCTCGCTGTCGCCCGCTTCGAGCGCTTCGCGCATGTCCATCAGGGTCAGGCGCAGTTGGCCGACTTCCTTGCTGCTGATCGACTGAGCCACCAGACCGACGATGAACGGCTCGAGGGTGTAGCGCAGTTGCAATACGTCTTCGAGGCTGGCGCCGGCCACTGCGCCATCGTGGCTTTGGTTGTCACCGGCCTGGGCGTCGAGCACCACCACGCCTTTGCCTGGCATCGAGCGCACCAGGCCAAGGGTTTCCAGCACGATCACTGCTTCACGCAGGCTCGGACGACTGATGCCCAGTTGTTCGGCCAGTTCACGCTGACCCGGCAGCATCTCGCCGGAGCGCCACTGACCACGGGCCAGCGCGGCCCGGAGTTTTTCCACCACTGAGTTGACGACGGTTGATGTAGTAATCACGTGTTCGCTCCATGAGCCGTGCCTGCATTGGCGCAGGCACGGCGCTCATTCAGAATTCTTTGGCCGCCGCTTGAGCGACCGTTTTTCTCGGCTGAAAGTTATAGCCCTGCTCGCCGTTGAGCACCTTGTTTGCCCGTTGCACGTCGATGTCCTTTTCCCAGCGGGCGATGGCCACGGTGGCGACGCAGTTACCGATCAGGTTGGTCAGCGCGCGACCGATGCCCATGAACCAGTCCACCGCCAGCACCAGCACCAGACCGACCACCGGAATCGCCGGGATAGCCGTCAGCGTGGCCGCCAGAATCACCAGCGCGGAACCGGGAATGCCGTGGGCGCCTTTCGAGGTAATCAGCGATACCAGCAAAATCGTCAGCAGATCAGTCATGGCCAGCGGCGTGCCGGTGGCGTTGGCGATGAACACGATGGCCAGAGTCAGGTAGATCGAAAAACCGTCGAGGTTGAACGAGTAACCGGTCGGAATCACCAGCCCGACAGTCGAACTGCCGATGCCCAGGTGTTCAAGTTTGCGCATGATCTGCGGCAGCACGGCGTCGGAGGAGGCGGTGCTCATGACGATCAGCAACTCTTCGCGCAGGTACTTGAGCAGCGGCCACATGCGCAGGCCGGAAGCACGCATCACCAGGCCGAGAATGACGCTGACGAACGCGATGCACGTCAGATAAAACAGGCCGACCAGACTGCCCAGATGTTGCAGGGAATCGAGGCCATATTTGCTGGTGGTGAAGGCGATGGCGCCGAACACGCCGATCGGTGCCAGACGCACGATCATGCCCATGATCCGGAAGATCACGTGGCTGAGCTCGTTGATCAGCCGCGAGATCCCGGAAGCGGCTTCGCCCACTAGGTTCAACGCGCTGCCGAACAGCACCGAGAACAGCAGCACTTGCAGAATGTTGTTGTCAGCGAAGGCGCCGAGTACCGAAGTCGGAATCAGGTCCATCAGGAACTGGGTGGTGGTGTGCATGTGCTGGCCGCGTTCGGCGATGTCGCCCATGTCGGCGGCGGACAGTTGCTCCAGATGGATATTGGCGCCGCTGCCGATCCCGGTGCTGAACGCGAACACCAGACCGATCACCAGGGCGATGGTGGTCAGCACTTCGAAGTAGATCACCGACTTGAGGCCGATGCGCCCGACCTTCTTCAGGTCACCGGCGCCGCTGATGCCGCTGACCACCACGCAGAACACGATCAGGCCAATGAGCATCTTGATCAGTTTGATGAAACCGTCACCGAGCGGTTTGAGCTGGGCCGAGTATTCAGGAAGGGTCAGCCCGCAGACGATGCCGAGCACCAGTCCGAGAACCACTTGGAGGAAGATTGAACGCGAGCACCATCTGAGCATGGGAGGAATCCTGGTCGGTGTCCTGGCTGCCGTGCGCGGGGCGCATCAGATTCAGGACTTAATTATTGTGGTCTTACCGGTATGTCCAGTGCGGGTGCAGTCTAGGCGCTGTTTTTCAGGGATCGCAAGTGAAAAATGACGAATTGGCATGACCGGTCTGACCAGTGGTTGCGACGCCCACGGACCTTCTTTACGTGAGTCTCCAAAGACCTTCAGTCGAAAAAAATATGAAATTTACCGAATTGTTAGTTTGGTTGCATGAGGCAAAAAATAGGCATTTTGTTAAATTTTTATAAGTGTGAAAGTTAAGTGTTTATTGGCTGGTGATGCGTTTTTTTTATCGGATTGTTTCGGTTTGTATGGGCGGTAGATCTCTTGTTGGATGGTTTGGAGGTGCATTTTTAGTTTTCGCTTTGGTAGGTTTACATTTTGTTGTTTTTGATTCGGTGTGCGATTTTTGAATGGTGGTAACTTGCTCTGGCGCCAATTGTGGTGATTGTATTTTTATCTGGAGTTGATTTGTGAAAGAGCAAGTGATGGATCTGTCGGGTGAGCTGGAAGCGGAGTTTGAAGCTTATGTAAAATCCGCCGATGCAGGTATTGAGGGTGGTGACACCATGTGCACCGTTATTCAGTGTGGGACCTTGGGCTGCACCGTCCTCGGTTGCTGCTGATTCGTCTGTAACACAGGGCGGGGCTTACCCCGCTCTGTCTGTCAAAGGCTGCGACAGATGCTGAATAACATTCTGGATTTCAGTGAGCGTAAAAGTTTTGGCGTTGCAACCGATAGCGAAGCAATGCGCAGATGCCTTGAACTTTTGCATAAAAATGATAAGGCGGTTCTTTGTTACTTTGGTTTGCGTCGGAAAGACTTGCTGAACGCATTTCAGGGATTTGTAGGGGCGGGTAAAAAAAGCAATGCGCCTGTCGTTGAAGAACTTGATAAAAAAATCAGAGAAATTGATTCGCGATCGTTCGAGTGTGAAGGTCATGAAGCCTTTAATGGTTTTCATGCTCGTTGGTTTGGATACTTTGAATATGTTTTTGAAAATGATCCTGGATTTAATTCGATTTGTCGGTGGATCAATATCGAAACTTTTTTGTCGAGCGTTCGCCCGTATGTTTTTTCCTTGGTTAAAAGCTTATCCGAAAAATCGCTGGTTCATCATTTAAACAGCCGGATAGCCGACGGCGAGGGCCTTGATCTCGATGGATTCAACCGGCAACTGGTCAACGAGACACTAGTTCCGTTTCTGACCGCGTATCCGGTCCTGACTCGCTTGTTGCTGGATCAAATCGAAGCCACGGTGGCATATCTGTACAAGGTGATCGAGCATTTCAAGAGCGATATCCAGTTACTGGAGGCGGCATTTGGCTTGACTGTTCGGCATATCGATTCGATTGATCTCGGCCTGGGAGACGCCCATGCCAACGGCGAAACCGTTTGTTGCCTCCAGATAGGCCGGCACTCGTTGATATACAAGCCAAGAAACAACCGTGAAGCCCTTTTCTACAACGCATTACTTACCCGGCTGCATGAGGCAAGCGGCAAGGACTGTTTTTCCGTGTATTCACCGACCATGGTGTCTGTGGACAATCACTGCTGGATCGAAAAAATCCAACACCGGGCCTGTGAAACCGAGAGTGACCTGACGCTTTTTTTTCAGCGCCTGGGCGCTCAAGTAGCAACGGTCCACGCCTTGAACGGCATCGACTTTCACTACGAAAACCTCATCGCCTGCGGTAGCAACCCGGTGATGATTGATCTGGAATGCCTGTTTACACCTGCCATGGTCGACTTGAAAGTCAATCTGTCTCATGGCTGTGCGCTGTTCAAAACCATCAGGTTCAACAGTCAGTCGGTGTACTCAAGCGGTTTCGTGCCGTACTCACCGACTTCCGCTAATGATTACAGTGGCTTGAGCCGACAGCAGCAGTTCGAGTCGAAAAAAAGACATCTGGTCCGCGAGCAGGGCTTCTACCGTTTGAAGCCGATCATGGTGGAAGAGCAGCCGTTCCTGACTCATCTGCCGGTCTTCGAGGGTGAGGCTCGTTCGGTTATCGATCACAAAGAGGCTTTTTTACTCGGGTTCGAGCACGGCTACGATGAAATCATGGATCGGCGCGACGCGGTGATTGAGCTGCTCGAGCAGCATGCAGGTGCGTTGAAAACAAGAGTCTTGATCAAGAATACACAGCGCTATGCAGACTTCATCGGGATGATGCTGCACCCGCGATTCACACGATGCCGGCTGCAGCAGGAATTATTACTGGCAACTTTGTGGTCGGATTTGAGTGAAACACTCAACGATTGCGGTATCCCCCGGCATGAAATCAAAGACCTGCAGAGCGCCAACATTCCCTGTTTCAGCTTGCCTTTGCTCTCCAATCGCCTCATCGATGCCCATGGCAAGGTTGTTGCGCCGCTGGCGATTGAGCGTCCATTCGACACGTGTTGCAGCAAGCTGGACAGTCTTTCGCCGTTAGACAAAGCCTTTCAGATACATATATTGCAGATGTGTCTGTTTCCCGTGGCCAACGAATCTTTACCCCTCAATCGGGTACATCTCCTCAAGGCAGTACCTGACCTGAGCCGCGAGCAATTCCTTGAAGGCGCGATGAGTATTGCCCAAGCCATCGAGAGAGTTCGCATTGAAGGTGAGGAGGGTGATGTTGGCTGGGCGTTCATGGATTCGCATCCGAAAACTCAGCGGAACTACCTTTCTGCGATGGGGAATGGTTTGTATAACGGAATGGGAGGCCTGGCGATTTTCTATCTGAGCCTGTACCGCGTCAGTGAGATGACATGCTACCTGGACGAAGCCGAGCGAATCCTGTGTGCCATGCATAAATCTCAGGGGCATTTTGCGAACGAACTGACGGCCAGTGCCTATTTCGGTCTCACGTCCTATCTATACGTTTTGGTCAACCATCGGCTCATGACAGGCCGCCAGACGTATCAAGCAACCGTCGACGAGTTGCTGGTCAAACTGACCGATTTTCCCCGCGAGGGCGATGAGTTCGATTTCATTCACGGCTGGTGTGGGATCGTAACCGTTCTGGTAAACCTCTATCACCTTGAGCCACGGGACGCTTTATTGCCGATGATTGAAAAGCTCTCGCAAGCTATTCAATCGGCGCTGACGCTGGAGGCGGGAACACTGTTATTCAACGCCACCGGAAAACCGCTGTGGACAGGCTTTTCTCATGGCATCTCAGGTGTCTTGCATGCGCTGGGCAAAATCTGGTCGGTGACGAAAGATCCGCTGCTGGCCGAACGAATCGCTCAGTGGTTGCGGGCGGAGAACCGCCTTGCATCCGATGGCTTCTGGCTTGATCTACGAGAAAACGCGAAGTCTTTGTCCACCATCAAGTGGTGCCATGGCGATGGCGGAATTCTCATTGCCCGACGGGGGTTGGTTCAAGTGATGGGAGCCGCGCTGGACGCCGACACCCGAACGATCCTTGTGCAGGATGCCGCGCGCTGCGAGCGTCATCTGTGGGAACTGGGGCTTGGGTCTGGTTACAGCCTGTGCCACGGTGATTCTGGCAATCTGATGTGCCTGCTCAAACTCTATCGCGATACCGGCAATGAGCAGGGCATTGCGCAGGTCAATCGGGCGCTTTCCCAAGTGACCGATAATTTCTTCAAGGATGACTTTCTGGATGACCATAACATCCCTGATCTAGGGATGATGCTGGGAATCAGCGGTGTGGGTCAGGCTTTGCTGCACGCTCTGGATGCCGGTTTACCTGATGTGTTGTCGCTGGAATTCGCAAGACCGGTGGCGGCCTGAGGTAGTCAAAATCCGGTCAAAAAAAACCGGCCAATCACTTGGCCGGTTTTTCATGCTGCGGTTTTAACGTCGCAATCAAGCGCCGTATACCGGCAGTTTCTTGCAGATGGCTTTGACTTTCTCACGAACGGCGTCGATTACCGCTTCGTTGTTCAGGTCAGCCAGGATGTCGCAGATCCAGCCAGCCAGCTCTTTGCACTCAGCCTCTTTGAAGCCGCGAGTGGTCACAGCCGGAGTACCGAAGCGCAGGCCGGAGGTGACGAACGGGGAGCGTGGGTCGTTTGGCACGGAGTTCTTGTTCACGGTGATGAACGCTTTGCCCAGAGCGGCGTCGGCGTCTTTACCGGAGATTTCCTGCTTGATCAGCGACAGCAGGAACAGGTGGTTTTCAGTACCGCCGGATACCACGTCGAAACCGCGCTCGATGAACACGCCGGCCATGGCCTGGGCGTTTTTCACCACTTGTTGCTGGTAAGCCTTGAACTCAGGTTGCAGTGCTTCCTTGAAGCAGATCGCTTTGGCGGCGATCACGTGCTCCAGCGGGCCACCCTGGGCGCCCGGGAATACGGCGGAGTTCAGCTTCTTCTCGATGTCGGCGTTGGCTTTGGCCAGGATCAGGCCACCACGTGGACCGCGCAGGGTCTTGTGGGTGGTGGTGGTCACGACGTCAGCGAACGGAACCGGGTTCGGGTAGACGCCAGCGGCGACCAGACCGGCCACGTGAGCCATGTCGACGAACAGGTACGCGCCAACCTTGTCCGCGATGGCGCGGAAACGTGGGAAGTCGAGGATCTGCGAGTAGGCAGAGAAACCGGCCACGATCATTTTCGGCTTGTGTTCTACAGCCAGGCGCTCGACTTCGTCGTAGTCGATCAGGCCGTTGGCGTCGATGCCGTACTGGATGGCGTTGTACAGCTTGCCGGAGGAGGAAACGCTGGCGCCGTGGGTCAGGTGACCGCCGTGAGCCAGGCTCATGCCCAGAATGGTGTCACCGGCCGACAGCAGGGCCAGGTAAACAGCGGCGTTGGCTTGGGAACCTGCGTGCGGCTGAACGTTGGCGTAGTCGGCGCCGAACAGTTCCTTGGCGCGGTCGATGGCCAGTTGCTCGACAACGTCGACGTACTCGCAACCACCGTAGTAGCGCTTGCCCGGGTAGCCTTCGGCGTACTTGTTGGTCAGTACCGAGCCTTGAGCTTCCATCACCGCTGGGCTGGTGTAGTTCTCCGAAGCGATCAGCTCGATGTGTTCTTCCTGGCGCTGGGCTTCTTGCTCCATGGCGGCAAAAAGATCGGCGTCGTACTTGGCAATAGTCAAATCACGGCTGAACATGGCGGTCCTCAAGGATCGGGGGCAGAAAAGGGGGGCATTCTAACCCATCGGGTTTTGGATGGCATATGAAACGACATCATGTCGCAGACAAGTGGCGTTCATGACAGATGTGCGGTGCTTTTGAAGGCCTCACAATGGCCGCGTTTCAACCGGAGAATACTGATCCACAGCAAGGCCCTGTGGGAGTAAGCCTGCTGGCGATGGCTGCACCGCAGATTTTTCCAGCGTCTGTACCGGCCCTTTCGCGAGCAAGCCCGCTCCCACATTTAACCCGGTTTCTTCAGGAAAAATGCGGTCCACTGTGGGAGCGGGCTTGCTCGCGAAGGCGTCATGAGCAACACCGCAAAAAATCAGTCGAACATGAACAGCGCATCATTGCTGAACTGCGCCTCGAACCGTCCCGCCGGCATCGGCCGCCCGAACAGATAACCCTGAACCTCGTCGCAGCCATGCTCGCGCAGGAAGTCTAGTTGCTCATGGGTTTCCACGCCCTCGGCGATCACCGCGAGATTCAGGCTGTGGGCCATGGCGATGATTGCTCGGGCGATCTGCGCGTCCTGCTCGCCGGACGGCAGGCCGTCGACGAAGGTGCGGTCGATCTTCAGCACGTCGATCGGGAATTGCTTGAGGTAGTTCAGCGACGAGTAACCGGTGCCGAAGTCGTCGACCGCGATGCTCAGGCCGAGGTTCTTCAGGCCGGCGAGGATCTGCATCGCCTCGCTGACTTCGCGCATCAGGATACTTTCGGTCAGCTCCAGCTCCAGGCACGCCGGCGGCAGGCCGGTTTCCTTGAGGATGGTGGCGATCCGCGTGCCGAGCTGGCCGTCGGAGAACTGCCGGGCGGAAATGTTCACCGAGACCTTTGGCACGCGCACGCGGCTCTGGTGCCAGGTCTTGAGCTGACGGCAGGCTTCGCTGATCACCCAGTCGCCGACGTCCACCACCAGCCCGAGTTCTTCGAGCACCGGGATGAAATCCCCCGGCGGCACCAGTCCGCGACGCGGATGACGCCAGCGCAGCAGGGCTTCGGCGCCGGTCAGGCGTTTGCCGTCGCCGCTGAACTGCGGTTGGTAATACAGCACGAATTCGTTTTGCTCGAGGGCGTGGCGCAGATCGCTTTCCAGCTCCAGACGCTCCAGCGCACTGGCGTTCATGTCGGCCTGATAGAACTGGAAGTTGTTCTTGCCGCGCTCCTTGGCGTGATACATCGCGGTGTCGGCGTTCTTCATGAGCTGGCTGAGTTCGTTGCCGTCCTGCGGACTCAGGGCGATGCCGATACTGGCGGTGACGAAGAACTCGCGACCTTCGAGCACGAACGGCCGTACCAGACTGGCGAGAATCTGCTCCGCCACATGGATCGCGCGATTCAGTGCCATCTCACGGCTGGAGCGGTGTTGCAACAACAGGGTGAATTCGTCGCCGCCCATCCGCGCCACAGTGTCGTCATCGTCGACACAGGCCAGCAACCGCGTGGCCATGTCCTTGAGCATGCGGTCGCCGGCCGCGTGGCCGAGGGAGTCGTTGATCGGTTTGAAACGGTCGAGGTCGAGGAACATCAGCACCACCCACGACTTCTGCCGCTCGGCCGATTGCAGCGCGGTGTGCAGACGATCCTGGAACAGCGTGCGGTTCGGCAGGTGGGTCAGGGCGTCGTAGTAGGCGAGGCGGTGGATCCGCTGCTCGCTGGCCTTGCGCTCGCTGATGTCGCTGAAGAAGCACACGTAACTGGCCAGATCTCCCTCGTCGTCGAGCACGGCGGTGATGCCGACCCATGCCGGGTAATGCTCGCCGTTACGGCGCTTGAGCCAGACTTCACCTTCCCAGGTGCTGTGCTGATGCAACTGCTTGAGTACGTAGCGCAGGTGCGCGTCCTGCTGTTCATCGACGGTCAGCATGTTCGGCAACTGGTCGAGTACTTCGCTCACCGCGTAGCCGCTGACCCGGCTGAACGCCTCGTTGGCCTGGACGATGTAACCGGCCGGGTCGGTGATCAGGATCGCCGAGGTCGAGTGTTCGAATACCGTTGCCGCCATGCGCAGGTCTTTCTCGGCGCGGCGCTGCTGGCTGATATCGCGACCGACCCCCAGCACGCCTTCGAAGGCGCCATGTTCGTCCCACACCAGCACCAGGCGCAGTTCGATCGGGATCTTGCGACCGTCGGCGCGCAGGCAGTCGAACAGGAACATCTGGGTCTGCACCTGGCTGCGCAAAATGGCCAGTTGCTCGGGTTTGCCCAGGGCTTTGCTGACGCGATCCATCAGGTGATAGATGCCGCTCAATTGCTGCGGGTTGGCGATGGTCGACTGCCAGCCGTTCTGGAAAATCCATTCGGCGTCATAACCCAGCACCGCCTGCACCGACGGGCTGACGTAGTTCAGCGAGAGCTTGCTGTCGGTGGAGAAAATCACGTCGCTGATGCTTTCGGCGAGCATCCGGTAACGTTGCTCGCTGTCGCGCAACGACTCGCTGGCCTCGATCTGATCGGTGATGTCCTTGGCCACGCCGATGATCCGCGTGACCTGATCGTGCTTGTCCCGGGCCAGCGCCTGCTCGCGAATGTCGAAGCGCCGCCACTTGCCGTCGCGGTGACGGAAGCGCAACTGGCATTGCAGCAACTGACTGTAGCCGGCGTGGCGTTGCATCTGCCGCGAACGGTGGTAATAGTCGGCATCTTCCGGGTGCAGGAGGATTTCCCAGAAGTACTCGCCCATCTGATGCAACTCGGTGCGGTTGTAACCGAGGGTCTGGCCGAGGTGGTGGTTGCTGAAGATCATCCGCTGGCTGATCACGTCCTGCACATACAGATGATCCGGCACGGTACGCACCACGTCCGACCAGAAGCCTTCGCGCTCCAGCAGCGACAGTTCGATCAGCTTGCGGCTGGTGATGTCGTTGATGCTCAGGATCACGGCCTTGTAGTCGTGCTGCTCCCGGGGCAGGCGCAGCACCAGCCACAGATGCTGGTCACGACCATTGATGTCGGGCAGTCGAATTTCCAGCTCCAGCTGTTGTTGCTGCTGGAGCACGGCGTCGAGTACCTGATTGCCGATCGCGCATTGACTGTGCGGCTGACCATCGATCAGCAATTGCCAGGCATGGTCGCAGGAGTTGACGTTGAGCAACTGCAAGGCAACCTGGTTGACTTCGGTGACGCGCAGTTCCTGAAGCAATTGCTGGCGCTGCTGCGGTTGATCAAGCCAGGCTTTGAGCTGGTCACTGGTTTGCAACTGTGCCTTGTCGAACGCTTGCTTGAGTCCCGAAAGATCCAGCACACACAGTGCCACGCCAGTGCCTTCGAAGATGTCCTGATAGCGCCGACGCCCCTCATGTACCTGGCGCTGGCGGCGACGCATGTTAAGCAACGCGATAAATGGCAGCAGCGAGAGCGCCAGGCCCAACAGACATTTACCGATGAACGCCGGCAGCAGTTGTTCGAGCACATGCTGGCGATCGAACAGGCCACGCAGTTGCCAGTCGCTGCTGCTCAGTGGAACGGTCAGCACACTGTTGGCCAGATCGTCCGGGGTCAGGGTGCTGGTCTTGGTGGACGGCAGGGCTTTGTCACGGCTGATGATCTGATGATTGACGCGGTTTTCCACCAGCCACAACGGGCGGATACCGCTGTCGCCCTGTTTGGTCAGCGCGTCGAAGAAGGTCGGCGTCAGGCGCAGCGCCCAGTAACCGCGCGTGCTGCCGCTGGCCTGATGCAGCAACAGATGCACTACCGAACCGTCGTCGGCGTTACTGAAATAATGGGCTTGAGCGCGGCTGCGGCGCACCAGATCGCTGAGGTAATCGGCGTCGTGGCTGTCGGTGGCGCTGTCGCTGAGGATTTTTCCGGACGGGGTGAGTAGCGCGAGGCTGCGCAGGTCGGGCAACGATTGCTGAAGCTTGCGCAGCAGCGCCTGCTGTTCGTCGGCCGACTGGGGCTGTTCGACGATCGGTAGCAGATTGAGGGCGATCTGCGCGTTCAGCGCCATGTTCAGGCTGACCTGCGAGGCGAGGTCGGCGGTGTAGTCGATGGTGTACTGACGCTGGTTTTTCTGGGTTTCGCGCAGTTGATCGAGCAATTGCCAGAACAGCAGCGCGAGCAGCAACAGTACCAGGGTCGCCAGCGCGCCTTTCAATGTTCCGCGCAGGGACGAGCCGGGCGCCGGTTGGGTGCTGCTCACAGAGGCTGGCGGAGTGACGTTGGACAAGCTGTAATCCTGCGGTCTGGCTGGACTGGCGCGACGTGCACTATAAGCCGGACGCCCAAGGGGCGGCTAGCATGCCTTGAGTTGTGGCGAAGTGCCAGCCCCACTCGGCTGGACTGCCACCGGTCATTAAGGTAGCTTTGCCGGTTACGCGGGAGCGTTCCAGCTCCTAGACTTTCCGCGCGCACGCATTGATATCTTCCAGTGAACGACGCGCACGGTCTGGCCAGGCATTGCCTGTGTCCCAATCATTCATCAGTCACTGACCCAAGGTTCTCCATGGCTCAATACGTCTTCACCATGCATCGGCTGGGCAAAGTTGTTCCGCCGAAGCGGGAAATCCTGAAAAACATTTCGCTGTCTTTCTTCCCCGGCGCCAAGATCGGCGTACTCGGCCTGAACGGTTCGGGTAAATCCACGCTGCTGAAAATCATGGCCGGCGTCGACACCGAGTTCGAAGGCGAAGCGCGCCCGATGCCGGAACTGAACATCGGTTACCTGCCGCAAGAGCCGCAACTGGATCCGACCAAGACCGTGCGTGAAGTAGTCGAGGAAGCGGTCAGCGTGATCAAGGATGCGCAAGCGCGTCTGGACGAGGTCTACGCCGCCTACGCCGATCCGGATGCCGACTTCGACAAGCTGGCCGCCGAACAGGCCAAGCTCGAAGCGATCCTGCAGGCCAGCGACGGTCACAACCTGGAGCGCCAGCTGGAAGTCGCCGCCGATGCGCTGCGTCTGCCGGCCTGGGATGCCAAGGTCGAACACCTGTCCGGTGGTGAAAAACGTCGTGTGGCCCTGTGCCGTCTGCTGCTGTCCGCGCCGGACATGCTGCTGCTCGACGAACCGACCAACCACTTGGATGCCGACTCCGTTGCGTGGCTCGAACACTTCCTGCACGACTTCCCGGGCACCGTGGTAGCGATCACGCACGACCGTTACTTCCTGGACAACGTTGCCGGCTGGATTCTGGAACTCGACCGCGGCGCGGGCATTCCTTACGAGGGCAACTACTCGGGTTGGCTGGAAGCCAAGTCCGATCGTCTGGCCCAGGAATCCAAGCAGCAATCGGCCCACGAAAAAGCCATGAAGGAAGAACTGGAGTGGGTGCGCAAAGGCGCCAAGGCCCGCCAGTCGAAATCCAAGGCTCGTCTGCAACGCTTCGAAGAAATGCAATCGCAGGAATTCCAGAAGCGTTCGGAAACCAACGAGATCTACATCCCGGCCGGTCCACGCCTGGGTGACAAGGTCATCGAATTCAAGAACGTCACCAAGGGCTACGGCGATCGCGTGTTGATCGACAACCTGTCGTTCTCCATGCCCAAAGGCGCCATCGTCGGCGTGATCGGCGGTAACGGTGCCGGTAAGTCGACCCTGTTCCGCATGCTGATGGGCAAGGAAACTCCGGACTCCGGCAGCATCGAGATCGGCGAAACCGTGCAACTGGCCTGCGTGGATCAGAGCCGCGAAGACCTGGATGGCAGCAAGACCGTGTTCCAGCAGATCTCCGACGGTTCCGACCAGATCCGCATCGGCAACTACGAGATCCCGTCGCGTACCTACGTCGGTCGCTTCAATTTCAAGGGCGGCGATCAGCAGAAGTTCGTCAAGGACCTGTCCGGTGGTGAGCGCGGTCGTCTGCACCTGGCGCTGACCCTGAAGGAGGGCGGCAACGTCCTGCTGCTCGACGAACCGTCCAACGACCTCGACGTTGAAACCCTGCGTTCCCTGGAAGAAGCCCTGCTGGACTTCCCGGGCGCCGCCATTGTGATCTCTCACGACCGGTGGTTCCTTGACCGCGTCGCGACTCACATCCTGGCGTACGAAGACGACTCGCAAGCGGTGTTCTTCGAAGGTAACTACACCGAGTACGAAGCCGATCGCAAAAAGCGCCTCGGCGAAGCGGCGGCCCAGCCGCACCGGGTACGCCACAAGAAACTGGCCTGATTACGGGTTGGTTGCATGAAAAAGCGGAGCCTTCGGGCTCCGCTTTTTTTTGCCTGCAATGCAGACTGTTTTATAGCGTGTGTACTATTTGTTTTCATAAATGCGACATTTTTGTCTGTTGCTGTGTACATGTCGTTTGTTACAGTCCAGCTCAATCTCTTCCAACGACAACAAATTTGCCGAGACTTTTCCCATGATCGAATCCGTCGAATCCTTCCTCGCCCGTCTGAAAAAGCGCGATCCGGATCAACCCGAATTCCACCAGGCCGTCGAAGAAGTCCTGCGCAGCCTGTGGCCGTTTCTCGAAGCCAATCCGCACTATCTGACCTCGGGGATTCTGGAGCGCATCTGCGAGCCGGAGCGGGCGGTGGTGTTCCGGGTGTCGTGGGTCGACGATCAGGGCAAGGTCCAAGTCAATCGCGGTTTCCGCATCCAGATGAACAGCGCCATCGGCCCGTACAAGGGCGGTTTGCGCTTCCATCCTTCGGTGAACATGGGCGTGCTGAAATTCCTCGCCTTCGAACAGACCTTCAAGAACTCCCTGACCTCATTGCCGATGGGCGGCGGCAAGGGCGGTTCGGACTTCGATCCGAAGGGCAAGAGCGACGCTGAAGTCATGCGTTTCTGCCAGGCGTTCATGAGCGAACTGTACCGGCACATCGGTGCCGACGTGGACGTGCCAGCCGGTGATATCGGTGTCGGCGCCCGGGAGATCGGTTTCCTGTTCGGCCAGTACAAACGCCTGAGCAACCAGTTCACCAGCGTGCTGACCGGCAAGGGCATGACCTATGGCGGTAGCCTGATCCGCCCGGAAGCCACCGGTTTCGGTTGTGTGTATTTCGCTGAGGAAATGCTCAAGCGCCGCGAGCAGACCGTCGAAGGCAAACGCGTGGCGATCTCCGGTTCCGGCAACGTCGCGCAATACGCGGCACGTAAAGTGATGGACCTGGGCGGCAAGGTGATTTCCCTGTCCGACTCCGAAGGCACGCTGTATTGCGAGGCGGGCCTGAGCGAAGAACAGTGGTTGGCGCTGCTGGAACTGAAGAACGTCAAGCGCGGGCGGATCAGCGAACTGGCGACGGCATTCGGCCTGGAGTTCCGCGCCGGTCAGCTGCCATGGTCGTTGCCATGCGATATCGCGTTGCCTTGCGCCACCCAGAACGAACTCGACGCGGAATCCGCCCGCACCTTGCTGCGTAACGGCTGCATCTGTGTGGCCGAGGGCGCGAACATGCCGACCACCCTCGAGGCTGTGGATATCTTTATCGAGGCGGGCATTCTGTTCGCGCCGGGCAAGGCATCGAATGCCGGCGGTGTGGCGGTCAGTGGGCTGGAGATGTCGCAGAACGCCATGCGCCTGCTGTGGACGGGCGGCGAGGTGGACAGCAAGCTGCACGGGATCATGCAGTCGATCCACCACGCCTGCGTGCATTACGGTGAGGAAAACGGCCGGATCAACTACGTCAAAGGCGCGAACATCGCCGGCTTCGTCAAAGTCGCCGACGCGATGCTCGCCCAAGGCGTGGTTTAAGCAACGGGGTTCAAGAGCGCTCGATGCGGATCACTTCGATCAGTTGATCGCCGGCCGGGCGCTGCCACAGCACTTCATCGTTGAGCCGCGCGCCAAGCAGCGCCCGGCCCAGCGGTGAGGCCCAGTTGATCAGGCCGTTGGCGGCATCGGCCTGATCTTCGCCGACCAGTTGCACCCGGCGCTCGGTGTCGTGTTCGTCGGCGTAGGTCACCCAACTGCCGATCTGCACCTTGTCGTTCGACGTCGGGGCCGGTGCGACTTGAGCGCTGCCGACCCGTTGATTGAAATAACGCAAATCCCGTTCGAGATCGGCCAGCCGCTGCTTGTCGGCCTGTTCGCCCTTGGCGGACTGTTCGGCGTGCAGGGTTTGCAGTTCGGCGACTTTCGCCTGCAACTGGGCAAGGCCTTGCGGCGTGACGTAATTGGGCTGTGTGCTGACCTGCCGTTCGACCGGCTGATCGGCTTGTGCAGCGGCGTTGTCTTCGTTGACGAAGGCGCGACTCATGATGGGCTCCTGTTACAACCGTTGGGCCATGGTCGCAGGCAAAAGGTTTCGCTGGATGTCTGGAAACGACCTACTGCGAACGATAAGCCCGCGCGGCGCCCTGATCCTTTTCCTGCTGCCAGGCGCGCTCGCGTTCGTCCCAGTGTTCGTTGCGATACTGTTCGCGATCCTTGTTTTCCAGCATCGCCTGACATTGGCGGAAGCCGTCGCTCCAGCCCTCGGCGTATTGCTTGTCCTTGAGATAGCGCGGCACGTTCTTGCGAAACTCGCCGCTGATCGAACCGGCCGCCTGACGACCGCTGATGCAACCGTCATCGAAACCGTCGGCGAACGCCGGTGGATAACCCTTGGCGATCAGATCTTCGTGGGTGCTCTGACAGCCACCCAGCAACAGCAACACACCCGCAAAAACCGCATACCGCCACATCACACTCTCCCGGGCCGTCAAACGGCTGATAGGGAAAGTCTAGAAGCGGATTCGTCGGAAGGATGTGAAAGGTGCGTGAGCAATCTGTAGAACACCGCAATTCCCTGTGGGAGCGAGCTTGCTCGCGATGACGGAGTGTCAGTCACTTCAATATCGACTGACCGATTGCCATCGCGAGCAAGCTCGCTCCCACAGTGGTCGTTTCAGTAGTGATACCACTTCACTTCCAGCATTACCTCGGTCTCCGGTGTTGCCAGATGGCTGAACTCGCGCTGGGCGCTCAGGCGCAGGCCGAGGTTGCGCGACAATTCCCACTGCTGGTTCAGACTCAGGCTACGGCGCACTTCACCATTGAAGAAGTAATCGCCTTTGGCCTCCAAGCTGAGATTGCCCAGCGGGTTTTTCCACAACACGCCGGTATTGAAACCGCCTGCGGGTGAAACGAACTCGGCGAAATCATTGTTGTGTTCAACGCGCACAGTGCCGAGGGCAAAACCCAACACGTCGTCACCCAACGCCCAGGTTCCGCCACCGCCACCGTTGACGTGGCTGACCAATGTCTCGTCATCATGCTTGCCCGGTACACGTTCAAGACCGCCGGTGACTTGCCACGACAGCGGCTGCAACAGCGCATTGCGCGGCGTCAGCGAGCGGATGGTCGCCAGATCCAGTTGCTGGAACTGCCAGTGATTGCCTTCGTACTGGCGCAGTTTCATTTGCAGGATTTCGATCTGCGCGCCGAGGGGGAAACTCTCGGCGTTGTCGTTGAGGTCGTGATAGGCCATGCGCAAGCCGTACTCGCCGAACGCGCGGTCACCGCGCGTGCCGAGACCGGCTTGCCAGGTGCGCGATTCGTGGCCGTCTTCGGGCAGGCCCGGTTGTGGAATTTGCAGCTCCGGCGCCGGGTTCTTGTTGATCGCCCGCAGCAGTTCGAAACTGCGCTGGGCCCGCTGTGGATCACGTTCCTGGCCGTTGGCGCGGTAGCGTTCCAGCCGATACGCGGCGTCGATGATCAGCGCTTGCCGATCACGGGGCAGGTTCTTGAAGGCCGGGTCCTGCAATTGCTGCTGGTCGGCGCTGACTTTCAGCACCCAGTCTTGTTCTTCGCCGCTCAAGGGGTCGGCGCGGCTGAGCAGTTCGCGCTCGCGGGACGGGCGGTATTCGATGTGCTCGACCAGCCCGGCTTCCTTCACCGCTTTGACGGTGTCGGTCGGGATCGCGGTCAGCGGGAACTGTTCGGTCAGGCGCAGACTCGGGCGCGCCACCTGCAACAGTTCCAGCAGACGATAGGAGCAGTTTTCATCGAAGAAGAAGTAGTCGAACTGGATCTGCTTCAACTCCCACACATGCTCGACCATGCGCGCGGTTTCGGCTTGCGTCAGATTGAGCCGGTACTCCCACAGGTCGCGGTTTTCCAGGCTGCGGTATTCCGAGAGTTTTTCCTGATACGGCACCAGCGCGAACAGCCCCGGATAGCCGCCCATCAGGCCTTTCCAGGCGTAGAGAATGCTGTTGTCCGAGCCTTCGATGTAGGCGCCGAAGTTGATCGCGTAACTGAGCAGCGAAGTCTTGTCGCTTTGCACGTCAGCCTGGTCGATGCGCAGCAGGGTGTGGCCGAACATCGACGACGGGCTATTGAGGTAGGCCGCCGGGAAAATCATCACTGCGCTGTGGGGCGAGACGTCCTTGAACCATTTCTTGAATTCGGCGCAGTCCGGGGTCGGCAGGTCGGTCAGGTTGAGTTGATCCTTCAACCAGCGGGTGCGTGCCGGGTAAACGCACTGGGCGTGTTGCTCACCGAGACTGGCGGGGGCGTACAGCGCTTGCACGGTGGCGGCCAGTTCATGGTCGGGGTGTTCGTTGCCATCGGGGGCGAGGAAGAATTTTTTGTCGCTGACGTAGCTGCGCCAGCCACCGAGCTTGGCGGTTTCGTAATGACCGAGGGAAATCCAGAAGCGGTCGTTGGCCAGTTGCTGCAAACGTTGAGGGTCGATGTGAGGCGCGGCGGACAGCGGGGCGCAGACACACAGCGCCAGCCAGGCAAGGCGTTTGAGCATAAATGGCAACTTAAGTCGAAAGAAACAAAGACCCAAGAAGGGCGGGTCGAAAAAATAAAACCCGCTTCCCGAAAGAAGCGGGTGGGTCGAGCTTAAGCCTGAGTCGCGTACTTGGCCAGACGTGGGTCTGCCTTCAGGACGGCCAGGGTGTTGGTATGCACGTCTTCGGCGGTCACGTCAGCCTTGCTGAAGATCTGCTGGAAGTGCTCGTGAGTGACGGCGGCGAAGTGGGCACGGTCTTCCGGCGCCACGCCCAGTACCACGGCATAGGTCGTCAGCGCTTCGCCGTTACCTTTTGCCATGTCTTCGGACAGCTCGTTCATCATGCCATTCATGGCAAACCAGGATTTGCCGCCATAGGTCAGCGAGGCGTTGGTGGAGCAACCGTTGGTGCCGGACGTCATGCCGAACGTCGCGTTGCCGGAGGTGCCGTTGGTGGTGGATGCCAGGAAGTGAGCCGGGGTGCCACGCTGACCTTCGAACAGCATGTTGCCCCAACCGCAATCCGGGCCGCCTGGCGCCTGAGCCATGGCGTTGATGGATACAGCGGTGAAGAGAGTACCGAGAAGAATCCGTTTCATAGCTTTGTTCTCTTTGTGTGCATACCAATGGACAGGGTTCTGGCCCCGATTCTCTACCAAACAAGCCTCATGGCGAGTTTTCGTACAGATCCTGTGGCGCCAGTGGGCCGGTATTAGTTCCAGCCGCGCAGTTTGGAGTTTAGGCACGTTCCAAGGGTTCCGTGACTTTTTGCACAATATTTGGAATAAACCCCGGTTTTACAGGGCCGGACCGGGGACAAGCCGGTTGTCTATGCTTTGTCGTATGGCGCGCCTTGCCAGTGGGGCTCGGGCAGCGCCAGAATGCCGCTATCTGCCCCGCCTGATTGTTAAGGAAGCCCGATGCCTGATCCTGTTGCTGCCAGCTTGCGTCTAGCGCCTGAAGCGCTGACCCGTCCGTTTTCCGCTGAACAGTTCAGCTTCACTACCACCAATGATCTGGAGCCCTTTCGCGGTGTGCTTGGCCAGGAACGTGCGGTCGAAGCCTTGCAGTTCGGTGTGGCCATGCCACGCCCCGGTTACAACGTATTCGTCATGGGCGAGCCCGGCACCGGCCGTTTCTCGTTCGTCAAACGCTACCTGAAGGCCGAAGGCAAACGCCTGCAGACCCCGGCGGACTGGGTCTACGTCAACAATTTCGATGAACCGCGCGAGCCCCGCGCCCTGGAACTGCCGTCGGGCAGCGCCGCTGCCTTCATCGGCGACATCAATGGTTTGATCGACAACCTGCTGTCGACTTTTCCTGCGGTGTTCGAGCACCCGTCCTACCAGCAGAAGAAGAGCGCCATCGACCGCGCCTTCAACCAGCGATACGACAAGGCGCTGGACGTCATCGAACGTCTGGCCCTGGAAAAAGACGTCGCCCTGTACCGCGACAGCAGCAACATCGCCTTCACGCCGATGCTCGAAGGCAAGGCCCTGGATGAAGCCGAATTCGCCCAGTTGCCGGAAGCCGAGCGCGAGCGTTTCCACGAGGACATTTCCGGCCTCGAAGAACGTCTGAACGAAGAACTCGCCAGCCTGCCGCAGTGGAAGCGCGAGTCGAGCAACCAACTGCGTCAGCTCAACGAAGAAACCATCACGCTGGCATTGCAGCCTTTGCTCGCACCGCTGTCGGAAAAGTACGCGGAAAACGCTGCCGTCTGCGGTTACCTGCAAGCGATGCAGGTGTATCTGCTGAAAACCGTGGTCGAGCAACTGGTCGATGACAGCAAGACCGATGCGGTTGCGCGCAAGCTGCTGGAAGAGCAATACGCCCCGAGCCTGGTGGTCGGTCATCCGGCCAGTGGCGGTGCGCCGGTGGTGTTCGAGCCGCATCCGACCTACGAAAACCTGTTCGGTCGTATCGAGTACACCACTGATCAGGGTGCGCTCTACACCACCTATCGCCAGTTACGTCCGGGTGCACTGCACCGCGCCAACGGCGGTTTCCTGATCCTTGAAGCGGAAAAAATGCTCGGCGAGCCGTTCGTATGGGATGCGCTCAAGCGCGCCCTGCAATCGCGCAAGCTGAAGATGGAATCGCCGCTGGGCGAGATGGGCCGTTTCGCCACCGTGACGCTCAACCCGCAGCACATTCCGTTGCAGGTCAAAGTGATCATCATCGGTGCGCGTCAGCTGTATTACACGCTGCAGGACCTCGATCCGGACTTCCAGGAGATGTTCCGTGTTCTGGTGGACTTCGACGAAGACATCCCGATGGTCGACGAAAGCCTGGAGCAGTTCGCCCAGTTGCTGAAAACCCGCACTTCGGAAGAAGGCATGGCGCCGCTGACCGCCGACGCGGTGGCGCGTCTGGCGACTTACAGCGCGCGTCTTGCCGAACACCAGGGGCGTTTGTCGGCGCGGATCGGCGATCTGTTCCAGCTGGTCAGCGAGGCGGACTTCATCCGGCATCTGGCCAACGATGAAATGACCGACGCCGGCCACATCGAGCGTGCGCTCAAGGCCAAGGCCACCCGCACCGGTCGGGTGTCGGCGCGGATTCTCGACGACATGCTGGCGGGGATCATCCTGATCGATACCGACGGTGCGGCGGTCGGCAAGTGCAACGGCCTGACCGTGCTCGAAGTCGGCGACTCGGCGTTCGGTGTGCCGGCGCGGATTTCCGCCACGGTGTACCCGGGCGGCAGCGGCATCGTCGACATCGAGCGTGAGGTCAACCTCGGTCAGCCGATTCACTCCAAGGGCGTGATGATCCTCACCGGGTATCTGGGCAGCCGTTACGCCCAGGAATTCCCGCTGGCGATTTCCGCGAGCATCGCGCTGGAGCAATCCTACGGCTACGTTGATGGCGACAGTGCGTCGTTGGGCGAGGCATGCACGCTGATTTCGGCGTTGTCGAAAACCCCGCTCAAGCAGTGCTTCGCGATCACCGGCTCGATCAACCAGTTCGGCGAAGTGCAGGCGGTGGGCGGGGTCAACGAGAAGATCGAAGGCTTCTTCCGTCTCTGCGAAGCACGCGGACTGACGGGTGAGCAGGGCGCGATCATTCCGCAGGCCAACGTCGCCACCTTGATGCTCGATGAGAAGGTGCTGGCGGCGGTGCGTGCCGGGCAGTTCCACGTTTACGCGGTGCGTCAGGCCGACGAAGCGTTGAGCCTGCTGGTGGGCGAGCCGGCCGGTGAGCCGAACGAAGAGGGCGAATTCCCCGAAGGCAGCGTCAACGCACGGGTGGTGGAGCGTCTGCGAGTGATTGCCGAGATGATCAGCGAAGAGGATCTGAAAGAGGCCGAGAAGGAACTGGCGCAGGAGGCGCTGGCGGAGGCCAAACCGGCCTGATCTCGTTATTGTTGTTCCCTGTGGGAGCGAGCTTGCTCGCGAAGGCGTCCTGTCAGTCTACGAATACGTTGCCTGATAAAACGCTTTCGCGAGCAAGCTCGCTCCCACATTTGTTTTGGATGAGTTTCGAGCAAAAGTGCCATCACTCTGGCGTCAATATTCACACAATGACCATTCGGCGCCTTCTGGTTCTGTGCGGCTTGCGCGGCGGACTTTTCTTCTATTCTCTGCTCAAGGACATCGACAGTATCACTGGATCGAAACAGCTCTTCAGCAAGGGCTGAACACCGGCTTTACCGAGGGTCGCCGCCATGTCGCGCAACCTCTGCCTCACCCGTCAATGCCTGGGTCTCGTGACCCGTATCGAATGCGCCATCAAGCCGTTGGCCGGCGATAACGGCATGTGGACATTGCTCTTCGCCGCCGGCATGGCCGGTGAACAACCTTCCGCCATCAAAGCCCAGGGCCCGTTCCACGGACCGATCGCCGCCGAGTCGATTCTCGACACCATCGTTGAAAGCCTGACGATGCACGGCTATGAACTGGCCAATGATCCACAGATCTGGTCGTTGCATCTGCAGGCGCAGTTGCGGCAAATCAACGGTGGGCGCGGACGCAGCATCGGCACTTTCGATCACTAGAGTGCCGACCATCAGCGTCGATCAGGGTGCAGCGCCCTGGGTCTGCGCTTTGTCGAGTTTGACCTCAAAGCCGTATTGCACGGTGGCGAGGTCGGTTCGCTGGTAGGTTTCCACGTGCGTCGGACGGCCGTAGAAATAATGCACGCCGAATAACGCCGGCCCCTCCGCGCTCGCGTCATGGCTGACTGACAGAATCTGCTTCAGGTAATGACCGCTGTCGTCCTTGACGAAGAATCGCCATTCGTTGGCCGGGAATCGCTTCAAATCCACCACCAAGGTGTTGTTTCTGATTTCCAGACCTTTAGGCAGAGTCTTGGATTCATAGGTTTGTTTGTCCACTGTTGCCAGGAACAATGGCATCGAGCCGACGGCAATCGCCGGGGTTTCCGGGAACAGGTTCAGGTCATAGGTGATCGTCGCCTGTAGCGGATCGACCTGATACGCCTCGGGCGGCAGTTCGATCGGCTCGTCGAGTTTTCCATTGTGCTTTTCAGTGAAGAACGTCACCGGGCTTTCGCCGGGGCTGAAGTCGTCGCCAAGCATTTCATCGTTGAAGGTTTTACGGTGGTCGAACTCAATGCGCGCGGCGCTCGGCTCTTCAACCGACTGGCGTATATGAACGCCGCTTTTCAGCTGTTCTTCAGTCAGAGATGCGCCCTTGAGCCAGTCGGGTGCCTGGTCGTCGTAGACGGTGATCGGCAGGTCGAGCGGCTGCACGGTTTTTTCCGTGGTGTGCGGATCGAATTCGCGCACGGGCAGATCCAGCGCCTTGCGGGTAACGGTCGCTTCGGAAAAGTCCAGCAGGCTGACTTCGAGGGTGTCGATCGGGCCGTTGAAATAGACCTTGTTGTAGTGGTGCGGATGTTGTTGCTCAAAGGCTTGCTGTTCATCGTCCAGCTTTTTTTCCAGCGCCTCGCTCCAGGTTGTTTGCTGTTGCAGGTAGGTCAGCTGTTTTTGATAGAACGCCACCTGCTCGGGGTTTTCGTTGATGGCGCCGGCACGCACCAGATACTGGCCCGTTGAATCGCGGGCCTGGACGATCAACGGATTGAGCCGGGTGTTGGCGACTTCAGGGGCGAGCGGCAACTGATTGCGGAACTCGAGTTCGGCGTAGTGCGTGTCCAGTTTCAGCAGGGTCACGCTGAGGTTTCCGTCGGAGCGGGTCTGGCCGACGTCCTTTTTATCCAGATTGAAACTGTGCAGGCGTTTCGGGGCGATGACCTCCACCTGGCCTTGCAGGCTGACCGGGCGTGGCAGGTTCTTCTTGTCGACATTCAGCCCTTCGATGAACGGGTAGGTGACGGTCAGGTCATCGGGGCTGGTGACGTTGGAGCTGGACGGACTCAACTGAATGCCCGGATCGGTTTCCGACCACTCCGGCTGATAGGCGATGACCCGTTTGTTGCTCAGGGTTACCGATTGCCATTCCACGCCATGGGGGAATAGAAAGCCGCCGGGGATGTTGAGCACGAAAGGGAACACCGGTTGCAGGTCGGTGAGGTAATCGGAGCTGGAATCCTTGTGCAGTACGAACAGGCCATTGATGAAAGTGTCGACCAGCGCCTGGGGTGTCGGGTAATGCCGGAGTACGGCGAGGGCGTCTTCGCCGTATTCGGTCCGGGGCGGCTTGTTGTCGAGTCGCAGTTGCGCGCGTTCGAGCAACAGTAGCGAGCCGCCGAGTTCGGTCACGGCGTCCTTGAGTTTCGGATCGGTGATGGCGTCCAGCGATTGCTCGAATTGAGCGGTCTTTTCTTCGAGGCTGACGGCGGTTTTTTCATCGCCGGGCGAACACCCGCCAAGCAACAGGGCGAAGCAAATTCCGGCAGTCGTTATCGGCAATCGCACATCCATTTCCAGTCGTCCTGTCCACTGTCGCTGGGCTGTCAATCATTTGGACACTAGCAGAAAAACTTTGATACACACGCGCAGGTGGCGGATTTTCGGGCGGTTTCTGGCTGTCATGGGCGGCTGGTATACTCGCCGCCGATTTCAACCCTTTTTGTGTGAGAGTCAATGGAACGCTTTATCGAAAATGCAATGTACGCCACGCGCTGGCTGCTGGCGCCGATCTACATCGGGCTGTCCCTGGGTCTGCTGGCGCTGGCATTGAAATTCTTCCAGGAAGTGTTTCATGTCATTCCCAACGTCTTCTCCATGGCCGAGTCCGAGCTGATTCTGGTGCTGCTGTCGCTGATCGACATGGCGCTGGTCGGCGGCTTGCTGGTGATGGTGATGATTTCCGGCTATGAGAACTTCGTCTCCGAGCTGAACATCGATGAAGGCAAGGAGAAGCTCAGCTGGCTGGGCACCATGGACTCCTCGTCGCTGAAGATGAAAGTGGCGGCGTCGATCGTGGCGATCTCCTCGATCCACCTGCTGCGGATCTTCATGGATGCCAAAAACGTCGATCCCGAGCACCTGATGTGGTACGTGATCATCCACATGACCTTCGTGATCTCGGCGTTCGCCATGGGGTATCTGGACAAGCTCACCAAGCACTGATGGGCTGACGATTGCTGTAACAAAACCGCCCGTCTGTTGCGAAACAGACGGGCGGTGTCGTTTGTGGCTTGTACTTTGATCGGCCGAGGCATATCCCTGTAGGTCTCAAGGCTCGCCACCGCGTGAGGTGCGTTCATGAACCTGCAAGAGTTGAATGCGTTTGCCGTCGCCAGAAAGGTCGACGAACTGAACCTGATCTCCATGGAGGGCGGGATCTATCTGCTTGAGGCCCGGATGCATGGAGCGGCGTACCCGCTGAGCGACCCGCAAGGGAGGATGCTGACGCTGCGTTCGGTCGAGCATGCCCGGGATGTGCTGCATAACTTTCCGGTGCTGCCGTTCAACCTGGTGCACACCTCGGTGCACGATGAAATGTGCGGTCTTGGCGCCAGTGGCGAAGAAAGCCTGAAGGTGCCGCTGGCCTGGCGATCCGCACTGTAGGCCCCGGGGCCTGATCAATGCCGGAGCAACTGTGCTAGTCTGCTCGCCCTTTTGGTTCCGGGCGCGCCGGGACGCGCTGTGTACGCACGGCATGTCCTGAGGCCGTCCGCACAGCGGAGCAGTGTCATGTCCGAAGTAAATCTGTCCACCGACGAAACCCGCGTCAGCTACGGCATCGGCCGTCAGCTGGGTGACCAGCTGCGCGACAACCCGCCACCGGGTGTCAGCCTGGACGCCATCCTGGCTGGTCTGACCGACGCATTCGCCGGTAAGGAAAGCCGTGTAAGCCAGGAAGCCATGTCCGCCAGCTTCAAGGTGATCCGCGAGATCATGCAAGCCGAAGCCGCTGCCAAAGCTGAAGCCGCCGCTGGCGAAGGCCTGGCATTCCTGGCTGAAAACGCCAAGAAAGAAGGCATCACCACTCTGGCTTCCGGCCTGCAGTTCGAAGTGCTGACTCAAGGTGAAGGCGCCAAGCCATCCCGTGAAGACACCGTGCGTACTCACTACCACGGCACGCTGATCGACGGCACCGTGTTCGACAGCTCCTACGAGCGTGGCCAGCCGGCTGAATTCCCGGTGGGTGGCGTTATCGCTGGCTGGACCGAAGCCCTGCAACTGATGAATGCCGGCAGCAAATGGCGTCTGTACGTGCCGAGCGAACTGGCTTACGGCGCTCAAGGCGTTGGCAGCATCCCGCCGCACAGCGTTCTGGTGTTCGACGTCGAGCTGCTCGACGTTCTGTAATCCCGTTACCCTGCACAAGCGTGGCTTGTGCAGGGTTTCTCCGCCGTTTTCATACTTCGATCTTGTTGTGCAGTTCACTGGTCGGGCGCAAGGCCCGGGCATAGCAGAACAGGAACAGATTGCGTACCAGCTCCTTGAGCACCAAGGGCTCGCTGGAACTCAGACCAGTGACGTCCAGATCCCCTTGATCCTGCAACTCGTGCAGGGCTTCTTCTTCCAGTACAGCGCAGACTTCACCGGTTTCCCGATGCAGGATCCTGAGGTACGGGTGCGGGCGATCCAGCCAGGCGTCGATCAAATAAGTCATGGTTCTCATCTCCATTGAAAGGGTTTCAATGAGAATAATTCTTATTCGTCAAATAGCAAGCGCCTATTGGCGGTTTGTGATTTTTTGCGGGTAAAGATTGCGTAAGGTCAAAACGGCTGGCGTTTGGCTATCGCGTGGATTTGCTGGGGGTTGCGGGGGAGGGCGAAGCTCCATCCCACGGCGGGCGCGGGATGGAAGACAGCAGACTCAGACTTTTCTGACGAACTCGGATTTGAGTTTCATCGGGCCGATGCCGTCGATCTTGCAGTCGATGTCGTGATCGCCATCGCACAGGCGGATGTTCTTGACCTTGGTGCCGACCTTCACGACCAGCGAGGTGCCCTTGACCTTCAGGTCTTTGATTACGGTAATGGTGTCGCCGTCCTGCAGGACGTTACCGACCGAATCTTTCTTCACGGCGTCATCGGACGCCACTTCGGCTTCACCGCCGGCAGACCACTCGTGGGCGCACTCCGGGCACACCAGTTGGGTGCCGTCTTCGTAGGTGTATTCGGAATTGCATTTCGGGCAGGGAGGCAACGTGCTCACTAAGGCTCCTTGGAGAGGGGATCGCTAAAAGTCGCATATTGTATAGGGTTTTAGCCGTTGATGGCAGGCAACAAAAAACCGCAGGCTCCGACGGAGGCTGCGGTTTTTTGATGATGCGGCGTTGATCAGTGCGTGCGGGCGACCGCGAACTCGCTCAGTTCAACCAGTGCATCGCGGTATTCGCTGGCCGGCAGCGCGTCGAGGCACTTGATCGCACGGGCCACATAGTCACGGGCCAGTTGCGCGGTGTATTCCAGCGAACCGGAGGCTTCCACGGCGATGCGGATGCTTTCCAGGTCTTCGATCCCGCCTTTCTGGATCGCCTGGCGTACCAGTGCGGCCTGCTCTGGCGTGCCTTCGCGCATGGTGTAGATCAGCGGCAGGGTCGGCTTGCCTTCGGCCAGATCGTCACCGACGTTCTTGCCCAGGGTTTCGGCGTCGCCTTTGTAGTCGAGCAAGTCATCGACCAGTTGGAACGCAACACCCAGATGATCGCCGAAGGTGCGCAGGGCTTCGCTCTGCTCGGCGGTGGCACCGGCCAGCGCGGCGGCGCTGTGGGTCGAAGCCTCGAACAGCATCGCGGTCTTGCCGCGAATGACTTCCATGTAGGTTTCTTCGGTGGTGCTGGCGTCGCGAACCTTGGACAACTGCAGCACTTCGCCTTCGGCGATGATGCGCGTGGCCTGGGACAGGATCTTCATCACCGGCATCGAGCCCAGCTCGACCATCATCTCGAACGAGCGCGAGTACAGGAAGTCGCCGACCAGTACGCTCGGGGCGTTGCCCCACATGGCGTTGGCGGTCGAACGGCCACGGCGCATGCCGGACATGTCGACCACGTCGTCATGCAGCAGGGTGGCGGTGTGCAGGAATTCGATGGTGGCGGCCAGCAGACGCATGTCGTCGCCTTCGCGACCCAGGGCCTTGCCACACAGCAGTACCAATAAAGGCCGCAGGCGTTTGCCACCGGCCGAGGTGATGTAATCGCCGATTTTCGATACCAGCGGCACTCGGGAAGTCAGCTGCTTCTTGATGATGCCGTCGACGGCGCTAAAATCGTCCGCCACCGCGCGGTAGAAAGCTTGGGGTTGCATCAGCGACAGTCGCTCCAGAAGGGTTGCGCGGCATGCTAGGACCCACGTCCGGGCCTGTCAAGGCGCGATGGACGGCCCCTTGCATGACTTCGAAGGCTTGCGTACAATCGCGCACCCTGAACTTCCTGGGCAGCACCTGCCTTACGCAATTGCACTTGGGCCGTTCCAGCCCCATGCAGCCATGCCAGCCAATACCTCTTCTTATAAAGAGCTGGGTGAGCAGGATTATCGGAGAAATACCATGTACGCAGTAATCGTTACCGGCGGTAAGCAATACAAGGTCGCTGAAGGTGAATACCTGAAGATCGAAAAACTGGAAGTCGCTACTGGCGAATCCGTGACTTTTGACCGCGTTCTGTTGGTCGCCAACGGCGACGACGTGAACATCGGCGCACCTGTTGTTGCTGGCGCAACCGTCAAGGCTGAAGTGATCTCCCAAGGTCGTCACGATAAAGTCCGCATCATCAAGTTCCGTCGCCGTAAGCACCACATGAAGCGTATGGGCCACCGCCAGTGGTTCACCGAGATCAAAATCACCGGTATTCAGGCTTAATTACAGCCTAATTCCTCACTAGGAGAATTGAACTCATGGCACACAAAAAAGCTGGTGGTAGTACCCGTAACGGTCGCGACTCAGAAGCCAAACGCCTTGGCGTGAAGATGTATGGCGGCCAGGTCATCAAGGCCGGCAACATCATCGTGCGTCAGCGCGGCACCCAATTCCACGCTGGCTACGGCGTTGGCATGGGTAAAGATCACACCCTCTTCGCGAAAATCGAAGGCGTGATCAAGTTTGAAGTAAAAGGCGCCTTCGGTCGTCGTTACGTGAGCGTAATCGCAGCCTAACTGCGAGAGTGCTGGAGAAGCCCTGTCTTGCGACGGGGCTTTTTCGTTTGTGGGGTGAGTCTCTTGCAAAGCTGTTTGTATGGGCTGCCGGCGTGCGATGCAGGTCGTGGATTGGGGTCGCTGCGCTCATTTTTGCAAGAGTCTTATGTCTTGATTGTTTTTCGGCTCGTCCGTATGGCGAGAGGCGTTGGTTATGAAGTTTGTTGATGAAGTATCGATCCGCGTAAAGGCTGGCGACGGCGGCAATGGCTGCATGAGTTTCCGTCGGGAAAAATTCATTGAAAACGGCGGCCCGAACGGTGGTGACGGCGGTGACGGCGGTTCCATCTTCATGATGGCCGACGAAAACCTCAACACCCTGGTGGACTACCGTTACACCCGGCACTTCGATGCCGAGCGTGGTTCCAACGGCGGCAGCACCGACTGCACCGGCAAGAAGGGTGAGGACCTGATCCTGCGCGTGCCGGTTGGCACCACCGTGATCGACTCCGCCACTCAGGAAGTCATCGGTGACCTGACCAAAGCCGGTCAGAAGCTGATGGTGGTTCAGGGTGGTTGGCACGGTCTGGGTAACACCCGTTTCAAATCCAGCACCAACCGTGCGCCGCGCCAGACTACGCCAGGCAAGCCGGGCGAGCAGCGCGACCTGAAACTGGAAATGAAGGTTCTGGCTGACGTCGGACTGCTGGGTCTGCCGAATGCCGGTAAAAGTACCTTTATCCGTTCGGTTTCGGCTGCCAAGCCGAAAGTCGCTGATTACCCGTTCACTACCCTGGTGCCAAACCTGGGTGTGGTCAGTGTCGATCGCTGGAAAAGCTTTGTCATCGCCGACATCCCGGGTCTGATCGAAGGTGCTTCGGACGGTGCGGGTCTCGGTATCCGTTTCCTCAAGCACCTGGCGCGTACCCGTCTGCTGCTGCACCTCGTGGACATGGCGCCGCTGGACGAAAGCAGTGCGCCGGACGCCGCTGAAGTGATCGTCAACGAGCTGATCAAGTTCAGCCCTTCGCTGGCCGAGCGTGACCGCTGGCTGGTGCTGAACAAGTGCGACCAGATCCTCGAAGAAGAGCACGAAGCGCGGGTCAAGGAAGTCGTTGATCGTCTGGAGTGGACCGGTCCGGTCTACGTGATTTCGGCCATCGCCAAAGATGGCACCGAGCGCCTGACGCGCGACATCATGCGCTATCTGGAAGATCGTGCCGATCGCCTGGCCAATGATCCGGCCTACAAGGAAGAGCTGGCCGATCTCGATCAGCGCATCGAGGACGAAGCCCGTGCTCAGTTGCAGGCGCTGGATGACAAGCGTGCCCTGCGTCGCAGTGGTGTGAAGTCGGTCCATGACATCGGCGACGATGACTGGGACGAAGAAGATGTGGATGACGAAGACGGTCCGGAAATCATTTACGTGCGTGACTGATTCGTTGCAGTAAACTTAAGCGCCGCTCAATCGAGCGGCGTTTTAGTATCTGGAAATTGATCGTTGGTCACGAATAACCACGAATAACGTCACGGGCAGCGCTGGGTCGCGCTGCCCTCAAGCTAAGGTTGAAGATGATGCGGAGCAAAGTGACAGGTGCGCAGCGTTGGGTCGTGAAGATCGGCAGCGCTTTGCTGACAGCGGATGGCAAAGGGCTGGATCGCGCGGCAATGGGTGTCTGGGTCGAGCAGATGGTGGCTTTGCATGAGGCTGGCGTCGAGCTGGTGTTGGTGTCCTCCGGGGCAGTGGCGGCGGGCATGAGTCGCCTGGGCTGGACCGCACGACCCAGTGCGATGCACGAGCTCCAGGCCGCTGCAGCAATCGGTCAGATGGGCTTGGTGCAGGCCTGGGAATCGAGCTTTGCCGAACATGGCCGACACACCGCGCAGATTCTCCTGACCCATGACGACCTGTCCGACCGCAAGCGCTACCTGAATGCCCGCAGCACCTTGCGTGCGCTGGTCGAGCTGAAGGTCATCCCGGTGATCAACGAGAACGACACCGTGGTCACCGACGAAATCCGCTTCGGCGACAACGACACGCTCGCAGCGCTGGTGGCGAATCTGGTCGAGGCCGATCTGCTGGTGATCCTGACTGATCGCGACGGTATGTTCGACGCAGATCCGCGCAACAATCCTGATGCACAGCTTATTTACGAAGCGCGGGCCGATGATCCGAGCCTGGATGCGGTGGCCGGCGGCACTGGTGGTGCGCTGGGTCGAGGCGGCATGCAGACCAAATTGCGTGCGGCGCGTCTGGCAGCCCGTTCCGGGGCGCACACCATCATTGTTGGTGGGCGTCTGGAGCGAGTGCTGGATCGTCTGAAAGCGGGCGAGCGCATCGGTACGCTGCTATCGCCTGAGCGCGGCATGCTCGCGGCGCGAAAGCAGTGGCTGGCCGGGCATCTACAAACCCGTGGCACATTGGTGCTGGATGATGGCGCAGTTTCAGCGTTGTCCCAGGGCAACAAAAGTTTGCTACCGGTTGGTGTCAAGCTGGTTCAGGGCAGTTTCCGTCGTGGCGAAATGGTGGTTTGCGTGGCGCCGGACGGTCGTGAGATCGCCCGCGGCCTGGCGAACTACAGCGCGCTGGAAGCACAAAAAATCATCGGTCAGTCGTCGGATGCGATTGTCGGTTTGCTGGGTTACATGGCTGAGCCGGAGCTGGTTCACCGTGACAATCTGATTCTGGTCTGAGGAAAAGCGCAATGCGCATGGCAAAAGGATTGTTGGGGTTGTTGATGGCGTTGCCATTGCTGGCCTCGGCCGAGGAAATCGGTCAGGTGTCGACGGTGTTCAAATTTGTCGGGCCGAACGACCGGATCGTGGTCGAGGCATTCGATGATCCGAAGGTCGAAGGTGTGACCTGCTATCTGTCGCGCGCCAAGACGGGTGGTGTGAAGGGTGGGTTGGGTTTGGCCGAGGATCGTGCCGAGGCGTCCATTGCCTGCCGCCAGGTTGGGCCGATCAACTTCAAGGGTGAGTTGAAGGATGGCGAAGAGGTGTTCAAGGAGCGCACTTCGCTGGTGTTCAAGACCATGCAGGTTGTGCGTTTCCTCGACAAGAAGCGCAATACACTGGTGTATCTGGTCTACAGTGATCGCCTGATCGAGGGTAGTCCGCAGAATGCGGTGACCGCGATCCCGATTCTGCCGTGGGCGTCGGCTCATTAATCTGGACGTAAATAAAAAGAGGAGCCGGTTGGCTCCTCTTTTTTTGCGTTTGTTTTCAGCAAATCGCAGGCAATAAAAAACCGACCCTGAGGTCGGTTTTTTAATGACTACGTCGCTTAGGCAGCTTCTTTCAGTGCCTTGACGTGGCCATTCAGACGGCTCTTATGACGAGCAGCCTTGTTCTTGTGGATGATGCCTTTATCGGCCATACGGTCGATAACTGGCACAGCCAGAACGTATGCAGCTTGAGCTTTTTCAGCGTCTTTTGCGTCGATGGCTTTAACTACATTCTTGATGTAGGTACGAACCATGGAACGCAGGCTGGCGTTGTGGCTGCGACGCTTCTCAGCCTGTTTTGCACGTTTTTTGGCGGAAGGTGAGTTGGCCACCGTCGAGCTCCTCGAAAGACTTTTTAGGAAATAGCAAACAAAATAGGCCGCGAATCATGCCGATGAAGAGATGTCTTGTCAAGGGCGCTTGAGACGTTCCGCTAAGTGGTAGGTATAAAGAGGCGGGATATTTATTTCCGGCGCTTGACCTGTAAACTCGCGAGCTTTGGCTCTGTGCTGTTGCGGCGCGGAGTATCGCACAAGTAGGCGCATTGTTCGCCTGCTGTTTATCGACAGGCACAAATTCCTTCAATGAATCTGCTCAAATCGTTGGCCGCCGTCAGCTCTATCACGATGCTTTCCCGGATTCTCGGGTTTGTTCGCGACACGCTCATCGCCCGCACTTTCGGCGCCGGAATGGCGACCGACGCCTTCTTTATCGCCTTCAAACTGCCCAATCTGCTGCGGCGAATCTTTGCCGAGGGCGCGTTTTCACAGGCATTCGTGCCGATTCTTGCCGAATATAAAAGTCAGAAGGGCGAGGAGGCGACCCGTACCTTTATTGCTTATGTGACAGGGCTGCTGACGCTGGTTCTGGCGCTGGTCACCGCGCTGGGCATGATTGCCGCGCCCTGGGTGATCTGGGCCACGGCACCGGGTTTCACCGATACACCGGAAAAATTCCAGCTGACCTCCGACCTGCTGCGAGTGACTTTCCCTTATATATTGCTGATCTCCCTGTCTTCGCTGGCGGGTGCGATCCTCAATACCTGGAACCGTTTCTCGGTGCCGGCGTTCGTGCCGACTCTGCTCAACGTCAGCATGATCGTGTTTTCGCTGTTCCTGACGCCGTACTTCGATCCGCCGGTCATGGCCCTCGGCTGGGCGGTGCTGGTCGGCGGCCTGGCGCAGTTGCTCTATCAACTGCCGCACCTGAAAAAGATCGGCATGCTGGTGCTGCCGCGCCTGAATCTGCGTGATACCGGTGTCTGGCGGGTGATGAAGCAGATGTTGCCGGCGATCATTGGTGTCTCGGTCAGTCAGATTTCCCTGATCATCAACACCATCTTCGCCTCGTTTCTGGTAGCGGGTTCGGTGTCGTGGATGTACTACGCCGATCGCCTGATGGAATTGCCGTCCGGCGTGCTGGGTGTGGCGTTGGGCACGATCCTGCTGCCGACACTGGCCAAGACCTACGCCAGCAAGGATCGCCACGAATATTCGCGGATTCTCGACTGGGGTCTGCGCCTGTGCTTCGTGCTGGTGCTGCCGTGTGCGCTGGCGCTGGGGATTCTGGCCGAGCCGTTGACCGTTTCGCTGTTCCAATACGGCCAGTTCAGCGGTTTTGACGCGGCCATGACCCAGCGGGCGTTAATTGCTTATTCTGTCGGTCTGCTCGGGATTATCGTGATCAAAGTGTTGGCGCCAGGCTTCTATGCGCAACAGAACATCCGTACACCGGTAAAAATCGCAATCTTCACCCTGGTGGTTACTCAGCTGTTCAACCTGGTATTGATCGGCCCGCTGGCGCACGCCGGTCTGGCGTTGGCGATCAGTGCCGGTGCCTGCCTGAACGCCGGGCTGCTGTTCTATCAACTGCGCAAACAACAGATGTATCAGCCGCAGCCAGGCTGGCTGAAGTTCGGTTTCAAGCTATTGGTCGCGGTGGCGGTGATGTCGGGAGTGCTGCTGATCGGCATGCATTTCATGCCCGCGTGGGATCAGGGCCACATGCTTGAGCGTTTCCTGCGCCTGGGCGTGCTAGTGGTTGCTGGCGTGGTCGCTTATTTCGGCATGTTGCTGTTGCTCGGTTTCCGCCTGCGTGACTTCAATCGCAAGGCGTTGAGCTGAGGTTTCACCCTTGAAAGACGGGCGCGAGCCGGCAGTTTTGTCGGCTCGATCACTTTGGGTTACGGTGTTGCCTGTCGTCGGCCGTCGGGTGTGGTTATAATCGGCCACTTTATGAGCAAGAAGCGCGTTATGCAGCTGGTTCGAGGCCTCCACAATCTGCGCCCCCAGCATCGGGGCTGCGTCGCCACTATTGGCAACTTTGACGGTGTTCACCGTGGTCACCAGGCCATTCTGGCCCGACTGCGTGAGCGTGCGCTCGAGTTGGGCGTACCCAGCTGCGTGGTGATTTTCGAGCCGCAGCCACGGGAATTCTTTGCCCCGGAGACCGCGCCGGCGCGTTTGGCCCGGTTGCGCGACAAACTGCAACTGCTGGCCGCCGAAGGCGTCGACCGGGTCCTGTGCCTGGCGTTCAACCAGCGCTTGAGCAAACTCAGCGCCAGCGAGTTCGTCGATACCATCCTGGTTGATGGCCTCGGCGTTCAGCATCTGGAGGTCGGTGACGATTTCCGCTTCGGTTGCGACCGTCTCGGCGATTTCGATTTCCTGTTGCAGGCCGGCCAGGTCCACGGTTTTACCGTGGAGGCCGCGCAAACCGTCGAGCTGGACGGCATTCGCGTCAGCAGCACCCAGGTGCGCAACGCGTTGGCCGCCGCCGATTTTGCGTTGGCTGAACGTCTGCTGGGTCGCCCGTACCGGATTGCCGGTCGTGTGCTGCATGGCCAGAAGCTGGCCCGCCAGTTGGGGACACCCACGGCGAATATTCAACTGAAACGCCGTCGCGTGCCGTTCACCGGGGTTTATCTGGTTGATGTCACCATCGACGGCAAGACCTGGCCCGGCGTCGCCAATATCGGCGTACGGCCCACGGTGCAAGGTGATGGCAAGGCCCACCTTGAAGTCCATCTTTTAGATTTTGCCGGCGATCTGTATGACCGGCGTTTGACGGTGGTTTTCCACCAGAAGCTGCGTGAAGAGCAGCGTTTCGCCTCCCTGGAGGCACTGAAAACGGCGATCAATGCGGATGTCGCCACCGCCCGTGCACTAGCCGCACCTAGCGCCCATCGCTAATGAAGAGCCTTAAATGACCGACTATAAAGCCACGCTAAACCTTCCGGACACCGCCTTCCCAATGAAGGCCGGCCTGCCACAGCGCGAACCGCAGATCCTGCAGCGCTGGGACAGTATTGGCCTGTACGGAAAGTTGCGCGAGATTGGCAAGGATCGTCCGAAGTTCGTCCTGCACGACGGCCCTCCGTACGCCAACGGTACGATCCACATCGGTCACGCACTGAACAAGATTCTCAAGGACATGATCATCCGCTCGAAGACCCTGTCGGGCTTCGACGCGCCGTACGTTCCAGGCTGGGACTGTCACGGCCTGCCGATCGAACACAAGGTTGAAGTGACCCACGGCAAGAACCTGGGCGCGGACAAGACCCGTGAACTGTGCCGTGCCTACGCCACCGAGCAGATCGAAGGGCAGAAATCCGAATTCATCCGTCTCGGCGTGCTGGGCGATTTCGCCAACCCGTACAAGACCATGGACTTCAAGAACGAGGCCGGTGAAATCCGTGCCCTCGCCGAAATCGTCAAGGGCGGTTTCGTGTTCAAGGGTCTGAAGCCTGTGAACTGGTGCTTCGACTGCGGTTCGGCCTTGGCCGAAGCGGAAGTCGAGTATGAGAACAAAAAGTCCTCGACCATCGACGTGGCCTTCCCGATTGCTGACGAGGCCAAACTGGCCGCCGCGTTCGGTCTGCCATCGCTGGGCAAACCTGCCTCGATCGTGATCTGGACCACCACCCCGTGGACCATCCCGGCCAACCAGGCGCTGAACGTTCACCCGGAGTTCACCTACGCGCTGGTCGACATCGGCGACCAGCTGCTGGTGCTGGCTGAAGAGCTGGTCGAATCCTGCCTGACCCGTTACGGCGTCGAAGGCACCGTGTTGGCCACCGCACCGGGTTCGGCGCTGGAGCTGATCAATTTCCGTCACCCGTTCTACGACCGTCTGTCTCCGGTGTACCTGGCCGACTACGTGGAACTGGGCGCTGGCACCGGCGTGGTTCACTCCGCCCCGGCCTACGGTGTGGACGACTTCGTGACCTGCAAGAAATACGGCATGGTCAACGACGACATCCTCAACCCGGTACAGAGCAACGGCGTCTACGTGCCGTCGCTGGAGTTCTTCGGCGGCCAGTTCATCTGGAAGGCCAACCCGGCCATCGTCGAAAAACTCACCGAAGTCGGTGCGCTGCTGCACACCACCGAGATCGAACACAGCTACATGCACTGCTGGCGTCACAAGTCTCCGCTGATCTACCGCGCCACCGCGCAGTGGTTCATCGGCATGGACAAAGAGCCGGTCAGCGGCGACACCCTGCGTGAACGTTCGCTCAAAGCCATCGAAGACACCAAGTTCGTCCCGGCCTGGGGCCAGGCGCGCCTGCACTCGATGATCGCCAACCGTCCGGACTGGTGCATCTCCCGTCAGCGCAACTGGGGCGTGCCGATCCCGTTCTTCCTGAACAAGGAAAGCGGCGAGCTGCACCCACGCACCGTCGAGCTGATGGAAGAAGTCGCCAAGCGCGTCGAAGTCGAAGGCATCGAAGCCTGGTTCAAACTCGACGCTGCCGAACTGCTGGGCGATGAAGCGCCGCAGTACGACAAGATCAGCGACACCCTCGACGTCTGGTTCGACTCGGGCACCACGCACTGGCACGTCCTGCGCGGTTCGCACCCGATGGGCCACGAGACCGGCCCGCGCGCCGACCTGTACCTGGAAGGTTCCGACCAGCACCGTGGCTGGTTCCACTCTTCCTTGCTGACCGGCTGCGCCATCGACAATCACGCGCCGTACCGCGAGCTGCTGACTCACGGTTTCACCGTCGACGAGACGGGCCGCAAGATGTCCAAGTCGCTGAAAAACGTGATTGAGCCGAAAAAGATCAACGACACCCTGGGTGCCGACATCATGCGCCTGTGGGTGGCCTCGACCGATTATTCGGGCGAAATCGCAGTGTCGGACCAGATCCTGGCCCGCAGCGCCGATGCCTACCGTCGTATCCGCAATACCGCACGTTTCCTGCTGTCGAACTTGACCGGTTTCAACCCGGCCACCGACATCCTGCCGGCCGAAGACATGCTGGCGCTGGATCGTTGGGCCGTGGACCGTGCCCTGCTGCTGCAACGCGAATTGCAGGAAAACTACGGCGAATACCGTTTCTGGAACGTCTACTCGAAGATTCACAACTTCTGCGTGCAGGAGCTGGGTGGTTTCTATCTGGACATCATCAAGGACCGCCAGTACACCACCGGCGCCGACAGCAAGGCCCGTCGTTCGTGCCAGACCGCGCTGTTCCACATCTCCGAAGCGCTGGTGCGCTGGATCGCGCCGATCCTGGCGTTCACCGCCGACGAGCTGTGGCAATACCTGCCGGGCGAGCGCAACGAATCGGTGATGCTCAACACCTGGTACGAAGGCCTGACCGAGTTGCCGGAAGGCTTCGAGCTGGGTCGCGAGTACTGGGATCGCATCATGGAAGTGAAGGTGGCGGTCAACAAAGAGATGGAAATCCAGCGCGCGGCCAAGGCTGTCGGTGGCAACCTGCAAGCCGAAGTGACGCTGTTCGCCGAAGACGCGCTGACCGCCGACCTGGCCAAGCTGAGCAACGAGCTGCGCTTTGTACTGATCACCTCGACTGCCACTGTTGCGCCGTTCGTGCAGGCACCGGCTGATGCTGTGGCCACCGAAGTCAGCGGCCTGAAGCTGAAGATCGTCAAGTCCGCCTTCCCGAAATGTGCCCGTTGCTGGCACTGCCGCGAAGACGTAGGCGTGAACCCGGAGCATCCGGAAATCTGCGGTCGTTGCGTGGACAACATCGATGGCGCTGGCGAGGTTCGTCACTATGCCTAATGCCGTTGGCCGTTTCGGACGGCTGAGCTGGCTCTGGTTGAGCTTGCTGGTTCTGGTCATTGACCAGGCCAGCAAGTTCTACTTCGAAGGCAAGCTCGAAATGTTCCAGCAGATCGTGATCATCCCTGATTACTTCAGCTGGACCCTGGCCTACAACACCGGTGCTGCCTTCAGCTTCCTCGCGGACAGCTCCGGCTGGCAGCGCTGGCTGTTCGCGCTGATCGCGATTGCGGTCAGTGCGGTGCTGGTGGTCTGGCTCAAGCGCCTGGGTCGCAACGAAACCTGGCTGGCCATCGCGCTGGCGCTGGTGCTGGGCGGCGCGCTGGGCAATCTGTATGACCGCATTGCCCTGGGCCATGTGATCGACTTCATTCTGGTGCACTGGCAGAACCGCTGGTACTTCCCGGCGTTCAACTTCGCCGACAGCGCCATCACCGTTGGCGCGGTGATGCTGGCACTGGACATGTTCAAAACTAAGAAATCCGGAGAAACCGTTCATGACTGAACAGGTATTGGCTGAGCAACGCATCGGCCAGAACACGGAAGTCACCTTGCACTTTGCATTGCGCCTGGAGAACGGCGACACGGTCGACAGCACTTTCGACAAAGCCCCTGCGACCTTCAAGGTCGGCGACGGCAATCTGCTGCCGGGCTTCGAGGCGGCGCTGTTCGGCTTCAAGGCCGGCGACAAGCGTACCTTGACCGTCGAACCGGAAAACGCCTTCGGCCAGCCGAACCCGCAAAACGTGCAGGTCATCCCGCGTTCGCAGTTTGCGGACATGGAACTGTCGCCGGGTCTGCTGGTGATCTTCAACGATGCGGCCAATACTGAGCTGCCGGGTGTGGTGAAAGAGTTCGACGACGCGCAAGTGACCGTCGACTTCAACCACCCGCTGGCAGGCAAGACGCTGACCTTTGACGTGGAAATCTTCTCCGTCAAAGCGCTGTAACTGACCGCACGCGGTCAAAAATGTGGGAGCGAGCTTGCTCGCGAATGCTGACTGACATTCAACATTGATGTTGTCTGACACACCGCTTTCGCGAGCAAGCTCGCTCCCACAATGTTTTCCACCGTTTTCGCTATTTCTTGCGCGCAAGACACGAGGCACCGCATGCAAATCAAACTCGCCAACCCCCGTGGCTTCTGCGCCGGCGTGGACCGGGCGATCGAAATCGTCAACCGCGCCCTGGAGGTCTTCGGGCCGCCGATCTATGTGCGTCATGAAGTTGTGCACAACAAATTCGTGGTCGAAGACCTGCGCAGTCGTGGCGCGATCTTCGTCGAAGAACTGGATCAGGTGCCGGACGACGTCATCGTGATCTTCAGTGCCCACGGCGTTTCGCAAGCCGTGCGCAGCGAAGCTGCCGGTCGTGGCCTGAAAGTGTTCGATGCCACGTGCCCGCTGGTGACCAAGGTGCACATCGAAGTCGCGAAATACAGCCGTGACGGTCGCGAGTGCATCCTGATCGGCCACGCCGGTCACCCGGAAGTCGAAGGCACCATGGGCCAGTACGACGCCAGCAATGGTGGTGCGATCTACCTCGTCGAAGACGAAAAGGATGTCGCCGAGTTGCAGGTGCGAAACCCGGAAAAACTGGCCTTCGTCACCCAGACCACCCTGTCCATGGATGACACCAGCCGGGTCATCGATGCGCTGCGTACGCGTTTCCCGGCCATTGGCGGACCGCGCAAGGACGATATCTGCTACGCGACCCAGAACCGTCAGGACGCGGTCAAGCAACTGGCCGATGAGTGCGACGTGGTATTGGTAGTGGGTAGCCCGAACAGCTCCAACTCCAACCGCCTGCGTGAGCTGGCCGAACGCATGGCTACGCCAGCCTACCTGATCGATGGCGCCGAAGATCTGCAAAAGAGCTGGTTTGACGGTGTCGAGCGTATCGGCATCACCGCCGGCGCCTCCGCTCCGGAAGTCCTGGTGCGTGGCGTAATCCAGCAGTTGCAGGCCTGGGGTGCCACCGGCGCCGACGAACTGGCCGGGCGTGAGGAGAACATCACGTTCTCGATGCCTAAAGAGCTGCGCGTTCGTTCGATCTGATCGCTTTATCCTTTCGGCACAACGCCTGTTCAGTCTTTTGACTGGCCAGGCGTACGCGACCGGTCGCTGCCAGCACCACCTGGAGCCGGCTGACCGGCTCGCGAGCCGAGCATAGATGTAACGTCCCTGCCTGAAACTTCCGGTCCGGCACCAATGGTTGGCCCAGACTGCTGAAGCGTATGTACCGGCTCACCAGCCAGTTGCCGACAATCGGTACTCGTCCGTCACTCGCCTGCTCGATCAGCAATGGATTATCGGCATCTCCCGGTCCCTTGCCGCTGATATCCAGAATGATCCGCCAGCCTTGGCCCCAATCACCGTTGATGCCATGAATCACCACGCTCTGGTTGCGCGTGATGGCCATGGTCCTGGTATTGCGAATCCCGTCGAGCAAAGACTGCGCGGCCTGCTGCCGCCGACTGGATTCGGTGAAGTCTGCCAGCGCCGGACTGACCAGCGACAGAACAATTGCGCCGATCGCCAGTCCCATAAGCAGTTCGACCAGACTGAAACCCTGTTGCGGCATGTACGCGTCCTCCCTGGATTGTGCACAGCGACGCAATCCGTGCGCCGTTCGCGGTAAATCAACCGACGCATGCCGGTCGAATGTTCTAGGTTTGTACAGGTATAGCCGACGGCAACGGAGGGCATCGATGGATCATCGTACAAAAGGTTTCACGCTGATCGAGCTGTTGGTGGCGATCGCGGTGTTTGTGATCCTGATCACGATGGCGGTGCCGGCGTTCACCCGTTCGGTGCAGGGCAGCAAGGCCGACACCGAAGTCGGCGACCTGCAACGTGCCCTCAATTACGCAAGGCTCGAGGCGATCAACCGGGGCATCACCACTCGTTTGCGGCCGAGTGCCGGCGGCAGTGTCTGGAGTGGCGAATTGTCGGTCTACGACAGTACTGGCACTCCGGCCAATGTATTGCGGGTTGTTCCAGCGATGAGCAGTGGCGCGACTCTGACGCTACCCTCTGGAGTGACCGCGCTGGATTTCAACAACCTGGGCGGGCTGGCGGCCCCGTCCACGGCGGTGGTCATCAGTTATGTGCTGGGAACGCAAAGCAGGACGCTGAACGTGTGTCTGAACGGACGAATTCAATTGGGTGGAAATTGCGGATGAGGGCAGGGAGCAAGCACGCACAGGAGGGCATGACGCTGATCGAAGTGCTGGTCGCGTTGCTGATTCTGACAGTGGGGTTGCTGGGCGCGGCGGCGGTTCAGCTCAATGCGCTGAAGTACACCGACAGTTCGCGAATGACCAGCCAGGCGAGCTTCATCGCCTACGACATGATGGACCGGATCCGCGCCAACTCGGGTGCCGACTACACCGTTACACCGCCGACCACGGGCAATCTGAGTGTTGCCCGGGATCAGGATCTCTACGACTTCACCACCAACATCGTCAATTTCGGCGGCCCGACTGCCACCGGCAGCATCACCCTAAATCAACGGGTCTACACCATCACCATTACCTGGAGTGACGCTCGTGCGGCCAACACCGCGAGCGCACCCCGCAGTTTTGTCCTGACCAGTCGGGCCGCAGTCGACCCGGTGGCCACGCCATGAAGCGTTTCGAGCGAGGTTTTGGCCTGATCGAAATGCTGATTGCCCTGGCGTTGGGGCTGATCGTGGTGCTCGGCGTGGTGCAGACTTTCCTGACGGCGAAAAACACCTACGTCAGCCAGAACAGCGCAGCCGCCATGCAGGAAGATGCGCGGTTCGTGCTGAGCAAGATGATTCAGGAACTGCGCATGGTGGGCATGTTCGGCTGCCTGGGCACGATTACCGATTCCAGCTCGGCGGGGGATTTCAACGCGGCCCAGATCACGCCGATCAGTTGGGACAACGCCAACCTGAAACTGACCCTGGTCACCGCCGATGTCGGCAGCGCGGGCGGGACGCCGACCTGGACCGTGGTCTCCGATTGCCGCAACAGCGCCACCGCTTATACCGGCGTGCGGGCTGCGGCGACGGGACAGATCGCGTTCCCGATCCGCCGTTTGATCTACAGCTTCAGTAACAACCAGATTCTGATGGGCACCGGCAGCGGTAATCCCGCCCAGCAAGTGCTGGTGAACAATGTCAGTGCGTTCACTGTGATGTTCGGTCTGGCGAGTTCCGCGACAGATGTCGCGGCCTCCACCTACAGTGCCAATCCCGGTGATCCGGCGCGGATCCGCAGCGTTCGCTTGAGCCTGACCCTCACCGACCCGAACAATCGGGTCCGCAATCAAACCTTCAACGTGGTTGCCGCTTTGCGCAACCGCTTGCAGTGAGGGTCGGGAATGAGCCTTTCTTTAACCAGACATCGGACTCAGCGAGGCATGGTGTTACTGGTGACACTGGTGTTTCTGTTGCTCCTGACGGTGATTGGTCTGTCGTCGATGCAAAGTGCCAACCTGCAGGAAAAAATGGCCGGCAGCGTGAGCCTGCGCAATCAATCATTCCAGACTGCCGAGGCAGCGCTGCGCATCGGCGAAAGTGCGGTGCAACTGGACGGCTACGCGCTGGCGGTGTGTGCCAGCACCACGCAATGTGCACCGCCGGCGGAGTCTTCGGTGGTCAGTGCGGCAGGGCTCAACTCCACGTCGGGCGTCAACTGGATCGCCGCCGGCAGCGGGTTTTATGGCGTGCAAAACATTGGCACCACCCTGACCGCAGTGAATGTGCCCAGCAACACCTCGGCGACGCTGTACCGGGTCACGGCCGTCGGCATCGCCGGCACTTCGCGCAGTGTGGTGGAGAGTGTCTATGCGAAGTACTGAGCGACGCTTCAAATGGCTGTCGCTGCTGCTCGGCATGCTGACCGGGTTTTATCTGGCCGCACCGGCGTATGCCTTCACACCCTCCGATTCGCCGCTGTTGAGTGCGGCCGCCGTGCCACCGAATGTCATGTTGATGATCGACGACTCGGGCAGCATGAACAGCATCATCTATGCGAGCGGGTTCGATCCGACCGTGGATCGCACGCCGGCCCGGCAGTGCAATGCGGTGCTCGGACTGTGCCTGAGTTCGACCGCGATTACCGGTGACTCGATATTTGTGTCGAGCCTGCCGACGTCCGGTTGCTCCGGCGGTGCGTTTGCTTTTTACAACAACAGCCTTGCACCCCTTTGCCTGAAATTGCCGGATCCGGTGGGCAGCGGCAACACCCGCTATTCGGGGGACTACATTGCCTACGTGGTCGGGCTGGCGATCAGCAATGGCACGCGCGACTTCACCACTGGGGCCATTCCCAACGATTACCGGATCAACGTGGCGCGCAACGTTTCCACCGCACTGGTCACCAGTAACCGCAACCTGCGCATGGGCCTGGCCACTTTCAACCCGGCCACCAGCAACAACCCCGGCAACGGTGGTTTCATCGCGCGCTCCATCAGCGACTTGTCACCGGTCAGCGGCAGCGTGACCCAGGCCCAGGCCGACACCAACTACAGCGCACTGATTTCCTCGATCAACGGCCTGAGCGCGGTGGCCAATACGCCTCTGGCGGAGACTTATTACGAAATCACCCGCTATATGCGCGGCATGGCGCCTTACTACAACAGCACGCCCGCGACCTACACCAGTCCTATCCAGTACCGCTGCCAGAAAAACTATGGCGTGGTGATTACTGACGGTCTGCCGACCTACGACCGCACTTTCCCGACCAATGATCCGCTGGGTGGGAGCCGTTTACCGAACTGGGACGGTGTCAACAATGACGGCAACAATCTGAACGGTGACGGCGAGGGCGATACTCTCTATCTGGATGACATCGCCAAGTTCGCCTTCGACATCGATATGCGTTCGACCGGCACCGACGCAGCGGGCAAGAGCTGGAATGCGGTGGATTTTCCCAAGCAGAACATGAACACCTACACCGTAGGGTTCACTGCCTCCAATGACATGCTCTCGGACGCAGCGGATTACGGACAGGGCCGCTATTACCAGGCGACCGACAGCGCCGGCCTGAATGCCGCGCTGTCCTCGGCGTTGAGCGATATCACCTCCAAGGCCGGCTCCGGCGGCAGCGGTGTCGCCAGCGGCACGACGCTGGCGAGCGGCACCAGTTATTTCCAGACCAGTTATGACCCCAAGGACTGGCGCGGCACGATCAAGTCATTTGGTTTCACCTCGGCCGGTGCGGTCAATACGTCGGCGGTGCTGTGGACCACCGATACGGCCATCGTGTCCAGCGCCACCGCGCCGACCTACCAGTCGTGGAACACCCTGAACAACGCGGCGGTGACGCTTGCCTACGGCAACTTCGCCCCGGCCCAGCAGATCGTTCTCAGCCAGGGACTGCCCACCGGCATCAGCGGCATCGACCTGGTGGAGTGGAGCAAGGGCATCAACAAGATCGGGCTCAAAGTGCGCAGTGTGTTGCTCGGGGACATCATCAACTCACCACTGGTGCTGGCTTCGCCCACGGAAAAAACTGCTTCCGATCTGGCGGGTGACACGACTTACAGTACCTACCTGACCACCAAGGCTTCGAACATGAATGCCAGCCTGGTGGTGAACGCCAACGACGGTTTTGTCAGCGTCATCAACTCGGCCAACGGTACCCGGCGCTATGCCTACATGCCCTCCAGCGTATTGCCCTCGCTGCGCCTGATTGCCGATCCGAACTACGTCAACGGCGTCAGCCACAAGTTTCTGGTGGATGGTCAGCTCGGTGTATTCGACGCCCAATTCGGCACGGCGTGGAAAACCCTGGCCATCGGCGGTACGGGCGCCGGCGGCAAGACTTACTACGGGCTCCAGCTGTTCGACGCCTCGGCGGGCAACGTCATCCGTGCCTTGTGGGAAGTCAGCGCGCCGGCTACCGCCAGCACCTCCAGCGCTTTTAATGATCTGGGTTACGCCTATGCCCGTCCGGAAGTGGCACGCTTGGCCGATGGTCGTTGGGCAGCATTCATTGCCAACGGTTACGGCAGCAACTCCGGGGTGGCGGCGCTGTATGTGCTGGATGTGCGCGATGGCTCGCTGATCAAGAAAATCGTCATCGACAGTACGGAAACCACCAACGGCCTGTCCTCGGTGAAGCTGCGGGTCAATTCGCAGAATGTGGTGCAGGCTGCGTATGGCGGTGACTTGAAGGGGCGGTTGTGGAAGTTCGACCTGAGCGCCACGTCTTCCGACAGCTGGGGCGTAGCGTTTTCCGGCAAGCCGTTGTTCACCACGGCCGGCGGCGCGACTCAGCCGATCACCGCACAACCGCTGCTGGCGGACAATTCGCTGGGCGGCAAACAGATATTCGTCGGCACCGGCAAGTTCAACGAAACAGCGGACAAGACCAACAAGGATCTGCAGGCGTTCTATTCGGTGTGGGATGCCGATGGCGGCTCGGGCCAGCTCACGGTCAGCAGTTTGCAGGCGCAGGCAATCACCGGGGTGTTCTCCGGCAGCACGGGGCAGTTCGTCACCACAAGCCAGAACGACACGGTCTATCCGGCAGAGAAGGGCTGGTATCTACCGCTGGTGTACAACAACGCATTGACCGGTGAGCGGGTGATCAATCAGGCCAGTCTGGTGCTGGGACGTATCGTGTTTACCACGGCCAGTGTCGATACCACCGACCCGTGTTCCAGTTTCGGTACCGGCAAACTGATCGAACTCGATGCGTTCAGCGGTAAGATGCTCAACTACGCGGTGCTCGACACCAACGCCGACGGCGTGGTCGACAGCAACGACACGATTTCCAGCGGCGTGGTGTTCACTGGCGGTATCCCGACCCTGAACGCCATTGTCAACGGTGCATCACGCAAGGTCGTGAACGATTCCAGTGGCGGTATCACCACCCTGGTGGAAAAATCCGGCGGCGGCAGCCGTCGTATCATGTGGCGGCAAATTCAGTAAGCGAGAGTTCGAGGCATGCGCAGATCCAACCGAGGCTTCACCCTGATCGAAATCATGATCGTGATTGCAATCATCGGTATCGTCATCACCATCGGCTATCCGAGCCTCACCGAATACGTGAAGAAGGGCCGTCGTGCCGACGTGGTCAGCACTTTGTCGGAACAGGCACAGATCCTCGAACGCTTCTATTCGAAGAACAACGTCTACACCGGGGTCACCGGGTTGAGCACCGGCAACGATTTCTACACCATCACGCCGACGATCACCGATCAGACCTTCCTGCTGACCGCGACCCGCAAGACCGGCACGGCAATGGCCGCTGACAAGTGTGGGGATTTCACCCTCACCAACACCGGTGTCAGAAGTATGAACAACGCGACCACCGGGCTGACCACCAAGGATTGCTGGGGGCGCTGAGCCTCTTTATTTCGGGCGCCATTTGCGCCCACTGTCTTTTTTACGGTTGGATCAAACATGACCAGGCAACAGCAAGTGGTGATTGTCGGTGGCGGGGTGATTGGCCTGCTCACTGCGTACAACCTCGCCTCCGAGGTCGGCAGCGTGGTGCTGCTGGATCGTTCGAACGTCGGCCAGGAATCGTCCTGGGCCGGCGGCGGTATCGTGTCTCCGCTTTATCCTTGGCGCTACAGCCCGGCTGTCACTGCACTGGCGCACTGGTCGCAGGATTTCTATCCACAGCTGGGCGAGCGTCTTTTTGCCGATACCGGGGTCGATCCCGAAGTGCACACTACTGGCCTGTACTGGCTGGATCTGGATGACGAAGCCGAAGCGCTGGCGTGGGCCGCGCGGGAAAACCGCCCGTTGCGGGCGGTGGATATCTCGGCGGCGCATGATGCGGTGCTGGTGCTCGGTGGCGGTTTTTCCCGGGCGATCTACATGGCCGATGTGGCCAACGTGCGCAATCCTCGGCTGGTGAAATCTTTGAAAGCGGCGTTGCAGGCGCTGCCGAACGTGACGATTCACGAGCAGTGTGAAGTCAGCGGGTTTGTTCGTGAAGGTGAACGGGTGGTGGGGGTGCAGACTTCCACCGGTGTGATCGCTGGCGATCAGGTCGTGCTGACGGCGGGCGCGTGGAGCGGCGAATTGCTCAAGACCTTGAACCTGTCGCTGCCGGTGGAACCGGTCAAGGGTCAGATGATTCTCTACAAGTGCGCGGCGGACTTCCTGCCGAGCATGGTGCTGGCCAAGGGGCGCTACGCGATTCCGCGCCGCGACGGGCACATTCTGATCGGCAGTACGCTGGAGCACGAAGGCTTCGACAAGACCCCGACGGACAACGCCCTGGAAAGCCTCAAGGCATCGGCAGTCGAGTTGTTGCCGGCGCTGGCCGATGCCGAAGTGGTAGGACATTGGGCAGGGCTGCGACCGGGTTCACCGGAAGGCATTCCTTACATTGGCCAGGTTCCGGGTTTTGATGGTCTGTGGCTGAACTGCGGGCATTATCGCAACGGGCTGGTGCTGGCGCCGGCGTCCTGTCAGTTGTTTGCCGACGTGATGCTGGGGCGCGCGCCGATCATTGATCCGGCGCCGTATGCACCGGCCGGACGTATCTAGTCAGTTTTTCTCCAGGCGACTGACCAATCGCTTTCGCGGGCAAGCCCGCGAAAGGGTCCTTAATCCAGGCCCAGTTTCTTGAGCCTGTAGCGCATCGACCGAAACGACAGGCTCAACCGCTGCGCCGCCGCCGTGCGATTCCAGCGAGTCTCTTCCAGCGCCTGCAGAATCAGTTTGCGCTCGACGCTTTCCAGATAGTCTTCGAGATTGTCGATCTGCGTGAGATCGGCAATGCCTCCCTCGGCGGTGCCGTTTCCTTCACTCAGACGTAAATCCTCGGCCTCGATCGTGCGGTTTTCACACAGGGTGTGCGCCCGCTCGAGCACGTTCTCCAGCTCCCGCACGTTGCCCGGAAACCGGTAGTTTTTCAGCGCCTCGAGGGCATGAGGATGAAGGCGTGCCGCCGGCTGCCCGGTGTCATTGGCCAGGCGCTTGAGCATGTGGTCGGCCAGTACTTCGATGTCATCGCGGCGCTCGCGCAGTGAGGGGACGCGCAGTTCGATCACGTTCAGCCGGTAATACAGATCCTGACGAAAACGCTCGGCAGCCACTTCCGCATCGAGATCCTTGTGCGTCGCGCAGAGGATGCGCACATCGACCACAGTTTCCTGTTGGCCACCGACACTGCGCACGGCTTTTTCCTGGATCGCCCGCAGCAGCTTGACCTGCATCGGCAACGGCAGATCAGCCACTTCATCAAGAAACAGCGTGCCGCCATGAGCCGCCTGAAACAGCCCCGGTTTATCCTCCACCGCGCCACTGAAGCTACCTTTGCGGTGGCCGAAAAATTCGCTTTCCATCAACTCTGAAGGAATCGCTCCGCAGTTCACCGGCACGAACGGCTGACTGGCGCGCGGACCCTGTTCATGAATCAGCCGCGCTACCAACTCCTTGCCGCTACCGGATTCGCCACTGATGTAGACAGGCGCCTGACTGCGGGCCAGTTTGTCGATCTGTTTACGCAGGTTGCGCATCGGTGGCGACTCACCGAATAAGCGTCGATCGATCGAGGTGCAGACCTTGCCCGCCGCCGGCATGCGCAACGCAGAGCCGACCAACTCGCGCAGGCGCGTCAGATCCACCGGTTTGGTCAGGAAGTCAAAAGCCCCGGCCTTCAGGGCGTTGATCGCCGTCTCCAGGCTGCCGTAGGCGGTGATCATCGCCACCGGCAGTTGTGGATAGCGCTGCTGAATATGCTGCACCAGATCCAGTCCGGTGCCGTCTGGCAGGCGCATGTCGGTCAGACACAGATCGAAGGCCTCACGATGCAGCAGCGCTTGGGCTTCATTGAGATTACGTGCGCTGAAGGTGTCGAGTTTCATCCGTCCCAGGGTGATTTCCAGGAGTTCGCGGATATCCGGTTCGTCGTCGACGATGAGGATTTTTTGCCGTGGGCTCGTGTTCAACTTTGTTTCCGTCCGTGAGCAAAGGTGATGCGAAAGCAGCCGCCGCCTTGGCGTGATTTGAAGTCTAGGCGCGCTTGATTGCTTTCGCACAGCTCACGAGACAGATAAAGCCCAAGGCCGGTGCCCTGGTTGCTGGTGGTGAAGAACGGTTCGAACAGGTGAGCCTGCTGATCCAGCGGCACGCCGGGGCCGTTGTCCTGCACTTCGAGCACGGCCAGCGTGCTGTCGGGGTCGATAAACAGCGTCAGCCAGACTTCGGCCGGATCGTGCAGCAGGGCGCTGTGGCGCCAGCCATTGCGTAACAGATTGTCGAGAATCTGCGTGAGCTGGCCGGGATCCATCAGGGTGCGGAAATCCCCCGGGCCGATGTGCAGGTGAATGTGCTGGCGCTCGCCGGCCTGTTCGCGGGCCTCGCCGACGAACTGCTCCAGCCACGGCTTGAGATCCAGCCGTTGCGGTGTGCTCTGCTGGCGGCGGGACAGTTGCAGGACGTTTTCGATGACTCGGTTCATGCGCTGAGAGTGGTCTTGAATGATCTGCGTCAGACGCCGATCCGCGCTGTCGAGTTCCTCGGATTCCTGCAACAGCTGAGCAGCATGACTGATGGCGCCCAGCGGATTGCGGATTTCATGGGCAATACCGGCCGTCAGACGCCCCAGTGCAGCGAGCTTCAATTGTTGGGCATGCTGGGCGACCTGCGCGAGGTCCTCGAGAAACACCAGCGTCTGTTGGTTTGAACTCTGTTCCAGGGCAATGAAGCTTGGTTGCAGCTCGAGACCATTGCCGGCGATTTTCAGGCTTTGCGGGCGCAGGGTCGGGTTGTTCAGCCACAGTTGCAGGCGTTCGACCAACGCGCTTGAGTGATCATCGATTAACTGGCCTTCCAGGTGCGTTATTCCCAGCAAGGCTTTGGCACTTTGATTGGCCAGCTGCACCCTGCGCTGTTCGTCAAGAACCAGGATGCCGGTGCGCATGCGCTGCAGAATCAGCGCGTTGAGTGCTTCAAGACCCACGACTTCGCTGGCGCGCAACTCGGCCAGGTTCTCACTGACTTCGAGACGCCGCATCAACCCTTGCACCATCAGCGAGGCGGCGAAGCACAAGGCCCCCAGTGTGCCGGCCTGCAGATAATCGTTGGCGCTCAACGGGTGACTGAAGCTCAGCAGAAAACTCAGGCCGACAATTCCGAGTGCGCCAATGGCCGCTATCAGCAAGCCGATACGTCGTCGCAGCAAGGTGTTGCTGATGGCCACCGAGACGATCAGCAAGTTGCCGATTGCACTGGCCACGCCGCCCGCCGCGTAGAACACGCCGCACAGCAGCAGAACGTCGACCAGTGCCAGGCCGAACAACTGGGCCGGGCGGCGGATATTCTCGAGGAACACCACCAGCAGGATGTTCAGCACCAGGTACAACCAGCTGCCATTGCGCAGCAACTCGTCGTTGGCCGAGGTCAGCAGGCGGTTGTCCATGTTGCTGGATATCAGCAACACCAGCGTGATGCCGACACTCAAACGGTACAGATGATAGAGGCGCAGCAGTCGCTGGGCCTGTTTGCTGTCGGCGTTGTCGGCCTCAGCGATCACTGGAACCGGGGCCTTGCTCAAGGTGAGCCTGGCTGCAATACCACTGTTGTTGAAGGTTCAGCGCCCGGTCGCGGGGCAGGTGTACGCCGCAATGGGCGCAGCGCACCATCGGCGCGGCATCTTGTTCGCGAGGCGATCGGGTGGACGAGGCGGGGGGCTTGAATTTGCGCCACAACCAGACAGCAGCGGCGATCAAGGCAATCCAGAACAGTAAACGAAGCATGATGGGCGGCTTTTCGGCTAATGATTCGGCAGTTTAGCCAAGGACCCGACAAGCGCACAGCCCAATCACACGCCGCAATAAAAAGGGAGATCCGAAGATCTCCCTTTTTGGCATCACCGAAGTGATCAGTCGAACAGACCGAAGGTCATGTAGCTGAAGATGGAACGGTCGCTGTCGCTCGACTCCGGTTCCGGCTCTTCGATCACATCGCCGTTTTCGTCTTTTGGCTTGAGCTCGTTCGGGATCGCGTCTTTCGCGTCCTGGAACTGCTTCTGCACGTCCTGGTTGGCGCGGGTCTCTCCCGGCGGCAGCGGCGGACGGGATTCGATCAGGCCCAGAGTGGCCTTGCTCAGGAACGAACGGTTGTCGGCTTCGGCAACGCGAGGCACGAACTGACCGTCCTGCAGGCTCGGGTGGTTCGGGTAGTTGAGCTTCAGGGTTTCCAGGCTGGTGGCCGCCAGTTCGTCCAGATGCAGACGCTGGTAGGCTTCGGTCATCACTGCCAGGCCGTCACCGACCGATGGAGTTTCCTGGAAGTTTTCCACTACATAACGACCACGGTTGGCAGCGGCGACATAGGCCTGACGGGTCAGGTAGTAGTCGGCCACGTGGATTTCGTAGGCGGCCAGCAGGTTGCGCAGGTAGATCATGCGCTGCTTGGCGTCCGGCGCGTAGCGGCTGTTCGGGTAGCGGCTGGTCAGCTGGGCGAACTCGTTGTAGGAGTCGCGGGCGGCACCCGGGTCACGCTTGGTCATGTCCAGCGGC
>NZ_JAOEJU010000059.1 GCF_025447595.1 Pseudomonas koreensis | reverse complement strand
GGCTGCGCCGCACGGCGCTACGCGCCTACCCCCTGATGGACACCTCCGCTCGGCCTGCCGAAGGGGCAAAAAATCAAGAGCCAGAGCCAGAGCCAAAGCAAAAGCCAGAGCAAAAGCCAAACACGCCACGCTCCTCCCCACTCACCACGATGAGCGTTAGCTCAAGTACCGCTTTTGATCGCAGGGCCCGTCGGCAGGCTGAGTGGAGGGATTGATCCGGGGGTGGGAGCGCAGCGACCGTTTGGCG
>NZ_JAOEJU010000058.1 GCF_025447595.1 Pseudomonas koreensis | reverse complement strand
GGCGTCCCCTAGGGGACTCGAACCCCTGTTACCGCCGTGAAAGGGCGGTGTCCTAGGCCACTAGACGAAGGGGACACGCTACCCGGAACACATGGTGTGTGTTTCGGTGTCCAGATCCGCCTCCGAAGATTGGGTTCTGGTTTCACTCAGCACCGCCCTGAAGCGTTGCTGTTTAAAATTGGAGCGGGAAACGAGACTCGAACTCGCGACCCCGACCTTGGCAAGGTCGTGCTCTACCAACTGAGCTATTCCCGC
>NZ_JAOEJU010000057.1 GCF_025447595.1 Pseudomonas koreensis | reverse complement strand
AATCTTGACGATGACCTACTCTCACATGGGGAAACCCCACACTACCATCGGCGATGCATCGTTTCACTTCTGAGTTCGGGATGGGATCAGGTGGTTCCAACGCTCTATGGTCGTCAAGAAATTCTGTGTCCAGCCCGTTACCGCAGTAACGTTCCGGCAAAAATCGGTGACTTCTACTAAAACAAAACCCCAACTGCTTTCGCAATTGGGGTTTCGGAATTTAATCTTGACGATGACCTACTCTCACATGGGGAA
>NZ_JAOEJU010000056.1 GCF_025447595.1 Pseudomonas koreensis | reverse complement strand
GCACCTCCTCTCGATGCATGCGGCTTCGCCGCACGGTCGCTGCGCTCCCACCCCCGGATAAATCCCTCCACTCAGCCGGCCGAAGGGGCCAGAAGATCAAGAGCTTTACTCGAGCTAACGCTCATTGTGTTGAGTGGTGGGAAGCGAGAAGTGAGAAGTGAGAAGTGAGAAGTGAGCCAGAAGCCAGAAGCGAACTGCTTTTCTGTGGGAGATTCTATGGTTGAGGGGAAACCCTCAACCGGCCTTCGGCTGATATTCGCTTTGCCCCTTCAACAG
>NZ_JAOEJU010000055.1 GCF_025447595.1 Pseudomonas koreensis | reverse complement strand
CCGGTCAGGGTCAGGTTTTCAACGTTGGCGCTCAGGGTATGGGTCACCGAGGCGATAACGGTATCGACGCCGGCGTTGGCACCTTCAACAACGTAGTCACCGACGTTATCGACGTAGTAGGTGTCGTTGCCCAGGCCACCGGCCATGCCATCGGCACCCAGGCCGCCGTCGAGCACGTTGTTGCCGTCGTTGCCGATGAGGGTGTTGTTCAGGCTGTTGCCGGTGCCGTTGAGCGCCGAACCGAGCAGCGTCAGGTTCTCGAGGTTGGTGCCCAGGGTGTAATCGATCGA
>NZ_JAOEJU010000054.1 GCF_025447595.1 Pseudomonas koreensis | reverse complement strand
TGGAGCGGGAAACGAGACTCGAACTCGCGACCCCGACCTTGGCAAGGTCGTGCTCTACCAACTGAGCTATTCCCGCAATGGCGTCCCCTAGGGGACTCGAACCCCTGTTACCGCCGTGAAAGGGCGGTGTCCTAGGCCACTAGACGAAGGGGACAGGCTACAACTTTCACTAATAAAAACGCCGCTCTTTGCAAAGCGGCGCTTTTGAATTTGGAGCGGGAAACGAGACTCGAACTCGCGACCCCGACCTTGGCAAGGTCGTGCTCTACCAACTGAGCTATTCCCGCAATGGCGTCCCCTAGGGGACTCGAACCCCTGTTACCGCCGTGAAAGGGCGGTGTCCTAGGCCACTAGACGAAGGGGACA
>NZ_JAOEJU010000053.1 GCF_025447595.1 Pseudomonas koreensis | reverse complement strand
GTCAGCCACCCACCGGGCGATTTCGCCTCCCGGGCACCCTAACTTTATCCGCAAGGAGCACCTCCCATGGCAACACCAGCGTACATGTCGGTTACCGGCGAAAAACAAGGCCTGATCACTGCCGGCGCCTTCACCGCCGACTCCGTTGGCAACACCTACCAGGAAGGCCACGAAGACCAGGTTATGGTTCAGGCTTTCACCCACGACGTGATCATTCCGCGTGACCCGCAATCCGGTCAGCCAACCGGTCAGCGCGTTCACAAGCCAGTCGTGATCACCAAGGTCTACGACAAGGCTTCGCCTCTGCTGCAAGCAGCACTGACCTCCGGCGAGCGCATGAGCGAAATCGTTATCCAGTGGTACCGCACTTCGGCTCAAGGCACCCAAGAGCACTACTACACCACCAAACTGGAAGACGCGATCATCGTCGCCATCAACAACAAAATGCACAA
>NZ_JAOEJU010000052.1 GCF_025447595.1 Pseudomonas koreensis | reverse complement strand
CTGACCGCTGCTCTGACTCGCGTCTGCTCCGAAGTTTTCGGTTCGGCCGTAGTTGAATTCGACAAGATCGACAGCGCTCCAGAAGAAAAAGCTCGCGGTATCACCATCAACACCGCGCACGTTGAGTACAACTCGAACATTCGTCACTACGCTCACGTTGACTGCCCAGGTCACGCTGACTACGTGAAGAACATGATCACTGGTGCTGCGCAGATGGACGGCGCGATCCTGGTTTGCTCGGCCGCTGATGGTCCGATGCCACAAACCCGTGAGCACATCCTGCTGTCCCGTCAGGTAGGCGTTCCGTACATCGTGGTTTTCCTGAACAAGGCTGACCTGGTAGACGACGCTGAGCTGCTGGAACTGGTTGAGATGGAAGTTCGCGACCTGCTGTCCACCTACGACTTCCCAGGCGACGACACTCCGATCATCATCGGTTCGGCTCGTATGGCGCTGGAAGGCAAAGACGACAACGAAATGGGCACCACCGCTGTCAAGAAGCTGGTGGAAACTCTGGACAGCTACATCCCAGAGCCAGAGCGTGCTATCGACAAGCCGTTCCTGATGCCAATCGAAGACGTGTTCTCGATCTCGGGTCGCGGTACTGTTGTAACTGGTCGTATCGAGCGCGGTATCGTTCGCGTTCAAGATGCACTGGAAATCGTTGGTCTGCGTGACACCACCACCACCACCTGCACCGGTGTTGAGATGTTCCGCAAGCTGCTGGACGAAGGTCGTGCTGGCGAGAACTGCGGCGTTCTGCTGCGTGGCACCAAGCGTGACGACGTTGAGCGTGGCCAGGTTCTGGTTAAGCCGGGTTCGGTTAAGCCGCACACCAAGTTCACCGCAGAAGTTTACGTTCTGAGCAAGGAAGAAGGCGGTCGTCACACTCCGTTCTTCAAAGGCTATCGTCCACAGTTCTACTTCCGTACTACTGACGTGACTGGTAACTGCGAGCTGCCGGAAGGCGTTGAAATGGTAATGCCAGGTGACAACATTCAGATGACTGTTACCCTGATCAAAACCATCGCGATGGAAGACGGTCTGCGTTTCGCAATCCGTGAAGG
>NZ_JAOEJU010000051.1 GCF_025447595.1 Pseudomonas koreensis | reverse complement strand
GCTTGTATGCTGGTACTTGAAGGGAGGAGGAGGGACTAGGCTGGTTTCTGACTGTTGACGCAGTACAGATCCGTGGGAGATTTCGCCCCTCCTCCTTTCACCCAAGCGCCGATAAAGAATGCATCTGGCTAGACCGACGATAGGAACAAGCCTGCGCCTCTGGGTGATCCCTTCAAGTGCTCAAAACCATATCTCGGGGGGTGTTCAATGGCAATGTCGGTTTCTGTTTTCAAGCCAATCGTGGGCGTGGATGTCGCCAAGAATGAGCTGGTCATCTATCAGGCCGAGCTGGATCTACTCGAGACTATTTCTAATGACAAGGCAGCCATCAAGAAATGGCTGAAAGGCTTGCTTGCACCGGTTGATCTGGCCATTGAGTCGACCAACATCTATCACTTGGCGTTCGCCGATCTGGCTCATGAAGCCGGGTGCACGATTTACATGGTCGGTGGCTACGAGCTGAGCCATTACCGCAAAGGAGTGAAAGTTCGAGCCAAAACCGATGCGTTAGACGCCAAACTGCTCGCTCGTTATCTGAAAAATGAATACGAAGAACTACATCCCTGGATTCCACCATCACCGTTATACCGTCGCCTCCTGAGCCTTTTCCGCCGCCGCGCGGCGCTGGTTCAGGCTCGAGTTGGCCTGGTTCAAAGCTGGGCGAATGAACCGCTGCTCAAAAGCGCGTTTGCAGAGCAAGTAGCCTCAATGCAGAGGCTTGAAACATTGGTCGAGAAGATGATCAGCGATCAGTTGAAAGAGGCCGGTTTGCTCGCGGATCTGAAGCGCTGCACAAAGGTTGAAGGAATAGGATTTTTGACCGGGGCCCGTTTGATCGCGACGTTTCAGCGGGGTGACTTCCGAAACGCGGATGCATTTATCGCGTTTTTGGGAATGGACTTACGGGTGTCGCAGTCAGGACAAAAGGACGGCCGCCGAAGCCTGACCAAGCGTGGAGACCCAGAAGCCCGGCGGCTGCTGCACAACGCAGCGATGTCGGCCAGTCGTACGCCAGCGTGGAAAGGTTTTTACGAGGAGCAAAGAGCCCGCGGATTCAGTACGACACAGGCGCTGGTGATACTGGCTCGTAAGCTAGCGCGGGTGGTATTTGCGCTGTTGAAGGGGCAAAGCGAATATCAGCCGAAGGCCGGTTGAGGGTTTCCCCTCAACCATAGAATCTCCCAC
>NZ_JAOEJU010000005.1 GCF_025447595.1 Pseudomonas koreensis | reverse complement strand
CTCTCGTTAGCGGGAGGCGAATTCTACAGCGTTACACGCTGCTGTCAACACCTCTTTTTCTCCGCTTTCGACCGAGAAGATCGAACCGTTGAAAGCGCCAGAACCAACCGGCATTTCCAACTCCTTCCAGGCTTCGATGAACTGAAGCGACCCGCTTTCGAAACCTACTTAACTCATTGAATCTCAAGGAGTTTTCCGTTTCGACTGCGCCGGAAGTGGGGCGAATTATAGAGACTCAGAATCTGCCGTCAACCCTTAATTTCATAAATCTGTCATATCGGTCAAAAAATCCCCGAAACGCGAAGGCCGACCTTAAAAGGTCGGCCTTCTTTGCACTGCCCTTCTACTTACAAGCTAGGGAAAGCGAATTGCGAAGCCTCATGGCTCGCACGCTGCGGCCAGCGCTGGGTGATCGCCTTGCGACGAGTGTAGAAGCGCACACCATCCGGGCCATAGGCATGCAGGTCGCCGAACAGCGAACGCTTCCAGCCACCGAAGCTGTGGTAAGCCACCGGCACCGGCAATGGAACGTTGACGCCAACCATGCCGACTTCAATCTCGTCGCAGAACAGACGCGCCGCTTCACCGTCACGAGTGAAGATGCAGGTACCGTTGCCGTATTCGTGATCGTTGATCAGCTGCATCGCCTCTTCCAGGCTGTTCACCCGGACGACGCACAGCACCGGCCCGAAAATCTCTTCTTTATAGATGCGCATCTCGGGAGTGACGTTGTCGAACAGGCAGCCACCCAGGAAGAAGCCTTCTTCATGACCGGCAACGCTCAGACCACGACCATCGACCACCAGGGTCGCGCCCGCTGCCACGCCGTCTTCAACATAACCGCTGACCTTGTCGCGCGCCTGACCGGTAACCAACGGCCCCATGTCCAGACCACACGAAGTACCAGCACCGATTTTCAGCGCCTTGATCTGTGGAACCAGTTTGGCCACCAGTGCGTCCGCTACCTGATCGCCCACACACACGGCCACCGAGATCGCCATGCAGCGCTCGCCGCAAGAGCCGTAAGCCGCGCCCATCAGTGCGCTGACCGCATTGTCCAGATCCGCATCCGGCATCAGCACCGCGTGGTTCTTCGCGCCGCCCAGTGCCTGCACGCGCTTGCCGCGCTTGGTGCCTTCGGCATAGATGTATTCGGCAATCGGCGTCGAACCCACGAAGCTCAGCGCTTTGACTTCCGGCGCTTCGATGAGCGCGTCCACCGCAGTCTTGTCACCGTGCACTACGCTAAGCACGCCTTTCGGCAGACCGGCTTCCAGCAGCAGTTGCGCGATCAGCAGGGTCGAGCTCGGATCACGCTCGGATGGTTTGAGGATGAAGCAGTTGCCGCAGACGATCGCCAGCGGATACATCCACAGCGGCACCATCGCCGGGAAGTTGAACGGGGTGATACCGGCCACCACGCCCAGCGGCTGGAAGTCCGACCAGGCATCAATGTTCGGGCCGACGTTGCGGCTGTACTCGCCCTTGAGGATTTCCGGCGCTGCACAGGCGAACTCAACGTTCTCGATACCGCGCTTCAGTTCACCGGCAGCATCTTCCAGAGTCTTGCCATGTTCTTCGCTGATCAACTGTGCGATGCGCGCTTCGTTCTGCTCCAGCAGTTGCTTGAAACGGAACATCACCTGAGCACGTTTCGCCGGTGGCGTATTGCGCCAGGCCGGGAATGCAGCCTTGGCGGCATCGATGGCTTTCTGGATGGTTTCCTGGCTGGCCAGCGGCAGTTTGTGGATAGCCTGACCGGTGGACGGGTTGAACACATCGACCGCGCGACCGTTCTCGGTCACCAGTTCGCCATTGATCAAATGCGGGATAACGCTCATCGGGAGACTCCTGAATTCTTGTGCGCAGACGCCCGCACGGGGCGCCTGCTATTGGCGTATCTATATAGAAGGAAAAATCAGTCGAGCTTGTTCAGCACTTCGCCGACCGCGTCGAACAGACGATCAAGGTCTTGCGGCTTGCTGTTGAAGGTTGGGCCGAACTGCAGGGTGTCGCCGCCGAAGCGCACGTAGAACCCGGCTTTCCACAAGGCCATGCCCGCTTCGAACGGACGCACGATGGCGTCGCCGTCACGGCCCGCGATCTGGATCGCACCGGCCAGACCGTAGTTACGAATGTCGATGACGTTCTTCGCGCCTTTCAGACCATGCAGGGCATTCTCGAAATGCGGTGCGACTTCGGCCACGCTCTGCACCAGGTTTTCCTTTTGCAGCAGGTCGAGTGCCGCAAGACCTGCGGCGCAAGCCACCGGGTGCGCCGAGTAGGTGTAGCCGTGCGGGAATTCCACGGCGTATTCCGGGGTCGGCTGGTTCATGAAAGTCTGATAGATCTCGGAGCTGGCAATCACCGCGCCCATCGGGATCGCACCGTTGGTGACTTGCTTGGCGATGCACATCAGGTCCGGGGTCACGCCGAAGGTGGTGGCGCCGAACATGGTGCCGGTACGACCGAAACCGGTGATCACTTCGTCGAACACCAGCAGGATGTTGTGCTGATCGCAGATTTCACGCAGACGCTTCAGGTAACCCTGTGGCGGAACCAGCACGCCAGCGGAACCGGCCAGAGGCTCAACGAACACCGCTGCGATGTTCGAAGCATCGTGCAGCTCGATCAGCTTCAGCAGCTCATCGGCCAGTGCGATACCGCCCTGCTCCGGCATGCCACGGGAGAAAGCATTGCTCGCCAGCAGAGTGTGCGGCAGGTGATCGACGTCCATCATCGCCTGACCGAACAGCTTGCGGTTGCCGTTGACGCCACCGAGGCTGGTGCCGGCGATGTTCACGCCGTGGTAACCACGGGCGCGACCGATCATTTTGGTCTTGGTCGACTGGCCTTTCAGGCGCCAGTAGGCGCGGACCATTTTCACCGCGGTATCGGCACACTCGGAACCCGAGTCGGTGAAGAACACGTGATTCAGATTGCCCGGCGTCAGGTCGGTGATTTTCTCCGCCAGCTGGAACGACAGCGGGTGGCCGTACTGGAAGCCCGGCGAGTAATCGAGAGTGCCCAACTGCTTGGCCACCGCTTCCTGGATTTCCTTGCGGGTATGCCCGGCGCCGCAGGTCCACAGACCGGACAGCGAGTCGTACACCTTGCGGCCCTTGTCGTCGATCAGCCAGCTGCCTTCGGCGCCGACGATCAGGCGCGGGTCGCGCTGGAAGTTGCGGTTGGCGGTGTACGGCATCCAGTGCGCGTCCAGCTTCAGTTGGCTGGCCAGTGGCGACGACGCGTTTTCAGGCATGTTCATCGGGCAAAACCTCGCAGGGCAATAAGCTTCAGAGAGATAGAAAGCGTTGTTGCAGCTAAATTGCCACGGGGATAAAGTCGGTGAAATTCAACTCTTCTAACCTTCAGTTAGAACTCTGCTAAACAATGAGAACAACAGCATGAGCAGCCGTCGCCCCGATCCACTGGCCCAGGTCAGTGACTTTGATATTCGCCTGCTGCGGATTTTTCGCAGCGTGGTGGAGTGCGGCGGCTTTTCGGCGGCGGAAACCGTGCTCGGCATCGGTCGCTCGGCGATCAGCCAGCAAATGAGCGATCTGGAGCAGCGCCTCGGCCTGCGGCTGTGCCAACGCGGGCGCGCCGGTTTCTCCCTGACCGAAGAAGGCCGCGAGGTCTATCAATCGGCGTTGCAGCTACTAAGTGCGCTGGAAAGTTTCCGCACCGAGGTCAACGGCCTGCACCAGCACTTGCGCGGCGAATTGATCATCGGCCTGACCGACAACCTCGTCACCCTGCCCCACATGCGCATCACCCACGCGCTCGCGCAATTGAAGGAACGCGGGCCGGACGTGCAGATCCAGATCCGCATGATAGCTCCCAACGAAGTCGAACAAGGCGTGCTCGACGGACGCCTGCACGTCGGCGTGGTGCCGCAGGCCAGTGCGTTGTCGGGGCTGGAATATCAGCCGCTGTACAGCGAACGTTCGCTGCTCTACTGCGCGGTTGGCCATCCACTGTTTTACGTCGACGATAAACAGCTGGACGACGAGCGCCTCAACAGTCAGGACGCCATCGCCCCGACCTTCCGTTTGCCGGCAGAGATCCAGGCGCACTATCAGGCACTCAATTGCACCGCCAGCGCTTCCGACCGTGAAGGCATGGCGTTCCTGATTCTGACCGGACGCTACATAGGTTATCTGCCGGATCACTACGCCAGTCTCTGGGTTCAACAAGGTCGCTTGCGCGCACTCAAGGCCAGCACCCGCTTCTATGACTTGAGCCTGGCCTCGGTCACCCGCAAGGGCCGCCGCCCTCATCTGGTACTGGAAAGTTTTCTCGAAAGCCTCGCCGCCACCCGCTGACGACCGGGGTTTTATTCGCCCGGGGCTTGTCCCACGCCGACGGTTGCGCTATCAACGCAACTGGTTGCACCCCACAGACAAACCCGGAAGTGCCTATGACCTTTGAAGTCCCCGCTCACGGCGGCAAACCTGCCAGCCGCATTCGTCAGAAGAACGAAGAGACCATCATCAAAGCCGCCGAAGACGAGTTCGCCCGTCACGGGTACAAAGGCACGAGCATGAACACCATCGCCACCAAGGCCGGGCTACCCAAGGCGAATCTGCATTACTACTTCACCAACAAGCTCGGGCTGTACGTGGCGGTGCTGAGCAACATCCTTCAATTGTGGGACAGCACCTTCAACACCCTCACGGCCGAGGACGATCCGGCCGAAGCGCTGACCCGCTACATCCGCGCCAAAATGGAATTCTCCCGTCGCCAGCCGCAAGCGTCGCGGATCTTTGCGATGGAAGTGATCAGCGGCGGCGAATGCCTGACCGAATATTTCAACCAGGATTACCGCGCCTGGTTCCAGGGCCGCGCCGGCGTGTTCCAGGCCTGGATCGACGCGGGCAAAATGGACCCGGTCGACCCGGTACACCTGATCTTCTTGTTGTGGGGCAGCACCCAGCACTACGCCGACTTCGCCACCCAGATCTGCCGGGTGACCGGTCGCAGCAAGTTGACCAAACAGGACATGGAAGACGCCGGCAACAACCTGATCCGCATCATCCTCAAAGGCTGCGGCCTCACTTCTTCTATATAAGTCGTTTTATGCCATTCACCCTCAGCGGCTTTTGCGAATTCCGCGAAGAGATTCGCAAAAGCCGTTTCATCACCTTCGCCGCGCCGATCGGCAGCCCCGCGGAGGCGCAAGCCTTCATCGAGCAGCACAGCGACTTGAACGCTTCGCACAATTGCTGGGCGTGGAAGCTCGGCGATCAATACCGCAGCAACGACGACGGCGAACCCGGCGGCACTGCCGGGCGGCCGATTCTCGCGGCCATCGAAGCGCAGGACTGCGATCAGGTCGCGGTGCTGGTGATCCGCTGGTACGGCGGCATTCAACTGGGCACCGGCGGTCTGGCCCGGGCCTATGGCGGCGGCGCCAACAAATGCCTGCAAGCAGCGCCGAAGATCGAGTTGATCAGTCGCGTGCCCGTGCATTGCGCCTGCGCCTTTGGCGAACTGGCGCTGGTGAAACTGCGGGTCGTGGATCTGGGCGGATTGGTAATCGAAGAAAACTTCACCGCCAATGGTGTCGAGTTACAACTGGCCGTGGGCGAAGCGCACATCGAACTCTTGCAGAATCAGTTGGCCGACCTGAGCCGTGGGCGAATCCTGCTGCAGCGTTGAAGCCTCGCCATGTTTTGGGGCACAACCCCGTTTACTTATGCCCGAGACTTGCCCACATCCGCTGTGCACCCGGCTGTGGATAACCTGAGCACAGGATGCTGTAACCCTTCTGTCACGTGGCTTTGCGGGATTTGTTCACTTTTCGTCCAATCGACTGACGCAACAAACAATTTCACGTAAAAACAATCGCTTAGCGGTGTTTATCGCCTTTAGAAGAAAGCCCGGCAGTGCTTATGCCCGGGATTTTGTCTTGCGCACAAATACTGTGGAGCAACCTGTGGATAAGCCGTTCATGGCTGGCGCAGTCGCAGGTTCTGCATGGCTTCGGCAGGGTTGCTCGTTTTTTGATCAGCCAGGCGCGGGCAAAACTGGAGCCTGATCGAAGGCTTCGCCCTCATGTGGTGCCGTGCAGGCATCCGAATTCGATTCGCAGGCTCTACGCCAAAGGCTGGCAAACAGCGCCCGCCTGCGTTCCTGACTCAATGGCCAGGAAATTGCTTTATCCACAGGCACAACTCCAAGCGACCCGAGCCTGTCATGCCAAACCCCACGTCCACACCGCGCCTGCAACTGCGCCACATCAGCAAACGTTATCCCGGTTGCCTCGCCAATGACGCCATCGACCTAAGCATCGCCCCCGGTGAAATTCACGCACTGCTCGGTGAAAACGGTGCAGGCAAAAGCACCTTGATGAAGATCATCTACGGCGTCACCCAGGCCGATTCGGGCGAGATGCTGTGGCAGGGTCAACCGGTGATCATGCGCAACCCGGCCCAGGCGCGGCAGTTGGGCATCGGCATGGTGTTCCAGCATTTCTCGCTGTTCGAGACCCTGAGCGTGGCGCAGAACATTGCATTGGCGATGGGCGCAGGAGCCGGTTCGCCGAAACAGCTGGAGGCGAAAATCCGTGAAGTGTCGCGCCGATATGGCATGGCGCTGGAACCCCAGCGACTTGTCCACAGCCTGTCGATCGGCGAGCGCCAACGGGTCGAGATCGTTCGTTGCCTGATGCAGGACATTCGCCTGCTGATTCTCGACGAACCGACCTCGGTACTCACTCCGCAGGAAGCCGACGAGTTGTTCATTACCCTGTGCCGGCTCGCGGCGGAGGGCTGCAGCATTCTGTTCATCAGCCACAAACTCGGCGAGGTGCGCGCTTTGTGCCATAGCGCCACGGTGTTGCGCGGTGGTCGGGTAGCCGGGCATTACGTGCCGGCCGACTGCACCGACCGGCAACTGGCGCAATTGATGGTGGGCGACACCGCGACTTTGATCGGTGAGTTCACGAAGGTCACCGGTGGCGCGGCGTTTTTGCAGGTCAGCGGATTGAACTGGCACAACCCGGATCCGTTTGGCTGCTCCCTGAGCGACATCGACCTGCAGGTGCGCAGCGGTGAAATCGTCGGCATCGCTGGCGTGGCAGGCAACGGTCAGGACGAGTTACTGGCCTTGCTCAGCGGCGAACAGACATTGCCCCACAACGCAGCGCCAACCATCCGCTTCCGAGAACACGCCGTCGCTGATCTGCGCCCGGATGTACGACGCAAACTCGGTCTGGCGTTCGTCCCCGCCGAGCGCCTCGGGCATGGCGCGGTGCCGGACATGAGCCTGGCGGACAACGCCCTGCTCACCGCCTTTCAACAAGGCCTGGTCAGCCACGGTTTGATCGAGCGCGGCAAGGTCGAAACCCTCGCCCAAACGATCATCCAGCGCTTCGGCGTGAAAACCCCGGACACTCAAACCGCTGCCCGCAGCCTGTCCGGCGGCAATCTGCAGAAATTCATCCTTGGCCGGGAAATCCTCCAGCAACCGAAACTGCTGATCGCCGCGCATCCGACTTGGGGCGTGGATGTCGGCGCGGCGGCCACCATCCACCGCGCACTGATTGCCCTGCGCGATGCCGGGGCGGCGATTCTGGTGATTTCTGAAGACCTCGACGAACTGTTCCAGATCAGCGATCGCCTCGGCGCGCTGTGCGGCGGGCGTCTGTCGGCGTTGCAGGACACGGCGCTGACCCGCCTCAGCGACGTCGGCGGCTGGATGGCCGGCCAGTTCGACACCCCTCAATCACAACCGGCCACGGTTTAACGGAGTTTTCCCATGTTGCTTTCCCTCGAACCCCGTGGCCGGCAATCGCGCCTGATGCTGTGGTGCTCGCCGGTGCTGGCGGCGGCGCTGACGCTGGTGTGCGGATCTTTGCTGTTCGTCGCCCTTGGCCATGATCCACTGAAGACTTTGCATACTTTGCTGATCGCCCCGGTCAGCGACCTGTATGGCGTTTCCGAACTGCTGGTCAAAACCCTGCCGATCCTGTTGTGTGCGTTGGGCCTCGCAGTGGCCTATCAGGCGCGAATCTGGAACATCGGCGCCGAAGGCCAGCTGCTGCTCGGCGCCCTGGCTGGCAGTGCGCTGGCGGTAAATATCATCGATATGCAAAGCCGCTGGGCGCTGGTGCTGATTCTGCTCACCGGCACACTCGCCGGCGCCGCCTGGGCCGGGCTCACCGCCTGGTTGCGCACTCGCTTCAACGCCAACGAAATCCTTACCAGCATCATGCTCAATTACATCGCGCTGAACCTGTTGCTGTTCTGCGTGCACGGGCCGCTGAAAGATCCGGCCGGGTTCAATTTTCCCGAGTCGGCGATGTTCAGCGACACCAGCCGCCTGCCGCTGTTGATGGAGGACGGGCGGGCGCATATCGGCGTGTATTTCGCCTTGCTCGCGCTGGTCGCGGTGTGGGTGTTGCTGCAGAAAAGCTTCGTCGGTTTCCAGATCAAGGTGCTGGGCCTGGACAAGCGTGCGGCGGGATTCGTCGGGTTTCGCGAGAAGCGTCTGATCTGGCTGGCGCTGTTGATCAGCGGCGGATTGGCCGGGCTTGCCGGCGTCTGCGAAGTCACCGGGCCGATCGGCCAACTGGTGCCGCAGGTCTCGCCGGGTTACGGCTATGCAGCGATCACTGTGGCGTTTCTCGGCAGGCTAAATCCGATCGGCATTCTGTTTTCCAGCCTGTTGATGGCGTTGCTGTACATCGGTGGCGAGAGCGCGCAGATGACGTTGAATCTGCCGCAGGCGATCACTCAGTTGTTCCAGGGAATGATGCTGTTTTTCCTGCTGGCCTGTGACGTGCTGATCCTCTATCGGCCACGCCTGAACCTGCGCTGGGTACGGCGCACTTCTACCACCGCCGTAACCGCCGGAGTGCTGTGATGGATATCGATCTACTGAGCAATATTTTCTACGCCATGGTGCGCTGCGGTACTCCACTGCTCTTGGTGGCGCTGGGTGAACTGATCTGCGAGAAGAGCGGCGTACTCAACCTCGGCCAGGAAGGGATGATGCTGTTTGGCGCGGTGATCGGTTTCATCGTCGCGTTCAACAGCGGCAACCTGTGGCTGGGCGTGGTGTTGGCGATGCTTGCCGGGATGCTGTTGTCGTCGCTGTTTGCCCTGGTGGCGCTGGTGTTCAACGCCAATCAGGTGGCGACCGGGCTGGCGCTGACGATTTTTGGCGTGGGCCTGTCGACCTTTGTCGGCGCGGCGTGGGTTGGCAAACCGCTGGCGGGATTCGAGCCGCTGGCGATTCCATACTTGAGCGAAACCCCGCTGATCGGCCGGATGCTGTTTGCCCAGGATCTGCTGGTGTACCTGTCGTTCGCGCTGTTTGCGCTGGTGGCGTGGGTGATCGTGAAAAGTCGTGTCGGGCTGATCATTCAAGCCGTTGGCGAGAATCCGGATGCGGCGAGTGCCATGGGCTTGCCGGTGCTGACCGTGCGCACACTGGCGGTGCTGTTTGGCGGCGCGATGGCCGGACTGGCCGGGGCTTATCTGTCGCTGGCGTACACGCCGATGTGGGCAGAAAACATGACCGCCGGACGCGGCTGGATCGCACTGGCGCTGGTGGTGTTCGCCAGTTGGCGGGTGTGGCGGTTGCTGCTCGGCGCGTATCTGTTCGGACTCGCCAGCATCCTGCACCTGGTGGCGCAGGGGTTGGGGCTGGCGATTCCTTCGAGTCTGCTGGCGATGCTGCCGTACGTCGCGACCATTCTGGTGCTGGTGTTGTTGTCGCGGGATGCGGTGCGTACGCGGCTGTATGCGCCGGTTTCATTGGGACAGCCATGGCAGGCCGGACATTAAGCCGTGACGGCTCGCGACAGCGGCCGAACCGGCAACACCTGAGCAATGCCCCACGCCAGTTCGAAGACCAGGAACCCCACCAGCAACGAACTGGCGCCGTGGACCAGGGCATACGCCTGCCACGCGGCAAACAGAAACCGCGCCACCGCGTCATACCGTCCATAAACCGGCTGCGGATCGCGAATCCGCAGCACGGCCCAAACACAAACCACCGAACCCAACAGATTCGCCATCAACATGTGCACAGGTTCGAACGCCGGCAGCTCACCGGGCAGATCCAGCGCCTGGCTCAACGCCGTCAACAGCCCATGCAACGCGGCAAAACTCCACGGCGTGACAAACGCCGCCGTGACGATCAAGTCATACCAGGCACTGCCGCGCACCAACCGCCGATACTGCGTTGAAGTCCACATCGTCCTTGCTCCGAAAATTCAGGGAGCAACCACGGTAAAGCCTGGAGTATGCTCCAGGGTCAAACACTTTCGAGATCTCCGGGATGCGCATTGGTGAGCTGGCCCAGGCCTGCGATGTCAGCCGTGACACGCTGCGTTTCTACGAAGAGCGCGGATTGATCGCAGCGCAACGCAGCGCCAACGGTTATCGCGACTATCCACCGGAGATGGCGCAACTGGTGCTCTACATCAAGACTGCGCAGCGTCTGGGTTTTACCCTCGGCGAGATCGGCAGCAGCGTGGGCGCGTTGTGGCAATCGCCCAACCCCGACACGGCCGTCACGCAACTGCTGCAAGACAAACTCAAACTGATCGAAACCCGTATGGCCGAACTCGGCGAGCTGCGTCACGAATTGCAGCAACGGCTCGGCCAACGCTGTCCATTGAACCCGTGATCTTTCAACTTTCAAGGAAAGCCAATCATGTCCGCACTTAATCCTGCCAAGCACGCACTGATCATCGGCGCCTCCCGGGGCCTGGGCCTGGGGCTGGTGAAAACCCTGCTGACCGACGGCTGGCAAGTCACCGCCACGGTTCGCAATCCTGCGAACGCCGAGGCATTGAAAGCACTGGGTAACGTGCAGATCGAAAAACTCGACATGGACGACCAGCAAGCGGTGATCGCCCTGAGCCAGCAGCTCAAGGGCGAGACTTTCGACCTGCTGTTCGTCAACGCCGGGGTCAAAGGCCCGGAAGTCCAGACGCCGGGCGGCGCGACGCTGGCTGAAGTCGGTCAGCTGTTCTTCACCAACGCCGTGGCGCCGATCAATCTGGCCCAGCGCTTCGTCGGGCAGATCCGCGACGGCAGCGGCGTGCTGGCATTCATGAGTTCGGTGCTCGGCAGCGTGACCATGCCCGACGCGCCGGAACTGGCGCTGTACAAGGCCAGCAAAGCGGCGCTGAACTCGATGACCAACAGCTTCGTCACCCAGTTGGGCGAGCAGAAACTGACTGTGCTGTCGCTGCATCCGGGCTGGGTGAAAACCGACATGGGCGGCGACGGTGCCGACATCGACGTGGAGACCAGCACCCGTGGCCTGGTGGATCAGGTGGACGCGTTTGCCGGCAAGGGCGGCCATCACTTCGTGAACTACAAGGGTGAAACCATTCCCTGGTAATCAACAGATCCCCAATGTGGGAGCGAGCCTGCTCGCGATGGCAGCGGATTAGCCAGGAGATATGTCGACTGACACTCCGCATCGCGAGCAGGCTCGCTCCTACAAAGGGATTGTGTTGTCTGGTCGGTTTGGGCTTGCCCGTCGCAACATTTTGTTCGAAACTCCGCACCTCGTCCTTCGCGGCGACCCTGGATCAGCAGACAGGGCAACACTGAGCTGGCAACCCTGAACCCAACTTTCAGAGGAGCCGGCCACAATGCCTGCGACCCGTATCTGGTTAAAAAATCCCCTCGCCATTTTCACGGCCAACAGTCTCGATGCCCGTGGCGGTCTGGTGCTGCAAGACGGTGTGATCACCGAAGTGCTCGGCGCTGGCCAGCAACCTTCCGCCCCATGCAATGAAGTGTTCGACGCCCGTGAACACGTGATCCTGCCGGGCCTGATCAACACCCATCACCACTTCTATCAGACCCTGACCCGCGCCTGGGCGCCGGTGGTCAATCAGCCGTTGTTCCCGTGGCTGAAAACCCTGTACCCGGTGTGGGCGCGCCTGACGCCTGAAAAACTCGCCCTCGCCACCAAAGTCGCGCTGGCCGAATTGCTGCTGTCGGGCTGCACCACCGCTGCCGACCACCATTACCTGTTCCCGGATGGCCTGGAAAACGCCATCGACGTGCAGGTCGAAACCGTGCGCGAACTGGGCATGCGCGCCATGCTCACCCGCGGTTCGATGAGCCTCGGCGAGAAGGACGGCGGCCTGCCTCCGCAGCAGACCGTGCAGGAAGGCCAGGTGATTCTCGATGACAGCCAGCGGCTGATTCACGAGTACCACGAACGGGGCGACGGCGCGCAAATCCAGATCGCTTTGGCGCCATGCTCGCCGTTCTCGGTGACCCCGGAAATCATGTCCGCCAGCGCCGAACTGGCGAACACACTCGATGTGCGCCTGCACACCCACCTCGCCGAAACCCTCGACGAAGAAGACTTCTGCCTGCAACGTTTCGGTCTGCGCACCGTGGATTATCTGGACAGCGTCGGCTGGCTCGGCCCGCGCACCTGGCTGGCCCACGGCATCCATTTCAACCCCGACGAAATCGCCCGCCTCGGCGCCGCCGGCACCGGCATCTGCCATTGCCCGAGCTCGAACATGCGTCTGGCGTCCGGCATCTGCCCAAGCATCGAACTGACCGATGCTGGCGCGCTGTTCGGTCTCGGTGTGGATGGCTCGGCCTCCAACGATGCGTCAAACATGATCCTCGAAGCGCGTCAGGCGCTGTACATCCAGCGTCTGCGTTATGGCGCCGAGAAGATCACCCCGGAACGCGTGCTGGGCTGGGCGACCAAGGGCTCGGCGAGCCTGCTCGGTCGCACCGATATCGGTGAACTGGCGGTGGGCAAGCAGGCGGATCTGGCGTTGTTCAAGCTGGATGAGTTGCGCTTCTCCGGCAGCCATGACCCGATCTCGGCGTTGCTGTTGTGCGGCGCGGATCGTGCGGATCGGGTGATGGTCGGCGGCAAGTGGCGTGTGGTTGACGGGCAGGTTGAAGGCCTGGATCTCAAAGGTTTGATTGCCGATCACAGCCAGGCGGCTCGACAGTTGATCGCCGGCACCTGACTCCCCGGCGCTTAAACCTGTGAGAGCTAACCTGCTAGCGATTGCGATCTGTCAGTAAACAAGATTTTGACTGATGTACCGTAATCGCTAGCAGGCTAGCTCCCACATTGGTTTGTGGTGGGCTCAGAGGCCCAACAGCGACAACATGATGAACGTCGCAAACAGCACAAAGTGGGTCATGCCCTCGATGGCATTGGTCTCGCCGTCATTGAGGTTGATCGCGCTGACGATCAGCGTGATGAAGATCATCACCGTCTGCACCGGCGTCATCGCCATCTGAAACGGCTGCCCCGTGTAGAGCGCCATCGCCTCCATCACCGGCACCGTCAAAATCACCGTCGACAACGACGCCCCCATCGCAATGTTGACCACCGACTGCATGCGGTTGGCCAACGCCGCGCGCAACGCGGTCAGAATCTCCGGCGCTGCCGAGATCGCCGCCACCAGAATCGCCGTGATCACCGGCGGTGCGCCCGTCCCTTCCAGGCCCAGATCGAGGGTCTTGGACATCACCTCGGCCAGTGCACCGATCACCACCACACCGAACACCAGAATGCCGATCGACAGCGCCAGGCTGACCGGTTTCGGCTCCTGTTCCACGGGCTCTTTCTTGCGGCGCTTGTCCGGGTAGCTGTAGCTGAAAAAGTAACTGTGCGGCCCGACCTGCATGCGCAGGAACAACGCATAAAGCACCACCATCGCGCCGATGGTGAACGCCGAATAGATTTTCCAGTTGGCCTCGGGAATGAACTCCGGCACCACCATCGACACGCCCATGGCGGTGAGGATCATCACGCTGTAACTGCGGGCCGAGTCGTCGTTGTAGGACTGCTCGCCATGTTTGATCCCGCCCATCAATGCGGCGAGGCCGAGGATGCCGTTGATGTCGAGCATCACCGCCGAATAGATCGTGTCGCGCACCAGCGTCGGCGAGGCTTCGTTGCTCATCATGATCGCCAGGATCACCACTTCCACCAGCACGGCGGCGAGGGTCAGGATCATCGTGCCGTACGGGTCGCCGACTTTTTCCGCGAGCAGTTCAGCCTGATGGGCGACGCGCATCGAGGCGGCGACGATGAACGCGATCAGCACCAGGCCGGCCGTCAGCGCGACGACCTGGCCGCTGTGCAGCAACCAGTGCTCCAGCGGATACGCGACAAAAGCCGCGATCAGGGCCAGCAGCAGAAAGCTTTCTTGCTTGAGGATCATGAGCATGGCGGGCCTTTTGGCGCAGGGGTTCGAATGAGCTACTGACTGCAGGGCGGCGCTAATGGTTCGTTACACCTTAGCGCACCAGTGGATGGCGTCCGTGTACGGGCATGCACTTTTTTCGGCCCGGCTGGCCTCATCGCGAGCAGGCTCGCTCCCACAGCGATCGCGGTGCTTTTGTGGGAGCGAGCTTGCTCGCGAAGGCCTCGCCGCGAATTCGACTCGATTTGTTGTCCGCTTGGTCAGCCTTTTGCATTGCCCTCCCCACACACAACAAAAGGGAGTTCGCGTTCATGCAAAAACGTCCACTGCAAACACTGCTGTGCATCGCCATGGGCCTTGGCCTCAGCCTGAGCGCCAGTGCCGCCGATCCACTGAAAGTCGGTTTCGTCTACATCGGCCCCATCGGCGACCACGGCTGGACGTATCAGCATGAACAGGGGCGCAAGGCGTTGGCGGAAAAACTCGGTTCGCAGATCACCACCAACTACGTGGAGAACGTCGCCGAAGGCGCGGATGCCGAACGGGTGATCCGCAACATGGCCAAGGACAACTACGACCTGATCTTCACCACCTCTTTCGGCTACATGAACCCGACGGTGAAAGTCGCCAAACAGTTTCCCAAGGTGACCTTCGAACACGCCACCGGCTACAAGCAGGACAAGAACCTTGGTACCTATCTCGCGCGCACCTACGAGGGCCGTTACGTCGGCGGTTTCCTCGCAGCGAAGATGACCAAGACCAAAAAGATCGGCTACGTCGCCTCGTTCCCGATCCCGGAAGTGATTCGCGACATCAACGCCATTCAACTGGCACTGAACAAGTACAACCCCGGCACCGAGATCAAAGTGGTGTGGGTCAACTCGTGGTTCGACCCGGGCAAGGAAGCCGACGCTGCCAACGCCCTGATCGATCAGGGCGTGGACGTGGTGTTCCAGCACACCGACAGCCCGGCGCCGATCCAGGCTGCCGAGCGGCGTGGCGTGTACGCCGTGGGCTACGCTTCGGACATGGCGCACTTCGGTCCGAAAGCGGTGCTGACTTCAATCGTCAACGACTGGGCACCGCACTACATTCAGGCGACCCAGAGCGTGATCGACCACAACTGGAAATCCCAGGACTACTGGGGCGGGCTGAAGGAAGGCACGGTCGAACTGCCGATCAGCGATCTGGTGCCGGCACCGGTGAAGGCCGAAGCCGAGCAGATCATCGCCGATATCAAGAGCGGCGCCCTGCAACCGTTCACCGGGCCGATCAAGGATCAGGCCGGCGTCGAGAAAATCCCGGCAGGCGTGAGCGCGACCAATGCGGAACTGGCGTCGATGAATTACTACGTCGAAGGCATGAAGGCCGAGATGCCGAAGTAACACCTGGCCCGTCATAAAACCCTGTGGGAGCCAGCCTGCTGGCGATAGCGCACTTTCAGTCGATACCGTTCTGGCCTCATCGCCAGCAGGCTGGCTCCCACACTGGATCTCACGTTACTCCAAGGATTGTGCATGGATCAGCTTCCGATCATCGATATCTCGCCGCTCTACTCCGACGACCAGAACGCCTGGCCCGCTGTCGCCGAACAGATCGACCACGCCTGCCGCGAGTGGGGCTTCTTTTATATAAAGGGTCACCCGATTTCTGCGCAGCGCATCGAATCCCTGCTCGATCACGCACAGCGCTTCTTTGCGCAACCGGTAGAAGAAAAACTCAAGATCGACATCACCCGGACCGTCCATCACCGCGGCTACGGCGCCATTGCCACCGAACAGCTCGACCCGGACAAACCCAGCGATCTCAAGGAAACCTTCGACATGGGCCTGCACCTGCCGGCCGATCATTCCGAAGTGCTGGCGGAAAAACCCTTGCGCGGCCCCAACCGTCATCCGGCCATTCCCGGTTGGGAAGCGCTGATGGAGCAGCACTACCTCGACATGCAGGCCCTGGCGCAAACCCTGTTGCGGGCCATGACGTTAGCGCTGGGCATCGAGCGCGACTTCTTCGATACACGCTTCAACGAACCGGTCAGTGTGCTGCGAATGATCCATTACCCGCCACGCCACACCGCCAGTTCCGCCGAGCAGCAAGGTGCCGGCGCGCACACCGATTACGGCTGCATCACGCTTTTGTATCAGGACGCGGCCGGCGGCTTGCAGGTGAAAAACGTCAAAGGCCAGTGGATCGACGCACCGCCCATCGACGGCACGTTCGTGGTCAACCTCGGCGACATGATGGCGCGCTGGAGCAACGACCGTTATCGCTCGACCCCGCACCGGGTCGTCAGCCCGCTCGGCGTGGATCGCTATTCGATGCCGTTCTTCGCCGAACCGCACCCGGATACCCGCATCGAGTGCCTGCCCGGTTGCCAGGATGCACAGCATCCGGCGAAATATCCGACCACCACCTGCGCCGAATTCCTGCTGTCGCGCTTCGCCGATACCTACGCCTATCGACGGGAGCAGGAAGCGGTGTGATGGATCGGTTGGTCAGGTTTTGCCAATTGTTTCGGCGGGCATCTGTAGAATGCCGTCATTGCACCTGATGAGAAAAGAATATGTACGACTGGCTCAACGCCCTGCCCAAGGCCGAATTGCACCTGCACCTCGAAGGCTCGCTGGAGCCCGAGCTGCTGTTCGCATTGGCCGAACGCAACAAGATCGCCCTGCCGTGGAGCGACGTCGAAACCCTGCGCAAGGCTTACGCCTTCAACAATCTGCAGGAATTCCTCGACCTGTACTACCAGGGCGCCGACGTGCTGCGCACTTCTCAGGATTTCTACGACCTGACCTGGGCCTACCTGCTGCGCTGCAAAGAACAGAACGTGATTCACACCGAACCGTTCTTCGATCCGCAGACCCACACCGACCGTGGCATCCCGTTCGAAGTGGTGCTCAACGGCATCGCCGCCGCACTGAAGGATGGCGAGCAGCAACTGGGCATCACCAGCGGCTTGATCCTGAGTTTCCTGCGCCACCTGAGCGAAGACGAAGCACAGAAAACCCTCGACCAGGCGCTGCCGTTCCGCGATGCATTCGTGGCAGTGGGTCTGGACAGTTCCGAGATGGGCCACCCGCCGAGCAAGTTCCAGCGCGTGTTTGATCGTGCCCGCCACGAAGGCTTCCTGACCGTCGCCCACGCTGGCGAAGAAGGCCCGCCGGAGTACATCTGGGAAGCCATCGACCTGCTGAAAATCCAGCGCATCGACCATGGCGTGCGCGCCATCGAAGACGAGCGCCTGATGCAGCGGATCATCGACGAGCAGATCCCGCTGACCGTGTGCCCGCTGTCGAACACCAAACTTTGCGTGTTCGATCACATGTCGCAGCACAACATCCTCGACATGCTCGAGCGTGGCGTGAAGGTCACGGTGAACTCAGATGACCCGGCGTACTTCGGTGGTTATGTCACCGAGAACTTCCACGCGCTGCACACTCACCTGGGCATGACCCAGGATCAGGCCAAACGCCTGGCGCAGAACAGCCTGGATGCGCGGTTGGTAAAACCATAAGCAACAGCGCATAACCAATGTGGGAGCGAGCTTGCTCGCGAATAGGGTCTGTCATTCAACGAAGATGTTGTTTGATACACCACTTTCGCGAGCAAGCTCGCTCCCACAGTTGGTTCAGGGTTCAGCCAATCACTTCTGCTTCGGTCAATTCCTCCAAGGTTTTACCCCGGGTCTCCATCCCGAACAGCCACACCACCCCCGCCGCAATCGCAAAGCACAGCGCCCCCAGCGCAAACACCCCGCCCTGCCCGGTGATCGGGAACACCAGCCCGGTGACCAACGGCCCGAGCAGCGAACCCACGCGCCCGATGGCCGAGGCGAACCCCGAGCCCGTCGCCCGCGCCGAGGTCGGGTACAGTTCCGGCGTGTAGGTGTAGAGCACCGCCCACATCCCGAACAGGAAAAACTGCATCAACAGCCCCGTGCTGATCAGGAGCGCCACGTTGCCGCCAAACACCGCGCTTTGTCCGTACAGAAACGCCATTACCCCGCCGCCGAGCAACGTGACGATGCACACCGGCTTGCGCCCCCAGCGCTCCACCAGCCAGGCCGCCATCAGGAAACCGGGAATCCCGCCGAGTGAAATCAGCACCGTGTAATACACCGACTGAGTCACGGCAAAACCCGATTGTTGCAGCAACGCACTGAGCCACGAGGTCAGGCCGTAGAAACCGAGCAACGCGAAGAACCACAGGCTCCAGATCATCGTCGTGCGCTGGCGATACAGCGGTGACCAGATCTGTTTGAGCGCCGAGAGGAAATGGCCCGGAGGTGTCACGCTTCGCGGCAGGCAAACCGGCTCCGGCAACTTCGTAACGCCGAGCGATACCTGTACCCGCGCCTCGATCGCACGCAACACCTTGTCTGCCGCTTCATGCCGACCGGCCTGTTCCAGCCAGCGCGGCGACTCGGGAATGAAAAAGCGGATCGCCAGCACGAACACCGCCGGCACCGCCAGCACCAGAAAGATGTCGCGCCAGCCAATCAACGGCAGCAGGAAATACGACAGCACCCCGGCAGCCACGAACCCCAGCGGCCAGAAACCGTCCATCAATGCGATGTAGCGACCCCGGCGCTGGGCGGGGATCAACTCCGACAACATCGACTGGGCAATCGGAAACTCCATGCCCATGCCGATTCCCAGCAGGATGCGAAACAGCGTCAGGCTCTCGACCGTCTGCGCCGTGGAGCACAGGTAACTGGCCACGCCCCACAGGACGATGCTCCACTGGAACACCGGCTTGCGGCCGAAGCGGTCGGCGAGTAGACCGGACAGCGACGCCCCCAGCACCATGCCGAAAAAACTCGAACTGGCCAATAATCCAGCTTCGGCGCTGCTCAGGCCGAACTCGGCTTTGATCGAGCCGAGAAGGAAAGTCATCATCGCCAGATCCATGGAGTCGAAGAAAAATGCCAGGGCAATAATGATGAATATGATCCGGTGATAACCGCTGACCGGCAGACGTTCCAGTCGATCCGCCGCACTGAAATTTCCTGTGTCCATGCCACCTCCTCCATCCGAAATGTCTGCGGACCGAGTGTGCGCGATAGCGGTATAGGGTTTGTGCCAGATGCGACCTGTTCGCAGCCGTAGGCGACGCCAATCCTCCGGCCGACAATGACAACGGCTCTACAACGCCATTTCCAGCTCGGTCTCCCGGGCGAACCGATGAATTTCCCGCTGCCCCGTCGGCGTCAGTTGCAACGCTCGGGAGTCGTTGGGCAGCATCAACCAACCTGACTGCATGAACAGCTGCAACAACGCCGCGCCCAATGAACCGCCCATATGCGGGCGTCGCTCGCTCCAGTCCGGACAAGCGCAGGCAACCCGGGCATTGCGATGGGCCAACGCCTGGATGAAGACCCCGCGACCGGCCAATTGCGTCGCGCCTTTGTGGGTGACGACAACCCGGTTTTCAAGCTGTTCGATCCAGCCGGCGTCGAGCAGGCGCTGGTACAGATCGGCGGCCAGCGTTCCTCCGAGATGGTCGTCGCAAAACCGCGCGCGCAGAAGTGATGAAGGCGCAGCCTGGGGCCTGACAAGCGGAGCGGCACGCTTGTACACATCAGGAATGTCGCGCGGGGCGCTGGCCAGGGTGGCACTGGCCAGCGCTTCGATGGCCGCCCCGATTTCAGGAGCCGCCAGACGGAAGAAACGTTTGCGCCCACGCGCTTCGACCTTCAGCAGCCCCCCTGCGGACAAGCGCCCCAGATGCGCACTGGCCGACGACGGCGAAAGTCCCGCCAGCAACGCCAGTTCCTCGGTCTGCCGGGCCGAGCCATCCATCAGCGCCCACATCATCGCGCTGCGTTTGGGATCGGCCAGCAACGCGGCGATCTGGCTGATGCAAGGTGCATGTTCCATGTATTCACTCCCTGTTGAATCGTATCGTCTACTGCGCATAGACATCTTGACCAGTAATCAGTGGTCGGCCAAGGCGCGCAAAATGCCCTCAGTCGAGGCAAGTCAGCACGCCACAGCCAGAGAACCGCAGCATTGTCATGACCGTCGCCCCTGGCCGGCCGGTTCCGGTCTGACCGTTCCCGGCCGGTCTGTACGGGCAGGCATCAGGCGGTCGCTAGTATAAGCGGGTTACTTCGCGCGTCTTGTCTCGGAACGGGCGTAGCTGGTGATTGTTCCTGACAGAAATTTCGCTATTTACCTGCGACTAATGATCGGTCTTCGCGAAAACGGGAAATCGGCTACTCAATTCGGCACAACGACTGGCGAGCATTTCCCTCAGAAGGTTCACCGGCTTACTCAATTGTGCGCGATGGGCGCACAGCAGATTCAGCGGAGCGCGTTCGCAGAGCAGCTCCGGCAGCAGCACTTTCAGCCGCCCCGCCAGCACATCACCGGCCACATCGAGCCACGACTTGTAGGCGATGCCGGCTCCCGCCACCGCCCACAGGCGTACCACATCGGCGTCGTCACTGAAGCGGTCGCCACTGACGGTCAGACCGACCTCGCGCTTGCCGTCGTGGAAACTCCAGCGGTCATGCACCCGGCCACCGAGCATGTACAGCAGGCAGTTGTGCTGAGCGAGCTGCTCCAGATGCAACGGCTCACCGTGCCGGGCCAGATAGGCGGGGGATGCACACAGTACTCGTCGGTTGTGCGGGGCAATCGGCAACGCCACCAGACTGGAATCCTCTGGCTCACCGTAACGCAAGGCGATGTCCACCGGCTGGCGAAACAGATCGGCGATGCGGTCACCCAGCAGCAGGCGCACCGTCAGTTTCGGGTGTTCGCGCTGAAAATCATCGAGCCATGGCAAAAGCAGGTTGCGACCAAAATCCGAGGGAGCCGACAGTTGCAGAACCCCGCTGACCTGATCCTGTCCGCTGGCGAGCAGACGACGACCTTCATCAAGATTGCTGAGCGCCGCCCGGGCGTACTCGAGGAAACCTTCCCCTTCGGCCGTCAGCCGCAGACTGCGAGTAGAACGAGCCAACAAACGCGCACCCAATTGTTGTTCGATACGCTTGAGCGCAGCACTGGCCACGGCAGCGGACATGTCCATCACCCGCGCCGCCGCCGACAGGCTGCCCAGATCCGCCGCCCGGACAAACAACTGCAAGTCATCGAAACGCAGCATCCTCAGCCCCGATTATCAAAAAAATATTGAAAGAGACTGCTCTTTTAGCCGGTTTTATCTCCGGCAGAAATAGCCAATCATGCCATCCATCGAATTCATCCCGTCCCGGAGTCGAACATGTCCCAGCCCTTCACTGCCATCGCCACCCTGATCGCCAGACCCGGCCAGCAGGACGCCCTCGAACAGCACCTGCGTGCCCTGATCGAACCGACCCGTGCCGAAGCCGGTTGCGGCCAGTACGAACTGCACCAGGACCTGGCCAATCCGCTGGCTTTTTACATGATCGAACAGTGGGCCAGCGACGAAGCCCTGCAAGCCCACGATGCCAGCGCCCATATCCAGCATTTCCGCAGCCAGGCCGAGGCGTTCCTCGAACACTTCGAACTCAAGCGCCTGCGCGTCATCGCCTGAAGTCTCCTTTATTCACTTTCGGAGTTCTCCATGAAAGCCATCGCCTATTACGCTTCGCTCCCGATCAGCGACGAAAAATCCCTGCAGGACATCGAACTGCCAGAGCCGGTAGCCGGCCCCCGTGATCTGCTGGTGGAAGTCAAAGCGATTTCGGTCAACCCGGTCGACACCAAGGTTCGCCAGAACGTCGCGCCGGAAGGCGGCGCCGCCAAGGTTCTGGGCTGGGACGTGGCCGGTGTGGTCAAGTCGGTCGGTAGTGAAGTGACATTGTTCAAGGCCGGCGACAAGGTGTTCTACGCCGGCTCCATCGCCCGGGCCGGTGGCAACAGTGAATTGCACGTCGTCGATGAGCGAATCGTCGGCCATATGCCGAAAACCCTCGATTTCGCCGAAGCTGCCGCCCTGCCGCTGACCGCGATCACGGCTTGGGAGCTGCTGTTCGAACGCCTGCAGATTCGCGAAGGCAAAACCGATGAAGACCAGAGCCTGCTGATCGTCGGCGCGGCCGGCGGCGTCGGTTCGATCCTCACCCAACTGGCCAGCCAGTTGACCGGACTTAAAGTGATCGGCACCGCCTCCCGCCCTGAGACCCGCGACTGGGTGACCGAACTGGGGGCCGACCTTGTCATTGATCACAGCCAGCCACTGAGCGAAGAACTGAAGCGCGCCGGTGTCGCCCACGTGACCCACGTCGCCAGCCTGACCCAGACTGACCATCACCTGGACCAACTGGTCGAGGCCCTGGCGCCGCAAGGCAAACTGGCGCTGATCGACGATCCGAAGGCGCTGGACGTGACCAAGCTCAAGCGCAAGAGCCTGTCGCTGCACTGGGAGTTCATGTACACCCGCTCGCTGTTCGAAACCGCGGACATGATCGAGCAGCACAACCTGCTCAACCGGGTGGCCGGGCTGATCGACAGCGGCACCTTGAAAACCACGGTCGGCGAGCACTTCGGCACGATCAATGCGAGCAACTTGCGTCGGGCCCATGAACTGCTGGAAAGCGGCAAGGCCAAGGGGAAAATTGTTTTAGAAGGTTTCTAAAACCCGGGAGCCGCAGCCTTCGTCAGCGCCGGAAGTGGCTGGCTCGGGGGCTGCGGTTTTTTTTGCCGTCAGTCAGATGCTTGACCCTTGTCACAATTGCGATCGTATTCAGGACTACAATCGAGTCCTCTGCGATGCAATCTTTTACGTACGGGAGGTCAGCAATGAAGATCCTGATAAAAGAAGTGGCAAAGTCCCAGTGGCAAGTTCGTCTCGACCAGCATGCCGTGACCTTTCGCAGTGAAGCCGAAGCCCGGGCCTTCACCCGCACCCTCGAAGCGCGTCTGCACGCGCCCCACCAGATTCCCGACCCCGGTCAGCAGCGCGCTGTCGGCTGAATCTTCCCTGCTTTAGATTTCGGCCTGCGCCTTTGCCAGCGCCCGGGCATTCTGCATCCGCCGGGTGAGCATCGCTGCGCATACCACCAGTAACCCGCACAGGCTGATGACCATTGCCATCGGCACGGCGGTGCCGTCGTGCAATATCCCCACAAGTGCCGAAGCCCCGGCTGCGACACTGAATTGCATGCTGCCAAGCAATGCTGAAGCGCTGCCGGCCCGACCGCCCTGACCATTCATCGCGCACGCAGCCGCATTGGGGCTGATGCAGCCAAGGCTGGCGACACAGATGAACAATGGAATCAACAGTGGCCACAGTGCCTCGGTGTGCAAGGCGCTGACCGCGAGTAACGTCAGCCCCGCGCCCAGGTAAACCCAGACCGCCCGCGACAGCAGAAACGCCGGGCCACGCTTGGCCAATAGTCGCGCATTGACCTGGGCCACCAGAATAAACCCCGCCGCGTTGGTGCCGAACAGCCAGCCAAAGTGCTCGGCCGGTACGCCATACAATTTGATGAAAATGAACGGGGAGCCGGCGATGTAGGCAAACATCCCGGCGATGGCGATGCCGCCGGTCAGGGCATGGCCCATGTAGACCGGATCAGTCAGCAGCCGACCGTACTGGCGCAAAGCGCCGGACAATGGTTGACGCGGAACATGCGCCGGCAGACTTTCCGGCAGGCCGAGGGCCACCGCCAGTCCGGCCAAAGCACTGAAACCGGTCAGCACCAGGAAGATCGACTGCCATCCCGACGTGTTCACCAGCAGTCCGCCGAGCATCGGCGCCAGAATCGGGGCCAGCCCCATCACCAGCATCAGCTGCGAGAAGACTTTCGCCGACCCCACCGCGTCGCACTTGTCGCTGACCACCGCCCGGGCAATCACCATCCCCGCACAACCGCCCAGCGCCTGAACGAGCCGCGCGCCGATCAGCCATTCCAGATTCGGCGCATAGGCGCAGGCCACCGACGCCAGCGTGAACAGCGTCAGACCAATGAGCAACGGAATCCGTCGGCCGAAGCGATCCGCCACCGGCCCGTAAGCCAGTTGACCGATGGACAGGCCAAAGAAGTAAGCCGACAACGTCAGCTGGACGTGTTTCTCGTCGGTGCCGAATGCCAGCGCCATGGTGGGAAACGCGGGTAGATAGAAGTCGATCGCCAACGGACCGAAAGCGGTCAGGGCACCGAGAATCAGAAGGGTACGAAAGTTCATCAGGCGTCCAGGTCGGGCGGCGGTTGGGGTGGGCAGTCGGACTGACTATGCAGCCCGACAGTCTAGCCGCGCGAGGACGCCTTGAACATTCCGGTAGCTCGCTAACTATTAAAAAGATCAGGCAAGTTTGATGGCATAACCTTCTTCGCTGATCGCTTCGATGACCTGCTCGGCGCTCAACGCACTTTCGACGCCGACTTCCTTGGCTGCCAGATCGACCCGCACGCTGGCGGCCGGATCCTTGCTCTGCACCGCTGCCGTGACGGCTTTGACACAGTGACCGCAGGACATGCCTTCAACAGTGAACACTTGCATGGAATGACTCCTTTGAGTGAGGTTGCCGGCAGTTTCGGGCTTGCCACGATGGCAAGGTCAAGTTCTGCGAAAAACTGCCGGGCTGGTAATCGGCGCCGTGCTCGGCCAAGCTGCATACATCAATGACATGAATTCAGGAGATTCAGCCATGCGCTGGTCAGCTTTCGGCCTGTCTGGCTTACTCAGCCTCTTTGCCGCGATCCCTTCGGTGCACGCCGCCGGGGAAGATTACGGGGTGCTGATCATTTCCCGCGAGCGCCTGGAAGTCGCAACCTCGTGCGAAATCGGCGTGTACATTCAGGATCAACTCTCGGCGCGTCTGTTCCAGGAGCAAAGCACTTCATTCAACCTGCCGCCGGGCAATGTCTCGCTGCGCCTGAAACTGCTGCCGGGACAAATGCCGGGTTGCAACCCAGGCATGCTCGCGCCGGGCTCGCAGGAGATCAAACTGCATGCCGGCGACATCCTGAAGTTCCGCATCGCGATGAACCAGGAAGGCATGTACCTCAAGCCGACGGGCCTCGGGTACTGAGCAGTCAAAAAATGTGGGAGCGAGCAGGCTCGCGATGACGGTCATACAGGCACCTCGATGTTGCCTGTAATGACCCAATCGCGAGCTGGTTCGCTCCCACAATTTTTTGGCGCTTGACCTTGCCAGCATGGCAAGGTTGATCCTGTAGGCATCCACTACAGGGAGTACGACCGATGTCCGATTCCATCACGTTCGATCTGCCCATCAGCGGCATGACCTGCGCCAGTTGCGCCGGCCGTGTCGAGCGGGCGTTGAGCAAAGTCAGCGGCGCCAGTGCCGTCAGCGTCAACCTCGCCACCGAACAGGCCCGGGTGCAGGCCCCCGGCGACAGCCTGCCGGCGCTGATGGAGGCGGTCGAACGGGCCGGTTACAGCGTGCCGCAGCACACCGTGGAATTGAACATCGACGGCATGACCTGCGCGTCCTGCGTCGGCCGTGTCGAACGCGCCCTGAACAAGGTTGCGGGGGTGAAAAGCGTCAGCGTCAATCTGGCCAATGAACGTGCCCACCTCGAACTGCTCGGCGCAGTCGACCCGCAATCCCTGATCGCCGCCGTGAGCAAGGCCGGTTATTCGGCCAGCCTCTTCGAACTCGAACACCCTCAATCTGACAATCGCCAGCAACGCCTGAACCATGAGCGCTGGGCATTGATCTGTGCGATCGCCCTCGCCTTGCCGCTGGTGCTGCCGATGCTGCTGCAACCGTTCGGCATTCACTGGATGCTCCCGGCCTGGGCGCAGTTCGCCCTCGCCACTCCGGTGCAATTCATCTTCGGCGCACGTTTCTACGTCGCCGCGTGGAAAGCCGTGCGCGCCGGCGCCGGCAACATGGACTTGCTGGTCGCGCTGGGCACCAGCGCCGGTTATGGCCTGAGTCTCTATGAATGGGCGACCGCCGCCGGGCGCATGCCGCATCTGTATTTCGAAGCCTCGGCGGTGGTCATCGCTCTGGTGCTGCTCGGCAAATATCTGGAAAGCCGCGCCAAACGCCAGACCGCCAGCGCCATTCGCGCACTCGAAGCCTTGCGGCCGGAGCGGGCGATTCAAGTCATCGATGGTCGCGAACAGGACGTCGCCATCAGCGCCCTGCGCCTCGGCGATCGGGTATTGGTCAAACCCGGCGAACGTTTCCCGGTGGACGGCGAAGTGCTGGAAGGCCAGAGCCACGCTGACGAAGCGCTGATCAGCGGTGAAAGCCTGCCGGTGCCCAAGCAACCGGGCGACAAGGTCACCGGCGGTGCGATCAACGGCGAAGGCCGCTTGCTGGTGAGCACCACGGCGCTCGGCGCGGAAAGCGTACTGGCGCGGATCATTTGCCTGGTGGAGGACGCTCAGGCCGCGAAGGCTCCGATCCAGAAACTGGTGGATAAAGTCAGTCAGGTGTTCGTGCCGACCGTGTTGCTGCTGGCCCTGGCCACGCTGATCGGCTGGTGGTTGTACGGCGCGCCGCTGGAAACCGCGTTGATCAACGCCGTCGCGGTACTGGTGATCGCCTGCCCGTGTGCCCTCGGTCTGGCGACACCGACCGCGATCATGGCCGGCACCGGCGTGGCCGCCCGTCACGGGATTCTGATCAAGGATGCCGAAGCACTGGAACGTGCCCATGAAGTCAGCGCCGTGGTGTTCGACAAGACCGGCACCCTGACCTCCGGCACGCCGCGCATTGCGCATTTCAGTGCAATCGACGGTGATGAAAACGCCCTACTGATAGCGGCCGGCGCGCTGCAACGCGGCAGTGAGCATCCGCTGGCCAAAGCGGTGCTGGATGCCTGTGCCGAACGTAGCCTGAACGTGCCCGATGTCAGCGACAGCCAGTCTCTGACCGGGCGCGGCATCGCCGGCAGCCTCGACGGCCGGCGCCTGGCGCTGGGCAACCGGCGCTTGCTGGAAGAAATCGGTCTGAACGCCGGAAACCTGAGCGAATCCGCCAAGGCCTGGGAAACCGAAGGCCGCACGCTGTCCTGGCTGATCGAGCAAAGTCCGCAGTCACGCGTACTCGGTCTGTTCGCCTTTGGCGACACCCTCAAGCCCGGCGCGCTGCACGCGGTGCAACAACTCGCGGCCCAGCATATCCACAGCCACCTGCTGACCGGCGACAACCGCGGCAGCGCCCGGGTGGTGGCCGAAGCGCTGGGCATTGAAAGCGTCCACGCCGAAGTGCTGCCGGCGGAAAAAGCCGCCACCGTCGCCGAGCTGAAAAAGACCGGGGTCGTGGCCATGGTCGGCGACGGCATCAACGACGCACCGGCGCTGGCCGCCGCGGACATCGGTATCGCCATGGGCGGCGGCACCGACGTGGCCATGCACGCCGCCGGCATCACCCTGATGCGCGGCGATCCTCGACTGGTTCCGGCCGCACTGGAGATCAGCCGCAAGACCTACGCGAAGATCCGCCAGAACCTGTTCTGGGCCTTCGTCTACAACCTGATCGGCATTCCGCTGGCAGCGTTCGGCTTCCTCAATCCGGTGCTGGCCGGCGCGGCGATGGCCCTGTCGAGCGTCAGCGTGGTGAGCAATGCGCTACTGTTGAAAACCTGGAAACCCGAGGATCTGGAGGACAACCGATGAACATCGGCCAAGCGGCCCGCCACAGTGGCCTGAGCGCGAAGATGATCCGGTACTACGAGTCGATCGGTCTGCTCAAGGCTGCCGATCGCACCGACAGCGGTTATCGCGTCTACGGCGACGATGACCTGCACACGCTGGCGTTCATCAAGCGTTCGCGGGACCTGGGTTTTTCGCTGGAGGAAGTCGGCAAGCTGCTGACCCTCTGGCAGGACCGCCAGCGCGCCAGTGCCGATGTGAAGGCCCTGGCGCGCCAGCACATCGACGAGCTGAATCAGAAGATCCGCGAACTCGGCGAACTGCGCGACACCCTGCAGGATCTGGTCGAGCACTGCCACGGCGACCATCGCCCGGACTGCCCGATCCTCAAGGAGCTGGCGTCGGGCTGCTGCGCGCAACCCGTCCGCGCCTGAGCAACAGGATCTTCATCGACAGCACAGTGGCGAGGGGAATGCCGTGGAACAGCAACACCACGGCTCCCGGCGCCCACCACTCATAGAACGGTGCGGCGATCAGCATGCCGACGCCGAACCCGGTCATCTGCAACAACGTCAGGAAGCTGAAGATCGGCAGGCGCAGGGGCTCCGGTTCCCGTTGCAGCCGTGACATCAGGCCGACTTCCGAAAACCCGTCGCCCAGTCCGGCCGGCAGCGAAAACAGCAACAGACCGACGACGCTGTGCTGCTGGAACATCAGGATGAAACCGCAGGACATCAGCAGTACGCCGCCGAAGTAGCGGCGCTCGAGATGGATGTTTTCCGAGCCATTGAGGCGACTGGCGATCCGCGCACCCAGCAGCTTGCCGGCGGCCCACACCGCGAGCATCAGGCCCAGCGTGGTGCTTGCCGAGTCTGGCGTCAGCAGCCTGGAAATGATCGGGAAACCGACGTTGTGCGCAGCGCTCCCGAGGGTGTCGGCCATTGTCACCGCCAGCATCGCAGCCACCACCGGAGTGCTGCGCAGGCCTTGTAACAACGCCGACCATTCACCCTGTTTAGCGCTGGATTCGGCCACCGGCTCCGGTGCGCTGAACCGCAGCGGTGCAATCAACACTGCCGCCAGCAGATAGGTCAGCGCGTTCAGCGCAAACACCGCTTCAAAGCCAAACCCTGCGACCAGCAACCCGGACACCAGACTGCCGCCGACCATCGCCATGGATGAGGCGGACGTGATCCAGGCATTGGTCTTGAGCAACTGCGCAGGCTCGATCAATCGCGGCAACTGGCTGTTGAGGCCGATGGCGAACATCGAATTGCCAAAGCCCAGGCCGAACGCAATCAGCGGCAGCAACAACGCCTGCTGACTCACCGGCACGATCAGCAACAACCCGAGCACAGCGGCGCGCAGCAGATCGAAGGCAATCAACGGCAGACGGCCACTGCATCGACGATAAAACGCCGTGCCGATCAGGCTGGCGAAAATCCCGCCGCCCACCCGACTGGCCAGGAAGATCCCGACGCTCACCGCACTGTTGCTCAGCAGGTAGACATAAGTGGCCAGCGCAACCATGTTGAGGAAAGCGCCGAAATCGGAAATCAGCCGGGCCGTGATGATCAGCCGGGCATTGCGGGAAGTGGTGCTCACAATCAATCCTTGAATGTGTAAAACCCGGCCGAAGCCGGGTTTTCTTTTTCAGATGCTCACTGCATCCACGGTGGCGGAGGCGGTTCGTCGGACTTGCCCTTGGGCTCGTCGTCCGCCGCGCGGATGGCTTGCTTGCGCTCCTCATCCAGACGCGCCGCTTCGATCTCGCGCAGCACCCCGCCGACATCGGCCAGGTCCTCGGGATCGTCGAACTCGCCGGTCAGCACGCTGGCCGGGTGCAACGTACCCGCTTCGTACAACGCCCACATTTCCTTGGCGTATTTGGTCTTCTTCAACTCCGGGGCGAACCGGCCGAAGTACGACGCCATGTTGCCGACGTCACGCTCGAGCATGCTGAACGCATGGTTGTTGCCCGCTGCGTCCACCGCTTGCGGCAGGTCGATGATGACCGGCCCCGTCGGCGTCAGCAGCACGTTGAACTCCGAAAGGTCACCGTGCACCAGACCGGTACACAACATCAGTACGATCTGCGAAATCAGGAACGCGTGATATTCGCGGGCCTGATCCGGCTCCAGCACCACGTCGTTCAGACGCGGCGCAGCATCGCCGTATTCATCGGCCACCAGCTCCATCAGCAGCACGCCTTCGAGGAAGTCGTACGGCTTGGGCACTCGCACCCCGGCGTTGGCCAGACGGAACAGCGCCGCGACTTCGGCATTCTGCCAGGCGTCTTCGGCTTCCTTGCGCCCGAACTTGGAACCCTTGGCCATCGCCCGGGCCTGTCGGCTGTTGCGAACCTTGCGGCCTTCCTGATACTCGGCCGCCTGGCGGAAACTGCGTTTGTTCGCCTCCTTGTAGACCTTTGCGCAACGTAACTGATTGCCGCAGCGCACCACATAAACAGCTGCTTCTTTACCACTCATGAGAGGGCGCAGCACTTCGTCGACCAGACCGTCCTCGATCAGGGGTTCAATGCGTTTTGGAGTCTTCATCAGCTTTTATTGTGGGTCCTTTATTACCAAACACGCGAATGTCATTCGTTATACGGCAATCCTCGCATCACGGGGAGGGGTTGCCGACCTGTGAACCTGTGGATGCACACACTGTGCCGGATAAACCGGACCGATCCGCCTCTTTATCGGCCGCTGCGAATCATAGCCGAGGCTGTCGAAGTTGTTGGCGACAGGACTTGAGGGCATTTGCGACAGAATCTGACATCCGGCTTCAAATGGCTCGTAAGAAATTTATCTTGAACCCTCAATTTCCCTCTCTCGCAGCCGAATTCCTCTGAGACAGAGGAATTTGTCCGACAATCGTTCCAAAAAATCTACGATGTCGCACTCAAGGAAACGAGTGAGAACCAACGTTTTTCGGCTGCCAATAACCGCGAGTCATCTGCACTGCGTGGGCCTACAAGAAAATCTGGAGCGCGGATGAACATCAAACAGAAGTTGACCTGGGCGTTTGCAATCATCGCCTGCTTGCCTGTGGTGCTGGTCGCCACGCTGGTGGTACTGAACCTGCGCAGCGATGCCCGGGACGATTTTGTCGACGGCAGCGGGCGCGAGATCCGTCAGGTCAGTAATGCCATGCAGTTGTTTTTCGACGGCATCAGCCAGAACGTCGATTACCTGGCGGCGCAGCCCCTGGTCAACAACGCCGACGGCACCGTACGCAGCCGCATGAGCGCGAACGCCGCCGATACCTCCGACGGCGAGATCGACAAGCAACTGTTTGCCCTGTTCGAAGGGCTGGCGAAATCCCATCCCGCCTACTCCTACGTTTCCTATGGCCTGAACAGCGGCGGCTACGCCTTCTGGCCGGGCGATCCGAAGATGGCCAACTACGACCCGCGTACCCGCCCGTGGTACAAGACGGCCATGGCCAATCCGGGCAAGACCCTGCGCACCGAAGCCTATTACTGGGCCGGCGATGACGCGGTTCTGGTCAGCACAGTGCGCGCGGTGGCCAACCAGTTGGGCGCCCAGGGTGGCGTGGTCAACATCGACGTCTCGCTCAAGCAACTGACCGAAATCGTCAAGCAGATCAAACTCGGTGAAACCGGCTACCTGATGCTGATGGAAAACAGCGGTACGGTGCTGGTCGATCCAAAGCAGCCGGAACACAACTTCAAGAAACTCGACAGCCTCGGCGACGGCTATGCCCAACTGGCCAAGGCCGGTAAAGGCCTGGTGGAAGTCGAACTCAACGGCGAACGCTACATGGCCAACGTCTGGCCGTCGGAGCAACTGGGCTGGACCTTCATCGGCCTGATCAAACAGAACGAAGTAATGAGTTCCGCAACCCAGCTGACCTGGCTGATCGCGGTCATTGCTGCCGTGCTGGCAGTGTTTTTTGCGGTGGTCGGAGCCAGTTTCGCCAGCCTGATCGTGCGTCCTATCCGCAGCGTGGCCAGCGGCCTGGAGGGCATAGCCCAAGGCGAAGGCGATCTGACCAAGAGCCTCGATATCCGTGGCAGTGACGAAACCGCGCAACTGGCCAACTGGTTCAATCAGTTCCTCACCGCGATCCGCAGCCTGATTCAGCACATCGGCGGCGCGGCGGGAAAAATCCTCGCGACTTCGCAGAGCTCGACCCGGGTCTCCGGCGACATGGCCGAAGCCGCCGGGCGCCAGCGTGAAGCAGTGGACATGGTCTCGACCGCGTTCCACGAAATGGTGGCGACTGCCAACGAAGTCGCGCGCTCGTGCAGCCAGGCGGCGGAGTCGGCCGACAGCGGCCAGCGTCAGGCTCGTGAAGGTCAGCAGCAGATCGATGCAGCAGTAAACAGCGTCGATCAACTGAGCCAGGAACTGGAGCAGTCTGCGCAGTCGATGCAACAACTGGAACGCGACAGCAACGACATCCAGTCGATCCTCGGCACCATCCGCTCCATCGCCGAACAGACCAATCTGCTGGCGCTCAACGCGGCCATCGAAGCAGCGCGGGCCGGTGAGCAAGGTCGTGGTTTTGCGGTGGTGGCCGATGAGGTTCGCGCACTGGCCAAACGCACGGCGGATTCGACGGCGGAAATCGACGGCCTGCTGGGCAACCTGGCCAAGCGCACCAGTGCGGTGACCCAGCAGATGCGCGCCAGCCTCGACGTGTCGCAGCAATCAGTGGCACGGATTGGTGAGGCGCGGGAGAGCTTTGGTCAGATTCGTGAGTCGGTGGATGTGATTCGCGACATGAACACGCAGATTGCGACAGCGGCTGAAGAGCAGCATCAGGTGGCCGAGGACATCAACCGCCACATCAGCCAGATCCATGGCGATGCGCAATTGGTGGCGGAGCTGGCGAACTCGGCGCGGCTGGATTCGCAGAGCCTCGCCGGGTTGTCGAATGAACTGGATGGGTTGGTGCGCAGGTTCCGTACCTGAGTGACCTTTAGAGGCCCCTCTCCCTTTGGGAGAGGGGATTTCTGTTCTTTCAGCGTTCGATGATCGCCGTCACACCCTGGCCGCCAGCGGCACAAATCGAAATCAACCCCCGCCCCTGCCCCGCCGCATCCAGCAATTTCGCCAGGTTCGCCACGATCCGTCCGCCCGTCGCGGCAAACGGATGCCCCGCCGCCAAGGAGCTGCCCTTGACGTTCAGGCGGCTGCGATCAATCGATCCCAGCGGAGCGTCCAGCCCGAGCCGGGTCTTGCAGTACTCCGGATCTTCCCAGGCCTTCAACGTGCACAGTACTTGCGCGGCAAATGCTTCGTGGATTTCGTAGTAGTCGAAATCCTGCAGAGTCAGACCGTTGCGCGCCAGCAAGCGTGGGACCGCATACACCGGAGCCATCAGCAGTCCTTCGGCACCGTTGACGAAATCCACCGCCGCCGCTTCGCCATCGCGCAGATACGCAAGGATCGGCAGGCCACGCTCTTTCGCCCATTCTTCGCTGCCCAGCAACACCACCGAGGCGCCATCGGTCAGTGGCGTGGAGTTACCCGCAGTCAGCGTGCCCTTGGCGCTTTTCTCGAAGGCCGGTTTCAGGGTCGCGAGTTTCTCCAGGGTCAGGTCCGGGCGCAGGTTGTTGTCGCGGGTCAGGCCGAGGAACGGGGTCATCAGGTCGTTGTGCCAGCCTTCGCTGTAGGACGCCGCCAGTTTGTGGTGACTTTCGAGTGCCAGTTGATCCTGCTCTTCGCGGGGGATGCTCCAGGTCTGCGCCATCAATTCGCAGTGCTCGCCCATCGACAGGCCGGTGCGCGGTTCGCCATTGCGCGGGAATTCGGGAATCAGGTGTTTCGGACGCAATTGCAGAAAGGTCTTGAGCTTGTCACCGGTGGTCTTGGCGCGGTTGGCTTGCAGGAGGATCTTGCGCAGGCCCTCGCTGACGCTGATCGGCGCGTCCGACGTGGTGTCGACGCCGCCGGCAATGCCGCAGTCGATCTGGCCGAGGGCGATCTTGTTCGCCACCAGCAACGCCGCCTCCAGGCCAGTGCCGCAGGCCTGCTGGATATCATAGGCCGGGGTGGACGGTGACAGGCGCGAGCCGAGCACGCATTCGCGGGTCAGGTTCATATCCCGTGACAATTTCAGCACCGCCCCCGCGACCACTTCGCCGATGCGCTGGCCATGCAGGTTGTAGCGTTCAATCAGGCCTTCGAGGGCGGCGGTGAGCATTACCTGATTGCTGGCGGTGGCGTAGGGCCCGTTGGAGCGGGCGAACGGAATGCGGTTGCCGCCAATGATCGCGACGCGGCGCAGCTGACTCATGAAAAACTCCTTGTGAATTCTGAATTGAAAAACGATCCCTGTGGGAGCGAGCCTGCTCGCGATGGCTGACTGTCAGGCACCAGGATGTTGAAGCTGACGACGCCTTCGCGAGCAGGCTCGCTCCCACAAGGTCCGCATTTATCTGCAAGACCTGCTAAACCTCAGTGTTCTAGCGTAGGCCTTATTGCGTGGATCGAACGATTGATTGCCCTTCGCAGTCCACACTTTGAACCCCATCTTCTGGAGAGCGTTCCATGTCTGACCGCTATATCGACTTCGCCAACTCGTCCATCGGCCACCGTCTGGTCGGGGCCCTGGGCCTGCCGTCGCCGGTGCGGCTGGAACGCTGGCAGGCCGGGCGCCTGCGGCCGGTGGAAGGTGCGCTGCTGATCGGCGGCGGGCCGCTGGCCGAGCGGGTCAGCGCATTCGCCAATCGCCTGACCGATGCGATCTACCGCTACGGCGACCAGCCGGCGAGCGCCACCCAATGGATTCCCGGCCACGGCCCGAAACTCAAGGCCGTGGTGTTCGACGCCAGCGATCTGCAGCACACCGACCAGCTCAAGCAGCTGCGTGAGTTCTTCCAGCCGCTGATGAAGAACCTCGACAGCAGCGCGCATCTGGTGATTCTCGGCCGCGCCCCGGAATCCCTGCGTGAACCATTTGCCGCCAGCGCACAGCGAGCGCTCGAAGGTTTCTCCCGCTCATTGGCCAAGGAGCTGCGCAGCGGCGGCACGCTGCAACTAATCTACGTTGGCGAAGGTGCCGAGGATCAGCTCGAAGGACCGCTGCGGTTTTTTCTCTCGCCGAAAAGCGCTTTCGTGTCCGGACAAGTGATCCGGCTGACGGCGTGCGCCACTCAGGTCACCGACTGGACCCGCCCATTGGCCGGGCGCAAGGCGCTGGTCACTGGCGCGGCTCGCGGCATCGGCGCCTCCATCGCCGAAACCCTGGCCCGTGACGGCGCCGAGGTGATCCTGCTCGACGTGCCGCCCGCGAAAACCGATCTCGATGCCCTGGCCGCTCGCCTCGGCGGGCGCGCCATCACCCTCGACATCTGCGCCGAAGACGCTGCCACGCAACTGATCGAACAGTTGCCGGACGGCCTCGACATTCTGGTGCACAACGCCGGCATCACCCGCGACAAGACCCTGGCCAACATGACGCCGGAATTCTGGGACGCGGTACTGGCGGTCAACCTCAACGCGCCGCAAGTGCTGACCAAGGCGCTGCTCGACAGCGGCACCCTGCGCGATAACGCCCGGGTGATTCTGCTGGCATCGATCAGCGGCATCGCCGGCAATCGCGGGCAGACCAATTACGCGGCGAGCAAGGCCGGTCTGATCGGGCTGGCCCAGGCCTGGGCGCCGACCCTGCTGGAACGCGGCATCAGCATCAACGCCGTGGCGCCGGGTTTCATCGAGACTCAGATGACTGCGCACATCCCGTTCGGCCTGCGTGAAGCCGGACGGCGCATGAGTTCGCTGGGCCAGGGCGGCCTGCCGCAAGACGTCGCCGAAGCCGTGGCCTGGCTGGCCCAACCGGGCACCGGTGCATTCACCGGACAAGCGCTGCGGGTGTGCGGCCAAAGCGTTCTGGGGGCCTGAACATGACCATCGAATGGCAAACGCTGCACCGAGAACCAAGCTTGCCGGGGCTGTATGCCCGGGCGGCGACCCGGCGCAAAATCACCGGCACCACCCTGCCCGACAACGGTTTGCGCTGCGCAGTCGAGGTGGATGGCAAACGTCTGGCGGCGTATCGCAAGGTCTGCGGTTTCGCCGATGACGGCCTGCTGCCGCCGACCTATCCGCATATCCTGGCGTTCGCCCTGCAGATGCAATTGCTGACCGCCAAAGAATTTCCCTTCCCGCTACTGGGGTTGATTCACCTGAGCAACCGCATCCGGGTATCGCGACCAATGGGCGGAATCAGTCGTGCGCAAGTCAGCGTCCGGGTGCATAACCTGCAACCGCATCCGAAAGGTGCGACCTTCGATCTGCTGACCACCCTCGACGATCAACTCGGGCCGTTGTGGGAAGCCGAAAGCCAGATGCTCTGTCGTGGTGTGAAGCTCGAAGGCGACCCGGTCGAGCAGACCTGGGAGCCGGCACTGCCCCTCGCGCAAGTGGCGCAATGGAAGGCGCCAGTGGACATCGGCCGGCAGTACGCGAAAGTCTCCGGCGACTACAACCCGATCCACCTGAGTGCCGCCAGTGCCAAACTGTTCGGCTTCCCGACAGCCATCGCTCATGGTTTGTGGAACAAGGCCCGTACACTGGCGGCGCTGGCGGATCATCTGCCCAAGGCCAACCTTGAGGTCACCGTACACTTTCGCAAACCGGTGCGTCTGCCGAGCGAGGTGAGCCTGTTCGCCAGCGCTGCCGGCTCCAGCGGTGAGTTGCGCCTGATCGGCGCCGGGGATCTGGAGCACATGGTGGGCAACTGGCAGCCGGTGGCCTGACATCGAGGCCGGGAAAACCTGATCAATTGTGTATATATCACTTAAGTTTTCCCGCGCCGCACACGCTTCAATCGCCGATACCCAGCCTTGATTTTCAAGGCTTTTTTTTGCGCACCTATATCCTCGGTATTAGTCGTTAGGCGGCACTCGCGGCCACCTGCATAAAGGCGTTAATACCAACTTGAGAATGGCGTGGATCCAGCCTTGCGACTGATATGAGCACAACGGACGAAGGCATTGCCGGCAACAGAACCGGCGAGCCGTCGAAGTCAACGAACGTTGTGACAGGTGCAAGGAACAACCATCATGAAAACCCACATGAAAGCCCAGGCGTGGTGCAAATCGGCAACAGCACTGGCCCTCATTCTCTCTCTCGGTCTGGCCGGTTGCAGCAGTGGCGGCGGCGGACATCACAGCAGTTCCGGCAGTTCTTCCCCGAGCGACTCCACCGCTGGTACGGGTGGTACTGGAGGAACCGGCGGCACCGGCGATACCGCAGGCACAGGTGGCACAGGTGGCACGGCTGGCACCGGCGGAACAGGGGGAACGGGCGGCACCACCACGCCGACCAACCCTACAGATCCGACCAATCCAACCAACCCGACAGATCCAACCAACCCGACCAATCCGACCACCCCTGCGCTGGTCACCACCACGCTGGTGCAGGACGTCGGCAATACTGTCAGCGGCGTCGGCAATGGCGTCGGCCAGGTCGGCGACTCACTCAGTGGCGTGCCAGTCGTTGGCGGCGTGGTGCAAAGCGCCGCCAAAACCGCCGGCAATGTAGTGACCACACTGGGTGATGGGGTAGCCAACGGCATCGGCAAACTGGCAACCACCGACAATGGCCTGGGCGTCACCGCTTCGGCGGTCGGCGGCGTGGTGCAGGATGTGGGCAACGGCGTGTCCGACCTCAGCGGCAAACTGGCGACTGCCACGGGCAGCGTTCCGGTGGTCGGCGGTGTGGTGACCAAAGTCGCCCCGCTGCTCAACGGAGTCGGCGAAAAAGTCACCATGCTCGGCGACACCCTCAGCACCGCTACCACCACCGGCCCGCTCGGCTCGGTCACCAAAGAAGTGGGCAGCAAACTGGTGCCGGTAATTGCCATGGTCGAAAGCACCACGGATAAACTCGGCAGTGCGACGGGGCTGGGCGCTCCCGTGAACGGCCTGCTACAGAAAGTCGGCAGCACGGTCGATGGCGTGGGCGACAAGGTCACTGGCGCCGGCAACGGCAATGCGCTGACCAACACCGTCGGCGGGGCCCTGAGTAATGTCGGCACCACTGTCGGCAAGGCCGGCGGACTGGTGAACAACGGCACCCGTTCAGGGACAGGCGTCGGTGGCGGTCTGGGCAACAATGGCTTGTTGCAAACCGTCGGTGGCGCAGTCGTAAACGTCGGCGCCGGGTTGAGCAGCGGCAATGGCACCCTCGCCGCACCGGGTGGTGTGCTGGCTGCGGCGGGTAACACCGTGGCCTCGCTCAACACCGTGCTCGGCGGTTCGGGATCGCCGATCACCAGCCCGACCACTCCCCTGGCAACCCTGGGCAACAACGTAGGTGCCGGACTTGCACCAGTCACCACTGCGGTCACCAGCCTGACCCAGAATGTCGGCGCCGCCACCGGGCTGGGTACTCCGGTCGCCGGCCTCACCGGCCAGGTCGGCGGTGCCGTCGGCAATCTCGGCAACACGATTGCCAGCACCAATGCCAATCCGGTGGTGACCGCCGTCGGCAACACCGTCACCACAGTAGGCAACACGGTCACTGCGGTTGGCGGACTGGTCAACGGTGGCACCGCTGGCGGAACCGGCGGTGGACTGGGAGGCGTACTCGGCGGTCTCACCGGCGCCCTGGGTGGCAACAAACGCTGATTTGCACCTGGCCGATTCGACGGCCTTACCTACAGCGCCTACGCTTGGTTGAGGGCGGAAGATTCCCACGAGTCTTCCGCTTTTTTCTTAGGAGAAACCCGACCCCGTGCTGCGGGTTTGAACATGGAGTGTCCTATGCGCGTCATGGCATCCCTGCTATTGCTCAGTCTGAGTTCCACCGCCCTCGCCGACACCCTGCCCAGTTTTCTCAACAGCAACGAAACCATCCGCAACCTGCCGGTGCCGAACCTGCCGGCTGACGCCTACCGGCCGAACGCCGCGCCGCTGCAAGTGCCGGATCCCGGCGCCACAGCCGCCCAGCCGTTGCTGATGAGTACAAAGATCAACCTCAGGACCGTGCAGATCGAAGGCGGCACGCTCTACCCGCTGAACGAACTGGCCGAAATCTACAAACCCCTGATCGGCCGCGAGAGCAGCCTCGCCGACCTGATCGAAGCCACTCGCAACATCACCCGTCGTTACCAGCAGGACGGCTATCTGCTGTCCTACGCCTTCCTGCCGCAACAGACCTTCGATGACGGTGTGGCGCGCGTCGTGCTGGTGGAAGGCTACGTCCGCGACGTTCAGATCGCCGGCGACGTCGGACGGGTCAAAGCCCTGCTCGAGCGACTGGCCGCCAAGCTCCAGGCCGAACGCCCGCTGACGCGCAAGACGTTCGAGCGCTACACCACGCTGATGACCCGCATTCCCGGCGTGACGATCCAGGCCCAGGTGCCGCCACCCGGCACCACCGACGGTGCAACCACACTGGTGGCCCAGGCCAGTCGCAAACCGTTCACCAGCACCCTGAGCACCACCGAAGACAATCGCAACGGCACCCAGGCCCTGCTGGGCGTCAGCAGCAACTCACAAACATCGATGGGCGAGCAGCTCACTCTCAGCGGACTGTTCCCGCCGGGTGATGATCACGAACATTACTACCGACTGGACTACAACCAGTTCATCAATGATGAAGGTGCGCAACTGAACCTGTCCGCTTCGCGCTACCGCGCCGATCCCGGCACCAACGTGCTGCTGAGCAATGGCCTGCAACTCAAGCCGCACCGCGAGAATGATCGTTACTCGCTCGGTTTCACCCTGCCACTGATTGCCGCCTCGAATGAACTGCTCACCGCCGGATCACGCTTTTATGCCGTCAATGACAAGACCCGTTACAACGTCATCGGCTATCCGCTGAGCGTCGAAGAACGCACCGACATCCGCGCCCTTGCCTTCGAAAGCGACTGGCGCAAGGCCGATGCCCGGCAACTGCGAATCCTCAGCGGCGGCGTATATCAAGGCTTCGACAGCCTGGGTGCGCACACCAACAACAGCGCCACCGATCTGGACTTCTTCCGGGTGCGCGTTTCGGGAGTGCAGAGCGACAAATTCTTCGACAACTGGCAAGGCGTACTGTCGGCCGCGCTGTACTGGAGCGACGACACCTTGCCCGACAGCGAACGCGCCGTGTTCGGCGGCCAGAACTTCGGCCGCGGCTACCCCGACGATCAAGCCTCGGGCGACAAGGGATGGGGCGTGGCTTACGAGATCAATTACAGCTACAACCGCGACGGCAACTGGGTGCGCATCCTGCAACCGTACTTCGTGCTCGACCGCTCGCGCAGCTGGTTCAACGAATTGCCGGTACAGGCCAACAACCTGTCATCGGCGGCGATCGGTCTCAGATTCGGCGACGCCAAGTACTACAACATCGCCCTGGAAGCCGCCAAGGCAATGTCGGACGAAGCACTCGATACATTCAACCGCCGCCCACGCTACAGCATCAGTTTCAGTTATCAGTTATAGCTGCTCCCGACCGGGACGCAGAGCGCGGGAACGATCAAGAAAAAGCAGTCTGCTTTTAGCTGTTCGCTGTTCGCTGTTCGCTCCTCACCACTCAAAACGATGAGCGTTAGCTCGAGCAAAGCTTTTGACGTGCCGGCCCCCTCGGAAGGCTGAGTGGAGGGAGTGATTCGGGGGTGGGAGCGCAGCGACCGTTTGGCGAAGCCAAACACATCGAGAGGAGGTGCAGCGAAGCAAACCGTAGGCGATGCCCCCGGATCAATCCCGGAACGAAGGAACACCGAGCCACAGCGAGGTGCCGAACGCAGGGGCCAAGCCTTTTGGGTTACCTTTTCGGCGTTTGGAAAAGGTGACTCGCCGTAAGGGCGAAACCGCCAGCCGCAACACCCGAAGCAACGGATAAACACCCAAAACCCCAAAAAACCTGATCGGCCCAAAGGCCGCCAAGTCAAAAAACATTCACCTCGGACTCGGGAAAAGATTATCCAGAGTCTCAAGCAACCGAACGTGATAAATCGGCTTGCGAAACAGATCCAGCACCTGCAACCGCAACATGTCACTCACATCCTCCATGTCCGCATGCCCCGACGTCACAATCACCGGCAAATGCTGACGCGAAGTATGCTCGCGCAACCGCTTGATCAACGACATGCCACTCTCCTCCGGCATGCGCAGATCAGTAATCACCAGCGCAATATCCGGATGCCGGGTCAGATGATGCAGAGCCAGCTTCACCGACGTCGCGGTATGACAAACGAAGCCCTCGCCTTCCAGCAACTCCGCCAGCTCCAGCAGTGCGTCTTCCTCGTCATCGACCAGAAGCAACTGTTGCCGGGGAGTTTGGGAGGAAGACATAGGACTTCACCTTGCGATGGACTGAGCGCTGACGTTAGAACCCCTTTGGCGCATTCGCAAGTTGCCATCCATTACTCATCACCCGCCTCAGGTCACTGCGGCCTGGATGGTGTTGAACATCGCAGTAATGGCGTTCGAAATCGGCGTCACGAAGGCTGCCAGCGCCACCGCCACCATCCCGGCAATGATCGCGTATTCGATACCCGATGCCCCTTCAGTGTCTTTGGCCAGACCTTTGTAAAAGGCGATTTCGGACTTGATCTTCTGCACGGCTTTTTTTGCGAAGGACATGACTGATTCTCCTTGAAGACACCGGGTGTTGCGCGCTCGCAACATGATTTCCCTGTGCCAGCATCAGCATTGTCGGCATTACCGGGACCGACAACTGTAAGAACGGATTAACACCAAAGTTGTAAATGCCGGAACAACGACGAAAAACCCGAGTCTGGCGCTTTAGCCCCCTGTTTTCGGCGGTTATTTCAGCCCGCTTAATGGCGTTTTGTTCGGGCTGCGCTACCGTCAAATAGCGAAATAGTTACTGGTTCATAGCTGCCTGATTGCGAATTTATCTCGTTGGAAGTCACGGGTTGTTGCAGAGGACATAGCGCAGCGGGAAAGGGAGAGCCGTCATGAACAGTCGCGTCACTCTGGGTCTGGCCGGCATGTTGCTGCTGGGTGCCATCATCGCCGGTTACTGGGGGCTGACATTGAGTCGTCAGGCCCCGGTCGCCGAACCCGTGGTTGCTGCCCCTGCTACCCCTGTCGACACCCCGGCACCGGTGGAAGATCCGACCCGCCAACCGGTGGTGGTACTGGTGCGCGACATCGCCCCGTTCGTGAAAATCACCGCCTCTGACGTCACCGTGGAAAAACTGCGCACCGCACCCGCCGGCAGCCTCGGCAATATCGATCAAGTGATCGGCCGCACGCCATGGCGTGCCCTGACAGCCGGCACCTGGCTGACCGAGGAAAGCTTCGAAGCCGGCAGCCCTTTGGCGCGGATGATCCGTCCCGGCGAACGCGCGCTCGCTGTCGCAGTGGATGAAGTGATCAATGCCGGGGGCCAACTCGCTCCGGGGGATTACGTCGATGTGCTGTTGTATTTGCGCAAGGACGAAAACAATCCGCAACCCTCCGCCCAACTGGTGGTGCCTGCTGTGCGCGTGCTGGGCGTGGGCAACCAGATGGGCCTGACCAACAGTGGCCAGCCCGCGAGTCCCGCCCACAGTGACGAAGAGAAACTCAAGCAGGAACAATTGCGCGCCGCCGCACGCAGCGTAGTACTCGCGGTGCCAGAACCGTTGCTCAACCGTTTGATGCTGGCCTCCAGCGCCGGGGTCTTGCGACTTGCCGTGCGCAGCGCCGACGAACAGCAACTGGCCCGCTACTGGGCCGGCGACAACAACGTTGCCGCCGGCCTCGACAGCCCTCGACGCGAATTGATCGAGTTCAGTCAACTGTCCCTCGCCCCCCCGCCAAAACCCTTGGCGGTCGCCAGTCAGACCACCTCTCACAAACCGGCCGTGGAAGTGATCCGTGGCACCGAATCCGCCGAACCCAATCCCTGACTCGAGCAAGGACGCACCTTCATGCGCAAATGCTTTACGCCTCTGTTCCACTGGCTGCAGTTCTCGCTGCTGAGCGTCGCCTCGATCGGCAGCGCCGTCGCCGCCACCGGAAACTGCGCCGCACTGGCGCCGTTGCCGGCGGTGCTGGAAGTTGGCGAGGGCCTGCAACAGGCCGTGCAATCGCCGGTGGCGATCACCCGGGTGGCGGTGGGCGATCCAAAGATCGCCGACGTGCGCGTGACCGGCGATCAAGGCGTGTTGCTCACGGGCGTCGGACCGGGCGCCACCACGCTGATGATCTGGACTGCCTGCGCGAGCACACCGCGCCAGAGCATGGTGTTCGTACAGGGCAAGGCCAGTGCGGCGATGACCGCTGCGGCGCTGCCGTCCAGCAGCGAACCGGAACTGCCGTCGCAAGTGCAGACCGACATCCGCTTCGTCGAAGTCAGCCGTACCAAACTCAAGGAGGCCGGCACCTCGATCTACGGCAAGGGCTCCAACAACTTTCTGTTCGGCGCGCCGGGCACCGTGCCGAACACCGGTGTGACGCCGGGTGTCGTACCCTTGGCCAACATCGATCCCCGCATTGCTGCACCGAGCATTCCGCTGGCCAACGACATGTTCAACATCGTCTGGGGCGGTGGCAGCAGCAAGTTCCTTGGCATCGTCAACGCACTGGAAGGCAGCGGATTCGCCTATACCCTGGCGCGTCCAAGCCTGGTGGCCTTGAGCGGGCAGAGTGCGAGTTTCCTGGCCGGCGGCGAAGTGCCGATCCCGGTGCCCAGCGCCAACAGCAACAGTTATTCGATCGAATACAAGGAGTTCGGCATCCGCCTGACCCTGACCCCGACCGTGGTCAGCAACGACCGGATCGCCCTCAAGGTCGCCCCGGAAGTCAGCGAGCTGGATTACAACAACGGCGTGACCATCGGCGGCACCACCGTACCGGCGTTCACCATCCGCCGCACCGACACCAGCATCTCTCTGGCCGATGGCGAGAGCTTCGTCATCAGCGGATTGATCAGCACCCGCAACGCGTCCGAGGTGAATAAATTTCCGGGGCTGGGTGACATCCCGATTCTCGGCGCGTTTTTCCGCAACTCGTCGATCAATCGTGAAGAGCGCGAATTGCTGATGATCGTCACACCGCACCTGGTACAACCGCTGGCGGTCAATGCACCGTTGCCATCGTTGCCCGGTGAAAAGCTGCGCAACTACGACCCTAACTGGTATCGCCTGTACTTCCTGGAAAACGGCAACTTCGATAAACGCAGCGGGTTGTCGCAATGAGCCAGAGCCTGAGCCAGACCTTTCTCGCCATCACCCGCAACACCACCGATCTTGAGTGGCTGCAAGGCGCACTGGCGCCGCTGGGTCAGGTGGTCAGTGCCGGAGGCGGCAGCCTCGACGAGTTGCTGGCGCTGGTGGACGTGACCTTCGCCAACCTGGTATTCGTCGGCCTCGACCGTGAACACCTGGTGGCCCAGAGCGCGCTGATCGAAGGTGTGCTGGAGGCCAAGCCAATGCTGGCGATCGTCGCCCTCGGTGACGGCATGGACAATCAGTTGGTGCTCAATGCGATGCGTGCCGGTGCCCGGGATTTTGTGGCGTACGGATCGCGCTCGAGTGAAGTCGCCGGGCTGGTGCGCCGGCTGAGCAAACGCCTGCCAGCGGTGACGCCGAATGCCCAACTGGGTGGCCTTACCGTTCTCTACGGTGTTCAGAGCAACGCCGACGGCGCACTGCTGGCCAACCATATGGCGCTGGTGGTGCAGAAAAGCGGTCAGCAGACCCTGCTGCTTGATCTCGGCCTGCCACGCGGCGACAGCCTCGCTCTGCTTGGATTGGAGAGTTCGTTTCATTTCGGCGATGCATTACGCCACTTGCGCCGCCTCGACGCGACCCTGATCGACAGCGCGTTCACCAGCGCCGAGGCCGGGTTGCGCATTCTCGCCTACGCCCCCGGCGACGAACCGCTGGAGCGCACCAGCGCGGCCGAGCTGTACATGTTGCTCAGCGCCTTGCGTCAGCATTTCCAGCACATTGTCGTGAACCTCACCGGTCAACCGGACAGCGAAGCGTTGCGCACCTTCGTCAGTCATTGCGACAAACTGCTGTGGTACACCGACCAGAATGTCCTTGATTGCCGGCGCAACCTCGCGGTGCTCAATCTGTGGCGCGAGAAAGGCATGAAACTCGATCACGCCAAGCTGCTGGTGGATCGTTATCTACGCAACGTCGCGCCGGATTCCGACACCCTCGGCAGGACGTTCGGCCTGGAAGTCATCGCCGCACTCGCCTACAGCCCGGAGGTGCGGCTGAACGCCAAGAACCAGGGTGTGACCCTGTTCGAACTGGCGCCACGCGAGGCCCTCAGCCAAAGCCTGCGCACCCTCGGCGAACGTCTGGCCAAACGCTCCGAAGGCCTGGCCAAACCCAAGGTCACCTGGTTCGATCGCTTGCGAGGCAACTCATGAGCAACGAGCAATTGTTCGGCGGACCGCAGCGCCACGCCTCCGGCAATACCGATCATGACGGTCTGAAACTGGTGCTGCATCGCTACATCATCGACGCCATCGAGGAGTCGGGAAAAAACCTGCTGGAAGGTTCGCGGCAGATCCTGTCGCAGTTCGTCATCGACAAAGTCGCCGAATACATCGCTCGCCTGCACCTGGCGATTTCGCGCTATGAAATGGAGCGTCTGGCCGAAGAGATCGTCGATGAGCTGACCGGCTTCGGCCCGCTGGAAGTGTTGCTGCGCGACAATGCCGTGACCGAGATACTGGTCAACGGCCCGCATCGGGTATTCATCGAGCGCGACGGCGTGCTGCACCTGAGCGATCTGCGTTTCATCGACGCACACCACGTCGAACGGGTCATGCAGCGCATTCTCGCCCCGCTTGGCCGGCGTCTCGACGAGTCATCGCCGATGGTCGATGCACGTCTGCCCGACGGCAGCCGGGTCAACGCGATCATCCCGCCGATTGCCCTCGACGGCCCGTGCCTATCGATTCGAAAATTCCGCAAGGACATGCTCAAAAGCACAGACCTGATGGCGATGCAGACCATCGATCAGGCGATTTTCGATTTCCTCGCCGAGGCCGTGGGCAAGCGCTGCAACATTCTCATCAGCGGTGGCACCGGCACCGGCAAGACCACTCTGTTGAACATCCTCAGTCAGTTGATCAACCCCTACGAACGGCTGGTGACCATCGAAGACGTCGCCGAATTGCAACTCGGCCATCCGCATGTCGTGCGCCTGGAAACCCGCCCGCCGAATGCCGAGGGCCACGGCGAAGTGAAGGCCAGTGACCTGATCCGCAACGCCCTGCGGATGCGTCCCGACCGGATCATCCTCGGTGAGATTCGCGGGGTCGAAGTGGTCGACGTACTGACGGCAATGAACACCGGTCATGACGGCTCGATGAGCACCGTTCACGCCAACAATGCACAGGACGCATTGCTGCGCCTGGAAACCCTGGTGGGCCTGACCGGGCGCACCCTTGCCGATCGCACCCTGCGCCAGATGATCTGCGCTGCACTCGACGTGATCATTCAACTGACGCGCATGCCCGACGGCCGCCGCTGCGTCAGCGAAGTGGTGGAAGTGGTCGGTATTCGTGACGACGTCTACGTCACAAATACCCTGTTCCGTCTCGACCGGCGCAGCGGTTTCGGCTTCCTGCGTGAGGCAGTGAATCCGGCCGGTGACAAGCTGCGCCGCGAGCCGGTGCTTTCGCAGTGAGGACCAGAACATGCTCAAACCGCTGTTGTTGATCCTGATCTGCTTCGCGTTGCTGGGCCTGTCGCTGCGACTGTTCTACAACGGCTGGCGGCAGAACGGCACCGAGCGGGTGCTGGACCGGTTGAATCAGGGACAACCGCAACTGCTGGTGGAAAATCACCGCTGGGCAGGGCTGGAGCGGGCTTTTTTACGGGCGGGTCTCGGCCGCCCGGAACGCCTCGAACGGTGGTTGCTGCTGTGGGCCTTCGCCAGCCTGATCGGCCTGGCAATCGGTGGCTGGATCGGCTTTTTTTTGCTGTTGGTACTGCCACCGCTGGCGCTGCGCGTTTATGTCAGTTGGCGCTATCAGCGACGCCTGCGACGGATGATCGAACAACTGCCGCAACTGCTCGATCACACGGTACGCAGCCTGAAGTCCGGACGCACGCTGGCCGACGCGGTACTGGGTGCAATCGACGCCAGCGAAGACCCACTGAAAAACGCCATGGGCCGGGTCCAGCGCAACGTGCAGTTGGGGGTCAGCCTGCCGGAGGCGGTGGGCGATATCGCGGAGCTCTATGAGAAAGACGAACTGCGCCTGTTTGCCGTCGGCCTGAAGGTCAATCACCGCTACGGTGGCAACGCCAGCGAACTGCTGGAAAACCTGATCCGGATGATCCGCGAGCGCGACCAGGCTTCGCGTCAACTGCGGGCCATGACCGGCGAAACCCGCATCACCGCCTGGGTACTCGGGCTGCTGCCAGTCGGGCTCGCCGGGTATTTTCTGCTGTCCAATCCCAAATACCTGATCGCCATGTGGAACGACCATTCCGGCCAGATCATGCTCGCCAGCGCCTTCGGTCTGCAGGTGATCGGCAGCCTGCTGCTCTGGCGGATGTTGCGCAGCCTATGACTACGCCCCTGATGATCAGCGCCCTGTTGATGCTGGGCGCCGCACTGTTGCTGATCTCCGGCCTGCTCGACCGGCGGCGCCGCGCACGACAGATCACGCGCAGGCTGGAAGGTGACCTGCTGCGCGACGATCGTTTCGGCAACCTGTTGCAGGTGCTCGGCGAAAGCGCCATCGGCCAGCGCACCGTCAAACTCGACAACGAGACCCAGACCCTGCTCAATCGCCTCGGCTGGCGCAGCGCCCGCCAGCGCTCGCTGTTCGCCGCCTGCCAGATCGGCGCGCCACTGCTGTTGCTGACCGTGGCGGTGCTGCTGCAAGGGGTGCTGTTCCCGCACATCGAGCGGCACTGGATCGCCCCGCTGTTCGCCCTCGGCATTGGCTACCTGTTGCCCAAACGTCTGCTGGCAATGGCCGCCGACCGTCGACAGAAACAACTGGCCACGGAAATCTCCACCTTCATCCCGCTGCTGCGCATTCTCTTCGATGCAGGCATGGCCGTGGAGCAGGCGTTGCGCGTGCTCAGCCACGAAGGTCAGACGCTGCTGCCGGTGCTGACCCAGGAATTGCGTCTGGTGCTGGCCCGGGTCGATTCCGGTCTTGAGCTGGGTGAAGAACTGAACAAGGCGACACGCCTGCTGGCGGTGGACGAGTTCACCGATACCTGCGTGATCCTTCAGCAACTGCTGCAACAGGGCGGCGGCGCGATGAAATCGCTGCTGGCGCTCAAGCAACTGCTCGATGACCGGCGCCTGACAAGGCTGCAGGAATACATCTCGAAAATGTCCGCCAAAATGTCCGTCGTGATGATGATGTTTCTCTTCCCGGCGCTGTTGATCGTCCTCGCCGGCCCGGGCTTCAGTGCCTTGGCGCGGGCGCTGGGCTCATAAAGGAATCGTCATGAAAACAATGATTGCAAGCCTGATCCTGCTGATGCTCGGCGGCTGCGCCAACACCGGCCAGGCGCCGTGGGACGCCCTGACTCAAAGCGCCAGTTGCGGCAAGCTGAGTCAGGATCAACAGCTGTCGATGAGCCTGGCCGACGACATGGCCAAAGACGGCAAACTGCACGCCAGCCTTGCCAACCTGCAAAGCCTGCCGGACAACCTCGCCGATGTTCGCCTGCGCAAGGCCAAGGTCTATCGCCTGCTCGGACGCAGCGAAGCCGAACCGCTGTATCGCGGCCTGCTGGGCACCTGCCTGGCCGCCGAAGCCGAACACGGGCTCGGCCAGATCGCCGCCGCGCGTGCCGACTACGGCCAGGCCCAGGCCCACCTGCAACGCGCCGCGCGCCTGGCACCGACCGACGAAAAAATCCGTAACGACCTGGGCGTGGTGTACCTCAACCAACTGCGCCTCGAAGACGCGCGTTTTGAATTCCTCACCGCCATGGAGCTCAAGCAAAGCGACTCACTGGCCGCGCTGAACCTGGTGACGCTGCTGCTCTACCAGGACGACTGGACCCGCGCCGCCGAACTGGTCAGCCGCCTGAACCTGAGCCCCGAACAATTCAGTGAAGCCCAGGCCCGCGCGCAAAAACTCAAGACCCCAAGCCCCGTCACCGCAGCCGCCACCGCGATGCTCAAGTAAGGAGCCCCGCCATGAAAACCACCGCGATCTGCTTCTTGATTGCCCTGCCCCTCACCGCCCACGCCATCGACCCCGGCCCCGCCTCGGCGCAACAACAGGAAACCGAAGGCTGGCTGCTCCTGCAAAGCCGCAACAAAGCCGCCTCGAACAAACCGCAGACCAGCACACCGACCGAGCGCGAACTGAGCATGCAGCGCTGGTTGAAGAGTTACACACACGAGATTCCGGAGTTCTTTGATCAGAAGCAGGGAGGAACCGTGGACAGTGGGTCGGGAGGTTAATCGGGGCGCAGGCACACACTTCTAAACGTGTTTGTTCCTACAGATGGCGTGATTCTGGAGGATGTTTCCGACACCTCGCGTCGGTTGTCCCTCGGAAACGGGGTGGATAGGCTTTGGGGGTCGCTGCAAATTCAGCGAACGGGCTTGGTCGTCCGGGTTTAGAATGGCGCACTTTTCAGCATGCTTAATGGCGAACTGTGCGTGGGAGGGCTCCGGCCCTGCCGGGTTTCCATTCCCTGGTCGACCAACCCGCGTACGGTTCGCCACCCGACTGCTTGGTCGCAGAACGCGGCGAACTCCATATTCCGAATGGAGCTTCACCATGAAAAAACCAACACCGAATCCACCCGAAACCGACAACACCTCGCCCTACGAATCCGCCGATTCAAAGAAACTCCACGACGCCGCCGAGCGCGCCCTGGATCACTACCTGAACCCCCTCCCCAAAAAATGCCCCGGCCGCAAACCGAGCGAAATGTTCCAGATCTCACCGGACATGGACGACGAAAGCCTGCTGGCCCACGCCTGCGAATCCCTGGCCTCGGCCAGCGTCATGGCCAGTGACGTGGCAGCCTATGTCGACTCACCGCAACGACACCGGATTCTGGGCATACAACAAGTCATCATGCTCGCCGAACTGGCGGTGAACCGCGTGCTGGATAACGTCGAAGTACAGCGTTGCCCAACACACAGCTAAGCCGTTCTGACAAAACCGACCTGCCAGCGTCAAAATGCATTCGCTGGCAGATCGATTGGTACGCAGAGCGTCCCGGGCTGCATTCCCACGCAGAGCGTGGGAACGATCAATCCCCACAAGATCTGGTCGGCTGTCAGGCCGCCATCGCCAGCAGGCTGGCTCCCACAGGAAAGCAGTCCGCTGTTCGCTGTTCGCTCCTCACCACTCAAAACGATGAGCGTTAGCTCGAGCAAAGCTTTTGACGTACCGGCCCCGTCGGAAGGCTGAGTGGAGGGATTGATCCGGGGGTGGGAGCGCAGCGACCGTTTGGCGAAGCCAAACACATCGAGAGGAGGTGCAGCGAAGCAAACCGTAGGCGATGCCCCCGGATCAATCCCGGAGCGAAGGAACACCGAGCCACAGCGAGGTGCCGAACGCAGGGGCCAAGCCTTTTGGGTTACCTTTTCGGCGTTTGGAAAAGGTGACTCGCCGTAAGGGCGAAACCGCCAGCCGCAACACCCGAAGCAACGGATAAACACCCAAAACCCCAAAAGCCTGGCCGGCCCAAAGGCCGCCAAGGTCAATGCGCCGTAACCCCCCGCCGAACAGCAGAAGAACTCCCCGGAGCCAGAGCCAACGCAAGCTGCGTCCGATTATGCATATGCGTCAACCGCAAAACCTGCGACACATACAACTTCACCGTGTTCTCGGTAATCCCCAACTCACAGGCAATCTGATAATTGGTCTGCCCTTTGCCCACCAGCCTGGCCACATCCAGCTGCCGAGGCGACAACTGCTCGAAAATCGCCGGCATCTGCGCACAGTCCCCCTCAGTCACCGACTCGGCCGCAGGTGCAGGCCCGCGCCGAACCTTGTCCAGATCCTGATACAAATCGTCGATCGATGAAGAAAGATCCTGCAGCTTCTGATTCAGGTGCCCCAATTGCAGCGTCTTCTGCCGCTCCTGCAGCACCACTTCCTGACGCTGCAGACCGTCCAGCAACTCATCCAGATCCACCGGCTTCTGGTAGTAATCGGCAATCCCGGCGCGCAACGCCTTGATCACATCCTGCTTGTCGGCACGGCCGGTGAGCATGATCGCTTCGAATGCCCGGCTCTTGCCGGACAACCGTTGCAGCGCCTGCACCAGCTCGATGCCGTCCATGTCCGGCATGTGCAGGTCGCACAACACCAGGCCAATCGCCGGATCTTCACTGAACCGCGCGATCGCCTCCTGGCTGGATCCACAGGGGACGCAGCGATACCCGCTGCTTTCGAGAAATTCACACAGTTCTTCAACGATCAGTGCCTGATCATCGACCACCAGAACCTTTACCGCCGACGTAAGCTTGTTCACGTGCAACTCCATGCCCGGGCCAAAGCTGACCATTCCTGTACCGCCAGCCTGTAGCTGTATAACCGCTCAATTGAAAGTAGACGCACTTTCCGACTATGTACATAGCAGTAGTGGCACTCGGCGACTAATGGATCCAATAAAAAGTCAGGATTATTCCAACCAGCACGAACGGCGCAAATGGCAGCTTTTTTGACATTTCAGGAGCAAAAAATCGAAGACGTTCTCTAACCCCTTGACTTGCATGCAGCCAGACTTTTGGCACCAGCAGCATCCACATTGCACTCGTGAGCCCGGCGCCGATAAACGCACCGAGCACGTGTTGACCGTCTGTCGCAAGGGCCAGGGCTGTCATTAATTTCACATCGCCGCCGCCCATTCGCCCCAGTGCATAACCAGGCAATGTGAACGCAAGTGCCAGCAACACCGCCCAGCCGCCCTGCATCGCGTCAGCGCCCGACCAGGTTGTGCCGGTGGTCAGCAAATACACCAGCGCCAACGCACCGACACCGAGGGTCAAGCGATTGCCGATGTGTCGTTCGCGGGCATCCTGCGCTGCGCAGAGCGTCAGCCAGATCAGTAGGACAAAGCTGTGCATCCGGTAAAAATCGTCCGTTTTGGCTGAATGATTCTATGCTGATATTAAGTAGTGACTGTCAGGGTAGACGCGCTCATGAAAACCGGCCTCCCCCACAAACAAAAAGGCGCCGCCGCTATTGAGTTCGCGTTGGTCTTCGTCATTTTCTTCGCGGTGTTCTACGGGATTGTGAGCTACAGCCTGCCAATGTTGTTGATGCAAGCCTTCACCCAATCCACTTCCGAAGCCGTACGGCGCAGCGTTGCGCTGGATCCGGCGACCGCCAACTACGCGACCGCGGTTCAAGGCGTCGCCCGCGCTGAACTGGCCCGACGCCTGGCGTGGCTGCCGCCGGCGCTGAACTTCAACGCGGCCACCGACGCTACAGTCACTTATGTCGGCGGCCTGCTGACCGTGCGCATCAATTACCCGACCAGCAAACTCAATCAGGCATTGCCGTTTCTGGTGCTTCCCGGCATCGGTGCGGTACCCAATCTTCCGGCCAACCTGACCGCTAGTTCGAGCCTGCAATTTTGAGTGCCGGCGACAAGCTGTTCGACCGCCTGCTCAACCGCCAACCGCCCTCACCTTCAGCGGTCGTAGACAACCCCGTGGTGCCCGGCGTCGGCTTGCAGCTGCATCTGGACCGCGAAGGTCAGGTTATCCATCTGAGCGGTCCGTTGCGCCATGCGCTGGCGCAACAACTGCACCCCACACGTACGTCGCATCTGCTCGATTACTTGCTGCCCCACAGTGCTCTGTCGGTCGAAGGCACGCCCGCTGACTGGCAGGGCCAAGTGCTGGATCTGGATTTTTTCAGCCTCGCCGGTCCGTCGCTGCACCTGCGGGGCTGGGTCCAGCCCCAGGACGAAGGATGGATTCTGCAACTGCTGGACATTGCTGACCTGTTGGTCGAACGGCACCAGGCGCGCACTCGTGAACAATGCCAGTTACTCGCCGCGCAGGTTCGCGATCAATTGCGTCTGTGCAGCCTGATGCGGCTGCCACGCGTGCTGAGCGAACAGTTGCAGTGCCTGAGCCAGCGTTTTCATGTGCCTTGCCTGGCAGTCGCGCTGCTGGATGACGCGACCCAGGGCTGGCAGATTCATCAGCATTACAGCGCCCCCGACGCCCCGCAGTTGTGGGACACCGCGCAGCGCCTGGGCACCGGCCTCGACAGCCTCAACGGCGCAGCACCGCAACGCGTGCTGCCCGTCGAACATCCACGCCTGAGCAGTGTGTTCGGTCCCGCCGAAGGGTTTGCCGTGCCCTATCGCGATGCCCAAGGTGTGGCGGCATGGTTGCTCTTCGGCTGCTTCAGCGTGCAGCCACACACCGCCGACTTGAACGATCACGACTGGCTGCAACTGGCCGCCGCCGTGGCCGCGCCGTTGCTGGAACGCCTGCGCGAACACCGCCACCACTTGCAACTGGAACGCCTGGAGATCCTGCAAAGCCTGCTCGGCACCGGTTGGTGGGAGGTGTTCAGCGACAGCGACGAAGTGCTGCTGGCCGATGCGCTGGCCATCAGCCTCGGGTTGAGCGCCGGGCGCCTGCCGATCCAGGACTGGTTCGCCCGGGTGCACCCGGCCGACCGCGAAGAACTGCGCAGCCGCCTGCAAGCGTTGCAGGATGAAGGTCAGCCGCTGGAACTCTGCGTGCGCCTGCAACCCGACGATCAGGCGCCACCGCAGTGGTTCCGTTTGCAGGGCCAGTCGCTGGGCATCGGTGCCGAGCGGCGTCTCGTGGGCTTCATGCTCGACATCAGCGACATCAAGAACCAGCAACAACAGGCCGCCGCCGCCCATGCGCGACTGGATAACCTGATCGCCAGCGCGCCAGCGGTGATCTACGTGCAGCGTTATGTCGAAGGCGCGTTGCAGCCGACGTTTTTCAGCGCCAGCCTGCAACCGCTGCTGGGCTGGGGCCTCGCCGATTGCGCCGACGGCGCGCTGGTGAATCATGTGCATCCCGAGGATCGCGCGGCCTATTTCGAACGCACCCGACAGTTGCTGCGCGAAGGTTCGGTGAGCACGCGCTACCGGATGCTCGACACTCAGGGCAACGTCCACTGGCTGCTCGATGAAGCCAAACTGTTGCGCGACGACCTCGGCCTGCCGGTGGAAGCTGTCGGACTGTGGCTGGATGTCACCGATGCAACCCTGGCCGCCGAGCGGATCAAGACCAGCGAAGAACGCTACCGCATCCTCGTCGAAGACTCGCCGGCGATGATCTGCCGCTATCGCCCGGACCTGACCCTGACCTTCGGCAACCGGCCACTGGCGATGTATCTGGAGTGCGCCCCGGAGCAACTGCCGGGGGTGAATCTGGGCAGCTGGATGTCCGACGAACAACGTGAGGCCTTTGTCCAGCGCCTGGCGCAACTGACCCCGGACGCGCCGGTGAGCAGCGCCGAAATCAACCTGCGCCTGCCGGGCCGTGAGCATGCGTGGTGGATCTGGTCGGATCGCGGGGTATTCGATGAACAGGGTCGCCTGCTTGAGGTACAAGCGGTGGGCCGCGACAACACCGAGGTCCGGCGTTCGCAGCAGCAACTGACCCAGAGCGCAAAAATGGCCACCCTCGGCGAGATGGCCACGGGGCTTGCCCACGAGATCAATCAGCCGCTGAACGTGATGCGCATGGCCATCGTCAACGTGCTCAAACGCCTGGGCAACGGCGATGTGCAAATCGATTACCTGACCGACAAACTCAACCGCATCGACGCTCAGGTCCAGCGGGCGGCTCGGGTGGTCGATCACATGCGGGTGTTCGGCAGGCGCTCGGAAATTGAACAGCACCCGTTCAACCCACTAGACGCCATCGAAGGCACTCTGTCGCTGCTGTCCGAAGGCCTGCGCGGCAAAGGGGTCGAGTTACGGATCGGCGAGGCGAACTTTCAGGTGCAGGTGCGCGGGTACGTCGATCAACTGGAACAAGTGATGATCAACCTGATGGTCAACGCCCGGGATGCGCTACTGAGCAAGCGCGAATCCAATCGCGACTTCCAGCCGTGGATCGGCGTACGTGCCGAACACGACGAACACGTGGTTCGGCTGTGGGTCGAGGACAACGGCGGCGGCATCGACCCGCGCTTGCTGGAGCGGATTTTCGAGCCTTTCTTCACCACCAAGCCGGTGGGCGTCGGCACCGGCCTGGGCTTGTCGGTGAGCTACGGCATCGTCGAGAACATGGGTGGACGCCTGAGCGTGCGCAACGGCGACGACGGCGCACGGTTCTGCATCGAATTGCCGATCGCCCTCGACGATCAGATCACCAGCGTCGCCCGCCCCGACTGACAACTCAGATTGGCGCCGACATCAACCTGGTTGAGGTTGATCCCCAGGGCCATCAACAGGGTGTTGATCAGCGTGTCGAGCAACGGGCTGAGCACCGTGTTGATAGTGGTGACCAGCAAGGTCTTCACGGAGCTCAGAATCGCCCCCAATCCACTGACCAGACTGCCCGTCGGGCCATACATGTTGAGGTTGATGTTGTTCAGGGTGTCGCTCAGGCTGTTGACCACGTTGCTGGTGGTATAGCTGTAATAGAACGGCGGCTGGTTGATCTCCGGCAGGCTGGAGGCCGGCGGCGCGGAATAGACGTGGGGGATGTTGGCGTTCTGGCCGACGGTGGTATCGGCCGAGATGTCGAGCCCGCCGCCGACGGATGGGATGCGCGGATCGCAACTGACCGGCAACACGAGGAAGCGTCGGCAGGTCTTCACGCCGATATCGATCACCTTCAACGGTTGCACCACTACGGCCGGCGGCGTGACGTTATTGCCGAACACCGCTGCCGGATCCATGTGGCCGATTTTCAGGTTGGCTACAGACGTGGTGGTGTTGGTGGTCAGGGTCTTGTTGGTCGGCGTCAGGCAACTGAACGCGGTGACGTAGCTGTTGGCCGCCGCCACATCCAGCGCCACGTCGAGACGAATCGGCCCGGGCAACACTTCGATCGACGGCGTCTGGCAGGGCGCACCGAGTGCGCACGTCAGCGAATCGATCACGCCCACCAGGTTCAGGCTGAGCAAGGCATTCAACGTATTGGTCAACGGGCCGGCGAGATCGGCCACACCGTTGACCAGCGACAGGATCGTATCCAGCAACGGCAGATTGACCGACAACAGGGTTCGCACCTGCGCGGTCTTCACATAAATCCGGTTCGGCCCCAAGGGGTTGGCGGCCGCCAGCCGAGGGTTGCCGATGGCCGACAATTGCGGCGGCTCCAGCACCTGCACCCGAGCGGTGATTTGCGCCACGCCGAGGTAGATCGACTGGTTGGCCACCAGGCCGTTTTGCTTGTTGGCCAGTTGCACGAACCCTTGAATCAGGTCGAATACCCGAAGATCCACCGCCAGCGCCGTGGCCTGCGTGCCGGCCTGAACGTTAAGAAGATTACCCAGCACCACTTGCGTCGCGCCGGCTGCCGCCTTGATCGCCTGCAAGCCGAGGATGGTCGCCGTGGCGCTCAAGGTGCCGTTGGGGTCGAGGACGTTGATCGCAGTCTGGACCAACTGGCTGACGGCGATGGTATTGCCCAGCACCTGCTCGTAGCCGCCGGCACTGAGACCGATATCAACCTTCAACCGGTCCAGATAGCCGAGCAGATTGATGTTGGTATTGACCAGCCCATTCCAGCTCACGGCGCTGAGGTTGAGGTTGCCGCCGAGCAATCCGCCGAACAGCGCATTAAGAGCAGCGGACCGGGCCGTGTCGACATTCAGCGCGGTGCTGCGGATGGTCAGTGATGCCAACGGTGGTGTCAGCGCCGCCACCGCCGTGGCGCTGAGGTTGATGGTCGCATTGCGCCCCGCGCCGCCGAACAACCCCCCGATGGCACCGGCAAAGCTCTGAGGCACGGTATCGCTGACGACAACGCGGATCGCATCCGTACTGGCGGCGTTGACGGCAAATACCCGCAGATTGCTGGCGTCCAGGTTCAACGTGCCGCAGGCGACGGCCAGGGTGCGACCGGCACTGGGAATCGGGAAATTGTTACGCACGACGCTGGCCAGCGCATAAGCGTTGGCCGTGGCCCCGGCGCCGCAATTGCCGCCACGGGTCGCGGCTTCGAGGGCGGCGACGTCAGCGATCTGTTGCAGATGACGGCGTTCGAGGTACAGACGGCCGCTGTCGACCACGATCAGAATGAACACCAGCGCCATACCCAGCGTCAGCGCCGCCATCAGGCCGATAGCCCCGCGTTGTCGGGCAGGATCGATGAACGGCGAATGGCGGGACATGGCGCACTCCTTTGCCGGCGCACGGCCGGGCGCAACCTCCATGGATGGTTATGAGTGTAGACACGCGCAGGCAACACTGCTGGCAAGGCGCCAGTTTCACCCGCTCATAAAAAACGGGAGCCATTGGCTCCCGTTTTTGTTCAACAAACTCAGCGCGGCGGATAGTTGGACAGGATCCGCGCCACGGTTTCGCGGATGGCGCCGCTGCGATCCGCCGGGTTCGGCGTGCGGCTGAGCATTTGCTCGTCGCTGCCACGCCACACCAGTTTGCCGTCCTTGCCGTCGAGCAGATCGACCTGAATGGTTGCCACCTTGTAGGTGATGTTGCGGGTTTCGTTGTACATCGGTGCACCCCAGTACCCGTTCCACGGGCCACCCCAACCGCCGCCGTAGTTGGTGGTCACCTGTTGCTGCCGGTCCTCGACGATCAGGTAAGTCTGCACAAACAGATCGCCTCGGGCACCCGAGGCGGCCGGGCGCAGACCACGCTGATCCAGTTGATCGGCGACGGCCTGACGGATGCGTTGTTCGGTCAGGTCGCTCTTGATCCGTGGATCGTCGGGGCGGTATTGCAGGGCGGGTTCTTTCCAGCTCCAGCTGCGATAAGCGGCAAAGTCGCGGCTGGCGTCGAAGTCATGATTGACCTGGTTGGCGGCGCAGGCACTGAGCAGCGCGGCCACGACCAGTAAAGCGAGACGGCGGAACATGGTTTTTCTCCGGTGGAAGACATGAACCTGAGGGAGCTTCTCAATTGCAGGAAGCTAACTGGGAGGATACGCCGACATGGCCTTTTCGACAGCCTCCCGAATCGCATCGGTGCGATCACTCTGTTTGCCCTGGGTGCCGGTTTCGGCGCTGGCGCTCCAGACCGGCTGACCGCTGCCGGCATCGAACAGATCGACCCGCACCACCACGACCTGCTCCTGGTAGGTACGGACGATCGGCACTGTGTTGTACATCCCGTAACCGCGGCCGTATCGGTCATAACCGCCGTATCCGCCGCCGTAAAAACCGTAATCGTCCTGCACCTGACGCAGGCGGGTTTCCAGGCTCAGGTTGGCGCTGACCAGCAGATCGGCCGGGCGATTGTCATGCAGCGGGCGCAAGCCGCGCTGGTCCAGCGCGCTGCTGACCGCCTCGGCCACTTGCGCCGAATCCGCCCAGGCCGTGCCCGGCGGCAACTGACCGTTGAGCCACGCCCAACTGCGATAGCGCCCGTAGTCACGAGGCGGCGCGGGATAGGCGCTGCGGTCGAAGGTAGTTGCCGCTTGCGGTGGTGCCGGCGGTAATGGCCGCGACTGAGCCACATAAGGGTTGCTGCCCTGGCAGGCGGCCAACCCCAGACAGATCAGCAGTAACCCTGAATGACCTTTCATATCTCGCTCCGATCAGATCGGCCGGCAGATCCAGTGCAAGTAGCGCCCAAGCCCGGCGAAGCTTGGGTGACGACGGTGGGCGAGCTCCATCTCGAGCAAATCAATCAATTCGGCGCGGGCCTGGAATTCCACCGGCATGTAATCGTGGAAAACCCGCACCCCGCTCTGGGTTTCGACCTGCCACAACCCGGCGAGTTGCGTTGCAAGTTCCCGTGGATCGAGTGGCTGCTGCGGGGTCAGGCTCTGTTTTTCACCGGCCATGTCGTTCTTGCGCATTTTCTTGAAATGGCCTTTGAGCAGGTTCCGGTAAATCAGTGCATCGCGGTTGTAGAACGCCAACGACAGCCAGCCGCCGGGCCTGGTCAACTGATGCAGCACCGGCAGGATCGCGTGGGGTTCGGCCAGCCATTCCAGCACCGCATGGCACAGCACCAGATCGTAGGGTTCGGTGAGCTGGCCGAGCAGTTCCTGCCAGGGCGCCTGAATGAACGTTGCGGTTTGCCCCGCTTCGGCAAAGCGCTGGCGTGCGCCTTCGAGCATCGGTTCGGCCGGTTCGGTGAACGTCACCTGGTGCCCGCGTTCAGCCAGCCACAGCGACATGTGGCCCAGGCCGCCACCGATGTCCAGCACCCGCAGCGGACGATCCGGCAAAGCTTCGGCGAGGTCAGCCTGCAGCACCGCGAGGCGGATCGCGCCTTTGGCACCGCCGTAGATTTTCTCGGCGAAGCGGGTCGCCAACTGATCGAAATGACGGTCGCTCATCAGCTGAACCGCCGTTCGCTGTCGGCGAGTTTGCTGCGCACCACTTCATTCATGTCCAGCCCCAGTTCGCTGCACAGCAGCAACAGATAGAGAACGATGTCGCCGACTTCCTGCCCGGCGTGGGCGAGTTTGTCTGCCGGCAACTCTCGGGACTGGTCCTCGGTCAGCCACTGGAAGATTTCCACCAGTTCGGACATTTCCACGCTGGCGGCCATGGCCAGGTTTTTCGGGCTGTGAAATTGCCGCCAGTCATTGCGGTCGCGAATGGCGTGCAGGCGTTCGGTCAGTTCAACAAGGTTCATCGGGTTCTCCTGAAGGCGTATAGCTTCGGGGGGATGCGGATTGAAGGCAAGGGGCAGTCGCCCGGATCCAAACCCTCTATGCTTGCAGGGAACTCGACCGCACCCGCTGCGGCCCAAGGCTCAGCTCTTTCATCAGGAAACAGACATGCAGGTAGAAAGCTTTTTCGAATGGCTGGGCCAGGCGCTCGGCTCGATCATCCGCTTCATCGTCGACGGCCTCAGCGGCCTGTTCAATCTGCTGGGCAACGCTGGCGGCAATTTTGTCGACGGGCTGTCGAAGGCGCTGGGCATGGACACGTCGATCATCAGCATCATTGCGCTGATCGTCGGCCTGATGCTGTTGTGGTCGGCAATCCGCGCGTTCATGAATGCCTCGATCATTGCCGGGATCATCTGGTTGCTGCTGGGATTGTGGCTGCTGAGCTGGATCATTCACTGACACCTCCCGCTACAATGCCGCTCCCCAAGGAGCCCGCATGTCCAACCTGATCGCCGACTGGCGCGACCGCCCGACCCATCGCCGGGTCTGGGCCCTCGCCGCCCCCATGATCCTCTCCAACATTTCCGTGCCGCTGGTGGCGCTGGTCGACAGTACCGTCATCGGTCACCTGCCTCACGCCCATCAGTTGGGCGCGGTGGCCGTGGGCGCCAGCCTGTACACCTTTCTGGCCTGGGCCATGGGTTTTCTACGCATGGGCACCACCGGTTTTGCCGCGCAGGCCGCCGGGCGCAGCGACGGCGCGGCCTTGCGGCAGATTCTGCTTCAGGGCCTGTTGCTGGCGATGGGGCTGGCGCTGCTGCTCGGAACGCTGGGCGTACCACTGAGCGGCGTTGCGCTGCATTTCATGCAACCATCAGCGGAGCTGGATCAACTGACCCGCGACTTCTTCCACACCCGACTGTTCGGGCTGCCGGCGGCGCTGGCCAGCTATGCGTTGGTCGGATGGTTCCTCGGCACTCAGAACGCCCGCGCACCGCTGGCCATTCTGTTGAGCACCAACCTGATCAACATCGTGCTCAACCTGTGGTTCGTGATTGGCCTGGACTGGGGCGTGGTCGGTTCGGCGCGAGCGTCGGTGATCGCCGAATGGAGTGGCGCCCTGCTCGGCCTGTGGATGACTCGCAAGGCGCTTCGTGCCTATCCCGGCCATATCGCCTGGGCCGCACTGAAGGTCTGGCAGAGCTGGCGCCCGCTGCTGGCGGTCAACCGGGACATTTTCATTCGCAGCCTGGCCCTGCAATCGGTGTTTTTCCTGATCACCGTGCAGGGTGCCCGGCTGGGCGATGCCACGGTTGCGGCCAATGCGCTGCTGCTCAACGGCCTGCTGCTGACCGCCCACGCGCTGGACGGTCTGGCCCATGCCGTCGAAGCCCTGTGCGGACACGCCATCGGTGCCCGTGATCGTCTGTCACTGCGCCGCTCGCTGGTGGTTGCCGGTGGCTGGTCGTTGCTGGCGAGCCTGGGCTTTGCGGCACTGTTTCTGTTTGCCGGTCACCTGTTTATCGAAATGCAGACCGACATTCAGAGCGTGCGCGAGACCGCATTCATCTACCTGCCCTACCTCGCCGTGCTGCCCTTGATTGCCGTCTGGAGCTATTTGCTCGACGGCCTGTTCATCGGCGCCACCCGCGCCCGGGAAATGCGCAACGGCATGCTGCTGACGGTCGCTCTGCTGCTGCCATTCGCCTGGGTGTTGAGCGGGCTGGGCAATCACGGGTTGTGGATTTCATTCCTGCTGTTCATGGTGCTGCGTAGCCTGACCCTCGGCACGTTAGCGTGGCGACTGCGGCGCAACGACGGCTGGTTCGCCGGCGCGGCTCATTGAGGCGGGCGTGTGCCGGATAAAACCGACAATCTGATCCAGCACCGGCGCCAGCCACCGCAGCGGCTGCGACAATGCAGCCACCAGCGTCATGTGATTCGGGCGGGAGTAGTACAAATCCTGCGCCGGCACGCCGACTTCGCGCAGGGTTCGCGCCAGGCCACCGGTATTGCGGGCCGGATCGACCAGGCTGTCCCGGCTCGCCGCTATCAGCAGCGCCGGTGGTGCACCGGCGCTGACATGCCGGATCGGCTGTGATTGAGGCGGTGAGTCCGGCCAGAAAAACACCGGACGCACTTGCGGGTTCCTGATCGGCAGAAAATCGTAAGGGCCGGCCAGGCCGATCCAGCCACTAAGGTCCGCCGGGGACATCCCGACCGCACCCAGCAAACGCGGATCCAGCGCCAGCATCGAGGCGTTGTAGGCCCCGGAGCTGTGTCCCATCAGGTACAGCCGCCGGGGGTTGCCGGAAAACTCATGGATATGGGCCTTGGTCCACGCAACGGCCCGGGCCCCGTCCTCAAGAAATTGTGGATAGCGAACCTGAGGGTACAACCGATAGTCCGCCACCACCGTCACGATGCCGCGTGAGGCCAATGCCTCACCGACAAAACCGTAATCACCGCGGTCGCCGCTGTTCCAGCTGCCGCCATAGAAAAACACCACCACCGGGGCGCCCATTGGCAGGTGGCGCGGCACGTAGACATCGAGCTCCTGACGCGGATCGTCGCCATAGGCAATGCTCGCGGTTTTGACGAAGGAGTCTTGCGGCGTCAGGGCGTCGAGTATTTCAAGCGGCGAACAACCACTGAGAATCAACAGCAGAAAACCCGCGGGGATCGCGCCGAACCAGTGCCGTAAAAAATGGGCCATGCGCGCGAAACCTCGTGTCAGGGTTGGTTGTTCTGCCAGCGGCGACGCAGATGTTCGAGCCGCTCCTGTTGGGTCAACCCTTGTGGCGGTTGCACCACTTCTGCGCGTGGATGCTGCAAGCGTAGCCACAACCAGTCGTCCAGCACGGCCCGATCGCTGAAACCCAGCGAAAGGCCCTGTTCAAGGTGGGAGGACAGTGTGCGGTAATCGGTTCCCGTCGATTGACTCCAGCGCCAGACATGTTGTTCCAGCAGGCAACGATGCAGGTGCTCGCGTTGATGACGGGTCAACCCCTGTTCAATCTGCAGTGGCTCGACGTCCAGCCCCGGATTGCGCAGTTGCTGCCATCCCAGGCTGCCGCTCGCCCGGTCGGCCCAGGTACCACCGAACCAGCGCAGCCATTTGATCGGTCCGAGCCAGCAACTCAATTGACGCGCATCACAGGCATCGAAAAAGTAACTGGCCGTCTGCCGGTCGTAGTAATTGAGCAGCGCACGATGATTCACGCCGACAGAAACCGTCAGCATCCGCTGTAAATGCGCACGCAGCGATTCGGTCGTGGCATCGCTGCCTAACAGCAACCCGCACCAGGTCTGCGGATCGGTGTGACACAGCGCCGACAGCGCCATGCATTCGCGCAGGTCGATCAACAATGGCCCCTGCTCGCTAACGGGCTGAAACTCCGTACCTTCAAACAGTTTCTGGCGGCGTACACCCGCGAACCCCTGACGCAGGGTAGTCAACGCCTGTGGTGCCTGTGCAGAGTCCAGCAACAACCACTGCGCATGCTGCCCCGGTGTCGCGGCGCTCATCTTCCTTCGCTCGTTTTCAGTCCGGCGACCACTCGGCAACTGCACATTGATGCGGCGCAATGCTTATAGCTGCCGCCCCCGGGGATCAGGCATAACAGCAATAATGGTTCGGCCGCTTTCAGCCAGTGCGACAGACCTTCGCTTGCCAGGTGGTCGGGCAGCGACAATCGTTCTTCTTCCTCAATGCATGCTTCGACTGCCGGGGCCTGCAAGACGCCACTGATCACAGGTTGCTCGGGATCGCCTTCCAGAAAACTCACCACCACCTCCAGACCTTCCTGCAACAGCGCCGACGGCACATCAGCCAGCGCCGGGGCAAGCGGCAGCCAGCAGTGGCTGGGACTTGCGCCTTCACCCTGATAAAGCCAGTCAAACTGAACGGCAACCGCGCGCGCGGGATCCGGTTGTTGCTCCTCGACCGACACGACCCAGGCACGCTGCGGACTGCGCATGCGACTCCTCAAACCCTCAGTGGACACCGGGACCACGGGCAGATGATCGACAGCAAAGATCCGGTTGCTGTAAGGCGGATCAAGCAACGGATCCGCCCGGTGCTCGATCCGGGTCAATAACCAACGGGTGTTGGCATGCGCAATGGGGTGACCGAACAACGCCAGCCATTGGCCGCTGCGCAGGGTAGCCTGATCGCACTCCCCTTGTGCCGTGCGGATGCACTGCAATCGCGTGCCGCCCCTGTGGGCGTGCTCGCTTATCTGCCAGCGACGCACTGTCAGCGGCGACCCGCGACCTTCACCGTCGAATCGCAAGACGCCCGCTCGCGGCAGCCGGGCCGGATCATCGCCGAACACCAGGCAATGTCCTCTGGCACCATGTTCGAAGTGAAAGTGAATCCGGGCCTGCGCGCACAACCGTTGCACCAGTTGCAGATCCGACTCGCCATACTGCGTGCAAAAAGTCCGGGACGGATGATCGGCCTGCAGTTCGAATCGGCGCCGGCTTGCGCTGATACCGTGCTCGCGCAGCACCTGATCCAGAATTTGCGGCACCGTGCGGTCACTGAAGATGCGCTGGCTGTAGCGCAGGCCCAGGCAACTCAACTGCGGCCCCAGCCGCGCCCGGCACAAACGGGGGCCGAGCGCATGTTCATGCTGGGCAAGGCTATGCAACTGCCCGTGCACGCCATTGCCAGAAGGCCCGAAACACAGGCGCGCCGGGCGATACATCAGACCGGCAAGGTCCAGATGAGGGTCATTGACCAGCAAGTCGATCTCAAATGCAAAAGGCTCGCTGATGGCTTCGAAACCCGTGAATGCCAGGACTTCAAACGGGGCGGACAGCCCCGCTACATCGAGACGAAACGACGGCTCGTGGGCTGGATCGAACATGGGCGATTCTCTACAGGGGGGGCGGCCGGGGATTCTCGCCGAGCGGCATGGCCGAGTAGAGTGCCGAAGTACAGATTCGGAAATGACCTACGCGAAAAGCAGACGACATCACTTTGCTCGCCTGAATGACAGTCGTTTCGCGAAAAGAAAAAGAAGAGTCTCACCAGGTCATCTGAAACGTCCGCTACGTGCGGGAAAATTTCAGACAACCTGATGGATTCGGAACCTGTCGTCAGGAAGACAGGTAGGAGGAGCGGGTCAGGCCCAGGCGCAATGCATCGAGGAACTGGGTGCGCTCGGTCGCGCTGATGCGGGCACTGGCGCACTTGTCGCGGTAGTGGGTCATCAGCTCTTCCGGCGACAGGTGCACATATCGCAGCATGTCTTCGATGGTGTCGTGGGTTTCGATACCTGCGTGATACACGCTGCCGTCGGCGTTCTGGTAGATGTTCACCGAGTCGGTGTCACCGAACAGGTTATGCATGTCGCCGAGAATTTCCTGATAGGCGCCGACCAGGAACACGCCCAGCAGGTAGTCTTCACCTTCGTTCAGCGCATGCACCGGCAGGCTGGTCTCGATACTCTGCTCGTCGACGTACTGGTTGATCTTGCCGTCGGAGTCACAGGTCAGGTCTTGCAGAACGGCACGACGCAGCGGCTCTTCGTCGAGACGGTGCAGCGGGATGATCGGCAGGACCTGATCGATCGCCCAGGTGTCCGGCAGGCTCTGGAATACCGAGAAGTTGCAGATGTACTTGTCGGCCAGCTTGTCGTTGAGTTCGTCCAGCACCTGACGGTGCGAACGCTGACGCGCCTTCAGCGAGTTGTGCAGACGGCGGCACACGGCGAAGTAGCACTGCTCGGCCAGGGCTTTTTCAGCCAGGGTCAGCTTGCCGTCGGCGTACTGGGCGGCCACGTCGCTCATGTAGTGGGTGGCGCGCCAGTAGGTTTCGGTGACCATTTCGATGTCGGTCGGGCCGAGCAGGTCAACCAGCCACTGCACGGTTTCCGGCAGTGCTTCCTTGTTCTCGATCTGCGGCACGTCGTCGTTGTGTTTCTCGACGTCAGTCACCTGCACCACCAGCATCGCGTGGTGCGCGGTCAGCGAACGGCCGCTTTCGGAAAAGATGTGCGGATGCGGCAGGGCCTGCGCGTCGCAGAATTCCTTGAGCATGCCGACCACAACACCGGCGTAGTCATCCATGTCGTAGTTGATCGAACTGGCGTTGCGCGAATGCGTACCGTCGTAGTCGACACCCAGACCGCCACCGACGTCGATGTGATCGACCGGCAGACCGAGGTTGCGCAGCTCGCCGTAGTAACGGATCGCTTCCTTGAAGCCGTGCTGGTAGTCAGCCAGGTTGGCAATCTGCGAACCCATGTGGAAGTGCAGCAGACGGATGCCCTGATCCAGGCCAGCCGCGCGGAAGCGCTCGACCACCGACAGCAGTTGCGCCGCCGACAGACCGAATTTGGATTTCTCGCCACCGGTGTCCGCCCACTTCGACGACGCCAGGGACGACAGACGCACACGCAGACCGACCTGCGGCTTGACCTTGAGCGAGGCGGCTTCTTCGATCACCAGACCGACTTCGGACTCTTTCTCGATCACGATGAACACGTTGTGGCCGAGCTTCTGACCCATCAGCGCCAGACGGATGAACTCGCGGTCCTTGTAACCGTTGCAGACGATGGTGCCGCCCTTCGGCGCCAGTGCCAGCACCGCCAGCAGCTCAGGCTTGGAGCCGGCTTCCAGACCGATGGAAACGTTCTGGGTGGCGATGATGTTCTCGATCACCGCTTCCTGCTGGTTGACCTTGATCGGGTACAGCGCGGTGTATTTGCTCTGGTATTCCAGCCGCTCGATGTTCGCATCGAACGCACCGGTCAGCTGACGGACGCGGTCTTGCAGGATGTCGGGGAAACGCACCAGCAGCGGCAAGGACAAGCCGCTCTTGCGCAACTGGTCGACTTGTTCGAACAGATCGATAGGCGAACTGCTCGGGCCGTTCGGACGAACTTCGACGCGACCGGCGTCATTGATCGCGAAATACCCGGCCCCCCAATGGCGAATCCCGTAAACACTGCGGCTGTCCGCAACTGTCCATTGGCTGCCATCGTCTTTGCGTGTGCGTCGTACGGACATCGAAGTCCCCTATAAAGAAGTCATAGTGCGTCGCCTGATCTCAGGCCGGCGCAGTCTAAAGAATGAAAATGACGGTTCGTCAGCGGGGCGGTAGACCGCGCTGACAGCGTTGAGTTTAGAAACCGTTCATGAACAGGCTCTGTGAAAACCATGGAAACGACGTCAGACCCAGGAACTCTGGAGCTGAATCAAGCCGCCGGTGGGTTTCACAGAGGCTGCTAGCCGCCGGACTTCTTCGCCTTGAAACCGTGCTTGACCAACTCGGCCAGAAGCAGCTCGACATGGTCGCCCTGAATCTCGATGACCCCGTCTTTGAGCGCGCCACCGGTGCCGCAACGTTTCTTCAACGTTGTCGCCAGCTCCTTGAGCGCGTCTTCGGCCAGGGGCACGCCGGTGATGGTGGTCACCGTCTTGCCGCCACGGCCCTTGCTCTCGCGGCGCACGCGGGCAATGCCGTCGCCAGCCGGGATCACGGTTTGTTTGCAGATACAGGCGTCCACCGGCTTGCTGCATTCCGGGCAATGACGACCTGCGTCGGTGGAAAATACCAGGCCGCCCAGGGCGGCGAAGGATGCGGCTTTTTTGGCCACCGGCAATCCTCTCGGGAGGACAAAGACTGATCGCAGCCTTGGGCAAGGCTATCGACCGCGAAGCCCCACTCAGGCAGGGGCAGCGCTACTGTGCCATCGGCTAATGAACGCGGGCCGGCACAGCTTGAAAAGGTCGCGCAGTGTAACGGCAAAAACGCCGATTGCTAAGTGCCAATCGGCGCCAATTTATGTGTTCTTTGCGACGTCGCTTTGCTGAGCCTTCAGATAGCGTTTCAACGCGGCCAGAGAGTCCGGGCAATAAGGCTTTTGCTGGATTTCCAACATGACCTGCTCGACCGGAATGAAGCGCGCTTCGAGCACTTCTTCGGGCTGCAGGATCAACGGCCCGTCCCACACCGCCGAAAACGCCGAACACCAGAGGCGATTGCCGGTGTCCTCGAAGTAGAAATGGTCGTGGGCCGTCAGCTCGACGCCGCTCACTCCCAACTCTTCTTCCAGCTCACGGGCCGCCGACTCGGCGTAGGTCTCATTCGCCTGCACCATGCCGCCCGCCGCCACGTCCCAGTAACCGGGATAAATGGCTTTGCTCAACGTACGCCGATGCACGCAGAGTTCACCGGCGGAGTTGAACAGCATGATGTAGGTGCCACGACCGATCAGCCCGCGCTCGCGCAGGTCGGCCCGTACCAGAGAGCCGAGCAGGTTGTCCTGCTCGTCGACCCAGGCGATCTGTTCGGCATCCGAGGCGGCGCGGTGGGCCGCCTCTTTGGCGCTGTCGTCCATGACTCAGCCCTGATTGAGCAGTTGACGCAAATCGATCACGGCGGCGTTGGCCCGGGAAATGTAGTTGGCCATCACCAGCGAGTGGTTGGCCAGCACGCCGAAGCCGCTGCCATTGAGGATCATCGGGCTCCAGACCGGCTCCTGGGATGCTTCCAGTTCGCGAATGATCTGACGCACGCTGACGGTCGCGTTCTTCTTCGCCAGCACATCGGCGAAATCGACCTCGATCGCGCGCAGCAGGTGCGACAGCGCCCAGGCCTGGCCACGAGCTTCGTAGAACACGTTGTCGATCTGCATCCACGGAGTCTCGACGACTTCCTCGTCGACCTGCGGCACTTCACCCACTGCCGGCACTTCGGTTTTCAGCGCAGTGTTGAGCTTGACCCGGCCAACACTGGCCGACAGGCGTTGCGACAGCGAACCCAGACGGGTGCCCACATCGCCCAGCCAGTTGTTCAGATTGTCGGCGCGGGCATAGAACAGTGCGTTCTTCTGAGTCGGGTCGGACAGGCGCGCCTGATAACGGCTCAGGGAATTGATGCCTTCCTGATATTCCGACTCGCTGGACGGCAGGACCCAGCTCTTGTTGTCGAAGTTGAAGCGCGGCTCAGCCTTGGCCAGGTCGGCGTCTTCAGCCGATTGCGACTGCGAACGGGCGAAGTCCTTGCGCAGGGCACGGGTCAGATCGCGCACTTGCACCAGTACGCCGTATTCCCAGCTCGGCATGTTGTCCATCCACAGGCCCGGCGGGAAACGGTCGTTGGAAATGTAGCCGCCCGGTTTGTCCAGCAAGGTGCCGGCAACGGTTTTCAGGGTTTCGACGGTGGTGTAGCCGACCACCATCTGCTTGCCTTCCTTCTCGGCGGCAACCTGGGCGTTCTGCGCCACGGGAAACAATGCGGGCTCCTGGCTCCAGTACCAGCCCAGGCCAATGGTCACCAACAGGTAAATGGCGACCAGCGTGGCCAGCGCGCGGCTGAACAACAGCCCGCCAACATAACTGCGCGCTGCCGACTTCGGCTCGGCGGCACGTTCAGGCGCGCTGCCCGCGCGGTTCTTCCAGTCCAGCATGGCGATATCCTTTCAAAACTTGGGTTCAACGGTTCGACCACAACCATACAACAACGTGCCTCGGCCCGGCACCCGCGATTGCGGACCAAGGAAAAAACAAACGGATGTCGTGAGCGAACCAAAGGATAGACGCCCTGCTTCAGACGTTGAAAATTCTCATGAAAACCTGCCGCACGTCATCCGCCAGGAACAGATGGGCGATACCCTCGGCATCGGTCCGGCGCTGGATGGGAACGCCATCGACCGTTGCAATGTAGTCCTGCTGCGGCAATGGCTCGCCGGTCATGCTGTCGACCAGACGATAGATTCGGGGCGTTCTGGTTGGCTGGGCGAGTGGATTGTTCTTCAGGTCCTGTACCGCCTGATCGAACGCTGCCTGGGCGGCAGGCCATTCGCCGTAATCGGCTTGCGCCCTGAGCAACAGCCATTCGCCGTGTTCGATCTGCTCCAGCACCTCGCTGTCCAGATCGAGCATCAGGCCTGCCCGCAACTGATCGAGACCTTCGAGGAATTGCTGCTCCAGTAGCACCTGGCAGATCCGTTCCAGCGCCTGATCCACCGGATAGACATGCGAGCGCTCGTTTTCGGTCAGGTGCGAATAATGAACCAGCCTCACGCCTGCCCCTCGCTCTGCCACTCATCGGAGCCCATCGTCCGGCTGATTTCGTGCCGCCAGTAGATGCGGCGGTAGCTGAAGTGGACTTTTTCCCGTTGCGTCAGGTGCGACGTCGCCGGGTCCTGACAATCCGGCATAAAGACCTCGGCGCTGACTATCTGCGCGTCCTCCAGTTCAATCGTATAGAAATGCTCCTGGGTGCCTTGGGCCGAGGTGCGATACATCTCCACACAACACTTGCTCAGCAGCTCACCGGAACACATTGCCATCTGGATCAGCGGCGACGCCTTATCGATCACTTTGGTAATGACCAGAGGCTTGTGCACTCGCCGCCCGGCACCCGATCCCTTGGGCAGGAGAATGCAGTGGCTGAAGGCCTGAACCATGATCTTGTCTTCACGCCCGCTCTGATAGCTGTTGCCCACCGACGGTTCGGTGAAGGCACCGGCGCTGATCAAGCCCTGGCGGCTGCCATAAATGGTCATGAAGGCTGGGCTTGGCATGGTATTGCTCCTTGTTTGGGTTGGGGCGGGGGAAAGGGGTGGGGTTCTTCGTAGAGGTTCTCGATTTCGTCGAAGGGGATCCACGGCTCGGCAACGGCGAGGGTGATGAGATAGCGTTCCTGGTCGGGGTGTCTGGAGTCTCGAAACCGTGCAAGAACCAGCATCGCCTGATATTTGTCTCCGGCCTGCCAATAGGAAATCCCGGGAATCACGCTGTGTCTGAGATAGATCCGCCACTCGGGCGTATCAGCCATGGTAGGACGTCGCGGCAGGCCCATCGGTTTCCACCCCGTGGCGCACCACTGAGCTTGCAGATCAAGTACGACCTTCATGGCATCGCCGATCAATAACGGCTCGACTTGCGGCGACATACGTACATCAAAGATCACGTTGTCATTGAAGCCAACCGAGAAAAATCGGGCCAGCGGCGTTTCGAATCCGTACTTCACATCGACAAATCGCATTCGCGCATCCGCCTTCGGCATGCCACCCCAAACATGACCACGAATCAACCGGCTGAAGGGGGCGGTTGAGTACTCGCGCATATTTTCGTAAGTCCCACCGATCTCCAAGGCAATCATCGGGTCGTCCCACAATGGCTGCGTCAGTTGACGTGTGGCGGCCAACGCAAAGCCAAAACCAACCACCAGCCACGCCCAACGGTGACAATTGGGCAGAAAGGATCGCAAGCTCATCAAGCGCCCTCTTTGACGGCAATTTCTCTGATGGATTGCGCCAAAACCTCTCTGTTGCGGTCGTTGAGCATTTGGTCAAAACGGGCTGCCGCCCGAAGCACGAACTCCATCCGCTGATCGATATCGGACAGATCAGCCAACGGATTGCTGCCAAAACCGATGGTTCGTCCATCATCGACGCGCGTGCATTGACTGGTGAGCGTCAACTCGATGGCCTGAGCCACGCCGGAAGGGAAATCGGTAACGTAAGAAAAGTGGTTACCACGCAACAGTGTCACCAGATGACGATTTTCATAAATGGCGGGCTGAAGAATGTTTCGCTGCTCGTGAAACGCCAGATGCTCCACACTTTCGGCGACATTTCCGGCCTCTATCGCCTCAAAGCCCTTCAGGACTTCTTTGGATGCCAATCCGAAGGAAAGTATTTCTTCTCCAATTGGCCAAAGCACCGGAAATCGTGCATGCCCGTAAATTCCTCCCCGGTAATCAAGACACTTCTTCAACTCCCCCAACCCGCGCACCGCATAAAACCGATGCAGCGGATAAACGTCCAGAAACAGCGTGGTATTGCCCATCGCCATCATGTCGTACACGTGCCGGAACTGTTGCTGCACCAATGACAGCTCTTCACCCGAAGTACGGAAATCCAGCGAAGGTATGGGGTTGCGCGCCCTCGCCGCCTCGTAATTACGCCACTGCTCGGTCTGCTCGGGCATGTTCTCAGGGGTGAGCAATCCGGACTCACGGCGCCCTTCCCGTACCCGCTGCCGCGCCTCATGCTCCTGGTGAATCAGCTCGATACTGTCGGCCGCATGCAGCAATCCGCAGCCCACCTGCTTGGACGCGAAGGCCGCCAGCCCGGCCCACTGGAACCGCGAATCATGCAGCCACAGCCGGGCATACGCGGCGTTGATCGCCCGATTGCGTTGCACCGGATCGGCGATCAGGACACCTTCAGGGGCGACGATTTTCTCGGCTTCGAGTTGATAGGCGCGCCAAACGCACTGGCAGGTCAACACCGGCACCTCTGTCACCCTCATCCGTTCGCCATACAGCGTTTCTTCATTGCATTGGCAGTCGGCAACGGGCGTGGCGGGATGGTTCAGGCGCAGAGCATCAGTGGGGTGTTCGTTGAAACACTGGGTCATGTCCGGGCAGATTTCTCGTAGGGGTTTCCCTGACCCTACCAGTCTGTCCCCTCTCCAAAACCGCTCTGGCGAAAAATCAGAAAGCCCTGACAGACGAAGCCCGCCAAGTACACAGAAGCTTCCTCATAAAGCCTGGGAAACTTCCTGAAACGCCCTGTTTCCGGGCATTTGATCGACGTACAAGTCCAGTACAAAACCAAACGGTCACAAACTGAATGGTGACGCACCGCAGATTATTGACGTACGACACTCATGTAAGGGAAAAGAGGTGCTAGCATAGAGCCACCAGTCGATCTCAGCATGCAGCCTAACTAGTAGTCAGGATATGACCGAGCCAGAAGACCCCAGCCGTGAGCGCCTCAAGCACCACTTTGCCCAGCGGGTAATTCATCAGGCACGTCAGATTCTTGAGATATGGCAGCGCCTGCAACGCAGTGAGTGGTCCACTGCCGATCTCGCCGAACTAAGCGAGGCCAATCTGCGCCTGCTGCGTTTTGCCGAGCGTTTCGAACAGCCCGAACACACGCAACTGGCCCGCCACATCAGTCAGTCGCTGGAAGCGGTGGACGCCAATCGCGGACGCCTGAGCAGCGGCCTGATCACCGATCTCAACCGTTTGATGCAGCGCTTGTCGCGCACCGGCCTGCGCCATGGTGATCAACTCGACCAGACGTTCCTGCCGCCCCTGCGCAAACCGATCTACGTGATGCTGCAGGATCACGACCGCGCCGAGCGGCTGGCCAAGCAGCTCGAATTTTTCGGCCTGAGCGCCCAGGCGCTGGACAGCGTGTCGGCGTTTCGCTCCTCGATGGTCGAGCGCCTGCCGGCCGCGATCGTCATGGACGTGGATTTCAGCGGCGCCGGCGTCGGCCTGAAACTCGCCGCCGAAGCCCAGCAAGGCCTGGAAGAACCGCTGCCACTGCTGTTCTTCAGCCTGCACGAAACCGACACCCCGACCCGCCTCGCGGCCGTGCGCGCCGGCGGCCAGGAATTCCTCACCGGCACCCTCGAAGCATCGAGCCTGCTGGAGAAGATCGAAGTCCTGACCTGCGTCGCCCAGTACGAACCCTATAAAGTGCTGATCATCGACGACTCCCGCGCCCAGGCCCTGCACACCGAACGCCTGCTCAACAGCGCCGGGATCGTCACCCGCACCCTGATCGAACCGATTCAGGCCATGGCCGAGCTGGCGGACTTCCAGCCAGACCTGATCATCCTCGACATGTACATGCCGGCCTGCACCGGCACCGAGCTGGCGAAGGTCATCCGCCACAACGACCGCTATGTCAGCGTGCCGATCATTTATCTGTCGGCCGAGGACGATCTGGACAAACAGCTCGACGCCATGAGCGAGGGCGGCGACGATTTCCTGACCAAGCCGATCAAGCCGCGCCACCTGATCACCACCGTGCGCAACCGTGCCGCCCGCGCGCGCAATCTCAAGGCACGGATGGTCCGCGACAGCCTCACCGGCCTGTACAACCACACGCACATTCTGCAATTGCTCGAAGACTGCTCGTTCCGCGCCCGCCGCGAGAACAAGCCGTTGAGCTTTGCCATGCTCGACATCGACCACTTCAAACGAGTCAACGACAGCCACGGCCACCCCATGGGCGACCGGGTGATCAAGAGCCTGGCGCTGTTCCTCAAGCAGCGTCTGCGCAAGACCGACTTCATCGGCCGTTACGGCGGCGAAGAATTCGCCATCGTCATGCCAGACACCGATATAGAAGCTGCGCACAAAGTACTCGACGAAATCCGCCAGCGCTTTGCCGAGATTCACTATCCGGCCCAGCCGCAGGATCTGTGGTGCACCTTCAGCGCCGGCGTGGTGGAAATGCACGACGACTCCGACAGCCTGATGATGGCCAGCCAGGCCGACGAGGCGCTGTACCGCGCCAAGGGCGAAGGACGCAATCGGGTGCAGACCGCGCGGGACTCAAAGCAAAGTGCCACTTTTTCATCGGATTCGACCCAATCGGTCATAACCCTGTAACAGAACCGCAATAAATTCAGGCGCTTACCATTCTGCCGTTGGTAGCCGTCATGCGCCTGAAGTTGCTCACCAATCTCAATACTCTGTTGCTGGTCGCCGTTTGTGTGGCCCTCGGCGCCACGCTGTGGTGGTCGCAGAAAGCCTTGGAACGCCCGTATCTGTTGATGGAGCGTTACCTGGGGCTGTCGCAGCAATTTCAGAATGACGTGGCACGCAACGTCGAGGATTACCTCGCCAGCGGCGACGCCCTGCGCCTGAGCAGCGCCAGCCAGGCCATCGATCATTTGCAGAAAGAGCTTGGCGAGTTGCCGCCGGCGCTGGCCGACACCTTGCGCCCGAGCCTCACCGGCCTCGATGAATTCAGCAAGACCGACCTGCTGGCCGCTGGCAAACTGGCCGGTGATCCGCAGGCCCTGTTGTTGCAGGCCGAACGTGAGTTGAGCGCCAGCCTCGACCAGCTCAGCACCTACGCCGGCGGCAACGCGACTTACCTGACGCCCCTGCTGGTCGCCTCTCAACATCTGGGCAAGCTGTCGCTGGCCCGGGACAAACTGGTCAGCAGCGGACGCAGTGAACTGGCCGCCGATGTCGAGCGCGAAGTCAGCAACATCCGCGCCCAGGCCCAGACAATCGATGCCCTGCCCTTGCTCGGCGTGGTCGCCAGCAGCGAATCCGGCAGTGACGATTTCGCCGCGATGATGGGCATCGAAAGCACAGAAAAAGCCGCCGCCGAAGATGCCGGTGTCGGCCTCAAACGCGAACTCAACAGTCTGCTCGGTCGTTACCCGGCAGAGCTGGCGCGCACCCGCGAACAGATCCAGAAACGCACCGATCTGAGCACCGCGACCCACCAGAAAATCGCCGCCGTGCAGCAAGCCATCGCCGGCCTCGAACCGGTGGTGCGCGCCCAGCACGGGCAGATCCAGGGCGAAGTACGGCTGATGCAAGGCGTGATGATCGGCCTGATTCTGCTGATCGCGCTGCTGATCGACACCCTGCAGCGACGCCTGGCCCGCACCCTGACCAACCTCGCGCCGGCGCTGTCGACCTGGGCTGAAGGCGATTTCAGCCGCGACATTCATCTGGGCAAGACCAACCGCGAACTGCACGACATCGAAGCCTCGCTCAATCGCCTGCGCGCCTATCTGGTGGATCTGGTCGGGACCATTCGCGGCAATGCCGAGCAAGTGGCGGGCAGCAGTCGCACCCTCGCCGAACTGAGCAATGACTTGCACAGCGGTGCAGAACATCAGGCCGGCGATACCGCGCTGATCCGTGATTCCCTCGGCGAACTGGAAGCGACCATCCAGCAAGTGGCCGGCGATGCGCGCCAGGCCGCCGACGCCAGCCGCCATGCCGGACTGGCCGTCGAACACGGGCAACAAGTGATCGGCCAGAGCCTCACCGGTCTGCACGCACTGGTCGGCGAAGTGCAAGGCAACGCGCAGATGATCGAACACCTGGCCGAAGAGTCGGCAACCATCGGCGGCGTACTGACGGTCATCCGCTCAATAGCCGACCAGACCAACCTGCTGGCGCTCAACGCGGCGATCGAAGCCGCCCGCGCCGGGGAGATGGGCCGCGGGTTTGCCGTGGTGGCCGAAGAAGTGCGCTCACTGGCACAGCGTACCGCCGGCGCCACGGCGGAAATCCAGACCCTGATCGCCGGCCTGCAAACCGCCGCCCGGCAATCGGTCGAGGGCATGCGCGCGCAGGTCGAACACGCCGAGGCCACGGCCAATCAGGCGCAATCGGCGGACGGGGCGCTGGACAAGATTGTCGGCGCGATCCAGACCATCTCCGACACGGCGATCCGCATCGCCGACATCACCGCGCAACAGAGCGGCGCGGTCAGCGAGATCCGCGATCACAGCGAACGGATTCACCAATTGGGCGGGGACAATCTGCTACGCATCGGCCAGGGCCGCGAGCAAGGCGAGAACCTGCTGTTGCTGGGCGGCCAGTTGCACACCGCCGTGCAAGCCTTTCGCGTCTGACAGATGGCTATCGCGAGCGGGCTCGCTCCCACATTGGAATACATACCCACTGTGGGAGCGAGCCTGCTCGCGATGGGGCCAGACGAGTCAACGCAAGAACCTGCCAATCGGCACTCCGTCCGCTATCATTCCCGCATCTTTGATTCGCGAGATTGTCATGCGCCGTCTGCTCTGCCTGCTGTTTTTCGTCTTCGCCCTGCCGGCCGGCGCCGCCGGTCTGTTTGACAGCAAACCCAGCGCCACGCTGGGCTCGGTCAACAACAGCGCCGATTTCCTGCCGGTGCGTGAAGCCTTTCAACTGAGCCTGGTGGAGAGCACGCCGCAATCGGTCAAACTGCGCTTCGTCGCCACCGAAGGCTATTACCTCTACCGCCATCGCTTCCAGTTTCGTGCCGAGCCTGCCGAGGTGAAACTCGGTGCCGCACAGTTGCCCCCAGGCGAACAGAAGCACGACGAGTATTTCGGCGACGTCGAGGTCTACCACGGCATTCTCGATGTGGAGCTGCCGCGCAATGATTCCCGAGCATTCACGCTGGCTGTCACCTATCAGGGCTGTGCCGACAAGGGTTTGTGCTATCCACCGGAAACCGAGCGCCTGAGCATCGAGGGCAACACAGCGGCAAGTGACGCGCCCGCTCCGGTAACAGGTTGGGACTGGCGTGATCTGGCGCTGTTCTTCCTGGCGGGTCTGGGCCTGACCTTCACGCCTTGTGTATTGCCGATGCTGCCGATCCTGTCCGGCGTGGTGCTGCGAGGGCAGGTGGGCGGTTTGCGCGGCTTCAATCTGTCCCTCGCTTATGTGCTGCCGATGGCCGCATGCTTTGCGCTGCTCGGCGCGTTGATGGGGCTGTTCGGCGCGCAACTGAATCTGCAGGCGCGGCTGCAATCGGCGTGGGTGCTGGTGCCGTTCGCGATGTTCTTTGCGGTGTTCGCGCTGGCGATGTTCGGCGTGTTCGAGCTGAAACTGCCGCACTTCATCAGCAGCCGCCTCGACCGGATTGCCGGGCGCACCGAAGGCGGCTCGTTGTGGGGCGCGGCGGTGTTGGGTGTGGTGTCGAGCTTGCTGGTATCGCCGTGTGTTTCCGCACCGCTGGCCGGCGCGCTGCTTTATATAAGCGCCAGCGGCGATGCGCTGGGCGGCGGCCTGAAGCTGTTCATGCTCGGACTGGGCATGGGCGCACCGCTGTTGCTGGTGGCTACCGGCGGCGCGGCGTGGCTGCCGAAAAGCGGGCCGTGGATGATGTACGTGAAGAACGGCATCGGCGTATTGCTGCTCGGGCTGGCAATCGGCTTGCTCAGTCGGGTGTTGCCGGGGCAGATCACGTTGTTGCTGATCGGTTTGCTGGCCGGCGGCGTCGGCCTGTTCCTCGGCGCACTGGAATTCGTCTACAAACCGCCGCGCAAACGCCTCGGACAGTTACTGGGCATGTTCCTGCTGTTTTATGCGCTGGCCTGCTGGTACGGCGCGTTCAGCGGGCAGACCGACCCGTTGAATCCGATAGCCCCGGCACGCCTTGCCGACAGCGGCTCGAGCGCACAAAACAGCGGTTCGTGGCAGACCGTCAGCACCCCGGCGGAACTGGACCGGGTACTGCTCGAAGCGAAAACCGCCGGCACCCCGCTGCTGCTCGACTGGTACGCCGACTGGTGCATCAGCTGCAAAGTCATCGAACACGAAGTGCTCAATGACGCCACGGTCGTGGATCGGCTCAAGGGCTATCGGCTGATCCGCTTCGATATCACCGCGAGCAACGCCGAACAGCGCACCCTGCTCGACCGCTACAGCCTGTTCGGCCCACCGGCGCTGATGTTCTTCGGCAAGGACGGGGTTGAACGTCGCGATGTGCGGGTGATCGGCGAGATCAATGCCAGCGACTTCGCCGAACGTGTCGACAAAGCGAATGACCGGATTTAATCAGTCAGTCACATATCTTGCGCAAACATCGGACATCGTGCTGGCTATTGCAGAGAACTGGACAGTCACAAAGTCTTTGCGGCATAGTCGCCGGGTTCTGACGAAGGCTCACCCATAACAAGGAACACGCAGATGGCGACGCTACTGGTGCTGCACGGCCCCAACCTGAACCTGCTCGGCACCCGGGAACCCGGGACCTACGGGTCGACCACCCTGGCGCAGATCAATCAGGATCTGGAACGCCGCGCCCGTGAAGCCGGCCATCATCTGCTGTATCTGCAAAGCAACGCCGAGTACGAATTGATTGATCGCATCCACGCCGCACGCGGCGAGGGCGTGGACTTCATTCTGATCAACCCGGCAGCATTTACACACACAAGTGTCGCATTACGTGACGCGCTGCTGGGAGTGAGCATCCCATTCATCGAAGTGCATTTGTCCAACGTGCACAAACGCGAACCTTTCCGCCATCACTCCTACTTCTCCGACGTAGCGGTAGGAGTGATCTGCGGCCTTGGCGCCAGCGGTTATCGACTGGCCCTGGAGGCTGCACTAGAGCAGCTTGAACAACAAGCTATACGCCCCTGACCGACCCTTGGGAGTTGATGATTCATGGATATCCGTAAAGTTAAGAAACTGATCGAATTGCTGGAAGAGTCCGGCATCGACGAGCTCGAGATCAAGGAAGGCGAAGAGTCCGTACGCATCAGCCGTAACAGCAAAGCCCCGGCGCAGCAGTACTACGCACCGGCTCCGATGCAGGCTCCGGCCGCCGCGCCAGTCGCCGCTGCCGCCCCGGCCGCTGCTGCAGCTCCTGCTGCCGCTGCTGCTCCAGCACTGAACGGCACCGTTGCCCGTTCGCCGATGGTAGGTACTTTCTACCGCAAGTCTTCGCCAACCTCGCCAGCTTTCGTTGAAGTCGGCCAGACCGTGAAGAAAGGCGACACCCTGTGCATCGTCGAAGCCATGAAGATGATGAACCACATCGAAGCTGAAACCAGCGGTGTGATCGAGTCCATCCTAGTCGAAGACGGCCAGCCGGTTGAGTACGACCAACCGCTGTTCACCATCGTTTGAACTGCGGAGAGCCTTTGATGACTGCGAAGTTGGAAAAAGTTCTGATCGCTAACCGCGGTGAGATCGCCCTGCGGATTCTGCGTGCCTGCAAAGAGATGGGCATCAAGACCGTCGCCGTTTACTCCAAGGCCGACAAAGAGCTGATGCACCTGGGTCTGGCAGACGAATCCGTCTGCATCGGCCCGGCTTCTGCCGCTCAGTCCTACCTGCACATCCCGGCCATCATCGCTGCCGCTGAAGTGACTGGCGCTACCGCCATTCACCCAGGCTACGGCTTCCTTGCGGAAAACGCTGATTTCGCCGAGCAGGTCGAGAACTCCGGCTTCGCCTTCATCGGCCCGAAAGCCGACACCATTCGCCTGATGGGCGACAAGGTATCGGCCAAGCACGCGATGATCGAAGCGGGCGTGCCAACCGTTCCTGGTTCCGACGGCCCACTGCCGGAAGACGAGGAAACGGCACTGCGCATCGGTCGTGAAGTCGGCTACCCGGTGATCATCAAGGCCGCCGGCGGTGGTGGTGGCCGCGGCATGCGCGTGGTGCACAAGGAAGAAGACCTGATCGCCTCGGCGAAACTGACCCGCTCCGAAGCAGGCGCGGCGTTCGGCAACCCGATGGTCTATCTGGAAAAATTCCTGACCAACCCGCGTCACGTCGAAGTGCAGGTTCTGTCCGACGGCCAGGGCAACGCCATCCATCTGGGCGACCGCGATTGCTCGCTGCAACGCCGTCACCAGAAGGTTCTCGAAGAAGCGCCGGCACCGGGCATCGACGAAAAGGCTCGCCAGGAAGTCTTCGCTCGCTGCGTTCAGGCGTGCATTGACATCGGCTACCGTGGCGCAGGCACTTTCGAGTTCCTGTACGAGAACGGTCGTTTCTACTTCATCGAGATGAACACTCGTGTTCAGGTAGAGCACCCGGTTTCGGAAATGGTCACCGGCGTCGACATCGTCAAGGAGATGCTGAGCATCGCCGCGGGCAACAAGCTGTCGATCCGTCAGGAAGACGTGGTCATCCGTGGTCACGCGCTGGAATGCCGGATCAACGCCGAAGACCCTCGCACGTTCATGCCGAGCCCGGGTACGGTCAAGCATTTCCACGCTCCAGGCGGCAACGGCGTTCGCGTCGATTCGCACCTGTACAGCGGTTATGCCGTTCCGCCGAACTACGACTCGCTGATCGGCAAGCTGATCACTTACGGCGCGACCCGCGACGAAGCCATGGCCCGCATGCGCAATGCCCTGGACGAAATCGTGGTCGACGGGATCAAGACCAACATCCCGCTGCACCGTGATCTGACCCGTGACGAAGGCTTCTGCAAAGGGGGCGTGAACATTCACTACCTCGAGCACAAGCTGGCTGGCGAGAAGCACTAAGCTTCAGCCCGCACCTGACAAAGCCGCCTTCGGGCGGCTTTGTTGTTTCTGCAGATTACAAAAAACCTGTGAGAGCGAGCTTGCTCGCGAAGGCGGCGCATCAGTCAGCATCAAAGTGACTGGCAATCCGCTTTCGCGAGCAAGCTCGCTCCCACAAAAGCTTTGAGCTCGCGTAAACTTGCGCGCTTCTCGCAGGCCGCTAGGCTGCAATCAATCTTTTTCACAGGTGCCCGCCATGCCTTGGCTGCAAGTCCGTCTCGCCATCAGCCCAGAACAAGCCGAAACCTACGAAGACGCTTTCCTTGAAGTGGGCGCCGTTTCGGTGACCTTCATGGACGCCGAAGATCAGCCGATCTTCGAACCGGAACTCAACACCACCCCGCTGTGGGCACACACCCATCTGCTGGCTCTGTTCGAGGGCGGCACCGAAGCCGCCCCGGTACTGGCCCATCTGGAACTGCTGACCGGCAGCCCACTGCCCGAGCACCACAGCGAAGTGATCGAAGACCAGGACTGGGAACGCAGCTGGATGGATGGTTTCCAGCCGATGCGTTTCGGTCAGCGTCTGTGGATCGTGCCGAGCTGGCACGCCGCACCGGAGCCGGACGCGGTCAACCTGCTGCTGGATCCGGGCCTGGCGTTCGGCACCGGCACTCACCCGACCACCGCCCTTTGCCTGGAATGGCTGGACGGCCAGGACCTGAAAGACTGCAACGTGCTGGACTTCGGCTGCGGCTCGGGGATTCTGGCGATTGCCGCCCTGCTGCTCGGCGCGAAAGAAGCCGTGGGCACCGACATCGACGTGCAGGCACTCGAAGCCTCCCGCGACAACGCCGGGCGCAACAATATCGCTGACGAACTGTTCCCGCTGTACCTGCCGGAAGACTTGCCGCAGGTCAAAGCCGACGTACTGGTCGCCAACATTCTGGCCGGTCCGCTGGTTTCCCTGGCCCCGCAACTGTCCGGCCTGGTCAAGTCCGGCGGGCGTCTGGCACTGTCCGGGATCCTCGCCGAACAAGGTGACGAAGTCGCTGCCGCCTACGCACAGGACTTCGATCTCGACCCGATCGCCAATCGTGACGGCTGGGTGCGCATCACCGGCCGTCGGCGCTAGAATGACCGCCTGCTCAATCCGGATCGCCGCATGACCGACAGCTTCGTCACCCAGTGCCCGCATTGCCAAACCAGTTTCCGCGTCAGCCACGCTCAGTTGAGCGTGGCCCGCGGGGTGGTTCGTTGCGGCTCCTGCCTGCAAGTGTTCAATGCCGCCAAGCAATTGCTGGAGCAACACGCAGGCAAGGAAGCGGTCACGCCGGTGGCGCCGTTAACCAGCGAGCCGCCGGTCAGCGAGCCGACACCTGTCGAACCACCGGCCATCGTCGAAACACCCGAACCGCGCGCCATCAGCCAGAAGCAATGGAGCGCCGCCGAGCTGGATCTGGACAGCCTGGATCTGGACGAAGAACTGGCCCGCCTCGAACAACGGGAAATCCAGCCGACCACCGAGTTCGGCCGCCCGCGCGAAGACGCCCTGAGCGCTCGCCGCGACAGCCACGAACCGGAAGACACGACGTGGCCGGACAGCCTGTTCAGCGAACCGGCAGATGAACGCGCACCGGAAGTCGAAGATGAACCCGAAGCCATCGAGCCCGAGCCGATCCGCCCCGAGCGCACCGAACCCTCGTTGTCACTGGAACCGGTGGATCTCGATGACGAACCGCCGATCCCGCAACTGCGCCTGCACGATCCGATCGACCCGAATGCCCGCCGCGAACACCTGTCGGCCAGCGTTGACGTCGACGACGAACTGCCTCTGATCGAAGCACCGCGCAAAAAGCGCGAACGCGTCGAATCCAGCGTGCGCGCCGAAGCGTTGCAGGATCTGACCGACGATCCGCTGCAACTGGACTGGCAGAAGCGCCGTTCACCCTGGGGCCGTCGCCTGCTCTGGCTGCTGCTGATCGTGCTGGCCGCCGCCGGTCTTGCCGGACAATACATTGCCTATCACTTCGATGAACTGGCGCGCCAGGATCAATACCGACCGTGGTTCCAGCAACTGTGCCCGCAAGTCGGCTGTACGGTGCCGTCCAAGGTGGATATCGCCAAAATCAAGAGCAGCAACCTGGTGGTGCGCAGCCACCCGGAATTCAGCGGTGCGCTGGTGGTGGACGCGATCATTTATAACCGCGCGCCGTTCTCGCAGCCGTTTCCGCTGCTGGAGCTGCGCTTCGCCGACCTCAACGGTCACCTGATCGCCAGTCGTCGCTTCAAACCCGGCGAATACCTCAACGGCGACCTCGAAGGCATGGCGGAAATGCCGCCGCAGACGCCGATCCACATCGCCCTGGACATCCTCGATCCAGGTCCGAAAGCCGTGAACTACAGCCTGAGTTTCCACTCGCCCGAGTGAAACGCTTCACCGCTCCCGGATTGACGGCAGTTTTCTGACTGCGCAACGCACGACCAAACCGGCGGTAATAACAGAATAACTGTTCAGATTTTGTTCAATTCAGCCTTTATCCAGTCATCGAGAGCGGGTATCATGCCAACCCTTTTTCGAACTCTCATGATCCGGCCCCACTTCAGGGAAGTCCTATGTCGGCGGTACGCATCGGCCCATATACATTGCAGAACGGCTTGATCCTCGCCCCGATGGCGGGTGTCACCGACCAGCCCTTTCGTCAGCTGTGCAAGCGTTTGGGCGCAGGGCTTGTAGTCTCGGAAATGGTCACCAGTGACATGAGCCTGTGGAACACCCGCAAGTCGCGCATGCGCATGATCCACGAAGGCGATCCCGAGCCGCGCTCGGTGCAGATCGCAGGTGGTGACGCGCAGATGCTGGCGGATGCGGCCCGGGCCAACGTCGAACTGGGCGCACAGATTATTGATATCAACATGGGTTGCCCGGCGAAGAAGGTCTGCAACAAGGCCGCCGGCTCCGCGCTGTTGAAGGATGAGGCACTGGTTACCGAGATCCTGCACGCCGTCGTGGCGGCAGTTGATGTGCCGGTGACCCTGAAGATCCGCACCGGATGGGATCGCGACAACAAGAACGGCCTGACCGTGGCGAAGATCGCCGAGCAGGCCGGGATCACGGCGCTGGCGGTGCATGGCCGCACCCGCGCCGACCTGTACACCGGCGAAGCCGAGTACGACACCATTGCCGCGATCAAGCAGGCGGTGTCGATTCCGGTCTTTGCCAACGGCGACATCGTATCGCCGGAAAAGGCCCGCTACGTGCTCGACGCGACCGGTGCCGATGGCCTGTTGATCGGCCGGGCCGCCCAGGGGCGGCCATGGATTTTTCGCGAGATCGAACACTTCCTGCGTACCGGCGAAAAACTGCCGGCGCCGGAGCTGATCGAGGTGGAACGCATTCTGCTTGAGCATCTGGCCGCCCTTCACGCCTTCTATGGAGACGTGATGGGCGTGCGGATTGCCCGCAAGCATGTGGGCTGGTATCTCGCAACCTTGCCGGGCGCCAGGGAATTTCGCGCCCACTTCAATCGTTTGGATGGTACGGAAACACAATGCGCCAACGTTCGGGAGTTCTTCGCCGAACGTTACAAGAGCCTGACAGGGGACGGAGAAGGGGTGGCCGCATGACGATGATGACCGAGACTTTAGTGAGTGGAACAACACCCGTGAGCGACAACGTGAATTTGAAACAGCACCTCAATACCCCGAGCGAAGAAGGCCAGACCCTTCGCGGGAGTGTCGAGAAGGCGCTGCACAATTATTTCGCCCACCTTGAGGGCGCGTCCGTCACGGATGTGTACAACCTGGTGCTCTCCGAAGTCGAGGCTCCCCTGCTCGAAAGCGTGATGAACTACGTCAAGGGCAACCAGACCAAGGCCAGCGAACTGCTCGGACTGAACCGCGGCACGCTGCGCAAGAAACTCAAGCAGTACGATCTGCTGTAAGCATTCAATCAAACCAGAAAGGCGCCCGCGTAAAAAACGGTCGCCTTTTTTGCTGACTTCCCTTGCTTTTGATGGAAATTGAGATGACCGACCAGACTACCCGCCTGCCGATCCGCCGCGCCTTGATCAGCGTTTCCGACAAGACCGGGATCCTCGAATTCGCCAAAGAGCTCGAAGCTCTGGGCGTCGAGATCCTCTCCACCGGCGGGACGTTCAAGCTGCTGCGCGACAACGGTGTTGCCGCAGTGGAAGTCGCTGATTACACCGGTTTCGCCGAGATGATGGACGGCCGGGTGAAAACCCTGCACCCGAAAATCCACGGCGGGATCCTCGGTCGTCGCGGTATCGATGACGCGATCATGAACGAGCACGGCATCAAGCCGATCGATCTGGTAGCGGTCAATCTGTATCCATTCGAAGCCACCATCAGCAAGCCAGGCTGCGACCTGCCGACCGCCATCGAGAACATCGACATCGGCGGCCCGACCATGGTTCGTTCGGCGGCGAAAAACCACAAAGACGTGGCTATCGTGGTGAATGCCAGCGATTACGCCAACGTCCTGGAAAACCTCAAGGCCGGCGGCCTGACCTACGCTCAGCGTTTCGACCTGATGCTCAAGGCGTTCGAACACACCGCCGCCTACGACGGCATGATCGCCAACTACATGGGCACCGTGAACCAGGCTGCCGAAACCCTGAGCACCGAAGGTCGCAGCGAATTCCCGCGCACCTTCAACAGCCAGTTCATCAAGGCCCAGGAAATGCGCTACGGCGAGAACCCGCACCAGAGCGCGGCGTTCTACGTTGAAGCCAAACCTGCCGAAGTCGGCATCGCCACCGCCACCCAGCTGCAAGGCAAAGAACTGTCGTACAACAACGTGGCCGACACCGACGCCGCGCTGGAATGCGTGAAGAGCTTCGTCAAACCGGCCTGCGTGATCGTCAAGCACGCCAACCCGTGCGGCGTGGCCGTGAGCCCGGACGCCGAAGGCGGCATCCGTCAGGCCTACGAACTGGCCTACGCCACTGACACCGAATCGGCGTTCGGCGGGATCATCGCCTTCAACCGTGAACTGGATGCCGAGACCGCCAAGGCGATCGTCGAGCGCCAGTTCGTTGAAGTGATCATCGCGCCAAGCGTCAGCGAAGAAGCCCGCGCCATCGTTGCTGCCAAGGCCAACGTGCGCCTGCTGGCCTGCGGCGAGTGGTCGGCCGATCGCGTTCCGGCCTGGGACTACAAGCGCGTCAACGGCGGCCTGCTGGTACAGAGCCGCGACATCGGCATGATCGGCGCCGACGACCTGAAAGTGGTGACCAAGCGCGCCCCGACCGAACAGGAAGTCCACGACCTGATCTTCGCCTGGAAAGTGGCCAAGTTCGTCAAATCCAACGCCATCGTCTACGCCAAGAACCGTCAAACCATTGGTGTCGGCGCCGGCCAGATGAGCCGCGTGAACTCGGCGCGTATCGCGGCGATCAAGGCTGAGCACGCCGGTCTGCAAGTGGCTGGTTCGGTGATGGCGTCGGACGCGTTCTTCCCGTTCCGCGACGGTCTGGACAATGCGGCCAAGGTCGGTATCACTGCGGTGATCCAGCCAGGTGGCTCGATGCGTGATGCTGAAGTGATTGCTGCTGCCGACGAGGCTGGCATCGCCATGGTGTTCACTGGCATGCGCCACTTCCGTCACTGATACACAGATTCAAATGTGGGAGCGAGCCTGCTCGCGAAGACGGCGGCACATTCAATTCAGATGTGACTGAGAATCCGCTTTCGCGAGCAAGCTCGCTCCCACAGAAAAGCGCCCCTGCGGCGCTCAACAGAATTAGCGTCATCCGAGGTTTTTGAAATGAATGTTTTGATCATTGGCAGCGGTGGCCGCGAACACGCCCTGGCCTGGAAAGTGGCTCAGGATCCGCGAGTGCAGAAAGTTTTCGTCGCGCCGGGTAACGCCGGTACCGCGATTGAAGCCAAGTGCGAAAACGTCGCCATCGACGTGCTGGCCCTTGAGCAGCTCGCCGACTTCGCCGAGAAAAACGTTTCCCTGACCATCGTCGGTCCGGAAGTGCCATTGGTTGCCGGCGTTGTCGACCTGTTCCGCTCCCGCGGCCTGGATTGCTTCGGTCCGACCGCTGGCGCCGCGCAGCTGGAAGGCTCGAAAGCCTTCACCAAGGATTTCCTGGCACGCCACAAGATCCCGACCGCCGACTACCAGAACTTCACCGAGATCGAGCCGGCCCTGGCTTATCTGCGTGAAAAAGGCGCACCGATCGTGATCAAGGCCGACGGCCTGGCCGCCGGTAAAGGCGTGATCGTTGCCATGACCCTGGCCGAAGCCGAAGATGCCGTGCGCGACATGCTCGCCGGCAATTCATTTGGCGACGCCGGTTCGCGTGTCGTCATCGAAGAATTCCTCGACGGCGAAGAAGCCAGCTTCATCGTCATGGTCGACGGCAAGAACGTTCTGCCGATGGCCACCAGCCAGGACCACAAACGCGTCGGCGACGGCGACAGCGGCCCGAACACCGGCGGCATGGGTGCTTACTCCCCGGCTCCGGTTGTCACCGCCGACGTGCACCAGCGCGTGATGGACCAGGTGATCTGGCCGACCGTGCGCGGCATGGCCGACGAAGGCAACGTCTACACCGGCTTCCTGTACGCCGGTCTGATGATCGACAAGGCCGGCAATCCGAAGGTCATCGAGTTCAACTGCCGTTTCGGCGACCCGGAAACCCAACCGGTGATGCTGCGTCTGCAATCGAGCCTGGTGCTGCTGGTCGAAGCGGCACTGGCTCAGGCGCTGGACAAGGTTGAAGCGCAGTGGGATCCACGCCCGAGCGTCGGCATCGTGCTGGCCGCCGGCGGTTACCCGGGCGACTACGCCAAGGGCGCGCCGATCAACGGTCTGGACGCAGCCGCCGCACTGGAAGGCAAGGTCTTCCACGCCGGTACTGCGCTCAAGGACGGCAACGTCGTGACGGCCGGTGGTCGGGTGCTTTGCGCCACCGCCATGGGCGCCAGCGTCGGCGCCGCCCAGGAGCAGGCCTACAAACTGGCCAAGGCCATCGACTGGGAAGGCTGCTTCTACCGCACCGACATTGGCTACCGCGCCATTGCCCGTGAACGCGGTGAGTCTCAGTAATAAGCTACGCTGTGTTTCCGGCAGGGGCTCATCGCCCTTGCCGGACTGTTCCGACGCTGCGCATCGTTATATTCTGGCATCAACCTACGAAGGGATTTCGCCGTGCGCTGGCTCAGGATTGCCATAGGCTTCACCGTCACGCTGTTGACCTTGCTCTGCATGCTCCCGGCCCTGGCCGCGCAAGGCAGTGGCTGGTCGGTTTTGCTTGACGATCAGGGCAACCTCCAGCTGAGCGACATCCGCTCCGCCCGCTACACCAATCAATTCAGCCCTATCGAGCTTGACCGCCTCACCGCGGCCGAACCCGATGGCGCCTTGTGGCTGCGCTTCAGGCTGGCGCCCGGCAAGCACGAACAAGTGCTGCGGATCTTCGCCCCCGACCTGTCGCACCTCAATCTGTATGTCCTCGACGGCGATCGCCTGATCGAGCAACGCGACACCGGCACCACCCAGCCCCAGGTGGAGCGGCCGCTGCCGAGCAGCGACTTCATGCTGCCGTTACCGCAAAGTGACAAGCCCCTCGACGTCTACCTGCGACTGGTCTCCGATCACCAGTTGCGCCCGTACATCACCCTGCAATCGGCGGTGATGGCCGCGGCCAATCACAACCAGACGCTGATCTACGGTCTGCTGTTCGGCTGTCTGGCGATGCTGATCCTGCACAACCTGATCCGCTACGCCTACACCCGTTCACGCAGCAGCTTGTGGCTGGCAGTGTGCGAAGCCCTGCTGAGCCTGAGTCTGTTGCTGCTCTTGAACCTCGCCGGCCCCTGGCTGCCGAACTGGCATGCGATCCAGACGCCGGGCGCCTATCTGGCCCTGCTGCTTACAGCGCCCGCCGGATTGATGTTCGCCTACCGCTTCTTCGCCCCCCTCGGCCCACATCCGCTGAACAAGCTGCTGATCGGCGACATCCTGTTCATCGTGATCTGCAGCCTGTTGCTGTTGTTCGTCAACACCCTGCCGCTGAACATCATCACTTATGCACTAGTGGCCCTGGCCGGGCTGAGCATGCTGCTGGTCGGTTTCCACCACTGGCAGAAAGGCTACCGGCCTGCCCGGCTGTTCGTCGCCGCCATGGTGGTATTCAACATTGGCACACTGATCATCCTGCCGGCCCTGCTGGGACTGACCCTGGTGGCACCACAAGGCCTGATCATGACCCTGATGGGCTTCATCTGCGTCAGTGGACTGTTGATGAGCATCGCCTTGGGCGAGCGCCAGCGCAGCATCACCGAAAGCAGTTTCAATATCAGCCGCGACCTCGCTGCAAGCAACGCCGAGATCAACGCCAAGGCCGAATTCCTGGCCAAGATCAGCCACGAAATACGCACGCCGATGAACGGCGTACTGGGCATGACCGAACTGCTGCTCGGCACGCCGCTGTCGGTCAAACAGCGCGACTATGTGCAAACCATCCACAGCGCCGGCAACGAGCTGCTGACCCTGATCAACGAGATCCTCGACATCTCGCGGCTCGAGTCCGGGCAGATCGAACTGGACGATGTGCAGTTCGACCTCAATGCGCTGATCGACGATTGCCTGAGCATCTACCGCGCCAAGGCCGAACAGCAGAACGTCGAACTGATCAGCTTCATCCAGCCGCAAGTGCCACGGGTCATCAGCGGCGATCCGACACGCCTGCGCCAGACACTGCTGAGCCTGCTGGAAAACGCCCTGAAAAAAACCGAAGAAGGCGAAGTGCTGGTAGTGGTCGCCCTCGACGAACGCAGCGCCGGGCCACGCCTGCGCATTGCCGTACAGGACAGCGGCCAGCCGATGGATCAGGAAGAACGCGACGCGCTGATGCATGCCGAGTTGCACAGCAAGCACTTCCTGTCGGCCAACCGCCTGGGCGGCAACCTCGGGCTGGTGATCGCCCGGCAACTGATCCGTTTGATGCAAGGCGAGTTCGGCATCAAGAGTGGCGCCACTCAGGGCAGCACGTTGTGGCTGACACTGCCGCTGGATCCGGATCGGCTGGAACATCCGACTTCAGATCTCGACAGTCCGCTGCAAGGCGCGCGGGTGCTGGTGGTCGACGACAACGACACTTGCCGCAAAGTGCTGGTGCAGCAATGCAGCGCGTGGGGTCTGAATGTAAGTGCCGTGCCATCCGGCAAGGAAGCGCTGGCCCTGCTGCGCACCAAGGCGCACCTGCGCGATTATTTCGACGTGGTCCTGCTGGACCAGAACATGCCCGGCATGACCGGCATGCAACTGGCGGCCAAAATCAAGGAAGACCCGAGCCTGAACCACGACATCCTGCTGATCATGCTCACCGGCATCAGCAATGCGCCGAGCAAGATCATCGCGCGCAACTCGGGGATCAAGCGCATCCTGGCCAAACCGGTGGCCGGCTATACCCTCAAGACCACGCTCGCCGACGAGCTGAACCAGCGCAACCGTGGCCAGGTGGTGTTCCAGCCGCAGGTCGCGAGTCCTGCCACACCGGTCAAGGTGCCGAGTGACTTCCGCATTCTGGTGGCCGAAGACAACACAATTTCCACCAAAGTCATTCGTGGCATGCTCGGCAAACTCAATCTGCAACCGGACACCGCCAGCAATGGCGAAGAAGCCTTGCAGGCGATGAAAGCCCAGCGCTACGACCTGGTATTGATGGATTGCGAAATGCCGATCCTCGACGGTTTCTCAGCGACCCAGCAACTGCGGGCCTGGGAGGTCGGCAACCAGCGCATCCGCACGCCGATCGTGGCGCTGACTGCGCACATCCTTGCCGAACACAAGGAACGCGCGCGTCAGGCCGGGATGGACGGGCACATGGCCAAACCGGTGGAGCTGTCGCAGCTGCGCGAGCTGATCGAACACTGGGTGGCCCAGCGTGATCAGCAGAACCGTGCGACGACGCAACCGTCGTGAGCCGACAGACACGATAGCGCCTGTTAGACTCCCCCCGTCTTTCCCCACCAGCGAGCCCGCGCCATGCTCCACGTGTTATTCAGTGTTTACCTGAAGATGCTGGTGCTCTACAGCCCGTTCTTCGTGTTGTCCTGCTTCATCAGCCTGACCCGGGGTTATTCGCGCAAGGAACAACGGCGCCTGGCCTGGAAAGTGGCGATCGCCACCCTGGTATCGAGCGTATTGCTGTATCTGTTCGGGCGGGTGATCTTCGACGTGTTCGGCATCACCGTGGATGCCTTCCGCATCGGGGCCGGTAGCGTGCTGTTCATCTCGGCACTGGGCATGGCCCAAGGCAAGCCGGCAGTGCAGGCCGATAATGTGCAGCAGGACGTAACCATCGTCCCGTTGACCATCCCGCTGACTGTCGGCCCCGGCACCATCGGTGCATTGCTGGTGATGGGCGTCAGCCAGCCGCACTGGGATGACAAGCTGATCGCGATCATGAGTATCGCTCTGGCCAGTGTCACGGTCGGGGTGGTGCTTTACTTGTCGAACCGTATCGAGCGGATCCTCGGCGATCAGGGTCTGCAGATTGTCAGCCGCCTGATGGGCCTTTTCGTGTGTGCACTGGCAGCGCAGATCATCTTCACCGGAGTCAAAGGCTACCTGGTACCTTGAACCCGGAAACGAAAAGACCGCCGACGGCAACGTCGGCGGTCTTTTTCCGTCACTGCCCGTCATACTTCAATCGGCGGGCTCGACGGTTTTCTGTGCGTTTGCCTGATCGATGAGCGCTTTCAACGTCACGCCGTCGGCGTCCTCCTTGCGCCCCCTTAGCCAGCGCACCAGCTTCGACACTTGGCACGGGCTCAGCCCCCTGACCTCAAGCATGGCATCACCGCGCAACAGCGGATCACTCACTCCTGCATTCCGCACCAGCACACAGTGTTCGCTGTCGGGGACGATGATCACCAGGTGATCGTCGACCATCGCCACCTCAAGCTTTTGCGAGTCGACCGGAGTCCAGATCAACCGGCTCATGACCAGTGGACGGTCTCCCAGCGGATAACGACAGTCGATCACCATCAGGTCGAGCTTGCGCATGAGCGCCTCGGACAGGTGCCACTTCATCGAACCGCGCCCCACCCGCAGAACAAGTGTACGTACATCGTCCGGAACCAGTGGCAGTAGATCGTAGGCATCCAGGCGCCCTTCGAGCACCAGCACTTCTCCCGTGCGCCGGACATAATCCAGCGGCTTGATCTGGCGCCGGCTCGGGTAGCTCCGAACGACTCGTTCCTGCGGCTCATGGAGCAGAACATTCGTGCGGCGACGGATTCCGAGCAGCTCGAAATCCTCCGGCAGGTCGGCAGCGGGAATCTGGATCAGCCGTGCGCTGTCGGCGATGTACCACTGAACACTGGAATCTTGCGCGGCGACGGAAAGGAATGGACGATGCGCCTCGTTCGCCAGCAAGGCCTGCAAGTTGCCGATCGGATTGTCGCCATGGGCTGCCAGCCATTCGTGCTGCACACCCGTAATCAGTGGAGGTTCCTGATGCTCCAGTTGCACCACCACTCCCTCCTGCGTCGTACCCACCAGCCCGGCCCCCGCGACCTGCACATCGACATAACGCTGTGCAGTCCACTGTCGCTCCGGTTTGGGAAGCAATGATGCCTGCAATAATTGCGTGCCCTTTCCGAACGCCTGGTCGAGTTGCTTTTTATCGATAAACGCCTGGCGCCAGACCTCGCCGGTCTCGGGTTCGAACAGCCACACCGACTGATTGTCCGGTGTCATGCCGAGCAACCGGACCTGCGTCTGCTGCGCGTCACACAGTAACAAACGGTCGTCCACGTACCACGCGTGCAAACGCGCATCGCCCTGCGCATTGGCAACACCGAAAATCGGGAATTGCTCAACGGTGTATTGCCGGGCAACACCTCCAAGCGCCTGCCACCATTGCTCTCGCCCCTCGAGCCATGGCTCGGCCAGCCCGGCAAAGCGCACTTCACCGTCAATACCGATTTCGAACGTCAATCCATCCTCTGTCCGCGCCTGATAACCCTTGTGCTCGGTCGTGACCTGCGTCAAACGTTCAGGCTGCACCCAGCGGTGCGACCATTGGCTCTGTTCCTGTGCCAGGGTCCGCTGCACCCGACACAGACTCTGGAATTTCCGGTTGTAGATGACAAACACATCGCTGTCATCGGCCAGCGTCAGCAGCATCAGCTCGTTCAGGTTCTGAATCGAATCGGGCCAGCCGCGGGCATGGTGACGATGCGGCATCGGGCGCACAATCAGGTTGTCACGGGTACGAATCCAGGCCATGTCGCGGAAACGCTCCTCAATCCTCCAGCTGATTGAAACGTAAGGCGCAAACTGCCAGTCGACCGTGGCATACCCCTTGTCGGCAGAGACCCGTTCGAGTACTGCCCACTTACCCAGTATCGGAACCCAGTCAGTCAGAGGCGTGCTGTTATCGAGCAATGCCTCGAATGTCGGCTCAAGTGCACAGGTGACCGAGCTCAGCCACAGCTCACCCTCGTGAATCAAGTAGTTGAGGCGCTCGAGCGTACCGTCTTCATGGGCATACTCCTGCACCACATGCACAACACCATGACCATCGGCTTCAACGCTGCGAATCGTGCTGGCACCTTTGAACCGCACCATCAATCGATAACGATGACTGAGCAGCCCCGTGCCGGCATCGACCTGGCAGATATCGAATGATTCCGGATCATGGTAAAACGCCGAGCCACCGACCACCACCGACAGCCTGCCCTCATCGTGGAACACCTCATCATTGCGGATGTAAAGAATCCGGTCCTGCGCGGCGTCGTACCAGCCGTTGGTGTAACGCGGCGCCGTGATGCTCTCGAACGGAATCAGGTAATCGTGAATTGGCGTATAGCGCAGCGCCAGTCGATGAGCCCGGGCCAGCGCTTGCAGATGGTCCTGCAGTAGCTGGTCGTCCACCCCCTCGGGCGCCCGTTCCTGAAGCAGATCCAGCGGATGCCATTTGCGGTCGGCGACCCTGAAGAGCCGACCGTTTTCGATCAGCAGGAGTATCTCCGGCGCGATGTTCGCTCTCACCTCGAACTGGCAGCCTTTAACGCTGAACTCCCCGCTCCTGCCGAACACAATGTCCCCCTCGCCGGCCCAGGGGGCGACGATGATCCAGCGATTCTGTTGCACGCCCACTGACACCAGCTCAACGTTCACACCGGGGTTGAGCACCAGCGTGCAGGTGCCTCCTCCACCCTGGATCCGATAGCTGATTTGCTCGTGCCATGGCTTGGGGATTACCGGAACGACCAGTTTGCGTGCCTGCCCATCGAGCGTGACGCTGATCGTGGTCGGCCGATAGTCGGGGGACATTCGATGAATGATGTAATGGCTGGGAAACGAGTAGAACGAAAACAGGAACAACCATTGACCATCCGTTTTCTTCTTCTCCAGACGCCTGGCGATGTCGAAGCCCTTGTCATGGCGTTGCGATGAAAACGGCAGGATCTGGTATTCGTAGCGGTAGCAGGTGAGCGGCGTGCACGGCAGGACAATGGCCTGTTCGGCAGGGGGAGTGAACGTCATCTGCGCCGGATAGCCCAGCTCGTTGCTGAGGTTGATGGCCCGTGAGTAGTCGACCTCGAATTCCGGCACGCCGAAATGATCGCGCAGCGGATACAGACGGGAGCTGTCGAGCAACAGTTTGCCGGTACTCAGGTCCACACCATTGATGATCAGTGCCGGTCGCGGTAGCCAGGCACTTTGCTTGTCGCTGTAGCGATACCCGGAACTCTGATGTGCCTGTTCCAGATCCGCGAAAAACAGCCCGATCGCTTTCGCTTCCTCTGCGATGGTTGCAAAGTTCTGCGCCAATGCAGTCACACCGACCGCCAGCCCTCCCAGAATCACTCCGGCACCTCCCAGCACCCCGGCTGCCGTTCCCGCACCGGCGAGTGCGGCGCCAAGTCCGGCGCCGGCCAGGGCCAGACTGCTGGCGTCAAAGGTGAGCTGAGTCGCGAAAGTGGCAATCTCGACGTCATTACGGGCATTCGCCAACTGATAAATATCAAAGCCGACATTGGCCAGCCCCAGCACGGCCCCCACACCCTCGTTGGCCACGTGCCCGGCCACAGCGCCGAGCGCTCTGCCGGTCAACGGCTCGAGGGCTTCACCGACCACCTTCGAACTGGTCCGTGCAATCAGTTTTTCATCGCGCAACGCGGTTTGCACCAGGCGGACCAGTCCTGCGACATCGACCGCATTGCCATGCACCAGCTGCGCATAGTTGACGTAAGCATGCCACTGCACCGCAGTGGTCAATGTACGGTCTTCGCCTTCACGCCCGCGCAACGCATTCATCAGCGCCTGCACCGCGAACCCGGCATTGAGTGTGTGCACTGCGACTGCATCGGTCGGATCCACACTGCCTTCACGCTTGCGTCCCAAGGTCAAGAACAGCTCCGTCAGGTAGTTCCTGATTCGCAGCAGGCGGCCATCCTGGCTGGTGACATTGACTACCAGGTTGCCACTCTGCGGGTCGATCATGCCCACCTGATAGCCACCCTGGGGCGTCACCTCCAGCGAGTCGAATAACGGCACCAGCGGTTTCGCCGAGTCATGACCCTCCCGCAAGCGCGAAGTCGCATCGGCAATCTGCTCCGCCCACCAATCATTGTCTGCCGACAGCAGTGCACTGCCCAGGTGCGAATTTTCCATCAGCGATCGCCCGTGAGCACTGTTGACACGCTGACGAACGGACCTGAACGGTTTGTCGGGCAGCGGCTCATCCCTGAGCAACCCGGCCACCTTGAAGCCGCTCGACAGGGCCAGAGCCGCCACTTGTTCACCCTGAACATCGATCAGATCGAACTGCGGCCTGCCAGCGTTGCCAAACACGGCGTAATGCCGAGCCATGTCCGTGTCCTTGAAGAATTGCTTCAGGGCCATTGTGAAAATCCCGGGGCTGTCGAACTCGAACAGACCGAAGTTCGGATCGTAGAAGTGATAAACGCTTGCTGCCCCGTTTACGGTTCGAGCGACCAGCATCGAGTGGTTGTCCGAGTTGAGCATCAGGGTTCGGGGGCCGGCGGAGTCCTCGAGGCTCGCGACCACCTTGTCCAGATCGAGCCGCCCCAGCGCCGTACCCACCTCTGCGGCGTTCACGCCACGCATTTCTTCCAGTGCACCGAGAAACGCAGCCGAGTCAGGTTGCTGCGGCTCAAGTACCGCGAGGAAAAAACGCTCGCGTAACTGGCGGGTCGCTGCCTCGCCCCGCGTGAGGGCAGCACTCATCGCCAACGCCAGCGGAAAACAGCGCCCGGCTGCGGTATCACCCGGCCCGTGCATCAACAGATCCTGAGGTACCATTTTGGCGGTGCCGGCTTCGAATTGATTGAGCACCTGCTCCACCCGTTCCTGTACCTTTTCGCGGTGTTCCTGAATGGCGAGCCGCTGGATCTGCGCCACCCGACGCCCCCAGTCAAACAGCGTCACAGCGTTGGCCAGCGCACTTTTCTTCAGGCTCAATGCGGTGACCGGGCTCGCCCACAAACCATCCTCGACACTCGCCATCCCCGCCATGAACGCTGGCGTCCGACGCTGATAGAGATGCCGTTCGATCACCGCATAACGCCCGGACGTCCCGCGCTCGCTGACACTGTTGACCAGATTGTCCAGCGCACTGCTCAGGGTGGAAAAGCTCTGACTGTCCAGTGACTCGACGCCCAGCAATGCTCCAAGCGCCAAACGCTGCAAAGGGTTGAGCTGCTCAAGTTGCCAGGAGCCGGCACCAAGACCGATCAAGATTTCATCCAGCCCAAGATTTTGCGCGAGCTGATTTTTAGGGAATGCCGGCGGTCGCAGGCGCGTGTCCTGATTGCGGATGGCCTGACGATCATCGAAGCTCAGCGGCAACCTTTCAGCGAACACGACCGGGCCGTCGTGGCCGCTCATCATCGCCTGGGTAAACGGTTCGCCGAGGCGCTCGGCCAGACGCTGCAACAGCTCGGCATTCAGGACATGGCGCCCTTCGATCAGTGGCCAGCCGAGTTCGAACTCAACGGTCGTCTGCTTGAGCAACTCAGTGACATTGCCTGCGTAACGGGCCTTGTATTGGCCGTCGCGCCAGCGCTGCTGCTCAGTCTCAAGCCACTTCTGAGGATCCGTTTCGTTTTCTTTCCAGGAGTGATCCAGTTCCTCTTCAGTGAGCTGATTGACCGTCTGCAATGGTGCGATAGCCATTTCCCGCCGTGACGCCCGTGCGCCCTCGGGTGTTAAAAATGCCTTTTCGAAATCGCCGGTGCCATCCTTGATCGCGACCGGTCCGGTCAAATAGATCGTCCCTTCATTTTTTGGCCGGATACCTTCGTTGTGATATCCGGCTGCGGCATTCGCCAGATAAGACGCGAAGATGGCTTCCATACCGGGCAACTCAAACAAAGGCCCGTAAGTCGTTTCCAGCACTTCGCCAGCCAGTGTATCCATGGCTTCATGCGCTTGAAGACTGATACCTCTGTCAGTCGCCAATCGAGCGGTGTCATCGATCAGCTCATAGTTGAACCGGAAGCGCTTGAGCACGGACTCAAGTACCGCCGAGCCGGCATGAGCCATCATGTAGGCATTGCTGATCGTGTTTCCCTTTGCCACCGCGCGCAAAGCGTAGGGCCGGACAAGCAGGTCCTGGGGTGGCTGAAACACCTGGGTCAAAAGCGGTCGGCTTTTGGCAAACGCTTGCAGTGCCGTGCGATGCTCTTCGGGTATTTGCAAGAGCTTGTCTCTGTATCGCGCCCGCAACGCTTGTCGGCCTGGCATCCAGTCGGGATTTTGATCCAGTATCAACTGCAAAACACCGAGTCGTGCATCCTCACCAAAACCGCTGATATCGACACCTGCGATTTCCTTCAGCAAAGGCGGCAAGTTGTCCACATCGCTATAACTGCCACCCTCAAAATGCAAGACTTCTGCCCTTACAATATCCGACGCCGCAGCAAAGTTTCCTCGCATGCGCAGTTCCCGCTGGTAAATATCCTGCAACTTCAAAGATAGTTCCGAGCCGTCGAGATCGCGTACACGAACGTCACCGCCGGCCAGCGCATCGATACTTGCCCGGTTCTTTGCTTTCAAGATCCGCAGATCATGAGGGTTCTGCCCATAGGCACGGCTCAACAATTGCAACCTTGCCTCATCGGCAGACTCGCTTCTCGCCACTGCCGCACTGATGTGTTCGCTCATCTGCTGCTTCAAGGCGATAGCGCGGGCTACATACATTTCGCCCAATATTTGGTCAGAGGTGCTGTCGACGCCTCCGTGCTTCATGGCGTCCACCTTGGCCGCCTCAACCACCAGACGATTGGCCTGCCAGGCCAGCAACGCGTCGCTGTCATACCAGACATTGATCCGGTATCCCTGACCGGCCAGCACCTGTTTCCAGACATTGATGTAATCACGCTGAATCTCGCCGATCCCACCACCGAGCCAGACGAAGTGCAGTATCTTCGGCACTTGCGTCGCCGGTACTTTCATCAGTTCGATGCCGTAAAGCAGCCGCGCTTCGAAAGCGTCCACTCGTCCAAGGATTTGCGTCAGACCGGGAGCTGCCTCTTTATCGGGGCTCGGCGCAATATCCTGCTCTGCTTCGCGACGCGCACGACGCTGACCCATCGCTCCCAACGCCTGTCTGAACAGCGCCAGCGGATGCTGCAGCCGCGGTGAATCGAGCAAACCGATGCAGGCAAAGTAATAACGGAAAACGGCATCATATTGTCGGGTGTTCTTGTACGGCAACAATGCCTGTTCAAGGTCTGCCAACTTGAACAAATTGACAAACTTCACATATCCACCATCAGCAGCATTAACTTTTGCCTCTTGCATGAACCAAACTCCTCGAAACGTTAAATTACATACTCACAAAAAAAACAAGCGCGCACAAAAAGCCAGCCAAAAGAGAAACTTCCCCATGACAATTGAAAACAGTGAAAACCAATAAACCTTCGAAGGCGAAACTAGTACAAAACAACTTCACAAACAAACATTAAGAAATTCAAACAATGTCAGAAAAACATCCAACAACATAAAATCAATATTTTTTACAACCATTAAATACGACCCCGAAAACACACCACGCAGAAACAGACAAGGCCGCGAACTTTCATTCGCGGCCTTGCTATTGACATCCATGGAGAGAAACAACAACGGGTTACGACAGCGCTTTCATCCGACCGGTTTTTCCCCGTACCAGCGCGGCGTATATACCCACTCCCCGCCTTGCACACGAGGGAAGGTGCAGGTGGTGGACGAACCGATCAGCACCATCGTGCGCATGTCGACCTGATCCGGTGTCAGCGCACCCAACGTCGTCACGCGCAACGTCTGCCCCGGCCGACCGATATCGCGGCCCAGCACCACCGGGGTTTGCGGTGTGCGGTGTTGCGCGACGATTTCCAGCGCTCGCCCCAATTGCCACGGACGGGCACGAGAGATCGGGTTGTAGAAGGCCAGCGCCAGATCCGCTTCGGCGGCCAGATCCAGACGTTTTTCGATGATCGACCACGGCTTGAGGTTGTCCGACAGCGACATCACGCAGAAGTCGTGCCCCAGCGGCGCACCGGCCTGAGCGGCAGTGGCGAGCGACGCCGAAACACCCGGCAGGATTTCCAGATCGACGCTGTGCCACGCCGGATCCGTCGACTCGTGCAACGCTTCGAGCACGGCCGCCGCCATGGCGAATACACCCGGATCACCGGACGAAACGACGATCACCGAACGACCCTGAGCGGCCAGTCTGAAGGCATGGCGAGCGCGCTGCATTTCTTCGCGATTGTCGGTGCAATGCTGCACCTGATCGTCGCGGAACGGGCCGGCCATGCGCACATAGGTTTCATAACCCAGAACATCGGTGGCGCGAGCCAGTTCGGCTTTCACCGCCGGCACCATCAGCTCTACCGCACCTGGGCCGAGGCCGATGACGGCCAGACGCCCGCGCGGGCGACCGACCTGAGAAACATCCAGTGGCTGTTCGGCCACGGCGATGGCAATGTCTCGGGATGTTGTGATGATTCGAGCGTTGGGGACTGCATCGCGAGCCAGCTCGCCGATGTCACTCGCTGGCGCGACAAAGCGCAACGGCACTCCCAGTTCGAGCGCTGCTTCACGCAATGCCGGGCTGGCCATCTGAACGTCCGCCACCACCAGACAGGCCAGCGATTGAATCGCCACACCGGCTTGCAGCAACGCATCGCGAATCGCACCCGGCAAGTCAGCCACATCGGCATTCAGCGCCACCGCCACGCTGCGCGGATAAATCAGCAACTCACTGGCGCTCGCCGCGCGGGCATCGCTGCCCACATGAATCGAACGCTGCGCCTGGGGATCTTCCGGCAGTTGCGCCAGCTCAAGCCACGGCGCAGCGCCGTCGATGCGCACGCTGTGGCCGGCCAGCAAGTCGGAGACAAAGCGCTTGCCCTGCTCCAGGTCACCGAGGGCATAACCGCCGGGCGGGTTGAGCAGGCAGGTGCCGAAGCGCAACTCGCCGCTGGTGGTAATCGCCGCGGCCACTTCAAGTGCAGCGGCGATCTCGCGGGCCATGACATTCACCCCGCCGAGGCCGCCGAGCAACGGCACCACGGCGCTGCCGTCTTCCGCTACGGCGAGCACCGGAGGCTCGACGCCCTTCTCCAGCAACAGCGGCGCCAGCGTGCGGATGACAATGCCGGCCGCGCACAGGGCAATGATCGGCGTGTCCTGTTGATACAGCTCGCGCAGGGTCGCGCCGAAGTCGCTGTAAGTCAGGTCGGCGCCTTCTACGCGCCCTTTTAGTCCATGAATCTGCGTGGCCGGATAGACCTGCTGAAGACGACGGGCTGTGGCCAGCGCGCCCTGGCCGAGAATGACGATGGCCGGTGTGGAATGAGTCATCAGCCTTGCCACCGTTCGCCGGGCACAATGATCAGCGAGAAGTACGGCGACGACATCGGCTCGACCTCATCCAGCGGCACGATCTTCTGATTGGCCATGGTCGCGCGCTCAACGTACAGCGCACGCCCGGCCAGGCCCAGTTCTGCCAACACGTCGCGCACTTTCGGGAAGTTGCGCCCCAGCTTCATGATCACCGCTGCGTCGGCATCCGCCAGACGGCGCTTGAGCTCGTCATGAGGCAGCACGCCGGACAGCACCGACAGGCTCTGATTGCGATACACCAGCGGCGCCCCCAGGACCGAAGCGCCACCAAGCATCGAGCAAACGCCCGGCACCACTTCGGCTTCGTAACGGCTGGCGAGGCGATCATGCAGGTACATGTAGGAACCGTAGAAGAACGGATCACCCTCGCAGATCACCGCCACGTCGCGACCGGCATCCAGATGCGCGGCCACGTCCTCTGCCGCGTCATCGTAGAAATCGCTGATCACCTGTTCGTAGGACAGCGGCGCCGGCAGCACTTCGGTGGTCACCGGGTACACCAGCGGCAGCAGGTTCTGTGCGTCCTGCAAGTGCGCTTCGATGATGCCGAACGCGTTGCCCTTCTTGCCCTTGGCCACGAAGTACGCCACCACCGGCGACTCGCGCAGCAGGCGCAGGGCCTTGACGGTAATCAGTTCCGGATCACCGGGGCCGACGCCCAGGCCAATCAAACGTCCTTGAGCCTGCATCATTCGATCTCCGTGGCGAGGGCATTGACCGCAGCGGCGGCCATGGCGCTGCCGCCGAGGCGACCCTGCATGATCACGAACGGCACGCCACGGCTATTGGCGGCCAGCTCGGCCTTGGATTCGGCAGCGCCGACGAAGCCCACCGGGAAGCCGAGGATCAGCGCCGGTTTCGGGGCACCGGCGTCGAGCATTTCCAGCAGATAGAACAGCGCGGTCGGCGCGTTGCCGATCACCACCACGCTGCCTTCCAGATGCGGGCGCCACAGTTCCAGCGCCGCTGCCGAGCGGGTGTTGCCCAACTCACGCGCAAGCTCTGGCACGCTATCGTCGCGCAGGGTGCAGATCACTTGGTTGTTGGCCGGCAGGCGCGCACGGGTCACGCCCTCGGAAACCATCCGCGCATCGCACAGGATCGGTGCGCCGGCGGCCAGCGCATCGCGCCCGGCCTTGCCGGCGCCCTCGGAGAATTGCAGCCCGTCGATGGCCTCGACCATGCCGCAGGCGTGGATCACCCGCACGGCGAGTTTTTCCAGATCGGCCGGGATGCGCGAGAGGTTGGCCTCGCTGCGAATGATCGCGAAGGAGTTGCGATAGATCTCCTGACCGTCGCGGATGTAATCAAGCATCAAGGGGGCTCCGTGAGCGGGCGGCGAGCAGGGTCGCGGCCGCTTCGATAGTAAGGTTGTGGGCGTGCAGCGCGCCGAAACCCGGCAGCGCTGCATCGCGAAAATAGAGATCGTAGTGACCGGGGCCGACCGCCAGCAGAGTGACGGCTGACCGGTGTGCGGCGGCGCATGATCGCGGGCAGCCGGACAGGTGCACATCCATGGCGTGTGGCAACAGCTTAGCCAGCAGGCGGGCATCGTGTTTGGTGTCGGCCAGGCCTTTGCCGCAGCCGTTGGCGCCGGTGCAGGCGATCAGGTGCGCCAAAGGATCTTCGAAGTGGGTCAGCAGGTTCAGCTTGCTCAATTCGTCGAGCACTTGAGCCGCATCCGCTTCCCGAACATTGGGCAACAGCAGACTTTGCCATGGGGTGAAACGCAGGCTGCCATCACCGAAAGTTCTGGCCAATTGTGCGGAGCCACGCAGCATGTCCGGATCGAGGCGGCCGAGCGCCGGGGCGGCACCGACATAGACCTGACCAATCGATTGCTGAGGATGGATGCCGAGGTGCAAACCTTCCGGTCCGGCTTCGCGCTGCCAATCAGCAGCGGCTTTCAGGTTGATCCGCTGACCGAGTTTTTCCAGGAACACCGGCGCCGGGCATTCATCCAGCAGATGGCGCATTCGCGTCTGCTCCGGTCGGGCCAGTTCGAGGAACAACTCCAGCACCGCGACCACCAGCGCATGCCCGTCCGCAAGCGCCACGGCAGCCAGCGGTCGATCCGTCGGGCAACCCGCCAGACCGAACGCCAATAGGGTGTCGCCGCGATCTTCGAATGCCGACAACCACAGGTCATGGGGATGTTCGAGCATCGCCAGTGCTTCACCGCCATCCAGTTGCACGGCGAACTTGGCGCTCAGCTCGTGGAAACGCGGATGGCTTTGCAGGGTCTCGAGGATCTGTCCGGCCAGTGGACGAGTATCGAAGCGCATCTGCCGGTCGATGCCGGCGGCGGGGCTGAGCATCAGGTTGCGCACATCGTCGCCCGCTGCGGTTCGCGGCCCGAGACCGGCGGCCAGCAGGCTGTCGATCAACGCGGCGGACTGCTCGCCGATGCCCCGGATCTGCAGGTTGCCGCGGTTGGTCGCCTCGATCGCGCCGCCGGCAAACCGCTCGGCGGCACTGGCCACCGCATCGGCCTGATCGGCCGTGATCGAACCGCCATCAAGCTTGATCCGGCAGATCCCGCCATCCAGCGCCTGGACGATACGCAGCAACCCCGGACAGGCCGAGGGGCGTATGGCGTTGGACATCGGGCGTTCGTTCAAGGGATGACCGGCTGACAGGCAGTGTTGTGGTAGGCGAAAGGTCGCCATTATGCCTGCTTTGCCTGACTGCATGAAAAGTCTGCCCGTCGGACAGCCGATCGTGTCGCATCTTCTCTCTCGGCCGCTGATGCTTGCCGTCAGTTCTCAGGCCGACGCGATGATCTGCTTCTGTCGCCGCTCGCCCAATAACGCGATCACTTTGTCCCGGGAAAAGACGTAATCTTCGGGATCGATCAGCGCCCTGTAGCCATCGATTGATATGTTCCCCCGCACGTTTGCGGTATTGAATCGATGCCACAAAAGATTGCCTTCAACGCCCTCATCAACTTCGAACGAGATGAACACCGTCAACACGCTCAAGCCCCGAGACAGAAGACTGAAGCCGAACCGGACCCACCTGCCTTTGTGCAGGGCGTTCTCGAGCAAAACCTCCATTGCCGGTGTCGGCGATGCCTTGCTCGACAGCGAATCCAGGCTGAGATCCACGACTTCATCGGTCGCAGCAGGGACCCACTGTTGAAAAATCCTCCGAGCCAATTCGGCGAGAGAAAAACTGCCCGGCATCGGTACAGGCAGACTGGCTTGCGGGTTATCCAGCAACATTGCACCGGTGACTCTCAGTGCGATCTTGTTGGCCTGATTCCATGGATCGACCTGAGCAAAATCAGGACATTTGTGAGAGGCGACCAACTGAGCGTAAAGCAGCGCATCCAGACCGTCGCACCGGTCAGACTCCAGTAACTCCTCCGCAACCAGAACCACCGTACCGGCACATATGAAGGTTTTAAAACCGATACCTGTATTCATCGAGAACTCCTTATAAAAAAGCCAGAGGCCCGTGCCTCTGGCTCCAATGAATATCAGGCCTTGCCAAACTCATAGCTGAGCGCTTTTTCACGCTGTTCGGTCAGTGCCTTGACGATCAATGGCTCGACCATCAAGTAGTCTTCTTCGTCCATCGACATGGTGGCCGAACCGTTGTAGATGCTGACGCTGGATGTAGCCCACTCGACAAACAGCACCTTGGTTGGTTGCGCCGCAGCGAAGTACTGAACGGCAGCGATGGCCATCGTAATGGTACCGTCCTTGTCCTCCAGGGCACTCGACATGCAGAAGTTGCCGCCCTCAGCCTTTTTGGCGTTGCGCTCAAAAAGAACCAGCGCTTCAGGGACATCTTTCAGCGCGTCCATGGTGGCGTCCGCCACGTCCTTGAGCACTTTCAAGGCTGCTGCACCCGAGCCCCCCACCGCCGACACCGCGGTGTGGATGATGTTCAGCGCAATGTTGTCCATGGTCAGTTTCTGGGAGGTGGCCTGGTAACGATTGTACGGCTGACTGAACGCGAACCAGCCCGCCAGTTTCATCAGTCGCATGAATTCGTTGTAACGCTGCTCTTTCTGACTGGCGGCAGGGTATTTGAGCAAGGCAACCAGATCGGCGTACATATAAGTATTCTTCACAATGCGTTTGCTGCGCTTGGACATACTTTCATCAAAACCGGCAATGCCTGTGCCCATGATGGCTGCGTTAAGTTCATCCTTGTCGATTGGCAAACTGGCATTCAGCGAAAACTTCGCAGAGCGAGGGACGGGCTGCGCCGCGATGAGTTGGTTACACTCCTCCATAAAAGCAATACGCTGAGCTGCAGACAGGACTTCATCAGACACTTCATTGTTTTTAGCAATTACTTCATTCATTTCGTACATTCCTTTAAAAATCAAAACGCCTCCATGGCGCACACTCAAATTAACTTTCACTCAATCAACTAGCAACTTTCACTGAATTCAAGTTATTTCAATACAAACAAGAAACCAAATTTACTGATTCAGAGCAAACTCATTACGACGCATATCGCGAACCAGCTCTGCCAGTTCTGCTCGCCGAGCGTTCATGTTTTTCGGCGTGTTCATGAAACGCCGCGCATAGACTTCCAGCTGCGACCTGGAATATTCAATATCCCAGAACAAATACTTCTTCGCCCACTGCGAGTTGAGCAAGCCGACATGACTTATCACTATTTCAAGATGTTTATAATAATTGTAGTAGGCCGGTGAGAATACAAAGTCATTCCATTCCCGGGCACTTTCCGCAAACAAATCAAAGCCCGCCGGATTGTGTTCCAGCAATTGAAAGGTTTTTTTCATCTGCTGTCGCCTTCCACTACTCAGCAGTCGCTCCATCGATATTGACCAGGCATCCAGAAAGTCGCCTTCAAACTCCCGGCCGGTAACCCGCACCGGGTCACCCAGCTCCCAGCCAAGATGTTGAAGCGATGCAGAGTAATACTCGAACCAGAAACCCGGAGCCTGTCCTCTATTCACTCGCTGGTCGGCTTGATACTCGGCCCAGCGCATGCTGTCTTTGATAAAACGCTCATCTTCACGGGTCACCCCGGAAAAAAAAGTGAGCAAGCCATTACCCGCCACAATCGAGCTGCTTTCTTCAGTGCTTTCGGCGACTTGTGGCAGCATATCGTTCTCAAACATATCCATACGTTATCAATTCCCTTATAAAAACTTACCACTCAGGACAACTAATCGCCCCTGACAAACTCATTGCCAACCACAAACAAAACTTATCAACAAAGAAACCACCCGAGAAAAAACAACATAAACATTAGATGTCTTCCAGGCTATTCAAATGCGCAGCAGTCATTTCGCGGAAGTCGAGTTATCATGTCGCCCACCGACGATAGATAAGTAATGAGGAATGGCATGACCCCCTGGCTGACGGTTGTAGGCATCGCCGAAGACGGCTTCAAGGGCCTGGGCAAGAATGCCCGGCGCGCCTTGTTGGGCGCTTCACGGATCATCGGCGGTCAGCGTCAGCTGGATCTGTTGCCGGTGTGCATCCGTGGCGAACGCCAGTTGTGGCCGAGCCCGTTTTCCCTGGCCCCGGTTCTTGAGCGTCGCGGTGAAGCCGTGTGCGTGCTGGCCAGCGGTGATCCGATGTTCTATGGCGTCGGCGCGAGCCTGGCGCGTCAGGTTCCGGACGCCGAGATGCTGGTTCTGCCGGCGCCGTCGTCCTGCTCGCTGGCGGCGGCCCGACTGGGCTGGCCGTTGCAGGATGTCAGTGTGTTGTCGCTGGTGGCTCGCCCGCTTGCGGCCCTCAACGCACAACTGTTTAGCGGCGTGCGCCTGTTGTTGCTGAGCAATGACGGACAAAGCCCGGCAGCGGTTGCGGCATTGCTGCGCGAGCGTGGATTCGGCGCCAGTCGCCTGAGTGTGCTGGAACATCTGGGCGGCAACGCTGAACGCCGGATCGATGGCACCGCCAACGACTGGAATGACCCGCTCATTGCCGACCTCAACGTGATCGCCATCGAGTGTCTGGGCGATCCGCAGACACCGCGCCTGTCGCGCCTCGCCGGCCTGCCGGACTCGGCCTTCCAGCATGACGGCCAACTGACCAAACGCGACGTGCGCGCCATCACCCTCGCCCGCCTCGCCCCGACGCCGGGCGAACTGTTGTGGGACGTAGGTGCCGGCAGCGGTTCGATCGGCATCGAGTGGATGCGCGCTCACCCGAGCTGCCGCACTCTGGCCATCGAAGCCGATGACGGTCGTCAGCAACTGATCGAACACAACCGCGATGCCTTGGGCGTTCCCGGTCTGCAACTGATTCGCGGCAGTGCCCCGCAGGCACTCGCCGGGCTGGAGCGTCCGGACGCGATTTTCATCGGCGGCGGCGTGACCCGCGAAGGCGTGCTCGACACCTGCTGGGAACAACTCAAACCCGGTGGCCGACTGGTCGCCAACGCCGTGACCCTGCAAAGCGAAATGACCTTGATGAGCTGGCGCGAACGCCACGGCGGCGAGCTGACCCGCATCCACATCGCCCAGGCGCAACCGCTGGGCGAGTTCGACACCTGGCGCCAGGCCTTGCCGATCACCCTGCTCGATCTGGTCAAACCCCTCGATGCGTGACGAAACCGCCGAACAACCCGCGCCCCTGCGCAGCGGCCTGACCACCGGCAGCTGCGCCACGGCCACCAGCCTCGCCGCTGCCCGACTGCTGCTCGGCGGAGTGGTGGCTGACGCCGTGCAAATCGTGTTGCCCAAGGGCAAGCAGGTGCAGATGCGTCTGGAGTTCTGTCGACTGACTGATGACGGCGCTGAAGCCGGGACGATCAAAGATGCGGGCGATGATCCGGACGTGACTCACGGCGCCCTGCTCTACTCCCGCGTGCAGCTGATCGACGAGCCGGGAATCCGCTTTATTGCTGGCAAGGGCGTCGGCACAGTGACCCGCCCGGGGCTGGTGCTGGGCGTCGGCGAACCGGCGATCAACCCGGTGCCGCGCAAGATGATCAGCGATCACCTGACGCTGCTCGCCGAAGAAACCGGCTATCGCGGCGGCTTCGAGGTGACGGTCAACGTCGAGGGTGGCGAAGCCCTGGCGCTGAAAACCATGAACCCGCGCCTGGGCATTCTCGGTGGCCTGTCGATCCTCGGCACCAGCGGCATCGTCCGGCCGTTTTCCTGCGCGGCGTACATCGCCTCGATTCATCAAGGCATCGACGTGGCGAAAACCAACGGCTACCTGCACATCGCCGCCTGCACCGGCAACGCCAGCGAAGACACCATGCGCCGGGTCTACAACCTGCCGGAAATCGCCCTGATCGAAATGGGCGACTTCGTCGGCGCCGTGCTCAAGCACCTGCGCAAAGTGCCTGTGGATAAACTCAGCCTGTGCGGTGGCTTCGGCAAGATCAGCAAACTGGCGGCCGGACACATGGACTTGCACTCGCGCCATTCGAGCATCGACCTGCCGCAACTGGCCGAATGGGCAGCGGCGATTGGCGCCGACGATGCGTTGCAGCAAGCCATCCGCGGGGCGAACACCAGTCAGCAGGCATTGGCGATGGCCAGCGCGGCGGGTGTCGCCCTCGGTGATGAAGTTTGCCGCCACGCGCTGGAGTTCGCCCGCAGCGTAGTGCCGGTGCAGGTGCAGGTCGAGGTGTTTGCGATTGATCGTCAGGGCGGCATCGTTGGCCATGCGGGAGCTTTTGTATGAAACGGATTCTGTTGCTGGGCGGCGTGACTGAAGCGCTGGCCATCGCGCGCACTTTGGGACCGGAACACATTTACAGCCTGGCCGGCGTCGGCCGGGTGCCGACCGATCTGACGTGTCAGGTGCGCGTCGGCGGCTACGGTGGCGCCGAAGGTCTGGCGCAGTTCATTCGTGACGAAGGCATCACACTTTTGCTCGACGCGACCCATCCTTACGCCGCACAGATCAGCCAGAACGCCGCCACCGCTGCGCAACTCACCGGCATCCCCTGCTGGGCCCTGCGCCGCCCGGCGTGGCAACCACAGCCGGGCGATGACTGGCGCGAAGTCGCCGACTGGGCCGAACTGATCACCGCCCTCGAACCCTTCCGCCGCCCACTGTTCACCCTTGGCCGCGAACCGCTGCAACACCTCGACGAAATCCCTGCGCACCAGTTCTGGACCCTGCGCGCCCTCGACGTCTACCCCGGCAACGAACGCTGCGAAGTCATCGGCGCCCGTGGGCCGTTTCTACTGGAAGATGAGCGGGCGCTGTTCGAACGCCGGCAGATCGACGTGCTGATCAGCAAGAACAGCGGCAGCACCGCAACCGAGCCGAAGCTGGAAGTGGCGCGGGAGCTTGGGGTGCCGGTGATGGTGTTGAAGCGGCCGGAGTTGGCGAGGGTTGATCGGGAGTTTTGGACGGTTGATGAAGCCATCAGCGCACTCACCATCAACTTACAGCCCTGAGGCTTTTTGCGCTCTTGAGTACGCCTTCGCGGGCAAGCCCGCTCCCACAGTGGTTAACGCCGATCACAAAACTGATGTCCAACGCTAACCCTGTGGGAGCGGGCTTGCCCGCGATGGCGTCGGCTGTCACAGCGAAAAACTTAAGTCCTACCAATCAATCGGACGCTACGCACAACAACTTAAAGCCCGACTGACTACCTGCAGCAGCCTCCCGAGCATACGTTTGCAGTATCAACCTGCCTCTGGACGCGATTCCAATGTTCGAAAAATTCGCTCGCTTCGATGCTGCAGAGTTTCTTAAATCGCCCGAGGAAATGGCGGCTTACCTGGACGCTTGTTTTGACGAAGATGCTGGCGATGGCGTTCTCATCCGTGCAGCACTGAATGACATTGCCCGCGCCCAAGGCATGACCCAGGTTGCACGAGATGCAGGGGTGGGTCGCGAAAGCCTTTATAAAGCGCTGAGCAGCACTGGAAATCCGGAATTCGCGACTATCATGAAAGTCATGAAGGCGCTGGGTTTGCGGTTGCATGCCGTAGCAGGCTGAATCCTCTGCGACACCAAACCGCACGACGCTTTTTTACTTATCGGCCCTGATCAGGCTAAATAGCCGCGCCTGATCGCCCACCCTACGGATCTGTCCCATGAACCGACACCGGCTCGCATTTGCCTGGATCGCCTGCTTTGCAGTGCTGTTCAACATGCTCGCCATGCCGTTGACGGGAGCGGTGGCGCAGGCGGCGCAGACGCCGGCCGAGCAGTTGCTGTGGAGCAGTTTCTGCACCGGCAGCGGGACGAAGATGGTGGCGATCGACATCGGCAGCCTCGATCAGAAAGCGCCGCAGAGCGGTGACAATCATTCGACCATGCAGCATTGCTGGTGCTGTTCCGGATCGGCGCCGGTGGTGGCGTTGCCGGGGCATTCGCCGCAGCTGTATTTCGCCCGATACGAAAGCAATCGCAGCGTGGCGCCCGCCTTGCTGCAAACCCCGACACCTCGCCAGCAATGGCCGAGCCTCAATCCCCGCGCGTCCCCTCTGGTTTGATTTGTTCCCGCATTTGACCTGCGTTTCAAATCGTTCTGGAGAACTGCCATGTTGAACAAATTCATCGTCATCGCTGCGCTGTTGCTGCCTGCGTGCTTCGCCCATGCCCACGAATACAAGGCCGGCGAGCTGGAAATCGCCCACCCGTGGTCGCAGGAACTGCCGCCGAACGCGCCGACCGTTGCCGCGTATTTCATCATTCACAACGGTGGAAAGACGGCTGACCGCCTGCTCAGCGTCGACTCGCCCATCGCCCCGACAGCGGAACTGCACGAGCATGTGATGCAGGGCGATCTGATGAAGATGCAACAGGTGCCGAACGTGGCCATCCCGGCCGGTGGAAAAGTGACCTTCGCGCCGATGGCCTATCACGTGATGCTGATGAATCCGACTGACCGCAGTCTGCTGACCGACGGCAAGCGCTTCCCGCTGACGATGCACTTCGAAAAGGCCGGTGACGTGACCGTCGAAGTCGCCGTGCAGAAGAAGCCGCCGGAAGCCACGCGAGCCCACGCGCACGCCCAGTAACCGTTCCGGCAGACTCCGCCCATGCGCCCCCTGAGCGCCAGGCCCTCCCTGCAACGCCGTCAGACTGAACACCTGACCCGCGGCAGCTGGATCGCCCTGTTCGCCATGTTGATGATCTTCATCGGCCCGCTGATTTCCCAGTCGATGCCGATGGATCAGCACGCCTCGACCTCCATGCCGATGAGCATGGACATGTCGATGGACATGCCCGGCATGGATCACTCCGGGCACGATGCGCAGCCCACCGCCGAACACTGTCCGCCGCAATCCTCGCACCATGTGCTGTGGGAAAAATGCGGCTATTGCAGCCTGCTGTTCAATTGCCCGGCGCTGACCGGCGGCGGCAGCTTCGCCACTTTCAGCATCCCTCTGGTCAACACCTTCACCCCACCCTCCCCGCGCCTGGGCCATGCCCGGCAGACCTTCTTCCCTGGCGCCCGCACCCGCGCCCCGCCCGTCGCAGCGTAAACACCCACCTCCGATTGCACACGGTTGAGAAGACAGCTTCAGGCTGCCGGCCGTGTCGTTTACGACTGTTTGATGGAAATTGTCATGTCCAGGTTTTCTGCTGTCCCACGCCCGGGTTCTGCCCCGGCGTCCTTTGCCCTGAACGAATCGCGCATTCGTTTCAGGCACGCTACCGCCGTCCTTTGCGGCGTCCTGCTGTCCCCGCTGGTCCACGCCGACGAACACGCCGGCCACACTGATGAGCTGAGCCCGACGGTGATCACCGCCATCGCCCCGAGCTCGCCGCTGACCATCGTCACCAACCCGAAAGACCCGCGCCAACCGGTGCCGGCCAGCGATGGCGGCGACTATCTGAAGACCATTCCCGGCTTCGCCCTGGTGCGCAACGGCGGCACCAACGGTGATCCGGTATTGCGCGGCATGTTCGGTTCGCGCCTGAACATCCTCACCAACGGCAGCATGATGCTCGGTGCCTGCCCCGGCCGGATGGACGCGCCGACCTCGTACATTTCGCCCGAGACCTACGACAAACTCACTGTGATCAAAGGCCCGCAAACCGTGCTCTACGGACCCGGCGCCTCGGCCGGCACGATCCTGTTCGACCGCGAACCGGAAAGCTTCGGCGAACTCGGCACCCGCGTGAACGCCAGCGTGCTGGCCGGCTCCCACGGACGCTTCGACAAAGTCGTCGATGCAGCGGCCGGCGGTTCGCTGGGCTATGTGCGGGTGATCGGCAACACCGCACATTCCGATGACTACCGCGACGGCAACAACGACATCGTCGCCTCGCGCTATGACAAGTGGAACGGCGACGTGGCGCTGGGCTGGACCCCGGACGCCGACACCCTGATCGAACTCACCGCCGGCAAGGGCGACGGCGAAGCACGCTACGCCGGACGCGGCATGGACGGCTCGCAATTCCTGCGTGAAAGCCTCGGTCTGCGCGTCGAGAAATCCAATATCACCGATGTGCTGGAGAAGCTCGAAGCGCAGGTCTACTACAACTATGCCGACCACGTGATGGACAACTACACCCTGCGCACGCCTTCCGGCACCGGGATGATGGCAGGGCCGATGGCGTCCAACGTCGACCGCCGCACCCTCGGCGCACGGATCAAGGCGACCTGGCGCTGGGCCGATATCCAGCTGATCACCGGCCTCGACGCGCAGACCAACGAACACCGTCAGCGCAGCGGGATGGGCATCGATACCTACAAGGATCAGCCGTTCACCAAGGACGCCGACTTCCATAACTACGGCGTGTTCAGCGAAACGACCTGGTACGCCGCCGATCGCGACCGGCTGATCACCGGCGCCCGGGTCGACCGTGCCTCGGCCAGGGATTTCCGGCAGACCACCGGCTCGGGAATGATGTCCCGGCCGAATCCGACTGCCGGCGATACCCGTGCCGACACCCTGCCAAGCGGCTTCGTCCGTTACGAACATGACCTGGCCGACAGCCCGACCACGCTCTACGCCGGCCTCGGCCACGCTCAGCGCTTTCCGGATTACTGGGAGCTGTTTTCGCCCAAGTCCGGCCCGGCGGGTTCGGTCAATGCGTTTGATTCGATCAAGCCGGAAAAGACCACCCAGCTCGACTTCGGCGTGAACTACAAAAGCGCCGAGCTTGAAGCCTGGGCCTCGGGTTACATCGGCCAGGTGCGCGACTACATTCTGTTCGACTACACCCCGGGGATGATGGGCATGAGCACTTCCCGCGCCGAGAACATCGACGCGCGGATCATGGGCGGTGAACTCGGTGCCGCTTACAAACTCACCGACAACTGGAAAGCCGATGCGACCCTGGCCTACGCCTGGGGCAAGAACAGCAGCGACGGCAAGGCACTGCCGCAGATGCCGCCGCTGGATGCGCGCTTCGGCCTGACCTATACCGAAGACAACTGGAGCGCCGGCGCACTGTGGAGGGTGGTCGCCGCGCAAAACCGTATCGACCAGAACAAGGGCAACGTGGTCGGCAAGGATTACGACAAGAGTTCAGGCTTCGGCGTGTTCTCGCTCAACGGTGCCTACCGGATCAACAAAAACTGGAAGGTCAGTACCGGCGTCGACAACCTGTTCGGCAAGGCTTACGCCGAACACCTGAACCTGGCGGGCAACGCCGGGTTCGGCTACCCGGCCAACGACCCGCAAGCGATCAATGAGCCGGGGCGCACGCTCTGGACCAAGGTGGACATGAGTTTCTAACCCTTCCCCCTGTAGGAGCGAGCTTGCTCGCGAAGGCGGTGTATCAGGCGGCATTTATGTTGGATGTGCCGCCCCCTTCGCGAGCAAGCTCGCTCCCACAAGGGTTGCAGAACAACTAGAAGATCCAAGCCAAGCGGAGCACACGTGATGAAACAGCCCAAACCGAATTTCTACAACCTGGCCTGGCGTTGGCATTTTTATGCCGGATTGTTCGTCGCCCCATTCATGGTGATGCTGGCCCTGACCGGCATCATTTACCTGTTCAAGCCGCAACTCGATTCGCTGATGTACAGCAGCCTGCTGAACGTCCCCGCCGGGCATCACACCGTGCCGGCCGATGACTTGCTGCAAAAGGTCAAAAGCGCTTATCCACAAGGCCAGGTCACCCAGTACCTGCCGCCGGTGAATGCCGAGCGCAGCGCGCAGTTTGTCGTGGCCAATGCCGGCCATGAGCTGAACGTGTTCGTCGATCCGTACCACGGCGACATCCTCGGCGAGCAGGATGCCAAGCAGAACCTGCAAGCCATCGCCCGGGCGATCCACGGCGAACTGATGATCGGCACCGTCGGTGACCGACTGATCGAAATGGCCGCCGGCTGGGGCGTGGTGCTGGTAGTTTCCGGGGTTTTCCTGTGGTGGCCGCGAGGTCAGGCAGCGGGGATTCTGTGGCCACGCCTGAGCAGTCGCGGCCGCGTGCTGTGGCGTGACCTGCATGCCGTTACCGGATTCTGGGGCGCGGCATTGCTGCTGGTGATGCTGCTCAGCGGCATGACCTGGACCGGCTTCTGGGGCAAGCAATACGCCCAGGTGTGGAACGTGTTCCCGGCGGCGATGTGGGACAACGTGCCGACCTCCGACGTCGAGGCCGGCAGCCTCAACAACGCCGCACGCCAGACCGTGCCGTGGGCGATGGAAAACACCCCGATGCCGATGTCCGGTGACCACGCCGAACATATGGCCCACGGCGGCATGCAACACGGCCCCGCTGCACCGACCATCCGCCTGCAGGACGTGCAGAACATCGCCATCGAGCGCAAGGTCGAGCCGGGCTACAGCATCACGATGCCGACCACCGCCACCGGTGTGTTCACCATCGCCGTATTCGCCGACGACCCGCGTAACGACGCCACCCTGCACGTCGATCAGTACACCGGCAAAGTTCTGGCCGACGTGCGATTCGAGCAGTACGGCGCTGTTGCCCGCGCTACCGAGATCGGCGTGATGCTCCACGAAGGCAAGATGTTCGGCACCTTCAACCAGATCATCGTGCTGCTGATCTGCCTGATGATCCTGCTCAGCGCCGTCAGTGGCGTGGTGATCTGGTGGAAGCGCCGGCCACAGGGCAAGTTCGGCGTGCCGCCGCTGCGCTACGATCTGCCGAAATGGAAAACCGGGGTGGCGATCATGCTGGTGCTGGCGGTGGTGTTTCCGCTGGTGGGGGCTTCGCTGGTGGTGGTGTGGTTGCTGGATCGGCTGCTGTTGTCGCGTCTGGGTCGACAAGCTGAATCTGCCTCAACTTCATCATGAAACAGGCGAGATGCGCGATCCAGACAGATCTTTAAACTGCCGGGGCTTAAACTCCGGCATTTTTTAGTGTTACTGTATAACGCAAATTTGCTGCTCTGCCCGCAGCCATGCACTGTCATGAGCCTGCGGGCTTTTCTTTTGAAGAAGTGATTCACCGCCCCGATGAACAAGTACCTCTTGTCCAGCCTCTGTCTGTTCGCGCTGAACCACAGCGCCCACGCCGACAACGCCCCGCTGACGCTGCCCACCGGCACCATCACCGCTCCGGCCCATGACGACCAGACCGTCAGCCTGACCACGCCGACCAGCGCCGGCTCGCGCCTGAACCTCACGGCCATGGAAACCCCGGCCAGTGTCGAAAGCCTGAGCGGCGAACAGATCCGCGCCCGTGGTGATCGCAGCGTGCAGGACGCGGTGTCGCGCAGCACCGGCATCAGTCGCACCGGCACGCCCGGCGATGGCGGCACCTCGTTGCAGGCTCGGGGCTTTACCGGGCAGAGTTCGGTGATGCAGTTGTATGACGGCAACCGCATGTACACCGGCATGGGCACCGTGACCTTCCCGGTCGACACCTGGTCGGTGGAGCGCGTCGACGTGCTGCGCGGCCCGGCCTCGGTGCTGTATGGCGAAGGCGCGACCGGCGCGGTGGTCAACGTGATCCCGAAGAAGCCGTTCGAAGGTGAAATCGAAAACCACGTGCGCGTCGGCTACGGCTCGTTCGACAGCCAACAACAGGCGTTCGACAGCGGTGGTTCGCTGACCGACACCCTGAGCTATCGCCTCAACCTCAACCGTCTGCGCAGCAACGGCTGGGTCGATCGCGGCGACTCATCGAGCGACTTCATCAGCGCCGCCCTGCGCTGGCAGGCCACCGACGATCTGACCTTCACCCTCGCCCACGATTACGGCGATCAGCGCCCGCAGAACTACTTCGGCACGCCGCTGATCAACGGCCAGTTGAAAGACAGCCTGCGCAACAAGAACTACAACGTGCGCGACGACAAGCAGCACTACAACGATCAATGGACGCGTCTGACCACGGATTGGCAGATCAACGATGCGGTCAGCGCCAGCAACGAGCTGTATTACCTCAAGGCCCAACGCCGCTGGCAGAACGCCGAGAACTACAACTTCGACGCTGACAGTCAGCAGCTCAGCCGCAGCGGCTACTTCGGCATCGGACACAAACAGGAACAGGTCGGCGACCGCCAGACCTTCACCTTCAAGCACTCGCTGTTTGGTCTCGACAGCCAGACCGTGACCGGCGTCGACTACAACCGCATCCGCTTCCAGCTCGACAGCAATTCGCCGTTCAACGACGTATTGCCGAACGGTCAGCCACTGGATCGGTATCACCCGCAAACCGGTTATTTCGAGAGCGCCGATCCGTATCGCGATCAGTTCGACAGCACCACCAGACAGATGTCGGTATTCGCCGAAAACCGCACGCAACTGAGCGAGCGCTGGTCGATGGTGACCGGTGTGCGCCGCGACTACGTGCACGTGGATCGCAACAACCTGGTCGACGGCAGCCAGAGCGACAAGACCCTGACCGGCAACAACTGGAAGGCCGGTCTGGTGTTCGCGCTGACCCAGGACACTTCGTTCTACGGCCAGGTCGCCACCAGCACCGATGGCATCGGCGGGCTGATTTCCCTGAGCCCGAGCCAGCAGCAATATGACTTGTCCACTGCCCGGCAAACCGAGATCGGCCTGAAGCAACTGTTCTGGGATCAGCGTGGCGAGTTCACCTTGGCGGCCTATCGCATCGTGAAGAAGAAGCTGCTGACCGACGATCCGGGCAACCCGACGCTCAAGCAGCAGGTCGGCCAGCAATCGTCGAACGGCCTGGAAGCCAGCCTCGATCTGCAACTACCACACGCCTGGCAGCTGCAAGCCAACGCTGCAATCGTGAAGGCCAAGTACGACGATTTTGAAGAAGTGGTCGGCGGCGTGCCGGTGTCGCGCAATGGCAATCGCCCGGTGGACGTGCCCCGCCGCACCGCCAATCTGTGGCTGAGCAAGACGCTCACTGATGACCTGAAAGCTGGCGCTGGTGTGCGTTACGTCGATGCGCGCTACGCCGACATGGCCAACCGCAACGAGCTGCCGAGCTACACCGTGGTCGATGCGACGCTGTCGTGGAAAGCCCTGCGTAACACCACGCTGGGCTTGCAGGTGAACAATCTGTTTGACCGGACGTACGCGCAAAGCCAATACAATGAGGGGCAGCAGTGGATTCTGGGTGAGCCTCGTTCGTTCTTTGTCACCGCCGACTACACCTTTTGATTCAAGGCCCCATTCGCGAGCAAGCTCGCTCCCACAGGGATTGTGCAGATCCTGTGGGAGCGAGCTTGCTCGCGAAAGCGATATCCGCCGCACCATAGTTTTCAAGAGAAATGCATGACTTCACTAACCCTCACCAACCTGAAATGGTCACCCTTGGGCCACGGCCACTGCCATCACCAGTTCCAGCTGCGTGACGCCTCGTTGCAAGTGGCCGCCGGTGAGTTCGTCGGGCTGATCGGGCCCAATGGCAGCGGCAAGACCAGCCTGTTGCGCTGCGCCTACCGCTTCAGCCAGCCGGAACGCGGTGAGGTCAAACTCGATCACCACAACGTCTGGAAGCAATCTTCGCGCTGGTGCGCGCAACGCATCGCCGTAGTCCTTCAGGAATTCCCCGACGCCTTCGGCCTGACCGTCGAAGAAGTGGTCGCCATGGGCCGCACGCCGCACAAGGGCCTGTTCGATGGCGACACCCTCGAAGACCGGAATCTCGCCACTCAAGCCCTCAAATCGGTGGGCCTCGATGGCTTCGAAGACCACGCGTTCGCCACCCTTTCGGGCGGCGAAAAACAGCGTGTAATTCTCGCCCGGGCCCTGACCCAGCAACCGCAACTGCTGATCCTCGACGAGCCGACCAACCACCTCGACCCGCGTTATCAGCTGGAACTGCTGCAACTGGTCAAGCGCCTGCAGATCGGCACATTGGCGAGCATCCATGATCTGAATCTCGCTGCTGCATTCTGCGACCGCTTGTACGTTATCAATCACGGACAAATCGTCGCCAGCGGCACCCCGCAACAAGTCCTGACCGTCGAACTGCTGCGCGACGTGTTCGGCGTCGAAGCACTGATCGATTCCCACCCTCTCCACGGCTACCCGCGAATCACCTGGATAACCCGACCATGACTGTGCGCTCCCTGCTTTGCCTCGCTCTGTTGCTGGGCACCACCCACGCCTTTGCCGAGGCCACCAAGTACCCGCTGACGATCCAGAGCTGCAACCGCGAAGTGACCTTCAAGGAAGCGCCGAAGCACGCGGTCAGCCACGACATCAACATGACCCAGATGATGCTCGCCCTCGGCCTCAAGTCGAAGATGGCCGGCTACAGCGGCGTCAGTGGCTGGAAGTCGGTGACACCGGAAATGCAGTCGCTGCTCGACGGTCTGCCGGAACTGGCAGCCAAGTACCCGTCGGTGGAAACCCTGCTCAACGCCAACGTCGATTTCTTCTTCGCCGGCTGGGATTACGGCATGCGCGTCGGCGGCGATCTCACGCCGCAGACCCTGCAACCATTGGGCATCAACGTCTATGAACTGACCGAGTCCTGCGCCTTTGTGATGAAACGCCCGGCCGCCACGCTGGACGACACTTACAACGACCTGCGCAACCTCGGAAAGATCTTCGACGTGCAGGGCCGCGCCAACGCGCTGATCGCCGACATGCAAAGTCAAGTCGCCGAAGTCCGCAAAGACCTGCCCGCCGAGAAACCCCGAGTGTTCCTGTACGACAGCGGCGAAGACCGCGCCATGACCTCCGGCCGCCTCGGCATGCCGCAGGCGCTGATCGACGCCGCCGGCGGGCGCAACGTTCTCGATGACGTCGAAGCGAGTTGGACCCGGGTCAACTGGGAAACCGTGGTCGAGCGCAATCCGCAGGTGATCGTGATCGTCGACTACAGCGAAATCACCGCCGAGCAGAAGATTGAATTCCTGCTGAAGAACAAGGCGCTGCAATCGGTGGACGCGATCAGGAACCAGCGCTTCATCGTCATCCCTTACGTGCAGGCCACGCCGGGGATCGACAACGTGCTGGCGGTTGAAACCCTGGCCAAAGGTTTCCACGGCGAATGATCAATCGTCGCTACGGCTGGCTGCTGATTGCCCTCGGCGCGGCGCTGCTGGTGTCGTGCGTGGTGTCGCTGGGCTTCGGCCCTGCGCGGGTGCCGGTGGACGTGGTATGGCGGATTCTGCTGCACAAACTGTTCGGCCTCGGAGTGCCGGACTGGAGCGCCGGCCAGGAACACATCGTCTGGCTGATCCGTGTGCCGCGCATGTTGCTCGGTGCGTTGGTTGGTGCCGGGCTGGCGTTGATCGGTGCGGTGCTGCAAGCGGTGACGCGTAATCCGCTGGCGGATCCGCATCTGCTCGGCGTCACCTCCGGTGCCACGCTCGGTGCAGTGATCGTGGTGCTGCATGTCGGTGAAATCGTCGGCCTGCTGACCTTGCCGATCGCCGCGTTCATCGGCGCGTTGTTGAGCATGTTTCTGGTGCTGGGCATCGCCAACCGGCAGGGTCGGCTGGACAGTGACCGTCTGCTGCTATGCGGCGTGGCAGTGTCGTTCGTGATGATGGCGATCGCCAATTTGCTGTTGTTCATGGGCGATCACCGCGCCAGTTCGGCGGTGATGTTCTGGATGCTCGGTGGCCTCGGTCTGGCGCGCTGGGAGTTGTTGGCGGTGCCGGCGCTCAGTGTTCTGCTCGGGTTGATTCTGCTGATCGGCATGGCCCGTCCGCTGAACGCCTTGATGGCCGGCGAACAGACCGCCGTCACCCTCGGCCTGAATGCCCGGGCGGTGCGTCTGCGGGTGTTCGTGATTGCCTCGCTGATGACCGGGGTGCTGGTGTCGATCAGCGGTTCCATCGGTTTTGTCGGGCTGATGGTGCCGCACATTGCCCGGCGCCTGATCGGTGCCGAGCATCGGCGTCTACTGCCGGTGTGCGTGTTGCTCGGCAGCGTTTTCCTCGTCTGGGTGGACGTCGCCGCCCGCACGTTGATCGCCCCCGAAGACCTGCCCATCGGCGTCGCCACCGCTGCCCTCGGCGGCCTGTTCTTCATCGGTCTGATGCGCCGCCGCTGAATCCTCCGGGTGCGCCCCAATCTGGCGCACCCCGCTGCACCTTTGCATGCAACACGTCCTCTCATGGTGCGTCGCCTGCGCGCGCGACCGCTCTAAACCGACATTTCCCTGCCTGATCCCGACCGGGCACAGCCCTTGCAAAACACCCTTCAGTCGTTCGCATCTGCCAACCATAAAAAACTTTAACGTTCATGGAGATCGCACAATGAAGCGTCGCAGTTTGATCAAGGCTTTCACACTCACGGCATCCATTGCCGCGATGGGCATGACCTGGACCGTACAGGCCGCCGAGACCATCAAGGTCGGGATTCTGCATTCGTTGTCCGGCACCATGGCGATCTCCGAAACGTCGCTCAAGGACATGGCGTTGATGACGATCGACGAGATCAACGCCAAGGGCGGGGTGAACGGCAAGATGCTTGAACCGGTGGTGGTCGACCCGGCGTCGAACTGGCCGCTGTTCGCGGAAAAGGGCCGGCAGTTGCTGACCCAGGACAAGGTCGCGGTGGTGTTCGGTTGCTGGACGTCGGTGTCGCGCAAATCGGTGCTGCCGGTGTTCGAAGAACTCAACGGCCTGCTGTTCTACCCGGTGCAATACGAAGGTGAAGAGATGTCGCCGAACGTGTTCTACACCGGCGCCGCGCCGAACCAGCAAGCGATCCCGGCGGTTGAATACCTGATGAGCGAAGAAGGCGGCAGCGCCAAGCGCTACTTCCTGCTCGGCACCGACTACGTCTACCCGCGCACCACCAACAAGATCCTGCGTTCGTTCCTCCACTCCAAAGGGGTAGCGGATAAAGACATCGAAGAGGTCTACACCCCGTTCGGTCATAGCGACTATCAAACCATCGTCGCCAACATCAAAAAATTCTCGGCCGGCGGCAAGACCGCTGTGATCTCGACCGTGAATGGCGACTCCAACGTGCCGTTCTACAAAGAGCTGGCCAACCAGGGCCTGAAGGCCACTGACGTACCGGTGGTGGCGTTCTCGGTGGGCGAAGAAGAACTGCGCGGCATCGACACCAAGCCGCTGGTGGGCAACCTCGCAGCGTGGAACTACTTCGAGTCGGTGGATAACCCGGCGAACAAGAAATTCGTCGCCGACTGGAAAGCCTACGCGAAGAAACACAACCTGCCGGGCGCCGACAAAGCGGTGACCAACGACCCGATGGAAGCCACTTACGTCGGCATCCACATGTGGGCGCAGGCGGCGGAGAAAGCCAAATCGACCGACGTCGACAAGGTCCGCGAAGCCCTCGGCGGCCAGACTTTCGCCGCGCCGTCCGGCTACACCCTGACCATGGACAAGACCAATCACCACCTGCACAAACCGGTGATGATCGGCGAGATCCAGAGCGACGGTCAGTTCAACGTGGTGTGGCAGACCGAGGGGCCGATTCGGGCGCAGCCGTGGAGTCCGTTCATTCCGGGTAACGACAAGAAGCCGGAGTATGCGGTGAAGAGCAACTGAGCCATTGGATGCCCGCCTCGATACTTGAGGCGGGTACAAATCCCTGGGGGAGCGACGGTTCGACGCTTCGACTTGCTCGCGAAAGGGCCCTGACAGTCGACATCGATGGTGAATGTCAGACCGTTTTCGCGAGCAAGCTCGCTCCCACAATGTCCGCGTCAAGGCGACTGACTATGCCCACTGCCCTATACCGTTTGCTCCTGGCCGTCGCACTTTTACTGCCGATGGCCGCCCATGCCGGGGATACCGAAGACTTCGTCGCCGCCAACCCCACGCAACAGGCCAAACTGCTGGAAACCTGGGCCGCGCAGCCCGATCCGGCGCGTGTCGAACTGATCAACGCCCTGCAACAAGGCGAACTGACCGTCGACGGCCAACCCAAGACCCTGCGCCTGAACAACCGCCTGCGGGGTCTGATCGACACCGCACTGGCCAGCCACCAATTGCTCGCTGCCGACGCCAAAACCCGTCTGACCGCCGCGCAGCAATTGCAGAAAAGCGCCAAACCGGCGCAGCTGAAATTCCTCGACCAGCAACTGGCTGGCGAACAAGACGAAAGCGTCCACGCCGCCCTGAGCCTGGCGCTGGCCAATCTGCAACTGGTCGACACCGACCCGGCGGTGCGCCTCGCGGCCGTGCGTCTGCTCGGTGAAACCGGCGACCCGCTGGCCCGCACCCGCCTCGAAGGCCTGCTTGAACCCGGCGTCGAAACCGATGCCAACGTGCGCACCGCCGCCGAAACCAGCCTTGCCCAGGTCAAGCGCAAACTGCTGGTCGGCGAACTGCTCGGACAGGCCTTCAGCGGCATGTCTCTCGGTTCGATTCTGCTGCTCGCCGCACTCGGCCTGGCGATCACTTTCGGCCTGCTCGGCGTGATCAACATGGCCCACGGCGAGATGCTGATGCTCGGCGCCTACTCGACCTACGTCGTGCAGTTGATGTTCCAGCGCTATGCGCCGAATGCCATCGAGTTCTATCCGCTGATCGCGCTGCCGGTGGCGTTCTTCGTCACCGCCGCCATCGGCATGGCACTGGAGCGCACGGTGATCCGTCACCTCTACGGCCGCCCGCTGGAAACCCTGCTCGCCACCTGGGGCATCAGCCTGATGCTGATTCAGCTGGTGCGTCTGGTGTTCGGTGCGCAGAACGTTGAAGTGGCGAACCCGGCGTGGCTGTCCGGCGGGATTCAGGTGTTGCCGAATCTGGTGCTGCCGTACAACCGCATCGTGATCATCGCCTTCGCGCTGTTTGTGGTGGTGCTGACCTGGCTGCTGCTGAACAAGACCCGCCTGGGTCTGAACGTGCGCGCCGTCACCCAGAACCGCAACATGGCCGCCTGCTGCGGCGTGCCAACCGGGCGTGTCGACATGCTCGCCTTCGGCCTCGGCTCGGGCATCGCCGGGCTCGGTGGCGTGGCGCTGAGCCAGATCGGCAACGTCGGTCCGGACCTCGGCCAGAGCTACATCATCGACTCGTTCCTGGTGGTGGTGCTCGGCGGTGTCGGGCAATTGGCCGGCAGCGTGTTCGCCGCCTTCGGCCTGGGCATCGCCAACAAGATTCTCGAACCGCAGATCGGTGCGGTGCTCGGCAAGATCCTGATCCTCGCGCTGATCATTCTGTTCATCCAGAAACGTCCGCAAGGCCTCTTCGCACTGAAAGGACGGGTGATCGACTGATGAACCAGCCTCTACTTGTCACGGCCACACAAAAGGCCGGCCCGAAAGTCACGCTCGCTGTCGGCGCGGTGGTTCTCGCGTTGCTGATCGCCCTGCCGCTGCTGTCGTTGTTGCCGGCGGACAGTGCGCTGCACGTTTCGGCTTACACCCTGACGCTGGTGGGCAAGATTCTCTGCTACGCCATCGTCGCCCTGGCGCTGGATCTGGTCTGGGGTTACGCAGGTCTTTTGTCGCTGGGTCATGGTCTGTTCTTCGCCCTCGGCGGTTATGCGATGGGCATGTACCTGATGCGCCAGGCTGCCGGTGATGGTCTGCCGGCGTTCATGACCTTCCTGTCGTGGACCGAATTGCCCTGGTACTGGAGCGGCACCGGCAATTTCCTTTGGGCGATGTGCCTGGTGGTGTTGGCGCCGGGGTTGCTGGCGTTGGTGTTTGGTTTCTTCGCCTTCCGTTCGCGGATCAAAGGCGTGTATTTCTCGATCATGACCCAGGCCCTGACCTTCGCCGGGATGCTGCTGTTTTTCCGCAACGAGACCGGCTTCGGCGGCAACAACGGCTTCACCAATTTCCGCACGATCCTCGGTTTCGGCATCACCGAACCCGGCACCCGTGCGGTGCTGTTTCTGGCGACGGTGTTGCTGCTGGTGGCGAGCCTGTTCATCGGCTGGCGCCTGGCCCGCAGCAAGTTCGGCCGGGTGCTGACCGCGTTGCGCGATGCGGAGAATCGCCTGATGTTCTGTGGCTACGATCCGCGCGGTTTCAAGCTGTTCGTCTGGGTGTTGAGCGCGGTGTTATGTGGTCTGGCCGGTGCGTTGTACGTGCCGCAGGTGGGGATCATCAACCCGAGCGAAATGTCGCCGACCAACTCGATCGAGGCCGCCGTGTGGGTAGCCCTTGGCGGGCGCGGCACGCTGATCGGCCCGCTGCTCGGCGCCGGCGTGGTCAACGGCATGAAGAGCTGGTTCACCGTGGCCTTCCCCGAATACTGGCTGTTCTTTCTCGGCGCGCTGTTCATCGTCGTGACGTTGTACCTGCCCAAAGGCGTGATCGGTCTGCTGAAGAAACGAGGTGAATCATGAGAGTCACGGCGAGCGCTGAATTCATGCTGGAACCGGCGTTTTTCCCGGTGGAGCCCAACAAGGACGAAGGCACCAGCCGCGACTCGATCGGCCTCGGGCAACGCGTCGGGCCGGGCCTCGACACCCGCCACGGCACGATCCTGACCCTGGAAGACATCAGCGTCAGCTTCGACGGTTTCCGCGCGCTGAACAATCTGAACCTGTACATCGGCGTCGGCGAACTGCGCTGCATCATCGGCCCCAACGGCGCGGGCAAGACCACGCTGATGGACGTGATCACCGGCAAGACCCGGCCGAGCCACGGCAAGGCCTGGTTCGGCGAAACCCTCGACCTGACGCAGATGAGCGAAGTGCAGATCGCCCAGGCCGGCATCGGGCGCAAGTTCCAGAAACCGACGGTGTTCGAAGCGCTGAGCGTGTTCGAGAATCTGGAGCTAGCGCAGAAAACCGACAAGTCGGTGTGGGCCAGTCTGCGGGCTAAGTTGAGCGGCGAGCAGAAAGACCGGATCAGCGAAGTGCTCGACACCATTCGCCTGACCACCTCGGTCAATCGCCCGGCGGGGTTGCTGTCCCACGGGCAGAAGCAGTTTCTGGAAATCGGCATGTTGCTGATGCAGGACCCGCAATTGCTGCTGCTCGATGAACCGGTGGCGGGCATGACCGACGCCGAAACCGAGTTCACCGCCGAGCTGTTCAAGTCGCTGGCGGGCAAGCATTCGCTGATGGTAGTGGAACACGACATGGGCTTCGTCGGCTCGATTGCCGACCACGTCACCGTGTTGCACCAGGGCAGCGTGCTGGCCGAGGGATCGCTGGAACAGGTGCAGGACAACGAGCGCGTGATCGAGGTTTACCTCGGCCGCTGACACAACATCATTGTGGGAGCGAGCTTGCTCGCGAAAGCGGCGGCACATCCGACATCACCGTGACAGGCCAATCGCTTCGCGAGCAAGCTCGCTCCCACAGGGATTGGTGTGAATTTCAAGGACACTGAACATGCTGCAAGTCGACAAGCTGCACCAGTACTACGGCGGAAGCCACATCCTGCGCGGCCTGAGCTTTGACGTGAAGGTCGGCGAAGTGACCTGTCTGCTCGGGCGCAACGGCGTGGGCAAGACCACGCTGCTCAAATGCCTGATGGGCCTGCTGCCGGCCAAGGAAGGCGCGGTGAACTGGGAAGGCAAACCGATCACCACGTTCAAGCCGCATCAACGTGTACACGCCGGGATCGCCTACGTGCCGCAGGGCCGGGAGATCTTCGGCCGGCTGACCGTGGAAGAGAACCTGCTGATGGGCCTGTCGCGTTTTCCCGGCAGCGAAGCCAAGGAGGTTCCGGCGTTCATCTACGAGCTGTTCCCGGTTCTGCTGCAAATGAAACAGCGGCGCGGTGGTGACCTGTCCGGCGGTCAGCAACAACAACTCGCCATCGGCCGCGCACTGGCCAGTCGTCCACGGCTGCTGATCCTCGACGAGCCAACCGAGGGCATCCAGCCGTCGGTGATCAAGGAAATCGGCGCGGTGATCAAGAAGCTCGCGGCCCGTGGCGACATGGCGATTCTGCTGGTGGAGCAGTTCTACGATTTCGCCGCCGAACTGGCCGATCAATACCTGGTGATGTCCCGGGGCGAGATCGTGCAGCAGGGCCGTGGCGAAAATATGGAAGCCGAAGGTGTGCGCGGGCTGGTGACTATTTGAGGTTACGGTCTAATCTGTAGCGTCCTAACGATAATCAGAAAACATGAACTTACCTGTTGCGACTGCCCTGTTTACCCCGAGCTGGCATGCCGAACTGGAGCTGGCCTACGCCCGCTTCGGCGATTGCACGCGGCCGACCCGACGCCGGCACCTCGGCCCGTTGCGGGTGCAAAAGCATCTGTACGCCGAAGGGCCCGAGGTCTGCCAGCACATCATCGTCCACCCGCCGGGCGGGATTGCCGGCGGTGACCGGCTCGACATCAGCGCCCGTGTCGAACAAGGCGCCTGGGCACAGATCACCAGCCCCGGCGCGGCCAAGTGGTATCGCGCGGCAGGGCCCGCTTATCAGTCGCTGAACCTGCATGTCGCCGATGGCGCGACACTGGAATGGCTGCCTCAGGAGACCATCGTCTACAGCGCCGCCCAGGCGGAACTCTCGACCTCGATTGATCTTGAAGGCGATGCGCGGCTGTTTTACTGGGACGTGGTAGCGCTGGGTCGTCCGGCCAGCGGAGAACGTTTCGACCTCGGGCATTTCCAGGCGCATCTGGATATTCGTCGCGATGGACGGTTGTTGTGGCATGAGCGCCAGCGCATCGTCGGTGATGACGGCTTGCTTGATTCGCCGATCGGGCTGGATGGCAACCCGGTGTTTGCGACGTTGTTGGTGACCGGTGAAGTCGACGCCGAACTGCTGGAGCGCTGCCGCTCGCTGGGGCACGACGTGCGCGGGGATCTGACGCAATTGCCCGGTCTTTTGGTCGCACGTTGCCTGGCCAGTGAAGCGTTGCTGGCGCGGGCCTGGATGATCGATCTGTGGCGATTGCTCAGGCCTGCGCTTCTTGGCCGCGAAGCCCTGCCACCCCGAATCTGGAACACATGAAACATGCTTTTCTGTGGGAGCGAGCTTGCTCGCGAAAGCGTTGCATCAGTCACCTCAAATGCTGAGTGTGACGCCGTCTTCGCGAGCAAGCTCGCTCCCACAGGGATCTGTGCCAACAGTCCCGACCTTTTCAATCTGCCCAAATGGATTTCTACGATGGACCTGACCCCACGCGAAAAAGACAAGCTGCTGATCTTCACCGCCGGCCTCGTTGCCGAGCGGCGACTGGCCCGTGGCGTGAAACTCAACTACCCGGAAGCCATGGCCTTCATCTCGGCAGCGCTGCTCGAAGGCGCCCGTGACGGCCAGACCGTGGCCGAGCTGATGCACTACGGCACCACTCTGCTGACCCGCGATCAAGTGATGGAAGGCATCCCGGAAATGATCCCGGAGATCCAGGTCGAAGCGACGTTTCCCGACGGCACCAAACTGGTCACCGTCCATCAACCGATCGTCTGAGGCCGCGCCATGACTTACACCATCCGCGATGCACTGCACGCCGACCTGCCGGCGATCCGCGACATCTACAACGACGCCGTGCTCAACACCACGGCGATCTGGAATGAATCCCCGGTCGATCTCGGCAACCGTCAAGCGTGGTTCAGCGCGCGTCAGGCCCAGGGTTACCCGATCCTGGTGATCGTCGACGCCGACAACACCACCCTCGGCTACGCTTCGTTCGGTGACTGGCGGCCGTTCGACGGTTTCCGCCACACCGTCGAGCACTCGGTCTACGTGCGCAGCGACCAGCGCGGCAACGGCCTCGGCCCGCAACTGATGACCGCGCTGATCGAACGCGCGAAGACCTGCGAAAAGCACGTCATGGTCGCCGCCATCGAGAGCGGCAACGCCGCGTCGATCCGCCTGCACGAACGCGCCGGTTTCATCACCACCGGGCAGATGCCGCAAGTCGGCACCAAGTTCGGCCGCTGGCTCGACCTGACCTTCATGCAACTGACCCTCAATCCTGGCGCGGAGCCGCCGCCCGCCAACAAGGAGTGACACCGATGAACCCCGCCCAACTGCGACGCGTCAATGCCGAAAGTTTTGCGCACTATCGTCAGGGCCTGATCGACCTGCTGCTCGACGCCGTAGGGTATGGCGCCAGCGTCGGTTTCATGGCCGACCTCGATGCCACGCAGGCCCGCGCCTATTTCGACGATGTGCAGGACAACCTGAACAAGGGCAACGTCTTGCTGTGGGTGGTGGTCAAGGACGAACAGGTACAGGCCAGCGTCCAGTTGAGCCTGTGCCAGAAGGCCAACGGCCTGAACCGCGCCGAGGTGCAGAAGCTGCTGGTGCGCGAACACGCCCGGCGGCGCGGCCTTGGCCAACAGTTGATGGAAGCGCTTGAGCTGGCAGCCCGCCAATACAAGCGCGGCATGCTTTACCTCGACACCGAGGCCGGCTCCCCCGCCGAAGATTTCTACAAGGCCCTGGGTTACACCCGCGCCGGGGAAATCCCCGACTACGCCTGCGACCCCAACGGCACCTATCGCCCGACGGCCCTCTATTACAAAGTCCTGCAAGGAGCGAACTGATGATTCCCGGCGAATACCGGATCCAGCCCGGCGACATCGAACTCAACGTCGGTCGCCGCACCGTCAGCCTGAAAGTGGCGAACAGCGGCGACCGGCCGATCCAGGTCGGTTCGCACTACCACTTCTTCGAAACCAACGACGCCCTGACCTTCGACCGCGCGGCCAGCCGTGGCATGCGCCTGAACATTCCGGCGGGCACGGCGGTGCGCTTCGAACCGGGCCAGAGCCGCGAGGTGGAACTGGTGGAGTACGCCGGGCACCGACGGGTGTTCGGGTTTGCCGGGCGGGTCATGGGTGACCTCTGAATTTTGCGGTGCCTCCATCGCGAGCAGGCTCGCTCCCACAGGTGATCGCATTCCCACTGTGGGTGCGAGCTTGCTCGCGAATCTGTGAGCGAAGCGAACAGTCTCAAAACCAATTGAATTCCAAGGCGAACACATGAAGATCTCGCGTCAAGCCTACGCCGACATGTTCGGCCCCACCGTCGGCGACAAGGTGCGCCTGGCCGACACCGAGCTGTGGATCGAGGTCGAACAGGACTTCACCACCTACGGCGAAGAAGTGAAATTCGGCGGCGGCAAAGTGATCCGCGACGGCCAGGGCCAAAGCCAGTTGCTGGCCGCTGAAGTGGTCGACACCGTCATCACCAACGCGCTGATCATCGACCACTGGGGCATCGTCAAAGCGGACGTCGGCCTCAAGGACGGGCGCATCGCCGCCATCGGCAAGGCCGGCAACCCGGACGTGCAGCCCGGCGTGACCATCGCCATCGGCGCCAGCAGCGAAGTGATTGCCGGCGAAGGGATGATCCTTACCGCCGGCGGCATCGACACCCACATCCACTTCATCTGCCCGCAGCAGATCGAAGAAGCGCTGATGAGCGGCGTCACTACCATGATCGGCGGCGGCACGGGACCTGCCACCGGCACCAATGCCACCACCTGCACCTCGGGGCCGTGGCACCTGGCGCGAATGCTCCAGGCCGCCGACGCGTTCCCGATGAACATCGGCCTCACCGGCAAGGGCAACGCCAGTCTGCCGGAGCCGCTGATCGAACAGGTCAAGGCCGGCGCCATCGGCCTCAAGCTGCACGAAGACTGGGGCACCACCCCGGCGAGCATCGACAACTGCCTGAGCGTCGCCGACCAGTACGACGTGCAGGTGGCGATCCACACCGACACCCTCAACGAGTCCGGTTTCGTCGAAACCACCCTCGGTGCATTCAAGGGCCGGACCATCCACACCTATCACACCGAAGGTGCCGGTGGCGGCCACGCGCCGGACATCATCAAGGCCTGCGGTTTCGCCAACGTGCTGCCGAGTTCGACCAACCCGACCCGGCCATTCACCCGCAACACCATCGACGAACACCTCGACATGCTGATGGTCTGCCACCACCTCGACCCGAGCATCGCCGAGGACGTGGCGTTCGCCGAAAGCCGCATCCGCCGCGAAACCATTGCCGCCGAAGACATCCTCCACGACCTCGGCGCGTTCTCGATGATCAGTTCCGACAGCCAGGCCATGGGCCGCGTCGGCGAAGTCATCACGCGCACCTGGCAGACCGCCGACAAGATGAAAAAGCAGCGCGGCCCGCTCGCGCAGGACGGTGAAGGCAACGACAACTTCCGCGCCAAACGCTACATCGCCAAGTACACGATCAACCCGGCGATCACCCACGGCATCAGCCATGAAGTGGGTTCGGTAGAAGTCGGCAAATGGGCCGATCTGGTGCTGTGGCGCCCGGCGTTCTTCGGCGTGAAACCGACGCTGATTCTCAAGGGCGGCGCCATCGCCGCGAGCCTGATGGGCGACGCCAACGCCTCGATTCCGACCCCGCAACCGGTGCATTACCGCCCGATGTTCGCCAGTTACGGTGGCTCGTTGCACGCCACCAGCCTGACGTTCATCAGCCAGGCTGCGCAAGAATCCGGACTGCCCGAAGCGTTGGGCCTGAAGAAGAAAATCGCGGTGGTCAAAGGCTGCCGTGATGTGCAGAAAACCGACCTGATCCACAACGATTATCTGCCGCAGATCGATGTCGATCCGCAGACCTATCAGGTCAAGGCCGACGGTGTGCTGTTGTGGTGCGAGCCGGCCGAAACCTTGCCGATGGCCCAACGGTACTTTCTGTTCTGAATGCCTTCGACGCTCTCTGACGCCAACACCAGGCGCCAGAGAGCGTCAGCCGACAGATGTTACGAAGAGGGAGGCCTCATCAGGTTTTTCGAGGTGCCCGGCTGATCAGGCCCCTGTGCCGGTCGCGAGTCTGCGCCGGCCTCTTCCCGCGACAACTCAATGAGTTTCCTGTTCAGCGCCGTCGCGCGTTCGACCTCCAGCCTCCCCAAGGCTTCGGCGTAGGCATTGCTGTTCAGGTCATCATGCTCGTCTTCGATACTCGCCAGTTTTTCAGATGATTTCTGCTCAAGCTCGTTGAAGTCCTGCGGGTACTTCTCGTGCAGATAATCAATCCAGTAGTGGCGACTTATCAGTTGTTCATAAAAGTTTGCGCTGAGTTCGGCGTCGATGATTTTCGCCCGCGCCCGCGCCAGCATTTCACCACTGATGGGCCTGGCGAAACGTATGGCTCTGGGTTGTCCGGGCAGGAGCAGTCCGTCCGGCCATCCGGCGGTCAGCCCGATCCGATATTGCAGCCGGACCTCCGCCGGATCAGCCAGTGGCCCCATCGTCGCATCAGCCAGTTTTTCGGCCTGTTCCAGACGAAACAGCTGGCGTGAAAGATTCAACAAGGCACGACCTTTCTGTGCCAGACCCGGCTCGGCATGAAGCAACGTGGAGTATTCGAATACCGCCACTTCGATCTCACTGAACGCCAGCGTGCGACCATCCACGCAGGTGGTGTGCGTGCGCGCCATCGCAAACAGCCTCTGCCGAAGTTCGGCATGGCGCTCGGCAACCTCCACAACCCCCCAGATCCGGCGCGTGAGGTCGGCGCGATAACGCCTGAACTCTTCGGTCCCCCTCATTTGTTCAAGCAGGTGAAAAAACGCGCCGCTGTCCGACTCCCCCGCCAGCCCCTCCCACAAAGTCCGGTAACGACCGACTTCCTCAGCGGGCATGCTCTCGAGCCAGGGTTGCGCCTGCTCGGCAATGGCCTGTATTCCCGGGTGATCGACCACCTCATCCGGCAACACGGGGCCTGCGCCAGGATCATCCTCGGCAAGCCCCTCGGATTCGGTTTCCGACCAGCCCTCGCTGCTGGAGCCGCTTTCGGCCGCATCGATCATCCGTTGGAGCTCGGTTCGAGAGATGTTCATGACCGGATCGTGATGGCCGGCTTGTGCGTACTGACTCATCCGACGCAACGACTCCAGCGTCAGACTGTGGTTATCGGACATATCGGTGCCCGCCACCAGTTGCTCATGGGAGCCATCCAGAATGTGCAGCGGGATCGAATCGATATCGTTGCCGCTCAGGTTCAAGGTTCGCAGTGCGCGATTGCCCAGCACACCCTCGGGCCAGTCCATCAACAGATTGTTGCGCAGATCCAGGCCTTCAAGCTGTTCGAACAGTTCGGTGTTGAAGCCAGGCAGCAGGTTGTGGCTCAGATCCAGCCATTGCAATTGCTCAAGGGGCGCCAGGGAAAAATACAACGGGTCAGGGTCGGCGAGTCCTATACCCGAAAGCTCCAGACGTTCCAGGCGAGTCATTTGCATAATGCCATTGGGTACGAACGGCAAGTCCTGGCCGCTGAGGTTGAGCGACGTCACGTTGGGAAAGGCACCCAGAAAATCATCGGAACCTTGCGCACCAAGCCGCACACCCGACAGGTTCAGATCGCTGACATGCCCGAACTCCGCAGGCAGGGCTGGCAAGTCACCCAGTTGCAGGCCATCGAGGCTCAACTGATGACCGGCGTCTCCGGCCCGGCCCACCAGACCGTCACGCCAGCAGCCCAGAATGCGTTGAGCCGCACTGCCACGGGTTTGCGCCGAAACGACCCAGCCCTCACCACTCGTTTCGCGGATGAACAGCCAACTGTTGAGCCGACGGATCAGGACTTCGAATGAGCGTTCCCAGGCAGCAATTCGTTCACCGATCTGGAGATCAGCAGGACCGGAGGCGCGCATGGTCTCCAATGCCTGACGGGCTTGCACTTCAGAGAACTCGGGGACCAGACGCTGCAGACGTGAGGCGAACCACGACATGCCATGGCCCGCATCGGGCGGTGGCGGGAGCGGCAACAATCGACGAGCGATCGATGAACCGCTTTCTCCGGGTGGAAAGTCAGCCGGCACTTCCATTTGGGAAAACCGGCTCAGGGTGTCGGGTTCAAGCCCCCTGCGTATTTCAATGCGCTGTCGCTGTGCAGCCAGGTGTGTTTGTGCCGTGGGCTCCAAGGGGGCTCCGACAAGGTTGGTATTGAGCAGCAACGCCTCGTTCGCAAGCACCGAAGACGGTATCGAACGGATCCGGCTGTCACGCAGATCCAGCCATGTCAGCTTACCCAACTGCTCGACACCCACGGGCCATTGCGTCAGTTGCGTCCCCTTCAGATCGAGCGATCTGAGATGCGGCATGCCACTGACATCGAGCGCCCGCAGCGGATTGTTACGCAGGTTGAGGTGTTCGAGTCCCGATAGGTCAAGGCCCGAAAAAACCGGTTCGAGTAACCCGCAATCGATCAACTCAAGCGTCTGAAGATGCTTGAACGTGCGCAGGAAACTGACCATCTGTGCATCCGGCGCCCGAAAGCTGTTCATGCACAGTGTCGTTACGTGAGTGAACCCCTCGGCAGGCAGTTCCGGCAAACTGGACACTAACGCCCCTGTCAGTTCGAGTAACGGCGCCTGTCCTGCAACAAACAGGTTGTACCGGCTCCCCCTCACGGCTCCGTAACGCGCCAGAAGGCCTGCACGCCAATTGGTTTTCAGGGCGGTGGACACCGCTGCCCGGACGTAACCTCCATGGGAAAGATCCGACGCATTACCCACCCATGCATCGAGTCGCTCGAGCTTGTCGTACTGCTCATTCAAACCCTCCATCGCGTCGAATCTCGCCTGAACGTCCGGCCACTCTTCGGTGAACGGGTCAATCAGGTCTTCATAGAAACTCGGCAGCAGACCCGCGAAGCGTCTGAATTGCCCCCGGCAGTAATCCCTGAGCATCGCATCAAGGTCACCGGCACGCAGGGGTTGTAGTCTGAAAGACGCAAAAACCGGCTTGAAGGCTTCGCGCGAGAATTGCGACCAGTCCAGCGATAATCCGGACAACAGTCGCTCATGCGTTTGATAGAGGGGCGTCGGCAGCGTGGCGATCCTTGTGCGCTGCAGATCCAGGCGCTCGAGCAATGGCAAATCCGGCACGCCGACGGGCCATTCGCGCATGGCATCGTCGCTCACTGTCAGGCTCCGCAAATTAACCATGCCACTGACATCCAGCACGCTCGGACCGGACAGCGTCCCGCCACGGGGCAATACCTGCAACGCCAGATGCTCGAGTTGCGTCATACCGTTCAATCGAGAGGACAAGCCGTGCATCGTCTCGGCATTCAGATTGAGGTCCTTGAGGCTGGATAATGGACTCAACGCGTCGAACAGATTGTCGATTCCCGTACCCGGTGCCGAGATTGCCAGTGTTTCCACATTTGGAAAAAGAGACAGCAGAGGAAGCGAGTCCGGCGCCATCAGGGTCAACTCGCGCACATGCGCGAAGTCGGCGGTCAATGCCGGCAAGGGATGTGCGCAAACCATGGAGAGTCGGGAAAATTGCGGGTACTGCTCGGCCAGCGGCGACATACGCCAGCAGGTCTTGATGCTTTGTGCGGTGAATCGAGGCCCGAGCAGAGGTGCATGAGGCTGTGCCGGCAATGTTGTCAGCCACTCATCCAGCGCACTTTCCAGGGATTGCCACTCGCGCAGCAGATTATTGAGCTGATGATGAATTTGCTGATCGGATTTACCCATACGCAACTGGCCGAGAACAAAATCCCTTGCTTGATGTTCGGTCAATGCGGGGTAGACGTCCCGGGTTCGAGCCACCAACGACGGTGCAAATTCTCCCGGCACACCACTGGCCGGATAGCCCAGAAGCGTCGCCGATACTCGCTGCGGTGGCTTGATCCAGCGTCTGCCAGTCCCGGTCGGTTGCAGCAGTGACTCAGCGGTGCGGCGATGCCCGACGGCGTAGTCAATGATGGCCTGCTGCAAATCCAGGCTGCGCCACACCTCGGCGATGCCCAAGGATTGACGGGAGCTGTCCGGCAAGGCATGCAGGATCGAACTGTAGAAGTTGTCACCATGAACGGGCAGCGAGTTCAGACTTTCACCGCGCTCATCGAATGCCTGGTAGGTCGGACCATTCTTGACCAGGAACTTGCGGATCGTTGCCGACTTGTCGCCGATGCCCTCGATCAGCGGCCCTTCAATACCACGCTCGCGAATTTCCAGCCGCACATCCCCCAGCCAGCCGGGCAGTCTGGCGAGTGTATTCAAGGCCAGGCGCGCACTGTCCGCCATCAGCATGTTTTCACCATAGAGGCCGGCAAAAGCCCGTGTGAGCCGCCCCTCCTGTGCATACCAGCGGCCCAGCTCCTGCATTTGCAAGGGCACGCGCCCCGTGCTGTCCAGTCGTGTCAGGGATTCGGCCTCACTCTGGGCAAGTACGGCGTTCGCCGCCGGTTCACTGAGCCCCGGACACACTCTCTGTAATCGCGCGACGCGTGCGCTCACCGGAGCGGTGCCTTTGTACAAACTTTCGAACAGGGCGGGTCGACGACCCTTGGCGAAGTCGGCAATCTGCTTTCTGAACTCGCGCGGGCGCAAGTCACGATATCGGGCGGGCTCGCCTCCCAGCAGACGAGTGATTTCGGACTCCTCCAATACAGCGAGGATGCGCGCCGGCAATTCACCACTCAGGACATCGGACCGACTGATACGAATCGACGGTCTGACCTTCATTCCCGGTGACAGACGTTCTGAACCGTACTTGACCGGACTTCCCGACAGGTCCGGTTTTTCGAACACTTCAAGCAGACGTCCTGCCGGCCACCCTGGCATTTCAGTGATCAGAGGCAGGCTGTAGAGGTAGCGGTGGTCGATCGATCCACCTGTTTCCAGTTGCCCGATCACCTGCTCGACACCATGGTCGGCTTCAAACAGGCGCATGGCCTCGGTCAACTGCGGTGGTGGCAAGGAATTGTCCATGTGCAGCTTGCGCAACGCGCCGTCACTGATGCCGCTGATGTCGCCGATTTGCAGCAGTTGTTCGTCGCTCCAGGCTTCGGTAACAGGCCCCAGCCGACGCAACAGCGTCAATCGATCCCACCCCAGCGGACGCTCCTGGGCATAACGCCAGGCACCGGCACCGTTGTGCGTCAGTTCTGGCTGATAGGCCTCGGCGTCGAAGGGATGCCTGATACGCCAGCGTCCGAGGACGGGATCATGGAACTGCTCATACACCTTGCCGCTCATGCGGATGTAGTGCCTGCCACCGACAACGTATTGGCCGCGGATATTGGGGGCAAGGTCGCGGTCCAGGGTAATGGCAGCGTCGTAACCTGTAAGATCGGCTTTCCATAAACGGGTGTTGCCATCGGGCAGCGTGACCTGATGCAGGTTTTCGATCATGGGGTCAGCCTTCACCGCTACCAGCTTCGCCAGGCCCTTGCCCGCGCCGGCCGTTATCGCAAGCAACACCAGATTCTGTGTCACATCCAGCAGATGAGCCCTGGCAGTCTTGCGATCCCCCTCACTCCACTCGATCACCCCGGCAAATGCTTCTTGCAACAGCGGATAGGCCATCACCGCCATCATGACCTCGCCCAGCACGGGTACGAACATCGAAACCGTGGTCAAAACCAGCATGCCTATGTTCAGCAACGACGCGAGTTTTTCCGACCTGACCCTGGCGTCGACATCCACCGTCGGTACTGCATGACTGCGGGCATCAGCGATCAGTTTTTCACGATACTGATCAAACAAGTGATCCCACAGATCGATGTTGGCTGCCCAAATGCCGTGCCCTTTCCTCGGAATGCCCCTCGGCGCCAGATAGGGGTCATCGTTCGGCATTTTTCGGGGTACCGGTCCAGGTGGCAATTTCCTGATACCGAACAGGCCGGCGAAGGGACTACCGCCCTTGACCAGCTCGTTGAGCAAGGCTGCATACGGCCCGACTTTCTCAGCGAACGAGGTGTCCGGCGCATCATTGGTGAACTGACTGAAGTAGTAAGGCAAATCGGCATAAGCCACGAACTGGCTGAAAAAACGCTGATAGGCCGTCGGGCTGGCACCTCGTAATGTAGAGGTTTCCCGTGCGGTGAAACGCTGCTTGAACACTTCATCCACTTGCCTGGACGTGTAACGTTTCAACGGATGATCGGGGTCGTTGGGAATGTAAAGCAGGCACTCGTCGGTATACCGATACTTCTCGCAGATGGAGAACCAGACACAACCCGTCATCCTGCGCTTCATCAGGCTCAGGTCACTGAACCAGATCTGTTTGTGGCCCTGACGAGGGTCGAGATTTCCATTGATGATTTCCAGAATCGAGCGGTAATCCTTTGGCTCGATATCCTTTTGCAACAATGCCCGTTCGGCGGCCGCGCGCAGTGCGGTTTTCTGCGCCGTGGAAAACCTGTTCCGCAGTACTGCATCGCTCACGGGATCCTGTGGGTGCAGGTGCTCTTTCAGGTAATTCTGATATTGGGTGCCGATATCCAGCGACCGGCACAGACCGGTGAACTGTTCGACGGTGAGCAGGGTATGAACGACTTCCAGCTCACCGTTTCCGCTTTCAGCCCGAAAACCGGAAGATTCATGAAAAGCACCGCTGACACACTCCGACGCCTCGAAGTTGTGCAGCGCCGCCTGCAACAGCGGTAGCCTCAAGACTTCGAAGCTGCTGATATCGATGCCGAAAATACCCATCTCGAGAGGTTTCCTCAGCACCAGAAAAGTCTTGTTGATATCCAGATCGACCTTGAATCGCTCCTTCAATGCCTGCCTCAGCAACGGTGTGGCGAAGGTGTCGATGTCCTGCAGCCAGGACATGGCCTTGTCCAGGCGTGACTGGGCACTGAAATAAGCAATGTGCGCATCGTCCAGCGTCTTGCGCTGCTGAGCACCAGCCTGTCGATACCAGTCGGGAATCTGTGTCCTGGCCTGCCCGAGCGCCATCCGGCGTTCCGCAGTTGCGCCTGTCAGCCAACCAGGGATGGTGTTTTGCAGAAGATCGCCGTGAACACTACGTGACACAACGGACCTGGCCTCGGTACTCGGGGATCGGGCGGGCTCCCGTGGAAAGTTGCGTTTATCAGACATGGCGTCGCTCCAGAATAATGGAGCATCAGCACACCACCGCTGACTGCCCGGCCGGTGGTAGATAGTTATCCACATGAGTTACATGTCCCAACGGCACTAGCGTCGCGACGCAAAGGGTCTACCATCGACAGACACCTGCTGATTGTTCAGGACTCCTGTCATGCGTTTACCCGAATTCATCCGTCAGCACATGGACCGGATCGTCGAAGAGTGGGAGCAGTTCGCCAGAACCATCACACCGGCAAGCGAGTATCTGGACCGTACCGCACTGCGCGATCACGCAAAGGCCATTCTGCTGGCCACCGCCCGGGACATGACCACGGCGCAGACTGCCAGCGAGCAACGTGCCAAGGCCAGGGGCGATGGCCCGGACAAAACCCCGAGTCTGGATCTGGCCGGTGCCAGCCACGGAGAACAACGCCATACGGTAGGCTTCGACCTGGTGCAGATGACGTCCGAATTCCGTCATTTGCGTGCCTGTGTGATTCGTCTCTGGGTCAACAGTCTGGAATCGCCGGACATGGCGTACTTTCAGGACATGATCCGCTTCAACGAAGCCATCGATGAAGCCCTCGCCGAATCGACGGCTGCCTACGCCGAGCAGGTCAACCGCTCGCGCGACATTTTCCTCGCGATCCTCGGTCACGACCTGCGCGCACCGCTGCAAGCGGTCAGCATGTCCACCGAATTGCTGATGCGCAAAACGGCGCTTGAAGGCGATGCGCTGACCTGTGCGCTGAACATCAAGCAAGGCGCGCGGCACATGGCGGCGATGGTCAGCGACCTGCTGGAACTGGTACGCAGCCGCCTGGGCAGAAGCCTGCCGATCGAACCGGCACCGATGGACCTGGCCGACGCGGCGCGAGCGGCGATCGCCGAAGCCTGCGCCGGCAATCCGGAATGTGATCCAACACTGAAAACCGAGGGTGACACCCGTGGCGTCTGGGATGCCGGACGGATCGATCAATTGCTGCAAAACCTGATCGGCAATGCCTTGCAGCATGGTTCAAACCCGCGGGAGGTTCTGGTGACGCTGCGGGGCGATTCGGGAAGCGTTCACCTGAGCGTGCAAAACTACGGCAACCCCATCCCCGAAGAGGCCATCGGCACGATTTTCGATCCATTGGTACGCAGTGCCGACGAAGAGCTCGGCCAGCCGTCGACCAGCCTCGGTCTGGGTCTGTTCATCGTCAAGGAAGTGGTGACCGCCCACGGCGGGACGATCGAAGTCAGTTCAAGCGAAGCCGACGGAACGCTGTTCAGCGTGACGCTGCCCAGACAGGTTTGAAGCGCTACTCGACCACCAGGCGCCCCAGACGCTGACGGAGCATCCGGTTCTCGGCCCGCAGTTCCTGCACTTCTTCCAGCAGGTCCAGCGCCAGGGCGACGCCTTCCCATTCCAGGTCAAGGTCGCGCCGCAGTTTGGCGGCGCGTTTGGCCAGGGCCAGTTCGTAGTCGGTGAAGCGCCACTCCCTGGGCTGCGCGCCCTGAGGTTCGAGGATGCCGTGTTCGACGATTTCGATCACGTAGACGTCCGACAGGTCGGCCGCCTCACAGAATTCTGCCATGTCCAGTTGAACGATCAGGGGGCTGCTCATGATGGGCTACTCCGTCGTCAGTATCAGAAGTTCTCTCGCGGATTGAAGGCGGCCTTCTTTGCCAGCTCCTGCCACAGCGCCTTGACGTCATCGCCGTTGGCTTTCGGCATGACAGCCTTGAGCTGGACGAACAGGTAACCGCGCTCGCCGGCCTTGTTCTGCAGACCATGGCCCTTGGCGCGCATGCGCTGGCCATTCTGGCTGCCGGCCGGGACCTTGAGGTTGATCTTGCCGGTGAGGGTCGGCACGGCCACTTCGGCGCCCAGCGCCAGCTCCCACGGTGCCAGCGGCAAGGTGATGATCAGGTTTTCACCTTCAACGTCGAATTTCGGGTGCGGCGCGAAACGGATGGTCAGGTACAGATCACCATTGGCGCCGCCACCGATGCCCGGTGCGCCCTGGCCCTTGAGGCGAATGCGCTCGCCGTCGGTCACGCCCGCCGGAATCTTCACGTTCAGGCTCTTGCTGGTGTTGCTGACGTGCTGGCCCGAACCGTTGTATTGCGGCACCTGGAAGCTGATCTTTTTTGATTCGTTCGAAAGCGTCTCTTCGAGAAAGACCGGCAGTTCCAGTTCCACGTCTTGCCCTCGCCGTCCGGCGCTGCGGGATTGCCGGCCACCGCCGCCACCGAAACCGGGGCCGCGATTGCCGAAGATCGAACTGAAGAAGTCCGAGAAATCACCCGTATCGCCACCGCCGCCGCCAAAGCCGCCACGGCTCTGCCAGCCCGGCGGGCCCTGGAACGGCTGACCGTGCTGGCCGTAACGGCGCAGGTCGTCATATTCGGCGCGTTTGTCGGCGCTTTTCAGCGCTTCATAGGCTTCCGAGGCGTCCTTGAACTTGGCCTCGGCGTCCTTTTCCTTGCTGACATCGGGGTGGTATTTGCGCGCCAGCTTGCGATAGGCAGCCTTGATCGCCTTGTCGTCAGCCGTCGGCTCCACGCCGAGTATCTTGTAATAGTCTTTGAAGTCCATCGAAGGAATCACCATCCGTTATCGATTTCGCGCCGTTGCCAGCATGCGCCGATTCGCGCAAGGCCGGTTGACCGATCTCAAGGTTGTGACCGGGTGGCGCAGCAGAAGTTTATCGGCAGTGGACGGCGGTTCTTGCGACCGCCGGTATGTCTGCCGGCCCATGCCAGCAAGTTTGGGGCAAAGCGGCGACTTTCAAGCAAGCTTAGTCGTGAAATAGCGGATGACCGGCCTTCGAATCTGCTGCGCACTGACATACACTGCGCGGCCGTTTTTTTGACCGGAACCGAAAGACCATGAAAGACGCCTCTCCAGCCCGTGCCTGCGGCATCGACTTCGGCACGTCCAACTCCACTGTCGGCTGGCTGCGCCCCGGCGTGGAAACGATGATCGCGCTGGAAGACGACAAGATCACCCTGCCGTCGGTGGTCTTTTTCAACATCGAAGAGCGCCGTCCGGTTTACGGCCGTCTGGCGCTGCACGAATACCTGGAAGGCTACGAAGGCCGGCTGATGCGCTCGCTCAAGAGCCTGCTCGGTTCCAAGCTGATCAAGCACGACACCAGCGTCCTCGGCACCGCGATGCCGTTCAAGGACTTGCTCGGCCTGTTCATCGGCCAGCTCAAGAGCCGCGCGGAAACTGCCGCCGGTCGTGAGTTCGAGCAAGTGGTGCTGGGCCGCCCGGTGTTCTTCGTCGACGACGATCCGCTCGCTGACCAGGAAGCCGAAGACACCCTGGTGGAAGTGGCGCGCAAGCTCGGCTTCAAGGACGTTTCGTTCCAGTACGAGCCGATTGCCGCCGCCTTCGACTACGAGTCGACCATCGAAAAGGAAGAGCTGGTCCTGATCGTCGACATCGGCGGTGGTACGTCGGACTTCTCGCTGGTACGCCTGTCGCCCGAGCGGCGCGGTGTGGATAACCGTCACGACGACATCCTCGCCACCGGCGGCGTACACATCGGCGGGACCGACTTCGACAAACAGCTGAGCCTGCAAGGCCTGATGCCGCTGTTCGGCTACGGCAGCCGCATGAAGAGCGGCGCGTTCATGCCGACCAGTCACCACATGAACCTGGCGACCTGGCACACCATCAACTCGGTGTACTCGCAGAAATCGACCCTGGCCCTGGGCAGCATGCGCTACGACATCGAAGACACCGGCGGCATCGACCGTCTGTTCAAGCTGATCGAACAGCGCGCCGGGCACTGGCTGGCGATGGAAGTGGAAGAAACCAAGATCCAGCTGACCCACAACGACAGCCGCCATGTGCCGCTGGACCGCATCGAGTCGGGCCTGAGCGTGGAACTGACCCGGGCGTTGTTCGAGTCGGCCATCGAATCGCAGCTCGAACGAGTGCGCGCCAGCGTCACCCAGTTGCTGGCGGACGCCAACGTGGCGGTGGGTCAGGTCGATACGGTGTTCTTCACCGGTGGTTCGAGCGGCATTCCGGCGCTGCGCAACAGCGTCTCGGCGATGCTGCCGAACGCGCGGCATGTTGAAGGCAACATCTTCGGCAGCATTGGTAGCGGTCTGGCGATTGAAGCCATGAAACGCTACGGCTCAGTAAACTGATCCAGTTTCTGCGGCGCTGCCAATCGCGAGCAAGCTCGCTCCCACAGGATCACATTGAACCTGTGGGAGCGAGCTTGCTCGCGAAAGGGCCGGTTCAGACGCTACAAAGCCTGGATCAAACCATCCCGCCCAGTTTCAGCTCACTCTTCAGATACGCGTAGTAAATCGGCCCCGCCACCACTCCCGGCAGGCCGAACGCGGCCTCGAACACCAGCATTGCCAGCAGCAACTCCCAGGACTTGGCACTGATCTGCCCGCCGACGATGCGCGCGTTGAGAAAGTATTCGAGCTTGTGGATAAAGATCAGATAGCCCAGCGCTGCAATCGCCACCCAGATCGACAGCGACAGGCCGACGATGGTGATCAGCGTGTTCGACATCAGATTGCCGATCACCGGCAACAGACCGAGCAGGAAGGTCAGCACGATCAGGGTCTTGGTCAGCGGCAGCTTGATGCCGAACAGCGGCAGGATCACCGCCAGGAAGATCCCGGTGAAGAAAGTGTTGAGCAGGGAAATCTTGATCTGCGCGAACACAATGTTGCGAAACGCCTGGACCAGCAGATGCAAACGGTCGAACAGTGCGGCCGCCAGCGGCTTGCGCTTGGTGACGTCCGGCACGCGTTGCAAGGCGATGATCGCGCCCAGCACCATACCGATCAGCAGCGTCACGAACATGTGCGCCGCGTCCTTGCCCACCAGTTGCAGGTCGGCCAGGTGCTTGCTCATCCACTCGCCGATGGCCACCCGGAATTCGGCGGCACTGGCCGGCAGATAGGCGTCGATAAACGGTGGCAACTGCCCCCGCGCGCGGTCGACCACGCCCATGAATTTATCGAGAGACGCACCGGGGTTTTCCGCCTCGTGCAAGAGGAAACTGATGGCCCCGGCAAAGATCAGCGCCAGCACACTCACCACCAGCGTGCCCAGCAGAGCCACCGCCAGCCAGCGCGCCCGACGGCGTTCGATCAGCCGTTGCAATTGCGGGGTGAGCATGTTGACCAGCTCGTATACCAGCAATCCTGCCAACAGACTGGGCAACAATCGCAACGGCAACACCAGCAACAGGCCGCCGAAAATGATGATGCAACTGACCCAGAACACTACATGACGCTCAGAAAACGTTGGCATACAGCCTCAAAACGAACGGCGTAAAAGGATTGGCAGTCTGCCAGCGATCCGAGGTGAGCACTAGGGATATGCAGGGTTTGAGATTGCCGCTGCCCCGAGCAGCCTCTTCGCGAGCAAGCTCGCTCCCACAGTTGTAATGCGTTGCTCACGAATCCGGTGTGGGAGCGAGCTTGCTCGCGAAAGGGCCAGCACACTCACCACAAAAGTTCCGGCGCTTATTTTTTCTTCAGGCAATCACTCATGAAGGTCTTGCGCGCATCACCCGTCAGCGCCTTGGTGGCCGCATCGGCGTTGCAGGTTTTCATTTTCTGTTGCTGCGGGGTCAGGGCCTTGGCGTCGTTGGCCGCCGGGGCTGCCTTGAGGCAGGTGCTCATGAAGGCTTTGCGCTCGTCGCCCTTGAGGCTCTTGGCCGTGGCGTCGGCGTTGCAGGTGGTCATCTTGTTCTGTTGCGCCGTGGCGGCGAACCCCTGGGAGCACAGCAGCAGACCGATCATCAACAAAGGGACACGCAACATCTTCATGGAGTTTTCTCCTTGTCGCCGCCTCGATGGAGGCGGCCTCTGGCTGAGTGTAGTCAAAGCTTGTTACACCTTCCTGCCCTCAAGATGGCTGCGCCGGTATTGCTCCGGCGTACACCCGGCCTGCCGGGCGAACATGGCGATGAAGGCCGAGCCGCTGCTGTAGCCGAGATCGAAAGCGATTTCCTGCACACTGCGCGCCGACTCCAGCGCCTCGATCGCCGCGAGATAACGCAACCGCTGACGCCACTCGCCAAAACTCATCCCCAACTCCCGCACAAATTGCCGGGCCAGGGTGCGCTCGCTGACATGCACCTGCGCCGCCCAGTGCGCCAGCGGCTCGTTATTGCCGGGCTCGGCCTGCAGGGTTTCGAGGATGGTCAGCAATCCGGAGCTGCTGGCATAGGGCAAATAGCATTGGTGAACCGGCGCCTGGCGCAGTTGATCCACCAATACCTGGGCCAGACGCTGGTCAGCTTCAAACGCCGGGATCTTCACATCGCGGGCGGCGAAGTCCTTGAGGATCGCCTTGAGAATATCGCTGATCGCCAGGGTGCAGGCCTGCGCCGGCAAATCGGAACAGACATCCGGCGCCAGACACACCGCGCGGTAATTGACCGGCTGATGGCTGTAGAAACTGTGCTCGACCTGCGGCGGCACCCACACCGCATATTGCGGCGGCGACATGAAGCGGCTGCCGTCGACATCCATGTGCAGCACGCCGTGGGCCGCGTACTCCAGCGTGCCCCACGGATGGCGGTGCGGCGCGGCGTATTCATGGGCGTTGAAGTCGGCATAGCGGAAATACACCGCCGACGGCAGTTCGCTGAAATCCAGCAGATCGATGTGTTTACTGTTCATGCTGTCCGGAATCAGGGGCGGGTTGTCCGGTTCGCAGTATAGGCCTGCATCCAGACAGGGGATAATCACCGTTCATCAACGTACTGGTTTCTCCTCCCATGCAATACGCGTTTCCCCTGCTGGCGATTTTCATCTGGGCCGGCAACACCGTGATCAACAAGCTTGCGGTCGGTGCGATCTTCCCCGCCGAGATCGGCTTCTACCGCTGGCTGCTTGCCGGTCTGCTGTTCACGCCGTTCATGCTCAAGAAGGTGATCGCACACTGGCCGCAGATCCGCCCGAACCTGGGCAAGATCTTCATCCTTGGCGTGCTCGGCATGGCGGTCTATCAGAGCCTGGCCTACTTCGCCGCAACCATGACCAGCGCCACCAACATGGGCATCATCCTGTCGCTGATGCCGCTGATGTCGCTGGCCATGGCAATCATCAGCCTCGGCCAGCGCCTGACCGCCGGCGCGCTGGTCGGTGCGGTGCTGTCGTTCGCCGGCGTGCTGGTGGTGGTGTCGTCCGGCAGCCTCGGCGCATTGCTGCAACACGGCGTGAACCTGGGTGACGCGATGATGCTGATCGCCACCCTCGCCTACGCGATCTACAGCACCCTGCTGAAAAAATGGCAGCTGCGTCTGCCGCCGTTAGTGTTGTTGTATTTGCAGGTGCTGGTTGCGGTGGTGGTGCTGTTTCCGCTGTACGCCATGTCGCCGAAAACCGGCCTGACCCTGCAGAACATTCCGCTGGTGCTGTACGCGTGCCTGCTGGCCTCGATGCTCGCGCCGCTGGCGTGGATGCAGGCTGTGCAGCGTCTGGGCCCGAGCCGGACCACGCTGTTCTTCAACCTGCTGCCGTTGATCACCGCGCTGATTGCAGCGGTGGTATTGAAGGAACAACTGGCGATGTATCACCTGGTCGGTGGCTTGCTGACGCTGGGCGGGGTGATTCTTTCCGAACGCTGGACCACCGTCCTCGGCCGCAAACTCAGCGTCGCCTGATCTGGCCTCTTCGCGAGCAAGTCGAATCGTCGCACCGTCGCTCCCACATTTGGAATGCGTTCCCCTGTGGGAGCGAGCTTGCTCGCGAAGAACGATACCTCGGTTTAACGGTTAAACCCCGGCAGCTTTCAACCGCGCGGCATGCTCGACGAACAGCCGCACCGGGTCCGCGCCTTTGCCGACCAGTCCCAGCGACTGGTTGACGATGTCGAAGTGATCCATCGGGTAGTCATCGCCGATGACCGTACCCAGGTGCGAGCTGTAGCGTCCGACCATGCCGTCGCACTGCCCCGGCTCGCGCACGAAGGTTTTGGCGAACAACCGGCAACTGCGATTGGTGCCATCGAACAGGTTGCCACCGCGATCGGTCTTGCCCGGCTGCAAGGTGCCGGACCATGAGTAATAACGCACGCCGTTGACCTCTTCCGGCCCCTGCCCGCCCCAGGTATCAGGCAAGCCCTGTGGATAACGCTGATTGAACAGCGCCACGCCTTCGGTGGTCAGGGAATGGTGCGAAGCGTGGATATCCACCGGAAGTTTCGGCCCGTGATAACCGGTCTCCAAAAGCGCCATCAGCCAGCCGACAAAACGCAACAGCGCCTCGAGGAGGCGGCCCTTGGCGCTGTCCGCCGGATAGTGTTTCTCCAGATAATCGGCCAGTTCCGAACCGTGATTGGGCCCGGCCACCGACGTGACCGACGCCACCAGATCCGGACGCTTGGCCGCCGCGTAACGCGCCGTCAGCGAGCCCTGGCTATGGCCGAACAGATTGACCTTCGCCGCACCAGTCTCGCGCAGGATTTCATCGATGCGCGCCAGCAACTGCTCCCCACGCACTTCGGTGGAATTGAGAGGCGACACCTGCACCGCAATCACTGTCGCACCACCCCGGCGCAACGCTTTGATGATCCCGTACCAGTACGGGTACAGCACCAGACGGATGAATCCGAGCATTCCCGGCACCAGCACCAGTGGATAACGTGTGGCCGAATCTTGCGACATGGGCAAACATCCTTGTGGTCGGTGAGTGAATGCAGGGCGTGCAAAATGCCCGCCAAGCATCCTCCTCGATGATGACAACTCCACGACCAGCCTACTTCAGCCCCACCACCCCCGCCACAATCAGCCCCACCGACAGCAACTTCACCAGCGTCAGGCTCTCGCCCAGCAACGCGAAACCGAGAAACACCGTGCCGAGCGAACCGATAGCGGTCCAGATCGGGTAGGCGATGCTCACCGGCAACTCGCGCATCGCCAGGGTCAGGAAGTACACCCCGCCCACCGCCGCAACCACGGTGATCAGCGACGGCCACAGCCGGGTGAAACCCTCGGCGTACTTCATGCCCATGGCGAAGGTGACCTCGAACCCGGCCGCGATCAGCAGAAACAGCCAGGCCACCTAGAACTCCCGAGCCAGGTCGAGCAAGCGCTGCTCGGCCTCGGCCACCGACACCGCGAAGGTGCGCTCGGCGGATTCCTCGCCCTCGGCCGCGACCACCGTGACGTCGTTGATGCCGATAAAACCCAATGCCGTGCGCAGCCATGGATCAGCGTGGTTCAGCGCCTCCAGCTCACCGCCCGGGCCGAATCCGAAACCGCCGCGACTGGTGACGATCAGCGCCTTCTTGCCGTGCAACAACGGCGTGTACTGGGCGATGCCGTTGTCCAGCGTATGGTCGAACGTCAGGCCCAGACGCACGATCTGATCGACCCAGGCCTTGAGGCCGCTGGGCACGTTGAAGTTGTACATCGGCGTGGAAATCAGCAGCAGGTCGTGATCGAACAACTCGTCCACCAGTTGATCGCTGAGGGCCAGATCGGCCTGCATCGTCAGCGGCCGAGCCTCGGGCTCCGGATAAAACGCCGCCGCGACAAACGCTTCATTCACCGCCGGAATCAACGCCCTCCCCACCTCACGACGGGTGACCTGAGCCTGTGGGTGACGGACTTGCCAGGCGCTGAGAAAACTCTCGGCCAGGCGCCGCGAATGGGAACGCTCACCGCGAGGGCTGGCATGGATCGCAAGAATCTTGCTCATCTGAATCTCCTTGGGACTAGACTTGAGTGACTGTGTGGCGCCAGATTGCAGGCATCACTTCATCGCCTCAAATGAGCAAAAATCATTCGGGATGAATTGATTTCATCCGTGGAGTTTTCATGTTCGCTGCCTTGCCCCTGACCGCCCTGCGCGCGTTCGAATCCGCCTCACGTCTGCTGAGTTTCAAGGCGGCCGCCGAAGAGCTGGCGGTGACGCCGACGGCGATTTCCCATCAGATCCGCTCGCTGGAGGACTGGCTCGGCGTGGCGCTGTTCGAACGCCTGCCGCGTCAGGTGCGCCTGACCGAGGGTGGCGAGCGACTGTTTCGCAGCCTGCACGGCGCGTTTCTGGAAGTGGCGCAAAGCGTCGACACCCTGCGCCCGCAACGCAGCGGCAGCAGCCTGACGCTGTCGACCACCGCTGCTTTTGCCGCGCTGTGGCTGGTGCCGCGACTGGGGCGGTTTTACGCGAAGCATCCGAACATCAATGTGCGACTCGACACCCATTGCGAAGTGATCGATCTGCATCAGGACGCCAGCGTCGATCTGGTGTTGCGCTACAGCCTCGACGATTACCCGAACCTCTACGGGTTGTGTCTGTTCGATGAATCGTTCGGCGTGTACGGCTCGCCGGAACAAGTGGCGCTGGCCGCCCGTCGCACACCGGCGTTGATCAGCGTGCGCTGGCACAACTCCAAACTGTACGCCCACGGCTGGGAAGCCTGGTGCGCGCAGTCGGGCGAGAACTGGCTCAATCAGCACCCGGCAGTCCGTGAATACGACGAAGAGCATTACGCGCTGCAAGCGGCCATTGCCGGACAAGGGCTGGTGCTGGCGAGCAACATTCTGGTGTCGGAGAGCGTCGCCAGCGGTCTGCTGGTGCCGTACAAGGGCGAGGTACAGGTCGACGGCGCCGGTTACAGCGCGCTTTGCGTACCGGGCCGTGAGCGGCATCCACCGGTGAAGGCGTTTTTTGCCTGGCTTCGCGAAGAAGCAGAACTGTCCGGGCATGCTCCGCGCTGAATCCGACAAAACTTTTTGCAGCGCTCATCACTCACAACCTGGTAACGATCACGTCAGCAGAACGTGACGCCAATCGGATTAGCCTCCAGGAGACTGAAATGAGTGACCTGCATTTGTCTGATGTTCAAACCCTGCGCGAGCGCGCACGCCAGCACGTGGAAAATGGCGCGGTGACCGAAAGCTACAGCGCCAACCGTGAAGAAGTGCTGCGCCTGCTCAATGAATCGCTGGCCACTGAACTGGTCTGCGTCCTGCGCTACAAGCGCCACTACTTCATGGCCAACGGCCTGAAAGCCAACGTCGCCGCCGACGAATTCCTCGAGCACGCCACTCAGGAAGCCGAACACGCCGACCGTCTCGCCGAGCGCATCGTGCAACTGGGCGGCGAGCCCGAATTCAACCCTGACCTGCTGTCGAAGATGTCCCACGCGCAATACGTGGCCGGCAACACCTTGAAGGAAATGGTCTACGAAGACCTGGTGGCCGAGCGGATCGCCATCGACAGCTACCGCGAGATCATCCAGTACATCGGCGAAAAGGATCCGACCACCCGCCGGATCTTCGAAGACATCCTGGCTCAGGAAGAAGAGCATGCGGATGACATGGCCGACATCCTGAAAGACCTGTAATTCTGGCGAAAATCTCTTCGCGAGCAGGCTCGCTCCCACACTTGAAATGCATTCCAAATGTGGGAGCGAGCCTGCTCGCGAAGAGGCCCTGTCAATCACCGATCATTTAGTAGGTTTGACAGTCACCGGCGCCTTGCCCGCCTTCATCTGCTCCAGCAATGGCGCGCACTGGTTAGGCTCGCCACCACTCGGCGCCACCAGCGCCAGCAGTCCCGCCGCCGGCGCAGCGATCACGCCCAACGCCACCATCCCCGCGCCGCGCAGAATCAACGGCACCGCTTTCACCCCGGCATCCGGCTTGATGAACTTGCCACGCACGTACAACGGCGAACGCAGGGAAATCAGACGCCAGCCCTTGGATTCCGGCGTCACCGTCAGATCCAGTTGCTCGGTGGCCATGTTCGCCGTGCCGTCGATGTAGATGATTGCGTTCTCGGTGTCGAACACAAACAGCCGCGTGCTCGCCAGGCCGGTCTTGATGTCGAAGTCCGCCGCCGCGCAGTTGATCTTCACTTCCTTGTCGCCAAAGATTTTGCCGACCACATAGTTGCCGACATTGAGCCCTGCCAGCTCCATCAACTCGCGACTGATCGCGCCGTCGTTGATCAGCATTTTCAGGTTGCCGTTGGCGCCACCCAGCAGTTTGGCCACCGAGTTGCCGCGACCGGCGATATCGGCATCGCCGTTAAGCTCGCCGAAACTGGTTTTCATCGGTTCGAAGGTCGGGAAGAGCTGTTTGAGCTTGAACTTGCGCGCGGTCAATTTTGCCCGGCCTTCCAGCGGCTCAGTGCGGCCATTGAGGCGGATCTGCGCATCAAGGTTGCCGCCGGCCACGCCGAAACGCAGTGGCTCCAGACTCAGTTCGCCGTCGTTGAGTTTGAGGTGGGTATAGAGGTCGGTGAACGGCAGTTCTTCGCTGTGGACGATGCGTTTGCCGGTGAATTCGACGTCGGCATCCATGTCGCGCCAGCGCTCGGTCTTGAACTCTTCAACCGGCAGCACCTTGTCCGCCGGCTGCTTGCTCTCGCCGCCACGGGCCTTCTGCTTGGCGTTGGAGTCAGCACCGATCAGCGGCGCGAGGTCGGCAAAAAGCAGTTGATTGGACAGCAGCGCGCCACTCAGCTTGGGCCGTGGCTGACTGGCGACGTAAGCCAGATCACCATGGATGTCGCTGCTGCCGATCTTGCCGTTGAACTGTTCATAGCGGAACTGCGCGCCGCCCGGCTCATGCAGCTTGGCGATCAAATGGCCGTCGGTGGCATAAGGCGGGGTGTCCGGCAGGGTCACGCCGGTCAACGGATACAGATTGCCGAGGCTGGCGCCCGCCAGTTTCAGGCGCAGATCGAGGGCGCCGAGATTCAGCGGATCGGTGAGGGTGCCAGCGAGTTCGATGCTGGTGTCGCCGATCTTCGCCTGGGCCTGCAACGGGAACGGTTTGCTCGCGTCCTGCAGGGCCAGCAAGCCGCCGATCTTGCCCTGGCCGGCGAGTTTCTGGCCGTGGTACTGGCCGGTGACTTTCAGGCCAAAGGCATAATCCTGCGGAGCGCCGCCCTTGTCCTGCGCAGTTTTCGCGGCTTTGTCACCGACGATGTCGCTGAACGGAATCGGCTTGCCCAGCGGATCGATCAGCAGGTCGAGATTGGTCTTGAGGGTCTGGTCATCCAGGGTGACGTGGCCCTTGTCGAAACTGATGGCACCGATGTCCACCACCCAGTTCGAAGGTTCGGCATTCGGATCCTTGGGGTCGAACTTGAACGTCCAGTTGGCGCGGCCGTCGGCCAGGCGCTGCAATTGCGCGTTGGGTTCGGTCAGGTCGATCCGTGGAATCGTCACCCGTTGCGCCAGCAAGGCCAGCGGCGAGATGCGCAGCTCGACCTTTTTGAGGGTGACCATCTGCGGTTGCTTCGACCAATCCGGATTGCCCAGCGTCAGGTCTTCGGCCACCACATGCGGCCATGGCACCCAGACGCGCCAGCCGCCCTCGTCGAGTTCGCGCCGCCAGACCACCGACAGGTTGCCGTTGATGGCGAACGGTCGATGCAATTCTTCCGAGACTTTGGCGTTGAGCGGCGGTTTGATCCGGTTCCAGTCGAAGAACACGATGATCAGCACCAGCACCGCCAGAAGCAGCACGAGGGTGGCGAAGGTCCAGACGAAGATTTTACGCGTGCGCGTCATTGCACAAAGCTCCTGAAGACGACTGCATCCATTGGCACGACGCAGCTGAAACGGCGGGCCGTGATGGCCCTCATGAAATCTGTGACTGACAAACAGCCCGCAGGTTTAATCCAAAGCCCCATCGAGGGGAAAAAACGGTCGCCATTCTGACCGATCGGTCGAGTTGGCGTTACCGGACCCGCACTTTTGCGGGGCGCGAGTGGGTGGAAAATACCCACCGCAGTGCAAAACCGTCCGCCTGAAACGCCCGAGCTAGAGCCTCCCAAGCGAACAATCAATTCTGTTGATTATTACCATTGTGTTTATGAACTTTTATATCGACTTATCGAGAGTAGCATTAGCTTCGTACCCACTTTATCGCCCTCCCAAGGAGCAACCCATCATGAAACGCCAACTTCTGCTTAGCCTTACCCTCTCGATGCTGGCCAGCACCGCTTTCGCTCTGCCAGCTGCCGATCAAGCGACTCCGCAAGTCAAAACCAGCCACTCGGTGTTCAGCCAAACCGTTGCTGCTGATGGCGGTGACCGCACTCCACAAGGTCAGACCCTGGCTGAAAACGGTCGCAACCGTCTGGAAGAAAAAGGTCTGGTTCAAGATGGCTATGACAAAACCCCACAAGGTCAAACCGTAGCTGAAGGCGGCCGTGATCGTCTGGAAGAGAAAGGTCTGGTTCAAGACGGCTCGGATCGCACTCCACAAGGTCAAACCTTGGCTTCTGACGGCGGCGACCGTACCCCACAAGGTCAAACCCTGGCTGCTGACGGCTACGACAAGACCCCACAAGGTCAAACCCTGGCCGAAGGTGGTGGTGACCGTGTGATCGAACGCAACAGCGCTTTGAGCTAAGCCCATGGCGGCCTGGAAAAAAAGCCCAATCCCCGGATTGGGCTTTTGACTTTTCAGCAGCCTGTATAAAGAAGTCGCGATTTCCCTGCTCCATCTCCCCCGCTGCCGTTCGACGCCGACAAAGCCGATTTGCTAGAGTGCGGCGCTTGTCTTGCTTAAGAACACACCCTTGCGATGCTGCCCCGCGCCGAACAGAAACAACAGACCCGCAACGCCCTGATGGACGCTGCCCGCCACTTGATGGAAAGCGGCCGAGGATTCGGCAGCCTGAGCCTGCGTGAAGTGACGAAAACCGCCGGCATCGTGCCCACCGGTTTCTACCGGCATTTCGCCGACATGGACGAACTCGGCCTGGTGCTGGTCAGTGAAGTCGGCCAGACCTTCCGCGAAACCATCCGCCTGGTCCGCCACAACGAATTCGTCATGGGCGGGATCATCGATGCGTCGGTGCGAATCTTCCTCGACGTGGTCAGCGCCAACCGTTCGCAATTCCTGTTTCTGGCCCGCGAGCAGTACGGCGGATCGTTGCCGGTGCGTCAGGCCATTGGCCGTTTGCGTGAAGACATCAGCTCCGACCTGGCGGCGGATCTGGCGTTGATGCCCAAGCTCCAGCACCTCAATCGCGAGGGCCTGAGCGTTATGGCCGACCTGATCGTCAAATCGGTGTTCGCCACCCTGCCGGACATCATCGACCCACCCGCCGAAGCCCTGCCCGAGCATCTGACGCCACAGGCGAAGATCACCCAGCAGTTGCGCTTCATCTTTATCGGTTTGAAGCACTGGCAAGGGCTTGGTAGTACCGAATAATTCCTCTCCAGCCCTAATACCCTGTGGGAGCGAGCTTGCTCGCGATAGCGGTGTGTCAGTCAACTCTATATGACTGGGCGGACGCCATCGCGAGCAAGCTCGCTCCCACACCGGCTCTTGTTTGGTGCATGTAAAAAACTTCATGCACCAAAACACCCCACAATCCTGCAACATCTTGAAACATCCACTAGTCTCCGACAGGGTTTTCCTACGCTTCGTCCGATTGGCAAGCCCCTTGCTCTAGCCTGAGCATTGTCCACTGCTGGAAGCTTTCCGATGCTGGTGATTCACCGCAGAATCGACCCCCAACCCGTCTGGGCCGCCGAGTTGCACCTGACCTTCGAAGCCAGGAGCAAAAGCCGCCTGCGCTGTTTCAGTGCCGAAGGCGAGGACGTCGGACTGTTTCTGGAGCGCGGTCAACCGCCGCTGTATGACGGCGAATGCCTGCAAGCCGAAGATGGCCGGATCGTCCGGGTCTGCGCCCGCCCCGAACAACTGCTGCACGTCACCTGCGCCAATGCCTTTGAACTGACCCGCGCGGCCTATCACCTGGGCAATCGCCACGTCGCGCTGCAAGTCGGTGACGGCTGGCTGCGGCTGCTCGACGACTACGTGCTCAAGGCGATGCTTGAACAGCTGGGCGCGCAGGTCGAATCGATCGAAGCGCCATTCCAGCCGGAACACGGTGCCTACGGTGGCGGCCATCATCATTCGCGACACGGTGACGAGGACTTCAACTATGCGCCGAAACTCCATCAGTTCGGCGTCCGTTTGTGAACCCGGCCTGGGCGCTGCTGCGCCTGGCCAGTCCGCAATTGCCGATTGGCGGCTACAGCTATTCCCAGGGCCTGGAAATGGCTGTGGATAACGGCCGCGTCGACAGCCCGAACAGCGCCCGTCGCTGGATCAGCGATCAATTGCTGCTCAACCTCGCGCGGTTCGAGGCGCCCATGCTGCTCGCCCATTGCCAGGCCGCCGCGGACGAACACTGGGAAGAATTGCGCAAGCTCTGCGAAAGCCATCGCGCCAGCCGCGAAACCCGCGAGCTGCACCTGGAGAGCCGGCAGATGGGCTACTCGCTGCAGCAATTGCTCAACGGCCTGCCCGAACTCGATCAGCCCGCGCGGGCCTTTCTCGAACACTGCGCTGAACCGCACCTGGCCCTGTGCTGGGCACTGGCCGCGCGCGCCTGGCAGATCAGCCCGCAGGACGCCCTCGCCGCGTGGCTGTGGAGCTGGCTGGAAAATCAGCTCGCGGTGTTGATGAAAACCCTGCCGCTGGGCCAGCAAGCCGCCCAGCGCCTGACCAGCGAACTGTTACCACTGCTGCAACAGGCTCAGCAGGACGCCACCCGAATCAATCCCGAACACCTCGGCAGCGCCGCGTTCGGTCTGTCCCTGGCGTGCATGGCCCATGAGCGCCAGTACAGCCGCCTGTTCCGTTCCTAGGGCCTTTTATCTGGAGAATCACATGAACACACAACCCCTGCGCGTCGGCATCGGCGGCCCGGTCGGTTCCGGCAAAACCGCGTTGACCCTGGCCCTGTGCCTGGCCCTGCGCGAACGCTACAACCTGGCGGTGGTGACCAACGACATCTACACCCGCGAAGACGCCGACTTTCTGGTGCGCAACGAAGCCCTGGCGCCGGAACGCATCATCGGCGTGGAAACCGGCGGCTGCCCGCACACCGCGATCCGCGAAGACGCCTCGATCAACCTAGAAGCGGTGGATCAGCTGAACCGGCGCTTTCCGGGGCTGGACCTGATTCTGGTGGAGTCCGGTGGCGACAACCTGTCCGCGACCTTCAGCCCGGAGCTGTCCGACCTGACCATCTACGTGATCGACGTGTCGGCCGGCGACAAGCTGCCCCGCAAGGGCGGGCCCGGCATTTGCAAATCCGACCTGCTGGTGATCAACAAGATCGACCTCGCGCCGCTGGTCGGCGCCTCGCTGGAGATGATGAACAGCGACACCCAACGCATGCGCAACGGCAAGCCGTTCGTGTTCAGCAACCAGAAAACCGGTCAGGGCCTAGAAGAAATCATTGCCTTCATCGAACGCCAGGGCCTGCTGACCGCAGCCTGATTCACTGATCAACAAGGAAGCTTATCCATGACACTCAAACGCATTCTCGGCGCCGTCGCGCTGCTGCTGACTCCAGCCCTGGCCTTCGCCCACCCCGGCCACGGCGACTCTGGCCTGGTGGCCGGCATCAGCCACCCGATCGGCGGTCTCGACCATTTGCTGGCGATGGTGGCCGTCGGTCTGTGGGCCGCGCAGCAGCAAGGCGCCGCACGCTGGGCGCTGCCGTGCACCTTCGTCGGCACCATGCTGATCGGCGGCCTGCTCGGTTTCGAAGGGCTGGAGCTGCCGGCGCTGGAAAGCGGGATTGCCGCGTCGGTGCTGGCGCTGGGCCTGGCCGTGGCGCTCGCCGTGCGTCCACCGCTGGTGATGGCGGTGGCGGCGACGGCGCTGTTTGCGCTGTTCCATGGCGTGGCCCATGGCCTGGAGTTGCCGGACATGTCGAGCCCGTGGGCGTATGCCGCAGGGTTCGTGCTCGCGACGGCGGCCCTGCATGCGGCGGGTTATGCCGTCGTGCGTTTTCTGCCTCAGGCTGCCGCGCCGCTGGTTCGGCTGGCCGGAGCTGCTTCGGCGGTGACGGGCGCGTGGTTGCTGGCTGGCTGATTTTTATCGCCTGATCCGGCCTCATCGCCAGCAGGCTGGCTCCCACAGGATTGTGTACGCTGCAAATCCATTGTGGGAGCTAGCCTGCTGGCGATAGCAGCCTGACAGACACCGCGTCTCTAAGGCCGGTCTCTCTGCTACCATGTCGCGCAATCGCCCCTGCCGTGACGACGTCCGCCCATGCCCCACGCTTCCCGCTCCACCTCCCTGCCTGAATTGACCACCCTGTTCGGTGAAGTGCAACAGCACTTTCTGAACGTGATCGTGCCCCTCTGGCAAGGACCGGGCTGGAACGCCGACATGGCGTTGCCTTACGAGGCGCTGGACGCCGCGCATCAGCCGCTGCCACCGCAGCGCTACCGGGCCATGGCCTGCGCACGGCAGCTGTACCTGTTTTCCAGCCTGATCGGGGTTGTGGATAATGCCGAAGCCCGCGCGGCCGCGCTGTTCCGTTCCCTGCAACGGCACTTCCACGATGCCGAGCACGGCGGCTGGTTCTACAGCATCGATCCGCAGGGCAAACCGCTGGATCAGCGCAAGGACCTCTATACCCACGCCTTTATCCTGTTCGCCTGTGCGCATTACTGGGAAAAGTCTCGCGAACCCTTGGTCGAATCGACCCTGAACGCTGCACTGGAAGTCATCGGTCGGCGATTCGCAACGGGCGACGGCCTCTACGAAGCCTGCCTCGAACGCGACTGGATCACGCTGGAAACCGGCCCGCTGCAAAACCCGCTGATGCACCTGGCCGAAGCCTTCCTGGCCACGTTGGCCGTGCGCGAAGATCCCCAGACCCGGCAGGCGCTGAGCGAGTTATGCACAGCCATGCACAAGCGCTTCATCGAACCGCAGCAGGGCGTGTTGATGGAAAAACCGCTGGGGGCTGTGGATAACTGGTTTGAGCCGGGGCATCAATTTGAGTGGTATTTCCTGCTCGAATCCTCGCCGCTGTTGCGCGGGTCGAAGCTGCACGCGGCACTGGATCGTGCGTTTGCCTTCACCGAACAGCAGGGCGTCGAGGCCGACACCGGTGCGGTGCTGGCCATGCTTGATCCGCAAGGACACGGGAAGGATTCAACCCAGCGCATCTGGGCCCAGGCCGAATACCTGCGCGCCCTGACGTTGCGTCCGGGCAGCGAAAGCGCGGTGTTGCGTCAGTTGCAGGCGCTGCAACAGCGCTTCCTGCATGCCGGCGGCTGGCACGAGTGCCGCGACGATCAGGGCGAGGTCAGCCGCAAGGACATGCCGTCGACCACGCCGTATCACTTGGCGACCTGCTATGCCGGTCTGACTGAATATCTACGCTAACTGACCCTCCGCAATCGCCAGCAGGCTGGCTCCCACAGGTCATTGGCGGCTCACAAATAGTCTGTTCGGCGCAATTCCAGCGTGGGAGCGAGCCTGCTCGCGAAGGCCGTTACGCGGTCGCTAGGCGATCCACTTTTTGTCGCCCGTAAAGCTGATGGTCAGCCAGCGCGCCGCGTCCGGTTTCCCGAGCTTCGCGGAAATCTCCTCACGCAGCACATCCAGCTGACCAACGCTCTGCAGCCGGTAATCCGCCGGCAACACCACATGAATTTCGATGAATCGCGCCCGTCCGTGCTTCTGCACGTAGGACACGTAGTCGTCGAAACCATGCTCGACCTTGGCCGCATCCATCACCTGGCGCACTTGATCGTCCAACGTGTCCGGCGCGATGCCGAGCACGTCCCGTAGCGCCGGGCCAAGGATCTTGAAAGCCGGCGGCAGCATGGTCAGGGCCAGCACGATGAGAATCAGCGGGTCGACGAACTTCGCCCATTCGCCATAGCCCTGGGACTTGAGCAGCAGCGCCGCGAGGAAACTGATCAACAGGCCCACCGACAGCATCGCGTCCACCAGCCAGCTGATGTTGTCGAACTGGATCAGGCTCGACTTGAGCTTGCGATTACGGTGGCGCACGTAGAAGAAGTAGGCGAACTCGACAACGGTAAACACCGCCGCGTAGATGATCACCAGCCCCAGTTCGATCTCACGACCGCCGTTGACGATGCCGAACACGCCGTTGAGAAACGCGTAGATGGCGATCAGCAGCAGGAAACTGCCCTCGATCAGCAGCACCATCGGCTCCAGATGCCAGAAGCCGAACTGGAAGCGCTGGTTGCTTTGCTTGGCGATCAGCTTCGCGGTGATCAGCATCAGAACTTTGATGAACGTGGCAATCAACGAAAAAAAGCCATCGAACAGGATGGACTGGGAACCCGAAACAAAACCGGTGACGATCCCGGCGATCGACACGGCCAACATCAGGATGGTCGATTGTTTGAGCAGCGACTGCTCACCTCGGTTACTCACTTTGACTCCTCGAAAAACCTTGAAAACCGCTGGGTGCGGCGGGGTTGTTGAGTGAGGAGTCTACCCCATGCGGGGATTTTGCCTGTTCCGGCCCCATCGCGGGCAAGCCCGCTCCCACAGGTTTCAAGGCGATCCCAGGGCTTGGGTACACCGATAATCTTGTGGGAGCTGGCTTGCCAGCGATTAGCCGTTACGCGGTGTCAGGCCTTGTTGCGCTCGATGGCAAAACCGGCCCAGGTCTGGCTCACAGGCATCAGCTCAAGGCTGTTGATGTTGATGTGCGCCGGCGCATTCAGCACCCAGAAGATCGTCTCGGCGATGTCCTGCGGCTGGATCGGCTCGGCACCGGCGTAGGTGGCGTCGTAACGCGCCTGATCGCCGGCGAAACGCACCAGCGAGAACTCGCTCTCGCACAGGCCCGGCTCGATGTTGCTGACGCGCACGCCAGTGCCCTGCAGGTCGCAACGCAGGTTCAGCGAGAACTGTTTGACGAACGCCTTGGTCGCGCCGTAGACGTGGCTGCCCGGGTACGGGTAGTTACCGGCGATGGAACCGAGGTTGATGATGCCGGCGCCGCGACCGTGGGCAATCAGGCGTGGCAGCAACAGGCGAGTGCTGTACATCAGGCCTTTGACGTTGGTGTCGACCATGGTGTCCCAATCGTCGAGGTCGCACTTCGGTGCCGGATCCACGCCCAGCGCCAGCCCGGCGTTGTTGATCAGGCCCCGCAGCTTGGCGAACGATGGCGGCAGGTTGGCAATCGCCTCTTCCATCGCTTTGCGATCACGCACGTCCAGCACCAGGCCATGCACTTCGGTCTGCTTCGACAGCTCGGCGCACAGCGCGTTGAGGCGTTCTTCACGACGACCGGTCAGCACCAGTTTCCAGCCGGCCTCGGCAAAACGACGGGCACAGGCTTCACCAAAACCGGAGGTCGCGCCGGTGATAAACAGGGTGTTGGACATCGTGTTCTCCTTGCTTCGGCCGCCGGGGCAGCCATTGGAATAGAAAATCAGCGGGCAGCATGCCCGGCCCCGCTTTAACCGGCAACCACCGAATCCTGCTCATTAATTGATCAATGGCCGCTACACCAGACACGCCGTGGCCTGTAGCCATGTGCACGCACGTTATCCACAAGCCCTTCCACAGTTTCCGGGGGCAAGTGGAAAAGCGCAAAGCCGCGCCACACAAGGCTTTGCGGGCGATCTGGAAAGTTTTTTGCTTGACCCTGATCAACCAGTTGTGCCGGGCAGGGCATTTTGCACGACCGGCCGGTCATGTGCGTGATTGCGCGAGGCCAGCAATTACGGCCCTTAGCCGAGTCTTTCCAGAGTTTAATCACAGACTTATCCACAGGATTGACCACAGTCATCCGCGCTGTTTTGCCCCCCCATAAAAAGGTTGACAAACAGGCCTGACCCTCAGCAAAAACACGCTGTTCAAAAAACAACCACAGCGCTACAAGCCACGAATTCAAAGGCCTTCAGCCAGCTACACCCACGTTATTCACAGCCAGCTCCACAGCAAACGGGGACAAGTCAAAACTGTGGAAAAACAGCCATTTGCAGCGGCTTTATGTCGCGCTTTGGCAGGTTGGCGATTTTGTTTTCCACAATTTCCCGAAAGTCCTTGTTTTCAGCGAACAAGCAGACGCAAAAAAGCCCCGACACTCACGCATCGGGGCTTGTGGACAACTTCAACCGATCAGTGACCGCCGAGGTAAGCGTTACGCACCTCCTCGTTAACCAGCAGTTCCTTGCCGGTGCCCGTCAGGCGGATCTCGCCGTTGACCATCACGTACGCCCGGTCGGACAGTTTCAACGCATGGTTGGCGTTCTGCTCGACGAGGAAGATGGTCATGCCGGTTTTCGCCAGTTCCCGCAGGGTGGCGAAGATCTGTTTCACCACGATCGGCGCCAGGCCCAGGCTCGGTTCGTCCAGCAGCAACAGCTTGGGCCGGCTCATCAGCGCCCGGGCGATGGCGAGCATCTGCTGCTCGCCGCCGGACATGGTCATCGCACGTTGAGTCCGGCGCTCTTCGAGCCGAGGGAACAGCTCGAACATGCGCTGCATGTCTTCCTTGGCGTACTTGTCGCCGATCGGAATGGTACCCATCAGCAGGTTTTCCTCGACGGTCATGTCGGGGAACACCCGCCGCCCTTCCGGCGATTGCGCGATACCGTTGGAGGCGATGTAGTGCGATGACTTGTGGGTAATGTCCACGCCCTGATAGAGGATCTGCCCTCCCGCCGCCCGTGGCTGGCCGAAGATCGACATCAACAGCGTGGATTTGCCAGCACCGTTGGAGCCGATCAGGCTGACGGTTTCTCCTTCGTTGATCTGCAGCGAAACGCCTTTGAGGGCCTGGATCGGGCCGTAGAACACGTCCAGTTCCTTGAGTTCGAGGATGGGTTGCGTCATACGACTTCCTCTTCGTCGGCGCCCAGGTAGGCAGCGATCACTTTCGGATCGTTACGAATGGCATCCGGCCCGCCCTCGGCGATGACGATGCCGTGGTCCAGCACCACGATGTGATCGGAAATGCTCATTACCATGCCCATGTCGTGTTCGATCAGCACCACGGTCAGATCGTGCTCGTCGCGCAGCAGCCGGATCATCGCGCTCAGCGCTTCGGTTTCCTGAGGGTTGAGGCCCGCGGCCGGTTCGTCGAGGCAGATGATCTGCGGCCGCGTGCACATGGCCCGGGCGATTTCCAGACGGCGTTGCTGACCGTAGGACAGTTCACCGGCCAGACGGTTGGCGCAGTCCACCAGATCCACCACTTCCAGCCAGTAGAACGCGCAGTCCAGCGCGTCGCTTTCGGCCTTGCGGTAACCCTTGGTGTTGAGGATGCCGGCCAGCATGTTGCGGTTGACCCACATGTGCTGGGCCACCAGCAGGTTTTCCAGCACCGACATTTCCTTGAACAGACGAATGTTCTGGAACGTCCGGGCCAGGCCCGCGCGGTTCACCAGATGGGTGCCGCCGAACATCTTGTAGTACAGGCGACTGGCAAAGTTTTTCGGCGAGACGAAGTCGGTCGGCTTGAACGACTCGCCCAGCAGCTGGATGACGTTGGTCTGCTGGCCGCGCACGTTGAGTTCGATCTTGCCGCCGGAGGCCTTATAGAACCCGGTCAGGCAGTTGAACACCGTGGTCTTTCCGGCGCCGTTGGGACCGATCAGGGCGAAGATCGAGTTGCGTTTGACCTTCAGGCTGACATCGCTCAAGGCTTTGATGCCACCGAAATGCATCATCAGTTTTTCAACAGAGAGTACGACTTCACTCATGGCGCAGTCCTCTCATAGTGAATGGCACCTTTGCGTGGAGTGACCCCGGTACGGCTGATGCGGATCAGCCCGCGAGGTCGCCAGATCATCATCAACACCATCAGGATCCCGAACAGCAGCACGCGGTATTCGGCGAAGCCGCGCAGCAGTTCCGGGGCGACGGTCAGCACGAACGCTGCGATCACCACACCGATGGTCGAGCCCATGCCGCCGAGCACGACGATGGCGAGGATCAGTGCCGATTCGAAGAAGGTGAACGAGGTCGGGTTGACGAAGCCTTGGTAAGTGGCGAAGAACACACCCGCCAGACCCGCCGTGGAGGCACCGATAGTGAACGCCGAGAGCTTGACCAGCACGTGGTTGAGGCCCATCGAGCGGCAGGCGATCTCGTCTTCACGCAGCGCTTCCCAGGCGCGACCGACCGGCATCTTCACCAGACGGTGTTTGATGTACAGCACGGCCAGCACCACCAGGAACAGCACCGCATAGATGAAGTAGTACTTCACGTCCGGGTTGTAGGCGATGCCGAAGAACTCGTGGAACGGCACCCCGCCATCCTTCGCCCGCTTGCCGAATTCCAGACCGAAGAAGGTCGGCAATGGCGCCGGCATACCGTTCGGGCCGCCGGTCAGGGACAGCCAGTTGTTGAGCACCAGACGAATGATTTCACCGAAGCCCAGGGTCACGATCGCCAGGTAGTCGCCGTGCAGGCGCAGCACCGGGAAACCGAGGATGCAACCGGCAAGGCCAGCGGTGATCGCCGCCAGCGGCAGCACCGTCCAGAAGCCCAGCCCGAGGTACTGATAACCGAGCGCCAGACCGTAGGCACCGATGGCGTAGAACGCCACGTAACCCAGGTCGAGCAGGCCGGCCAGACCGACCACAATGTTCAGGCCCAGCCCCAGCAGCACGTAGATCAGTCCGAGGATGACCACGCCCAGCAGGTAGGAGTTGGACACGAACGGCACGGCCACGGCCAGCACGATCAGCAGCGGGATGATCCAGCGCAGGCGGGATTTGTGATCGGCGGGCAACACATGCACGCCGGAACCGGTGCTCTCGAATCCTTCGAGGATGCGCAGGCCCTTGGGCGTTTGCAGGAACAGGCTGAGAGCCAACCGGCCGGCCATGACGATGGCAATGATCCACGCCACGCGGGTCGGCTCGAGGTTGAAGCTGTAGCCGTCGAGTACCACGCCGACAATCGGCCCAAACACGATCAGGGCGATCAGACCGGCGAGAATCGCCTCAACCAGGCTTTTTTTGACATCGATGGATTTTGTAGTGGTTGAAGACATCGCTTACACCTTCGACACAAGAGGACGGCCCAGCAGGCCCTGAGGCCGGAAGACCAGAACAAGTACGAGCAGCGAGAAGCTGAACACGTCTTTGTAGTCGGAGTTGACCAGGCCCGAGAACAGCGACTCGGAGATCCCGAGGATGATCCCGCCGAGCATGGCACCAGGCAGCGAGCCGATCCCGCCGAGCACCGCAGCGGTGAACGCCTTGATGCCGATGACGAAGCCTGCGTAGAAGTCGAACGTGCCGTAGTTCATGGTGATCAGCACGCCGGCCAGGGCCGCCATCGCTGCACCGATGATGAACACATAGGAAATCACCCGGTCGGTGTTGATTCCCAGGATCGAGGCCATCTTGCGGTCTTGCTGGGTCGCGCGGCACATGCGGCCGAGCTTGGTGTACTTGATCACGTAGGTCAGCAGGCCCATCCCGACGAACGCCGCGACGAGAATGAAGATCTTGGTGTAGGTCAGCTGGACGAAGCCCGAGCCGACGTCAATGCGCCAGGCACCGGTGAGCAGCGTCGGAACACCCTGTTGGCGGGCGCCCTGGCTGATCTGGGCATAGTTTTGCAGGATCAGGGAGATACCGATGGCGCTGATCAGCGGCGCCAGTCGGGTGGAGTTGCGCAGTGGTTTGTAGGCGATGCGTTCGATGACCCAGCCATACACGCCCGTGACGACGATGGTGAAGACCAGTGTGCCGAGCATCAGCAGCGGGAAGGATTCGATACCGAAGTAAGCCAGCAGAGCCAGACTGATTGCCGCGAGGTAAGCGGAAATCATGTAAACCTCGCCGTGGGCGAAGTTGATCATGCCGATGATGCCGTAGACCATTGTGTAGCCGATGGCGATCAGGCCATAGACCGACCCGAGGGTCAGGCCGTTGACCAGTTGCTGCAGGAAAATACCATCCATAACGCAATCTCACGCAGTGAGAACCTGCACACCCTGAGGCGTGCGGTTCTTCTAGGAAAAATACAGATTTACGTCGGAGCAATGTCAGAGCGCATTCAGCTCGATTACCACAGGATCCTGTGGGAGCGAGCTTGCTCGCGAAAGCGGTTAAACATTCAACAAGGATGTTGCCTGTGATTCCGTCTTCGCGAGCAAGCTCGCTCCCACATGGGATGAGTGGGATCAACTGATCGCGTCAGCCCTTACTTCTGTTTTTCCAGCTGGTGATATTTGCCGTCCTTGTCCCACTGGTAAACCACGTAGTCGGAGACTTTCAGGTCGCCCTTGGCGTCCCAGGTCTTCTCGCCCATCACGGTTTTCACAGGGTTGGCTTTCAGCCATTTGGCAGCGTCTTCGCCCTTGTTGGACTTGGCGCCGTTGAAGCCGGCAGCCAGCGCCTGAATAGAGGCGTAGGCGTACAGGGTGTAGCCCTCAGGCTCGGTGCCTGCCTTGCGGAAGGCATCCACGACAGTCTTGCTTTCCGGCAGCAGACGCGGGTCGGCGCCGAAGGTCATCAGCACGCCGTCGACGTATTGCGGGCCACCAGCGGTAGTCACCAGTTCGTCGGTCACGATGCCGTCGTCAGACATGAACTTCACGTCCTTCAGGCCTTCGGTACGCAGTTGCTTGACCAGTGGACCGGCTTCCGGGTGCAGGCCGCCGAAGTAGACCACGTCGGCACCGGCCGCACGGATCTTGGTAACCACGGCGCTGAAGTCTTTCTCGCCACGGGTCAGGCCTTCGTACAGCACCGGCTTCACGCCGCGTTTTTCCAGCTGAGCCTTGGTCGCATCGGCCAGGCCCTGACCGTAGGTGTCCTTGTCGTGCAGCACGGCGACTTTCTTGCCCTTGAGCACGTCGACGATGTAATCGCCGGCAACGATGCCTTGCTGGTCGTCACGGCCGCACATACGGAACATGGCGCTCAGGCCGCGCTCGGTCACTTGCGGGTTGGTGGAACCCGGGGTGATCGCGATGATGCCGGCTTCGTCGTAGATCTCGGACGCGGGAATGGTGGAAGACGAGCAGAAGTGACCGACCACACCGGCGACTTTCTGGTTGGTGAGGTCCTTGGCGACCGTCACCGCCTGTTTCGGTTCGCAAGCGTCGTCGCCCTTGACCAGGACGATCTTCTCCCCGTTTACGCCGCCAGCCGCGTTGACCGCGTCGGCCGCCGCTTGTGCCCCTTTCATGTACTGCTCGCCAAATGCCGCGTTGGCGCCCGTCATCGGACCCGCCACACCGATTTTCACATCAGCTTGTGCAAACGCAGAAACACCCAGCGCAGTAGCCACTGCGAGGGCCAGAAAGCCTTTCTTGTAAAACGTCTGGGACATGAGGTGGTGCTCCAAGGTTTTTTTTAGTTGGCACTGCGACTTCACTTGAATGCTCAGAGCAAGGGCCGTGCCATCGGTTTTTTATTCTTCAAAAAGTCGCTGCTTTCTTGTTATTTCGACTGTTTCGTTCCCATTTTCATTGGGCGTGCAACCGTCTAAACCGCGGAAGGTGAAACCAATTATTTTTTCAGGCGCAACCCGCACGCGCCATCATTGCAACCGCGGCGCCAAACGACGTGCAACCAGCCTGTAACAGCCCGCGTCACCGAACTGCACACTGCTGGTGCGGGACTGCTACAACCCGCACCATTACAGGCTAGTCGCTACATCGAAAAGCGCCGCTTCCGGCAACATATTTCAACACTCAAATGACGATCCGCAGGCACTGGCCCGCGTGATACAGCGAGAACCCGGCCTCGTACAGACAACTGCGCAAGCCCACACCCGCCAGGGGCTGCATCGGTGCGAAGGGAATCGGCAACGCCTGAGGATTTCCGTTACACAGGTAATCGGCGAAGGCCTTGCCGACCACGGTGCCGGTGGTCACTCCACGACCGTTGTAACCGGTGACGGCCACCAGTCCCGGTGCTGGCTCGAACAGGCGCATCAGGTGATCGGGAGTGAAGGCGATGCGCCCGGTCCAGGTGCATTCCCACTCCACGGGTTTGAGGTTGGGAAAGTAATGCTGCTGTACCCGGTCGGCCCAGGCTTTGAGGAACCAGGTCGGTTTCTGATTGCCGTTGCCGAGGCTGCCCAGCAGCAGACGTCCGTCCTTGTCGCGGCGGATGCTGCTCAGCACCTGACGGGTATCCCACGAGCCCTGCCCCCCCGGAAGAATTTCATGGGCGGCATCTTCGGTGAGCGGCACCGAAGCGACCTGATAGTAGTAACCGGGGAAGAAGTTGCGCTTGAGTTCGGTCCAGTCGCCTTCGGTGTAGGCGTTGGAGGCGATCACCACTTGTTCGGCGAGCACCGAACCCTGCTCGGTCTGCACCGACCATTTCTGCCCTTGGCGCTCAAGACGCGCGACCGGGGAGTGATCGAACATCCGCCCGCCAAGGCTGATCACTGCATTGGCCAGCCCGGTGACATAAGCCATCGGATTGAGCGTACCTGCGCGCCGGTCGAGCAACGCGGCGGCAATCTTCTGCGTGCCAGTCGCCTGTTCACAGGCCTTGCCGGTCAACAGTTCGACCGGCGCCCCGCGGCGTTTCCACTGTTCTTCGCGACTGCGCAGATCCGCCTCACCCTTGGCGTTGTGCGCCATGTGCAGGGTGCCTTCGCGGCGTAACTGGCAATCGATGTTGTATTTATCCACAAGGCTGAACACCAGCGCCGGCGCCGCACCGAGCATGCGGTTGAGCTGACTGCCGACCGCCTCGCCGAAACCGGCCTCGATCTCGTCCGGCGGGATCCACATCCCGGCGTTGACCAACCCGACATTGCGTCCGGACCCGCCATGCCCGGCGCGATGGGCTTCGAGCACGCAGACGCTCTTGCCCTTTTCCAACAGATGCAGCGCCGCCGACAGCCCGGTAAACCCGGCGCCGATCACGCAGACATCGACTTTGACCTCGCCCCTGAGCGCCGTGTTATCCGGTCGTTGCGGCGTGAGTTTTTCCCACAGACATTCTTCGCGTAACGGCATTGCCAGACTCCAACAGAAACCTAACAAACACACAGTTCAACAATGTGGGTGCGAGCCTGCTCCGGGTGGCGCTCCAACGAAAGCGGCGTTTCAGCCAACTTTGATGTCGACTGAACCACCGCATTCGCGAGCAAGCTCGCTCCCACAGGGGGAATATCCAACTGTCAGTCGAAAGTAATGCCCTGCGCCAGCGGCAACTCCAGCGAGTAGTTCACGGTGTTGGTCTGACGGCGCATGTACGCGCGCCATGCATCCGAGCCCGACTCACGACCGCCGCCCGTTTCTTTTTCACCGCCAAACGCGCCGCCGATTTCCGCGCCGCTCGGGCCGATGTTGACGTTGGCAATGCCGCAGTCACTGCCGACCGCCGACATGAATTTCTCGGCCTCGCGCACATCGGTGGTGAAGATGCACGACGACAGGCCCTGCGGCACGGCGTTGTTCAGGCGCAGCGCCTCTTCGAAATCGCTGTAGCCAACCACGTACAGGATCGGTGCGAAAGTCTCGCTGCACACCACGTCGCTCTGCTCCGGCATTTCAACGATGGCCGGCGACACGTAGTAAGCATTCGGGAATTGATCTTCCAGTTGGCGCTTGCCGCCGAACACCCGGCCGCCCTCGCTCAACGCCTGCTCCAGTGCATCCTGCATGTTTTCGAAGCTGTGCTTGTCGATCAGCGGGCCGATCAGGTTGCCTTCCAGCGGGTGACCGATACGGACCTTGGAGTACGCGGCTTTGAGGCGGGTGACGATTTCTTCTTTCACCGATTCATGGGCGATCAGTCGACGCAACGTGGTGCAACGCTGGCCGGCAGTGCCGACGGCGCTGAACAGAATGGCGCGCACGGCCATGTCCAGATCGGCGCTCGGGCCGAGGATCATCGCGTTGTTGCCGCCCAGTTCGAGAATGCTGCGGGCAAAGCGTGCGGCGACTTTCGGCGCCACTTCGCGGCCCATGCGGGTGCTGCCGGTGGCGCTGATCAGCGCGACACGCGGGTCATCCACGAGCGCTTCGCCGGCATCGCGACCGCCGATGATCACCTGGCTCAGGTGCGCCGGGGCATCGCTGAAATTCTTCAGCACGCGTTCGAACAGCGCCTGACAGGCCAACGCGGTCAGCGGGGTTTTCTCCGACGGCTTCCACACCACCGGGTTGCCGCAGACCAGCGCCAGCGTGGTGTTCCACGCCCACACCGCGACCGGGAAGTTGAATGCACTGATCACGCCGACCACGCCCAGCGGGTGCCAGGTTTCACGCATGTGGTGGCCCGGACGCTCGGAGGCGATGGTCAAACCGTACAACTGGCGGGACAGACCGACGGCGAAGTCGCAGATGTCGATCATCTCCTGCACTTCACCGAGGCCTTCCTGAGTAATCTTGCCGGCCTCCCAGGAAACCAGTTCGCCAAGATCATTCTTGTACTCGCGCAGGACTTCGCCGAACTGACGCACCAGCTCGCCGCGACGCGGGGCCGGCACCTTGCGCCATTGTTCGAACGCATGATCTGCGCGACTGATGTGCTGCTCCACTTCGGCCGGGCCTTCCCAGTTCACGGCGCCGATGCGGCTGCCGTCGATGGGCGAATGCACCGGCACTTTGCCGTTCTGGTACAGGGCCGGGTTCACACCTAGACGATCAAGCAATGCGGCAACCATGGGTCACTCCTCAAGCAAAAAACTGAATGTGTGCGGGCGCGATTTCACGACCGGGCAGACCTTTAGTTGTAGCGTCAGGAAGGCCGTGCAACAAACGACCTTTACGCGAGATATCATTCCGTTTATTCATGCTGCGCAGAAAGACAAGAAAAGGATCGCCCATGCTGAACAAACGCCACTTGCCGTCGATCACCGCGTTGCAGTGCTTCGAGGCCGTGACCCGGCACCTGAGCTTCACCCGGGCCGCCGAGGAACTGAACCTGACCCAGAGCGCTGTCAGCAAGCAGGTGGCGCAGCTCGAAGAATTGTTACAGCACTTGTTGTTTCGTCGGGTACGCCGCCGTTTGCAGATGACCCCGGCCGGCGATCTGTACCTGGTGGAAGTCAGAAAAATCCTGACCCAGGTCGAGATGTCGACCCATTACCTGCGTTCCTACGGCGGCGAAACCGAAGTCCTGCGCGTCTCCACGCCCTCGACCTTCGGCGCCCGCTGGCTGGTGCCGCGCCTCAAGGGCTGGCGCCTGCGTCATCCATCGATTCATCTGGATCTGTGTAACGAGCAGGAGGCCGATGACCTGCTGCAAGGGCGTAGCGACCTGGCGTTCTATTTCGGCCAGGGCTCACGTCCCGGCACCGAATGCCTGAAGCTGTTCGGCGAAGAACTGGTGCCGGTCTGCGCGCCGAGCAGCCTGCCGGACACTCCGTTAACTGATCCAACGCAACTCACCGATCTGGTCCTGCTGCAGAATGCTTCGCGCCCGCAAGCGTGGCACGACTGGTTCGACAGCCAGGGCTACCAGACCGAACACAGCTACCACGGCCCGCGTTTCGAAACCTTTTATATGTGCATCCGCGCCGCGCAGGTCGGCTGCGGCGTTGCGCTGTTGCCGAGGTTTCTGGTGGAAGAGGAATTGGCCGACGGCAAACTGGTCATTCCCTGGCAGCATGCAATGCCCAGCACCGATGCGTATTACCTGGCTTATCCGGAACACGCGGCGGAAGTGCCCAAGGTGCGGGATTTCGTGAAGTGGATGCTGGAGCAGATCGACAGTCCCGATGCTTGAAAATGTGGGAGCGAGCCTGCTCGCGAAGAGGGCGCTACATTCACAATCGATGTTGACTGGAGGAACGCTATCGTCGGATCGCCGCCCGGAGCAGGCTCGCTCCCACAGGGATCTGTGGCGGTCAAAAAATCGCTGGCAATCCCCACCCCGGATATGCGCCACTAGCGCCATTGATTGATACCGCGCCAGAGCGCGGCCCGTCTGGAGACCCCGTTATGAGCGAGAGTGTGTTTGCCGATCGCATCGTGCAGAACCTGCTCGACACCGACTTCTACAAACTGACGATGATGCAGGCGGTGCTGCACAACTACCCCAACGTCGAAGTCGAATGGGAGTTCCGTTGCCGTAACAGTGAAGATCTGCGCCCGTATCTGGCGGAGATCCGCTTCCAGGTCGAGCGTCTGGCCGAGTTGAGCCTGAGCGCCGATCAGCTGAGCTTTCTCGAGCGCATCTCGTTCCTCAAGCCGGATTTCCTGCGCTTCCTCGGTCTGTTCCGTTTCAACCTGCGCTACCTGCACACCGGCATCGAGAACGGCGAGCTGTTCATCCGCCTGCGCGGGCCGTGGCTGCATGTGATCCTGTTTGAAGTGCCGCTGCTGGCGATCGTCAGCGAAGTGCGCAACCGCTATCGCTACCGTGAAACGGTGCTGGAACAGGCTCGCGAACAGCTTTACCGCAAGTTCGACTGGCTGACGGCCAACGCCTCGGCCGAAGAATTGTCGCAGTTGCAGGTCGCCGATTTCGGCACACGCCGGCGGTTTTCCTACCGTGTTCAGGAAGAAGTGGTGAACGTGCTCAAGCATGATTTCCCCGGACGCTTCGTCGGCACCAGCAACGTGCACCTGTCCCGCGAACTGGACATGAAACCGTTGGGCACCATGGCCCATGAATGGATCATGGCCCACCAGCAACTCGGCCCACGACTGATCGACAGCCAGATCGCCGCCCTCGATTGCTGGGTCCGCGAGTATCGCGGCCTGCTGGGGATCGCCTTGACCGACTGCATCACCACCGACGCGTTCCTCGGCGATTTCGATCTGTTCTTCGCCAAGCTGTTCGACGGTTTACGTCACGATTCCGGGGATCCGGTGCAGTGGGGCGAAAAATGCATCGCCCACTATCACAAGCTCGGCATCGACCCGATGAGCAAGACCCTGGTGTTCTCCGACAGCCTGACGCTGCCCAAGTCGCTGGAGATTTTCCGGGCGCTGCGCGGCCGGATCAATGTCAGCTTTGGCATCGGCACCAACCTGACCTGTGACATTCCGGGTGTCGAACCGATGAGCATCGTGCTTAAAATGACCGCCTGCAACGGCCAACCGGTGGCGAAGATCTCCGACGAGCCGGGCAAGACCCACTGCAAAGACCCGAATTTCGTCGCCTATTTGCGACACGTTTTCCAGGTTCCTGCCGTTTCCAGCCTTTCCAGCAAGGAGTGAATTCATGCAAGCCGTACAGCGTGAGATTGCTGAACAGCTCAACGTTCAGCCGCCGTTCGCCGATTACCAGGCCCTCGAAGCGGAAGTCGCCCGACGCATCACCTTCATCCAGGATTGCCTGACCAATTCCGGACTCAAGACTCTGGTGCTGGGCATCAGCGGCGGTGTCGATTCACTGACCGCAGGCCTTTTGGCCCAGCGCGCCATGCGTGAACTGCGCGAGCGCACGGGTGACGAGGCCTACAAGTTCATCGCCGTGCGCCTGCCGTACGACGTGCAGTTCGATGAACACGACGCCCAGGCCTCGGTGGACTTCATCGCCCCGGACGAGCGCCACACCGTCAACATCGGCCCGGCGGTGAAATCCCTGGCCAGCGAAGTCGCAGCCTTCGAAGGCAAGCACGCGGTGTCGGTGGATTTCGTGCTCGGCAACACCAAGGCGCGGATGCGCATGGTTGCCCAGTACACCATCGCCGGCGCGGCTCACGGCCTGGTGATCGGCACCGATCACGCGGCGGAAGCGGTGATGGGTTTCTTCACCAAGTTCGGTGACGGCGCCTGCGACCTGGCGCCACTGAGCGGCCTGGTGAAAAACCAGGTCCGCGCCATCGCCCGCAGCTTCGGCGCACCGGAATCGCTGGTGGAAAAAGTGCCGACCGCGGATCTGGAAGACCTCTCGCCGGGCAAGCCGGACGAGGCCTCCCACGGCGTGACCTACGCCGAGATCGACGCTTTCCTGCACGGCGAGCCGGTGCGTCAGGAAGCGTTTGACATCATCGTTAGCACTTACAAGAAGACGCATCACAAGCGCGTAATGCCGTTTGCGCCGTGATCACTGAGTGAATGAAAAAGCCCGCTGAACGTTACTCAGCGGGCTGTACCCCCTCCGTCATCTCCTGCCATTTCGGAGTTTATTCATGATCCTAGGTCAAGGTAATGCTATAGATTACTGATTCAGCCCCACCGGGGAGATTTAAAGCGAAGAAATCATAAGTTTCAGGCGGGCGTCCAGGCACTAAGGCGCTGAAAACCCCCGTTGGATCGACCTTAGCCCTAGCGAAGCCATCAAAGTTTCGAGCATTGTAGATAAATACGCTTTGACCTATCGGCGTCACGCCTGAAACAGTCAAATCGCCGGCTTCGGTAACACCTCCGCTTTCGATTAGCTCACCCTTGCTGTTGAGAATCTTGTCAATGCGAAGTTCATTATTCGTTGAAATCGCACCCCCAGGCCTCGCCCAAGTCCCCCAACCTGATGTCTCTTTAGTGTTCATGAAAAGCTCCAATGTGAGATATCCGCCAAGCCCTCTTGACGCATTAGCATTTGGCTTGCGCTCAAAATCTTCGTCTACTGTCAGAACTTACAGGTGAGTGTGCGTTTCCGACCAATGGGCTAAACAAGCGAAGCCAAATGGTGAACGCCGCATTTGGGCAAAATGAATATCACAGACGCAAAAACGCCGCAGCAATCGCTCGCCGCGGCGTTCTTCAATGACTAAGCCGCTTTACTACTTCAGGGTCACGGTGCCTTTCATCATCGAGATGTGGCCCGGGAACGAGCAGAAGAAGCCGTACTTCTCGTCAGCCTTGAGCTTGGACACGTCGAAGGTCACCGAGTCGGTTTCCTTGGCGCCGATGATCTTGGTGTGAGCGATAACGCGCTCGTCACCGTCCTTCAGGTAGTTCTTGTCGATGCCGGCGGCCAGGCCGTCGGTGGCGATCGGCTGCATGTCGGCTTCTTTGCTGATCACCAGGTTATGGCCCATGACGTTCTTCGGCAGACTGCCGGAGTGGGTCAGCTCGACGGTGAAGGTCTTGCAGCTCTTGTCGATTTCGATGGCCTTGGTGTTGAAGGACATCTGGTCGGTGGAATCAACGGTGGTTTTGCACTCGGCAGCCATCAATTGGCTGCTGGCCAGCGCCAGCAGGGATACCGCAACAACTTTGGAAAACATGGTGAATCTCCAAGGCAGGGTTAACAAAAACACGAATGGTTGGAAGACTGCCTGAAATCTTCGCAAGTTCCTATGACTTGAGTCAAAAATTGTATACAACTTTCAGGCTATGACACTCATCGAAACAATCTAACAGCCAGACGATTGGCCGGGCCGTATCTTCAGGGCTCAACGTTCATCTGGAGCATCCGTCATGTCCTTCAACAGCCTGTTGTGCAGTCTGCTCGCCGCCTACGCCTGTGGTGCCAGCGGCACCTATGAAACCCCGAAACGCGAAGTCTAGCCCTTGGATCAAGGCGTGCCAGCCATTACCCTGTGACCGATTGACCCAGGAGGAAGGCATGTCTCTCACATCCGTTTGTGTATTTTGCGGTGCCAACGCCGGCACCACCCCGGCGTACACCGAAGCCGCCATTGCCCTCGGCACGGCTATCGCCGAGCGTAAGCTGACGCTGGTCTACGGCGGTGGCGCCGTCGGCCTGATGGGGATTGTCGCGGACGCCGCGCTGGCGGCCGGCGGCGAAGTGATCGGCATCATCCCGCAGAGCCTGATGGACAAGGAAATCGGTCACAAGAGCCTGACGCGTCTGGAAGTGGTCGACGGCATGCACGCGCGCAAAGCGCGGATGGCCGAACTCAGCGATGCGTTCATCGCCCTGCCCGGTGGCCTTGGCACCCTGGAGGAGCTGTTCGAAGTCTGGACCTGGGGCCAACTCGGCTACCACGGCAAGCCGCTGGGCCTGCTGGAAGTGAACGGTTTCTACAGCAAACTCACTGCATTTCTCGATCACATCGTCGGCGAAGGCTTCGTTCGTGCGCCGCACCGTGACATGCTGCAAGTGAGTGAATCGCCGCAAACGCTGCTCGAAGCCCTCGACCACTGGAAGCCCACCGTCACCCCAAAATGGGTCGACCAGAAACCCGGTTAGCCGCCGGGCACCGATACAGGGCAGAATACGCGCCGCTCAACCTCACCTTCGACCCCAGAGGATCGCCCATGGCCAAACCCAATTACTCCTTCGCCAAACGTCAACGTGACCTGGCCAAGGAACAGAAGAAAGAGGAAAAGCTTCAGCGCAAGAAACAGATGGCTGAAGAAGCGGCACTGAACCCTGACGGTGAAGTGGCGACCGATGATGATGTTGAGGCACCGAAAGACCACTGAACACAATCCCTGTGGGAGCGAGCTTGCTCGCGATGAGGGCGGCACATCTGAAATGGATGTGACTGACCGACTGTCATCGCGAGCAGGCTCGCTCCCACATTTGTTTTCTATTCCTCCAGTGGCATCACCGTGACCCGCACCTCCGGATCATGGCTCCCTCCCCCCAGAATCACCCCGCGCAACGGCGAGACATCGCAAAAATCCCGTCCCCAGGCCAGGGTGATGTGCTCCAGCCCCGGCTGAACATTGTTCGTCGGATCGAAATCCACCCAGCCCAGCACCGGGCAAAACACCGAGACCCAGGCATGGGACGCATCGGCGCCGATCAACCGTGGCTGCCCCGGTGGCGGTTGGGTCAGCAGGTAGCCGCTGACGTAACGTGCCGCCAGCCCGCGTGATCGCACACAGGCGAGCATCAGGTGCGCGAAGTCCTGACAGACCCCGCGCCGGCGCTCCAGCACTTCCACCAGCGGCGTCGCGACCTGTGTCGCTTCGGCGTCGAAGGTGAATTCGCTGAAGATCTTCTGCATCAGGGCCTGCACGCCCAGCATCAACGGCCTGCCAGCCGGGAAACAGCTCTCCGAGAACTCGACGAAACTGCGCTTCAGGTGCACGTAGGGCGACTGGAATCGATAGCGACAGGCTTCCAGCAACGAGGCGGACAGCGGCTGGCTGCTGTAGCTCAGCGCGTTACGCGTCAGTTCCCAGGCCGGCGACTGGTGGAAATCCACCACGGGACGCGCCAGCACTTCGACCGTCAACCGTGCGTTGACCTGCAACTCATCGTGGGGCCGCTCGAAGGCCAGGCGAGTCAGCGGATTGCCGAACACATCCTGCTCGTCCCGGCGGGTGGTCGGCTCAGGACTGATCAGCAATTGCTGTTCGGTGCAGCGCTGCCACTCGCATTCGCGCGGCCACAAATGCGCCAGTTGCTGGGCCAGGGACACCGGGCTGTCGTAGCGATAGCACGTGTCGTGAAAGATCTGGTAATGGGCGCTCATCAGACGGACACCGTGCGCTGGCTGACATCATCGACATGGGCGAAATGGCGCAGGGCCAGACGATCCGACACCTGACTGCTGGCGTCGGCGATCTCCTGCAACAGATCCGCCAGACCGTCGAGGGCCGCGCGCACGCTGGATTCACCGAACAGCGGATTCTCCAGACAGCTCAGGTCGAAGCGCGCCAGACGCTCGACCAGCGGCGACAACCCAGCCTCTCTCGGCACACCGAAGTCATCATTCAGACGCTTGAGAGTGCGGGTCACCAGCTTCAACTGGAACAGCACCGCATGGGGGTTCTGCTCATCCAGCAGCAACAGGTCGAGCACCGGAATCAACTGCGCCACCGCCAGATAACGCGAGCGATAGGTGATGCTGCTGTTGCCCAGCTCCAGCAACCACTCAAGCCCGGCCTGATCGAACGCCCCGGCGCCGCGCAGGAAACCCGCGAGGCTGCTGCTGAGAAATTGCAGGCGCTCGATTCGCCGGCCGATCATCAGGAAGCGCCAGCCTTCGTCACGGGTCATGTCGTCGAGGGCAAACCCGGACAGCGCCGCCAGCGACATCACCAACCGGTTGAGAAAATCCAGCAGCTCGCCGAAATCCGGCTCGTCGGTGTCCAGCTCCGAAGCCTCGCGCTGCAGCTCCACCAGTGCCTGCCAGTTTTCCCGGGACAGCTTGCCGCGTACCTGCGATGCCGCCCACTGCAAGCGTTGCAGGTTGGAACGCAGGCTGAACGACCAGTCCTCGCCGAGCAGTGCCGCGAGCAAGCGCTCCGGCAGTTCACCTTCGTCCGGCAGCAGCATCAACCGCTCACCGAGCTCCACGGCGGCCTGCAGGGCTTGCGGGTCATCGCCGTCGACGTAACGCGCGAGCATTATCCGCAACAGCCGCGCGCTGTCGTCGCAGCGCTCGCAGTAACGGCCAAACCAGAACAGGTTTTCCACCACCCGCGACGGCAGGTACGGATCGCGGCGCACCAGATCGGGCACGCCGATGTTGCGCTGGGCTTTCCACTGCTCACCGCTCGGCGGTCGATCCCCAAGCACCCAAGTGTCCTTGCTCGCACCACCGCGCTGCATCGACACCACTTCGGCATCGGCTTCGGCCGCGACCCGGGTCAGGCCACCGGGCAGCACCCGATAACCGTCGTGACTGGCCACCGCGTACATGCGCATGCCGATCGCCCGGGGTTGCAGTTGCCCGTCCTCGGGCTGCCAGATCGGCGCCTGGGACAACTGGGCGAGTTCTTGCGCGACATAGGCATAAGGGCGGGCCTGCATGCGCGCGGCGAGACTTTCACGCTGTTTTTCGCTCAGATCCCGACCAAACACCGGTGTGAAGCTTTGCGACGGGAACGCCGGTTTGATCAACAGCTCCGGCAGTTTTTCCAGGGCCTGGGCCAACACCGGCGCTTCGCCGCACCACCACGTGGCGATGGACGGCAGGATCAGATCTTCGCCGAACAGGTACTGATTGATCTTCGGCAGGAAACCCAGCAGACCCGGAGACTCCAGCACGCCACTGCCCAGCGCATTGGCCACCAGCACCCGGCTCTGACGCACTGCCTCCAGCAATCCGGGAACGCCGAGCGCCGAATCCGTGCGCAGCTCCAGCGGATCGCAGAAGTCATCGTCGAGCCGGCGCATGATCGCGTGCACCCGGCGCAGGCCACTGAGGGTTTTCAGGTAGACCGTGGCATCACGTACCGTCAGGTCACTGCCCTCCACCAGCGGATAACCGAGCTGGCGCGCCAGATAAAGATGTTCGAAATAGCTCTCGTTGAAACGCCCTGGGGTCAGCAACACCACCAGCGGCGCGCCATCGTCGCAGGGGGCCTGACGGGCCAGGGTTTCCTGCAAGGTGCGGAAGAATCCGGCCAGGTGCTGCACTTTCAGATCCCGATACAACTCGGGAAAGGCGCGGGACACGATGGTGCGGTTTTCCAGCGCATAACCGGCCCCCGATGGCGCCTGGGTACGATCCGCCGTCACCCACCAGCGCCCGTCCGGTGTGCGTGCCAGATCCACGGCATACAGATGCAGAAAAGCCCCGTCCGGCGGCGCAATGCCCTGACAGGGCCAGAGAAAGTTGTTGTGGCCGAACACCAGCTCCGCCGGCAGTAAGCCTTCGCGAATCAACTGCTGCGGGCCATACAGGTCCGCCAGCACCGCATTGAGCAGCCGAGCGCGCTGGGCGATCCCGGCAGACAGCTGTTGCCACTCGTCAGCGGCGATCACGTGGGGCAGCAGATCCAGCTCCCACGGACGATCCGCGCCCTTGGGGTCGGCATAGACGTTGTAGGTGACGCCGTTTTCCTGAATCTGCCGGGTCAGCAACGCCTGACGCTGCACCAGTTGCGCCGGGGTGCTGCGCTGCAATTGGTCGACCAGTCGCCGCCAGTGCGGGCGCACCGCCCCGCTGTCGTCGAGCAGTTCGTGATAGGTGCCCGCCGTCAGCGGGTAGCGGTCAAGCAGGTCAGGCATGGAAAGCTCGGCAGCCGGCAAGGAACGGTCAGACTAACGCAGGCACATGACGCCCGGATATACGAAAAATCCGGGCGTCGTGCCTGATTCAGAAACGTCGTAAATCGAGTGTCATCGGTAGTTCGTCGTTCGTTTCGACATTGGGTATCGTAAGTTTCCCCGGCGTATGTCCGATGCGGAAGAAACGCGCCATACGCCGGCTCTCTGCTTCGTTGGCGTTGACCGGCAGCGTTTCGTAATTGCGTCCGCCCGGATGCGCGACGTGGTACTGGCAACCGCCCAAAGAGCGTTGCATCCAGGTATCGAGCAGGTCGAACACCAGCGGTGCGTGCACCGGGATCGTCGGTTGCAGGCAGTTGGCCGGTTGCCACGCGCGGAAACGCACGCCGGCGACAAACTCGCCCACCCGCCCGCTCGGTTGCAGCGGCACCGGGATGCCATTGCAGGTCAGCAGATAACGCTGCGGTGGCATCCCCGTAAGTTTGACCTGCAAGCGCTCCAGCGATGAGTCGACGTAGCGCACCGTACCGCCCGCCGCACCCTCCTCGCCCAGCACATGCCAGGGTTCAAGGGCCTGACGCAATTCCAGCTCGATACCGTTGACGGCGTAATCACCGACCTTGGGAAAACGAAACTCAAGGTGCGCCGCGAACCATTCGGCGCGCAGGGGATAACCGGCGTTGTTGAGTTCGACGATGACGTCGGCAAAGTCCTGCTCGATAAAATGCGGCAGCAGGAAGCGATCGTGCAGCTCCGTGCCCCAGCGCACCAGTTTCGGCGGCGCATAAGGCTCGCGCCAGAACCGCGCCACCAGCGCCCGCAACAACAGCTGCTGAGCCAGGCTCATGCGCGCATGGGGCGGCATCTCGAACGCACGCAACTCCAGCAGACCGAGGCGCCCGGTGGCGCCATCCGGTGAATACAGCTTGTCGATGCAGAACTCGGCGCGGTGAGTGTTGCCGGTGACGTCGATCAGCAGATTGCGCAGCAAGCGATCCACCAACCATGGCGCGCACTCTTCTCCGGGCGCAGGCATTTGTGCGAAGGCGATTTCCAGCTCGTACAGCGAATCGTTGCGCGCTTCATCGACTCTCGGTGCCTGAGAGGTCGGGCCGATGAACAGGCCGGAAAACAGGTAAGACAATGAAGGATGGTTGTGCCAGTAGCTGATCAGGCTGCGCAGCAGATCCGGACGACGCAGAAACGGTGAATCACCCGGTGTCGCGCCGCCGAGCACGAAATGGTTGCCGCCACCGGTGCCGGTGTGTCGACCGTCGACCATGAATTTCTCGGTGGACAGTCGGGTCTGGCGCGCTTCTTCGTACAGAAATTCGGTGCGTTCGACCAACTCGTCCCAGGTCGCCGACGGCTGCACGTTGACCTCGATCACGCCGGGATCCGGGGTGATGCGGAAATTGCTCAGGCGCGGATCGCTCGGCGGCTCGTAGCCTTCCAGCAATACCGGGCAATGCAGCTCCTCGGCGGTGGCTTCGATGGCGGCCACCAGTTCCAGATAATCCTCGACCCGCTCCAGTGGCGGCATGAACAGATACAACCGGCCTTCCCGGGCCTCGGCGCAGAACGCGGTGCGGGTCAGCCAGTCGGCGGACTCGTCGATCTCAGGCACACGTTCGTCCGCCGGAGCGGGCTCGCCGTGTTCGTTGAGCTGCGATGTTTCGGGCAGCTCGGGGAAATCCTGATTCGGATCGTTTGGATGAATGAACGGATACTCCGCGGCCTTCACCCAGGGCTGCGAGCCCAATGGCAGGCGATAGCCGAGCGGCGAATCTCCCGGCACCAAGCGACAATGCTCATCGCGCAGATACCAGCGACCGCTCTGCCATTGATCGCCCTTGGCGGTGCGCGCCAGCGGCAGCACCTGACCGATGACCTTGTCCAGCTCCTGACTGAATACCTTGCGCAGCCGTGCACGTTCCAGTGGCTCCTCCAGACGCGAGTCTTCGGCGCTGACGTTGCTCGGCAAGGCGCCTTCGCGCCAGAGGTAGTAGAAATTGTCTTCGTAGGCCGGGAAGACGAAGCGTGTCGGCAGTTTCAGGCGTTCGGCGACACTCGCCAGAAAGCGCCCGGCCAGTTCACCCGTGGCGCCGTAATCCTGCTGCTCGTCGGCGATCAACGCGTTGTTGTGCCAGATCGGCACGCCGTCGCGGCGCCAGTAGCAATTCAGCGACCAGCGCGGCAGCTGCTCACCCGGATACCACTTGCCCTGACCAAAATGCACCAGCCCCTTCGGTGCGTAGTGCTTACGCATGCGCTGGAACAGTTCGGCGGAGAGCCGGCGCTTGTCCGGGCCCAGTGCGGCGGTGTTCCACTCGGCGCCATCGGGGTCGTCGATGGACACGAAGGTCGGTTCGCCGCCCATGGTCAGGCGCACATCGCCTTCCAGCAGATCGGCATCGATCTGCCGACCCAGCGCCTGGATCGCCAGCCACTGTTCATCGGTGTAGGGCTTGGTGACCCGCGGTGCTTCCCAGATCCGCTCGACCGACATTTCGTGGCTAAACTCGCACTCGCAAGGCTCCACCAGACCACTGATCGGCGCCGCCGAGGACGGATCGGGACTGCAGGCCAGCGGGATATGTCCTTCCCCGGCGAACAGTCCGGAGGTCGCATCGAGGCCGATCCAGCCGGCGCCGGGCAGATACACCTCGCACCACGCGTGCAGGTCGGTGAAGTCCACTTCGGTGCCGGACGGGCCGTCGAGGCTTTTCACGTCGGCGGTCAGTTGAATCAGGTAACCGGAGACGAAACGCGCCGCCAGCCCGAGATTGCGCAGCAGTTGCACCAACAGCCACGCCGAATCGCGGCAGGAGCCGGAGGCGTGTTCAAGCGTGTGTTCCGGGGTTTGTACGCCCGGCTCCATGCGAATCAGGTAATTGATGTCTTCGCTCAGACGCTGGTTGAGCGCCACCAGGAAGTCCACGGCCGGCAGCGGCGTGCGGTCGATGGCGTCCAGATAGGCCTTGAATTTCGGCGTCAGCGGCAGGGTTTCGAGGTACGGCGCCAGTTCTTTTCGCTCATCGGCGGCGTAGGCGAAGGGGATTTTCTCGGCGTAGGGTTCGAGGAAAAAGTCGAAGGGGTTGAACACCGCCATCTCGGCCAGCAGATCGACCTCGATCCGCAACTCGGCGGTTTTCTCGGGGAACACCAGCCGTGCGAGGTAGTTGCCCTGAGGGTCCTGCTGCCAGTTGATGAAGTGCTGCTCGGGCGAGACTTTCAGTGAATAAGACAGAATCCGCGTGCGGCTGTGGGCAGCCGGGCGCAGACGCACGATCTGCGGGCCGAGTTCGACAGCGCGGTCGTAGCGGTAATGCGTGACGTGATGCAATGCGACATGAATCGACACGGCGTGCCTCCTGCGAGCCCAAGCGTATTCGAAAGCGCGCAAGACTTATGCCATGCAGAGGCTTGGGCGCTTTCCCGGAATGCTTAGGGCAGTACAGCACCAAAATCGGGCGACGCGGTGAAATGGTTTGGCACAGTTGCACGCAAATGTTGCGAGGCACAACGCAAAACGCCAACCCGAAGGTTGGCGTTCTGTTTTGACTCTAGTGCGTTTTAGCGCGGAACGACCGGCTTGCGTGCCGGTTTCGGCCCTTTGCCTTTCGCCGCTTCCTTGCGCTCCTTGGCGGCCTGCTGGTTGCGGGCGAATGCCGCGGCCTTGGCCTGTTCACGTTTGTCCCACGGATTGCCGCCGTCGCTGGCGCGCGGTGGCAGACCGGTGTGCTGGGTGAGGATCTTGGTGGTCTTCTCTTTCGCGACCTTGTGGCTGCCGGCCGGTGTCGAGTTCTTGCGACGGGCACTCTGGTAGCTGTCGGTGGCCGGCTGATGCAGCGGGATCAACTGATCCTTGCCCGGCCCAATCAGATCACTACGCCCCATGCGCTGCAGAGCTTCACGCAGCATCGGCCAGCCTTTCGGATCGTGATAACGCAGGAACGCCTTGTGCAGACGGCGCTGCTCCTCGCTCTTGACGATGGTCACGCCGTCGCTCTTGTAGGTGACCTTGCGCAGCGGGTTCTTGCCCGAGTGGTACATCGCGGTGGCGGTGGCCATCGGCGACGGATAGAACGCCTGCACCTGGTCGGCGCGGAAGCCGTTACCCTTGAGCCACAGCGCCAGGTTCATCATGTCTTCGTCTGTGGTGCCCGGGTGCGCGGCGATGAAGTACGGAATCAGGTACTGCTCTTTCCCGGCTTCCTTGGTGTACTTCTCGAACATGCGCTTGAAGCGATCGTAGGTGCCGATCCCCGGTTTCATCATCTGGTTGAGCGGACCTTCCTCGGTGTGTTCCGGGGCGATCTTCAGGTAACCACCGACGTGGTGGGTCACCAGCTCCTTGACGTACTCCGGCGACTCGACCGCGAGGTCGTAACGCAGGCCGGAGGCGATCAGGATCTTCTTCACACCCGGCAACGCACGGGCGCTGCGGTACAGCTGAATCAGCGACGAGTGGTCGGTGTTCAGGTTCGGGCAGATGCCCGGGAACACGCAGGACGGCTTGCGGCACGCGGATTCGATTTCCGGGCTCTTGCAGGCGATGCGGTACATGTTCGCGGTCGGGCCGCCGAGGTCGGAAATGACGCCGGTGAAACCCGGCACCTTGTCGCGGATCTCTTCGATTTCGCGAATGATCGACTCTTCGGAGCGGTTCTGGATGATCCGGCCTTCGTGCTCGGTGATCGAGCAAAAGGTGCAGCCACCGAAGCAGCCACGCATGATGTTCACCGAGAAGCGGATCATGTCGTAGGCCGGGATCTTTTCCTTGCCGTACGCAGGATGCGGAACACGTGCGTAAGGCATACCGAACACGTAGTCCATTTCTTCAGTGGTCATCGGAATCGGCGGCGGGTTGAACCAGACGTCGATCTCGCCATGCTTCTGCACCAGCGCACGGGCGTTACCCGGGTTGGTTTCCAGGTGCAGCACGCGGTTGGCGTGGGCGTACAGGACCGGGTCGTTACGCACCTTTTCCATCGACGGCAGGCGGATCACGGTCTTGTCGCGGGTCATTTTCGGGCTGGCCAGGATCTGCACGACCTTGGCTTCTTCCGGGTCATCAACCGGGCCCTTCTCCTGCTCGATTGCGCAAGCCTGAGTGTCCTGGGTGTTGACGTACGGGTTGATGATCTTGTCGATCTTGCCCGGACGGTCGATGCGCGTGGAGTCGACTTCGTACCAGCCCGCTGGTGTATCGCGACGGATGAACGCGGTGCCGCGCACATCGGTGATGTCTTCGATCTTGTGACCGTAGGACAGACGCTGGGCGACTTCGACAATTGCACGCTCGGCGTTACCGTACAGCAGAATGTCGGCGCTGGCGTCGATCAGGATCGAATTGCGCACGCGATCCTGCCAGTAGTCGTAATGGGCGATGCGACGCAGGGAGGCCTCAATGCCGCCGAGCACGATCGGCACGTGCTTGTAGGCTTCCTTGCAGCGCTGGCTGTAGACCAGGCTCGCACGATCCGGACGTTTGCCGGCCATGCCACCGGGGGTATAGGCGTCGTCGGAGCGGATTTTCTTGTCCGCGGTGTAGCGGTTGATCATCGAGTCCATGTTGCCGGCCGCGACGCCGAAAAACAGGTTCGGCTCGCCGAGCTTCATGAAGTCGTCTTTGGACTGCCAGTTCGGCTGCGCGATGATCCCGACGCGGAAGCCTTGCGACTCCAGCAGCCGGCCGATGATCGCCATGCCGAACGACGGGTGATCGACGTAGGCATCACCCGTAACAATGATGATGTCGCAGGAATCCCAGCCAAGCTGATCCATCTCCTCCCTGCTCATCGGCAGGAATGGCGCCGGCCCGAAACATTCGGCCCAGTATTTTGGATAGTCAAATAACGGCTTGGCTGCTTGCATGTCGATGACCGGTGTTGAGGTGCAAAATCGCGGGCGCGGAATATAGCACAAAAAATGACCAATTCCGACGGCTGTGGTCGGAAATATCAGGGGCTTTCAGACGACGACGGACTTACTCGTCGTCGTCGAAGTTATAGCTGCCCGGCGCGAGGTTTTCGAAACGTGTGTACTTGCCGATGAAGGCCAGGCGGATGAAGCCGATCGGACCGTTCCGCTGTTTGCCGATGATGATTTCGGCGATGCCCTTGTGTTCGGTTTCCGGGTGATAAACCTCGTCCCGGTACACGAACATGATCACGTCGGCGTCCTGCTCGATCGCTCCGGATTCCCGCAAGTCGGAGTTCACCGGGCGCTTGTTGGGACGTTGCTCCAGGGAACGGTTGAGCTGGGAAAGGGCAACCACCGGGCAGTTGAATTCCTTGGCCAGGGCTTTCAGGGATCGGGAGATCTCGGAAATCTCGTTGGTCCGGTTGTCACCGCTGGAGCCAGGGATCTGCATCAACTGAAGGTAGTCGATCATGATCAGGCCGACATCGCCATGCTCACGCACCAGGCGCCGGGTACGGGCCCGCATTTCCGACGGGCTGATACCGGCGGTGTCATCGATGAACAGCTTACGATCGTTGAGCAGGTTGACCGCCGAGGTCAGGCGCGGCCAGTCATCGTCTTCGAGCTGGCCGGAACGCACCTTGGTCTGGTCGATGCGACCGAGCGACGAGAGCATACGCATGATCAGCGATTCACCTGGCATCTCGAGGGAGTACACCAGCACCGCTTTTTCGCTGCGCAGTACGGCGTTTTCCACCAGGTTCATCGCGAAGGTGGTTTTACCCATCGATGGACGGCCGGCGACGATGATCAGGTCGGCCGGTTGCAGGCCGCTGGTTTTCTCGTCGAGGTCGGTGTAGCCAGTGGATAGGCCCGTGATCGCGTCGGCGGTGTTGAACAGGGTGTCGATGCGGTCGATGGCCTTGGTCAGCAGTTCGTTGACGCCTACCGGGCCGCCGGTTTTAGGCCGGGCTTCGGCAATCGCGAAGATCTGCCGCTCGGCTTCGTCTAGGATCTCCTCGGCGGTGCGGCCTTCGGGGTTGAAGGCGCTGTCTGCGATTTCGGTGCTGATGCCGATCAGTTGGCGCAACGTCGCACGCTGGCGGACGATCTGCGCATACGCCTTGATGTTGGCGACGGACGGTGTGTTTTTGGCCAGTTCGCCGAGGTAACCGAGGCCGCCAACTTGAGAGGTCTGACCTTCCTTGTCCAGTTGTTCGGCAAGGGTCACGACGTCGATCGGCGAGTTCTGATCGGCCAGTTTGGCGATCGCACGGAAAATCAGTCGGTGGTCATGCCGGTAAAAATCGCCGTCGGAGACTTGATCGAGCACGCGTTCCCAGGCGTTGTTGTCCAGCATCAAACCACCGAGCACGGCCTGTTCGGCCTCGATGGAATGCGGCGGCACCTTCAGCGCGGCGGTTTGCAGATCGTATTGCTCAGGAGCGGAGATTTCGTTCATGGCCACTTGTTTTGTTTGGAAATGCAGGAGTTACAGAAAGACAAAGGGCACGACCTGTAAACAGGATCGTGCCCGATGTTAACCGTCTGACGGACAAGCCGCCAGCCGATCAGGTGTTGCTTAAGCTGCTACCACGACAACGCGTACGGTGGCTTCAACTTCGGCGTGCAGGTGCACAGCCACGTCGAATTCACCCACGTTGCGGATGGTGCCGTTCGGCAGACGAACTTCGCTTTTCGCAACTTCAACGCCGGAGGCGGTCAGTGCGTCAGCGATGTCGTGAGTACCGATCGAACCGAACAGCTTGCCTTCGTCGCCAGCGGTGGCAGTGATGGTCACTTCCAGCTCGGCCAGTTGGGCAGCACGGCTTTCAGCCGATGCTTTACGGTCTGCGGCGGCTTTTTCCAGCTCAGCGCGACGCTCTTCGAACGCAGCCAGGTTGGCAGCGGTCGCAGCGGTGGCTTTGCCGAAAGGCAGCAGGTAGTTACGGCCGTAACCGGCCTTAACGTTTACTTTGTCGCCCAGGTTGCCCAGGTTGGCGATTTTTTCCAGAAGGATCAGTTGCATGTGGAAATCCTCTTAACTTTTAACCTTCACCGTTCGCGTTATCGGTGTCTTTCGACACCCGACCGCGAAAATCAATCAGGCTGTCGACAATGGCCAGAACCACGAGCAACGGATAGATCAGCTGCATGAACAGCAACAGCGTCACGTACAACCCCACCAGCCAGAAACCGGCCAGTCGCCTTTGCGCCACCAGCCCGTGAATCAGGGCCAGCCCGGCGAACACCAGCGGTACACTGCACAACGGCGTCAACATGGCCATCTGTGCACCGAGATTCGGGCCCAGAAGCATCAACGCCAGCAGTAACATTGCCAGCCCCAGCGGGATCCGGATGGCGCGAAACTCGCGACCAAAACCACCCGGGTTGTACAACAACGCCTGCCAGTAACGCCCGACAATCAGGCTCAGCACGCTGACGATCTGCAACAAGGCCGCAATCAGGCCGGTCAGGACCGGTGCGATCAGCGACGCGAAACGCGCCTGCTCGTCTACCGACAAATGTTGGTAGGCATCACCGAGAAGCGCGGGCATGACCTTTATCAAGGCCTGCGCCAGCATCTCGATCTGGGGCGCAAATGCCGCCCCGAGCACCACTGAAAACACCAGCCCCATGGCTACGCTGACCAGCAGCGTACGAACCCAGGACTCGCTTGCGCGCAACACCAGCGCAAGCCCCGAAGACCCCAGCAGCACCAGAAGCGCCCGTGGGTCATCGGCATACAACCACCAGATCAATGCCGGCAGCAGTCCCAGCGACACGACGCCCAAGGCGTCGGTCAATCCGCGCCGCAGAAGCACCAGGCTTCCGGCGGCAGCACCCAGCCAATACAACAACGGCAATGTTGCACACCCGGCCACTACAAGAGTGGCCTGCATACGGCCGCGCATGATGAACTCAGCTAAGGCACGCATGCATTCAATCCTTTGCTACTTGTCGACTGCCCGGTCTCAGCGGCCGTGGCTGTCGGTGTAGGCCAGCAGGGCCAGGAAGCGGGCGCGCTTGATAGCGGTGGCCAGCTGACGCTGATAACGAGCTTTGGTACCGGTGATGCGGCTTGGAACGATTTTGCCGGTCTCGGATACGTAGGCTTTCAGAGTGTTGAGATCTTTGTAATCGATCTCTTTCACGTCTTCAGCGGTGAAGCGGCAGAATTTACGACGACGGAAGAAACGTGCCATTTGATAGGCTCCTTAAAAGGTCCGTGGATTACTCGTCAGCGTTATCGCTGTTGTCGCTGTCATCGCTGTCATCGCCATCGGCGCTGCCATCGTTTTCAGGACGTTCGCGACGCTCACGGCGCTCACTGCGGTTTTCTTCAGCCTTGAGCATCTCGGACTGGCCGGTAACGGCTTCGTCACGACGGATGACCAGGTTACGGATCACAGCATCGTTGTAGCGGAAGTTGTCTTCCAGCTCGGCCAGGGCCTTGCCGGTGCACTCAACGTTCAGCATCACGTAGTGAGCCTTGTGAACATTGTTGATTGCGTAGGCCAGTTGACGACGGCCCCAGTCTTCCAGACGGTGGATTTTGCCGCCGTCTTCTTCGATCAGCTTGGTGTAACGCTCAACCATGCCGCCGACTTGCTCGCTCTGGTCAGGGTGGACCAGAAAGATGATTTCGTAATGACGCATGAATGCTCCTTACGGGTTGTAGCCTGCCGCTCAAAAACGGTCAGACAAGGAGTGAATGACACTTATGGACTTGCTGGCTCGGGGCACATGCATGCCTGCCGCCACAGCAAGGGGCGCAATTGTAGAGAAGGGACTGAAGAGGTGCAAGGCAATTGGTGATTATTTGAACAGTCACCGAAATTTTGCCCCGCCATAAAACGCTGTGGGAGCGAGCTTGCTCGCGAAGGGGATACATCAGGCAACATTTTTGTCGACTGACACTCCGCTTTCGCGAGCAAGCTCGCTCCCACATTTGAATCGGCGTAAGGCTTAAGCCTTTTTGGCAGTTGCCTTGGCCTTGGCACCGCGCTGGCGCTGGGCTTCGAACAGGCACACGCCAGTTGCCACGGAAACGTTGAGACTGCTGACACTACCCGCCATCGGCAAGTGCACCAGGTAATCGCAATGTTCGCGGGTCAGGCGACGCATGCCTTTGCCTTCGGCGCCCATGATCAGGATGGTCGGGCCGGTCAGGTCCTGGTCATAGATGCTGACCTCAGCCTCACCCGCCGTACCGACAATCCACAACCCACGCTGCTGGAGTTTTTCCAGGGTGCGCGCAAGGTTGGTCACGGCCACCAGCGGAATCACCTCCGCCGCGCCGCAAGCCACTTTACGCACCACAGGGGTCAGAGTGGCCGACTTGTCCTTCGGCACGATAACCGCCAGCGCACCGGCAGCATCCGCCGAACGCAGGCAGGCGCCGAGGTTGTGCGGATCGGTCACGCCGTCGAGCACCAGCAACAGCGGCGCGCCTTCGGTGCGATCAAGCAGCTCGTCGAGCATCGCTTCACCCCAGACCTGGCTCGGACTGACGTCCGCCACCACGCCCTGGTGCACGCCTTCGACCCAGGCGTCCATTTCGCGGCGCTCGGCCTGACCGATCTGAACCCGGTTTTCGTTGGCCAGTTCGATCAGCGTCTGCACGCGCGGATCGTTGCGGCTTTCGGCCAGCCAGATCTGCTTGACGCGTTTAGGGTGATGACGCAGCAACGCTTCTACCGCGTGAACGCCGTAGATTTTTTCCAACTGACTCATGACTTCGCCTTCGGTTTACGTGCCCCGCCGCTTTTGGCTGGAGCGGAACCCGCTTTTGGCGGGCCCTTGCGGTGCTTGCTCGGTTTGGCTGGCTTGCCGCCGGAGGCCTTGTCAGGCGCCGACCGCCCGGTCTTTCCCCCGGACGCCGCTTTACCACCGTTTTTGGCATCGGCCAGCAAGGCCTTCTTCATTTCACGGCTTTTGCGCAGCTCGGCGTTTTTCGCCACGGCATCGCTCGGACGATAAGCCTCAACGGCTTTTTCCTTGGCCGGGCGACGGCTGGCGGATTTTGCCGGAGCCTTCTCTTCCACAACCTTGGCGGCTGGAGCGGTTGTCTCGGTGCCACGCTTCTTGCGGCCGATCGGCGCACTGATGGTTTTTTCCGCCATCTCGAAGTCGATCTTGCGCTCGTCGAGATCGACGCGCATGACCCGCACTTCAACGGTATCGCCAAGACGGAAGCTGCGACCGGTGCGCTCGCCCGCCAGGCGGTGGTGCACAGGGTCGAAATGGTAGTAGTCGCCCGGCAACGCCGTAACGTGCACCAGACCTTCGACGTAAATATCGGTCAGTTCGACGAACAGGCCGAAACCGGTCACCGCAGTGATCACGCCCGGGAACGATTCGCCCACGCGGTCTTTCATGAACTCGCATTTGAGCCAGTTCACCACGTCGCGGGTCGCTTCGTCGGCACGGCGCTCGCTCATCGAGCACTGCTCGCCGAGTTGCTCCAGCGCTGCTTCGTCGTACGGATAGATGCGCGCTTTCGGAATGGTCATCGCACCGGCACGGCGAACGTGCGGGGTGTCCTGTTTCGAATGGATCACGCTGCGAATCGCCCGGTGCGTAAGCAGGTCCGGGTAACGACGGATCGGCGAGGTGAAGTGGGTATAGGCTTCGTAATTCAGGCCGAAGTGGCCTTCGTTCTGAGCGCTGTACACCGCCTGGCTCAGGGAGCGCAGCATCACGGTCTGGATCAGGTGGAAATCCGGACGATCCTTGATGCTGGCCAACAGGGCCTGATAGTCCTTCGGCGACGGGCCATCCTTGCCTTTGTGCAGGGACAGACCAAGCTCACCGAGGAACGCGCGCAGCTTTTCCAGACGCTCCGGCGGCGGACCGTCGTGAACGCGGTACAGCGCAGGGATTTCGTGTTTTTTCAGGAATTCGGCAGTGGCCACGTTGGCCGCCAGCATGCACTCCTCGATCAGCTTGTGTGCATCGTTACGGGTGGTCGGACGGATTTCGGCAATCTTGCGCTCGGAACCGAAGATGATCCGGGTTTCCTGCGTTTCGAAATCGATCGCGCCACGTACGTGACGGGCGGCCAGCAATACCTTGTACAGAGCGTAGAGCTGCTTCAGATGCGGCAGGACGTCGGTGTATTCACCGCGCAGCTTGCGACCTTCAGTCGCTTTAGGCGTTTCCAGCATCGCGCTGACCTTGTTGTAGGTCAGACGAGCGTGGGAATGGATCACCGCTTCATAGAAGCAGTAGTCGGTCATTTCGCCGGACTTGGAGATGGTCATCTCGCAAACCATCGCCAGACGATCGACGTGCGGGTTCAGCGAGCACAACCCGTTGGAGAGCTGCTCCGGCAGCATCGGCACCACACGCTCGGGGAAGTACACCGAGTTGCCGCGCACCTGGGCTTCGTTGTCCAGGGCCGAACCGATCTTCACGTAGCTGGAAACGTCGGCAATCGCCACGTACAGCTTCCAGCCGCCGGAGAACAGACGCAGCTTGCCGGGTTTGGCTTCGCAGTAGACCGCATCGTCGAAGTCGCGGGCATCTTCGCCGTCGATGGTGACGAACGGAAGATGGCGCAGGTCGACGCGCTTCTCTTTGTCTTTCTCTTCGACTTCCGGCTTGAGCTTGCCCGCTTCCTTCAGAACGGCCTCAGGCCAGACGTGCGGAATGTCGTAGGTGCGCAGGGCAACATCGATTTCCATGCCCGGCGCCATGTAGTTGCCGACGACTTCGATTACATCGCCTTGCGGCTGGAAGCGCGGCGTCGGCCAGTGGGTGATTTTCACCTCGACGAACTGGCCGATCTGAGCGTTGGCGTTACGGCCCGGCGTCACCAGTACTTCTTGCTGGATCTTCGGGTTGTCCGCGACGACGAAGCCGATACCGCCTTCTTCGAAGTAGCGGCCGACGATGCTTTCGTGGGCACGGGACACCACTTCAACGATCACGCCTTCGCGACGACCGCGACGGTCGAGGCCGGAAACACGGGCCAGGGCACGGTCGCCATCGAACACCAGACGCATTTGCGCCGGGCTCATGAACAGGTCATCGGAGCCGTCATCGGGCACCAGGAAGCCGAAGCCGTCACGGTGACCGCTGATACGACCGAGGATCAGGTCAAGCTTGTCCACCGGCGCATACGTGCCACGGCGGGTGTAGATCAGTTGAGCGTCGCGCTCCATGGCACGCAGGCGGCGGCGCAGGGCTTCGATCTGGTCTTCTGTGGTCAGACCAAACTCTTCGACCAGTTGCTCGCGGGCAGCAGGCGAACCCCGATCAGCAAGGTGCTGAAGGATCAGTTCGCGGCTGGGAATAGGGTTTTCATATTTTTCCGCTTCACGAGCGGCCTCGGGATCGAGGGACTGCCAATCGGCCATTAGAGAGTTTTCACCTTGTCTATATGCGGGTTAGTTTGGCATAGGCGCCATCAAACGGGAAATTTCCGACTATATAAGACGCGCCTGGAGCCTTGTATCGACGCCTGGAGGGCGTTTTGAACACCGCTGGTAAAAAAAATCATTTTTTTCGCTGGCAGGGGTTTACAGTTAAAAAGGCGCTCCGTATAGTGCGCGCCATCGACGACGTACACACGTTGACGAGATGCCCAGGTGGTGAAATTGGTAGACACGCCAGCTTCAGGTGCTGGTGACCTTACGGTCGTGGAAGTTCGAGTCTTCTCCTGGGCACCAATTTCGAGTTTGAGACTAGATCAGTTTCAAGACTCACACCAAAACCCGCGAAAGCGGGTTTTTTGCATTCTGCGCCCCGCCTTTTTCTGAAAATGATTTATTAAAATCAAATCAGGGGTTTACAGATCAAAAGGCGCTCCGTATAGTGCGCCACATCAACAGCGGCAACGCTGAAGATGAAGCCCAGATGGTGAAATTGGTAGACACGCCAGCTTCAGGTGCTGGTGACCTTACGGTCGTGGAAGTTCGAGTCTTCTTCTGGGCACCAATTCAAATTCAAGGTCACGATCTTGAATCTCACAAAAACCCGCGAAAGCGGGTTTTTGCGTTTCCGGGATCTGGAAAATCCTGAAACCCAACGCCTACCAGACCCACCTCCTCCCCGCAAGGCGCACTTGAGAAACAATATCGTTTATCATTGTTGCAAGTTTTTGCAATGCGACAGTGAGGAACCCTGCGAATGATGTTTCGAAATACCCTGCGCCGCGGCTTGACCTTCACCCTGCTCGGCCTGGCACTCGCCACTCCCCTCACCCAGGCTGCCGATGCGGTTTCCCTGACTCTCTACAACGGTCAACACAAGGAAGTCGGCGACGCGATCGCCAAAGCCTTCGAAGCCAAGACCGGCATTCACGTCAACGTGCGCAAGGGCAGCAGCAATCAGCTGGCCAGCCAGATCATCGAAGAAGGCGACCGCTCCCCTGCCGACGTCATCTATACCGAAGAATCCCCGCCGCTGAACAACCTCGGCGAGCAAGGCCTGTTGGCCAAGGCCGACGACGCGACCCTGGCCGTTCTGCCGAAAGAATACGTCGCCGGCAACGGCACCTGGATCGGTGTCACCGCCCGGGTTCGTGTGGTCGCGTTCAACCCGAAACTGGTCGATGAAAAAGACCTGCCGAAATCGGTGCTGGATTTCGCCGACCCGCAGTGGCAAGGCAAGGTCGGTTTCGTACCGACCAGCGGGGCTTTCCAGGAACAAGCCGTAGCCATCATCAAGAAACACGGTCGCGACGCCGCCGAAGAATGGCTAACTGGTCTGCGCGCCTTCGGCAAGACCTACAGCAATAACATGGTCGCCCTCAAGGCTGTGGAAAACGGCGAAGTCGCCACCGTGCTGGTGAACAACTACTACTGGTTCGCCCTGCAACGGGAAAAAGGCCAGCTTGATTCGAAACTGCATTACTTCACCGGCGGCGATGTGGGCGGCCTGATCACCGTATCCAGTGCAGCCGTGCTGAAATCGAGCAAACATCCAAAAGAAGCCCAGCAATTCCTCGCCTACATGGCCAGCGAAGAAGGCCAGCGCGTGATCACCCAGACCACCGCCGAATACCCGCTGCATAAAGGCATGGAATCGGATCGCGGCCTCAAGCCGTTCAGCGAACTGGAAGCACCGGACGTCACGCCAGCCGATCTCGGCAATGCCGAAGAAGCGCTGGAGCTGGAACGCGAAGTTGGCCTGAACTGATGACCGCATCGTTATCCGCCCCCGCTACACGCGGGGGTTACGTGCCACGGCGCAAGCGGCCGTCGATCTGGCTGGTGCTGCCGGTGTTGTTGCTGGTGGTCATGAGCCTGTTGCCGCTGGCCTATGTCGGGCTCAAAGCCTGGCAGGCCGGCTGGTCCGAGGCGCTTCACTTGCTGTGGCGCCCGTATGTGTTCGGCCTGCTGCGCAACACGCTGGCGCTGATGGTTGGCGTGACCGTGACCTGTGGCGTGATCGGCCTGTCACTGGCGTGGCTGCTGGAGCGCAGCAATCTTCCGGGCCGACGGCTGTGGGGCGTGATTCTGTGTTTGCCGTTCGCTGTACCGGCATTCGTCAGCAGCTTTACCTGGGTTTCGCTCAGCGCGCAGTTCGAAGGACTCGGCGGGGCGATTCTGGTAATGAGCCTGTCGAAGTACCCACTGATCTTTCTGCCGGTCGCGGCAACCCTGCGCAATCTCGATCCCTCTCTTGAGGAATCGGCTCGCACGCTGGGCCAGAATCGCTGGGGCGTGTTTTTCCGCGTCACCCTGCCCCTGCTCTGGCCTTCGCTGCTGGCCGGCTCGTTGCTGATCGCATTGCACATGCTCGTGGAGTTCGGCGCACTGTCGATCATTGGTCTGCAAACTTTCACCACCGCGATCTATCAGCAATTCGAACTGGAATTCAGCAATGCCAATGCGGCGATGCTGTCGGCGGTATTGCTGGCGCTGTGCTTGATGCTGTTGTGGCTGGAGCTGCGCGTTCGCGGCAAGGGCCGTCATGTGCGCACCGGCCAGGGCGCGGCGCGTCGGGCTGAACAAGTGCGACTCGGGCCTTGGGCGATCGCCGGTCAGTTGTACTGCCTGATGCTGGCGATTGTCGGCAGCGGGATTCCGCTGGGCATGCTGGCTTACTGGCTTGCCGTGGGATCGTCAGCAGCCTTCCCGGTGGCAGCAATCACCGAAGCATTGCTGTCGTCGCTGGCGCTATCGCTGGGTGGTGCGGGATTGTGTCTGGTGCTGGCAGTGCCGGTCGGGTTGCTGGTGGTGCGCTACAAAGGCCAACTGGCGATCTGGGCCGAGCGCCTGCCCTATCTGCTGCACGCCCTGCCGGGATTGGTGATCGCGCTGACGCTGGTGTATTTCGCCCTGCATTACGTGCCGGCGCTGTACCAGACCTCCGCGCTGTTGCTGATCGCCTACGCGCTGCTGTTTCTGCCGCTGGCTCAGGCGCCGATCCGCACGGCGCTGAACAAGGCCGCACCGCAACTCGAAGAAGCCGCCCGCACTCTGGGAGCATCTTCGTTCACGGCATTCTGCCGAGTGACCCTGCCGATCATCTTCCCGGCACTTGGCGCGGCGTTTGCGCTGGTGTTTCTGGATGCCATGAAGGAACTGACGGCGACGTTGCTGCTGAGCCCGACCGGGCTCAACACATTAGCGACCGAAGTCTGGGCGCACACCGCGAATGTCGAGTTCGCAGCCGCTGCGCCTTATGCGGCGTTGTTGATTGTGGTGTCGGGATTGCCGGTGTATCTGCTGACAACCCGGATGTATCTGAGCCGATAAAAAAAATCGCAGCCGAGGCTGCGATTTTTTTTGCCTGTCACATCAAGCCCGGAACTGCCCGAGACTGGCCTTGAGCTGCGCCGCCAGACCATCCAGAACCTTCCCGCTGGCCGTGGTCTCGACCACCGCCTGAGCAGCTTTCTCGGCCTGGGCATGAATCGTCTCGACGCGCCCACGCACAGCCTGCGCGCCCTGCGCCTGATGCGCCGCTGCCTGAGTCGCCAGACCAATCGCCGCATGCACCTGCTCGACCGATGCCTGCACCGACTGCTGCAACCGCGCGCTGTCACGCAGCACCAGCAAACCTTCGCTGGCCTGACGCCCGGCCTGACCGATCGCCTCCACCGCCTCACGGGCGCCCTGCTGCAAGGCCACGATGTGCGCCTGAATATCGCCGGTGGAGCTTTGGGTCTTGCTTGCCAGCGCCCGCACTTCATCCGCCACCACCGCAAACCCGCGACCGGTCTCGCCGGCTCGGGCCGCTTCGATGGCGGCGTTGAGCGCCAGCAGGTTGGTCTGCTCGGCGATGCCGTGAATCACGGTCAGCACCACTTCAATCTGCTCGCTCTGCTGCGCCAGCCGTTCGATGACTTTCGCCCCTGTGTCGACTTGCCCCGCCAGCGCCTCGATCAGGCTGCCGACCTTGGCCGAGGTGCGAGTGTTCTCGTCGGTGGCCTGGCGAATATCCACCACCTGCTTCAGCGCCGCCTGCATCGCATGGCTTTCCGATTGCGCTTCGTCGGCCATTTGCGAAAGCGCCCGCAAACTTTCGGCGACTTCATCACGCTGCATTCCAGCCGCCGCATCGGCACCGGCATTACGCAGGGTCATCGCACCGATTTCCACACCGGTACGCTGAGCCACATCCCCGGCCTCGCGCACGATCGGTTGCAACTTGTCCACAAAACGGTTGACCGCCGAAGCCATGTCGCCGATTTCGTCCTTGCTGTTGATCTGCACGCGCTTGGTCAGATCGCCCTCGCCTGCTGCCAGATCATCCATGGCGGCGTTGAGCATTTTCAGGCGATTGACCACTCGATGACCGAGCACCACCGCCAGCAGCAACAGCACCCCGGCACCTACCAACGCAAGGCCCATGCCGATGCGCCAACGCAGGGTTGCGGCAGCGTCCTGCACGGTACTGGTGGTGTTGGCCTTCATCTCGGCAGCCGTGGACTGCGCCGATTGCAGGCGCGCACGCATGGCGGTGGCGCTGTCGGCAGCGGCACCCTTGAGGCTGTCGCCGACCAATTGATCACTGCTGGCAATCAACGCCGCGAAGCGCTGATCGAGCGCCGCGAGATCGGTTTCAACCGAAGCGGTGGAAACGCCCATCAGCACCTTGCCGATTTCCACGCCATTGGGATTGATCGAGGCTTCGAGGTAGTAGACCGACGGATCGTTCTTCGCCGCATCCAGCACTTTATCCAGCGCCCGCTCGCCCTGGCCTTTTTCCAAAAGGGCCTTATTGATCGGGTTTTCGCGATTGAGGTAGCGGGTCAGATGCTGGCCTGTGGCGTCGTCATACACCACGAACAGCACGTTGGGATTGCGCTGGGCCCGGCGGGCGAATTCGGACAGGGTCGGCACGTCGCTGTCCCACATGGCGCGAGGCGCCACCGAGGCCAGCAACTGGGCCATGTCATTGGCCGAATCCTTCAGGTCTTTTTCCAGAGTCGCACGCAGCTGCGCCTGCTCTTCCTTCAGACGCGAGGAAAGACCGGCGGTAAGACGCTGACGGGTACTTGAGGAGAGATTGTCGAGGCTCGACGTGACTTCACGCCCGGCCTGCCCCAGCTCACCGGACAACTTCTGGCTGTCGGCGCCCAGGCGAGTGCCGAGATCGGCTTCCAGCGCAGTGACGGTGCTCCGCGTCAGGGCGACGGCCACCAGCACTTGCACCAAAAGGGCGATACCAAGGGTAACGAACACAGGCCGCAACAAACGGCTTTGTAACAGTGAGAGAACGGCTGACACTTTGAATCCCTCTACTTCTGACGCCATTAATTTGATGGCACTCTTGTAGACAGAATCACAGCAAAGGTCATGCCGTCCAACAGGCATAAACGACAAAGGCCCCGATGAAGGGGCCTTTGTGTTTTTACATCAACGACTTATCAAGCGAACGGATGACGCAGAACGATGGTTTCGTTGCGATCCGGACCCGTCGAAATAATGTCGATCGGCGCGCCGATCAACTCTTCAACGCGTTTGATGTAGGCACGAGCGTTGGCCGGCAGCTCTTCCAGGGTTTTGGCGCCCACGGTCGATTCGGTCCAGCCCGGCACTTCTTCGTACACAGGCTGAAGGCCCACGTAGCTGTCAGCGTCAGTTGGAGCAACGGCGTTGCCTTGCGCATCTTTGTAGCCGACGCAGATGTTGATGGTTTCCAGGCCGTCGAGTACGTCCAGCTTGGTCAGGCAGATGCCGGAGATGCTGTTCACATCGATAGCGCGACGCAGGATAACGGCGTCGAACCAGCCGCAACGACGGGCACGGCCGGTGGTAGCACCGAACTCGTGACCTTGCTTGGCCAGGTGCGCACCGACTTCGTCGAACAGCTCGGTCGGGAATGGACCCGAACCTACGCGAGTGGTGTAAGCCTTGGTGATGCCCAGGATGTAGTCCAGGAACATCGGGCCAACGCCCGAACCGGTCGCCACGCCACCAGCAGTGGTGTTGGAGCTGGTCACGTACGGGTAGGTGCCGTGGTCGATGTCGAGCAACGAACCCTGGGCGCCTTCAAACATGATGTCTTTGCCGGCGCGACGCAGGTCGTGCAGCTCGGCAGTCACATCCAGCATCAGCGGCTTGAGCAGCTCGGCGTATTCCTTGCACTCGGCCAGAGTCTTTTCGAACTCGATGGCAGGCTCTTTGTAGTAACCGACCAGCATGAAGTTGTGGTAGTCCACCAGTTCACGCAGCTTGTCTTCAAAGCGCGGCATGTTGAGCAGATCGCCAACACGCAGACCGCGACGTGCAACTTTGTCTTCGTAAGCCGGGCCGATGCCGCGACCGGTCGTACCGATCTTCAGCTCGCCGCGGGCCTTTTCACGGGCCTGGTCCAGCGCCACGTGGAAGGACAGGATCAGCGGGCAGGAAGGGCTGATGCGCAGGCGCTCGCGCACCGGTACGCCTTTCTCTTCCAGCTTGGTGATCTCGCGCAGCAGGGCGTCAGGTGCAACCACCACGCCGTTGCCGATCAGGCACTGCACGCCTTCGCGCAGCACGCCCGACGGGATCAGGTGCAAGACGGTTTTTTCACCGTCGATCACCAGAGTGTGACCGGCGTTGTGGCCACCCTGGTAGCGCACTACGGCGGCAGCATGTTCGGTCAGCAGATCAACGATCTTGCCTTTGCCCTCATCACCCCATTGGGTGCCCAGGACTACGACATTCTTACCCATAACACTTGTCCTCATTCGCGCAAACTTGGTGCCGGCGTCAGCCGGCAGGAAAACTCAAGAAGCCAGTGGCGATACTTGCCAAAGCCCGTTCTGCTGGATCAATTGCCGGTCGCAGTCCGCATCACGGGCGGCGGCCAAAGGTTGTCCAGGCAATGCCTGAACGACACGCTGACCCTCACTGCGCAACTGGCAAACCTGCTGCCAGAGTGCCGCATCCGTACTGTCAGGCATCCAGATACCGCCAGACGGTAGCTCGATCTCAGCACGCCCCAGGGTCACCAGGGTTTTCAAATCGGTGGAGAAGCCGGTGGCCGGACGGGCGCGACCGAAGTCGGCGCCGATGTCGTCGTAGCGACCGCCCTGGGCAATGGACTGGCCAACACCCGGCACGAACACCGCGAACACCACACCGGTGTGGTAGTGGTAGCCGCGCAACTCGCCTAGATCGAAGTACAGCGGCAGCTCCGGGAAGCGCACCGACAGACGCTCGGCGATCGCCAGCAAATCTTCCAGCGCCGCCAGTACCGGCGCCGGCGCATTGGCCAGACGCTCGCGGGCAGCGGTCAGTACTTCACGGCCGCCGCACAGGCCGACCAGCGCGCGCAACATGCCAGACAGATCGGCCGGCAGGCCTTCGGTCAAGGTAATGACCTCATCGATGGCTTTGCGTTGCAACGCATCGAACAGTTGTTGCTCAACCTCACCCGACAGACCGGCCGCCTGGGCCAGACCGCGGTAGATGCCGACATGACCGAGGTCCATGTGCACATCCGGCACATCGGCCAGTTGCAGCATGGCCAACATCAGGCTGATGACTTCGACGTCGCTGCTCGGGCTGGCATCGCCGTACAACTCGGCGCCCAACTGGATCGGGCTGCGCGAGGACGACAAGGCACGCGGCTGGGCATGCAGCACGCTGCCGGCGTAGCACAGACGGCTCGGGCCTTCGCGACGCAGGGTGTGCGCATCGATGCGCGCCACTTGCGGCGTGATGTCGGCACGGAAACCCATCTGCCGGCCCGATTGCGGGTCGATGACCTTGAAGGTACGCAGATCCAGGTCCTGGCCCGCGCCGGTCAGCAGGGATTCCAGGTACTCGATATGGGGAGTCACGACAAACTCGTAACCCCAGCTCTGGAACAGATCCAACACCTGACGACGCGCGACTTCAATGCGCGCCGCTTCCGGTGGCAGTACTTCTTCGATGCCATCTGGCAGCAGCCAGCGGTCTACCGTTGCCATTACGCCATTCCCCTTAGATCCGGGCGGCCAGCCCGAGGGCGAGCCTTGAGTGAAGCAGAAAATGACCGGCCCGTTCAAAACGCACGCGCATGAACGACGCGGCGAAAGGCCTGTTACCGGCTTCGCCCATCACTTTCCTCGAAAAACTGTCGGGCCATTCAACCCGATCTTCTGCAACAAAAACAGCAATCAAACGTGCAGACGCAAAAAAGCCGGGAATTTCCCGGCTGCCGCATCATACACACGTTTTCCCAAAGGATCACCCCGCCCGAGGTTTTAGCCGCCGGGCGGACTGATTCAGGTCAACGTCGTATCAAGGCTTGGCCTTCTCCAGATACTTGAAGAAGTCGCTGCTTGGGTCGAGGACCATGACGTCGGATTTGTTCGCGAAGCTTTCACGGTAGGCACGCAGGCTACGGTAGAACGCGTAGAAATCCTGATCCTGGCCGTAGGCCTTGGAGTAGATCGCAGCGGCCTGGGCATCGCCATCACCGCGAACCTCTTCGGATTCACGATAGGCTTCAGCCAGCAGCACGCGGCGTTGACGATCAGCGTCGGCACGGATGCCTTCGGCCAGCTCGTTACCCTTGGCGCGGTGCTCGCGAGCTTCACGCTCACGCTCGGTGCTCATACGTTCGAACACACTGCGGTTCACTTCTTTCGGCAGATCGATGGCCTTGACCCGGACATCGACCACTTCGATACCCAGCTCTTTTTCCGCCATCTTGTTCAGCGACGCGGTGATGTCAGCCATCAGCGCATCACGCTCACCGGACACTACCTCGTGCAGGGTGCGCTTACCGAACTGGTCACGCAGGCCCGATTCCAGACGACGGGACAGACGCTCGTCGGCAATCTGCTTGAGGCCGGACGTTGCGGTGTAGAAGCGCTCGGCATCTTTCACGCGCCACTTGGCGTAGGCATCGACCATCACGGCTTTCTTTTCCAGCGTCAGGAAGCGTTGTGTCGGTGCATCCAGCGTCATCAGACGTGCGTCGAATTTACGCACCTGGTTAACGTAAGGAACCTTCACATGCAGACCCGGCTGAACGTCAGCCTGAACCACGCGACCGAATTGCAGCAACACCGCGCGCTCGGTCTGAGCGACGATGTAGAAGCAGTTCCAGCCAACCAGTACCACAACAACGCCAACGATCAGGGCGATCAGCGATTTATTGCTCATCAGCGGGTCTCCCTTGTGCGCGACTGCGGCACGTCAGTGACATGCGGCGTGACGTCCGTGTTGTTGCTGGCGGCAGCCGAACCGGTGACCGGTGCATTGCTGCCCGAACTGTTCTGAATCATTTTGTCCAACGGCAGGTAAAGCAGGTTGCTCTGGCCGTTCTTGTTGCCGGTCACGAGTACCTTGCTGGTGCTGCTGAAGACTTCCTGCATGGTGTCCAGATATAGACGCTGACGAGTGACCTCGGGCGCCTTGCGATACTCGGCGACCAGTTTGGTGAAGCGATCTGCCTCACCCTTGGCGCGCGAGACCGTTTCATCACGGTAACCGTTGGCATCTTCAAGGATACGCTGGGCTTGACCACGGGCTTCCGGCACCACGCCATTGGCGTAGGTTTCAGCCTGGTTGCGCGAACGCTGCTCGTCTTCACGGGCGCGGATCACGTCATCGAAGGCTTCCTGCACTTCACGCGGTGCCGCTGCGCTCTGTACGTTGACCTGGGTGACGGTGATACCGGTGCGATAGGTATCGAGGAAACGTTGCAGACGCTCCTTGATCTCGCTGGCCATCAGTTCACGACCTTCGGTCAGCACCTGGTCCATCGCGGTGGAACCCACCACATGGCGCAGCGCACTGTCGGTCGCATGTTGCAGGCTGATTTCCGGCTGGTCGACGTTCAGCACGAAGTCCTGCAGGTTGCTGATCTTGTACTGCACGGTCAGCGGCACTTCGACGATGTTCTCGTCTTCGGTCAGCATCTGGCCCTGCTTGGTGTAGGCACGCTCACGCGTGACGTTCTCCATGTACTTCTTGTCGATCGGCGGGAAGTAGATGTTCAGGCCGGGACCGACAGTCTCGTAGTACTTGCCGAAGCGCAGCACCACGGCCTGCTCCTGCTCGTCCACGACGTACACCGCACTGTACAGCCAGACGGCCGCCAGCACGACAAGGCCGATGCCGAGCAGGCCGCCGAAGCCGCCGCTCTTGCCCGAACCACCACCGTCATCACCGCGTTTTTTTCCACCACCGAACAACCCGTTCAGGCTTTCCTGCAGCTTTCGGAAGGCCTCGTCGAGATCCGGCGGCCCCTTGCGGTCGCCGTTGTTGCGACGCTTGCCACCCCAAGGATCCTGATTGTTCGAGTTGCCACCCGGCTCATTCCAAGCCATAGCGCTCTCCATCTGATAAAGCAAAGACGCACCCACGGCGCGCCGACCAATGCTACAGAATGCCTGCCGTTGCGGCACAACCGCTTTGCCAGGCTTTTATTGCAAAGTGTGTTGCTCGATGAACTCCGTCGGCACAACGCCTTCACGACTGACCAGTCGATTGAGCTCCGAGCGTGGCAATCGAACGGCCAGCAAGCTGACCCCTTCTTCGTCGTGTTCTTCTTTCTGTACCGCGCCCAGCTCAAAGAACTGCGCACGCAGGCGCGCGAACCGCTGAGGCAGGCGCAAGGTTCCCACGAACAGGTCACTGCCCAACAACTCGGCAATCGCCTGCTCGAGCAATTCCAGACCGGTGCCATCACGCGCCGACAGCCAGACCCGCTGGGGCTTGCCGTTTTCATCGCGCTGGATTTGTGGCTCAACGCCTTCAAGCAAATCGAGTTTGTTATAGACCTCGAGGATCGGCAAGTCCTGGGCACCGATCTCGCCCAGCACCACCATCACCTGCTCGATCTGCAACATGCGATCCGGTTCGGCCGCATCGATCACGTGCAACAGCAGGTCGGAGTTGCTCGACTCTTCGAGCGTAGACCGAAATGCCTCGACCAGTTTGTGTGGCAAGTGCCGGATGAATCCCACCGTGTCGGCCAGGACAATCGGCCCCAGGTCGTCCAGATCCAGACGGCGCAGGGTCGGGTCGAGCGTGGCGAACAACTGGTCAGCCGCGTACACCTCGGACTTGGTCACGTTATTGAACAGCGTGGACTTGCCGGCGTTGGTGTATCCCACCAGAGACACGGTCGGGATATCCGCACGCGAGCGGCCACGACGGGACTGTTCGCGCTGGCTGCGCACTTTTTCCAGCCGGCCCTTGATCTGGCGCAGGCGAACCCGCAGCAGTCGCCGGTCGGTTTCGAGCTGGGTTTCACCCGGGCCACGCATGCCGATACCACCACCTTGACGCTCAAGGTGAGTCCAGCCGCGAACCAGCCGGGTGCTCATATGGTCAAGCTGGGCCAGTTCTACCTGGAGCTTGCCCTCATGGGTACGGGCGCGTTGGGCGAAAATATCGAGAATCAGACCGGTACGGTCGATCACGCGACACTCGAAAACACGTTCGAGGTTACGTTCCTGACTGGGCGTGAGGACGTGATTGAAGATCACAAGATCGGCTTCTTCAGCCTTGACCAGGTCGCGCAGTTCCTCGACCTTGCCGCTGCCAATCAGGTATTTGGCGGTTGGCCGATGACGCGGCACGTTAAAAAACGCAACGGTCTCGGCGCCAGCCGAATTTGCCAGTTCCTGAAACTCCTGCGGATCTTCGCGCGCCTCAGGGTCCTGTCCATCCAAGTGAACGAGGATGACTCGCTCACCACCACCGTGGCGCTCAAAGAACAAAGGAGACTCCTATCAGGCGTTACCTGGCTCAGCGTCACCTGCTTCGGATTCGGTTGCACTTGGCAGACGAATTGGACGAACCGGCACGACTGTAGAGATAGCGTGTTTGTAAACCATCTGGCTGACGGTGTTCTTCAGCAGGATAACGAACTGGTCAAACGACTCGATCGTGCCTTGCAGCTTGATCCCGTTGACCAGGTAGATGGAAACCCCCACTTTCTCTTTACGTAAAGTATTCAAGTAAGGGTCTTGTAGCGAATGCCCTTTTGACATGTGCCGCACTCCTTTAAGGATTCAATATAAAAAATAGGTAAACAGATGGCTTTTGCCGCCACACCCCCAAGGATAGACGGCAATTGCAAGGACTCAGCTCAATATGGAGATCGTCCCAAGGTATTTCAAGGCGCGTGGCAGATTGTCGCAATCCAGACTGTCGAGCCAGTGTAAATCTTTCCAGCTGCGCAGCCAGGTGAACTGGCGTTTGGCCAATTGGCGCGTGGCGATGATTCCACGCTCCTGCATTTCAGCCTGCGTCAGCTTGCCATCCAGATAATCCCAGACTTGGCGATAGCCCACCGCACGTATAGACGGCAACCCGGCATGCAGGTCACTTCTATTACGCAGGGCTACGACCTCGTCGATGAATCCCTGTTCCAGCATATTTGTGAATCTTTGTTTAATGCGCTCGTGCAGTACCTGGCGATTAGTTGGAGCAATCGCCAGGTTCGCGACAGTATAGGGCAATTGTTGCAGTCCCGATGCGGCGGCTTCGGTACTTTGTACAGATTGTTTCAAGCGCAGTTCAGTCATGCTCTGACCGCTGACCCGGTAAACTTCCAGCGCACGACTCAGCCGTTGCGGATCGTTCGGATGGATGCGTGCCGCAGACTCCGGATCGATGACCGCCAGTTGATCGTGCAGGGCTTGCCAGCCAAGGCGTGCAGCCTCTTCTTCGATCTGCGCGCGGACTTCGGGATCGGCCGCCGGCATATCCGCCAGACCTTCGACCAAAGCCTTGTAATAGAGCATCGTGCCGCCCACCAGCAGTGGAATTTTTCCACGTGCGGTGATCTCGGCCATGGCCTCCAGCGCATCGCGACGGAAATCAGCTGCCGAATAGGCTTCGGCCGGGTCGAGAATGTCGATCAGTCGGTGGGGAAATTCGGCCAACAGCTCTTTGGAAGGCTTGGCGGTGCCGATGTCCATGTCGCGATAGACCAGCGCCGAATCGACGCTGATCAGCTCGCACGGCAGCACCTTGGTCAGCTCGATGGCCAGGTCGGTCTTGCCCGCAGCGGTCGGGCCCATCAGGAAAATCGCTGGAGGAAGCTGGCTCATCAACGACCGCGCAGGAACAGTTTGTCCAGATCGTCCAGGCCCAGTTGGGTCCAGGTCGGTCGGCCATGGTTGCATTGACCGCTGCGCTCGGTGTTTTCCATGTCACGCAGCAGTCCGTTCATTTCCGGCAGGGCCAGGCGGCGGTTGGCGCGGATTGCGCCGTGGCAGGCCATGGTGCCGAGCAGTTCATTCAGATGCGCCTGGATCCGGTCACTTGTGCCGTATTCCATCAAGTCCGACAGGACATCGCCCACCAGTCGGTTGGCTTCGGCCTGCTTGAGCAAGGCCGGGATCTGCCGGATGGCCAGGGTTTCCGGGCCAAGGCGCTGCAATTCAAAACCGAGGCGCTGGAACCATGCCGCATGCTCTTCAGCGCAATCGGCCTCGCGCTGACTGACCGCCAGCGATTCCGGCACCAGCAGCGGCTGGCCGCTCAGGCCCTCGCTGGCCATGGCAATTTTCAGACGCTCGTACATGATCCGCTCGTGAGCGGCGTGCATGTCCACCAAAACCAGGCCCTGGGCGTTCTCGGACAGAATATAAATGCCCTTGAGCTGGGCCAGCGCATAGCCAAGTGGCGGAATGTCTTCCTGACCGGCTGGCAGCGCGTTGGCATTCGCCTCGGGCAGCGGCGCAAAAAACTCGCGGTACGCGGCCTGCGCCTCGGCAACCGGCACGGTCGATTGCGGGCGCGGCGTGTATTGATACTGATAAGCGCCGCCAGCGCTGGCGCCCGACGAGGTATTGAACGCCGGTTGCGCCTGCGGCTGTTCCAGCAACGCATTGGCCGCCAGACGCATTTCGCCCTGCGGTCCGAACTCACCGGCTTCAAGGCCGGTTGGCCGGACGATTGCGGTGGTGACCGAACCGGTAAGCTGATCTTCCGGCCGCACGTCGCCAAGGGCACGGTGCAAGGTGCCATACAGGAAGTCATGCACCATGCGCCCGTCGCGGAAGCGCACTTCGTGCTTGGTCGGGTGCACGTTGACGTCGACCGCTGCCGGATCGACCTCGAAAAACAGTGCGAACGTCGGATGCCGGCCATTGAACAGCACATCGCGATAAGCCTGACGCACTGCGTGAGCCACCAGTTTGTCCCGCACGGCACGGCCGTTGACGAAGAAATACTGCAAGTCCGCCTGACTGCGGTTGAAGGTCGGCAGACCGACCCATCCCCACAAATGCAGGCCATTGCGCTCGATTTCAATCGGCAATGCCTGCTCGAGGAAACCCGAACCGCAGATCGCCGCCACACGCCGGGCGCGAGCTGCATCATCGTGGGCTTCGTGCAGGCTGAGGATGGTCTTGCCGTTGTGGCGCAAATGGAAGGCCACGTCGAAACGCGCCAGCGCCAGACGCTTAATCACTTCTTGCAGGTGATCGAATTCGGTTTTTTCGGTCTTGAGGAATTTGCGTCGCGCCGGGGTGTTGAAGAACAGGTCACGGACTTCCACCGAGGTGCCGACCGGGTGCGCCGCCGGCTGCACGCGGGGCGCCATGTCGCGGCCTTCGGTCTCGACCTGCCAGGCCTGGTCGGCATCGCGGGTGCGCGAGGTCAGGGTCAGGCGTGCCACGGAGCTGATCGACGCCAGCGCCTCGCCCCGAAAACCCAGGCTCATCACCTGCTCGAGGTCCTCCAGGTTGCGGATCTTGCTGGTGGCATGACGGGCCAGGGCCAGCGGCAGGTCATCGGCGGAAATGCCGCTGCCATCGTCGCGGACCCTCAGCAACTTGACGCCGCCCTGCTCGACATCGACGTCGATACGTTTGGCGCCGGAGTCGAGGCTGTTTTCCAGCAACTCCTTGATCACCGAGGCCGGGCGTTCGACCACCTCACCGGCGGCGATCTGGTTCGCCAACCGCGGGCTGAGCAGTTCGATGCGGGCAGCGTTCAGGACCTGGTTCATTCTTTGGACGCCAGTTCGGTGCCGGGAATGGTCAGGTGCTGACCGACTTTCAGATCATCGCTTTTCAAATTGTTGGCACTGCGCAGCGTGGCCGGCGAGATCTGATACCGCACGGCAATCATCGCCACGGTTTCACCCGGGCCTACCCGGTGATCACGTGGCCCCTGAGCGATCTTGCCCGAATCACGCAGCCAGGCGATGTAAGTGCCCGGTGGCGGATTCTGCTGGAAGAACTGGCGTACGCCGCTGCTGATCGAGCGCGCCAGCGCCTGCTGATGGCTCGCTGCCGAAAGCTTGTTCGCCTCGTTGGCGTTGGAGATGAAGCCGGTTTCCACCAGGATCGACGGAATGTCCGGCGACTTCAGCACCATGAACCCGGCCTGTTCCACCCGCTGTTTGTGCAGTGGAGTGACCCGACCAATGTTGGTCAGGACTTTCTGGCCGACGTTGAGGCTGGAGGTCAGCGAGGCGGTCATCGACAGGTCGAGCAGAACGCCGGCCAGCATGCGGTCCTTGTCGTCGAGGCTGACGTTGCCGGCACCGCCGATCAGGTCGGAACGGTTTTCGCTGTCGGCCAGCCAACGGGCAGTTTCCGAAGTGGCGCCACGGTCGGACAGGGCAAACACCGACGCGCCGAGCGCCGCCGCAGACGGCGCGGCGTCGGCGTGGATCGAGACGAAAAGGTCCGCGCCCTTCTTGCGGGCAATCTCGGTACGGCCGCGCAGCGGGATGAAGTAGTCGCCGGTACGGGTCAGTTCAGCGCGGAAGCCTTTCATGCCGTTGACCTGACGCTGCAATTCACGGGCGATCTGCAGTACCACATCTTTCTCGCGCTGACCGCGCGAGCCCGATGCACCCGGGTCTTCGCCACCGTGACCGGCGTCGATCACCACGATGATGTCGCGCTTGCCGGCCGGGGCCGGTGGCAACTTGATCGCAGGTTCGGCAGGGGTGACCGGTACCGCAGGAACGGTCGCAACCGTTGGGGTCGGCGCAGGCGTAGGCGCTGGTGCGGCGTCAGCCGGGTTGTCGAACAGGTCGACCACCAGACGGTTGCCATATTGCGCATTCGGCGCCAGCGAGAAGCTTTTCGGGGTGACGGCTTTCTTCAGGTCGATGACCACCCGCAGGTCGGTCGGTGTGCGCTGAGCCGAACGCATGGCGGTGATCGGCGTGTTGGCGGTCTGCACATTCAGCGGCGCGCCGAGGGTGGCGCCGTTGATGTCGATCACCAGACGATCCGGCGCGGTCAGCGTGAAGACGCTGTGCTGCACCGGGCCTGTCAGGTCGAACACCAGTCGCGTGTTGTCCGGCGCCCGCCACAGGCGCACGCTGTTGACCTTCGTCTCGGCCACAGCGTTGACGGTTACTGCCATCAACATCAGTCCAGCGGCAGCCACCAACGCGCGAAAGCGCATACCTAACCCCATCATTCAATTGGTTTCCAATGCCAAAGCGGCACACCAGGCCTCGCCGCGCGAGCCCTGGGACAAAATGGTCAGCGAACGTCCGCTGTCTTGCGGGCTAATGGTAATGGTCAGGTCAGGCTTTGGCAAAAAGCCTGCACCTTTATCGGGCCATTCGATCAGGCACAGGGCGTCGTCTTCGAAATAGTCGCGAATCCCGAGAAACTCCAGTTCCTCCGGATCGACAAGGCGATACAGGTCGAAGTGAAAGGCCCGGACGTCACCGATCTCGTAGGGCTCGACCAACGTGAAGGTCGGACTTTTCACCGCCCCCACGTGCCCCAGACCGCGAATGATGCCCCGCGACAGCGTGGTTTTACCCATCCCGAGATTGCCTTCGAGAAAGATCAGGCCATGGCCCTGGGTGATACGGGCGATGCGTGCGCCAAAGTCGCTCATGGCCTGCTCATCGGCCAGGTACAGGGTTACTTCAGACACGGTGCATGCTCCTCCAACAACTGACGAATGGCTGGAATCAGATCACTGGCCGCCAGCCCACGGCCGAATTTACCTTGTTGCGCCCCGGCGTTGGCGTGCAGCCAGACTGCCAGACAAGCCGCGTCGAACGCATTCATGCCCTGGGCCAGCAGCGCGCCGATCAGACCGGCCAGCACATCGCCGAGCCCGGCCGTGGCCATGGCCGGATGGCCTTGATGACACAGCGCCAGACGACCATCGGGATGAGCAATCAAACTGCCCGCGCCCTTGAGCACCACCACCGCTGTATATTTTTTGCTCAACGCCAGCGCCGCCGCCGGACGATCGGCCTGCACGTCGGCGGCGCTGATCCCCAGCAGCCGCGCCGCCTCACCCGGATGCGGCGTGATCACGCAATCCTTGGGCAGACTGACAAAACCGCAGGCCAGCAGGTTCAGCGCATCGGCATCCCACACCTGCGGCAGCGAGGCATTGGCGGCGGCCGACAACAGCGCCCTGCCCCAACCGGCCTGCCCAAGCCCCGGCCCGACCACCAGCACGGACACCTTTTCCAGCAGCCCCATCAATTGATTGGCCGAAGAAGTGCCCAGCGCCATGGCTTCCGGCACCCGGCTCAACGCCGCTGGCACATGTTCCGGGCGGGTCGCCAGCGACACCATCCCGGCCCCGCTGCGCAACGCGCTTTCGGTGCTCAGCAGGATCGCCCCGCCAAAGCCGTGATCGCCGCCGATCAGCAGCACATGGCCGAAACGCCCCTTGTGCGCCGCCGGCGCGCGGGCCGCCAGACGCGGCAGGTTAACCGCGTTGAGACGTTGAGCGGCGGCAGGAATGTCACTGAAGTTTTCGGCCGAGGCCTGCAGATCGTTAAACAGCAGTTCGCCGACATGATCCGCTGCCGCGCCCGTGAACAGTCCGAGCTTCAAGCCGATGAAGGTCACGGTGAGATCAGCGTGCACTGCATCACCCAGCGCATGACCAGTGTCAGCGCACAACCCGGAAGGGATATCGACCGCCACCACCGGCAATCCGCTGGCGTTGATCGCAGCGATCGCAGCGACATAGAGCTCACGCACCTCGCCGCTCAGACCAGTACCGAGCAACGCGTCAACCACGATACCGCGCAACTCGCAGGACAAGTCCCATGCTGCAATCGAGACGCCATCGGCCACGGCTTCGGCGTGCGCCACGGCGGCATCGCCCTTCAAGCGCTGCGGGTCGCCGACAGCCAGCACCTGAACCTGCCAACCCGCCCGGTGGGCCAGCGCCGCCACCAGATAACCATCGCCGGCGTTGTTGCCATGTCCGGCCAGCACCGTCATTTCATTCGCGGCGGGCCATTGGCGTACCAGCGCGCGCCACGTGGCATGGGCGGCACGCTGCATCAATTCGAAGCCCGGCGTGCCGGCGGCGATCAGCCGTGCGTCGAGTTCACGCACCTGCGCGGCTCGGTACAGCGCGTCGGGTAATTGATCTTTAGTGTGCGGCATGCGTCTTCGGGCTCCGATGTCTGGCAGAATTATACGCACCTCAGCTCCGGTTTCTCTCGCCTCATGTCCGCCATCACCACAGATCTGCCTGCCCTCGCCCAATCCATCAAGGACTGGGGCCGCGAGCTGGGCTTCCAGCAAGTCGGCATCAGCGGTCTGGACCTGGCCGAGCACGAACAGCACCTGCAACGCTGGCTCGAGGCCGGCTACCACGGCGAGATGGAGTACATGGGCGCTCACGGCAGCAAACGCTCGCACCCCGAAGAGCTGGTGCCGGGCACCTTGCGCGTGGTGTCGCTGCGCATGGACTACTTGCCGGGCGACACACAAATGGCGCAATTGCTGGCCAAACCGGAAAAAGCCTACATCTCGCGTTATGCCTTGGGCCGCGATTATCACAAGTTGATCCGTAAACGCGTTCAACAACTGGCGGACAAGATTCAATCCGAGATCGGCCCGTTCGGTTTTCGCGCCTTCGTCGACAGCGCACCGGTGCTGGAAAAAGCCATCGCCGAACAGGCCGGGCTGGGCTGGATCGGCAAAAACACCCTGGTGCTGAACCGCAAGGCTGGCAGTTACTTCTTTCTCAGCGAACTGTTCGTCGACCTGCCGCTGCCAGTGGATGAACCCCACAGCACCGAACATTGCGGGCGCTGCACCGCGTGCCTCGACATCTGCCCGACCAACGCCTTCGTCGGCCCCTATGTGCTGGACGCGCGACGCTGCATTTCCTACCTGACCATCGAACTGAAGAACGCCATCCCCGAAGACCTGCGACCGCTGATCGGCAACCGGGTGTTCGGCTGCGACGATTGCCAGATCTGCTGCCCGTGGAACCGCTTCGCCCGCCCGTCTGGCGAAAGCGATTTCAAGCCACGGCACAATCTGGACAACGCCGAGCTGGCCGAGCTGTTCTTGTGGGATGAAGACAAATTCCTCAGCAGCACCGAGGGTTCGCCGTTGCGCCGCGCGGGTTACGAGCGTTGGCTGCGAAATCTGGCGGTGGGACTGGGAAATGCACCGTCAAGCATTCCAGTGCTGGAAGCACTCAAGGCACGGCGCGAATACCCGTCAGAACTGGTACGTGAACATGTGGAATGGGCGCTGAAACAGCACGTCAATCGTCAGGGCGCGTCGTTATAGACGAACTTCGGCATTTCCCAGTGGAAGCGAATCGCCAACAACCGCAGTAGAAAGCCACCGAACAACGTGATCAGAATCGCCTGCTCGCTCGGCACATTCAGGAACAGACAGAGCATGTAGCACCACGCCGCAGCGAACGAAACGCTGGCGTAGAGTTCGCGACGGAAGATCAGGGGAATGTCGTTGCAGAAGATGTCGCGCAGGATGCCCCCGAATACCCCGGTGATCACGCCGCTGACCGAAGCCACCAGCATGCCGTGCCCCATTTCCAGGGCGGTCATGCAGCCGATCAGGGTGAACGCCACCAGACCGACCGCGTCGAGCACCAGAAACAGCGAGCGCAGATGACGCATCCAGCGTGCGGTGAACACGGTGATCATCGCCGCAATGGTCGTCAGCACCAGGTATTCCGGGTGTTTGACCCAGGTCAGCGGGTAATGCCCGAGCAGCACGTCGCGCACCGAACCGCCGCCCAATGCCGTAACACAGGCGATCAGCACCACGCCGAACCAGTCCATGCCACGACGGCCCGCAGACAGGGCGCCGGTCATGGCTTCGGCAGTAATGGCGACGAGGTAGAGCATCAGCAACATGGTGGCGATCCTGGCAGGAAGGCGCGCAGTCTACTCACTTCGCAGAGGCACCAAAAGAGGGCACCCCGGCGCGGGTGCCGATCTCAGAACTTGATGAAATGCTTGCGGTAGTGCTGCAGCTCGGCGATGGACTCACGGATGTCGTCCAGCGCCAGGTGAGTGCTGCCCTTCTTGAAGCTGTCACGCACATCCGGCGCCCAGCGCGCGGCCAGTTCCTTGAGCGTGGAAACGTCGAGGTTGCGGTAGTGGAAGTAGCTTTCCAGCGACTTCATGTGGGTATAAAGGAAGCGGCGATCCTGGCAGATGCTGTTGCCACAAATCGGCGACTTGCCCTTCGGCACCCACTTTTCGAGGAAGGCGATGGTTTCGGCTTCAGCCTCGGCCATGCTCACGCGGCTGTCGCGCACGCGCTGGGTCAGGCCCGAATTGCCGTGAGTGCGGGTGTTCCACTCGTCCATGCGGGCGAGGACTTCGTCGCTGTGGTGGATGGCGATCACCGGGCCTTCGGCCAAGGTGTTCAGGTCACTGTCGGTGACGATGGTGGCCATTTCGATGATGACGTCGTTTTCCGGATCCAGACCGGTCATTTCGAGGTCGATCCAGATCAGATTCTGCGGGTTTTGCATATTTCGGCTCCTGAGCAATGCTGCGCAGTTTAGCCTAGGCAGCCTGCCGGGCGTGCTAAACTCGCGGCCGTTTTACCTAATCGCTGCATTCTTCAGACGGAACACCCATGGCCAAACGCCAACTCAATCGTCGTCAAAACTGGCGCATCGAAAAGATTCAGGGCGAACGCGCCGCCCGCGCCGCCAAACGCGAGTCCTCGGCTGTCGAGGCGCTCGAAGGCGGCGATCTGGGCCCGGAACAGCACGGCCTGGTGATCGCCCACTTCGGTGTGCAGGTCGAGGTCGAGGCCGTTGACGGCGAACTGGCCGGCCAGGTCTTCCGCTGCCACTTGCGCGCCAACCTGCCGGCGCTGGTGACGGGCGACCAGGTGGTCTGGCGCGCCGGCAACCAGGGCATCGGCGTGATCGTTGCGCAACTGCCGCGCACCACCGAACTGTGCCGTCCGGACAGCCGTGGCCAGCTCAAACCGGTGGCCGCCAACGTCGACATGATCGTCATCGTTTTCGCCCCGCTGCCCGAGCCCCATGCGAACCTGATCGACCGTTATCTGGTCGCCGCCGAGCACGCCGGCATCCGCCCGTTGCTGCTGCTGAACAAGTTCGACCTTATCGACGAGCAGAACGCTCCGGCGCTCAATGCTTTGCTCGCGGTCTATCGCACGCTGGGTTATCCGGTACTGGAAGTCTCGGCGCACCACGGCAACGGCATGGAGCAATTGCAGAAACAGCTCGACGGACGCATCAGCGTGTTCGTCGGCCAGTCAGGTGTGGGCAAATCGTCGCTGGTCAACAGCCTGTTGCCGGACGTCGAAACCCGCGTCGGCCCGTTGTCCGAGTGGTCCGGTCAGGGTCAGCATACGACGACCACCGCACGACTGTTCCACTTCCCGGGTGGCGGTGAACTGATCGACTCCCCGGGCATCCGTGAATTCGGCCTCGGCCACGTCAGCCGCGCCGACGTCGAAGCCGGCTTCATCGAGTTCAACGACCTGCTCGGCACCTGCCGCTTCCGCGACTGCAAGCACGATCGCGAACCGGGATGCGCACTGCTCAAGGCCCTGGAAGACGGCCGCGTGCAGCAGCAGCGAATGAACAGCTACCGCTCGATCATCGCCAGCTTGCCGGAAAACGGTTACTAAACCTTTAAGTAGCCAGACACAAAAAAGCCGACATCACTGTCGGCTTTTTTGTAGGTCACTGTTTCGGCGCGGGAGCCGGAGCAGTGGCTGGTGCAGCAGGCGCTGGGGCTGGTGCCGCTGCGCCCGGCTCGGTTGGTTTCGGCAGCGGGTCGTCGAACAGGTTCAACCGCTCGCGCAGTTCGTGCGCAGGCACTGGCTGCTGATCCGCCGGCAAGGCGTTCGGGTCGACCGGTGTGGCCGGTGCCGCACCGTTCTGGCCTTGATCCGCCGGTTTCGACGGGTCGGCACCTTGCGCACCTTCGATGGCCGCCTGGGCCTTCTTGGTCAGCACCACGATGTCGATACGACGGTTGACCGGGTTGAACGGGTTCTCCTTGTCGAACAGTGCCGACGAGGCGTAACCCACCACGCGAGCCACTTGAGCGTCCGGATAACTGCCTGCCACCAGCGCACGCCGGGCGGCGTTGGCACGGTTGGCCGAAAGCTCCCAGTTGCCGAAGTCGCCGTTGCCCACGTAAGGCTTGGCATCGGTGTGACCGCTGATGCTGATCTTGTTCGGCACCGCTTTGATGGTGTCGGCCATGGCCAGCAGGATGTCTTCGAAGTACGGCTTCAGGCGTGCAGAACCGGAGTCGAACATCGGCCGGTTCTCGGCGTCCATGATCTGGATGCGCAAGCCGTTCGGCGTGATCTCGAACAGGATCTGGTCCTTGAATTTCTGCAGTTGCGGGTTCTCGTCGACCTTGTTCTGCAGTTCCTGCAGCAACAGTTCCAGACGTTCCTTCTCGACCTGCTCGGCCATGCCTTCAACCTGCTCGGTGTCGACCGTGACCTTGTCCGGTTGCGGCTGCGACTTCACTTCAGGATTGAGGGTGTTTTCCGGCGCCAGGGTCGGCGTGCCGCCCAGGTCAATGATGTACGGCGTGCCGCTCTCGGAGAAACCGACCGGGTCCTTGAAGTAACCGGCGATGGCGATCTTCTGCTCCGGGGTCGCGGTGGACAGCAGCCACAACACCAGGAAGAACGCCATCATCGCCGTCGCGAAGTCGGCGAAGGCGATCTTCCACGCCCCGCCGTGATGCCCGCCGGCAATGCGTTTGACGCGCTTGACGATTATTGGCTGGTTATTTTCCATGACTTAACGACCGCGAACGGCTTGTTCCAGCTCGGCAAAGCTTGGACGGTGAGCCGGGTACAGAACCTTGCGACCGAACTCGACAGCCAGCGACGGCGGCATGCCGGAAGCCGAAGCCACCAGCGAGGCCTTGATGGCTTCGTAGACGTTCAGCTCTTCCTTGGCATCGTGCGCCAGGGAGTGCGCCAGCGGGCCGAAGAAACCGTATGCCGCGAGAATACCGAAGAAGGTACCTACCAGTGCCGCACCCACGTGCAGGCCGATGGACTTCTGATCACCGTCACCCAGCGAAGCCATGGTCACCACGATACCCAGTACCGCCGCGACGATACCGAAGCCGGGCATGCCGTCGGCAATGCCGTTGACGGCGTGCGAAGGATGTTCCAGTTCTTCCTTCAGGCTATACAGCTCCATGTCGAACAGGCCTTCCAGCTCGTGGGGAGCCATGTTGCCGGACGACATGATGCGCAGGTAGTCACAGATGAACGCAGTCATGCGCTCGTCTTTCAGTACCGCCGGGTACTTGGCGAAGATCGGGCTCGCAGCGGCATCTTCGATGTCGCCTTCGATGGCCATCATGCCTTCGCGGCGGCTCTTGTTGAGGATCTCGTAGATCAGGCCCAGCACTTCCAGATAGAACGTGTGGCTGAAACGCGAACTGAACATGCTCAGGGATTTCTTGAGCACGTGCATCGTCATGTAGCCGGGGTTGGCCTGCAGGAATGCACCGAGTGCAGCACCACCGATGATCATCACCTCGAAGGGCTGGATCAGGGCGGCAATCTTGCCGTGGGAGAGCACGTATCCGCCGAGCACGCTCGCGAATACGACGATGATGCCGATAATTTTAGCCATAGGTAGAAAGTACTTATTTAAGTCGGGTTCAAGGTCATATTCGGAAGTTAAAAAATCTCTTCTTCTACTTATCGGCAAAACTGCGCCAGACTATAGCCAGTTCAGGCGAAAAGCCAATTTAGCCCATGCCGGGCGCGTCTACCGTCAGTGAAGATCTCGTCCAGACATGGCTAATGAAACGAACGTCCCACACGTAAAACCGACCACACTCGATGGCTGGGTGAAGCTGCTCGACAGCGTTCGCCTGCCGGTGCCGCAAGACGCCCATGACCGGGTCTGCCGGGCGATTCGCGATGACCGCAGCTCGCTGCGCGACATCGCCGACCTGATGCAGGACAGCCCGGCGCTGGCCCTGAGCATCATCCGCGAAGCCAACCGCCACACCCACGGCAACATGACCGCGCCGGCGGAAAACCTCGAAGTGGCGATCAATCGCCTCGGCCTTGCCCGCACTGAAGAGCTGCTCGCTCGCCTGCCTGCCGAACCCGCCGCACAGATCCCCCAGGCCCTTCGCCAGTTGCAGATGATCAGCCAGCACGCAACGCAACAGGCCAACGGTTTCTTTGCCAGCCGCCTCGCGCGCCTGTGGCAGGACATTCACTGGGGCAGCCTGCTGTTTCTGTCGCCGCTATGGCCGTTGGCGCTGACCTTTCCCAAACTGCTTGAAGAGTGGGAAGTGCGGGTTATCCACAAGGGCGAATCGGCTCGCGACGTGGAGAAGCAACTGTTCGGCGTGCGCCTGCTGAAAATCGGCGAAGCGCTGGTGGAAGCCTGGCGTCTGCCGATCTGGGTGCAACAAGGTTACCGGCTGCTGCTGACCGAGCAGCGCGAACTGGTCAAAGTCCTGCGCATTGCCCGCGACGTCGATCATCCGCTGCGCCAGCAGAATCGCCTCGATGACGATCCGACCCTGCGCCGCTGGCTCAATCAACCGGCCAACACCGTGTTGCTGGCCAACGGCCTGGCACTCTCGGCGCAACAGGCCTGGGACAGTCCACACAGCGAGCGCTGGCAATACCTGACCAGCCTCTACCTGCAGATCTCGATGGAGGAGGTGCAACAGCAGTTGCACCAACAGGCCGCCGTCAGCGCTCGCCATCATTCCATGCCGGACCTGTGGCACCCGGCGGTTTCGCTGCTGTGGCCGTGGGGCACCCGTCGCCTGCCCGCCGGAATGCTGCCGGCTGCGGCGCCGTCTGCTGAAGATCTGACCCAGTGGCGCCGGCAATGTGCCGAGCTGCTGGCCGTGCCAAGCCGCTTTACCAATGCCATGAGCCTGACCGTCGCTGCCCGCGACGCGCTGATCGCCAGCGGCATGCGCCGGGTGATGATCCTGATGGCCGACCGCAGCCACGCCAATCTGCGCGTCCATCAAACCTCGGGGTTGCCGAAGGAGGCCGCCGCGCTCAATTTCGTCGTCAGCCAGAGTTCGGTGCTGCAACGCTTGCTCGCGCAGCAGGCGCAGGTGCGGATCACCCCGGACAACAATGCTCAGTTTTCCGCCCTGCTGCCGCCCTCGCTGCGCACGCTGTTTCGTGGCGAACACCTGTTCCTGCGCTCGCTGGTGAACAACGGCCGGGTGATCATGATCGTGGTCGCCGACCAGGGTGGAGGGCCGTTCGCCGACATCACCGTGCAAGCGTTCGGCAAAACCGCGCAGTGCATCGAGAAAGCCCTGCACAGTTTTAGCCAGCGCGACCAATGACAGCTACAATCCTTCCCCTTTGTGCTCTGGAGACCTCACATGTCTGATTTCTCTGGCCTGGCCCTGGTGATCGAGCCGAGCGACCTGCTGCCGCGCCTCGAATCCCGCGATCTGATTCTGGTGGATCTGACCAGTGCCGCCCGCTACGCCGAGGGACACATTCCCGGCGCACGTTTTGTCGATCCGAAACGCACCCAGCTGGGTCAGGCGCCGGCTCCGGGCCTGTTGCCGAGCAAAGAAAAACTCGAAGAACTGTTCGGTGAACTGGGCCACCGCAAGGACGCGGTCTACGTGGTCTATGACGACGAAGGCGGTGGCTGGGCCGGGCGTTTCATCTGGCTGCTCGACGTGATCGGTCACGACAAATACCACTACCTCGACGGCGGTCTGCCGGCGTGGCTGGCGGAAGGTTCGCCGATGTCGATCCAGATTCCTCCGGCGATGGGCGGCCCGGTTGCCCTGACCCTGCACGAGGAACCGACCGCCACCCGTGAATACCTGCAAAGCCGTCTCGGCGCCGCTGACCTGGCGATCTGGGACGCTCGCGGGCCACTGGAGTATTCCGGCGAGAAAGTCCTGGCGGCCAAGGGCGGGCACATCCCCGGCGCGGTCAATTTCGAATGGACGGCAGGCATGGATCAGGCGCGTCAGCTGCGCATCCGCACCGACATGCCGCAGATCCTCGAAAACCTCGGGATCACCCAGGACAAAGAAATCATTACCCACTGCCAGACCCATCACCGGTCCGGTTTCACTTATCTGGTGGCCAAGGCTCTCGGTTATCCGCGGGTCAAGGGCTACGCCGGTTCCTGGGGCGAATGGGGCAACCACCCCGACACCCCCGTCGAGCTTTAAGGATTTTTAAGGACAGTCATGAAAGAGCGTTTGTTTATCATCAGCCAATACCTGCTGCCGCATCACTTGCTGTCGCGCCTTGCCGGCTGCGTCGCCGAATGCCGCGTGCGCTGGTTCAAGAATGCCTTCACCACCTGGTTCGCCAAGCGTTATCAAGTGGACATGTCGCAGGCACTGGTTGAAGACGTCACCGCCTACGAGCACTTCAACGCCTTCTTCACCCGCGCACTGAAAGACGGCGCACGTCCGCTGGACCAGACCCCGGGCGCGATCCTCAGCCCGGCCGACGGTGCGATCAGCCAGCTCGGCCCGATCGAGCACGGCCGTATCTTCCAGGCCAAGGGCCACAGCTTCAGCGTGCTGGAACTGCTGGGCGGCGATGCGGCCAATGCGGCGCCGTTCATGGGCGGTGAATTCGCGACTGTTTACCTGTCGCCGAAGGATTACCACCGCGTACACATGCCGCTGGCCGGCACCTTGCGCGAAATGGTCTACATCCCGGGCCGGATCTTCTCGGTCAACCAGACCACTGCGGAAAACGTTCCGGAACTGTTCGCCCGCAACGAGCGCGTGGCGTGCATCTTCGACACCGAGCGCGGTCCGATGGCCGTGGTACTGGTGGGCGCGATGATCGTGGCATCGATCGAAACCGTGTGGGCCGGTCTGGTCACGCCACCGAAGCGTGAGCTGAAAACCTTCCGTTACGACGAAGCCGCCCGTGCCCCGATTCACCTGGAAAAAGGTGCGGAACTGGGTCGCTTCAAGCTGGGTTCGACCGCGATCGTGCTGTTCGGGCCGGATCAGGTGAAGTGGGTTGAAGAACTGAAAGCCGGCTCGCCGGTACAGATGGGGCAAGCCCTCGCACAGTCGAACGCCTGAACCTGTTGATCCGCCCTTTCGCACGTCTGCGAAGGGGCGGACACGACCTGAGTGGCGCCGTTACTCTATCTGCCCACGGAAGCCGATCGGCCCTTCGTTGGCGTAGGTATTGGTGCCGCTGAGGTTTTTCCCTCCGTCATTGGACGTGACGCTCAGCGCGATAACGTTCTGGTTATCCCGCCCGCCGATCACCCATTTGCCACCTGGATGCCAAGGGGCATCGTTGCCACCCCACTGGTTTTCGACGTTGTACTGGTTCTGGCCAGTGCGCTGAGCCTTGAAGCCAATAGAGCCTTCGCCGGCGTAAGTCATGGTGCCGGTGAAGCTTTTGCCACCGTCGCCGGACTTGATCTCGATCGCGACGACGTTCTGGTTGTCCCGCGCGCCCAGCACCCAGGTTCCACCCGGATGCCAAGGTGCCGAACTACCGCCCCATTGATTTGCCACTGCGTATTTAGACATGAACCTCATCTCCTTGAAGTTTTTCAGAGACCTGCCCGACGTTGCGGCAGGCCGTGCAACCGTGCGTTTCCGATGGCACGCCTGAGAGCCTAGTAGCGCCTGCCGAAATGGCACCAGGCCAGCAGACCAACGGTAAAAAAGCCTGACAATCGCCTGCGAAAAAGACCACAACTGCTAGAGTTTTTGGCATTGCCCTATTCGCCGCCGGAGCTTGTCACGGCATGAGTGAGCCACGATCCCGACCGAAACTGAGCGCCCCGACACCTACGCAGTTGCGCCTATCCTTCTGTGAAGCCACCCCGCGCGACCTCAAGCGCTGGATCGCCGGCCTGCCCAAGGCCAACATCGGCGAAACCGCGCGCCTGCTGTATCAAGGCCTCGGTGAACTCAATCAACTGCTGACCCCTAGCGACAACCGCCTGCATCTGCTGGAGCTGCTGCGCCCGGAGGTTTACTTCGTCTGCCAACACCTGGAACGACATTTTCTGCATCAGGCGATCATGCTCGATGAGCGTTCACGCAAGATCAGCAACCTGTGCCAGGCACTGCAAAGCCATCTGGCTTTCGGTTACAAACAGATCGTCCTGCGCATAGTGCCGAAGTACAGCAAGGATCGCGCATCACTGGTGAGCGAAGCGTTGCAACGGGCAACTCACGCCATGAACGGGCAACTGGTTCGCGCCACTCAGCTCTACAGCCCTGCACCGGAACACCTGTGGTTTGAATTGCATCAGTTGTTTCGCTGCGCCTGCGAGCTGCAACTGCAACATCGCCGGCTGCGCGACGACCTTGCCAGCCTGACCGGCGAGTTGAGCGTCGAACAGACCTACCTCGCCGCCCTGCTGCTGGGCAGCGCCCGCTGCAATCAGTTGCGGCAAAATCAGATCGCGCGTCTGACCCAAGTGGTGGAGCCCTGGAGCGCATGGCTGAAGCTGCATCCCGCCAACCCGGGCGAGGGGTTGTTCGCGGTCTCGGCAGACATCGACGCCGGCCCGCGCTATCGCTCCCAATTTCGCAGCGAGCAACAGGCCAGCCTGCTCGGTTTCGATCCACAACCGCTGGTGAATGCCATCGAGGCCCACCTGCTGCATCAGGATGCGACTACCCCGCTGCCCGTGCCGTCCGGCCTGACCCTCGACACCCTGCAACACCTGCACGCCACCTGGGGCGAAGCCGCCGAACGCAGCTTCCAGCGCACCGTCGGCCAGGGCAACCTGACCGTGTGCGTCGGCATGAGCGCCCTGCACTTTTACCTCGGTGGCGAACGCACCTTCAGCGAACTGCTCAAGCACCCCGGCGCCCGTGCGGCGAATTTTAGCCGCGCGGTGGTTCAGGGCGAAAAGGACAGCTGGAGCCAGGCATTTGACGCCGCACCGCAGAGCACATCCGATGAGCTTTTGCCCTACGAGGAAATTCGTTACGAACCGCTGATCGACGATGAAGGCGACGCCGACAGCCCGCCGCATTACCCGACCTATGCCTTGCCGGTGATTAACCACAGCCCCGGCGGTTATTGCCTGGCCTGGCCAAAGGACGTGCCGGCCGAATTGCAGGCGGGGGAAATGGTCGGGATTCAGGACAGCCTCAACCAGGGCTGGAGCATTGCCGTGGTGCGCTGGATCCGCCAAGTGCGTGGTGCCGGGACCCAAATGGGCATCGAGCTGGTGGCGCCACACGCCCAGCCCTGCGGCTTGCAACTGGTGCGCACGCGGGATGATCACAGTCATTACTTGCGAGGCTTGCTGTTGCCGGAGATCAGCGCCATCGACTTGCCCGCGACGCTATTGGCGCCACGACTGCCGTTTCAGGAAGGCAATAAAGTGCTGATCAACACCCAGGGCGAAGAACACCGCGCCGGGCTGGATCGGCGGGTGGCAAGCACACACAGTTTCAATCAGTTTGCCTATCGTTCGCTGGAAGCCGCACAAAATGGCGGAAGCGAGGAGGATTTCGACTCGTTGTGGAAATCACTTTGAGTGGAGTCGGATAATCCGGGGCGCCCCCTTCGCGAGCAAGCTCGCTCCCACATTTGAAATGCATTCCAATGTGGGAGCGAGCTTGCTCGCGAAGGGGGCAGCTCTGGCGGCAGAGCTTTCAGAGCTGCCCGTCGCGATCCCGGAAGCCCAGCAGATAAAGCACGCCATCCAGCCCGAGGGTGGAAATCGCTTGTTTCGCCGACTGCTTGACCAACGGCTTGGCGCGGAACGCCACGCCCAGACCGGCAATCGCCAGCATCGGCAGGTCGTTGGCGCCATCGCCCACGGCGATGGTCTGTTCCAGACGCAAACCTTCTTTTTCAGCCAGCTGCTTCAGCAGATCGGCCTTGCGCTGGGCATCGACGATCGGCTCGATCGCCACGCCGGTGCATTTGCCGTCGACCACTTCCAGTTCGTTGGCGAACACGTAATCGATGCCGAGTTTGGCCTGCAACTGCTTGGCGAAGTAGGTGAAGCCGCCCGACAGGATCGCGGTCTTGTAGCCCAGGCGCTTGAGTTCGGCGAACAGGGTTTCAGCGCCTTCGGTCAGGCGCAGCGAGGCGCCGATCGAATCAAGTACGCTGACATCGAGGCCCTTGAGCAGCGCCAGACGCTCCTTGAAGCTGGCGCGAAAGTCCAGCTCGCCGGCCATTGCCCGCTCGGTGATTTGCGAAACCTGGTCGCCGACACCTGCGGCTTTGGCCAGTTCATCGATGACTTCGGCTTCGATCAGGGTCGAGTCCATGTCGAACACGGCCAGACGACGGTTGCGACGGAACAGCGAATCTTCCTGAAAAGCGATGTCGACGTTCAGTTCCTGAGCAACGCTGAGGAATTCGGCGCGCAAGGCCTGCGGATCGTCGGCTTCGCCACGCACGGAGAATTCGATGCAGCCCTTGCCCTTGTCGGCCGGCGTGTCCAGTGGCATACGACCCGACAGACGGTCGATGTGGTCGATGTTCAGGCCGTATTTGGCGGTGATCGAGCTCACAGCCTGCAACTGGCCGGCGGTGACCTTGCGGGTCAGCAGGGTAACGATGTGGCGTTTCTTGCCCTGATTGCCCACCCATTGCTGGTAATCCTCTTCGGACACCGGGGTGAAGCGCACCTGCTGGTCGAGCTCATAGCCCTTGAACAGGATGTCCTTGAGCACCGACTTGCCTTGCTCGGAGTCGGGAATTTCCACGAGGATGCCGAACGACAGCATGTCGTGAATCACCGCCTGACCGATGTCGAGGATATTCACACCACCCTGGGCCAGAACACCGGTAATGGCTGCCGTCAGACCCGGACGGTCGACTCCCGTGATGTTAATCAGGACGATTTCGCGCAACGCGCACCCCCGCAACTGGAAAAAAACCGCATTCTACCCACTTTCAGTGACCATCGGGCACCGCCAGCGCTTTGCCGGTCTAGGGCCTGTCGCTATACTGCGCGTCAACTTCACGGACAAAAGAGCCGAGCTCAGTGAACCGGCCCACGCCAGTTAAAACCGATAACTTCTTTCTGCTGATCTTCCGTGCACTGCGCCACCGCCGTGTACCGATTGCATTGCGCATTGCCAGCCATAACGTGATCCTGGTCGCCCTGGCCCTGGTGATCTATGCCTGCGTGATGGGCCTGCAGTTCAAGCAGGCCATGCACGAGCAGGCCGATGCGCTGGGCGAAAGCCTGACCACGCAGACAGCCACCTCCGCCACCGAGTTGCTGGTGTCCAACGACATCCTCAGCCTCAACGTGCTGCTCAATAACCTGACCAAGAACAAGCTGGTGGCTCACGCCGCCATCTACAGCGTGGACAACCGCATCCTCGCCGAGTCCGGTCAGCGGCCCAAGCACGGCCTGCTGGGCGAAGCCGAGGGCATGTACGAGAGCAAGATCACCTTCCAGGACGTGACCGCCGGGCAACTGCGCATCAGCCTGGACATGGATCAGTTCCAGCAGCCGATGACCATCAGCCTGCAAAGCATGGGCATTCTGAGTGCGATCCTGCTGGCACTGTCCCTGGCCCTGAGCCTGCGTCTGGGCCGGCACATTTCCACGCCGCTGCTGCAACTGCGCGTGTGGCTGCGCCGGATCGACGAATACACGCCGGGGATCGAGCGTCAGGACGAGATCGGCGATCTTGCCCGCCAGTTGCACGCCAACTACGCCCCGGAGCCGGCCGAACCGGAGCCCGAGCCAGAACCCGAGTTCGAAGACGACGAGCCGGAATTCGAAGTGCGTAACCTGCGTGATCCGAGTTTCGACGAAAGCCGCCCGATGGCCGCGCAGAAGCCTGCGCCACGCCATGTGGTCAGCACCGTTGAAGACGACGATGACGAAGACCCGTTCGCCGATCTGCGTGACGAGTCGCTGGACGAAACCGCACAACCGGCGGTGCGCCGACCAACTCCAAGCGTGCCGCAACACACGGCGGTGCTGGCGGTACAACTGGGCTCGCAAGAACAACTGCGCCGTTTGCCGCGTGCACGTCTGGAAGAGTTGCAGGATCGCTATCGCGACTGCCTGGAGCAGGCCGCGTCGCTGTATCAGGGCGAAATCGAGACCCTGAACGACGGCAGCACGCTGATGTTGTTCCACACCGAAGACAGCGGCGACGATTACCTGACCAATGCCATCTGCTGCGGCGAGCTGTTGCGGGCGCTGGGCCACCAGTTGCAGATCGAAGTCGCCGACAGCGGCATCACCCTGCAATTGCAGCTGGGCCTGACCCTCGGCGACGAGCTGTTCGGCCTGAGCCAGATAGATCTGCTGCTGACCGACTCCGCCCAGGATGCCCTGGCGCTGTCGCAACACAGCCGCAACCTGCTGCTGGTCGAGCGCAAGATCGGTGACGACACGCTGATCCGCCAGCGCGCGCGGATCCGTCCGATCGCCAGCCCTGAGGGTGCCTGCTGTGTGGAGCGGTTGATGGAGCCTTATCCGTCGATGCTCGAGCGGCAACTGGCGCGTATGCATGAACGCCGGGTATAAGCGTTAGCCCAGAAACGATGAAGCCCGCAGACACGCGATTGTCTGCGGGCTTTTTGTTGCCTGTGCCAGCCCCTTCGCGAGCAGGCCAGCTCCCACACTTCCTGTGGGAGCGAGCCTGCTCGCGAAGAGGCCAGCTGCCATACCGTAGAGATCCCGCCACCAGACACAACAAAGCCCGCACAAGGCGGGCTTTGTCTTGACTCAAGCCAGACTCAGAAGCGAAACACTTCCATATCCGTACGAATCGGTGAAGCCATCGGGATCTTCGGCTGCTTCTCGGCTTCAGCCGCCGGCGCGGCTGGTTTCGGTGCCGGTTTGCGCGGTGCCTCGGCGACCGGTGGCTGGTTGGCCAGCGGTTTGAGCGCGACCGAGAGTTGTTCGGCCAGGCGTTGCAGCAAGATGCCCTGGGCCTGAACCTGCGAAGCCGTCCCGCCACTGTGCAATTCTTGCAGATGGACGATCCGGTTGTCCCGCACCTGGCCACGACGGTCGATCAGACGCCATTGTGCATCGAGAATTGCCGGCTGTTTTTCACCCGAATCGAGGCGGGTGATGGTCAACAGCACTTGCACATCCGGGGTGAACCCCGTGGTGGCCGGTGACAGAACGACCCGCTGACTGTCCAGATGCCCGGCAACCTGACGCAACAGCAACTGATCGATGTCCGACGACAGACTGCCGGCCCAGCGACCATCGATCGAGGCTTGCAGACTACCGTCCGGTTGGCGCTGCAACAGGGTTTCACGTTGCAGATAGTCGGCAACTACCACAGGTCCCAGCAAAACTGCCATGCCTGAGCTTTGCGCAGGCTGAGCCGGACTTCCGCTGTCCAGCTGATACAGCGACACCGGCTGGTGAACGCTGCAACCCGCCAGGCCAAGAACGCCGGCGAGCAGGAAAATAAGGGGGCGCAGAGAAGTCATCATCCCGTCCAGGTGGTCGCCACAAGGCTGACCACAGTGAAAATACTCAATAAATATGAAGAACGCTCGGCCACGCCGGCGCTTGGAAAGGCCATATCATCCGTGAATATGCGTTCCGACTCCAGCGCCAAAGCGTCGATCTACGGGTTAAATCGTAGATCGGACGCTCTAGAGAGGCGTTCTCACTCATTTTCTCCACCAGAGAAAGGAGTGCGAATCCCCCATTGGCCGCTTAATTGAGGTTTTCGACGAGCAGCGCATCCACTCGCTGGAAGCCCCGTGGCAGTTTATTGCCACGACGACCACGTTCACCCTTGTAGTGTTCGAGGTCGTCAGCCTTGAGCGACAAGGTTCGTTTTCCGGCCTGCAGCACCAAGGTCGCGCCTTCCGGTAGAACCGCGATGTCCGTGACATATTCTTCGCGACTGGCCACACGCTCACCGGAAATACCGATGATCTTGTTGCCTTTGCCCTTACCTAATTGTGGCAGATCGCTGATCTTGAAGATCAGCAGGCGACCCTCGGTCGTCACCGATGCCAGCCAGTTCTGTTCACGGTCGGCCACCGGACGTGGCGCAATCACCTTGGCGTTGTTCGGCAGACTCAGCAGGGCCTTGCCGGCCTTGTTCTTGGCTTGCAGGTCCTCACCCTTTACCACGAAACCGTAACCGGCGTCGGAAGCGATCACGTACAACCCGTCATCTTCCGGCATCAGCACACATTCAAACGTTGCACCCGGTGGCGGCGTCAGACGGCCGGTCAACGGCTCGCCCTGGCCCCGTGCCGATGGCAGGGTGTGGGTGGCCAGCGAGTAACTGCGGCCTGTGGAGTCGATGACCACGGCGGACTGGTTCGAACGCCCCGCCGCCGACGTCTTGAAGCCATCGCCAGCCTTGTACGACAGACCGGTGGCGTCGATCTCGTGGCCCTTGGCCGAACGGATCCAGCCTTTTTCCGACAGCACGACTGTCACTTTCTCGTTCGGCAGCAGATCGTGTTCGGTCAAAGCCTTGGCTTCAGCACGCTCGACGATTGGCGACCGACGGTCATCGCCATAGGTTTCGGCATCTTTCAGCAGTTCGCTGCGCACCAGCTTCTTCAGCTTGGCTTCGCTGCCCAGCAGGGCTTGCAGCTTGGCCTGCTCCTTGAGCAGTTCGTCCTGCTCGTCGCGCAACTTCATCTCTTCCAGTCGCGCCAACTGACGCAGACGGGTGTCGAGGATGTAGTCGGCCTGGATTTCGCTCAGAGCAAAACGCTCGATCAGCTTGGCCTTCGGATGCTCCTCCGTACGGATGATATGAATCACTTCATCCAGGTTGAGGTAGGCAATCAGCAAACCGTCCAACAGGTGCAGGCGACGCTCGACTTTGTCGAGACGGAATTGCAGGCGGCGACGCACGGTCAGCACGCGGAACTCCAGCCACTCCACCAGCAACGCTCGCAGGTTTTTCAGCTGCGGCTTGCCGTCCAGACCGATGATGTTGACGTTGACCCGGTAGGTCGACTCCAGCTCGGTGCTGGCGAACAGATGCTGCATCAGCGCTTCGTGATCGACACGGCTGTTGACCGGAATGATCACGATGCGGCACGGGTTTTCGTGGTCGGATTCGTCGCGAAGATCGGCGATCTGTGGCGCTTTCGACGGTTTGGCCTGCATCAGGGCGGCGATCTGTTCCAGCACCTTGGCCCCGGAGACCTGGTGCGGCAACGCGGTGACGATGATGTCGCCGTCCTCGACGTGGTACACGGCGCGCATGCGCACCGAGCCCTTGCCGGTTTCGTACATTTTCAGCAGGTCGGCGCGCGGCGTGATGATTTCCGCTTCGGTCGGGTAATCCGGGCCCTGAATATGTTCGCAGAGCTGTTCGACCGTGGCTTTCGGCTCATCGAGCAGGCGCACGCAGGCGGTGGCGACTTCGCGCAGGTTGTGCGGCGGCACGTCGGTGGCCATACCCACGGCGATACCGGTGGTGCCGTTGAGCAGGATGTTCGGCAAACGTGCCGGCAACACCAAAGGTTCCTGCAGCGTACCGTCGAAGTTCGGGCCCCAGTCTGCGGTGCCCTGGCCCAGTTCGCTGAGCAGCACTTCGGAATAACGCGACAGCCGCGCTTCGGTGTAACGCATGGCGGCGAAGGACTTGGGATCGTCCGGCGCCCCCCAGTTGCCCTGGCCGTCCACCAGCGTGTAGCGATAGCTGAACGGCTGGGCCATCAGCACCATCGCTTCGTAGCACGCCGAGTCGCCGTGCGGGTGGAACTTGCCGAGCACGTCGCCGACGGTACGCGCCGACTTCTTGTGTTTGGAATCGGCATCCAGCCCCAGCTCGCTCATGGCGTAGACGATACGCCGCTGTACCGGTTTCAGACCGTCGCCGATATGCGGCAGGGCACGGTCCATGATCACGTACATGGAGTAGTTGAGGTAGGCATTTTCGGTGAAGTCAGCCAGCGACCGGCGTTCTACGCCATCTAAGCTGTCTGCAAGGTTATCGCTCATGCGGGCCTCATCGGTTCGTTGTCTGGCGCAGCAGCATGGTGCCGCCGCGCTGAGTAAATTCAAGTTTGTTCAGGGCGCTCATGCCGAGCAGCACCTGATCGCCATGCAGCCCCGGCGCCACCAGTGCGCGGACGTCCCGCAGCACGATGTCGCCCAGTTGCAGGCGGTCGATACGGGTGCGATAGCCCTGGCTCAGGCCATTGGCCGTGCTCAGGGTCACACCGAAACCTTCTTCCAGCCGGAGGTTTTTCGCCACCTCGGCCGGGATTGCCACGTCGGTCGCGCCGGTGTCGAGCATGAACTCCACCGGCTGTCCGTTGATCTGGCCACTGACGACAAAATGCCCTTGGGCATTACTTGCCAGTTTCACTTCAATAAAACCATCGCCCTGCTCCGAGCTGACCACCACATTCGGGTTCTGCTGGCGCTCTTCCCACTGGCCGAAAAAACGTGTGGCCAGAAACAGCGCTGCGCACCAGGCCAGAATCATCAGCACCCGACCGGCACGTTTGCCCGGCGGTTGCTGGCTCATGGCTTGGCGCTCCAGCCGCCCTCAGGCGCGGCGAAGCGCCAGATGATCGGGCGGACCTCGCCATCGGCGCGCGGGCCGAAATTGTTGTCGACGCCGATCCAGGCACCCTGAGCATCGACCACCAGCGCCTCTTCCAGTCCGAAGTTCTGCTCGTAACGACGATTGGCCTGCAACAACTCGGCCGCATACGACCAGCAGAGCTCGACCTTGGCCGTCTGCGCATCACGGCGACAGATCTGATATGCGTTGCGTTCAAGGGTAAACAGCTTGCCGTTAAACAGGGACACGTCGGAAAAATCCCGGTTGACCGGACGGGCTTTGGGAAACTGCGGCGGTTGCATTTCCATCCCGCCCTCGCTGAGCAGCACGCAGCGACCGTCACAATCCCACACCGTCTGCTGACGCTTGATCAGCAACAGACCACGGCTTTGCCGCTCGGCAGCCAGCCACATCTGATCGCCCGCCGGGTTGATCGCCAGACCTTCGAAGATCGCGTTGAATTGCAGCAACATCCCGCTGGCCCGCGCTTCGCGAACCATCATCGGCGAGATTTTCAGCCACGACGACGGTCCTTGCGGCGGCACTTGCAGCACGGCCGCGTGCGCTTCGCTGACAATGTAGCGGTTGCCGGCGCTATCGCAGGTGATGCCCTCGAAATCCAGATCCCCACCACGAACGAAGGACGCCGCCCAAGTGCGCGAACTGATGCCCCACGGCAAACCGCTGTCCGGCACTTTCGGCGGATCGATGCGCACGGCCGTGGCCTGCCACACCGGGTCGCGGGTATCGAGACGGTAGATCTGATCATCGTCGCGATCCGAAACGGTCCACAGATCATTGCCGCACAAGGCCAGCCCCGACAGGTTGCCGCCGCGCATGCCTTCGACCGGGTGTTCGGCGAGCACCCGCAGCTCCTGCACAGGCTCTGCCGAAACCGTCATCGAACCCAGCAACAACGCACCCGCCAAGGCCCAGCCAAACCGCATCAGGCCAGAACCTCGGCAAGGTTGCCCTTGGATTCGAGCCAGCTCTTGCGGTCGCCGGCGCGTTTCTTCGCCAGCAGCATGTCCATCATTTCCGAGGTCTGGGCGAAGTCTTCCCCGAGGGTCAACTGCACCAGTCGCCGGGTGTTAGGGTCCATGGTGGTTTCACGCAGTTGCGGCGGGTTCATTTCACCCAGACCTTTGAATCGGGTGACCTGCGGCTTGCCGCGTTTCTTCTCGGCCACCAGACGGTCGAGGATCCCGTCGCGCTCGGCTTCGTCGAGCGCGTAGTAGATCTCTTTGCCCAGGTCGATGCGGTACAGCGGCGGCATCGCCACGTAGACGTGACCGGCATCCACCAGCGGGCGGAAATGCTGGACGAACAGGGCGCATAACAAGGTCGCAATGTGCAGACCATCGGAGTCGGCGTCGGCGAGGATACAGATCTTGCCGTAGCGCAGCTGGCTCATGTCCTCGGCGCCCGGATCGACACCGATGGCCACCGCGATGTTGTGCACTTCCTGACTGGCCAGCACTTCACTGCCGTCGACTTCCCAGGTGTTGAGGATCTTGCCGCGCAACGGCAGGATCGCCTGGAACTCCTTGTCCCGTGCCTGCTTGGCCGAACCGCCGGCGGAATCACCTTCCACCAGGAACAGCTCGGAACGCATCGGGTCCTGCCCGGCGCAATCGGCCAGTTTGCCCGGCAATGCCGGCCCCTGGGTGATGCGCTTGCGCTCGACTTTCTTGCTGGCCTTCAGGCGACGACCGGCGTTGCTGATCGCCAGTTCCGCCAGCGCCAGACCGGTTTCCGGGTTGGCGTTGAGCCACAGGCTGAACGCGTCCTTGACCACGCCGGAGACAAACGCCGCTGCTTCACGGGAAGACAGGCGCTCCTTGGTCTGGCCGGAGAATTGCGGTTCCTGCATCTTCATCGACAGGACGAAAGCGATGCGCTCCCAGACGTCTTCCGGCGCCAGCTTCACGCCGCGCGGCAGCAGGCTGCGGAATTCGCAGAACTCGCGCATCGCATCGAGCAGGCCCTGACGCAGGCCGTTGACGTGGGTGCCGCCCTGCTCCGTCGGGATCAGGTTGACGTAGCTTTCAGTGACCGAGGTGCCGCCCTCAGGCAGCCACAGCAGGGCCCACTCGACCGCTTCCTTGGTGCCCGCCAGGTTGCCGCAGAACGGCGCGTCCGGCAGACGCTCGAATTCGCTGACCGCGTCTACCAGATAGGAGCGCAGGCCATCCTCGTAATGCCACTCGACCTTTTCGCCGGTGCCTTTGTCTTCGAAGCTGATCAGCAGCCCCGGGCACAGAACGGCCTTGGCCTTGAGCACGTGTTTGAGGCGGCTGATGGAGAATTTTGGCGAATCGAAGTATTTCGGGTCCGGCGCAAAATACACGCTGGTCCCGGTATTGCGTTTGCCGACGGTGCCGATCACTTGCAGATCGGTGGCCTTGAAGCCGTCGGCGAAGGTCATTTCATATTCGTTGCCGTCACGCTTGACCCGCACCCGAACCTGAGTCGACAAGGCGTTGACCACGGAAATACCCACCCCGTGCAGACCGCCGGAGAACTGGTAGTTCTTGTTGGAAAACTTGCCGCCCGCATGGAGCTTGGTGAGGATCAGTTCAACGCCCGAAACACCCTCTTCCGGGTGGATGTCGACCGGCATGCCACGGCCGTCGTCGCAGACTTCCAGCGAGTGGTCGGCGTGGAGGATGACCTGGATCGATTTGGCGTGGCCGGCCAGGGCTTCGTCGACACTGTTGTCGATGACTTCCTGGGCAAGATGGTTCGGCCGACTGGTGTCGGTGTACATGCCGGGGCGCTTGCGCACCGGGTCGAGGCCCGAGAGGACTTCGATGGCGTCGGCGTTATAGGAGCTAGCGCTGGGAGTGGCCATAGGGTCTCGTCGTCAGTGATTCAATGAAAATGGGGCAAGATTTCACAGTGCGGTGAAATCGATTGCCTGATAGGTATCGGCGCCAATCCCGGCAAAGCTGAGCAATGCCGGCAATTGTGTAACAAATCCTTGGAAACTGTGGTCGCCGCCGGCCTGAATGCGCAAGGCACAGGCCCGGTAATACTGCTGGGCAAGGCGATAATCCAGCGTTTCATCCCCGGTCTGCAACCATACCTGATAACGCTGTGGATCCTGCGGCGCCAGCACTTCCAGCTCGGCCAGGGCCGTCACGTGGTCGTGGGTCAGCTCCCAGGTTTCGTCGGTGTACAGGTTTTTCTGCGTCCCCAGGTATCCGTCGAACATCCGGTGCGGACTGACGGCCGGGTTGACCAGCAAGGCTTTCAGGCCATGGCGCTCGGCCAGGTGAGTCGCATAGTAGCCGCCGAGCGAGCTTCCCACCAGCAACGGCTGGCCGAGTTCAGCGATTGCCTGCTCCAGCTGACCGATGGCTTCGCGCGGGTGGTGATGCAGCGCCGGGACACGCAGTTGATCGCTCAAACCCAGCCGTTTCATCACCTCGACCAGCTGACAGGCCTTCTTCGAGGCCGGCGCACTGTTGAAACCATGGATATAGAGAATCGAACCGGACATTTGAGCTCCCTGGGCGTCGGCTGAAGAAAGCGGAGTTTACAGGGAGTCAGGGGGATCGTGGGTGTTTGTAAGGACGCCTTCGCGAGCAAGCTCGCTCCCACAAGGGATCTGTGCCGTTCGCAAATACATTGTGGGAGCGAGCTTGCTCGCGAGGGCGAGACCCGGTTTTCAGTAACCGTCGGAGCCGTAATCAACGGTGAACCGGAAATCGGTGACACGCTCCACACCGGTCTCGATCCGCCCGTCCGGCAGCAACCGCAACCAGCGATATCCCGGCGCCTGCTCGCCGACCTTGAAGTCGACACTGCCCGGCTCGAACTGAATGCAGGTCGATGGCGAGGCGATCAGCCTTACGCCGTTGCGTTCGCGGTCGATTTCCTGATGCACATGCCCCCACAGCACGGCTCGGGCCTGCGGGAAACGGTCGAGCACGTCGAAAAACGCTTCCGGATTGCGCAAGCCGATCGGCTCCATCCATGCGCAACCGATCGACACCGGATGATGGTGAAAGCACACCAGATGATGGCGATCCGGCGCTTCGCTCAAGGAGCGGGCGAGCAATTGCAGCTGGTCATCCTGCAAATACCCCGGCACCGATCCGGGCACCGCCGAATCGAGCAGGGTCACGCGCCAGTTGCCGACATCCACCACCGACTCCAGCAGCGCACTCTGCACAGTCGCCTGAGCCATGATCTGCGGTTCGTCATGGTTGCCGGGAATCCAGCGGGCCGGCGCATCGATCTGCGCCGTCATCTGCCGGAATTGCTGATAGGACTCCAGCGTGCCGTCCTGGGACAGGTCGCCGCTGGCAACGATCAGGTCGATCCGCGGTTGCTGTTCGAGCACCAGCTCGATGACTTTTTGCAGACTCTCGCGGGTGTTCATGCCCAGCAGCGTTCCTTCCGCCTCGGCGAACAGATGACTGTCAGAGAGTTGCACCAGCAACGCCGTGTCGGCGGTGGTCAAAGTCGATACGCTCGGCAATGCGTTCTCCCCCGGGATCGCGGGACTGGATAGGTGCGGCAATTATGCGGGGGGACAACGCAAAGAGAAACCGGCGAACCAGACGCAGTTCACAACTTGCAGTGCTTATCGGACCGCCGCGTATTCGTGTCCGCACGCCAGGCAGTGACTCAGCCATTCGCCCAGGAACAGATTGAGCTGGGCTTTTTCGTCCGGCTGATGCATGGCCGCATTCGGGTAAGGATAGACACCGCGAAAACGTCGCGCATGCTCGGCGCTGATCACCTCGGCCATGCGCGCATCGTGATAGACCTGCACTTCCAGTTGCGGCACCGGCAGCCACGGCAGACTGTGTTCCTGACGTACTTGCAGAGTCGTGGTGTACGGACAGGTCTGCAGCACTTCCAGAGCCAGCACACCGAGCATCTGGTCGCCCTGGGTCACGGCAATGCGCCGTGCCTCAGGGTCGCTGCGCATGTCCGGCAACAGTCGCATGAGGCGCGCGTAATTGGCCTCGCAGGCGGCTTGCAGGCCCACGAGGTCGACGCGGTAGCGATCGCGCAACTTGTTTACGACCATAGCCCCCTCACTTCGGCGCGATTGAGCGCCAGCCACTGCAAGGCGATGATGCTCGCCGCGTTGGCAATCCGTCCGTCGCGTACGGCCTGCAGGGCATCTTCGAACGCCCAGACCGTGACGCGAATATCTTCAGCCTCTTCCTCCAGCCCATGCAGGCCGCCCGCGCCTTCGGTGCTGCAACGCCCCAGGTACAAATGCACGAATTCGTTGCTGCCGCCCGGCGACGGGAAATATTGCATCATTGGCCACAGGGCCTTGATGTCCAGACCAGCTTCCTCCTGCGCTTCGCGGCGAGCAACTTCTTCCGGCACTTCTTCCTTGTCGATCAGACCGGCGACCAGTTCCACCAGCCACGGGTTGGCGGTCTTGCCCATGGCGCCGACGCGAAACTGCTCGATCAGCACCACTTCGTCGCGTTGCGGATCGTAGGGCAACAGGCACACGGCGTCGTGGCGCACGAACACTTCACGATTGATCTCGCGGCTCATTCCACCGGCGAACAGTTCGTGGCGCAAATGCACACGGTCGAGCTTGTAGAAGCCCTTGTAGCATTGCTCGCGTCGTACGATGTCGATGGCGGACGGAATGGCTTTGGGGAAATCGGTCATGAGCATCCTCGTTTACTGCAAATCCAATACGAGGTTCATTTCTGCTACCTGCAACCTCGACTTCGCGCCATCCTAACGCGCCCGCGCCGTTTGATGCAGCCCCTTTACCGTCGCCGGGATGGACGGTGAAGGCGAAACCCACTCTAATTAGCTTAGTGGCGAACTGACCGCTTCGTTGAGAGTCGAAGCGGTAACTTTTTGCCTTCCCCTGCTTCAGAAAGGACGCCCATGTCGCTTTTCAAAATTGCCTCCGTGGCCGCCATCGCCCTGACCCTGGGCGCTTGCGCCAGCCTGTTCCAGCCCAACTACCGCACGCCGCTGGAAACCACCCGCGACGCCTCGGAAACGCTGAAACCCGGTTGTTCCAACCCGGATTGCCCATTGGTCAATATCGATACCTTGCGCTTCCCGGCAGAGCCTGCCTTGGACGGCATCATCGAAAAACGCCTGCTGCAAATGACCCGCACCGCACCGAACGCGCCGGTAGCACCAACGCTGGCAGCGTATCGCGAGCAATTCCTGGCCAACGCCGGCCCGCGCAACAGCAGCTATTTGCAGGCGAAAGTACGCGAGCAGCATGACGGTCTGGTGATCATCGAAACGTCGAGCTACCTGGACACCGGCGGCGCCCACGGTACGCCGGGACGCGGTTTCATCAACTATTCGCGTCAGCAGCACAAGGTGCTGACCCTGGCGGACATGTTGCTGCCGGGTCAGGAAGAGGCGTTCTGGAAAGCCGCGCAAGTGGCGCACAACAGCTGGCTGATCAGCACCAAGCTCGATCAGGAACCGGAATTCGTGAAGAGCTGGCCGTTCGTCAAAACCCCGAACGTGGCGCTGACCTACGGTGGCGTGATCCTCAAGTACGACGTGACCACCATCGCGCCTTACGCGTTGGGCCACGTCGAACTGAAAATCCCTTACCCGCGCCTGAACGGCATTCTCAAGCCCGAGCTGTTTCCCGGCCGTAACTGAAAGCCCGGCCGAGCACGAGTTGCAGCAGCCCTGCCAGCACCAGCGCCGGCAGGGTCGCGCCGACATCCGGATACAGATTGGCCAGCAAGTGATAGGTGCTGATGCCACCCAGCCAGGCCAAGAGTGCCGGCCAGCGCAACGCGGCCGACGCCACCTGGGCACTGCGCTTGCGCAGGATGAAGTGATCCACCAGCACCACGCCGAATAGCGGCGCAAATACCGAGCCGATCAACAGCAGGAAGTTCTGGTACTGCGCCAACGGCGCGAGCAGGGCGATCAGGGTGCAGATCACGCCGATGGCCAGCGCCAGATGCTCGACTTTCAGACGCAACAGAATCCCGCTGGAAACCGCTGCCGAGTGAATGTCGGCGAAAGCGTTTTCCGACTCATCCAGCAGAATCAGCAACAGCGGAATGCCCAGACCGGCGCCGGCCAGCGCCAGCAGCAGCGCGTTGACTTCACCGCTCGGCGCGAATGCAAGGGTGTAGGCCACGCCGAGGCTCATCAGCCAGAAGTTGCCGATGAAGAAACCGATCGCCGTGCCGCCGAATACGTTCTTCGCTCGCTTTCCGAAACGCGAGTAGTCGGCGATCAGCGGCAGCCACGACAGCGGCATCGCAATCGCAATGTCGAAGCCCACGGCGAGCGGCATCGAACCATCGCCGGCCTGTGCCCACAAGGCGGCGAGGTCAGCCTTGGCGAACAGGTTCCAGGTCAGCCAGATGCACGCGGCCAGAATCAGCCAGATGCCCCACTTGCGCAGGATCTTGCGCACGAACGTCAACGGCCCGCTGACGGCGAGCAAAGTCGCCAGCGCACCGAAGCACAACGTCCACAGCATCGGACTGGCCCACAGCGAGCCTTCGCTGAACGCACGGGTGCCGAGCAGGCTGGCCGCATCGCGCATGACGATGATTTCGAAAGAGCCCCAACCGATCAGTTGCAGCAGGTTGAGCAGCGCCGGCAGGCTCGCGCCTTTACTGCCGAGGCTGAGTTTCAGCGCGGCCATCGACGACAGACCGGTGTCGCTTCCGATCACACCAACGGCGGCCAGCAACAGGACACCGACCAGGGTGCCGAGGAAAATCGCCAGCAACGATCCCGACAGGCCCAGCCCCGGCGCCAGCAATGCACCGGTCTGCAAGACCATCAGGCCGATGCCAAGGGAAAACCACAGGGAAAACAGATCCCGACCGCCGAATACACGCTGGTTGGCGGGCACGGCGAGGTCGGGGGAATAAGTACCGGGTTGAATGCTCAAGGGTGTTATCTCAGAGGGACATTTGTTGTTGTGTCGACCGTATTCGCGAGCAAGCTCGCTCCCACTTTGGAATGCATTCAAATGTGGGAGCGAGCTTGCTCGCGAAGGGGCCATTACAGGCCCCACCCTTTCAGGTCAGATCAAACTTTCTTGTACAGCTGACTGCCTTCCTTCTTGAACCGCTCGGCCTGTTCCGCCAGGCCCTGGGCGACGTCCACGTCGACCGCGTCGATCCGCTGGTTGGCCGCGTATTCGCGGACTTCCTGAGTGATCTTCATCGAGCAGAATTTCGGCCCGCACATCGAACAGAAATGCGCGACCTTCGCCGAGTCCTTCGGCAAGGTTTCATCGTGATACGAACGGGCGGTGTCCGGGTCCAGACCGAGGTTGAACTGGTCTTCCCAACGGAATTCGAAACGCGCCTTGCTCAAGGCGTTGTCGCGGATCTGCGCGCCCGGATGCCCTTTGGCCAGGTCCGCTGCGTGTGCCGCGATCTTGTAGGTGATGATCCCGGTCTTCACGTCATCCTTGTTCGGCAGACCCAGGTGTTCCTTCGGCGTCACGTAGCAGAGCATCGCGCAACCGAACCAGCCGATCATCGCCGCACCGATGCCGGAGGTGATGTGGTCGTAACCCGGCGCAATGTCGGTGGTCAGCGGGCCGAGGGTGTAGAACGGCGCCTCGTCGCAGCACTCCAGCTGCTTGTCCATGTTCTCTTTGATCAACTGCATCGGCACGTGGCCCGGGCCTTCGATCATGCATTGCACGTCGTGCTTCCAGGCGATCTTGGTCAGCTCGCCGAGGGTTTCCAGTTCGCCGAATTGCGCTTCGTCGTTGGCGTCGGCAATCGAACCCGGACGCAGGCCGTCGCCCAGCGAGAAGCTGACGTCATAGGCCTTCATGATTTCGCAGATTTCGTCGAAGTGGGTGTAGAGGAAGTTCTCTTTGTGGTGCGCCAGGCACCACTTGGCCATGATCGAACCGCCACGGGAGACGATGCCGGTCACGCGCTTGGCTGTCAGCGGCACGTAGCGCAGCAAGACGCCAGCGTGAATGGTGAAGTAATCGACGCCCTGCTCCGCCTGCTCGATCAGTGTGTCGCGGAACAGCTCCCAGGTCAGGTCTTCGGCCACGCCGTTGACCTTTTCCAGCGCCTGATAGATCGGCACGGTGCCGATCGGCACCGGCGAGTTACGGATGATCCACTCGCGGGTTTCGTGGATGTGCTTGCCGGTGGACAAGTCCATCACGGTGTCCGAACCCCAGCGAATGCCCCAGGTCAGTTTCGCCACTTCTTCTTCGATGGACGAACCCAGCGCGCTGTTGCCGATGTTGCCGTTGATCTTCACCAGGAAGTTGCGGCCGATGATCATCGGTTCCAGTTCGACGTGGTTGATGTTGGCCGGAATGATCGCGCGGCCACGGGCGATTTCTTCGCGCACGAACTCAGGAGTGATTTCTTTCGGGATGCTCGCGCCGAAGCTGTGACCGGCGTGTTGCTGGTTCAGCAGACCGGCAGCGCGGGCTTCTTGCAGCTTCATGTTTTCGCGGATGGCGACGTATTCCATCTCCGCGGTGATGATGCCTTTGCGCGCGTAGTGCATCTGGCTGACGTTGGCCCCGGCCTTGGCGCGACGCGGGTTGTTGACGTGGGCGAAGCGCAGCTTGGTCAGTTCGGCGTCGGCAAGACGTTGCTGGCCGAAATTCGAGCTCAGGCCTGGCAGGCGCTCGGTGTCGCCACGGTCGTCGATCCACGCCGAACGCACATCGCCCAGACCTTTGCGCACGTCGATCACCACGTTCGGATCGGTGTACGGGCCCGAGGTGTCGTAGACGGTGACCGGCGCGTTGATTTCGCCGCCGAAGTCGGTCGGGGTCACATCGAGGGTGATTTCGCGCATCGGCACGCGGATGTCCGGGCGGGAGCCCTGAACGTAGACTTTTTGCGAACGGGTGAACGGTTGAACCGACTGTTCATCGACCTTGGCCGAGTCACTCAGGTTGATCGCGTTTTTAGATTTTGTAGTCATCACGGGCTCTCCAGACAGCATCCAGGCAGTGGATTGTCGGAGCAGAACCTGAAAGGCACGGACGCACCAGGACTGGTGCTGTGCATCGTCGTCGAGCGTTCGATTGTCGAACAATTTCCCGGACGAAGCACAAGAGGACTCGCCGGGTGACGAGAAATCTTGTTCCCTACGCAGGCGCTAACCTGATCAGGTTCAACGGGATCCGAAATTATTCGATCTCAGCCTCATAGCAAGGCACCCCGACAAGAACCCGGCCAGTCTAGACACAACCGGCAGAGAACGCCAACACCGCTGCAAACACCATGATGAATGGCGCAATTGGCAGATTGTTGCCGCACGCAAGCACAACTACACTCGCTACGCCATGCTGCGCCTTGACGCTGCATGGGCCGCGCCTTACCTTTGGCGCCCGGATTATTCTCATAATATTCATGCTAGGGATCGCCTCATGCTGCGCAAACTCTCACTGGCTGTCGCCGTGTCTTGTGCGTCCACCGCAATGGCCTGGGCAGCTGAAGCGCCCTTGTCGACCAAAACCGATCTGGTCAGCGTCTATCAGGAAGCGGTCGACAACAACGCCGACCTGGCCGCCGCCCGCGCCCAGTACGGTGCTCAGAAAGAAGTGGTGCCCCAGGCCCGCGCCGGGTTGCTGCCGAACCTGTCCGGCGGCGCCGAAACCGCCAACGTGCGTACCTCGATCGACCAGCCATCGGCCATCGCCAACCGCAGCGCCCATTCCTATCAGGCGACGCTGGCACAGCCGCTGTTTCGCGCTGATCGCTGGTTCCAGTACCAGGCCGCCAAGGACGTCAACGAGCAAGCCGCGCTGCAGCTTTCGGCCACCGAACAGAACCTGATCCTGCAATCGGCCGAAAGCTACTTCAACGTGTTGCGCAGCCAGGACAACCTGGCCTCGACCAAGGCCGAAGAAGCGGCATTCAAGCGCCAGCTCGACCAGTCCAACGAGCGTTTTGACGTGGGCCTGTCGGACAAGACCGACGTGCTGCAATCGCAAGCCAGCTACGACACCGCGCGAGCCAACCGGATCGTCGCTCAGCGCCAGGTCGATGATGCGTTCGAAGCGCTGATCACCCTGACCAACCGCCAATACAACTCGATTCAGGGCATCGTCCACACGTTGCCGATCCTGCCGCCGGCGCCCAATGACGCCAAGGCCTGGGTCGATACCGCTGCGAAACAGAACCTGAATCTGCTGGCCAGCAACTACGCGGTCAGCTCCGCCGAAGAAACGCTGAAGCAGCGCAAGGCCGGTCACTTGCCGACCCTCGACGCCGTCGCCAAATACGAAAAGGGCGATAACGACGCCCTCGGCTTTGCCAACCCGAATGCCTTCGGCACGCCGTATCGTGGCAACGTCGAACAGAGCACAGTAGGCTTGCAACTTAATATCCCGATCTACAGTGGCGGACTGACCAGCTCGCAAGTACGCCAGTCGTATGCGCAACTGGATCAAAGCGAACAGCAACGTGAAAGCCTGCGCCGGCAGATCGTGGAGAACACCCGCAACCTGCACCGCGCAGTGAACACGGATGTCGAGCAGGTACAGGCGCGCCGACAGTCGATCATCTCCAACCAAAGCGCCGTGGAAGCCACGGAAATCGGTTATCAGGTGGGAACGCGCAACATCGTCGACGTACTCGATGCCCAACGTCAGCTGTACACCTCGGTGCGCAACTACAACAACACCCGCTACGACTACATCCTCGACAACCTGCGCCTGAAGCAGGCGGCGGGGACGTTGAACCCGGGTGACTTGCAGGATCTGACCCGCTATCTGAAGGCCGACTACAACCCGGACAAGGACTTCCTGCCACCGGATCTGGCCAAGGCTGCCGAAGCCCAACTCAAGGCCCGGCCTTAAACAAAAAACGCAGCCCTGAGGCTGCGTTTTTTTATGCGCGGTCGATCAGCCTTCCCAGGCCATCGAGCAAACGCTGCAACGCGCCCTGATTGCGGCGCATCACGCTCAGCCCGGCATCGGCCATGCGCTGTGCATCGCGCGGCAGTTCGAAAAGGCGCTGCACTTCTGTCGCCAGACCTTCGGCGTCATCCACCTCGGCCAAGGCCCCGGCACTGCGCAGTTGCGCGGCGATGTCGAGGAAGTTGAACAAGTGCGGGCCGCTGATCACCGGTTTCGCCAGCGCTGCCGGCTCCAGCAAGTTGTGCCCGCCATTGGGCACCAGACTGCCGCCGACGAACGCGCTGTCGGCTAACGCATAGAGAAACAGCAACTCGCCCATGGTGTCACCGAGCAGCACCGAGGTTTGTGCATCGACATTCGCGCCGGTGGAACGGCGCACCGTGGCAAAGCCTTCACGCTGGCACAGTTCGAATACCGAGTTGAAACGCTCCGGATGGCGCGGCACCAGAATCAGCAGCGCATCGGGATGGTTGGCCAGCAGGCGACGATGGGCGTTCAGCACCACTTCGTCTTCACCTTCATGGGTGCTGGCAGCGATCCACACCGGCCGCTCCTGCGCCTGCCACTGGCCGCGCAGTTCAGCGGCACGTTGCAACAGTTGCGGGTCGATGGTCAGGTCGAACTTGATCGAGCCGGTGACTTCGACTGCTTCCGGGCGCGCACCGAGATCGCGGAAACGCTGCGCTTCGGCTTCGGTTTGCACGGCGAACAGGCTCATTTCGGCGAGCATCGGCGCGGTCAGTTTGCTGAACCGGCCATAGCCCTTGGCCGAACGCTCGGACAGGCGCCCGTTGGCCAACGCCACCGGAATCCCGCGTTTGGCGCATTGGTGAATGTGGTTGGGCCACAGTTCGGTTTCCATGATCACTGCCAGTTTCGGCTGCACGCGATCCAGAAAACGCGCGGCTGCGCAGGGCAAGTCATACGGCAAATAGCAATGCTGGATGCGCGGCTCGTCTGCGAACATCGCGTGAATGCGCTCCGAACCGGTCGGCGTCATGCAGGTCACGGTGATCGGCAGCTGTGGATAACGTTGCAGCAGCGCACGAATCATCGGCGCGGCGGCAATGCTTTCGCCCACCGACACGGCGTGAACCCAGATGCCACCCGGTTGCAGGGTCGGCATGCCGTAGGAAAAACGTTCGCCAATCCGCTTGGCATACGCCGGTGCCTTGCGCGAGCGCAGCCACAGCCGAATCGCCACCAATGGCAGCCCCAGGTAAAACAACGCGGTGTAGAGAGTTCTATTCATGGCGGCGGAGTTTATCGGCTTTTGCCGCCGATCGCCCGCAGGTGTATGGCAAATCGCTCCGCCAGCCAACGCGCTGCCGGCCCCAGCGGTTCGTCGCGGCGCCAGACCAGCTCCACCACCAGCGCCGGCGGTGTCCATTCGCTGTCGAGTTCCACCATCAGGCCCTGATACGCCGAGTACTGCACCACGTGGCGCGGCAGCCAGGCCCAGCCGAGGTCGCGCACCAGCCATTCAGCCATCACGTAGAAACTGTCGGCGCGCCACACCTGAGGGCTGGCCGGTTCACTGCCGGGGTAGACGCTGGTCTGGGTCGACATCAGCAGTTGCCGATGTTGCGCAAGCTGCTGGCAGTTGACCCGGGACTGCGCCGCCAGCGGATGATTGACGCCGCAGACCGTGACCATTTCCACGCTGCCCAGCACCCGGCGTTCCAGCGCTTCGGGGATTTCATCGTGATAGAACAGCAGCCCGAGATCGGCCCGGCGCTCCACCAGTTTGCGCGAAACCTCGCCTTGGGCAGCGCTGGTCAGTTGCACCTCCAGACTCGGAAACTGCTCGGCCAGTGCGCCGAAACTTTCCACCAGCGCCTGATAGGGCATCGCCTCATCCTGGGCGACCCGCAATTGCGCCTCCTGCCCGCGCATCATGGCCACGGCCCGTCCGTTCAGGCGCTCGCACTGGCGCAACACTTCCCGCGCCTCCTCCAGCAACGCCTCCCCCGCCTCGGTGAGAATCGGCTGACGACCACTGCTACGCTCGAACAGGATGACACCGAGATCATCCTCGAACATGGCGATCGCGCTGCTGATCGCCGACTGCGCCTTGCGCTGCTGACGCGCCACGGCAGAAAACGAGCGCTGTTCGGCGACGCCGACAAACACCCGCAATTGCTCCAGATTCCACTGCATGCTCATCGGGCCAACCCATCTTTTAAACAGATAGGTAATGACTTTACCCCATCTGGGGAGTCACTAGAATGCCGACCCAGAAAGCCACGTTTCACATGAGGATTGAACCATGACCGCCTACGCCTACTTGGCCATTGCCATCTGCGCCGAAGTGATCGCAACCGTCTCGATGAAAGCCGTCAAAGGCTTCAGCACGCCGTTGCCGCTGCTGCTGGTCATCGTCGGTTATGGCATCGCGTTCTGGATGCTGACCCTGGTGGTGCGCAGCGTGCCGGTGGGCGTAGCCTACGCGGTGTGGGCAGGCATGGGCATCGTGATGGTCAGTGTCGCAGCGCTGTTCATTTACGGGCAGAAGCTGGATATCCCGGCGATGCTCGGGATGGCGCTGATCGTGCTCGGTGTTGTGGTGATTCAGCTGTTCTCGAAAACCGCAGGCCATTGACCTGAATTACACAGATCCCGGTGGGAGCGAGCCTGCTCGCGAAAGTGTTGTCAGACATGTCATCGGCAACTGACACGCCCTCTTCGCGAGCAGGCTCGCTCCCACATTTGGATTTGCGTCAGCCTTGTTGATCATCGACAAATCCCCTTTTCCCCGAGTCTGTATACTGCGCCCTCGTCTTGAACACTGAGGTCGTTGCATGCCATCTCCCATTTCCACCGACGTGCTGATTGTCGGCGCTGGCGTCGCCGGTCTCTGGCTGAACGCGCGCCTGCGTCGCCAGGGTTTCTCGACCGTGTTGGTGGAAAGCGCCAGCCTCGGCGGCGGGCAGAGTGTGAAGTCCCAGGGCATCATCCACGGCGGCGCCAAGTACGCGCTGCACGGTGCGCTGACTGGTGCCTCGGAAGCCATCGCCGACATGCCGCGCCGCTGGCGTGAAGCCCTGGCCGGCAACGGCGAACTGGACCTGAGCGGCGTACGCCTGCTGTCCGAAGCCCATTACCTGTGGTCGCCGGGCACCCTGGCCGGCAACCTCACCAGTTTCTTCGCCAGTAAAGCGGTGCGTGGCCGGGTCGATCAGGTCAAGGGCGATCAACTGCCACCGGCCCTGCAAGACAAACGTTTCAAAGGCAAGGTCTACCGCCTCGCCGAACTGGTGATCGACGTGCCGAGCCTGATCCAGCGTCTGGCCGACCTGTCGGGCGACGGCCTGCTCGCCGGCCAGAACATCGAGCCGTTGCTGGAAAGCGGTGTGCTGGTGGGCCTGAAAGTCGATGGCCGCGAGATTCGTGCCCAGCGCATCGTGCTCAGTGCCGGTGCCGGTACTGCCGACCTGCTGACTGCTTTGGGCCTGACTCATCCGGCCATGCAACGCCGGCCGCTGCACATGATCATCGCCAAGGGCCCGGGCCTGAAACCGTTGTACGCGCACTGCCTGGGTGGCGGCACCAAGCCGCGCATCACCGTAACCACTCACCCAGCCGCTGACGGCCAGTGGGTCTGGTATCTGGGCGGCGACATTGCCGAATCCGAAGGCGTGGCCCGTGAGCCGGCCGAGCAGATCGCCACTGCGCAAAAGGAAATCGCACAGTTGTTGCCGTGGATCGATCTCAGCACCACGCAATGGGCCACCCTGCGCGTCGATCGCGCCGAACCGCTGCAAACCGGCCTGACCCGCCCGGACAACGCCTTCCTCGCAGAAGAAGGTCGCCTGCTGGTCGGCTGGCCAACCAAACTGGCCCTGGCTCCGGACTTCGCTGACCGCGTGATCGCATCCCTCGAACGCGATGGCATCCAGCCAAGCCACGCTGCTCCGCTGCCCGAGCTACCAAAACCACCGATGGGCGTTCCCGCCTGGGAGCAACTGCTGCCATGAGCCTGCCGACCCTGCACGATCTGCATCGCCCGCTGGGCAGCACCGGCCTGCTGGTTTCACCGCTGGGCCTGGGCACCGTCAAACTCGGCCGCGACCAGGGCGTGAAATACCCCAACGGCTTCCAGATTCCCGACGACGATACCGCGCGCATGCTCCTCAAGCAGGCGCGGGAGCTGGGCATCAACCTGATCGACACCGCCCCGGCCTATGGCCGCAGCGAAGAACGTCTCGGCCCGCTGCTGCGCGGCGAGCGTCAGGACTGGGTGATCGTCAGCAAGGTCGGCGAAGAATTTGTCGATGGCCAATCGACCCACGACTTCAGCGCCGCCCACACCCGGATGTCGGTGGAGCGCAGCCTGCAACGTCTTGAAACCGATTTTATCGACCTGGTGCTGGTGCACTCCGACGGCAACGATCTGGCGATTCTCAACGACAGCGAAGTCTACGCAACCCTCGCGGCGCTGAAGGCCGAGGGCAAGATTCGCGGCTTCGGCTTTTCCGGCAAAACCGTCGACGGTGGCCTCCAAGCGCTTGAGCAAGGCGACTGCGCGATGGTCACCTACAATCTGAACGAACAAAACGAGAAGGCGGTCATTGACTATGCTGCTGCCCACGGCAAAGCCATTCTGGTGAAGAAGGCCCTGGCCAGCGGTCACGTGTGCCTGAGTCCCGGCGTGGATCCGGTGCGCGCCAGCTTCGAGTTGCTGTTCGCCCAGCCCGGCGTGGCCAGTGCCATCGTCGGGACAATCAATCCGCTGCACCTCGCCCATAACGTTGCGACCGTTGCCCAGGTCCTTCGTGGTCACTGACGCCGCCTCGCGGCCTTAAGCAGGAGCCGACATGCCGCGTACGCTCATCAGAAAGAACCCGAGCAACTTCAAGACTCTGCCACTGTTCGTCGAAGCGACGCCCGAAGGTCTGACGTATCAGAGCGTCGGCATGCCGCTGAATTTCACCCAGACTTTGCAGCGGCGCAAACCGGTCAGCGTGGCCGACGCCGAGCGCTTTGCGCTGGAGCTGGCCAACCTCGGCGTCTCGGTACGTCTGACCTTGCACTGGCAGAATCGTGATTATTGGGTGCTGGTGCGTCAGCGTCGGCAGGATCGCGGCGATGTGGTGCTCAAGCTGATTTCCGGCTACGTGCCGGCGCACGAACTGAATATCCCGCTGCACACAGCGATTCAGGAAATCGCCGAGGAATGCCTGCTGGAAACCCCGGAAGGTTGGCTCGGCGGGCGCTTCAATGACACCTGGCTACCGGCGCCCTACGCGGCGGCATTGCATTATCGCGAGGCCCTGCCCTTTCGCCTGACGCCGCTGTCCGGTTCGGCGCGGCCCGTGCGCTGCGCCAATCTGCAATTGCTCGAACGGCCACGGGCTTACGTGCACTTGCCGACCGCGTCCCTGCAATTGATCTACGACTTGCGGCTGGACGTACCCAAGGAAGCCAAGAACCTCAGCCTGTTCCATGTCGATGAACGACTGGAAGGCGATCAACTGGTCGCCCGGCTCGACCGCAAACGCCCCGACCTGTATTTGATGCCGTTGCAGGACGGCGAACCGCTGCCCGAGCTGTATACGCTGAAGAAAGGTCAGTTGTACCCGGCAGGCACTCGCGGTCTGTACCTGGCGGAAAGTTTCGCCAGACAGGACGGCTGGCTGGTGCGCGATGAGCGGATTCGCTGGAAGGACTGGCTGCGCCAGCAGGGTTTGACGCCGCCGCCCAAGGATACGGGGCTGGCACGGTTGCGCGGCAAGGCGAAGCAACTGCTGAAGAAGATCGTGCCGCGCAAGAAAGTGAATTCCTGAACGGCAAAAGACCGCGCCTGCGAGTGACTCCGAAGAGTCATCGCAGGCGCGGTCTTTATGTTTGCATCACTCGGACTTGCGGATCTTTTCCACAATCGCCGTAGTCGAGCTGTTTTCCACCAGCCCCAGCACCTTCACGGTGCCACCGTAGGCCTTGACGATATCGGCGCCGACAACCTGGTCGATGCCATAGTCGCCGCCTTTTACCAACACGTCCGGCTTGACCTCGCGCAGCAGGTTTTCCGGAGTGCCTTCGGCGAAACTGATTACCCAATCCACCGCACCGAGACCGGCGAGAACCGCCATGCGCCGGTCGACACTGTTGATCGGCCGACCCGGCCCTTTCAGGCGGCTGACCGAGGCATCGTCGTTGATCGCAACGATCAGACGATCGCCTTGCGCTCGCGCCTGTTCGAGGTAGGTCACGTGGCCAGCATGCAGGATGTCGAAGCAGCCGTTGGTGAACACGATCCGCTCGTTGTGCGCCCGGGCATCGGCAACCGCCAGAATCAGCTGCTCCAGACCCAATACTCCGCGTTCCGAACCTTCCTCGCGCTGAATCGCGCGACGCAGTTCCGGGGCGCTGATCGCCGCCGTACCGAGTTTGCCGACAACGATGCCTGCCGCCAGGTTGGCCAGCGCCACCGCGTGCGGCAGTTCTTCGCCTGCGGCAATCGCGGCCGCCAGGGTGGAAATCACTGTATCGCCGGCACCGGTCACGTCGAACACTTCACGGGCCCGGGCCGGCAGGTGCAGCGCCGGATGATCCGGGCGCAGCAGGGTCATGCCGTGTTCGCCGCGAGTCACCAGCAACGCGCCGAGCTCGAGGTCGTGCATCAGCGTCGCGCCCTTGGTCACCAGTTCGTGCTCATCGGCGCAACCGCCGACGATGGCTTCGAACTCGCTGAGGTTCGGGGTGATCAGGCTCGCCCCACGGTAGATCGAAAAATCCTTGCCCTTCGGGTCGGCCAGCACCGGAATGCCTTTGGCCCGTGCGGCCTGAATCAACGCCTGATGGTTTTTCAGGGCGCCTTTGCCGTAGTCCGACAGCACCAGCACCTTGATGCCTTCCAGCAGGTCGTCGACCTGGGAAGCAAGGGCCAGGGCGTCAGTGGCGAACGGTTCTTCAAAGTCGATACGCAGCAGTTGCTGGTGCCGGCTCATGACCCGCAGCTTGACGATGGTCGGCTGATGCGCGATGCGCTGGAACAAGGCGCGCACGCCCGCGCCCTTGAGGCTGTTGCTCAGGCTGTCGGCGGCTTCGTCGTCACCGGTCACACCGACCAGCGACGCCGGCGCACCCAGCGCGGCAATGTTCAAGGCAACGTTGGCGGCACCGCCCGGGCGGTCTTCGATTTGCTCGACTTTAACGACAGGAACCGGCGCCTCAGGGGAAATCCGTGAGGTACCACCATGCCAGTAACGGTCGAGCATGACATCGCCGACCACCAAGACAGGGGCTTGATCGAATCGCGGCATGGACAACTTCATGGAGCAACCCACATACAAAATGAACAGGGGCGCGATATTAACACAGGGTTGGCGAAGGCTTGTGCGGCGGCTGCAACAGGATGAAACAGCTGGCTTTTTTGCTCATTTTTTGAACAGCAGAGCGTTCAATCGATGACAGGCACCGACCCATTCAATGGTCGGCGCTACCGACGAAATCAACAACGCTTTACTCATAGGCCAGCATCTCGTAGTCACGTTCATAGACCCGTCGCACCAGACGTTGCGTGCGCAGCGTGCAAAACTCCCGCGCCGGCTGGGGGCGTCGTTGCCGCGAGGTGTTGACGCGCGGCAACGGGCTCGTCAGCCCCAGGTGCTCGCACACCAGGCGAAAATCCCGCTCCAGGTGCTCCTGATATCCGATGAAGTCCAACGCCAGACGGCCCAGCGAATCGGTGAGAAAGTCGGTTTGAGCAGCGAAATGCAGTTGTCGCGCGATATTGTCGGGATGCAACCAGCGTGCGACGAAATCGTCAAAGTCACGGTAATGCCTGACCAACTGCTGGGCGGCGTGATCCCGTCCGCTGAGCTCGTTGCCCCGCAGAAAGGCGTAAGCCGAATAGGCACGCTCCAGCGGATCGCGCACAAAAGCGAATTTGTACGCTTCGGCGAACTGAGCAGGAAATTGCTCTTCATACCAGTACAGCGGCAAATGGCCGGGACGCCAGCCATCGAACATGGCCGCACACACGCTGCTGCCGGCACACTTTGGAACATGTATGAAAAGGCAAGAGCGCTGCTCGAACGCCTTGGGAAAACACAGGTTGGCCGACATCGACTTGTTCACCACTTGCCGGTCGACCACCGACAGACGCCCGAGCAGAAAAGCCCGTTGCGGCTTGGGAAGCAGTTTCCATAGATAACGTTGCAGCATGCCAGCACCCGCGCGAAGAGGATGGCCTCTTCGATTGAAGTCAGAGTTCGTTCAGGAACCTTAACAAGTGCGATGCCGGGTTTTATGCCGGTTTGGTCAAGAAGGGTAAAAGTCTGGATACAAATGAATGTGGGAGCGAGCTTGCTTGCGATGACGCATGCACCTTCAACATTGATGTTGACTGTTGCACGGCTATCGCGAGCAGGCTCGCTCCCACAGGGTTTACTTCTTGATCAGGCGATATCTTCGGCCGGGGCGTCTAGGCCCATGGCATTCAGGCGAGCGTAGTAGCCGTTCTGCGCCAGCAGACTGTCGTGGGTCCCCCGTTCAACGATCCGGCCCTGATCCATGACCAGAATCAGGTCGGCCTTCTCGATGGTCGAGAGACGGTGGGCAATCACCAAGGTAGTGCGACCCTTCATCACTTGATCCAGGGCGGCCTGAATGTGCCGCTCGGATTCGGTGTCGAGGGCCGAAGTGGCCTCGTCGAGAATCAGCAACGGTGCGTTCTTGAGCAGCGCACGGGCAATCGCCAGACGCTGGCGCTGACCACCGGAAAGCAGCACGCCGTTTTCGCCGACCTGAGTGTCCAGGCCTTGGGGCAGTTGAGAAATGAAGTCCATGGCGTAGGCATCACGCGCGGCTTTCTCGATGTCTTCGCGTGGCGCCCCGGCCAGGTCGCCGTAGGCGATGTTGTTGGCCACTGTGTCACTGAACAGTGTGACGTGCTGGGTCACCTGGGCAATGTGCCGGCGCAGGTTCAGCAATTTGTACTGCTCGACTTCCACACCGTCGATCAGGATCTCGCCCTTGTCGTGGTGATAGAAGCGCGGAATCAGGTTGGCCAGGGTCGACTTGCCGCTGCCCGAACGTCCCACCAGTGCGACCATCTGCCCCGGCTCGACCGAGAAGCTGATGTCGTCGAGCACCTGACGGTCGGTACCCGGGTAGGTAAAGCTCAGGTTGCGTACATCGAGCCGACCGGTGACTGAATCGCGCTCGACCGTGCCGGTATCGACTTCCGGATCGACATCCAGTTGCTCGAAAATGCTTTCGGCACCGGCCACGCCCTTCTGGATGGTCGAACTGACTTCGGACAGTTGACGGATCGGCTTGGGCAGCAAACCGGCAAGAGTGATGTAGGCGACCATGTCACCGGCCGAGGCGTCACCGCGCAGGAACAGCACCAGGAACATCAGCACCGCCATGGCGCTGTAGATCACCAGTTGCAGCATCGGCGTGTAGATCGCGCCAGTACGGGTCATGCGCAGTTGTTTGTCGGTGTTGCTCTGACTGGCATCGAGGAAGCGTTTTTCCTCGTACGCCTCGCCGCCGAAGCTGCGCACCACGCGATAACCCTGGATGGTTTCCGAGGCGACGTGCGTCACGTCGCCCATGGCCAGCTGGATTTTCTTGCTCTGTTTGCGGAATTTCTTGCTCGCCGTGCGCACCATCACCGCGATGAGCGGCAGGATCGCAACCATCACCAGCGTCAGCTTCCAGTTCATGAACAACAGGGAGGCGAACAGGAAGATAACCGTCATGCCTTCACGGATTACGACCTTGATCGCATCTGTTGCCGCCCCCGTGACCATGGTGACGTTAAAGGTGATACGCGAAATCAGATGTCCGGAGTTATGCTTGTCGAAGTAACGGTTGGGCAGGACGAGCAGGTTATTGAAGAGCTGTACCCGCAAGTCATGCACCAGGCCCAGGGAAACCTTGGCCAGGAAATAGTTGCCCAGATAAGATCCCAACCCTTGCCACGCGGCGATCAGGATGATCAGCAGCGGTACGGCCTGCAGCAGCTGCAGGTCGCGCAGGTAAGGCACGGTGGGAAACAGCACCGCCTCGGGATTGGACAGACCATCGACAAAATACTTGAGGATGTAGCCGAGCATCGGCTGGGTCGAGGCAAAAATCAGAAAACCGACGATGCTGATCAGGAACAGACTGATGTACGGCCGGACATAGCCGAGCAGGCGGAAGTAGATTTTCAAGCTCGAAGGGCTTGCGGCGGGACTGGAGTCGGTCATATCACGCGAAAGTCGATAAAAAGGACGCTGACTTTAGCACAGCTTCTTCAGGGTTCTGGCAATCGGGCAAAGGCTGTTATTGTTAGGCACCTTTTTCAGCGTCAAATAGCCATCATCGTATTGGCCGATCAACCTCAGGATTGAATTTCACAGCATGCAACTTCGCGGCTTCAGCAGTACGTCCAATCGAGTCTTCGATTTCATTAGCCTGTGGATACTTCCCGTCGGCTACTTCCTGCTCTTGTGCGCGCTGTTCTTTCTGCCGGGCCGCAGTCTCCATCACAAGCTGTTTTACGGACTTTTCAGCATTCCGACGCTGATTGCCCTGTGCCTGCGCCCGCGAGAGCTCAAGGAAATGCTGCGCGAACCGATTTTTGTCGCGTTGCTGCTGTTTGCCGCCTGGGCCCTGCTCAGCCTTTGCTGGGGCCCGCAAGACGAGCCGATAAGTGGCATGTTCAAGCCTCCTCTCCATACCCTGATGCTGTTCGCCGGCTGTTTCCTTCTGGTTCGCTACCGCAGCGACATTCTTTCACCTCTGCTGTTCGCTGCCGCGCTGGTGGCACTGGTCACCACCCTCTGTTTCCTGATTCCGTTCATCCTCCACTTCGAGCCGGGCGCGCGCCTGATCGGTGGCGGGGCGTTCGACAACCCGCTGCTGAGCTCGCACCTGTTCGGATTCTTCTGCGCCTACTGGCTGAGCCTGAGCATGACCTGCAAGGATGGCCGGATGTACTGGCTCAGCCTGCCGGCGATGCTGATCATGTTCATGGCGGTGATCGGAACCGGTTCCCGCACCCCATTGGTCGCGCTGACCATGGCTGCACTGTGGCTGGCCTTCATCTGCTGGAACCGTCGTTCGCTGGTGCTGTTGGGCGCACTGGCGCTGAGCGGTGTGTCGGTGATCACTCTGTTCTCGAAAATGATCGTCGAACGGGGTGACTCCTATCGTTTCGAAATCTGGCAACAGGCCTTGCAGAAAATCGCCGAACACCCATGGATCGGCCATGGCTACAACGCCGCTCTGGCGATTGATCCGGGCGTCGGTTACAACTTCCAGGAACCGCACAGCTTTGCACTGGGCGTGCTTTATTACGTGGGCATCCTGGGCATGCTGCCTTGGCTGTTTTTCCAGGTCTGGGGGCTTTTGAGCAGCTGGCGCCAGCGTGTGCAACCGCTGCTGATCATTGCCTCGACCTTGCTGGTGTTCGGTATCGGTGCCGGCCTGACCGAGGGAGGCGGCATTATTTCGCGGCCCAAGGAGCACTGGTTCCTGCTGTGGATACCTTTGGCGCTGATTGCGGCCCTGAGCATCAATCAGCGTGCCCGACGCCTTTTGACGATGCCTGTACAGAAACTGACGACATCCGGTCTGCAACGGCTGAGTGCCGACGCGCAGGTCATTGAAGAAGACGGTCTGGGGCCCAAGGTCCTGCGTCTGGCCAACGGCAGCTTTCTCAAGCTGTTTCGCCGCCGCCGCTGGTATACCTCCGGCAGCTTCAATCCTTATTCCGAGCGGTTTGCCGTCAACAGCGAACAATTGCGCCGGATGGGCATTCCCACACCGCAGGTGCTGAACCTTTATCGCCTCGACGATGGCAGCAGCGCCGTGCATTACTCGCCGTTGCCGGGCCATACCTTGCGTCAGGTCCTGCAAGGCATCACGGCCCCGGCCGTGCGTCATGCGCTGGTGGAACGGTTCGGCAAATTCATGGCGAGCCTGCACGAGCAAGGCGTGTATTTCCGCTCGCTGCATCTGGGCAACGTTCTGGTGCTGGAAGATGGCGAGTTCGGACTGATTGATCTGGCAGACCTGCGGGTCTACCCTTCGCCCCTCAGTCTGTCGTTGCGTCAGCGCAATCTGCGTCACATGCAACGCTACACTGTCGACAAACGCTGGTTGTTCGAGGATCACCTCGAGGCGTTGCTCCAGGGATACGCCGTGACGGCGTCGAAATCCGCCGTAGACAATCTGCACAGGCAAGTGCTGGCCGGTAGTACACCGGCCCGGGTTCATTGATGATTGAAACCAGTCCGCTCATTGCGCCGGCAGCCTATTTGCTGGCCATAGTGACCGCCGCGTTATTGTTGCGCGCCGTACCTAAAATCGCGCGCCATTTGCAGCATTCGGGTGAAAGCCGTTATGCCAGCATCGACGGCCTGCGTGGCTATCTGGCATTCGGTGTGTTTGTGCATCACTCGGTCATCACCTGGATCTATTTGCGCACCGGGGTCATCGAGTTCCCCCCAAGCAATTTCTACTCGATGCTCGGCCAGGGCAGCGTGGCGCTGTTTTTCATGATTACCGGTTTTCTGTTCTGGAGCCGTCTGTTGGCCCAGGGCCGTCAGCATGACTGGCTGGCCTTCGGCATTTCGCGGGTATTCCGGCTGTATCCACTGTATCTGCCGCTGATGCTGGCGGTGTTCCTCACCGTGTTCCATATGCAGGACTGGCAACTAAAAGACCCTGTATCACAACTGCTCAAACAGGGCCTGCTGTGGCTGTCGTTCGATCGCCCCGACGTCAACCAGTACCCGCAAACCGGCATGCTGATCTCCAACGTCACCTGGACGCTGGCCTACGAAGTATTTTTCTATCTGGCACTGCCTCTGGCGGCGCTGGTGTTTGTCTATCGCGGCAACTGGCGACAAGTGGTGCTGTGCCTGATCGGGATCTACACGCTTTATCAACTGGTTGGCTGGGAGCACTCGCTCAAGAAACACTTCCTGGCCAGTTTCCTCGGGGGGATCGCGGCAGCGTACTGGATTCGTCGCCCGCAACTGGTGGCATGGAGCCGAACGACGCTGGCCAGTGTGATCGCGCTAGTGGCTCTGGTTATCGCCTTCACTGCCTTCAACCGGGCCTTCAAGACCGCGCCGCTGTTTCTGTTGTCGCTGTTTTTCGTGATCGTGGCCTCGGGCAACAACCTGTTCGGCGCCCTGAAACCCCGCAGCATCCGCTGGCTGGGGGAAATCAGCTACAGCACCTACCTGCTCCACGGGTTCGTGCTGTGGCTGATGGTTCAGCGGTTGCCACTGCTGCTGCACCTCGATGCCCGGGAGAGCGGGGTCTATCTGCCATTGCTGGCGGCATGCACTTGTCTGTTGATTCTTATCAGCAGCGCGACATTCCTCTATATCGAACAGCCTGGCATGAGTGCCGGCAGAAAAGTCGTGCAGTGGATTCGCCAACGCCAGAAAGGCAACAAGCGCCTGGCGGAAAAAGTCGCTCGCTGAGTACGAGCGACGACCGCCTCAGTCTTTTTCCAGCGGCGAAAACAGCAACCGCCCCAACCCGCGCCAGGTCTTCTTGTTCCACGCCTTGAATGGAATTTGCGCCAGCAGTTCACGCGCCAGTTTACGGTCGCGGTTGGCGGTTTTCAGGAACATCGAATTGAGCGACTTGTAGCGCACTTCGTCGTACAGCGGATGATCGCTGAACAACGCGTAAGTGCGCAGGATGTTTTCGATCATGAAACGGTGGTTCTTGTAGGAGTTGGTGGCGTGCTTGCGATAGCGCGCCATCACCACGTTCAGACCGTCGATGAAGTACCCGGCGCGGGTCACTTTCAGCTCGATGTACAGGTCCTCGAGACGAATCGTCGGATCGAAGCCACCCACCTTGTCCAGCGCCTCTCGACGGATCATCAGGGTCGGTGCCGGCGGATACGGCTTGCGCTCCAGAAACATGTCATCGAAATCCAGGCGGCGGAACGGCACGTCCCGGCGCTGACGCTTTTCCGGGTAGAGATTGCCGTCGGCGTCCATCAACTCGATGTTACCGGCGCAAATGCCCACTTCCGGCTTGCCGTCCATGTAGGCGACCTGGGTGGCGATCCGGTCCGGGTACATGATGTCGTCGGAACCGAACGGCACGATCAGGCTGCCTTTGGCCCGCGCGATCGCGCCGTTGAGCGTATTGGTCAGGCCCTGATTCTGCTGCACACGAAAGTCGAAGCTGTGCTTTGCCTGCAAGGCCTTGATGCGTTCGACACTGTCATCCTTCGAACCGTCGTCGACCACCAGCAGCTCGATGTTCTGGTAGCTCTGGTTGATGACACTGAGGATGCTTTCCTCGATGTACGGCCCGTGGTTATAGGACGCGATAATGACAGTGACGAGGGGCTGGGCATCGCTCATGGCACTTGTATCGCTCATGGCTGTTCCTTGCGGGCCTGTTCAAGGCCGGAGTCGATCAGGTTCAGGTATTGCTGGCGGAAGACCTCGATATCGTGCTGTTCCTGCAAATAACGGTAAGCCTGCTCGCCCTTGGCCTTGAGCTCGTCATCCGACAGCGCGAGGTAGGTGTCCAGCGCCGCAACCAGGCTCGGTACGTCCTTGGGCGTGATCGACAAGCCACCGGCACCTTCGATCAGCGGCAGCATGGCCGGCACGTTCGAGGCAATCACCGGCAGATGCCCGCTCATGCCTTCCAGCAAGGCCAAGCCCAGGCCTTCGGCCAGCGACGGCATGGTCCAGATATCGAACGCGCGCACGTATTGCAGGGCGTTTTCCTTGAAGCCCAGCAGGTGCGCCCGACCTGCCAGTCCAAGCTGTTCGATCTCGGCGGCCAGCGGCGCCTGCAGGCGTCCGGCACCGATGATGGCCAGTTGAGTGTTCGGGTATTTGTCTTTGAGTTGGGCGAAAGCCTGCAACAGATAAGTGTGGCCCTTGACCGACACCAGCCGCCCCAACGCACCGATCAGACGCACATTCGGGCCGATGCCCAGCAATTCGCGCGCGCGTTCGCGGCTGTGCTGCAAACCCTCGGCCTGTTCGATATCGATGGCGTTGGTGATCGCATACGTGTTCTGGTCAGTGAAACCGCAATCGCAGTCCAGCAGATACTGTTTGACCGCCGGCGACACGCCGACGAAGCGCCAATGCCGGTCGATCAGGCGCTGAGTCTGGCGACGACGGTAGAAGCGGTCGTACTCACCGAATCCGTGGGAAATGCCGATGCACAACGGCACTTTCAACCAGCGGTTGAGCGTCAGCATCATGTTCACCGGTTTGAAACGGTTGCAGATCACCACGTCGAACTTTTCCCGGCGGCAGAACTTGTACAGCTGCCACATCGCCCGCAAGCGCATGCCCTTGAGGGACTTGTCGGAAAACTCGAAATACACCGAACGGTCGGCCCGGCTGACCGCTTCGCCCGGCCCCGGTTTGCCGCGCAGGAAGGCGGCGGTCACTTCGTAACGATCGGTCGGCAGCGCCTTGACGATCTGTTCGGCGAGGTCAGCGAAATCGTGGGATTTGACGTTGTAATCGGGCTGCAGCTGCAGCACCTTTGCGCGTTGACTCATACCTCTCCCCGGTGCGATCCCGTCGCACCTGCTTCGCTCTGCTTCAGTACCCAGAACAACTCCTGGCGTCTGACCGCTTTGCGGAAAAATTCGTTCTCGCCATAGACCGACGGCATCCGACCGGCCAGCAGTCGCTGGAACAACCGGCGCAGGCGACGCTTGAACGGGGCCGGTGGTTGCAGGTCATGCATCATGCCCAGCGCCATGGCCTTGTCCCGTTGCAATTCGATCGACAGCGGCAGGCACAGCGGCTGCATCGCCACGCCTGCGTCGAACGTCGGCGGCAAGGCAATGCCCTGCCCACTGTCGCCCATCGGCCAGCGGTCATTGTCGTGCAAGTGATTGGCGTAACCGAGCAGGGTCGGTTGGTAATCGAGACCGCGCAAGGCTTCCAGCACTGCCTCTTGGGCGCAGATATGGTCGGGATGCGGATCCAGCGTCGGATGCGGCAACACGATTACATCCGGGCGCGCGCGGGCCAGCACGTCACGCAGGTCGGCCAGCAGGTTGTTCCAGGTCGGCGCGCCATCGGCATCGCCGGGCAGGGCAAACGGATTCAACTGACGGAACAGGCGTGTGTCACTCAGATCGGCTTCCCGCGAGCCAATCGGTTGATTGGGCGCAGCCTGCATCGCCGCCAGTTGCAGGCAGAAATAACCGAGCTGCACGCAGTGTTCCTGCGGCACGCCGGCCCAGCGCGGCACGGCAAGACTGTCCCAGGCACGCAAGCGGCCCTTGAGCCGCGCCGCCTCGACCTTGTTCAGGCCCATCTGTTGATAATGTTCGGCTTCGATCTCGCCAGCGGTCAGGGTCACGATCCAGGCTTCTTTGGCCTGGCTGTACAGACCGTAGGCGGCCAGTTCGGCATCGTCGGCGTGCGGCGCAATGACCATCACCCGCTGCTGGCGGTAGTCCGGTTGCTCCAGCGCCCACAGCACCGGCTCGCCGGACACCCGGCAAAAGCGCCCGCGCAGGCGCAACTGGCCTTGTGACAGGGCCTGCGCCTGACCGCTGAGGTTCAGATAACGCAGGCCGTTGACGCCACGTTCGAACGTCTGCACATCGGGATGGGTGCCACCGGCCAACTCGACCCGAGGGTCGAAGACGCGTCCCAGAAAGCTGCTTTTGACCTTCACGGCGAGGATCAGCGTGGCGTCGTCCACCAGCATCACGCCCTCATCGAGGCGCAATTGCTCGCCGTTCAAATGCACTTTTGGCTGCGGTGTGAACGGTGGAAAGCTGTATTGGTAATCGTCTTTCGGCGAATAGAACAAATGATCGGCGAACCACGCTTCGTGAGCGACCCAGCCAATCAACGCCAGCACCAGCGGCAACCACCAGGCCACCAGTACGCCGAGGGCGATCAACACGATCAGTGCGATCAACAGGCCGATTCGTTTGTTACGCCGGTGACGCTTGAGCAATTGCTGTTTGCGGCTCATGGGCTGACTCATACGGTGAAGACCGGCACAGGATTGCACCAGCGATCCTTGTATTCACGGTCGGCGCGACCGAAGGAAAAGCGCAACGGCTTGTCCAGTGCCCGCGCATGTTCCCAGGCACTTTGCGTATTGAGGAAACTCAGAACGCTGCCAGGGCTGAATTCGCGGGTTTCAGGGTCGACGGCGCCGTTGATGTATTCGACGCTGATCCACTCCGGGGCTTCGACGCGATACACCAGTTGAATGGCAATCGGCGCATCGTTGAGGAAAATCACCGAGCCGATCAACAACTCGCGCAGCAGTTCGATGACTTCGGCCATACGTGCCGCGCCAGTGGCCGGGAAACCCCAGCGACGCTGGAACAGGTCGCAATAAATGGCTGCCAGTTCGGCACTGGAAAAATCGCTGACCGGCCGCACGACGCCGCCCGCCTCTTCCAGCAGGCGCAATTCACGGCGCTGGTTGTAGCGAAACTTCTTCGACAGTTCTTCGGGGGTACGGGCCATGGCCAGTTGCTCGGTCTGCAACTTGAGGCCGCTGAAGCGGTTTTCGTTGAGCGCCGACAGGTAGCGTCCTCGATGACGCAGCGGCGCCTGAGCATCGACGGCGGCCGGCAGGATCAACTCGGCGTTACCAAGGTCGAACAGACCTTTCTTGCCGTTGCGCTTGAGCACGTCCTTGGACAAGGCCAGGTCGCGGCCCCAGGTCGGGATCGCGGCTTTGACCTCACCCTGTTGCTCCCACGCGAGATAACGCACCGGGATGCCGGCCAGATCCGCCAGACGTTCGACCACCATCGGATGAGTAGCGACGCTGCCGCCAAATCGCTGCCAGGCCTGTGCATAAGTTGAGGCGTCAACGGGCGACCAGCCACGTTCGCGCCAGCCTTGAAATCGGTTGAGCATCAGCCCCTCGGTGCCAGATCGGTAACTTGCGGCAAATGCCAGAAGGTGTCGCGTACGGCGCGGTCGGAGAAGCGCTCGCGCAGGCGATCGAACATCATCTCGGCGCATTGACGACGCTGCTGTTCGTCCATGCCGGCCAGATGTTTCAGGCCCTGGGCCAGATGTTCGGCATCGCCCAGCGGGAACAAAATGCCCACGCCCTCGACCACTTCCTTCGCCCCGCCGCACGCCGTGGCCAGCAACGGAACGCCGGCGGCCATGGCCTCCAGCAGCACCATGCCGAACGGTTCGTGGTCGGAGCTCAAGGCAAACACATCGAATGCGCGGAAGTAATTGCGTGCGTCCGGCACCTGACCGAGAAACAGCACGCGATCACCGACGCCCAGTTCTCGGGCCAGCGCCTTGAGTTCATCCTCAAGACGACCCTTGCCGAGAATCACCAGTTGGCTGTTGGCCGGCAGACCGGGCAGCGCCGCAGCAAAACCGTGCAGCAGCGTGGCCTGATCCTTGTCCGGGTGCAGGCGACCGACATTGCCGACAATGAACGCATCCGCCGACAGACCGAGGGTCTCGCGGGCTTCACGGGCGGACACCTGACTCATCTGCAACGCCGAGACATCGATGCGGTTGTAGAGGGTCTGGATGCGCGCCGCCGGCCATTTCGGCAGGCAACGACGCATGTCGTCGCGCACCGCATCGGACACGCCGAGCAGGCTCAGACGCTTGCGGAAAATCTGCGCAAAGAGTTTGCGCGAACCACGTTGGTAATCGCCAAACGCGTGGTGCACGCCAATCACCGGCAGCGAAGTGCCGAGCAAGGCGATGTAGATCGGCTTGAAGCGATGGGCGATACAGAAACTGAAATTGCGTGAAGCGGCGATCTTGCGCAGATCGCCGATGGCACCCAGCTTCAGGCCACGAATGGCCTTGGAGCTGTATTCCATGAACAACACTTCATCGGAGGCGCAGGCTGCGGCCACCTCGCTATCGGCGGCCCCGGTCAGAAAGACCGTGGTGACCCGATAACCGGTGCCCGCGAACAGGCTGGCGTACTGCCGCGCGCAGTCGAGGAACGGCCCGTCATAGCCGTGACAGAACTGCAGCACATGGCTTTCAGCCGAGCGTGTCATAAGCGTTTGCGCCTTCTTTGACCACCAGGATGTCTTCCATGATCAGGTACTGCAGATCCGAGCCGAAGAACATGTTCAGGGCGTCGGTCGGCGAGCAGATCATCGGTTCACCACGGCGGTTCAGCGAGGTGTTCAGGGACACGCCGTTGCCGGTCAGCACTTCCAGCGCCTTCATCATGTCGTAGTAGCGCGGGTTGTATTCGCGCTTGAGCACCTGGGCCCGGGAAGTACCGTCTTCGTGGACGACTTCCGGCACGCGGGTCTTCCACTCTTCCGCCACTTCGAAGGTGAAGGTCATGAACGGCGCCGGGTGATCGATCTTGATCATCTGTGGCGCAACGGTGTCGAGCATCGACGGGCAGAAAGGCCTCCAGCGCTCGCGGAACTTGATCTGGTGGTTGATCCGGTCAGCCACGCCAGCCACGCTCGGGCAACCGATGATCGAACGACCACCCAGTGCACGCGGACCGAATTCCATACGGCCCTGGAACCAGGCCACCGGGTTGCCATCGACCATGATTTTGGCGATCTGCTCCGGCATGTTGTCGAGTTTGCGCCAGGTCGGCTTGTTCTCATGACGGGCGCACGCGGCGATCACGTCTTCGTTGCTATACGACGGGCCGAGATAGACATGTTCCATCTTCTCGACCGGCACGCCACGGGCGTTGGACACGTAAGCTGCTGCGCCGACCGCCGTGCCGGCATCGCCGGAGGCAGGCTGTACGAACAGTTCCTTGACGTCGTCGCGGGCGATGATTTTCTGGTTGAGCTTGACGTTCAACGCACAGCCACCGGCGTAGGCCAGTTTGCCGGTTTCCTTGAGCACGTCGCCCAGGTAGTAGTCGATCATCTGCAGCGCGATTTTTTCGAACAGCGCCTGAATGCTGGCGGCGTAGTGGATGTACGGCTCGTCGGCGATGTCGCCTTCGCGCTTCGGACCCAGCCACTCGATCAGCTTCGGCGAGAAGTAGTAACCCTTGCCCTTCTCTTTATAGCGACGCAGGCCGATGACGTTAGCGTAGTCGGTGTTGATCACCAGCTCGCCGTTTTCGAACGAGGCCAGGCGCGAGAAATCGTATTTGCTGGCGTCGCCGTACGGCGCCATGCCCATGACCTTGAACTCACCGTCCAGCATGTCGAAACCGAGGAACTCGGTGATCGCGCCGTACAGGCCGCCGAGGGAGTCGGGATCGAAGAATTCCTTGATCTTGTGGATCTTGCCGTTTTCGCCGTAACCGAAGAAGGTCGTGGCGTACTCGCCCTTGCCGTCGATGCCGAGGATCGCGGTCTTCTCTTTGAAACCCGAGCAGTGGTAGGCGCTGGAAGCGTGGGCCAGGTGGTGTTCAACCGGCTCGATCTTGATTTTCTTCGGATCGAAGCCCAGTTGTTCCAGGCACCAGACGATCTTGTTGCGATAGCGCTTGTAGCGACGGTTGCCCATCAGGATCGCGTCAAGTGCGCGGTCCGGGGCGTACCAGTAACGCTTGGCGTACTGCCAGCGAGCCTTGCCGAAAATGCTGATCGGGGCGAACGGAATCGCGACCACGTCAACGTCGGACGGCTTGATGCCTGCCTGCTCCAGGCAGAACTTCGCCGATTCGTAGGGCATGCGGTTCTTTGCATGTTTATCGCGTACGAAGCGCTCTTCCTCAGCCGCCGCGACCAGCTTGCCGTCGATGTACAAGGCTGCTGAAGGATCATGGCTAAGGGCGCCGGACAGGCCAAGAATCGTCAATGCCACAGGGGTCTAGCCTCTTTAGTCTGCATTCAGGCGCGATGCGCCTTGAAAAATGATGTGCCCTCGCACCGGGCGAGAGACAGCTAAAGGGCGGGATTATAGCTTAAAAGCGCCGACAAACCTCTAGCGGAACTGGCCGGCCGGTGCGTTGACGCAACAGAAGCTTCAACTTAGACTCCCCTGCAAATGGACTGGGAGATCCCGGTCGGCGTTGATGCCTCGGTGAGATCACCGGGGCTTTTCGCTTTCTGGAAGCCGCAAAAGTTTTAAAAGCCTCACCCCCGGCCTGGCCGCCAATAAACACTGATATTCCCGTCCACCGCCTGGCGATAGATCGTATACGGCAGGAACGCCGTGTCGAAAACGCCGGACAGGGTCAGGTCGAGCAGGACGACCGGTACCAGAATGCCGGTAGGATCGGGCGGCGCGTGCAGCAGGCAGAAATCATGGGCGAGCCCGCTGTAGATGCGCGGAATCGACTGACAGTAGGTCTTCTGTTTGCGCAGGCCGCGCGTGGCGTCTTCATCGTCCTGCAACACCGTGACGGCGGTGCCGCAGCCGGACAGTGCCAAGGAAAATGCGCCGATGGTGATAGCGTTTTTGATGCTCAAGGTTTGCCCTCCGGGAACGTCGGGGCAAACTAGCATCGGGGTTTTGCGCGGGGCAGTTCATGGGTTCCGGGAAGGCCGTAGGACAAGTCACAAGGATTTGTCGCCACAACCCTCACCCGGATTCAACTGCAGAAACGTCTTACGCGCTGGCGAAAATAATCACACAGCGCCCGCTACATCCTTGGGCAAGCGCTGATCAATCACCTGATACAGCGCACTGCTCTCGGGCCAGTTGCGCATGAACCGCGCGCGATCCCGGGCATAGGCCGGGGCGAAGCTGCCCACCGAGCCGTGCTGGCACATCGAGTCCAGATCGATCAGCGCCCAGCGGTCTTCTTGCCAGAACAGGTTATGACCCTTGAAGTCGCCATGGCTGATGCGTTCGGCGATCAACCGTGCAAACAGCTGATCCAGCGCCTGCAACTCGCTTTCCGGCGCCGCACCGCTTTCGACGTAGGGCGCAAAGCGCTCGATGATGTCCGGTCCGGCCAGGTGTTCGGTGATCAGATAGGCCTTGCTGCGCAGCCAGAGAAAACGGGTTTCCAGCACCGCCAGCGGTTTGGGCGTGGCGATGCCGAGGAACGCCAGGCGATTGCCTTCACGCCAGGAATGCCAGGCGCGGCTTGGACGCCAGAAGCGCTTGAGCCAATGGGCAAAATTCTTGATGTTGTAACGCTTGATCACCAGTGGACGCCCGGCAACCTCGACCTTGCCGACACTGGCCGCGCCGCCGGTCTTGTACAGATGGCCCTGATCGAGCAAGGCATCCGCCTGCTCCAGCACCGGCAACATCGCGGGCTCTTCCTCGCGGCGAATCGACCGCAGACCGAACGCACCGCGCTTGACGCTGAACAGCGTGCATTCACGACCGACCTTGATCAGGTAGTCCTTCAAGCGCCAGGCGCGCACCTTGTCGATCTGCTTTTGCAAAGCTTCCAGCGGCAGCGCGTGCTCGCTGTTGCTCAGCAGGTAATACACCAGCAGTTCTTCGGTGAACGGCTCGAGCGACTTGGGCAACTGGGCGAAGAACACCCCGAGATTCTCCAGCACTTTCTGCCGGGACAACGGTTGGCCGGCGTTTTCCGCACAGATGCCCGCGCCATCGATCAGATACAGCTGACCACCGTGGCGCAACAGATTGTCCAGGTGCAGATCTTCCTGCCACAGGCCTTTGCCGTGTAACTGGCCAATGGCGCCGAGCGCTTCCGCCAACACCGCCGATTGCTCGTCGGCCAGAACCGGCAAGGATTCGACCTTGTTCCAGGCATCGCCCAGGCTTTCGGCGCCTTCGAGGAACTCGAACAGCAGCCAGCCACCCTCGCCGTCCTTCAAGCCATCGGCCAGCAGCAACGGCGTGGTCATGCCCTGGGCGGCGAGCAGTTTCACACCCTCCAGTTCACGCTGAAAGTGCCGCGCAGCCTTGCTACCGACCAGCAATTTGGCCAGCACTGGACGCCCGCGCCACACACCGGCACCGACATAACGCTGCCCCGGCAATACCCGCAACAGACTGAGCAACTGCAAATCGGCAGCGCCCGCCGCATCGGCCAGCGAAACCGTCAACGGCAGACTCGGCGTACGCCCGGCATTTTTCAGGTCGGACAGCTGCATCAGCGGGTCTCCTTGCGACTGCGCCGCGCGGTCAGCCGCGTGACCCAGCTGTCGACCAGCGAACTGTCCGTCGATTGATCGAGATACGCCGCCAGCAGCTCACGCAATTGCGCTTCGCTCCACTCCGGCGCACGGCGCAGCAGCGGCTCCAGATCCTTGACCCGGTCACGCATACCGAACAGCAACGGCCGAGTCTTTTCCAGATCGATCAACTGCGCCTGATAGCCGTCGCCCTCGGCACGCAGGAAAATGTGTTTTGGATAGAAGCAGCCGTGCACCTGACGCATGCCGTGCAGATGGCGCGCCAACAGGCCGCAAGACTTGAGAATCGCCGATTGCTGCGTGGCATCGAGGTCGGACCAGCGCTGCAACAGCGAATCGAGATCGTCCCAACCGTCGAGTGCCCGGGTCAGCAGGATCGCACGGACTTCGCCGTTGACCTTGCGCTCACCGAAGAACGCCGCCTGCAACGCCGGAATGCCGAGTTTGTTGTAACGACTGATGTTGCGAAATTCCCGGGCAAAGGTCGGCTCGCCGAACGGTGCGTGCAACGTGCGGGTCAGGTAATTGCATTGGCGCTTGAGGTAATAGGCATGCCCTTCCAGCTCCAGACGAAACACGCTGCTCCAGCCGCCGCCGTCGGTGTTGGGCTCATCCACGGCGTCGAGCTGCTTGGACCACAGCCCATCGAACGTGCCGAGACCGTGGCGCTCCAGCAACGCACGGTCTTCAGCGGCCAGAAAATCAGTCATTCGCGTCCCTCGAAAAATCTCACCACGTGGCGAATCCGTTGCTTGTCGGCGGCATTCAGCCGATCACGCCCACGATATTGCAGGTAGAAGCGCAGGCGCTGGGTGTTCGACAAGTGATACTTGGCCACCTTGTCGAGACAGGCCAGATCCTTGGTGATCCGGTACTTGAGCCAGAAGCCGCGCCAGAAATCGCCGTTCGGGCAGTCGATCAGATACAACTGCGCCTGATCGTCGATCAGCAGGTTGCGCCACTTCAGATCGTTATGGGTAAAGCGATGGTCGTGCATGACGCGCGTATAACCGGCCAGTTGCCGGCTGACGCCGTCGACCCAGGCGCGATCCTTGAGCTTGGGATCGTTGCGCTCGGCCAGCGCCGACAGGTCTTCGGTGCGCGGCAGTTCACGGGTGATCATCGCTCCGCGATCGTAAGCCATGCCGTTGCGCTCCAGGCCCCACGCCACCACTTCGGCGGTAGGAATGCCCCACTTGGCGAAGCGCTTGAGGTTCTGCCATTCCATCTTCACCCGGGGCTTGCCCAGATAACGCCGCAGGCCTTTGCCGGCACCGACGTAGCGTTTGACGTAATAGTTGACGCCATTGAACTGCACGCGAATGACTTCGGACAATGGATCGCGGGTCAGGCGCTCACCCTGAAGGGCAAATACCGCTTCGAGGCTACCGAAATATTGCGCAAGTTCACGGTACTCAGGCTCCAGATTCCAACCCGCCATCAGAGCGCATCCCCGTAACGTTGCTTGCGCGCGTAGAGCTTGTTGGCCTTGCCTTCGAGCCAGCTCAGCAACGGCGCTTCTTCAGCCAGGATCTGGCGCAGCGGTTGCTGGAAGTAACCTTTGAGGAAACGCAGCTTGTCGCGGCGGGTCAGGCCGATATCCAGTGCGGAAAAGTACAGCGCCGCCAGATCCTTGTTGCGCCAGCGCTGGGTGATCGCCGGACGGGTCTGGGCGCGGTGCAAATCGATCACCGAGAGTTTGAAATCTTCGGGAGTCACCGGTTTGTCGGTGTGCAGCAGAAAGTGGCAGATGTAGCAGTCGCGGTGGTTGACCCCGGCGCGGTGCATCATGCCGGTCATGCGCGCGACCTCAGCGATCAGCGCCCGCTTGAGTTTCGGCTGCGGCGGCTGCTTGACCCAGTCGATGCTGAAGTCTTCGAGACTGATGGTCGGCGCCAGCTCTTCGGTGACGATGAACGAATGTTGATCCGCCGGGTTGCTGCCCTTCTCGCCGTACGCGACAGCGGTCATGGTCGGCACGCCGACTTCCTGCAAGCGCTGGATAGCCTTCCATTCCTGACCTGCGCCGAGCACCGGCAGCTTGGCGGTCAGCAGGTTCTTGAAGATCTCGCCCCAGCCGATACCGCGGTGGATCTTGACGAAAAAGCCATTGCCGTCGACTTCCGTGCGCAACGTCCGGCGGGCTTCCAGCTCGCGGTACACCTCGCCCTGCAAGCCCTCGACTTCCACGAACGCATCGCGGCCAGCCCACAGGCTCTTGAACGGTTCAGCCAGCATCAACTTCATTTAAGCGTGCTCCGCCAGAATCACATCGGCCGCGTGCTGCGGCATGCTGTAGAGGTCGGCCGTCTCGGCGAAGGCCAGACCGTTGCGGCTCCAGGCCGCCCGTGCAGCGTCGTCGTTCAACATGTCAGTCAGGTATTGCGTCAGTTGCGCCTGATCGAACGGTTCGTCCAGCACTCGCCCGGCGTCGGCCTCGGCGATGTAATGGGCATAACCGCAGACCGCGCTGACCAGCACCGGCAACCCGGCGACCAGCGCTTCAAGCAGCACCGTACCGGTGTTTTCGTTGTACGCCGGGTGAATCAACAGATCGGCGCCAAGCAGGAAACGCGGGATATCGCTGCGCCCCTTGAGGAACGTCACGTTGTCGCCCAGGCCCAGCGTCGCACTCTGCATCTGGAACAACTTGGGGTCATCCTGGCCGATTACAAACAGCCGGGTGCGTTTCTTCAGCTCGGCAGGCAATGCGGCCAGCGCTTTCAGGCTGCGATCGACGCCCTTGGTCTTGAACCCGGAACCGATCTGCACCAGCAGCAGCTCGTCGTCCTTGAGGTTGAATTCGGCGCGGAAACCGGCGCGAATCTGGTCGGCATCCGCAGGGCGGCGACGGTCCTGGGCGATGCCCGGCGGCAGCAGGTGGAAGCGTTCCAGCGGCGTGTCGTAATGCTTGATGAACAGCGGCTGCTGCACTTCGGAAATCATCAGCACTTCGGTCTTCGCGTCTTTGGCGAACACTGCGCGCTCGTACTCGGCGAAGTGGCGATAGCGACCCCAGCGGCGATACAGCGAATTGCGCAGGTTCTGCGCCTTGTCTTCGAAGCAGCCGTCGGCGGCGTAGTAGACGTCCAGCCCCGGCATCTTGTTGAAGCCGATCAGGCGATCCACCGGGCGCTTGGCCAGGTCCGCTTCCATCCACGCGCTGAGCTTTTCGTTGCGGCGGTGATTGAAGAACGCCTTGACCGGCGCCACCAGCACTTCGAAACCGGGCGGCACGTCGCCTTCCCAGATCAGGGTGTAGACGCGGATCTGGTGCCCGCGCTTCTGGCATTCGAGGGCGATGCGCATGAAATCGCGCTGCAAACCGCCGAACGGGAAATATTTGTACAGGACAAAAGCCAATTGCATCAGCGCAGCTCCTCAGCCATCAACAACGTGCTCAGTCGGCTGGCAACACGCTCGGGATTCAGACGCGTGAAGCACAGGGGCCACTCGCGTTTCAGGTCAAACTGACGGGCATCCTGCGCGGTCGGTTGATACGTACATTTCTTTTGCAGGCACGGCGCGCACGGGAAATCGCTGCCGAGGTGAATCTGTAGCTTGCCGTAGGCGCCTGTCAGGCCCGGATTGGTCGGGCCGAACAGGGAAATCGTCGGCACGTCCAGCGCCGCGGCCAGATGGCCAAGACCGGTGTCCACCGCGACGCAGGCCTGGGCGCCGGCCAGCACCTTGCCAACTCCGGCCAGGTTCAGCTTCGGCAGCACTTCGGCGTGTTTGAAACCGGCGGCGATGCGCTCGGCCCGGGCCTTCTCCAGCGGGTTGCCCCACGGCAGCCTGATCCCGACGCCGAGGTAGCCGACCCGTTCGGTCAGCTCGCGCCAGTAGGCCTCCGGCCAGTGCTTGGTGTCCCAGGTGGTGCCGTGGAGGAACACCACGTAGGCATTCTTGCGCGGCAGCTCGACCAGACGCTCGACGTTGAGGCCGTAATCGCCCAGGCCTTTGGGCAAGTCGTAACCCAGGGCGATGGCGAACAACTGACGCACGCGCTCGACGGCGTGCTGTCCACGGGCCACCGCCAGTTTGCGGTCGTAGAAGCGCGAAGCAATCGGCTCGCGGGCCGAGCCCTTGTCGAGACCGGCCACCGGGGCTTTGACATAGCGGGTCAGCCAGGCGCTTTTCAGCAGGCCCTGAGCGTCGATCACCAAGTCATATTTGTTCGCCCGAACGGACTGCTTGAAGCGTTTCCACTCACCGCTCTTGATGGTTTGCCAGATGTTTTTGCGCCAGCGGCGGATCGCCACCGGAATCACTTTGCCTACGGCCGGGTGCCAGGTCGGAATCTCGGCGAAACCTTCTTCCACCACCCAGTCGAACTTGATCCCGGGAATCGCCCGGGCGGCGTCGGTCAGCGCCGGCAACGCGTGAATCACGTCGCCCAGCGATGAAGTCTTGATCAGCAATACCCGCAAGTTAATGAACCTCGACCACAGAGCCCTGCAAACGCTGCAAGGCATCGTTGACCGCGTCCGGCATCAGCTGGCGCAGGCAGTTGTAATGGCCGAAACGGCAGGTGCGGTCGAAGCAAGGGCTGCAATCGAGACCCAGACGGACGATTTCCACGTGCTCGGCCAGCGGCGGGGTGAAACCCGGCGAGGTCGAACCGTAGACGGCCACCAACGGGCGATTCAGTGCAGCGGCCACGTGCATCAGGCCGGAATCGTTGGACACGACCGAGTCGGCGCAGGACATCAGGTCGATGGCCTCGGCCAGCGAAGTGCCGCCGCTGAGGTTCACGGACTCTTCGCGCAGGCCCGGAATCAGCCGCGCACGAATGTCTTCGCCCACGGCGTGATCGTTCTTCGAGCCGAACAGCCAGACTTGCCAGCCTTCGCGAATCCGCGCCTCGGCAACCTTGGCGTAATGCTCGGACGGCCAGCGTTTGGCTTCACCGAATTCGGCGCCGGGGCACAGCACCAGCACCGGGCGGTCGAGGGTCAGACCGAACTTGGCCAATGCGGCCTCGCGGGTCACCGGATCGATCTGCAGGCTCGGGCGCGGATAAGGTTTCGGCAGCTCGGCGTTCGGCTCGTAGGCCAGCGCCATGAAACGCTCGATCATCAGCGGATAACGTTCTTTATCCAGCGTGCGCACGTCATTGAGCAGGCCGTAGCGGAATTCGCCGCGCCAGCCGGTGCGTTTCGGGATGCCGGCGAAGAACGGCACCAGCGCCGACTTCAACGAGTTCGGCAGCAGGATCGCCTGGTCGTACTGGCCGGCCAGGGATTTACCGATCCGCCGACGGGTCGCCAGCTCCAGCGCGCCGTGGCCGAGCGGGAAGCTCAAGGCCTTGCGCACTTCGGGCATGCGTTCGAGGATCGGCCGGCTCCACTCGGGGGCCAGCACGTCGATTTCGCACTGCGGGTGGCGCTGTTTGAGACACTGAAACAGTGTCTGCGCCATCACCATGTCACCGACCCAACTGGGCCCAACGATCAGAATATTCATGTGGTTTCCATAAACGAACCGGGGAGGCTTTACGCCTCCCCGTCTCGAGAATCAGCTTAGCCCCAGCTCACGCCAGATCCGCATCACCTGCCGCCGTTCGTCCGCGAACTGATCGCCCGGTATCACCCCGGCGTCCTTCTGCAAGGCCTGCCGGTGGGCGGCGGAACGATAGGCCTTGTAGGCCTCGCGCAACAGGCTGGCGTCTTCGGCAGGCATCAGCCCTTCGTGCTCCAGCTCTTCCAGAATGCGGATATTGTCCGTCCAGCGCAGCAACGGCGGGTGGGTTTGCGACCACGCCAGAGCCGCGTATTGCACCATAAATTCAATATCGACGATACCTCCGGCGTCCTGCTTGAGGTCGAACGGCGCCGTGGCCTCGAAGGCATTCGCGCCGGTGCCGGCGGCGGTGCTCTTGCTCCCGAGGTTGTCGCGCATCTTGGCGCGCATCTCGCTCACTTCCTGTTGCAGTTTCGCCAGATCCCGCGCCTTGCCCAGCACCTGAGCCCGGACACCCTCGAACGCTTGGCCGACATCCTTGCTGCCCACCAGCACCCGCGCCCGCACTAGGGCCTGATGTTCCCAGGTCCAGGCTTCATTTTCCTGATAGCGCGCAAACGCGCCGAGCGAACTGACCAACAGCCCGGACGCGCCGGACGGACGCAGGCGCATATCCACTTCGTACAGCTGACCGGAGTTGGTCTGCGCCGTCAGCAAGTGAATGATCCGCTGACCCAGCCGAGTGAAAAACTGCGTGCCATCGATCGGTTTCGGGCCATCGGTTTCGGCTTGCTGGTCGCCATCGTGGATGAACACCAGGTCCAGATCCGAACCATGCCCCAACTCGATCCCGCCGACTTTCCCATAACCGACAATGATGAAGCCGGGATCGCACAGCGTGCCGTCGGTGCGCAGCGGCGTGCCGTACTTGGCCACGGTCTGGCGCCAGGCCAGGGCCAGCACTTGCTCAAGAATCGCTTCGGCCAGCCAGGTCAGGTAATCGCTGACTTTCATCAACGGCAGGCTGCCGGCAATTTCCGAGGCGGCGACGCGCAAGCGGTGCGCCAGTTTGAAATGGCGCAGGGCTTCCATCTGTTGTTCGAGGTCGTCTTCCGGGATCCTGGTCAGGCGCTCGCGCAACTCGGCGGCCAGTTCCGGCGCCAGCGGCGGCTTGAACAACCGGCCTTCGTTGAGCAATTCATCAAGCAGCAGCGGGAAGCGGGTGATCTGCTCGGCGATCCACGGGCTGGCGGCGCACAACGTCAGCAAACGCCGCAACGCGCCAGGATTTTCGGTCAGCAGCACCAGATAAGCCGAGCGCCGGGCCACCGCTTCGACCAGCGGCAGCACCCGCTCCAGCACCAGATCGGGATTTTCGTGCTCCACCGCCTGAGCGAGCAGGCGTGGAATAAAGGCATCGAGACGTTCGCGCCCCAGACGCTGCATCGCTCGCAACTGTGGGCTGGCACGCAGACTCGCCAATGCCTTCAAGGCCTTGGTCGCGTCAGCGAAACCACCCTCTTCCAGCTGGCGACAGGCGGCTTCTTCGTCCTGAGCCTCCTCCCACAGCGGCAGCCATTCACCGCCGACCACCACTTCGCTCTCGACGCCTTCGTCCTCATCGGGATCGGCGATCACTTGCGCAAAGTGCCAGGCCACACGACCGCGCCAGAACATCAGCTTCTCGTGGAATGCCTCCCAATCGGCGAACCCGAGCATGAACGCGATACGCGCCTGATCCTGAGCGCTGTCCGGCAGCATCTGGGTCTGGCGGTCGGCAATCGCCTGGATCGCGTGTTCGGTGTAACGCAGGAATTCGTAACCTTCGCGCAGTTCGCTGATCACCGCTGGCGGCAGATAGCCCTGCCCTTCGAGCGTGCTCAACACATTTAATAGAGGGCGCTGTTGCAGACTCAGGTCGCGACCGCCGTGAATCAGTTGAAAGGCTTGGGCGATGAACTCGACTTCACGGATACCACCGGAGCCGAGCTTAATGTTGTCAGCCATGCCCTTGCGCCGCACTTCCTGCTGGATCAGCTGCTTCATGGTGCGCAGCGCTTCGATCGCCGAGAAGTCCAGATAGCGCCGGTAAACGAACGGCCGCAGCATTTCCTGCAACTGCTCGCCTGCCACCTGATCGCCGGCCACCACCCGCGACTTGATCATCGCGTAGCGCTCCCAGTCGCGGCCCTGATCCTGGTAATACTGCTCCAGCGCATTGAAGCTCAGCACCAGCGCGCCGGACGAACCGTACGGGCGCAGGCGCATGTCGACGCGGAACACGAAACCGTCGACGGTGATCGGGTCGAGGGCCTTGATCAGGCGCTGGCCGAGGCGGATGAAGAATTCCTGGTTATCCAGCGGGCGCTTCACGCCGACGGTTTCGCCGCCCTCGGGGTAGGCGAAGATCAGGTCGATGTCCGAGGACAAGTTCAGCTCGACCGCGCCGAGCTTGCCCATGCCGAGGATGACCATCTGCTGCGGTTCGCCGCTGCGTCGGCCGGTCGGCGTACCGAACTGGTCGCAATGGCGGCGGTACAACCATTGATAGGCCTGATCGATGCTGGCGTCGGCCATGTCAGAGAGATCGCGGCAGGTCTGCACCAGATCGGCCTGGCGGTTGAGGTCGCGCCAGATGATCCGCACCTGATGCCGGGTGCGCTGACGGCGCAGGGCCCGGCCCAGTTCATCTTCGGTCTGGGCGAGGCTGACGGCGGCGGCGATCTGCGCGCACAACTCACCTTTGGCGAACGGCCGGTCCAGCTCGCCGGACTGCACCAGCGACAACAACATCAAAGGGTCACGAACGCTCTGTTCAATGACGAAATCGCTGGCGGCGCTGACGCGGGCGAACTGCGCCCAGCGTTCCGGCGTCCAGGAGGAGAAGCCGTGATCGTCTTCCAGTTGCGCGACGGCCGCACGGAACGACTGCTCCGATCGACTGACCAACGGCAGGAGGATGGCAGGCAGTTCGGCAAGCGCAGGCAGGGTCATGGTCTATCCTTGATCGGCGTGTAAATGGCCGCTTGTAGTGATGATTGAAAAACCGCTACGCGAAGGACTGTCGAACAAAAGTGAGAAATAGCTGAAATTTCTTTTTCTTTGGCAGCCAACATCAAACTTTCACCTTTTTCGGATGGATAAAGAGCAACCTTAACGATTATTCTCACAACGCAGTCGGAGGCCACAAGCCTTTCATCTGTAGTTTTACTACTCGTCTATACATTCGAAAGGCTGAAATGCCGGATGATTTGTAGTAAAACTACACGCCGCCGGAACAACCTGTCGGCAATCCAAGAATTTTAAATCGTCTGCCCACAAGGCCAGTCGCAAACTCAGGCAACCGATTCTGGAAGCCTTTCCGCCCTGGAGCAAGCCATGCAAGACCTCGATCCCGTCGAAACCCAGGAATGGCTGGACGCCCTGGAATCGGTTCTCGACAAAGAAGGCGAAGACCGTGCTCACTATCTGATGACCCGTATGGGTGAACTGGCGACCCGCAGCGGTTCGCAGCTCCCTTACGCCATCACCACGCCTTACCGCAACACGATCCCCGTTACCCACGAAGCACGCATGCCTGGCGACCTGTTCATGGAACGCCGCATTCGCTCGCTGGTACGCTGGAACGCGATGGCCATGGTAATGCGTACGAACCTGAAAGATTCTGACCTGGGTGGTCACATCTCCAGCTTCGCTTCCAGTGCGACCCTGTACGACATCGGCTTCAACTACTTCTTCCAGGCCCCGACCGACGAACACGGCGGCGACCTGATCTACTTCCAGGGCCACACCTCGCCAGGCGTTTACGCCCGTGCATTCATGGAAGGCCGCATCACCGAAGACCAGATGAACAACTTCCGCCAGGAAGTCGACGGTCAGGGCCTGTCGTCCTACCCGCACCCTTGGCTGATGCCTGACTTCTGGCAGTTCCCGACCGTTTCGATGGGTCTGGGCCCGATCCAGGCGATCTACCAGGCTCGCTTCATGAAGTACCTGGAACACCGCGGTTTCATCCAGCCGGGCAAACAGAAAGTCTGGTGCTTCCTGGGCGACGGCGAGTGCGACGAGCCGGAATCCCTGGGCGCCATCTCCCTGGCCGGCCGCGAGAAGCTGGACAACCTGATCTTCGTCATCAACTGCAACCTGCAGCGCCTCGACGGCCCGGTTCGCGGCAACGGCAAGATCATCCAGGAACTCGAAGGCGTGTTCCGCGGTGCTCAGTGGAACGTGACCAAAGTCATCTGGGGCCGTTTCTGGGACCCACTGCTGGCCAAAGACGTCGACGGCATCCTGCAACGTCGCATGGACGAAGTCATCGACGGCGAGTACCAGAACTACAAAGCCAAAGACGGCGCGTTCGTGCGTGAACACTTCTTCAACACGCCTGAACTCAAGGCGATGGTTGCTGATCTGTCCGACGACGAGATCTGGAAACTCAACCGTGGCGGCCACGACCCGTACAAGGTCTACGCGGCGTACCACGAAGCGGTCAACCACAAAGAACAGCCGACCGTCATCCTGGCCAAGACCATCAAGGGTTACGGTACCGGTGCGGGCGAAGCGAAGAACACCGCGCACAACACCAAGAAAGTCGACGTCGACAGCCTGAAGCTGTTCCGCGACCGCTTCGACATCCCGGTGAAAGACGAAGAGCTGGAAAACCTGCCGTTCTTCAAGCCGGAGCCAAACAGCGCCGAAGCCCGTTACCTGGCCGAGCGTCGCTCTGCACTGGGCGGTTTCGTGCCTCAGCGTCGCGCACAAAGCTTCAGCGTACCGACTCCGGATCTGGACACCCTCAAGGCGATCCTCGACGGTTCCGGCGACCGTGAAATTTCCACCACCATGGCCTTCGTGCGGATCCTCGCGCAACTGGTCAAGGACAAGGAAATCGGTCCGCGCATCGTTCCGATCATCCCGGACGAAGCCCGTACCTTCGGTATGGAAGGCATGTTCCGCCAGCTGGGCATCTACTCGTCCGTCGGCCAGCTCTACGAGCCAGTCGATAAAGACCAGGTGATGTTCTACAAGGAAGACCAGAAAGGTCAGATCCTTGAAGAAGGCATCAACGAAGCAGGCGCCATGAGCTCCTTCATCGCCGCCGGTACTTCGTACTCCAGCCACAACCAGCCAATGCTGCCGTTCTACATCTTCTACTCGATGTTCGGCTTCCAGCGTATCGGCGATCTGGCATGGGCCGCTGGCGACAGCCGCACCCGTGGCTTCCTGATCGGCGGCACCGCCGGCCGTACCACCCTGAACGGTGAAGGCCTGCAGCACGAAGACGGTCACAGCCACCTGCTGGCTGCCACCATCCCGAATTGCCGCACCTACGATCCGACCTACGGCTACGAGCTGGCGGTGATCATTCAGGACGGCATGAAGAAGATGACCGAAGAGCAACAGGACATCTTCTATTACATCACCGTGATGAACGAGTCCTACCAGCAGCCAGCCATGCCGGCCGGTGCCGAAGAAGGCATCAAGAAAGGCATGTACCTGCTGGAAGAAGACACCCGCGATGCGGCGCATCACGTACAGCTGATGGGCTCCGGCACCATCCTGCGTGAAGTCCGTGAAGCGGCGAAGATCCTGCGTGAAGAGTTCAACATCGGCGCCGATGTGTGGAGCGTCACCAGCTTCAACGAACTGCGTCGCGACGGCCTGGCCGTAGAGCGCAGCAACCGTCTGAAACCTGGCCAGAAGCCTCAGCGCAGCTACGTCGAAGAATGCCTGAGCGGCCGTAAGGGTCCGGTCATCGCGTCTACCGACTACATGAAACTGTTCGCCGAGCAGATCCGTCAGTGGGTACCGTCCAAGGAATTCAAAGTCCTGGGCACCGACGGTTTCGGCCGCAGCGACAGCCGCAAGAAACTGCGTCATTTCTTCGAAGTCGACCGTCATTTCGTGGTGTTGGCAGCCCTGGAAGCACTGGCTGACCGTGGTGATATCGAACCTAAAGTCGTGGCCGAGGCCATTACCAAGTTCGGCATCGACCCGGAAAAACGCAACCCACTGGACTGCTGAGGAGAAACTCTGTGAGCGAACTCATTCGCGTACCTGACATCGGCAGCGGTGAAGGTGAAGTAATCGAACTGTTTGTGAAGGTCGGCGACCGTATCGAAGCCGACCAGAGCATCCTGACTCTGGAATCGGACAAGGCCAGCATGGAAGTGCCGGCCCCGAAGGCCGGCGTCATCAAGAGCCTGAAAGTGAAGCTGGGCGATCGCCTGAAAGAAGGCGACGAACTGCTGGAACTGGAAGTCGAGGGCGCCGCGCAAGCGGCCCCTGCTCCGGCTGCTGCTCCTGCCGCCAAGGCCGAAGCTGCACCGGCTGCCGCTCCTGCACCGGCTGCTCCAGCTGCTGCCCCTGCTGCCGCTTCGGTTCAGCAAGTGCACGTGCCGGATATCGGTTCGTCGGGCAAGGCCCAGATCATCGAGATCCAGGTCAAGGTCGGCGACACTGTCGAGGCTGATCAGTCGCTGATCACCCTGGAGTCCGACAAGGCGAGCATGGAAATCCCGTCGCCTGCCGCTGGCGTGGTCAAGGCCATCAGCGTCAAGTTGAACGACGAAGTCGGCACTGGCGACCTGATCCTGGATCTGGAAGTGGCGGGTGCCGCGGCCCCTGCTGCGGCCGCTCCGGCCCAGGCTGCTGCTCCAGCCGCTGCCGCTGCGCCGGCTCCGGCCGCCGCGCCTGCTGCTCCGGTGGCCGACAGCGTTCAGGACATCCATGTTCCGGACATCGGCTCGGCCGGCAAGGCCAAGATCATCGAAGTGCTGGTCAAGGCTGGCGACAGCGTTGAAGCCGATCAGTCGCTGATCACTCTGGAATCCGACAAGGCGAGCATGGAAATCCCGTCGCCTGCCGCTGGTGTGGTGGAAAGCATTTCCATCAAGCTGGATGACGAAGTCGGCACTGGCGACCTGATCCTCAAGCTGAAAGTCAAAGGCGCCGCTCCGGCTGCTGCCCCGGCTCCAGCTGCTGCTCCGAGCGCTCCGGCACCGGCCGCTGCTGCTCCGGCCGCCGCTGCACCTGCTGCTGCCGCTCCGGTTGCTGCTCCAGCCAAGCCTGGTGCGAAAGTTCACGCCGGCCCTGCCGTGCGTCAACTGGCTCGCGAGTTCGGCGTCGAGCTGAGCGCTGTCGGCGCCAGCGGTCCGCACGGTCGCATCCTGAAAGAAGACGTGCAGGTTTACGTCAAAGCCATGATGCAGAAGGCCAAGGAAGCACCGGCCGCTGCTGCTGGCGCAACCGGTGGCGCGGGCATTCCGCCGATTCCGGTCGTCGACTTCAGCCGTTTCGGCGAAATCGAAGAAGTACCGATGACCCGCCTGATGCAGGTCGGCGCTGCCAACCTGCACCGCAGCTGGCTGAACGTGCCGCACGTAACGCAATTCGACTCGGCGGATATCACCGAGCTGGAAGCGTTCCGCACCGCACAGAAAGCCGTCGCAGAGAAGGCCGGCGTCAAGCTGACCATCCTGCCGCTGCTGCTCAAGTCCTGCGCACACCTGCTCAAGGAACTGCCGGACTTCAACAGCTCGCTGGCTCCAAGCGGCAAGGCGATCATCCGCAAGAAATACGTGAACATCGGCTTCGCCGTCGACACCCCGGATGGCCTGCTGGTACCGGTCATCAAGAACGTCGACCAGAAGAGCCTGCTGCAACTGGCCGCCGAGGCCGCTTCCCTGGCTGAAAAAGCCCGGACCAAGAAGCTCTCGTCGGACGAGATGCAAGGTGCCTGCTTCACAATTTCCAGCCTCGGCCACATTGGCGGCACCGGTTTCACGCCGATCGTCAACGCGCCGGAAGTGGCGATCCTCGGTGTTTCCAAGGCAACCATTCAGCCAGTCTGGGACGGCAAAGCGTTCCAGCCGAAACTGATGCTGCCACTGTCGCTGTCCTACGATCACCGTGTGATCAACGGCGCCGCTGCTGCACGCTTCACCAAGCGTCTGAGCGACCTGCTGGCGGACATCCGCACTATCCTGCTGTAAAGCGCTCGGCCCTCCGGCAACGGAGGGCCGACCGCGTTCCACGTTTTCGAGCGCCACACGCTCGTACCTCAACCCCGTCAGTCTGGCGGGGCTTTTTTTTGCCTGAAATAACTGTTGCCCGTACTTTTCCCACAACTTGCGCTGATATAGGCCACGACTTCAGTCCACTTCCTGTCGATATTTTTCAGCAACAGGCAACTAACCTTGGCGCATCAAAGTTGCGCTAACGAGCCAGGCAACTTTATTACTCACCAACACTTATTCGAATGGACTCGAACATGCTTAAACCTACTGTCGGCCCGATCGTTGGCCACACGACAACTAATCAGGCGCGAATCTTTATTCGCGGCGGACTGCAACATAACACAGCCGTATTTGCCGGCATTCGCTATCGGATATTGGATTCGAAACAATGGCAACCGGGCCAGTTTGTCAAACTGGATTCAACCCGCGACATGACTGAAGTTCTGGTGCTCGATCATTTACAAGCCGACACCGACTACGAATACCAGACCGGCTGGTTCAGCCCGATGAGTCCCGTCCACACCATCCACAGCGTGGCGGAGTTGCCACTGCAATGGCCAAAGGAGACTTATCGCCTGCGTACCCGCAGCGACCAGTCTTTGCAGCCGCGCGCCTACATCCTTGGTTCCTGTCGCTACCTGCGCATGACCTCCGGCATCCCGGCCCTCCCGCATCTGGGCGACCGGATCTTCGCGTCCATCAGCCAACTGATCGAAGGCGCGCAGCCAGCGATCAGCGCAATCATGATGTGTGGCGATCAGATCTACGCGGACGATTTGAACCTGTTCGCCCCGGATCGCAACTATGACGAATTCATTGCAAAGTACCGTGCGGCGTTTTCTCTGCCCAATATTCGACGACTGATGTCGGAGACTTCGACTTACATGATTCTCGATGATCATGAAATAGAAGATAACTGGCCAATGAACGCCAACGAGTCCGATGAAACACTGTTTCGCAATGCGATGAAGGCTTATGAACTCTATCAAGCCAGTCATGGCCCGGCTTATTCAGCAGCAACTAACGGAACAATCGACCATAGTTCACTTAAGCACTACTGGTACCCATTCAGCGACGGCGATATCGAATGGTTTGTGACGGACAGTCGGACTCGCCGCAACTTGTCGAACGACAACCGCCGTATCCTCGATGAAGAACAGGAACAGGCCTTGTGCAAGTGGCTGATCGAGAGCCCGGCGCGGGTCAAGTTCGTGGTCACCAGCGTCATGTTCTACCCTGACCGCAAAATGAACGGCGATGATGCCTGGGCAGGCTTTCCCGAACAGCGCCTGCGCCTGCTGGAGACCATCCGCCGGCATCGGCTCAGGAACGTCGTGTTCATTTCCGGCGATGTCCATGGCTCGCTGACCAGCCGCCTGAGCCACAGCGAAGACCCCGACTTCGAAGTACATACCGTCGTGTCCTCGCCGCTGAGCAACAGCAAACTGCTGCCCTACGCCACCACCGCGACCTTCAAGCTCGACCAGCCGCTAGCGCAGGCCGAGGCAGGCGAATACCGGCACGCGCTGACCAGCCAGGTCATCAGCCAGGACAACTTTGCGCACATGGTGGTCGAGGCCGGACGGATCCAGGTCAACTATCACGACCGCGATGGCAGGCACCTGCAATCCATCGATATTCCGTTGCGATGAATTCAGCGGCACGACCGTTCCGGATGCCCGAAGGCTCTGGAACGGTCATCTCCGCGCTTGACAGCATTAGTTTCCAGCAAGTGCTGGAGAAATGTTCACTGCAGCCGACATATTCTTATAGCACTTGGCCTTCATGTCTCTTGTCAGTCGGTGCCGCAATGATGCAACCTTGCCGCAGGCAACAGTAAAGAGGGCGAGAGCCCGGCGCGTTCAGCAAATTTCCAAGCGAGTTCCCTTCATGAAGAGCCAACCCGATGCCGCCAGCCGTATGGCGGCCGAGGTAGTGACGCAGTTGCCTGTGCCCTCGCGGCTCGGCATGCTGCGTTTCGAGCGCCTGAATGAAGCCAGCTGGGCGATGCTGTTTCTCGATCCCAACTGCGAACGCCAGTTCGGTCAGCCCGCCGTCGAACTCTGCGCCCTGGTCGGCTCGCCCTACGCCAGCCTGATGGAGCCCGAAGCGCGCTATCAGCTGCACGACGCGATCCAGCAACAACTCGGCGACAGCCCGCATTATCTGGTGCGCTACACCCTGCACACCGCCGCCGGCGCGCTGAGCATTCTTGAACTCGGCGAAGCCTACAAACAGCACAACCGCCACTTGCTGCGCGGTTACCTGCTGGCGGTCGACAACGTGTTCGACGAAGCACCACCGCTGCCGTCCGTCGACCTGGAAACCCAGAATTCACGCCTGCAAATTGCCCTGGAGCTCAACCAGCGGGCCCAGCAGGAACAGCTGCAACATCTGGAGCGGGTGCGCGCCCAGCAGGACCTGATCCTGTTGCTGGCCCGCCAGCGTTACAGCAGCCAGAACTCCCTGCAGGAAGCCGCCGAGCTGATTACTCGCTGCGCCTGCGATATCTACGAAATCGACTGCGCCAGCCTGTGGAACCTTGAAGGCCAGAAGCTGGTGCCGATCTCGGCGTACCACCGCGCCACCCAGGAATACATCCTGCCGGAGGTGATCGACGTCAGCGGCTTCCCCGATTACATGGACGCGCTGCACGGCAGCCGCGCCATCGACGCGCACAACGCGATGCGCGACCCGCGTACCCGGGAAATGGCCGAAGCCCTGCGCCCGCGTGACGTCAACGCCATGCTCGACGCCAGCATCCGCGTCGACGGCCAGGTGGTCGGCGTGTTGTGCCTGGAGCAGACCGGCGTCACCCGCGCCTGGCAGTCCGACGAAATCGCCTTTGCCGGTGAACTGGCCGACCAGTTCGCCCAGGTCATCAACAATCACAACCGCCGCACCGCCACTAGCGCCCTGCACCTGTTCCAGCGCGCGGTCGAGCAAAGTGCCAACGCCTTTTTGCTGGTCAATTGCGACGGCGTGGTCGAATACGTCAACCCGAGCTTTACCGCCATCACCCAGTACACCACCGAGGAAGTCCACGGCCAGCGCCTGTCTGAGCTGCCGGCCCTGGAAAACCTCAGCGAACTGTTGTTCGACGCGCCCTCCGCGCTGGCCAAGAGCAATAGCTGGCAAGGCGAATTCAAGAGCCGCCGCAAGAACCTCGAACCCTACTGGGGCCAGTTGTCGATCTCCAAGGTCTATGGCGACAACCGTGAGCTGACGCATTACATCGGCATCTACGAAGACATCACCCAGACCAAACTGGCGCAGCAGCGCATCGAGCGCCTGGCTTACACCGACAACCTGACCAACCTCGGCAACCGGCCTGCATTTATCCGCAACCTGGATGAGCGCTTCGCCCGAGACAGCGATACCCCGATCAGCCTGCTGCTGGTGGACATCGACAACTTCAAGCGGATCAACGACAGCCTCGGTCACCAGACCGGCGACAAACTGTTGATCAGCCTGGCGCGGCGCCTGCGTAACAGCCTGAGCCCTAGCGGCAGCCTGGCGCGATTCGCCAGTAACGAATTCGCGGTGCTGCTCGACAACACCGACCTTGAGGCCGGCCAACAGATCGCCAGCCAGCTGCTGCTGACCCTCGACAAACCGATGTTCGTCGACAACCAGTTGATCAGTGTCACCGGTTCCGTGGGCCTGGCCTGCGCACCGCTGCACGGCCGCGACCCGCAGACCCTGATGCGCAACGCCGGCCTCGCCCTGCACAAGGCCAAGGCCAACGGCAAACATCAGGTGCAGGTGTTCACCGAAGCGCTGAACGCCGAGGCCAGCTACAAGCTGTTCGTCGAGAACAACCTGCGCCGCGCCCTGACCCAGAACGAACTGGACGTGTTCTATCAGCCGAAGCTGTGCCTGCGCAGCGGTCGATTGCTGGGCATGGAAGCGCTGCTGCGCTGGAACCACCCGGAACGCGGCATGATCCGCCCGGACCAGTTCATCAGCGTCGCCGAGGAAACCGGCCTGATCATTCCGATCGGCAAGTGGATCGCCCGCCAGGCCTGCCGCATGAGCAAGGCGCTGACCGCCGCCGGCATGGGCAATCTGCAGGTGGCAATCAACCTGTCGCCCAAACAGTTCTCCGACCCGGATCTGGTGGCCTCGATCGCCAACATCCTCAAGGAAGAAGCGCTACCGGCCAATCTGCTGGAGCTGGAGTTGACCGAAGGCCTGCTGCTGGAAGCCACCGAAGACACCCACTTGCAGCTCGACCAGCTCAAGCGCCTGGGCCTGACCCTGGCCATGGACGACTTCGGCACCGGTTACTCGTCGCTCAGCTACCTGAAAAAATTCCCGATCGACATCATCAAGATCGATCGCAGCTTCATCCATGAAATCCCGGACAACCAGGACGACATGGAAATCACCTCCGCCGTGATCGCCATGGCCCACAACCTGAAACTCAAGGTCGTGGCCGAAGGCATCGAGACCGCCGAGCAGCTGGCGTTCCTGCGTCGCCACCGCTGCGACGTCGGCCAGGGCTACCTGTTCGACCGGCCGATTCCGGGCGGCGAGCTTATCCAGGCGCTCAAGCGCTACCCGCGCGGCCCGCTCTGCCTCTAAATCCCATAATCCCCCCAACCCTGTGGGAGCGAGCTTGCTCGCGAAAGCGGTGGGTCAGTCACTGCAAATGTTGAATGGATCGCCGCCTTCGCGAGCAAGCTCGCTCCCACATTTGAATAGTGCGAAATCAGGCATCATTGGGCACACTGACGGTCTGACTTTTTACATCCCATCCTGACTGAGAGGAACGATCATGGTTCTGCGCTCGGAAATTCTGGTGAACAAAAACGTGCTACCGACTAAAGAACAAGCTCTGCCTGGCCGCGAAACCGCGATGTCCCTGCCTGAAAAGCACTTTGTGTTCGAAGACACGCCACTGCTCGGCCCGTTTTTCGAAGACGTCGATTTCGCGATCTTCGGCCTGGGCTGCTTCTGGGGTGCGGAACGCCGCTTCTGGCAGCGCGAAGGCGTGGTCAGCACCGTGGTCGGTTACGCCGGCGGTTACACGCCGAACCCGACCTACGAAGAAGTCTGTTCGGGCCTGACCGGCCACGCTGAAGTGGTGCTGGTGGTGTATGACAAGGCCAAGGTCAGCTACGAAGAGCTGCTGGCGATGTTCTGGGAATTGCACAACCCGACGCAGGGCATGCGCCAAGGCAACGACATCGGCACCCAGTACCGCTCGGTGATCTACGCGACCCACCCGGAGCAACTGGATGCGGCGCTGAAGAGCAAGGCTGTTTATCAGGCTGAGCTGTCGAAGGCAGGTCTGGGTGAAATCAGCACCGAGATTGAACAGGCCCCGACCGTTTACTTCGCCGAGACCTATCACCAGCAGTACCTGGCGAAAAATCCGGAAGGCTACTGCGGGATTGGCGGCACCGGCGTTTGCATGCCACCGAGTCTGGCGGGTAACTGAGCCCGCCCTGATCGCTCCCGCGCTATGTGCGGGAGCGATTGACGGTTGATCAGCTCTCGGCGATCAACCAGTCCATCTGCCACCCACCCTGGGTCTGGCCCAGTTTCTTGGACAGCCACGGCAGCAGCTCACGCAATTCTTCCTCCAGCCCCCACGGCGGATTGGCAATTGCCAGGCCAGAGCCATTCAGGCTGTTCGGCGTGTCCAGCGGATGCACCAGCAGCTCGACCCGCAGCAACTTCGGCGCACCGGTGCCGGCCAGATCCTGATAGAAACGACGCAATGCGCGCTGGTCTTTCACCGGGTACCAGATCGCGGCCACGGTCTGGCGCATGCGCGAGATCGCCTCTTTCAAGGACGCCGCGCAACGTTGCATCTCGTCGAGTTTCTCGAACGGCGGATCGATCAGCATCACCGCACGTTTCTCGGCCACCGGCAGCAACGCCCGCGCCACATGCCAGCCTTCACCCAGATGCACGGCCACACGGCGGTCGCCCTTCATGTTGTCCTTGAGCAGTACGCCGTCTTCCGGGTGCTTCTCGTTGAGCAGCACGCGATCCTGGGAACGGGTCAGACGCCGCGCCAGCTCAGGCGAACCCGGGTAATAGCGCAACTGGCCATCCGGGTTCATCTCGTGCAGCACTTTCATGTAATCGGCGGTCAGCGCCGGCAGATCCGGCTGATCCCACAACCGCGCGATGCCTTCCAGATACTCGCCGGTACGATTGGCCTGATCACCCTGCAGGTCATACAGACCGATACCGGCGTGGCTGTCGAGATAGGCAAACGGCTGCTCCTTGCGCGACATCAGGGCGATGAGGCGGGTCAAGGTCAGGTGTTTGAACACATCGGCGTGATTGCCGGCATGGAAGGCGTGACGATAATTCATGGCTGCTCCTGCGAGGGCCGTGAAGTTTACCTTTTACCGAGCGGCAAGTCAGGGGCTCGCAGCTGAGCGGCGTCCCGCTGCACTGATGATCGTTCCCACGCTCTGCGTGGGAATGCCTCCAGGGACGCTCCGCGTTCCAGGCGTCCACCGCAATCGTGGCTGACACCCCATGTGACGCGGAGCGTCAAAGGCTGCATTCCCACGCGGAGCTTGGGAACGATCGAGTCAGGACGGTATGGCGTGTAGGCGTTTGCCAATCACATCCAGCACATCACAGCCGTCACGCAGCGGTATCACGCAGAGCTGGGCGAAGTCGCTGAGGATGACCGAGTCGCACTCGACCGAGCCGCGCATGCACATGTTTTCCAGGACCTGAATGACGGCGCGGATGCGGTAGTTGGCGGCGTCCATCAGGATGTCGAGCGGGGCGTGGGTGTCGATGAACAGGGTGGGCATGTCGTTGCAGTTGCTGGTCAGCGCCATGAGGCGGTTGTTGGGGTGAGGGATGAATGGTTCGTAGGGTGGATCTGGATGAAGCGTGCTCATTGTTTAATCCTCTGGTAGTGAAAGAGGCGCACACCGTTTCCCTCCTACAGGATTGGGTGGCAGCCATGCGCGGGGTAGGAGGACTGAGACCAGAGCACTCAGCCACGCCAAAGCGTGCCCGCGCATAACCGCCGCAAAGGATCTTACGGTCGAGCGAAGACTGCCGCAAATCGGGCAACGACGCTTATGCACTGCTCTGAAATCAGGGCTCCTACGCCCTGCCTCCACACTTGCGGAGACAACCAAAGACTATCCCCGCACCACCGCGCCCACCAGTTCACGCAAACCGCCGCAACTCGCAGGAAACGTCCGAAGCCTTTGCCCGGAAATTTCACTCTGACTCGTCCCGCAAGTAGTCCAGCAATGCCGAAGCCGACGATTCATCCGAAGTCGAAACCGCAAAAAACCTGACAACCTTGCAACGCAAAACATCGGCGGGAAATGCCTCGAACAACGCCGGCTGCTCCTCGCTCAACCACTGCAAGGCGTTGTTGATCCGGGCATCATCGTCGAACTGCTCCAGCAACTTTTCCGGCACCGACCACCAAGGAAACTCCCGCCCCGAGACCCGCGCCCTGCCCCCGATTTCGACGGTCTGACCGTTGACCAATCCTCGCGTGAGGACCGGCAGCAATTGCCCGGTATCCACGTCGGACGACTCAAGGATCGGCAACAAATACCGCCCATCCCAAAACCGGAAGAACACCGCCTTCCCGTCAGGCATCAGCGCCTGGGTCAAACTGCGAAAGTGCTCGACCACCGCCTCAAGCCCCGCCGAAGAAACCGCCAGCCAACCCCAGTCGCGGGATTCGGTGGTCGCGACCCAATCCAGAAACTCACTGCCCGAGTCGACGATTCCCACGTAGGGCATCACCGCATCCCACTCGGCATAGATCGTTTCCGCCCAGACCGGTTTCGGCATCTGCGCCTTCATCGGCCAGGCCTTCAGTGGCTCTGCCGCACTGGCGCTACTGAAAATCGCGAACAACTGCTCCGACGGCTTCAGCGGCTCATTCTTCAACCATTGATCAGGCTGCACAGACACCCTCCTTGCAGCGCTCGCATTCTTCGCAGAACGGTGCGTCTCCTTTAAGGCTCATGATTTGCGCGGCAGTCAGAATCGCTGCCGGTGCGGCCACCAGTTTCTCAGGCAAACCCGGCACTGTCGGCGCAGCACTCATCGCCGCCATCGGCGCACCACCCACAACAATCGGCACACTGCTGAAAATCCCGCCGGGGCCGATGTTGATCCACTGCCCGCCCGCCTGGATCGTCGCGCTCGCCCCGCCGTCGATCACCACCTGCTGGCCAGCGCTGACATGAAATTGCGCACTGGCGTTGATCGCCTGATTGCTCACACGGATGTGTCGGTCGCCGGTCACAGTGAGGTGGTCGTCCTGCTTCACCTCGGTCTGCCGCTGACCGTGGGTGATGCGCTGTTCATCAGCTTTCAGCTCATGTTTGGCAAGGCCGGTGACGACGACACTGCGCTGGTTGTCGACCTGCACCTGTTGATCATTCAACACATGCTGTATCCAGTTTCGCTGGGCCCGCAGGTAGATTTCCTCGGCGCCTTTGCGATCCTCGATGCGCAATTCGTTGTAACCGCCGCCGCCCGGACTACTCTGGCTGCGGAAAATACTGCGGGTCTTGTCGGCCGGCAGATCGAGCGGCACCGGGGTGGCGGCGTTCGGCAGGCAACCCATGACCAGCGGTTTGTCGGCATCGGAATCGATGAACCCCACCAGCACTTCCATGCCGACCCGCGGAATCAGCACGCTGCCATACCGGTCATGGGCCCAGCCGCTGGCAACCCGCAGCCAGCAACTGGAATGCTCGTTGAGTTCGCCGTCGCGATCCCAGGCCAGTTGCACCTTGACCCGACCGTACTCGTCGCAATGGATTTCACTGTCTTGCGGGCCGGTGACCACGGCCGGTTGATAACCGAGCATCCGAGGTTTTTCCGGGCCCATCGGCGGGCGGAAGAACACGTCCCACGGCGTGGCGAGAAAGGTATTACGGTAACCCTGGAATTCGTCGCCATCGCTGGTCACCGATTCCTCCAGCACTTGCGGCTGTCGGCCATGGTGTTCGATAGCGGTCAGCAGCCAGAGGTCATTCAAATCCTGACGCGGATGCTCGCTCAGTTGCAGGAAATGTCCGCTGACCAAGGCAGATTGATCGCTGCGCCCCTCGGCCTGCCGGTAGTCGGCGACATGTCGTTCAAGGGTGCGCTGGGCCAGTTGCTTGCCAGTGGCGCGCTCGGTGAACTGGCCGGGGAAATGGTAATCCTCCAGCACCGGACGCTGTTCGCTTTCCACCCGACTCTGCAGCGGCAGACGCGGTTTGGTGAAGTCGTAATCACGTGGGGTGACCACGCTGGTGCGGGTTTCCACCCGGACGGTGAAGCGCTTGATCGCCGGTGCCGCCGCAGCCATGCCGCTGCCCGGCAGGTACAGCGTCGGCCCGGCCAGACGCGGGAACACCGTTTGATCGTCGCCGAACACCAACAAATGCCCGTCCGGGCTGTGCTGAAAGTGGAAATGAATGCCCACTTCGGCACACAGCCGCTGGATGAACGCCAGATCGCTCTCGGCGTACTGCACACAGTATTCACGCGGCGGGTAATCGCTGCCGAGGCGAAATTCGAAGGCATCGCGCAGGATCGCGTGATCCTTGAGGATCTGCGTCACGATCTGCGGCACGCTTTGGTGCTGGAAAATTCGCTGGTTGATCCGGTGACCCAGATAGGCCAGACGCGGAACGAGGCTGACGTGATAGCGGGTCAGACGCTTGCCGGAATCCCCCTGCCCGACTCGATAGATCTGACCGTGGATACCGGAACCGTCTTCATCAAAACCCAGAAACGCCTGACAGTGCAGCAGGCTCTCCAGATCCAGATCCGGCCGTTCACTGACCAGTTCCAGGTCGAAGCGGAAGGGTTGGCTGATGGCTTCCTTGCCCGTGAACTCAAGGACTTTGAGGTCAAACCGGGCGCCTTCGACGGTCAACGTGAAACGCGGTTGATTGGCAGGCGCGAACATCCGATGTCTCTCTGCAGTATGAAGGCGGGCGATTCTGCATGAGGGGCAAGGGGGGCAGGTTGGGAGACTGAAAAATCAGATTTCCCCTACTTGAAACTTCGAACTCCCCTTCAAAAATCGGAGCATTCGACTACAGACACTTCTTTCAGAAACATCACCAGTTCCTGTGGGAGCGAGCCTGCTCGCGAATGCAGTGTGTCAGAAAAACAAATGTGAACTGACAGGACGCTTTCGCGAGCAAGCTCGCTCCCACAGGGCTTCTGGGTACTTTCAAAGAACTTGCAGGCAATAAAAAACGGCCCGCTTCCTATAGGAAACGGGCCGTTTTCTTGTGAGCCTCAGCTCATGTCCATCACTTGTTCAGATGGAAATCTTTCTCGGCCGCTTCAAAGCGCTGAACCATGCCGGCGCTCGGCTGGCCCATCAGGCTGACGAAGTAGATGGCCAGGCTGGCGAAGATGAAGCCCGGGATGATTTCGTACAGACCCAGCAGCTCGAAGTGCTTCCACACGATCACGGTGATCGCGCCGACCAGGATGCCGGCCAGTGCGCCGTCACGGGTCATTTTCTTCCAGATCACCGAGATCAGCACGACTGGACCGAAGGCTGCACCGAAACCGGCCCAGGCGTAGGACACCAGACCCAGCACGCGGTTGTCCGGGTTGGCAGCCATCGCGATGGCGATCAGTGCAACCAGCAACACCATGGCGCGACCGACCCATACCAGCTCGACTTGCGAAGCGGATTTACGCAGGAAAGTCTTGTAGAAGTCTTCGGTCAGGGCGCTCGAGCACACCAGCAACTGGCAGCTCAGGGTGCTCATCACCGCAGCCAGAATGGCCGACAGCAGCACACCGGCAATCCACGGGTTGAACAGGAGCTTGGCCAGTTCGATGAACACACGTTCGTGGTTCTCGGTGACTGGACCGGCGACTTCCGGGTGCGCCGAGAAGTAAGCGATACCGAAGAAGCCCACGGCCACGGTGCCACCCAGGCACAGAATCATCCAGGTCATGGAGATGCGACGGGCGTTGGCGATGGATTTCACCGAGTCAGCGGCCATGAAGCGCGCCAGGATGTGCGGCTGGCCGAAGTAGCCCAGGCCCCAACCCATCAGCGAGATGATGCCGATGAAGGTGGTGTTTTTCAGCATGTCGAAGTTGCTTGGATCTTGCGCTTCGATGGCCAGGAACGTGGTGTCGACGCCGCCGGTGGCCAGCAGCACGATGATTGGCGTCAGCAGCAGGGCGAAGATCATCAGGGTGGCTTGTACGGTGTCGGTCCAGCTGACCGCGAGGAAACCACCGACGAAGGTGTAGGCAATTGTCGCGGCAGCACCGGCCCACAGCGCTGTCTCGTAGGACATGCCGAAGGTGCTTTCGAACAGACGGGCACCGGCAACGATGCCGGAAGCGCAGTAGATGGTGAAGAACACCAGAATCACGACTGCCGAAATGATGCGCAGCAGACCGCTTTTGTCTTCGAAACGGCTGGCGAAGTAGTCCGGCAGCGTCAGCGCATCACCATTGTGTTCGGTTTGAACACGCAGACGGCCGGCGACGAACAGCCAGTTCAGGTAGGCACCGACGATCAGGCCGATGGCGATCCAGCTTTCGGACAGGCCGGACATGTAGATGGCGCCCGGCAGGCCCATCAGCAACCAGCCGCTCATGTCGGAAGCGCCGGCGGACAATGCGGTCACCACGCTGCCCAGGCTGCGGCCGCCCAGAATGTAGTCGGAAAGGTTGTTGGTGGAGCGATAGGCCATGAAGCCGATCAGCACCATTGCTGCGATGTAGATCACGAACGTGATCAGGGTTGGATTGCTTGCGCTCATTACGTACGTGCCCTGGCTTTGTTTTTATGTAGCGGCGGCGGTTGCACCGTTTGCAGACTGACGTCTGACAGACGATTCGCACAGCCACGCATTTATGACCAATGTTTCCCCAGGAAAGCCATTGGCCGGTACACCGGGTTGTCCCGGTTGCACCTTGGGCGCGAATCCTATGCAACAAAGCAAAACAGGTGCAACCAGTTTCTTGAGAATTAGTTGCACCTACGTCGGATTTTTTACTGGAAACCGCTGAATCTGCACCGTTCCGGCGCAGTAACATCCCGCCATCTGCCCTGAAAGCACCCATCTAGAGCATTCGTTTCAAAGCTGAAATTTATTCCTGACAAGTTGCCGAATATTCCGACAAAAAAAGGGTTGCACCCGGTTGCACCTCTTTGAGCTCGCGGCTAATCTTGCCGCCAGCTGTTGTCGCGCAACTGCGGCACCTATGAGGATAAAAATATGGCTACCACCACCCTTGGGGTCAAACTCGATGACCCGACCCGCGAGCGCCTGAAGGCCGCCGCAACCTCGATTGATCGCACGCCGCACTGGCTGATCAAGCAGGCAATTTTCAATTACCTGGAAAAACTCGAGGGTGGTGCAACCCTGACCGAGCTGAACGGTTTGACCGCCAAGGACGCCGACGACGCGGGCGAAGTCCATACCGATCACGCTCACCAATGCTTCCTTGAATTCGCCGAAAGCATCCTGCCGCAATCGGTGCTGCGTGCCTCGATCACCGCCGCTTACCGTCGCCCTGAGCCGGAAGTCGTGCCGATGTTGATCGAGCAGGCTCGCCTGCCGGCACCGATGGCCGAAGCCACCAACAAACTCGCCGCAACCATCGCGGAAAAACTGCGTAACCAGAAGAGTGCCGGCGGTCGTGCAGGCATTGTTCAGGGTCTGCTGCAGGAATTTTCCCTGTCGTCCCAGGAAGGCGTGGCACTGATGTGCCTGGCCGAAGCGCTGCTGCGCATCCCGGACAAGGGCACTCGCGATGCACTGATCCGCGACAAGATCAGCACCGGCAACTGGCAGCCGCACCTGGGCAACAGCCCGTCGCTGTTCGTCAACGCGGCGACCTGGGGCCTGCTGCTGACCGGCAAACTGGTCTCCACCCACAACGAAGCCGGCCTGACTTCATCCCTGAGCCGCATCATCGGCAAGAGCGGCGAGCCGATGATCCGCAAGGGCGTCGACATGGCCATGCGCCTGATGGGCGAGCAGTTCGTGACCGGCGAAACCATCGCCGAAGCCCTGGCCAACGCGAGCAAGTTCGAAGCCAAGGGCTTCCGTTATTCCTACGACATGCTCGGTGAAGCGGCGCTGACCGAACACGACGCCCAGAAGTACCTGGCCTCGTACGAACAAGCCATTCACTCGATCGGCAAAGCGTCCCACGGCCGTGGGATTTATGAAGGCCCGGGCATCTCGATCAAACTGTCCGCCCTGCACCCGCGCTACAGCCGCGCCCAGTACGAGCGCGTGATGGACGAGCTGTACCCGCGCCTGCTGTCGCTGACCCTGCTGGCCAAGCAATACGACATCGGCCTGAACATCGACGCCGAAGAAGCCGACCGCCTGGAGCTGTCGCTGGATCTGCTCGAGCGCCTGTGCTTCGAGCCGCAACTGACTGGCTGGAACGGCATCGGTTTCGTGATCCAGGCCTACCAGAAGCGTTGCCCGTACGTGATCGACTACGTGATCGACCTGGCTCGCCGCAGCCGTCATCGCCTGATGATCCGTCTGGTGAAAGGCGCGTACTGGGACAGCGAAATCAAGCGCGCCCAGGTCGAAGGCCTGGAAGGCTATCCGGTCTACACCCGCAAGGTGTACACCGACGTTTCCTACATCGCCTGCGCCCGCAAACTGCTGTCGGTGCCGGAAGTCATCTACCCGCAGTTCGCCACGCACAACGCCCACACTCTGTCGGCGATTTATCACATTGCCGGTCAGAACTATTACCCGGGCCAGTACGAATTCCAGTGCCTGCACGGCATGGGCGAACCGTTGTACGAGCAGGTTGTAGGCAAGGTTTCCGAAGGCAAGCTGAACCGTCCGTGCCGTGTGTACGCTCCGGTCGGCACCCACGAAACCCTGCTGGCGTACCTCGTACGTCGTCTGCTGGAAAACGGCGCCAACACTTCGTTCGTCAACCGCATCGCCGACCAGTCGATTTCGATCCAGGAACTGGTGGCCGATCCGGTTGCTCAGATCGAGCAGATGGCAACCGTGGAAGGTGGTTTCGGCCTGCCGCACCCGCGCATTCCGCTGCCGCGTGATCTGTATGGTTCCGAGCGCGCCAACTCCAGCGGCATCGACATGGCCAACGAACATCGTCTGGCCTCGCTGTCCTGCGCCCTGCTGGCCACCGCACACAACAACTGGAAAGCCGCGCCGATGCTCGGTTGCGCCTCCAGCAACGAAGCGCCGGCACCGGTGCTGAACCCGTCCGATCTGCGTGACGTGGTCGGCCACGTGCAGGAAGCCACCGTCGAAGACGTCGACAACGCCATTCAATGCGCCCTGAACGCCGCACCGATCTGGCAGGCCACCCCGCCCGCCGAGCGCGCTGCGATTCTGGAGCGTGCCGCTGACCTGATGGAAGGCGAGATCCAGCCGCTGATGGGCCTGCTGGCCCGTGAAGCCGGCAAGACCTTCGCCAACGCCATCGCCGAAGTCCGCGAAGCCGTCGACTTCCTGCGTTATTACGCGGTGCAGGCACGCAACGATTTCAGCAACGACGCCCACCGCCCACTGGGCCCGGTGGTCTGCATCAGCCCGTGGAACTTCCCGCTGGCGATCTTCAGCGGTCAAGTCGCCGCCGCACTGGCCGCCGGTAACCCGGTGCTGGCCAAACCGGCCGAACAGACTCCGCTGGTCGCCGCACAAGCCGTGCGTCTGCTGCTCGAAGCCGGGATTCCGGAAGGCGTGCTGCAACTGCTGCCGGGGCGCGGTGAAACTGTCGGCGCCGGTCTGGTGGGCGATGAGCGCGTCAAAGGCGTGATGTTCACCGGTTCCACCGAAGTCGCGCGCCTGTTGCAACGCAACATCGCCGGTCGCCTCGACAACCAGGGCCGTCCGATTCCGCTGATCGCCGAAACCGGCGGCCAGAACGCGATGATCGTCGACTCTTCGGCCCTGACCGAACAGGTAGTGATCGACGTGGTGTCGTCGGCTTTCGACAGCGCCGGCCAGCGTTGCTCGGCCCTGCGTGTCCTGTGCTTGCAGGAAGATTCCGCTGATCGCGTCATCGAAATGCTCAAAGGCGCGATGGCTGAAAGCCGTCTCGGCAACCCGGAGCGCCTGTCCGTGGACATTGGCCCGGTGATCGACGCCGAAGCCAAGGCCGGTATCGAGAAGCACATCCAGGGCATGCGCGACAAAGGTCGCAACGTGTACCAGGTGGCCATCGCCGATGCCGAGGAAGTCAAACGCGGCACCTTCGTCATGCCGACCCTGATCGAGCTGGAAAGCTTCGACGAGCTGCAACGCGAGATCTTTGGCCCGGTGCTGCACGTGGTGCGCTACAAGCGTAAAGAGATCGACCAGTTGATCGCCCAGATCAATGCCTCCGGTTACGGCCTGACCCTCGGCGTGCACACCCGCATCGACGAGACCATCGCCAAGGTGATCGACAACGTCAACGCCGGTAACGTCTACGTCAACCGCAACATCGTGGGTGCCGTAGTTGGCGTTCAGCCGTTCGGTGGTGAAGGCCTGTCGGGTACGGGTCCAAAAGCCGGTGGCCCGCTGTACCTGTACCGTCTGCTGTCGACGCGTCCTACCGATGCCATCGAACAATCCTTCGCTCGCGGTGATGCTGCCGTGGCACCGGACGTTCGTCTGCGCGATGCCCTGAGCAAACCGCTGGTTGCCCTGAAAGCCTGGGCCGACAGCAACAAGTTCGCCGACCTGAGCACCCTGTGCGTGCAGTACGCAGCGCAGTCGCAAAGCGGTATCACCCGCGTACTGGCCGGCCCGACCGGCGAGAAGAACAGCTACGCGATCCTGCCGCGCGAGCACGTGCTGTGCCTGGCGGACATCGAAGGTGATCTGCTGACTCAACTCGCTGCGGTACTGGCGGTGGGCGGTTCGGCGGTCTGGCCGGAATCCGACACCAGCAAGGCATTGTTCGCACGCCTGCCGAAGGAAATTCAGGCGCGGATCAAACTGGTTTCCGACTGGAACAAGGACGACGTGGTGTTCGATGCGGTTCTGCATCACGGCCATTCCGACCAGTTGCGTGCGGTCTGCCAGCAGATCGCCAAGCGTGCCGGCGCCATCGTTGGGGTTCAAGGCCTGTCCCAGGGCGAGACCAACATTGCGCTGGAGCGTCTGGTGATCGAGCGCGCGTTGAGCGTCAACACCGCAGCGGCGGGCGGTAACGCCAGCCTGATGACTATCGGCTAACCCCGATCAGCCGGACGCCTACTCAGGTGTCCGGCCCAGTAATAAACCCTGTGGGAGCGAGCTTGCTCGCGAAGGCGGTCTGCCAGTCAACGCAAATGTTGAATGCTGTCTCTTATACACATCT
>NZ_JAOEJU010000049.1 GCF_025447595.1 Pseudomonas koreensis | reverse complement strand
GATCCAGGCAACGCGCACTTCACCCACCTGGAAGAAGTGCAGTTCACCTACCGCAAAATCACCTGGACCCACGAAGTATCCGGTACTTCGGGTTCCGATGACTGGCGTGCTCCAGTCGTTTAATTACGGCTGATCGTTTCAAGCATCGGCCAGCTCTGCTGGTCGATGTTGTTTACGCCCCTCCAGAATTTTGCGCGCGTTGACCGGTTTAGCGGTCGACGGGCGCCGCTGTACAGCACGAGGAACAAGGGATGTTCGCGCCGGCCAATGAAACCCACTTTGCCCTGACCATCGAAGGTCTTTCCGCCGATTTCCAGGTGTTTACCCTCACCGGTCGGGAAGCCGTCAGCCAGCCTTTCGTATTCGAGGTGGAGCTGGTCAGTGAGCAGCCGTCGCTGGACCTCGAAACCCTGCTGCACAAACCGGCCTTTTTGCAGCTGTCGCCCGACGGCAGCGGCATCCACGGCCTGATCTACCGCGCCGCGCAAGGCGATTCCGGCAAGCGCCTGACGCGCTACTCCGTGACCCTGCGCCCGCAACTGGCGTACCTCGCGCACCGGATCAACCAGCGAATCTTCCAGAACCTCAGCGTGCCGAAAATCATCGGCAAGGTGCTCGAAGAACACGGTATCCAGGGCAACGCCTATGAATTTCAGACCGGTTCGATCTACCCCGATCGTCTCTACTGCGTGCAGTACGACGAATCGGACCTGCATTTCATCCAGCGCCTGTGCGAAGAAGAAGGCATTCACTACCACTTCCAGCACAGCGCCACGGCGCACAAACTGGTGTTCGGCGATGACCAGACGGTGTTCCACAAACTGGCACCGGTGGCCTATCAGCAGGACTCCGGCATGGTCGCCAGCGACCCGGTGATCAAGCGCTTCGACCTGCGCCTGGAAACCCGCACCAGCCGCACCACCCGCCGCGACTACGACTTCGAAAAACCGCGGATCACCCTCGAAAGCGAAAACCGTGGCGACGCCCTGCCCGACCTCGAGGACTACGACTACCCGGGCCGTTTCATCGACCGCGAGCGCGGCAAACACCTGGCCAAACGCGCCCTCGAACGCCATCGCAGCGACTTCCAGCTCGCCGAGGGTCGCAGTGATCAGCCGTTGCTGGTCAGCGGCCATTTCCTCGCGCTGAAAGAACACCCGAAGGCCAAGTGGAATGACCTCTGGCTGCTCACCGAAGTCCACCACGAAGGCAAGCAGCCGCAAGTGCTGGAAGAGTCGGTCACCAGCGACACCACCGCGCTGAAAGACGATTTCCATCAGGGCTACCGCAACCGCTTCCAGGCCACCCCGTGGGACGTGCCGAACCGCCCGCCCCTGCACCACCCGAAACCGCGCATCCTCGGCAGCCAGAGCGCCGTGGTCACCGGCCCTAAGGGTGAAGAAATCCACTGCGACGAATACGGCCGCGTCAAAGTCCAGTTCCACTGGGACCGCGAAGGCCAGGCCGACGACAAGACCAGCTGCTGGCTGCGCGTGTCTTCCGCCTGGGCCGGCGCCCAGTACGGCGGCATCGCCATCCCGCGCATCGGCATGGAAGTGCTGGTCACCTTCCTCGAAGGCGACCCCGACCAGCCGCTGATCAGCGGCTGCCTGTACCACAAGGAAAACACCGTCCCCTACGCCCTGCCGGCGAACAAGACGCGCACCACCTTCAAGACCCTGAGCTCCATGGGTGGCGGTGGATTCAACGAACTGCGCATCGAAGACAAGAAAGGCCAGGAACAGATCTTCCTCCACGCCCAGCGCGACTGGGACGAGAACATCGAACACGACCAGAAAATCCGCGTCGGCAACGAACGCCACGACGTCGTGGAAAAGAACAGCTACACGGAATTCAAGGCCGAAGAACACCACACCGTCTACGAAGACCGCAAAGTCGAAGCACGGGCCAACGACCACCTGACCGTGGGCGTGAACCAGCACATCAAGATCGGCACCGGGCAATTCATCGACGCGGGGCAGGAAATTCACCTGAGCAGTGGCATGAAAGTGGTGCTGGAGGCCGGGGCTGAACTGACACTGGTCGGCGGTGGCAGCTTCATCAAGATCGATGGCGGCGGCGTGACCATGAGCGGGCCGGCGATCAA
>NZ_JAOEJU010000048.1 GCF_025447595.1 Pseudomonas koreensis | reverse complement strand
GCGAGCGTTACGACTACGACGACCGGCACGTCATCCTGCAACGGCAACTGAGCGGTGGCGCGAGCTTCTTCTGGGAGTGGGAACGCGCTGGCAAGGCAGCGCGCTGTGTGCGGCACTGGGCGTCGTTTTCGCAGATGGATACGCGTTACGTCTGGGATGACGCCGGCAGCGTCACGGTGCACTACGTCGATGGGACTGAGGAAACTTACGTCCACGACGACACCGCGCGGCTGGTACGTCAGGTTGCCGCCGACGGTGGCGAACAGCTCAAGGCCTACGACACGCAGGGCCGACTGGTCGCCGAGCAGGATGCGCTGGGGGCGGTCACCGAGTATCGCTATGACGACGCCGGACGGCTGATCGCGCTGATTCCGCCGGACGATGCGCCGACGTCCTACGAGTACCGCAATGGTTTCCTGCACAGCCGCTCACGTGGCGATGCGGTGTGGACGTACCGGCGCAATGCTCAGGGGGATATCACCGAGGCGGTCGACCCGGACGGCCACGTCATCCATTACCACTTTGACGCGCAGGGACGGTTGCGGTCGATCCGTTATCCGGACAGCGGCCGGCACGTATTCGTGTGGAACGACCTGGGCCAGTTGGTCGAGGAAAGCCTGCCGGACGGTGGGGTTCGCAAGTTTTCCTACGACGCGTTGGGACGGCGGATTACGGCGCAGGACGAACATGGCGCGGTCACCCGCCAGGCGTGGGACGCCGTTGGCCGGCTGATCCAGACCACCTCGCCGACCGGCTCCACCCGCGCCTGGTCCTACAGCGCCTACGGCCAGATCACCGCCGAACGCGATGAACTGGGGCGCATCACCCGCTACGAGTATGACGACGACCTGCACCTGGTCAGCCGGCGGATCAACCCGGACGGCACACGCCTGCAATACCGCTACGACCATGCTCAGCTGCTGCTGACGGAAATCGAGAACGAGTCCGGCGAAAAGTACCGGCTGGACTACACGCCCACCGGACTGATCCGACAGGAAACCGGCTTCGATGGCCGACGCACGGCCTACGCCTACGACCGCAACGGCCACCTGCTGGAAAAAACCGAGTTCGGCGAGGACGGCTCGACGCTGGTCACCGCTTACCAACGTGATGCTGCTGGGCGCTTGTTGCTCAAGACCCTGCCCGACGGGGTCGAAGTCAGCTACCGCTATGATCGTTTAGGCCGTTTGGTCGGCGTCGATGACGGCCAGGATCACCCGCTGGCCTTCGAATACGACCTGCAGGATCGCCTCGTGCGCGAGCATCAGGGCTGGGGCACCTTGGGCTACACCTACGACGCCTGCGGCCAGCTCACCCGTCTGCGCCTGCCGGACAACAGCAAGCTCTATTACCACTACGCCAAGGGCGGCGCGCTGACGGCGATCGACCTCAACGGCGCCTTGCTCACCCGCCACGTCTACCAGAACGGCCGCGAACAGCAACGTCAGCAAGGCCTGCTGCTCAGCGAATACGCCTACGACGAACAGGGCCGGTTAAGCGCCCACGCCGTAGGCCATCAGCGCAACTCGCTGTATCGACGCGACTTTGCCTACAGCGCCAACGGCAACCTCGAACACATCGCCGACACCCGCCATGGCCAGCGCAGCTACACGTACGACGCCCTCGACCGGCTGATCCGCGTACGCCATACCCGCGACGACCTGCCGGAAACCTTCGCCCATGACCCGGCCGGCAACCTGCTGATGCAGGACCGTCCCGGCCCGACACAGATCAAAGGCAATCGCCTGCTGATGCAGGGCGACCGCCACTACGACTACGACGCCTTCGGCAACCTGATCCGAGAACGCCGCGGCCGCGCGCAAACCCTCGTCACCGAATACCGCTACGACAGCCAGCACCGCCTGATCGGCCTGACCCGCCCCGACGGCACCACCGCCACCTACCAATACGACGCCTTCGGCCGGCGCATCCGCAAAACCGTCGACGGCCAGAGCACCGAGTTCTTCTGGCAAGGCGACCACCTGATCGCCGAAAGCAGCCCGACACAGCACCGCAGCTTCATCTACGAACCCGGCACCTTCCGCCCACTGGCGATGCTCGACGGCAAAGGCCCGAAACGCGCCTGCCCGTTCTACTACCAGCTCGACCACCTCGGCACCCCGCAGGAACTGACCGACTACAGCGGCGACATCGTCTGGTCAGCCAAATACAGCGCCTACGGCAAGGTTACCTCGCTGGAACTGGCGACCGAGGACTACCTGAACCAGCCGCTGCGCTTTCAGGGGCAGTACTTCGATGA
>NZ_JAOEJU010000047.1 GCF_025447595.1 Pseudomonas koreensis | reverse complement strand
GCGCTGTCGATCTTGTCGAATTCAACTACGGCCGAACCGAAAACTTCGGAGCAGACGCGAGTCAGAGCAGCGGTCAGCGTGGTTTTACCGTGGTCTACGTGACCGATGGTGCCAACGTTGACGTGCGGCAGGGAACGATCAAATTTTTCCTTAGCCATCGATATCACCCCTAACAGAAGAAATTGAGCAAACAACACAAGCCATTAAAACAAAGGCAGATATTTTCATATCTGCCTTGTCATATGGAGCTCTTGAGCGGATTTGAACCGCTGACCTCACCCTTACCAAGGGTGTGCTCTACCAACTGAGCTACAAGAGCGTAACACTTTGCACAACCTGCAAACTTGGAGCGGGTAGCGGGAATCGAACCCGCATCATCAGCTTGGAAGGCTGAGGTTCTACCACTAAACTATACCCGCGGAGCCTGCAGCTCACGCTAAAATCTGGTGGAGGGAGAAGGATTCGAACCTTCGAAGTCGTAGACGTCAGATTTACAGTCTGATCCCTTTGGCCGCTCGGGAACCCCTCCTAATCAGGCCGGCATTCTATACTATGCCAAACCCCTGTCAAGCATTTTCTCATTTAAAAACCTGAGGTTAGCTGCATTGACATCACTCCACCGCTACTACCTTTTCAGGTCTTCGCTGTGGAGCGGGCGCCATTCTATGCAAACTATTCAGCAGGTGCAACCCCCTCGCACAGCATTATTTTATGTTTTAACTCATTGAATTCCTTGGAAAGGTTTTGTAGCTGAGCATCACCCAACAAACGCTGGGTTTCGGGCGTAATCTGGAACCAATATGAGCCGCCGGAAGACTCTTTTGACGAGGGAAGAGCTTTTGCTCCAAGCTCCGTCAAGCGCTGCTCCAACGCCTGAGCGGACTCAGGGCGCGCCAAACCACCCACATAAAGGCACTGCCCATCAGGCTTTCCCCCAGCCCTTTTTTCACGGGAAGCATCACCACCAGCCTCACTCAGCAAGCGAATATCCTGTTGCGACCCACGATAAAGACTGAGAGGCGTGACATCCTTTGCGCGTAGCGGGGCCTCCTGCTGATGCCAGACGTAATAAAACACATTGAGTACCAGAAGCAGAAGGAACAACCAACGCATACAAACCTCAGGACAAAGGACACGCCATAGCCAAACCCACGAACACCAAATCGGCAACAACCCGAGCCTCAGGCGCGACATCCGAGACCAACTCGGCATCACCACCCGTAATGAAGACACTGTAGTCATCACCCCAGTAGGAACGCGCCATCTCCAGCTGCGTCAATACGAACCCTCTTAGCATCAACGAACAGCCACGCTCGACAGCCTCAGCCGTGTTGCGCCCTGGAGCCTGACTCGTCAATGCCCGCTCCGCCGCCAGGTCCCCATAGCGAATTTTTCGAGTATGCGTACGCAACTGATTACGCATCAGTGGCATCCCAGGACAAATGAAGCCCCCCAGATGCTCACCGTCCGCCGAGATGAAATCAGCAGTCACCGCCGTCCCGAAATCAAGGACCAAACAAGCCCCTTTAGCCAAGTGAAAACCACCAAGCATCGCCAGCCATCGATCGAGCCCAAGACGCTCATAATCGTCGTAACCATTCTTTACGCCGGACATCTCGCGAGCGGGCGCCGCACAGACAACGGAAATGCCGAACTCATGCTTGAGCAAGCCAATCAGCAAATTGGTCTCATCTTCAGTTCTTACGCTGACAAGGCGGCATTTATCGAGAGACACTTTCTCGAGCGCTCGAAGACTGTCAACCAATGCCCCATCAGAGTCGACCACACCTTCCGCGATCAAGGCGCCCGCCTCAGCGCGCAATACACGCCACTTGATAAAGCTGTTTCCACAATCGAGCTCAAGAATCATCACGCAACCTCAAGCTGAGCTCACCACCACTAAAGACTTTTTCCACACCATCTACCTTCAGCCGAAGCGCGCCTCGAATATCGATTCCCAGCACCACACCCTCTACCTGATTGACACCGGCAGTAAGAGAAACCGGCTGCCCTTGCCACAAATGACTCGCCTCCCACTCCGCCTGAAGCGCAGAGAAACCGCCTGATTGGTGACGCTGCAGATAGAGTTGAAGTTGTTTGCTCAGCTCAACCGCCAGAATATTGCGATCACAAATTTTTCCCGACTCTAAACGCATTGAAGTCCATTGCTGATCGACTTCGTCTGTAGCCTGCATGTTCACATTGATGCCTATGCCCAACACCACATGACACACGTCTGCAGGATCACCAACCAGCTCCAACAGGATCCCGGCGATTTTTTTTCGCCCGACCAATACATCATTGGGCCATTTCAACCCTGCACCCGGCACCCCAAGCGCATGCAGGGCCTGCATGACCGCGAGCCCGACAACAAGACTTAACCCCTCAAGCTGACGCATCCCACCATCGATGCGCAACACGAGGCTGTAATAGAGGTTTTCAGCAAACGGGCTCACCCATTTACGTCCTCTACGCCCACGCCCTGAGCTTTGGCGCTCAGCCAGTACAAGAAAGGGAGCCGCCCGCCCTCGATCTACCTCGCGCAACGATTCAGCATTAGTAGAGTCTACGGAATCAAAGATACTGACAGGCCAGCCGGAAAGACCTTCCTCTATCTTGAGCGAGTCAAGCAACGCCAATGGCGAGGCTAATTGATAGCCTCGCCCTCGAACTTTATGTATGGACAACCCAAGCTCAGCCTCCAGGTGCTGGAGCTGCTTCCACACTGCACTTCGACTAATTCCCAGGGCAACACCCAGGGCCTGACCGGAATGGAATCGACCATCCTTCAGAAGGTTCAACAACGTCAGCATGCAGGTCTCGCCTCAGAATGAGGCCCGAATAATAGCCATGCACCGGGCCGCTGCATAGAATTCAAACAATCCATTTTCCTGCGGACAAAACAAAACCCCAACTGCTTTCGCAATTGGGGTTTCGGAATTTAATCTTGACGATGACCTACTC
>NZ_JAOEJU010000046.1 GCF_025447595.1 Pseudomonas koreensis | reverse complement strand
CGAAATTGGGTCTGTAGCTCAGTTGGTTAGAGCGCACCCCTGATAAGGGTGAGGTCGGCAGTTCGAATCTGCCCAGACCCACCAATTTTGTGTGGGAAACGCCTGTAGAAATACGGGGCCATAGCTCAGCTGGGAGAGCGCCTGCCTTGCACGCAGGAGGTCAGCGGTTCGATCCCGCTTGGCTCCACCACTACTGCTTCTGAAGTAAGAGCTTAGAAATGAGCATTCCATCGCTGTGATGGTGAATGTTGATTTCTAGTCTTTGACTAGTTCGTTCTTTAAAAATTTGGGTATGTGATAGAAAGATAGACTGAGATCCACTTTCACTGGTGGTGATCAGGCTAAGGTAAAATTTGTGAGTTCTCTTAGTTGAGAAATTCGAATTTTCGGCGAATGTCGTCTTCACAGTATAACCAGATTGCTTGGGGTTATATGGTCAAGTGAAGAAGCGCATACGGTGGATGCCTTGGCAGTCAGAGGCGATGAAAGACGTGGTAGCCTGCGAAAAGCTTCGGGGAGTCGGCAAACAGACTTTGATCCGGAGATGTCTGAATGGGGGAACCCAGCCATCACAAGATGGTTATCTTGTACTGAATACATAGGTGCAAGAGGCGAACCAGGGGAACTGAAACATCTAAGTACCCTGAGGAAAAGAAATCAACCGAGATTCCCTTAGTAGTGGCGAGCGAACGGGGACTAGCCCTTAAGTGGCTTTGAGATTAGCGGAACGCTCTGGAAAGTGCGGCCATAGTGGGTGATAGCCCTGTACGCGAAAGTCTCTTAGTCATGAAATCGAGTAGGACGGAGCACGAGAAACTTTGTCTGAATATGGGGGGACCATCCTCCAAGGCTAAATACTACTGACTGACCGATAGTGAACTAGTACCGTGAGGGAAAGGCGAAAAGAACCCCGGAGAGGGGAGTGAAATAGATCCTGAAACCGTATGCGTACAAGCAGTGGGAGCAGACTTTGTTCTGTGACTGCGTACCTTTTGTATAATGGGTCAGCGACTTATATTCAGTGGCGAGCTTAACCGAATAGGGGAGGCGTAGCGAAAGCGAGTCTTAATAGGGCGTTTAGTCGCTGGGTATAGACCCGAAACCGGGCGATCTATCCATGGGCAGGTTGAAGGTTAGGTAACACTGACTGGAGGACCGAACCGACTACCGTTGAAAAGTTAGCGGATGACCTGTGGATCGGAGTGAAAGGCTAATCAAGCTCGGAGATAGCTGGTTCTCCTCGAAAGCTATTTAGGTAGCGCCTCATGTATCACTGTAGGGGGTAGAGCACTGTTTCGGCTAGGGGGTCATCCCGACTTACCAAACCGATGCAAACTCCGAATACCTACAAGTGCCGAGCATGGGAGACACACGGCGGGTGCTAACGTCCGTCGTGAAAAGGGAAACAACCCAGACCGTCAGCTAAGGTCCCAAAGTTATGGTTAAGTGGGAAACGATGTGGGAAGGCTTAGACAGCTAGGAGGTTGGCTTAGAAGCAGCCACCCTTTAAAGAAAGCGTAATAGCTCACTAGTCGAGTCGGCCTGCGCGGAAGATGTAACGGGGCTCAAACCATACACCGAAGCTACGGGTATCACTTAGGTGATGCGGTAGAGGAGCGTTCTGTAAGCCTGTGAAGGTGAGTTGAGAAGCTTGCTGGAGGTATCAGAAGTGCGAATGCTGACATGAGTAACGACAATGGGTGTGAAAAACACCCACGCCGAAAGACCAAGGTTTCCTGCGCAACGTTAATCGACGCAGGGTTAGTCGGTCCCTAAGGCGAGGCTGAAAAGCGTAGTCGATGGAAAACAGGTTAATATTCCTGTACTTCTGGTTATTGCGATGGAGGGACGGAGAAGGCTAGGCCAGCTTGGCGTTGGTTGTCCAAGTTTAAGGTGGTAGGCTGAGATCTTAGGTAAATCCGGGATCTTAAGGCCGAGAGCTGATGACGAGTTGCCTTTAGGCGACGAAGTGGTTGATGCCATGCTTCCAAGAAAAGCTTCTAAGCTTCAGATAACCAGGAACCGTACCCCAAACCGACACAGGTGGTTGGGTAGAGAATACCAAGGCGCTTGAGAGAACTCGGGTGAAGGAACTAGGCAAAATGGCACCGTAACTTCGGGAGAAGGTGCGCCGGTGAGGGTGAAGCACTTGCTGCGTAAGCCCACGCCGGTCGAAGATACCAGGCCGCTGCGACTGTTTATTAAAAACACAGCACTCTGCAAACACGAAAGTGGACGTATAGGGTGTGACGCCTGCCCGGTGCCGGAAGGTTAATTGATGGGGTTAGCTAACGCGAAGCTCTTGATCGAAGCCCCGGTAAACGGCGGCCGTAACTATAACGGTCCTAAGGTAGCGAAATTCCTTGTCGGGTAAGTTCCGACCTGCACGAATGGCGTAACGATGGCGGCGCTGTCTCCACCCGAGACTCAGTGAAATTGAAATCGCTGTGAAGATGCAGTGTATCCGCGGCTAGACGGAAAGACCCCGTGAACCTTTACTATAGCTTTGCACTGGACTTTGAATTTGCTTGTGTAGGATAGGTGGGAGGCTTTGAAGCGTGGACGCCAGTTCGCGTGGAGCCATCCTTGAAATACCACCCTGGCAACTTTGAGGTTCTAACTCAGGTCCGTTATCCGGATCGAGGACAGTGTATGGTGGGTAGTTTGACTGGGGCGGTCTCCTCCTAAAGAGTAACGGAGGAGTACGAAGGTGCGCTCAGACCGGTCGGAAATCGGTCGTAGAGTATAAAGGCAAAAGCGCGCTTGACTGCGAGACAGACACGTCGAGCAGGTACGAAAGTAGGTCTTAGTGATCCGGTGGTTCTGTATGGAAGGGCCATCGCTCAACGGATAAAAGGTACTCCGGGGATAACAGGCTGATACCGCCCAAGAGTTCATATCGACGGCGGTGTTTGGCACCTCGATGTCGGCTCATCACATCCTGGGGCTGAAGCCGGTCCCAAGGGTATGGCTGTTCGCCATTTAAAGTGGTACGCGAGCTGGGTTTAGAACGTCGTGAGACAGTTCGGTCCCTATCTGCCGTGGACGTTTGAGATTTGAGAGGGGCTGCTCCTAGTACGAGAGGACCGGAGTGGACGAACCTCTGGTGTTCCGGTTGTCACGCCAGTGGCATTGCCGGGTAGCTATGTTCGGGAAAGATAACCGCTGAAAGCATCTAAGCGGGAAACTTGCCTCAAGATGAGATCTCACTGGAACCTTGAGTTCCCTGAAGGGCCGTCGAAGACTACGACGTTGATAGGTTGGGTGTGTAAGCGCTGTGAGGCGTTGAGCTAACCAATACTAATTGCCCGTGAGGCTTGACCATATAACACCCAAGCAATTTGCGTCGAAAGGCCAGATTGCGGTGTGTGAAGACGAAAATGAACCGAAAGTTCGACGTTCACAAAACACCGAAAGCTGTCACATACCCAATTTGCTGAAGCGAGGCCATCTGGTCACGAGTCAGTACCCGAATTTCTTGACGACCATAGAGCGTTGGAACCACCTGATCCCATCCCGAACTCAGAAGTGAAACGATGCATCGCCGA
>NZ_JAOEJU010000045.1 GCF_025447595.1 Pseudomonas koreensis | reverse complement strand
CCGCAGGTACCGATGCCGGCGCAATTGACCAACAGATCGATCTGCCGGTCGCCTTCCTCAAGCTCCAGCAAAAAACCGGACAGGCGCAGCGGCTCGCCGAGGTCGCAGGCGCGGAACAACACTTCCACGCCGAAACGCTGGGTCAATTCAATCGCAATGCTTTCCAGCTGATCACGCTGGCGAGCCACCAGAATCAGGCTGCGGCCACGGCGTGCCAGGGCTTCGGCCATGGCCAGGCCGATGCCGCTGGAGGCGCCGGTGATCAGAGCGTAACGGGTCATGCAAATCTCCATCGCAACAGCGCCGCGCCGTGGACGCAGGTGTCACGGCGGGGAGCGTTGTTCATTCTTTCGCAGAGTCTACAGGGGCGAGGGCGGCTTCGGCTGCATCGTCTGCCGAATTCGCGGCGGGCTCGACTTCTACATCGATTTCATCGGTGGTTACCGAACCGCTCTCGTAACTGCTTTCAAGGCTGCTTTCATATTCCTGCTGGATGGCGGTGATCCCGCCCAGCAGGCCACCCACGAAAAACAGCCCGATAAACACGATCCACAGCGAGCACAGCACTTTGACTGCCGTGCTGTTCGGCGGAGGCGGTGGGCCATAGCGGTTGGCGCCGGTATTGCCCGGTACGACCATGATCACCAGCGGGAAGAAGCTGCCCACGAACGGTACCAGGGTCAGCAGCCAGAGCCACCCGGACCAGCCAATATCGTGCAATCGTTGAATGCTGAACAGGATGCCGACGATCGCGAAGGCCAGAAACAGGAAGAAGGCGAGGAGACCGCCGATGATCAGGCCGGTCGTCGAGTCGGTGCTCACCAGGCCCAGACCGATCAATGCGAACACGCTGACAATCGGCAAGGTTACAAGGCTCAATACCATCGACCATGCCAGGTAACGCAAACGGCCGATTCTGCCCTCGGCGCTGAGCGGCTTCAGAGGTGCGAACTCCGGCAGCCTGTCACCGACGGCAGCACGAGGCGGTGCATAAGGTGAGTCTGGCTCCGTTACGGCAGCGTTGTGTTCGTGGACATCCGACAGATTCAGCTCGATGGGCGTTTCCGTCTCGATCCGGGCATCAATCCCGGTCTTGCCCAGCGCTTGCAGATAAGTCTGCGCATCGCTGTGGGACAGATCACGCTTGAGCGCGACGGTGCGGCCATTGAACAGACGCTCGATGGCGGCAACATCGCTTTTGAACAGATGGGCCAGGTTGAGCTTGGCCGTGGTGATATCGACGCCGGGCTGGAGCGCGCCGTCGAAAACGATCTTGTAACGGGGTTCGCTCATGGCCGAGGCATCCTTGTCGCGAGATAAATTGAGTCTAAGGCCAGTCAGACAGCGACTGGCCGTGTTTCATTCAGCGCGGCCAGCGCTTCGGCAGTTGCGCTGCATGCTCGAGGGCCTGGCGGTACTCGGCATCGAGACGCGCCACCAGTTGATCCACGCTTGGCAGATCGTCGATCTGCCCCACGCCCTGGCCCGCCGACCACACGGTTTTCCAGGCCTTGGCTTCGTCGTTGATCGGCTTGAGCTTGTCGCCGAAATTCACTTCCCCCTTGCCTTGCAGGGCTGCCATGTCGAAACCGGCGGCCTCCAGGCTTTGGCGCATGAAACTGGCCGGAACACCGGACACGGCAGGAGTATGAATGATGTCGGCGGCTTTGGCAGTCAGCAGCATCTCCTTGTAGGCGTCAGGCGCATGACTTTCAGTGGTACCGATAAATCGTGTGCCGAAGTAGGCCAGATCCGCGCCGAGCAGTTGTGCGGCGAGAATCTCATGCCCGTGGTTCAAACATCCTGCAAGCAACAGGGTCTTGTCGAAGAATTCGCGGATCTCGGCGATCAGCGAAAACGGGCTCCAGGTCCCGGCGTGCCCACCGGCACCGGCTGCGACGGCGATCAAACCATCGACACCGGCCTCGGCGGCTTTCTCGGCATGGCGACGGGTCGTCACGTCGTGGAAGACCAGGCCGCCGTAACTGTGCACGGCGTCTACCAGTTCCTTCACGGCACCAAGACTGGTGATGACGATGGGCACTTTGTGCTCGACGCAGATGTTCAGGTCCGTCTCCAGACGTGGATTGCTCTTGTGAACAATCAGATTCACGGCATAAGGCGCCGGGTTCTCCAATGCCGCCAGCCCCGCTTCGATCTGCTCAAGCCAAGCCTTGAACCCGCTGCTTTCGCGTTGGTTCAGCGCCGGGAGGCTGCCCACCACCCCGTTGCGGCAGCAGGCCAGCACCAGTTCAGGATTGGAGATCAGGAACATCGGCGCCGCCACTACAGGCAGGCGCAGACGTTGTTCGAGCAGAGCGGGCAGCGACATCGGAAGTACCCCGGAAAGTTGTATTTGTTGACGTTAGAACGGCTTGACCACGACCAGAATTACGATAGCCAGCAATATCAGAACCGGCACTTCATTGAACCAGCGATAAAAGACATGGCTGCGGGTGTTCTCGCCACGGGCAAAACGTTTTACCTGCGCGCCGCACATGTGGTGGTAACCGATCAACAGCACGACCAGCGTCAGTTTGGCGTGGATCCAGCCACCGCTGCTGAAGATGCCCGGGTTGAGGTAGATCAGCCAGCCGCCGAAGATCAGCGCGGCGATCATCGCCGGGCCCATGATGCCGCGATAGAGCTTGCGCTCCATGATGCTGAAGCGTTCCTTGCTGATCGTGTCTTCACTCTGCGCGTGATAAACGAACAGTCGCGGCAGATAGAAGAGGCCGGCAAACCAGCACACGATGCTGACGATATGTAGCGCTTTGATCCACAGATAGAGCATTTTTGGTTATTCCCTCATTCACGGTAGGCCGGATAGTAGAGGTTTGAGCGTCCGCACGTCACCTTGACGGTTGTCGCAGGGGGCCGCGGCCCCTATTATCGACGGCTTTCCAGTGGGTTCGTTGAGGGCAGGTTTATGGTCAAGGTCGGTATCGTCGGCGGCACGGGTTACACCGGTGTCGAACTGCTGCGTCTGTTGGCACAGCATCCGCAGGCAGAAGTGGTGGTAATCACTTCCCGATCCGAGGCCGGTCTGGCCGTGGCTGATATGTACCCGAACCTGCGCGGTCACTACGACGGTCTGGCATTCAGCGTGCCGGACATCAAGACGCTGGGTGCTTGCGACGTGGTGTTCTTCGCCACTCCACACGGCGTTGCTCACGCACTGGCCGGCGAATTGCTGGCGGCCGGCACCAAGGTCATCGACCTGTCGGCTGACTTCCGACTGCAGGACGCCGATGAATGGGCCAAGTGGTACGGCCAGCCGCACGGCGCGCCGGAGCTGCTGGACGAGGCGGTTTACGGCTTGCCGGAAGTCAATCGCGAGCAGATCAAGAAGGCGCGTCTGATTGCGGTGCCGGGTTGCTATCCGACCGCAACGCAGTTGGGCTTCCTGCCGTTGCTCGAGGCGGGCATTGCCGATGCTTCTCACCTGATCGCCGACTGCAAGTCCGGTGTCAGCGGTGCCGGTCGTGGCGCTGCCGTAGGCTCGCTGTACTCCGAGACGTCGGAAAGCATGAAGGCCTATGCGGTGAAAGGTCACCGTCATCTGCCGGAAATTCGTCAGGGGCTGCGTCGTGCCGCAGGCAAGGATGTCGGTCTGACTTTCGTGCCACACCTGACGCCGATGATCCGTGGCATTCACTCCACGCTCTACGCGACCGTGGTGGATCGCTCGGTGGATCTGCAGGCGCTGTTCGAGAAACGTTATGCCAATGAGCCGTTCGTCGACGTGATGCCGGCCGGCAGTCATCCGGAAACCCGCAGCGTGCGTGGCGCCAACGTCTGCCGCATCGCGGTTCACCGTCCACAGGATGGTGATCTGGTGGTGGTGCTTTCGGTGATCGACAACCTGGTCAAGGGCGCGTCGGGTCAGGCGGTGCAGAACATGAACATTCTGTTCGGGCTGGATGAGCGTCTGGGTCTGTCCCACGCGGGCATGCTGCCGTAACGACTGATCTTGCTTGGTAAAAAGGCCCGTTTGACGGGCCTTTTTGCATTCTGGTCGGTTGATCAGCTTTATTGATATACCGTAACAATAGTTGACCGATTTTCTAGGACAAGCGGATAATGCGCGTCATCACGCATTATGGCGGCGTAACGCCGGGAGATAGTCAGCATGAGCGTCGAATCCTTCACCCCCACGGCTTTGCAATTCACCCAAGGTGCTGCGCACAAGGTGAAGAGCCTGGTCGATGAAGAGGGGAATGATCGCTTGAAGCTGCGCGTATTCGTTACGGGCGGCGGTTGTTCAGGGTTTCAGTACGGCTTCACCTTCGATGAAGATGTGGCCGAGGACGACACCATCGTCGAGCGCGAAGGCGTCAGTCTGGTGGTCGATCCGATGAGCTTCCAGTACCTGGCAGGTGCCGAGGTGGATTATCAGGAAGGTCTGGAAGGCTCACGTTTCGTGATCAAGAACCCGAATGCCACCACCACTTGTGGTTGCGGCTCCTCGTTCTCGATCTGATCGCGCTTCACCGTACACAATAAAACGCCGCAGAACCTCACGGTCCTGCGGCGTTTTGTTATCTGCGATTTGTCAGTTGGGGTAGATGGCGCCGAGTACGCGCAGACCTTTGGCGCCGGTGACGCTCGGGCGATTGGCGGCGATCCCTTCCAGACAGCAATGGGCCAACCAGGCGAAGGCCATGGCCTCTACCCAGTCCGGATCGACGCCGTGGGTCGCGGTACTGGCGACTTTGGCGTTGGGTAGCAGGTCGGCCAAACGCTTCATCAGCGTGGCGTTGTGGGCACCGCCCCCGCAGACCAGAAGCTCTTCGGTATTCGATTGAGCGCTTTGCAGCGATTCGACGATTGTCAGCGCCGTCAGTTCGAGCAGTGTCGCCTGTACGTTTTCGGGTGCGAAACCTGGCAGGCGCGACAGTTGCTGCTCCAGCCACGGCAGGTTGAAGACCTCGCGGCCGGTACTCTTCGGGCCTTGGGTCATGAAAAACGGATCGCTGAGCAGGGCTTTCAGCAGGGGCGGTTCAACCTTGCCACTGGCTGCCCACTGTCCGTTACGGTCGTAGTTCTCGCCCCGTTGCTGATGAATCCAGGCATCCATCAGCACATTCCCCGGCCCGCAGTCGAAACCGGCTACAGGCTTGTTCGGCTCGATCAGACTGAGATTGCTGAAACCGCCGACATTCAGGACCGCGCGGTTGCCGGTACTCTCTTCGAACAACGCTTCATGAAAGGCCGGAACCAAAGGGGCGCCTTGGCCACCGGCGGCCACATCGCGGCTGCGGAAGTCGCTGACGACGGTGATACCGGTCAATTCAGTGAGCAGGGCGGGGTTGCCGATCTGTACGGTGAAACCACGTGCCGGTTCATGGCGAATGGTCTGGCCGTGGCTGCCGATCGCGCGAATGGCTTCAGGCTTGAGCTGTTGCTGTTCGAGGAGGGTATGGATCCCTTGCGCGGCGAGCTTCACCCAGTTCTGCTGGGCAATCGCCGAACGGGCGATCTCGTCCGGGCCGCTGGCGCACAAGCCAAGCAGCTCGGCGCGCAGGGTATCCGGCATCGGAATGTAGTGTTTGGCAACCAGGTTGATCGCCGAGGATTGCTCGATCAGGGCGATGTCCAGCCCGTCGAGACTGGTGCCGGACATCACGCCGATATACAGAGCCATGGCTTAACGTTTGCTCGAAGCCAGCATGGTGGCCTTTTCCTGATCCATGCGAGCCATCAGCGGCTGGCTTTGCGCCAGGAAGCGAGCGCGTTCGGATTTGGCAATCGGGTCGGCCATCGGCAGCTTCTGGCCCAATGGATCGACGTGAACGCCGTTGACCTGGAACTCGTAGTGCAAGTGCGGGCCAGTGGACAGGCCAGTGGTGCCGATGTAACCGATCACCTGGCCCTGTTTGACGGTGCCGCCGGTCTTCACGCCCTTGGCGAAGCCCTGCATGTGGCCATAAAGCGTACGGTAAGTGTTGCCGTGCTGGATGATCACGGTGTTGCCGTAACCGCCGCGACGGCCGGCCAGCAGCACTTTGCCGTCGCCGGCAGCCTTGATTGGCGTACCGCGTGGAGCGGCGTAGTCAACGCCTTTGTGGGCGCGGATCTTGTTGAGGATCGGGTGTTTGCGGCCCATGGAGAATTTCGAGCTGATGCGGGCGAAGTCCACCGGTGTACGGATGAACGCTTTGCGCATGCTGTTGCCATCGGCGGTGTAGTAGCTGCTGTTGCCCTGCTTGTTGGTGTAGCGCACGGCGGTGTAGGTCTTGCCGCGGTTGGTGAAGCGGGCGGACAGGATCGGGCCGTTGCCTACGGCTTTACCGTTGACCACTTTCTGCTCATAGATCACATCGAACTCATCGCCCTGGCGGATATCTTGGGCGAAGTCGACGTCGTAACCGAACACGCTGGCCATGTCCATGGTCAGGCTGTGGGACAGGCCTGCGCGGGCGGCGGACTGCGACAGCGAGCTGTTGATCACACCGTGCACATAGGCGGTGCGAACAGTCGGTTTGGCAGTAACGCGGTTGAACACATAACCCTTGTCGTTCTTGGTCAGGGTGATGGTTTCAACGTCGCTGACCTTGCTGTGCAGGTTGGTCAGCTGGCCTTGTGGATTCAATTCGAATTCGAGTTTCTGGCCATGTTTGAGCTGGCTGAACTGCTTGGCTTGTTTGTCGCTGGCCAGCACTTCATGCACGGCCGCGGCCGGGAGGCCGACTTTCTCGAACAGTGTAGAAAGCGTATCTCCCTTGGAGACGATCACTTCCCTGTGATTTGGGGCCTTCTTTTCTTCAGCTACCGGTGTCGGCGCTGGTGCAGCCTGAGCGGTTTCCTGCGTCTCTTCAGTGCTGTTTTCGATCTGCGCGAAAGGGGAGGCTACGGACTCATTTGTGGCTTGAGCTGCATCGGCAGCGTCTTGATCTTGTGTCAGTTGTTCAGCAGGACTTTCCAGTTCAAGGCTCAGCGTTGTCTTTTTGGCTTCAACATCACTGGATGGAAACACCAGGAGCGCCAGGCTGAGAAGGGCGGCGATCCCACTTGCGGCGAGCAGGTGGGTCTTCGGGTAAAGCGGTGGCGCTTTAGACGGTTCAGTGGTCATAAGTAATTTGACTTTGAAAAAGATGAATTGGAAAAGATGAATGACATGATGAAGATGAAATAACTGTATAAAATATAACCAAATCATCCCTGAAGCAAGTCTGCGGACGCCCTGTCTGTGGATTGGCGTCCGTGCGCCGGGCAAAACTTGTATTTGGTGCGCGATCTTGTATGGTTGGTTCCCTTTGAATCTGAGCCTTGCGGGTCTGTTATGAAGTCGGTTGAAGAGCAGCTAGCGCTGATTAAACGTGGTGCGGAAGAACTGTTGGTCGAGTCCGAGCTGGTCGAAAAGCTCAAGCGTGGCCAGCCGCTGCGAATCAAGGCCGGCTTCGATCCAACTGCGCCGGATCTGCACCTTGGTCACACTGTGCTTATTAATAAGCTGCGCCAGTTCCAGGAGCTGGGGCATCAGGTGATCTTCCTTATTGGTGATTTCACCGGAATGATCGGTGATCCGAGCGGCAAGAGCGCCACGCGTCCTCCGTTGACCCGTGAACAGGTTCTGGAAAACGCCGAGACCTACAAGACTCAGGTGTTCAAAATTCTTGATCCGGCGAAAACCGAAGTCGCGTTCAACTCCACCTGGATGGATCAGATGGGGCCTGCGGACTTTATTCGCCTGACTTCGCAATACACCGTTGCCCGTATGCTCGAGCGTGACGACTTCGACAAGCGCTATACCACCAATCAGCCTATCGCCATTCATGAATTCCTCTATCCGCTGGTGCAGGGGTATGACTCTGTAGCGTTGCGCGCGGATGTGGAGCTGGGTGGTACTGATCAGAAGTTCAACCTGCTGATGGGGCGCGAGCTGCAGCGCGGTTATGGCCAGGAAGCGCAGTGCATCCTGACGATGCCGTTGCTTGAAGGTCTGGATGGCGTGAAGAAGATGTCCAAGTCGCTGGGCAACTACGTCGGTATCCAGGAAGCGCCGGGTGTCATGTACAGCAAGCTGGTCTCGATTCCTGATGCGTTGATGTGGCGCTACTTCGAGTTGCTCAGCTTCCGATCGATGGATGAGATCAACGCTTTCCGTGCTGATGTAGAGGCGGGAGCTAATCCTCGCGATATCAAGATCAAGCTGGCCGAAGAGATTGTTGCGCGCTTCCATGGTGAAGAGGCTGCGGCCAATGCTCACCGTGGTGCGGGTAACCGTATGAAGGATGGCGAGCTGCCGGACGATCTTCCAGAGGTTGAACTGACTGCTGCCGAGGATATGCCGATTGCTGCTGTCCTTAATAAGGCAGGCTTGGTTAAGAACTCGGCGGCTGCTCGTGATCTGCTGGCTTCCGGTGGTGTGCGTATAGATGGTGAGGTGGTTGATCGTTCCTTTATATACGTACTGGGCGCGACTCACGTTTGCCAGGCGGGCAAGAAGGCTTTTGCACGGATTACGCTGAAATCTGAGTAAAGTTGAAATAAGGGGTTGACGGCGAATTTTAGATGTCTATAATTCGCCCCGCTTCCGGCGCAGTCGAAACGGAAAACTCCTTGAGATTCAATGAGTTAAGTAGGTTTCGAAGGCGGATCGCTTCAGTTCATCGAAGCCTGGAAGGAGTTGGAGATGCCGGCTGGTTCTGGTGCTTTCAACGGTTCGATCGTCTCGGTCGAAAGCGGAGAAAAAGAGGTGTTGACAGCAGCGTGTAACGCTGTAGAATTCGCCTCCCGCTAACGAGAG
>NZ_JAOEJU010000044.1 GCF_025447595.1 Pseudomonas koreensis | reverse complement strand
GACAACATTCAGATGACTGTTACCCTGATCAAAACCATCGCGATGGAAGACGGTCTGCGTTTCGCAATCCGTGAAGGTGGCCGTACCGTTGGTGCTGGCGTCGTAGCTAAAATCATCGAGTGATCTCTTTGTTGAGCCAGCTTTGATGAGTTGAAAAAGCCCCCGCTTAGCGGGGGCTTTTTTATTGGGTTGACACCTATCTGGGGCGTCTATAGAATTGCGCCTCCTTTTAACGGGCGTATTGCGCCCGGTGGGAATAGCAGCCGGAGTCTGAAATCCAATGCAAAATCAGCAAATCCGTATCAGGTTGAAGGCTTTTGACCATCGCCTGATCGACCAATCAACCCAGGAAATCGTGGAAACCGCGAAACGTACTGGTGCTCAAGTGCGTGGTCCAATTCCACTACCTACCCGTAAAGAGCGGTTTACCGTTCTGGTTTCCCCGCACGTCAACAAAGACGCGCGTGACCAGTACGAAATCCGCACTCATAAGCGCGTTCTGGACATCGTCCAGCCAACGGATAAAACCGTTGATGCACTTATGAAGCTTGATCTTGCGGCCGGTGTGGAAGTGCAGATCAGCCTCGGCTAAGACTCGGTCTTGGTCGTGTAACGCTCTGAAATGGGCGGCCATAGCGGGTGAAAGCCCCGTACACTCATGAGGTTTACAACATGACTATTGGTGTAGTCGGTCGTAAAGCGGGTATGACCCGTATTTTCACCGAAGAAGGTGTCTCCATTCCGGTCACGGTCATTGAGATCGAGCCGAATCGCGTCACCCAGTTCAAATCTGAAGAAACCGATGGCTATCGTGCAGTGCAAGTCACTGTCGGCGAGCGTCGTGCTTCCCGTGTAACAGCTGCTCAGGCTGGCCACTTTGCCAAGGCGAATGTTGCCGCTGGTCGTACCGTAATGGAATTCCGCCTTGAAGAAGGCGAGTACCAGGCCGGCGATCTGATCAACGCTGAAATCTTCGCTGCTGGTCAACTGGTTGATGTAACCGGTCAGTCCAAAGGTAAAGGCTTCCAGGGTACGATCAAGCGTTGGAATTTCCGCGGGCAAGATAATACCCACGGTAACTCCGTATCCCACCGCGTCCCAGGCTCTATCGGCCAGTGCCAGACTCCTGGTCGTGTATTCAAGGGCAAAAAAATGTCCGGTCATATGGGCGCTGAGCGCGTGACCGTGCAGTCCCTGGAAGTAGTGCGCGTGGACGCTGAACGCAATCTGTTGCTGGTCAAGGGTGCTGTTCCTGGCGCTACTGGCGGCAACCTGGTTGTACGTCCAGCAGCCAAGGCTCGCGGTTAAGGGGAAGCTGACATGCAATTAAATGTAAATGACGCTCAAGCGATCGAAGTTTCCGAACTGACATTTGGCGGCGAGTTCAACGAGACGCTGGTTCACCAAGCAGTCGTGGCCTACATGGCCGGCGGCCGTCAAGGTAGCAAGCAGCAAAAGACCCGTTCCGACGTTCGTGGTGGCGGTAAGCGCCCATGGCGTCAGAAAGGTACTGGCCGTGCTCGTGCCGGTACTATCCGTAGCCCAATCTGGCGCGGCGGCGGCACCACTTTCGCAGCTCGTCCACAGGATCACTCCCAGAAGCTGAACAAGAAGATGTACCGCGCAGCAATGCGTTCCATCCTTGCTGAGCTGGTGCGTACTGATCGTCTGGTCGTGGTTCAGGATTTCGCTGTTGAAACTCCGAAAACCAAAGACCTGCTGGGCAAACTGAACAACATGAGCCTGACCGACGTTCTGATCGTGTCGGACGCTGTTGATCAGAACCTGTACCTGGCTGCTCGTAACCTGCCACACGTTGATGTACGTGACGTGCAAGGTTCCGATCCAGTTAGTCTGATCGCATACGACAAGGTGTTGATCACCGTGTCGGCCGTGAAGAAATTCGAGGAGCTGCTGGGATGAACCAGGAACGCGTATTTAAAGTTCTGCTTGGCCCGCACGTTTCCGAGAAGGCTACGGTTCTGGCAGACAAGAAAGGCCAGTTCGTTTTCAAGGTTGCTACTGATGCAACCAAGCTGGAAATCAAGAAGGCCGTCGAAAGCCTGTTCAGCGTGAAAGTTGAGCGTGTTACTACCCTGAACGTTCTGGGTAAGAGCAAGCGCACCGCTCGCGGTCTGGGCAAGCGTAATGACTGGAAGAAGGCAGTTATCTCCCTTCAGCCAGGCCAAGATCTCGATTTCAGCAGCAGTGCTGAGTAAGGAAGGGGTGCATCATGGCAATCGTTAAATGCAAACCGACTTCCCCTGGCCGCCGTTTTGTGGTCAAGGTGGTCAACCAGGAGCTGCATAAAGGCGCTCCTCACGCACCGCTGCTCGAGAAAAAATCGAAGTCTGGTGGTCGTAACAATAATGGCCGTATTACCACTCGTCACATCGGTGGTGGTCATAAGCAGCATTACCGTATGGTCGATTTCCGTCGCAACGACAAAGATGGCATCGTCGCCACTGTCGAGCGTATCGAATACGATCCAAACCGTACTGCTCACATCGCACTGCTCTGCTACGCAGACGGCGAACGCCGCTACATCATCGCCCCTAAAGGCGTGAGTGCTGGCGACACGCTGATCGCGGGTGCCCTGGCTCCAATCAAGCCAGGTAACGCTCTGCAACTGCGCAACATTCCAGTCGGTTCTACCGTACACGGCATCGAACTGAAGCCAGGTAAAGGCGCACAGATCGCTCGTTCCGCTGGTGCTTCGGCTCAGCTGATCGCTCGTGAAGGCGTTTACGTGACCCTGCGTCTGCGTTCCGGTGAAATGCGTAAAGTACTGGCTGAGTGCCGTGCGACCCTGGGCGAAGTCTCGAACTCCGAGCACAGCCTGCGTTCGCTGGGTAAGGCTGGTGCCAAGCGCTGGCGTGGCGTTCGCCCAACCGTTCGTGGTGTTGCCATGAACCCGGTTGACCACCCACATGGTGGTGGTGAAGGTCGTACCTCTGGTGGTCGTCATCCGGTATCGCCATGGGGCTTCCCGACTAAGGGCGCGAAGACTCGTGGTAATAAGCGTACCGACAAAATGATCGTCCGTCGTCGCAAGTAAATAGAGGGATACGACAGTGCCACGTTCTCTGAAAAAAGGTCCTTTTATTGATCTTCACCTACTGAAGAAGATCGAAGTGGCGGCGGAAAAGAACGATCGCAAACCAATTAAGACTTGGTCGCGTCGTTCGATGATCCTGCCACAAATGGTCGGTCTGACCATCGCAGTACACAACGGTCGTCAGCACGTCCCAGTTCTCGTTAACGAAGACATGGTCGGCCACAAACTGGGCGAGTTCGCCGGTACCCGCAACTATCGCGGGCACGTGGCAGACAAGAAAGCCAAGCGTTAAGGGGTAAGGAAATGGAAGTAGCCGCTAAGTTGTCGGGCGCTCGAATCTCCGCCCAGAAAGCCCGCTTGGTCGCCGACCAGATCCGCGGGAAGAAGGTGGGCGAAGCGCTCAACCTGTTGGCTTTCAGCAGTAAGAAAGCCGCCGAGATCATGAAAAAAGTGCTGGAGTCGGCCGTAGCCAACGCCGAGCATAACGAAGGCGCAGACGTTGATGACCTGAAGGTCAGCACTGTTTTCGTCAACGAAGGGCGTTCGCTGAAGCGCATCATGCCACGTGCCAAAGGCCGTGCTGATCGCATCGTCAAGCGGTCTTGCCATATCACTGTCAAGGTTGCTGACAAGTAACGGAGTCGAAGAGATGGGTCAGAAAGTACATCCCATTGGCATTCGCCTGGGAATCGTCAAGGAGCACACCTCCGTCTGGTACGCAGACGGTCGGACTTATGCGGACTACTTGTTCGCTGATCTGAAGGTGCGTGAATACCTCCAAGACAAACTAAAAAGCGCGTCCGTAAGCCGTATCGATATCCATCGTCCGGCCCAAACTGCACGCATCACCATCCACACCGCTCGTCCAGGTATCGTTATCGGGAAGAAAGGTGAAGATGTTGAGAAACTGCGTCAGGACCTGACCAAGCAAATGGGTGTGCCTGTGCACATCAATATCGAAGAGATCCGCAAGCCGGAACTCGACGGTATGCTGGTTGCGCAGAGCGTAGCTCAGCAGCTGGAGCGTCGTGTAATGTTCCGTCGCGCCATGAAGCGCGCTGTACAGAACGCCATGCGCATTGGTGCCAAGGGCATCAAAATCCAAGTGAGTGGTCGTCTCGGCGGTGCTGAAATCGCACGTACTGAATGGTATCGCGAAGGTCGTGTGCCACTGCACACCCTGCGTGCCGATATCGACTATGCCACCTACGAAGCTCACACCACTTACGGTGTGATCGGTGTGAAGGTTTGGATCTTCAAAGGCGAAGTGATTGGTGGTCGCCAAGAAGAACTGAAACCACAAGCGCCAGCGCCTCGTAAAAAAGCTGCTAAGTAAGGGGTACGCAAAATGTTGCAACCAAAGCGTACGAAGTTCCGCAAGCAGATGACCGGTCACAACCGTGGTCTGGCACTGCGCGGTAGCAAAGTCAGCTTCGGCGAGTTCGCGCTGAAGTCTGTTGCTCGTGGTCGTCTCACCGCTCGTCAGATCGAGTCGGCACGTCGTGCTTTGACCCGTCACGTAAAACGTGGCGGCAAGATCTGGATCCGTGTATTCCCGGACAAGCCTATTTCCAAGAAGCCACTCGAAGTTCGGATGGGTAAAGGTAAGGGTAACGTCGAATACTGGGTTGCCCAGATTCAGCCAGGCAAAGTCCTGTATGAAATCGAGGGTGTTTCTGAAGAGCTGGCGCGTGAGGCTTTCGCCCTGGCTGCTGCAAAGCTGCCGCTCGCCACCTCCTTTGTTAAACGGACGGTGATGTGATGAAAGCGAATGAACTTCGTGAAAAATCCGCACAGCAGCTGAACGAGCAACTGCTCGGCTTGCTGCGCGACCAGTTCAATCTGCGCATGCAGAAAGCAACTGGCCAGTTGGGGCAGTCTCATCTGCTCTCGCAAGTTAAGCGTGACATCGCTCGCGTGAAGACTGTGCTCAACCAGCAGGCAGGTAAGTAATCATGGCTGAAGCCGAAAAAACTGTCCGTACGCTGACTGGCCGTGTTGTCAGCGACAAGATGGACAAAACCATCACCGTTCTGATCGAGCGTCGCGTTAAGCACCCGATCTACGGTAAATACGTTAAGCGTTCGACTAAGCTGCACGCGCACGACGAAACCAATCAGTGCCACATCGGCGACAAGGTCACTATTCGTGAAACTCGTCCGATGGCCAAGACCAAGTCTTGGGCGCTGGTTGATGTTCTCGAACGCGCTGTGGAAGTCTAAGGGCTAGGGGTCGGAGAAATTATATGATTCAGACTCAATCCATGCTCGATGTGGCCGATAACAGCGGCGCTCGCCGCGTTATGTGCATCAAGGTGCTGGGTGGCTCCCATCGTCGTTACGCTGGTATCGGTGACATCATCAAGGTTACCGTGAAGGAAGCAATTCCTCGCGGTAAAGTGAAAAAAGGCCAAGTGATGACTGCTGTTGTAGTCCGCACTCGTCACGGCGTACGTCGTGCTGATGGCTCCATTATCCGCTTTGATGGCAACGCTGCTGTTCTTCTGAACAACAAGCAAGAGCCGATCGGCACCCGTATCTTTGGGCCAGTGACCCGTGAACTTCGTACCGAGAAGTTCATGAAGATCGTCTCGCTCGCCCCAGAAGTGCTGTAAGGAGATCCGACATGCAAAAGATTCGTCGTGACGACGAGATCATCGTGATCGCCGGCAAAGACAAAGGTAAGCGCGGTAAGGTGCTGAAGGTTCTTGCTGACAACCGTCTGGTTGTTGGTGGTCTGAACCTGGTCAAGCGTCATACCAAGCCTAACCCGATGTCGGGCGTACAGGGCGGTATCGTCGAGAAAGAAGCGCCACTGCACGCTTCCAACGTCGCCATCTTCAACGGCGAAACCAACAAGGCTGACCGCGTTGGTTTCAAAGTAGAAGACGGTAAGAAAATTCGTGTCTTCAAGTCGACCCAAAAAGCGGTTGATGCTTGAACACTGCTAGGTAGAAGACCATGGCACGACTAAAAGAGATTTACCGGAAGGAAATCGCACCGAAACTTAAGGAAGAACTTAAGCTTTCGAACGTGATGGAAGTTCCGCGCGTTACCAAAATCACCCTGAACATGGGTCTGGGCGAAGCGATCGGCGACAAAAAAGTCATCGAGCACGCTGTTGCTGACCTGGAAAAGATCACCGGCCAGAAAGTCGTTGTGACCTACGCTCGCAAATCCATCGCTGGCTTTAAAGTCCGTGAAGGTTGGCCGATCGGCGTCAAAGTGACCCTGCGCCGCGAGCGTATGTACGAGTTCCTGGATCGTCTGCTGTCGATCTCCCTGCCTCGGGTTCGCGACTTCCGCGGCCTGAATGCCAAGTCCTTCGATGGTCGTGGCAACTACAGCATGGGCGTGAAAGAGCAGATCATTTTCCCGGAAATCGACTACGACAAGATCGATGCTCTCCGCGGTCTGGACATTACCCTGACCACCACTGCCAAGAACGATGACGAAGGCCGCGCTCTGCTGCGTGCTTTCAAATTCCCGTTCCGCAACTGATTGGAGTAGGAAAATGGCCAAGAAGAGCATGAAAAACCGTGAGCTGAAGCGTCAGCTCACCGTTGCCAAGTACGCCGTCAAGCGTGCAGCGCTGAAAGCTATCATCGTTGATCTGAACGCAAGTCCAGAAGCGCGTTGGGAAGCTACCGTAGCTCTGCAGAAGCAACCACGTGACGCAAGCGCTTCGCGCATGCGTAACCGTTGCCGCCTGACTGGTCGTCCGCACGGCGTTTACCGCAAGTTCGGCCTGGGCCGTAACAAACTGCGTGAAGCTGCAATGCGTGGTGACGTTCCAGGTCTGGTTAAAGCCAGCTGGTAATTGCTGTCAAAGCCTTGGTGGTCGGGGTCGTAAGAACCTGACCATCGGTGGCCTTGAACTTGAATCAAGCCCCTTTTGGGGCTTGATTCATTTCTGGGGTATGTCTAGAATGACCGGCTCGCCTGAGCCCGTGTTTTTTATGCCCGGAATTTCTCGGCGACAAGTAGTAGCCGCAAGGCTAATTTTTCTGTATTAGGAGCGTCTAGCCCATGAGTATGCAGGACCCGTTAGCGGACATGCTAACTCGAATCCGTAATGCCCAGATGGCTGAAAAGTCCGTCGTAAGCATGCCGTCTTCCACGTTGAAGGTGGCTGTAGCAAAAGTCCTGAAGGACGAAGGTTACATCGCGGGTTATCAGATCAGCAGCGAAACCAAACCACTGCTGTCCATCGAGCTGAAATACTTCGAAGGCCGTCCGGTCATCGAGGAAGTGAAGCGCGTTAGCCGTCCAGGCCTGCGTCAGTACAAGTCCGTCGAAGAACTGCCGAAAGTACGTGGCGGTCTCGGTGTGTCTATCGTCTCCACCAACAAAGGTGTGATGACTGATCGTGCTGCGCGCGCTGCCGGTGTCGGCGGCGAAGTTCTTTGCACTGTGTTCTAAGGGGGGATAAGCATGTCTCGCGTCGCTAAGAACCCCGTTAAGCTGCCAGCCGGTGTCGAAGTAAAATTCGCAGGCCAACAGCTTTCGGTGAAGGGTGCCAAGGGTACTCTTGAACTGAACGTCCATTCGTCCGTTGAAGTCGTTGAAGAAGCCGGTGAGCTGCGTTTTGCTGCTCGCAATGGCGATCAACAGACTCGCGCAATGGCCGGTACCACTCGTGCGTTGGTAAACAACATGGTCCAGGGCGTAAGCCAAGGCTTCGAGCGCAAGCTCCAGCTGGTCGGTGTTGGTTACAAGGCGCAAGCAAAAGGTCAGGTGCTGAACCTGGCTCTTGGCTTCTCGCACCCAGTGGATTACGAACTGCCGGAAGGCATCACCGCTGAGACTCCTAGCCAGACCGATATCCTGATCAAGGGCATCGACAAGCAGCTGGTAGGTCAAGTGGCCGCCGAGATCCGCGACTTCCGTCCACCAGAGCCGTACAAAGGCAAAGGTGTGCGCTACGCGGACGAAGTCGTCCGTCGTAAAGAAGCCAAGAAGAAGTAGGGCATAGCAAATGACCGACAAAAAAGTTACTCGACTGCGTCGCGCTCGCAAAGCACGCCTGAAAATGCACGAACTCGAAGTCGTGCGTCTCTGCGTGTTCCGCTCTTCGCAGCACATCTACGCCCAGGTCATTTCGGCCGACGGCAACAAAGTCCTGGCAAGCGCCTCGACTTTGGATAAAGAACTGCGTGATGGCGCCACTGGCAACATCGACGCGGCCACTAAGGTTGGCCAGCTGGTCGCTACGCGTGCTAAGGCCGCTGGCGTCTCGCAGGTGGCTTTCGACCGCTCTGGCTTCAAGTACCACGGCCGCGTTAAAGCGCTGGCTGATGCTGCTCGTGAAGCTGGGCTGGAGTTCTAAGTTATGTCAAATAACGACCAAAAGCGCGACGAAGGCTACATCGAGAAGCTGGTTCAAGTTAACCGCGTAGCCAAAACCGTTAAAGGCGGCCGTATCTTCACTTTCACCGCGTTGACCGTGGTTGGTGATGGTAAAGGCCGTGTTGGCTTCGGCCGTGGCAAGTCGCGTGAAGTGCCTGCTGCGATCCAGAAGGCAATGGAAGCTGCTCGCCGCAACATGATCCAGGTTGATCTGAACGGCACCACGCTGCAGTACGCAATGAAGTCTGCCCATGGCGCTTCGAAGGTGTACATGCAGCCTGCTTCTGAAGGTACCGGTATCATCGCTGGCGGCGCTATGCGTGCCGTCCTCGAAGTTGCTGGTGTTCAGAACGTTCTGGCCAAGTGCTACGGCTCGACTAACCCTGTAAACGTGGTTCACGCCACTTTCAAGGGTCTGAAAGCCATGCAATCTCCTGAATCCATTGCAGCCAAGCGTGGCCTGCGTGTTGAGGAGATCAAGTAATCATGGCTACCGTTAAAGTTACGCTGATCAAAAGCATGACCGGCCGCATCCCTAACCACAAACTGTGCGTTAAGGGTCTGGGTCTGCGTCGCATCGGTCACACTGTAGAAGTCCAGGATACTCCCGAGAATCGCGGGATGATCAACAAGGCTTACTACATGCTGCGTGTCGAGGGTTAATCGATGAAACTCAATGATCTGAGTCCAGCGCCGGGTTCCCGTCGCGAAAAACATCGTCCGGGCCGTGGTATCGGTAGTGGTTTGGGTAAGACTGGTGGCCGTGGTCACAAAGGTCAGACTTCCCGCTCCGGTGGCACCATTGCTCCAGGCTTTGAAGGCGGTCAACAGCCGCTGCATCGTCGCCTGCCGAAGTTCGGTTTCGTTTCCCTGAAAGCCATGGATCGCGCAGAAGTGCGTCTGTCCGAGCTGGCTAAAGTGGAAGGCGACATCGTCACCGTGCAGTCCCTGAAAGATGCCAACGTGATCAACGTCAACGTACAGCGTGTGAAAATCATGCTGTCCGGTGAAGTGACTCGCGCTGTCACTATCGGCAAGGGAATCGGCGCCACCAAAGGTGCGCGTGCGGCTATCGAAGCAGCTGGCGGCAAGTTCGAGGAATAAATGGCTAAGCAAGGTGCTCTCTCTGCGCTCGGCAAAGGCGGTATGTCTGAACTCTGGGCTCGTCTGCGTTTTCTGTTCCTGGCGATTATCGTCTACCGAATAGGCGCACACATCCCGGTTCCAGGTATCAACCCGGACCGACTCGCGGACCTGTTTCGACAGAATGAGGGGACCATTCTTAGCTTGTTCAACATGTTTTCCGGCGGCGCGCTGGAGCGGATGAGCATTTTTGCACTGGGGATCATGCCGTACATTTCGGCATCGATCATCATGCAACTGATGACCGCCGTCAGCCCGCAGCTGGAGCAGTTGAAGAAGGAAGGTGAAGCTGGCCGTCGCAAGATCAGCCAGTACACCCGCTACGGCACCGTCGTCCTCGCTCTCGTCCAGGCCATTGGCATGTCCATTGGTCTGGCAGGGCAGGGCGTTGCGTTCACTGGTGACTTTGGCTTCCATTTCGTCGCGGTTTCCACGTTTGTGGCTGGCGCGATGTTCATGATGTGGCTGGGTGAGCAGATTACTGAGCGTGGTGTAGGTAACGGTATCTCGATGTTGATTTTTTCGGGTATCGTCGCCGGTCTTCCGAGAGCAATCGGGCAGTCTTTCGAGTCTGCGCGTCAGGGTGATATCAATATCTTCGCTCTGGTTGCCATCGGTTTGCTGGCAGTAGCGATTATCGGTTTCGTGGTGTTCATTGAGCGTGGTCAGCGTCGTATCGCTGTTCACTACGCCAAGCGTCAGCAAGGCCGCAAGGTTTTTGCTGCGCAGACAAGCCACTTGCCGCTGAAGGTGAACATGGCCGGTGTTATTCCGGCTATTTTCGCGAGCAGCATTTTGCTGTTTCCGGCTTCGTTGGGTGCCTGGTTCGGTCAGTCTGAAGGTATGGGCTGGTTGCAGGACATCTCGCAGTCGATCGCTCCTGGTCAGCCGTTGAATATTCTGCTGTTTAGTGCAGGGATTATTTTCTTCTGCTTCTTCTATACGGCGTTGATGTTCAATCCGAAAGACGTAGCGGAGAACCTGAAGAAGTCCGGTGCCTTTATTCCGGGTATCCGTCCAGGTGAGCAGTCAGCGCGCTATATTGATGGCGTTTTGACTCGCTTGACCATGTTCGGTGCTCTTTACATGACGGCCGTATGCTTGTTGCCCCAATTCCTGGTGGTTGCAGCAAACGTACCGTTCTACCTTGGCGGGACCTCGTTGCTGATCGTGGTCGTGGTTGTGATGGACTTCATGTCCCAAGTACAATCGCACCTCGTTTCGCACCAGTACGAATCCCTGATGAAGAAAGCCAACCTGAAGGGTTACGGCAGCGGCATGTTGCGCTGAGTACCCATAAGGTTCGAGGAGTTGGTGATGAAAGTTCGTGCATCGGTGAAAAAGCTGTGCCGTAACTGCAAGATTATTCGCCGCGAAGGTGTTGTTCGAGTAATTTGCAGCGCGGAACCGCGTCACAAACAGCGCCAAGGCTGAGTGTGATTGTGCTTCAAGCCCGGTAGCTAGTGCGCTACCGGGTTGATTATTTGTTATTACAGCGATATTATCTCGCGCCCTATTTCTTGGCTTCCGGGGCGTAGGTAGCTGTCAATTGGAGTCCCACTGAATGGCCCGTATTGCAGGCGTTAACATTCCAGATAACAAGCATACTGTTATCTCGCTGACCTACATCTATGGTGTCGGTCGCACCACTGCACAGAAGATCTGTGCAGAGACTGGGGTAAACCCAGCCGCAAAGATCAAGGATCTGAGCGACGAGCAGATTGAACAGCTGCGTGGCGAAGTGGCGAAGTTCACCACTGAAGGTGACCTGCGTCGCGAAATCAACATGAAAATCAAGCGCTTGATGGACCTCGGTTGCTATCGCGGTCTGCGTCATCGTCGTGGTCTGCCAGTACGCGGTCAGCGTACCAAGACCAACGCGCGTACCCGTAAAGGTCCGCGTAAGCCGATCCGCAAGTAATCGCCCCAGCGAATCGACAGGAATTTAATCATGGCAAAACCTGCTGCTCGTCCTCGTAAAAAAGTTAAAAAGACAGTGGTTGATGGCATCGCCCACATCCATGCCTCTTTTAACAACACCATCGTGACCATCACCGACCGTCAAGGTAACGCTCTTTCCTGGGCTACCTCCGGTGGTTCGGGTTTCCGCGGTTCCCGCAAGTCCACCCCGTTCGCTGCTCAAGTAGCTGCTGAGCGTGCTGGTCAAGCTGCGCTGGAATACGGCCTGAAAAACCTCGACGTGAACGTCAAGGGCCCAGGTCCAGGTCGTGAATCCGCAGTCCGCGCTTTGAACGGCTGTGGCTACAAGATCGCCAGCATCACCGACGTGACGCCAATCCCGCACAACGGGTGCCGTCCGCCGAAGAAGCGCCGCGTGTAATCCAGGAGATTGTAAAGAATGGCTCGTTACATTGGTCCAAAATGCAAACTCGCTCGTCGCGAAGGCACCGATCTCTTCCTGAAGAGCGGCGTGCGCGCGATCGAATCGAAGTGCAACATTGAAGCAGCACCTGGTATCCACGGCCAACGCCGCGGTCGCCAGTCCGACTACGGCACCCAACTGCGTGAAAAGCAGAAGGTCCGTCGTATCTACGGCGTTCTCGAGCGTCAGTTCAGCGGCTACTATAAAGCTGCTGCAAGCAAGAAAGGTGCAACCGGTGAGAACCTGCTGCAACTGCTCGAATGCCGTCTGGACAACGTTGTATACCGTATGGGCTTCGGTTCGACTCGTGCCGAATCCCGTCAGCTGGTATCGCACAAGTCGATCAGCGTTAACGGTCAGACCGTAAACGTTCCGTCCTACCAGGTTCGTGCTGGTGACGTGGTTGCTGTTCGCGAGAAGGCAAAGAACCAGCTTCGCATTGTCCAAGCTCTTGAGCTGTGCGCCCAACGTGGTCGCGTAGAATGGGTAGAGGTAGATGCTGAGAAGAAGTCGGGCGTTTTCAAGAACGTTCCTGCTCGCAGTGATCTGTCCGCCGACATCAACGAAAGCCTGATTGTCGAGCTCTACTCCAAGTAAGTAAGGGCTAGAAAATAGGTGCATCCATGCAGATTTCGGTAAATGAGTTCCTGACACCCCGTCACATTGACGTGCAGGTTGTCAGTCCAACCCGCGCCAAGATCACTCTCGAGCCTCTCGAGCGTGGTTTTGGCCACACCCTGGGCAACGCGCTGCGCCGCATCCTGTTGTCCTCAATGCCCGGCTGCGCAGTAGTCGAGGCCGAGATTGACGGTGTGCTCCACGAGTACAGCGCCATCGAAGGTGTACAGGAAGACGTAATTGAAATCCTGTTGAACCTTAAAGGTCTGGCCATCAAGCTGCACGGTCGTGACGAAGTTACGCTGACCTTGTCGAAGAAGGGTTCGGGGGTGGTTACCGCTGCCGATATTCAGCTGGATCATGATGTCGAGATCGTTAATCCCGATCACGTAATCGCTAACCTGGCGTCTAACGGCGCCCTGAACATGAAGCTCACCGTAGCTCGTGGTCGTGGTTATGAACCAGCCGACTCGCGTCAGAGCGATGAAGACGAAAGCCGCAGCATCGGTCGCTTGCAGCTTGACTCTTCGTTCAGCCCGGTTCGCCGTATCGCTTACGTGGTGGAAAACGCCCGTGTCGAGCAGCGTACCAACCTGGACAAGCTGGTTATTGATCTGGAAACCAACGGTACTCTGGATCCTGAAGAGGCTATCCGTCGCGCTGCAACCATCCTGCAACAGCAGTTGGCTGCGTTCGTCGACCTCAAGGGTGACAGTGAGCCAGTGGTTGTCGAGCAGGAAGACGAGATCGATCCGATCCTGCTTCGCCCGGTTGACGATCTGGAACTGACTGTACGTTCGGCTAACTGCCTTAAGGCGGAAAACATCTATTACATCGGTGACCTGATTCAGCGCACCGAAGTAGAGCTGTTGAAGACTCCGAACCTGGGCAAGAAATCCTTGACTGAAATCAAGGACGTTCTGGCCTCCCGCGGTCTGTCCCTCGGCATGCGCCTCGACAACTGGCCGCCTGCAAGTCTTAAGAAGGACGACAAGGCGACTGCCTGATCGTCGTAATCACCGAACGTAGTGTTTGGTAAGGAATGAACCATGCGTCATCGTAAAAGTGGTCGCCACCTGAGCCGCACCAGCTCGCACCGCAAGGCCATGTTCCAAAACATGGCAGTGTCGCTGTTCGAGCACGAGCTGATCAAAACTACTCTGCCAAAAGCCAAAGAACTGCGCCGCGTTGCCGAGCCGCTGATCACTCTGGCCAAGACAGACAGCGTTGCTAACCGTCGTCTGGCTTTCGACCGTACTCGTTCGAAAGCTATCGTTGGTAAGCTCT
>NZ_JAOEJU010000043.1 GCF_025447595.1 Pseudomonas koreensis | reverse complement strand
AAGCAGGAGAAACACTGATGAGCCGCCTGCAAACCCGCTTTGCCGAACTCAAAGAACAGAACCGCGCAGCGCTGGTGACCTTCGTCACCGCTGGCGATCCGGACTACGACACTTCGCTGGCCATCCTCAAAGGCCTGCCGAAAGCCGGTGCCGATGTGATCGAGCTGGGCATGCCGTTCACCGACCCGATGGCCGACGGCCCGGCGATTCAGCTGGCGAACATCCGTGCCCTGGGCGCCAAGCAGAACCTGCTCAAAACCCTGCAAATGGTCCGCGAGTTCCGCAAGGACAACAGCGACACGCCGCTGGTGTTGATGGGTTACTTCAACCCGATCCACAAGTTCGGCGTCGAGCGTTTCATCGCCGAAGCCAAAGAGGCCGGCGTTGACGGTCTGATCGTGGTCGACATGCCACCGGAGCACAACTCGGAGCTGTGCGATCCGGCCCAGGCGGCGGGCATCGACTTCATCCGCCTGACTACGCCGACCACCGATGATGCGCGTCTGCCGAAAGTGTTGAACGGCAGCTCCGGCTTCGTTTATTACGTGTCGGTTGCGGGTGTAACTGGCGCCGGTGCGGCGACTCTGGAACACGTCGAGGAAGCGGTGGCGCGTCTGCGTCGTCATACCGATCTGCCGATCAGCATCGGTTTCGGTATCCGTACGCCGGAGCAGGCCGCGTCTATTGCGCGTCTGGCCGATGGTGTGGTGGTGGGCTCGGCGCTGATCGATCACATCGCCAACGCGACCACGCCGGACCAGGCCATCGACGGCGTGCTGAGCCTGTGTTCGGCGCTGTCCGAAGGCGTGCGTAAGGCTCGCGTCAGCTGAAGGTAAAGTTCCTGATACAGAGGAATTAGAGCCTCGCGGCACAGACTAATTGAGCAAGACCGAGGGATTCAGAACCACGTTCTGAATCCCTTTTTGCTGTCAGTGCAGTGAGGAAAGACCCGATGAAAATGCCGAAACGTCTGATTGCCAGTCTGGGCGTGCTGATGATCAGCGCGACGCCGCTGCTGGCCAGCGCCGATCCGCGCGACGATCACGACCACGGCGGCCCGCAGCAGGGCCACTACGACAATCGCGGTGGTGATCACCATGATTGGCAAAGCAACCATCGCGGCGGCCCGCCGCCTCGGGATTTCGGCCCGGTGCGTCAGGTGATCCGCGACAATCATGGCTACTTCGTGCGCGGTGCACCGCCACCTCCAGGCATCCATCTGGTCCGTGGCCGACCGCTGCCCCATGGCTATTACGGCGAGCGGCTGGATAACCGGGCTTTGAGTCGCCTGCCGTATTACCCGGGTTATGAATGGCGTCGTGCTGGTGGTGACATCGTGCTGATCGCGGTGGGCAGCGGGGTCGTCTACGAAGTGCTGGATGGCGTTCTGTACTGATCGTCAGGCAATAAAAAAGACCGCAGTCTTCACAGGCTGTGGTCTTTTGTTTTCAGGGTCGTTGTTTTTCAGGGCAATTCCAGTCCGCCCGACGCTTTGTGCAGTTTGCGCAGATGCTCGCCGATCTGCTTCACGTTGGCCTCGCTGGCTGCGATCTCGGCCGCTCGTTTGGGCTCCAGCAACGCGCGTACTTCTTTATCCAGATCGCCGGTCAGGGCCAGTAACTGTTTCTGGCGCTGGCTGCTTTCCGCTTCCAGTCGGCTGAATTCGCTCGGTTGCGGCAGGCCATAACCTCGGGAATCGAGCAGTTCTGCGGGTCGGCTGAGGAAGCCGCTGTTGGCGAGAATCTGCTGCAAGGTGGCGTTGGCCTTGTCCATGCCACCGTTTTCCAGCTCCCGGGCGCCGAGGTAGCGTTGCTTGACCTCATCCTGAGCCAACAGCAATTGGCGGCGGAAGCTGGCTTGCTCCAGCAACAACAACGCGGCGCTGGTGCGCAGGTCAGCCCGTTCGAACCATGGGCGACGCTCTTCCGCGGACAGCGAAAGCCATTCTTCGACGGTTGTCTGCTTGATCGGCAACTGCTTCTTCAACACGTCGAACATCGCCTGATAACGGTCACGGAACGAATCGAAGCGATAACCCAGGCGCAGCGCCTCTTTCGGATCATCGAGCACGCTGGTGTCGGCCAGGCCTCGCCCCTTGAGCACCTCCAGCAAGCCGTTGGGCATGATGCTGTCGAGGCCGGTGAGCCGGGCGTTGTTGCTGCCGCTGCGCAGCAGTTTCAGACCTTCGACCGCGCAGTTGTTGGAGAGGAAGAAGTAATTGCCGTCGTAGCTCCAGTGCATTTCGGCGGCGTGTTCGACCACGCCCTCGATTTCGCTGCGCGAGAGATTCAGCGGCACCGACGCCAGGCTGCGCAGTTCGGTCTTGGTGTATTCGTCGATCACCTGCGCCAGCGGCAGCACGAACAGTCGCGACGGGTATTTGCCGACCAGTCCATCCCAGCTCGACAGCTGCACGTCACCGACGAAGGCGCGGTATGACAGCACCAGATGCTGATCCAGATCCAGTCGGCAGTCAGGCCCGCGTGGTCGGCCCGGTGCACAGATCACCAGACGCAACATGCTGTGGCCCCAACGGCTGACCCAGTTCTGGTTGGCTTCGGCCAACAGATAATCCACCGCGTACACGCGCTCCGGATCGACCTGGCCCAGGGGCTGTTTGGCAAAGTCGTTGCCGGCATTGAGGAAAGCGAAGGTTTTGGCGCACTCATCTTTCGCGGGCGGTGCCCAGCCGAAGTGTTCCTGGTAATAGCGATACAGCGCCGGGCGACGGCAGGCGTAGCTCGGGTCGAGGAGGAAATACTCCATGTTGACCGCGACAAACTCCTTCGGGCTGGAGATTTCGTAGAGGTCGGGGCTGCGGGCGATCTGCCGGTTGTGCTGTTCCCGCTCACCCCGTCGCCCGACGTATTGCTGCCAGCCGGCGAGGTCGAGCAGGCGTGGATCATCGCTGAGGGTGAAGCGCCGACCGTTCTGGCCGCGGCACCCATCGGGAATGCCGATCAGCCCGGCGCTGTTGTTGCGTCGGGTACAGCGCTGGATCAGCGTGCGTTCGGCCGCTGGCCACAAGCGCGCGCGATCGTAAATGTGGGTGATTTCGTGCAGCACCGTGGCCAGTAGTTCCCGGCGTACGGTGCCGTGGGGGCGATTGGTTTTTTGCGTGGCCGCAGTGCCGTCGGTGAGGCTGGCGAGCAGTTTGCGGTTCAGATCCAGCTCGGAGACGAGCGTCGCCTGACCATAGGCGTTGCCGGGCATGTCGTCGGTCCAGCCGACATCGATGCGCCGGTCCAGGCGTTCGATGAAGCTCGGCGGCAATGCCTGCATGGCTTCATCGAGCAGCGCCTGGCTGGCCTGTTGTTGGGCGGGGCTCAGGCCGTCGGTCTTGAGCCGCAATTGCAGGCCGGCGTGGGCGCTGTTGCCAAGCAGCAACAACGCCCCGGCCAGTAGCCAGGTGCCGAATGACTTCACAGTGCGAGGATGGCTTCGGCGAGTACCTGATCACTGGCGTCGCGAGCTTCCGGCACGCGGGTGCGCAAGGTGTTGAAAGCGGCTTCCAGGTTTGCACCACGGATATCACCGTCGCTGGCCACGAAACTGGCAGCGTCGTCGTGGGCTTCGCGGATGATTTTTGAATCGCGAATCGACGTGGTGGTGTCGGAGGTGAAATCGATGGTGCGCTGGGAGGCGCGGACGATGATGTTACTGGTGGCTACCAGGGTGTGTGCCTGGGCCATATCGGCCAACAACAGCAGGCCAAGGGCGGCAGCAATCAGCGGGCTACGCATGGAACGACTCCGAAAAGACAGGGATGACTATTGGACGAGAATTGCCTGTGCCAGTTCAAGGTCGCTGACATGAAGTTTTGGCCGGCTCTTGCGCAGGTAATGCAGGGCGGATTCGAGCTGTGCACCGCGCATCTGGCCGTCACTGGCAACGAACGCTGCGGCATCGTCGTGCGCGGCGATGATCAGTTTACGGTCGAACGGCGCGGAAGACACCATGCCGGTGGCCCAGACGCTGACCACGGTGTTTTGTGTGGACACATCGAAGGCGTCTGCCAGAGGAATCCAGCAGGCGGTGAGCAGGATAGAGGGGATAAGCAGATTTTTAAGAAAACGCATGGGACTCGGCAGCTGTTGGCGAGTCCCAAGGCTAGCGCAATGCCCGAACTAGAGCCAGCGCCGAAACATCGGGACACGACCGGTGTGCCCCGTAATGTTCCTGTCGCTTAGATCGTCAGAATGGCCTGGGCCAGCTGTGCGTCGGTCGCGTTCAGTTGTGGAGCCTGATGACGGATGTGATCCAGTGCACTCTCCAGTTTCACGCCGCGGATTTCACCTTCGCTGGCCACAAAGCTGGCAGCGTCGTCACGGGCGGCGAGCACGATCTTGTCGTCACGGAAGGACGACGTGACGTCGGAAGTGGCATCGGAGGAGGACTTGAGCGCGCCAACCACGGCGTCGGTGGTAACGATGAAGCTGGTGGCGCTGGCGTTGGCAGCTACGGCCAGCAGGGCGGCGGCGCTGAGCAGACGAAGACGGGACATGGGAGAACTCCTGTGGATAAACCGTATTGAGAGGTGGCTCGGTGTCTGAAGGTCAGACGCCAGTCGCACAGCATTCGCCACGTTCTGCATGGATATTAGGCGCACGCGCCAAATTCGCACAGAGGGCAGAGTGCTAGCGCCAGAAGGGTTTTTCCATTTCATTCAATCGATCGGCATGGCTGAGACCGAGGTCGGCAAGATCCCGTCCATCGAGTTGAGCCAGCAGGCGCCGCGTCCTGGCGCGTTCAAGACTTTGCCAGAGCTGCTGTAGCAGACGTCGCAGCAGGTAAAGCCGAACAGGTACCGGGGTCGAAATTGCCGAAACATCCTGTAAGTCATTCATGACCGTTTCCTTTTCCAGTGGAGGCGAAAAGTCATGTTGGGCCTGAAGCAGATTCCGAAACAGATACACTGGCAGTAAATTGTACTGGTTCAATTGTGTTTTTATTAAAACTGTACCTGTCTCGCAGGAGACCCGCTGTATTGGCTTTTTTCAGGCCCTGAAACGACAAGACCCGTCGCGGTTTCCCGCGACGGGTCTTGTGTGTTCAATTCGGGTTGCTGGCGGTGGGTCTAGCGACCAGAGCCAGCGACGCTGCTTAGCGCCAGAACGGCTTGCTCAGCTCTTCGTAGCGTTGTGCTTCGCTGATACCTGCGTCAGCCAGCAGACGCGAATCCAGGCGAGCCAGTTGGTGGCGGCTGGAGATGCGGCGCTGCCACAGCATCAGGTTGGCGATAACGCGCAGAGGCAGGGAGGCCTGGGTGTTTACAGCTTTGTCTTCGAAGAACAGTTCGGAACTGAGTGTACGTTCCATGGTTGACATCCTTCCGCTTGTGGCGGGATTAGGTAGTGGTTTAACTGGTGCCCATGATCCTCTCGTTTGGCCAGACTCTCTAGATACAGTTCACCTGTATTGTGAGTGACCAGTTAACTGTTTATAGGGGGTGTACGGGTCAAAATTGCGCAAACTGTATCTGTCTGCTCTTGTTTGGTGCATTTTTCCCCAATTCGATGATTCGAGTAGGCAAAAGCCGTAGGAAAAGACCGGTACAGCAGTACAGTTTTTGGCGCATGAAGTGGTTTTCAAATTTCCGCTGGCGAAACTGTGTTTGCGCCAGCGGAAAATCTGTGCGGATTACACCGCCAGCATGCGTCCGGTTTCTTCCAGATTGATGTGCCAGCTCAAGGCGTCACGCAGGATGTGCGGGGTGTGACCGCCAATGGCGCAGGCTTTGTCGAAGTAGTCGTTCAGCGCCTGGCGGAAATCCGGATGCACACAGTTATCGATGATCACTCGGGCGCGTTCCCGTGGTGCGAGGCCGCGCAGGTCGGCCAGGCCCACCTCGGTCACCAGGATGTCGACGTCATGCTCGGTATGGTCGACGTGGCTGACCATCGGCACCACGCTGGAAATCGCGCCACCCTTGGCGATCGACTTGGTCACGAACACCGCCAGGTGTGCGTTGCGCGCGAAGTCGCCCGAGCCGCCGATGCCGTTCATCATCCGCGTGCCGCAGACGTGGGTGGAGTTGACGTTGCCATAGATGTCGAACTCAAGGGCCGTGTTGATGCCGATGATGCCCAGGCGCCGCACCACTTCCGGGTGGTTGGAGATCTCCTGCGGACGCAGCACAAGCTTGTCCTTGTACTTCTCCAGGTTGCCGAACACGTCGCTGTTGCGCCGCTCCGACAGGGTGATCGAGCTGCCCGAGGCGAAGCTCAGCTTGCCGGCGTCAATCAGATCGAAGGTCGAATCCTGCAGCACTTCGGAGTACATGGTCAGGTCTTCGAACGGCGAATCGATCAGCCCGCACATCACAGCGTTGGCGATGTTGCCGATCCCGGCCTGCAACGGGCCGAGCTTGTTGGTTATGCGTCCGGCATCGACTTCCTGCTTGAGGAAGGTGATCAGGTGATCGGCGATGGCTTTGGTGTCGACATCCGGCGACGACACGGTGGACGGCGAATCCGGCTGCTGAGTGATAACGATGGCGACGATCTTCTCCGGCGGAATCGGGATCGCGGTGCTGCCGATGCGATCATCGACCTTTACCAGCGGAATTGGCGTGCGGGTCGGGCGATAGGTCGGGATATAGATGTCGTGCAGACCTTCGAGGTTGGCGTTGTGTGCCAGGTTGATCTCGACGATCACGTGTTTGGCGAAGATCGCGAAGCTCGCCGAGTTACCCACTGAAGTGGTCGGCACGATGTGGCCCTGTTCGGTGATGGCCACGGCTTCGATCACGGCGATGTCCGGCAGCTTCAGTTGCTGGTTGCGCAGTTGCTCGACGGTTTCCGACAGGTGCTGGTCGATGAACATCACTTCGCCGGCGTTGATTGCCTTGCGCAGGGTGCTGTCGACCTGGAAAGGCATGCGCCGCGACAGCACGCCGGCTTCGGTCAGTTGCTTGTCGAGGTCGTTGCCCAGGCTGGCGCCGGTCATCAGGCTGATCTTCAGCGGCGTGACCTTGGCTCGCTCGGCCAGCGCATGGGGCACGGCCTTGGCTTCGCCGGCGCGGGTGAAGCCGCTCATGCCGACGGTCATGCCGTCCTCAATCAGCGCAGCGGCGTCGGCGGCGCTCATCACTTTATCCAACAACGAAGGCAGGCGAATACGGTCACGGTACATGGATTATTTTCTCGGGCAGCGAGTAGCAGGATGCGCAGTCTAGTGAATTTCGCGAGCGCCTGTCCCGCTACCAAGGTCGCAAACGAGGCGTCTATTTAGCGGGTTTCAAGTAAAACACCGTTACCGGATCTGCAACAACGCGGCAAATTGTCCGACGGTTTGCGCAAACAAAAACGCCCCGACAAGTCGGGGCGTCCGGTGTTGCCGGCGAGGGTTACTCGACCGCTTTGACCATGTCTTCGATGACTTTCTTCGCGTCGCCGAACACCATCATGGTCTTGTCCAGGTAGAACAGTTCGTTGTCCAGACCGGCATAGCCGCTGGCCATCGAGCGCTTGTTGACGATGATGGTCTTGGCCTTGAACGCTTCGAGGATCGGCATGCCGGCAATCGGCGATTTCGGATCGTTCTTGGCGGCCGGGTTGACCACGTCGTTGGCGCCGAGCACCAGCACCACGTCGGCCTGGCCGAACTCGGAGTTGATGTCTTCCATCTCGAACACTTGGTCGTACGGCACTTCGGCTTCGGCCAGCAGTACGTTCATGTGCCCAGGCATCCGACCGGCCACCGGGTGGATCGCGTACTTCACGGTCACGCCGTGATGAGTCAGCTTCTCGGTCAGCTCTTTCAGGGCGTGCTGTGCACGGGCCACCGCCAGACCGTAACCCGGAACGATGATCACGGTGTCGGCGTTGGTCAGCAGGAAAGTCGCGTCGTCAGCCGAACCGGATTTCACCGGACGGGCTTCCTTCTCACCGGCAGGGCCGGCGTCTGCTGTATTGCCGAAACCGCCGAGCAATACATTAAAGAAGGAACGGTTCATCGCCTTGCACATGATGTACGAGAGGATCGCACCGCTCGAACCCACCAGGGAGCCTGCAATGATCAGCATCGAGTTGTTCAGCGAAAAGCCGATACCCGCTGCTGCCCAGCCGGAATAGCTGTTGAGCATCGACACCACCACCGGCATGTCGGCGCCACCGATCGGGATGATGATCAGCACGCCCATGACAAATGCCAGGGCCAGCATCAGTGCGAACGCGGCGAGGTTGCCGGTCAGCATGAAAGTGACGCCGAGGATCAGCGTCGCCAGACCCAGTATCGCGTTCAGCTTGTGCTGACCGCTGAACTGTACCGGTGCGCCCTGGAACAGACGGAACTTGTACTTGCCCGACAGCTTGCCGAAGGCGATCACCGAACCGGAGAAGGTGATTGCACCGATGGCTGCGCCAAGGAACAGCTCCAGACGGTTACCCGCCGGGATCGAGTCGCCCAGTTGCTTGACGATGCCCAGCGACTGCGGCTCGACCACGGCAGCAATGGCGATGAACACCGCTGCCAGGCCGATCATGCTGTGCATGAACGCAACCAGTTCCGGCATCTTGGTCATTTCAACGCGCTTGGCCATGATCGAACCGGCGGTGCCGCCGATCAGCAGGCCGACGATCACATAGCCAATGCCGGCGGTGGCCAGCTCGGCGCCCAGCTTATAGATGAGGCCGACGGTGGTTAGAATTGCCAGCGCCATGCCGAGCATGCCGAACAGGTTGCCGCGGCGCGACGTGGTCGGGTGCGACAGGCCCTTGAGGGCCTGGATGAAGCAGATCGACGCGATCAGGTAGAGCGTCGTGACGAGGTTCATGCTCATTACTTAGGCGCCTCTTCTTTTGCTTTCGGGGCTTTCTTCTTGAACATCTCAAGCATGCGGCGGGTCACCAGGAAGCCACCGAACACGTTGACCGCGGCCAGTGCCACGGCGAGGGTGCCCATGGTCTTGCCCAGCGGGGTGACGGTCAGGGCGGCGGCGAGCATGGCGCCGACGATCACGATCGCCGAAATGGCGTTGGTCACCGCCATCAAAGGCGTGTGCAGCGCGGGTGTAACGTTCCAGACCACGTGGTAACCGACATAAATCGCCAGCACGAAGATGATCAGGTTGTAGATACCGGGGGAGATAAGCTCTTCCATCGTCTGAATCCCTGCTTAGGCGTTTTTGCGGATGACTTGGCCGTCGCGGCACATCAGGCACGCGGCGACGATGTCGTCTTCGAGGTTCACTTCGAACTGGCCTTCTTTGGTGAAGACCAGCTTCAGGAAGTCCAGCAGGTTGCGTGCGTACAGCGCCGAGGCGTCTGCGGCGACTTCACCGGCGAGGTTGGTCGGGCCGACGATGGTCACGCCGTTCTCGATCACGACCTGATCGGCCACGGTCAGCGGGCAGTTGCCACCCTGAGCGGCCGCGAGGTCGATGACCACCGAGCCGGGTTTCATCTGCGCGACGGTGTCCGCGCTCAGCAGCGTCGGTGCCTTGCGGCCCGGGATCAGTGCGGTGGTGATGACGATGTCAGCCTGCTTGGCGCGCTCGTGCACGGCCTGGGCCTGACGCTGCATCCAGCTCGCCGGCATCGGACGCGCGTAACCGCCGACGCCGACCGCGCATTCGCGTTCTTCATCGGTCTCGTAAGGCACGTCGACGAACTTGGCGCCGAGGGATTCGATCTGTTCCTTCACGGCCGGACGTACGTCGGACGCTTCGATGACGGCACCCAGACGTTTCGCCGTGGCAATCGCCTGCAACCCGGCCACACCAGCACCCAGAATCAGCACGCGCGCCGCTTTCACGGTGCCCGCAGCGGTCATCAGCATCGGCATGAAGCGCGGATAGTAGTGAGCGGCCAGCAGCACCGCCTTATAGCCGGCAATGTTCGCCTGGGACGACAGCACGTCGAGGCTCTGGGCCCGGGAGGTACGTGGCGCCGCTTCAAGGGCGAACGCGGTAATCCCGCACTCGGCCATCTTCGCGATGGTGTCATTGTTGAAAGGGTTGAGCATGCCCACCAGCACCGTTCCGCGCTTGATCAGCGTCAGTTCGGCATCGCTTGGCGCGACCACTTTGAGAATCAGCTCGGCGCCAAACGCGTCATTGGCACTGCCAATGGTTGCGCCTGCCGCTTCATAGGCACTGTCGACAACGCTGGCTTTAACGCCGGCGCCGGTTTGCACAGTGACCTTATGACCTTGGCTGATCAGCTTTTTAATGGTTTCCGGGGTTGCAGCAACCCGTGTTTCACCGGTCTGGGTTTCGAGAGGAACACCAATGTGCACGTCAAATCTCCTGCGTGATCTTATTGAGTAAACCCATGCACTACGGATGGTGCGACTGGGGCGGCCGATCAGCACGATCCCGCCAAATCAGGGCGGGGCGCGGCATTTTGCAGGCGAAGTTTATGCCCTTCAAGGGATTATGACGGGTGACGGAAAATTAACTACAAGTCATCCCGTGACCGAATGTCGCAGATGGCCAGTTGAATCCCTTGCAGGCCGTGCCTTTCAAGGAGTCTGGATGAATTTGAAGAATTTTCTCATCGGTGACGTGAATAGGTCGCAATGAGTCGCGAATGAGGGCTCAAAGCCACGTCGGCAGGCGCTTGTGGGACGTCTGTACGACTTTCGGATACAGTCTGTCTATTTGCGACAAATAGTTATATCTGTAGGGCTTTGATTTTCCTGACTACGGGGTTAGTAATCGCTGAAACCCTCTAGCCTTCTAGGTTGTAGCTGTGTGCCTGGTTCACCAGCCAGTCGCGAAAAGCCTTGAGTGACGCCGATTCGACCTTTCGCTCCGGAATCATCAGGTAATACGCTTTGATGCTGGAGAACGCGTTCGGGTTGGCGATCACCAGGCGTTTCTCGGCCAGTTCACGCTGAATGAGGAATGGTGGGATCAGCGCGATGCCCATGTCGTGCATGGCCGCTTGGGCCAGCATAGAGAATAGCTCGTAGCGCGGACCTGTCATGTCGCGGGGGATATTCAGGTGCTGCGAGTTGAACCACTGTCGCCAAGCGTAGGGGCGGGTGGTTTGCTGGAGTAGAGGCAGATCGGCGATCTCTTCGGGTGTGAGACTGTTCTTGCTGCCAAGTAGGGTGGGGCTGCACACCGGCATCGGATTCTCGCCCATCAGTCTGTGGGATTCGGTACCGGACCAGTCGGCATCGCCAAAGTAGATGGCGGCATCGAAGTCGGTGTCGGCGAACAGGAACGGGCGGGTGCGGTTGGTCAGGTTGACCGTCACTTCCGGGTGCTTGAGCTGGAAGTCCTTCAATCTTGGCAGCAGCCATTGCGTGCCGAAGGTGGGCACCACGGCGAGTTCGATCACGTTGGTACCTTGCTGGCCCATCACTGACAGGGTGTCGCGTTCTACGGCATCGAGTTGGGTGGCGACCCGACGGCTGTAGGAAAGGCCCGCTTCTGTCAGCTTCACTCCGCGACGCGAGCGTCGGAAGAGTTCGACGCTGAGGAAGTCTTCAAGGCTGGCGATCTGTCGGCAAATGGCGCCCTGGGTGAGGGAAAGTTCTTCGGCGGCCTTGGTAAAGCTCTCGTGGCGGGCGGCAGCCTCGAAGCTGATCAGGGCGGTGGTGCTGGGTATCTTGCGGCGCATGTACGTCAACCTCACTAATACATCGCTTATTCGGCATTTCGCGACGTTTCGGAGTGAGAAATTAGCACAACAGGATGCGAAATCCTCGTTTGCCGGGAGGGCGAAGCGGGCCTAGGATCAATGCCACGTTAATTCACCCGATTTGCGAGGACTCACTCATGGGCGGTAAAGCTAGCTTCAACTGGATCGATCCACTGCTGCTGGATCAACAGCTGACTGAAGAAGAACGCATGATCCGCGACACTGCCGAGCAATTCGCCCAGCAGAGCCTCGCGCCACGCGTTCTGGAAGCCTTCCGCCATGAGAAGACCGATCCGGCAATCTTCCGTGAAATGGGTGAGGTCGGCCTGTTGGGCGCGACCATCCCCGAACAGTACGGTGGCAGCGGCCTCAACTACGTCAGCTACGGTTTGATTGCTCGTGAAGTCGAGCGCGTCGACTCTGGCTACCGTTCGATGATGAGCGTGCAATCTTCGCTGGTGATGGTGCCGATCAACGAATTCGGTACTGAAGCACAGAAGCAGAAGTACCTGCCGAAACTGGCTTCCGGCGAGTGGGTCGGCTGCTTCGGTCTGACCGAGCCGAACCACGGTTCCGACCCGGGTGCGATGATTACTCGTGCACGCAAAGTCGACGGCGGCTACAGCCTGACCGGTGCCAAGATGTGGATCACCAACAGCCCGATCGCCGATGTGTTCGTCGTCTGGGCCAAGGACGATGCGGGCGACATCCGTGGTTTCGTTCTGGAGAAGGGCTGGAAAGGTCTGAGCGCTCCGGCGATTCATGGCAAGGTCGGCCTGCGGGCTTCGATCACCGGCGAAATCGTCATGGACAACGTGTTCGTGCCGGAAGAGAACATCTTCCCGGACGTGCGTGGTCTGAAAGGTCCGTTCACCTGCCTCAACTCTGCGCGTTATGGCATCTCCTGGGGTGCGCTGGGCGCGGCCGAGTTCTGCTGGCACACCGCTCGCCAGTACACCCTCGATCGTCAGCAGTTCGGTCGTCCGCTGGCTGCCACTCAGTTGATCCAGAAGAAGCTGGCTGACATGCAGACCGAGATCACCCTGGCGCTGCAAGGCTGCCTGCGTCTGGGCCGTATGAAGGACGAAGGCACTGCTGCGGTTGAAATCACTTCGATCATGAAGCGTAACTCCTGCGGCAAGTCTCTTGAGATCGCCCGCATGGCGCGTGACATGCTGGGTGGCAACGGGATTTCCGATGAATTCGGTGTGGCCCGTCACCTGGTCAACCTGGAAGTGGTGAATACCTATGAAGGTACCCACGACGTTCACGCGCTGATCCTCGGTCGTGCACAGACCGGCTTGCAGGCGTTCTATTAACAGGAGAGCGACCATGGGCGCGCTGTCGCATCTGCGGGTACTGGATTTATCGCGAGTGCTGGCCGGCCCGTGGGCTGGTCAGATCCTGGCCGATCTTGGGGCGGAAGTTATTAAGGTCGAGCGCCCGGGCAATGGTGATGACACCCGTGCCTGGGGGCCGCCCTTCCTGAAAGACGCTTATGGCGAGAACACCAGCGAGGCGGCCTATTACCTGTCGGCCAACCGCAACAAGCAATCGGTGACGATCGACTTCACGCGTCCCGAAGGTCAGAAGCTTGTGCGGGATCTGGCGGCCAAGTCGGACATCCTGATCGAAAACTTCAAGGTGGGTGGCCTGGCGGCTTATGGCCTGGATTACGAGTCGCTGAAGGCGATCAATCCGGATCTGATCTATTGCTCGATCACCGGTTTCGGTCAGACCGGACCTTATGCCAAGCGTGCGGGTTATGACTTCATGATTCAGGGGCTTGGTGGGTTGATGAGCCTGACCGGGCGACCTGAGGGTGATGAGGGGGCCGGACCAGTGAAGGTGGGTGTGGCGCTGACCGATATTCTGACGGGCCTGTACTCGACCGTGGCGATCCTGGCAGCGCTGGCTCATCGTGATCACGATGGTGGTGGGCAGCACATCGATATGGCACTGCTGGATGTGCAGGTGGCATGCCTGGCCAATCAGGCGATGAACTACCTGACGACGGGCACTGCGCCAAAGCGGCTGGGAAATGCGCATCCGAATATCGTGCCGTATCAGGATTTTCCTACGGCTGATGGCGACTTCATTCTCACGGTGGGCAATGACGGGCAGTTCCGCAAATTTGCCGAATTGGCGGGGCAGCCGCAGTGGGCGGACGATCCGCGTTTCTCTACTAATAAGCTGCGAGTGGCGAATCGGGCTGTGCTGATTCCGCTGATCCGTCAGGCGACGGTTTTCAAGACTACTGCCGAGTGGGTGGCTCGGCTGGAGCAGGCGGGTGTGCCGTGTGGGCCGATCAATGATCTGTCGCAGGTGTTCGAGGATCCGCAGGTGAAATCTCGCGGGTTGGCGATTGAGCTGCCTCACGCGCTGGCGGGGATGGTGCCGCAGGTGGCCAGTCCGATTCGGCTGTCGCGGACGCCTGTCGAGTATCGCCATGCGCCTCCTTTGTTGGGTGAGCATACCTTGGACGTTTTGCAGCGGGTGCTGGGTCTGGGGGCGGGTGCAGTGGCTGCTATGAAGGAAGATGGAGTGCTCTGAGGCTTCTCTCTATATAGAAGGGGTGCGGGATCCTTCATCTATATAGAGGGAATTGGATGTTTTTTGGCCTGTCTGCAAGTTATTGAAAGAAAAGCGAAATTAGGGGTTGACGGCAGATCCTGAGTCTCTATAATTCGCCCCACTTCCGGCGCAGTCGAAACGG
>NZ_JAOEJU010000042.1 GCF_025447595.1 Pseudomonas koreensis | reverse complement strand
GACAACATTCAGATGACTGTTACCCTGATCAAAACCATCGCGATGGAAGACGGTCTGCGTTTCGCAATCCGTGAAGGCGGCCGTACCGTTGGTGCTGGCGTCGTAGCCAAGATCATCGAGTAAGTAGTTGTAATGTCTTTTTCAGGCCGGCATAATGGTCGGCCTGATTTTGTTTTAGGTCAGTAGCTCAATTGGCAGAGCGACGGTCTCCAAAACCGTAGGTTGGGGGTTCGATTCCCTCCTGACCTGCCAGATTCACTTGGTGTGTCTGGCTTTCTTTTCACAGGATCTTCATAGATGGCTCCTAAAGCTGAAGCTCAAGGCTCTCGCTTCGATTTGCTCAAGTGGCTTGTAGTAGTCGCTTTGGTAATTGTTGGCGTTGTCGGTAATCAGTATTACGCTGCTTCGCCGATCCTGTACCGAGTACTCGCATTGCTTGTCATTGCTGCTGTAGCTGCCTTTGTAGGCCTGCAGACTGCCAAGGGCAAGTCTTTCTTTGTACTGGTTAAGGAAGCTCGCACCGAGATTCGTAAAGTCGTATGGCCAACTCGCCAAGAAACCACGCAGACCACGCTGATTGTTGTGGCTGTTGTTCTGGTTATGGCGTTGCTGTTGTGGGGTCTTGATTCCCTGCTCGGCTGGCTTGTTTCCTTGATTGTCGGCTAAGGGTGTCCCGTGGCTAAGCGTTGGTACGTTGTGCATGCTTACTCGGGTTACGAGAAGCATGTCATGCGTTCGTTGATCGAGCGTGTAAAGCTGGCTGGCATGGAAGATGGCTTCGGCGAAATTCTGGTTCCCACTGAAGAAGTGGTTGAAATGCGTAATGGCCAGAAACGCAAAAGCGAGCGCAAATTCTTCCCAGGTTATGTGCTGGTTCAGATGGATATGAACGAGGGTACTTGGCACTTGGTCAAGGATACTCCTCGGGTGATGGGTTTTATCGGCGGTACTGCTGATAAGCCAGCACCAATCACGGATAAAGAAGCAGAGGCGATCCTGCGTCGCGTTGCCGACGGTAGCGACAAGCCGAAGCCGAAGACATTGTTCGAGCCAGGCGAAACCGTTCGAGTCAATGACGGTCCGTTCGCTGACTTTAACGGTGTTGTTGAAGAAGTTAACTACGAAAAGAGCCGGATCCAAGTGGCGGTGCTCATTTTCGGACGCTCTACTCCGGTAGAGTTGGAGTTCAGTCAGGTCGAAAAGGTCTAGCTGAGCAAGCATCCCAACCCCGCAGCCCTAGGCTGTGGGGTTTTGTCGTCACTGGGATAAACGCGCAAGTAACCGGGGAGCCTTTCGAGGCGTTCGAACCCGTAATTGGAGTGCCTCATGGCCAAGAAGATTACCGCTTACATCAAGCTGCAAGTGAAGGCCGCTCAGGCTAACCCAAGCCCACCTGTTGGTCCTGCTCTGGGTCAGCACGGCGTGAACATCATGGAATTCTGCAAAGCTTTCAACGCCCGTACCCAGGGTCTGGAAGCTGGTCTGCCGACTCCAGTGATCATCACTGTCTACAGCGACCGTAGCTTCACTTTCGAAACCAAATCCACCCCTGCTTCGGTTCTGCTGAAGAAGGCGGCCGGTCTGACTAGCGGTTCCGCTCGTCCGAACACCGTTAAGGTTGGCACTGTTACCCGTGCTCAGCTGGAAGAAATCGCGAAAACCAAAAACGCGGATCTGACTGCAGCTGATATGGATGCAGCCGTGCGCACTATCGCCGGTTCTGCTCGTAGCATGGGCCTTAACGTGGAGGGTGTGTAATGGCTAAGCTGACCAAGCGCCAAAAGGCTATCGCCGAAAAAATCGAAGCAGGCAAGTCCTACAACTTCGAAGAGGCCGCAACTCTGCTGGCTTCGCTGCCGGCTGCCAAATTCGTCGAGTCGTTCGATGTCGCTGTCAACCTGGGCGTAGACCCGCGTAAATCCGACCAGGTCGTTCGTAGCGCTACTGTGCTGCCGCACGGCACTGGCAAGACTGTTCGCGTTGCTGTGTTCACCCAGGGTCCAGCTGCCGAGGCAGCTCTGGCTGCAGGCGCTGACCGTGTAGGCATGGACGAACTGGCTGCCGAAATGAAAGGCGGCGACCTGAACTATGACGTAGTGATCGCATCCCCAGATGCCATGCGCGTTGTAGGTCAACTGGGTCAGATCCTCGGTCCACGTGGCCTGATGCCTAACCCGAAAGTCGGTACCGTGACTCCAGACGTAGCCACTGCGGTTAAAAACGCCAAGGCTGGTCAGGTTCGTTATCGCACCGACAAAAACGGCATCATCCACACTTCCGTTGGCAAGATCGGCTTCGATGCCGTCAAGCTGAAGGAAAACGTTGAAGCCCTGATCGCTGATCTGAAGCGTATCAAGCCAGCTTCCTCGAAAGGTATCTACGTCAAGCGCGTTACCCTGAGCACCACTATGGGCCCAGGTCTGGTCATCGACCAGAGCTCGCTGGACGCGTAAGACAAAAATTGGTGCAGTTGACTGCGCCAGTTGAAAGATTGGGGTCCCTGCCTGGCGGGGGCTATCCAAGACCGTAGGCGACGCAAGTCTTAAACCTCAAGCCTACGCAGATGGTGCTCCCGGTTCCTTACCGAATCAGACACCAAAACGACATTCGGTTTCGATCGAATGAAACGGTAACAAGCAGGAGTTAAACCCGTGGCAATTAATCTCGAAGACAAGAAGGCCATCGTCGCTGAAGTCAACGAGGCTGCCAAAGTCGCTCTGTCCGCTGTCGTGGTTGATGCCCGTGGCGTAACAGTAGGCGCAATGACCGGACTCCGTAAAGAGGCTCGTGAAGCTGGCGTTTACGTACGTGTTGTACGTAACACCCTGCTCAAGCGCGCTGTTGCTGGCACTTCGTACGAAGTGCTCAACGACGCGTTCACCGGCCCGACCCTGATCGCATTCTCCAACGAACACCCGGGTGCTGCTGCTCGTCTGTTCAAGGAATTTGCCAAGGGTCAGGATAAGTTCGAGATCAAGGCAGCTTCGTTCGAGGGCAAGTTCCTCGCAGCGAATGAGATCGACGTGCTGGCAAGCCTGCCAACTCGCGACGAAGCTATTGCGAAACTGATGAGCGTGATTCAAGGCGCTACCAGCAAGCTGGCTCGTACTCTGGCGGCAATTCGCGATCAGAAAGAAGCTGCTGCAGCCTGAGGCTGAGCGTTTCCAATCTCGCGTATTTTTGTTTATTTCGACGGCCGTACAGGTTGTCCACCAAATCAGGAATTGAGTCATGTCTCTGACTAACGAGCAAATCATCGAAGCAATCGGCCAGAAAACCGTTCTGGAAGTTGTTGAGCTGATCAAAGCAATGGAAGAAACCTTCGGCGTGACCGCTGCTGTTGCTGCTGCTGGTCCAGCTGCTGCTGCCGCTGTTGTTGAAGAGCAAACCGAGTTCAACGTTGTTCTGGTTGAAGCCGGCGAGAAGAAAGTAAACGTGATCAAGGCAGTTCGTGAACTGACCGGTCTGGGCCTGAAAGAAGCCAAAGAGAAAGTCGACGGCGCTCCTCAGGTTGTAGCTGAAGGCGTTTCGAAAGAAGCTGCTGAAGACGCTAAGAAGAAGCTGGAAGAAGCAGGCGCTAAAGTCGAGCTGAAGTAAGCATCGACTTTGCTCCTCCAGCCCGAGCGTCAAGCGACAGGCTGATGGCTGGTGGCTCTTGCCACCGGCCTTTTTCCGTTATTGGCAGCCGACTGGGTCGGTGTCGATAACGAGCTGTAACCACCCGATGCGGTGGCGCAAACCATGGGGTTTGCACGATTTTCTGGCTGCTCCCGTCGGGAGGGGCCAAACAAGCAGGTGACCAAGCTGGGGAACGCTGATGGCTTACTCATATACTGAGAAAAAACGTATCCGCAAGGACTTTAGCAAGTTGCCGGACGTCATGGATGTGCCTTACCTCCTGGCCATCCAGCTGGATTCGTATCGTGAATTCTTGCAAGCGGGAGCGACTAAAGATCAGTTCCGCGACGTGGGCCTGCATGCGGCCTTCAAATCCGTTTTCCCGATCATCAGCTACTCCGGCAATGCTGCGCTGGAGTACGTCGGTTATCGCCTGGGCGAACCGGCATTTGATGTCAAAGAATGCGTATTGCGCGGTGTAACTTTCGCCGTACCTTTGCGGGTAAAAGTGCGCCTGATCATTTTCGACAAAGAATCGTCGAACAAAGCGATCAAGGACATCAAAGAGCAAGAAGTCTACATGGGTGAAATCCCATTGATGACTGAGAACGGTACCTTCGTAATCAACGGTACCGAGCGTGTTATCGTTTCCCAGCTGCACCGTTCCCCGGGCGTGTTCTTCGACCACGACCGTGGCAAGACGCACAGCTCCGGCAAACTGCTGTACTCCGCACGCATTATTCCTTACCGCGGTTCGTGGCTGGACTTCGAGTTTGATCCGAAGGACTGCGTATTCGTACGAATCGACCGTCGCCGCAAGCTGCCGGCCTCGGTGCTACTGCGCGCGCTCGGCTATACCACCGAAGAAGTTCTGGATGCCTTCTACACCACTAACGTATTCCACGTTAAGGGTGAGAGCCTCAGCCTGGAACTGGTGCCTCAGCGCCTGCGTGGTGAGGTTGCGGTCCTTGATATCCAGGATGGCAATGGCAAGGTGATCGTCGAGCAAGGCCGTCGTATCACTGCCCGCCACATCAACCAGCTGGAAAAAGCCGGTATCAAAGAGCTGGACGTGCCGCTGGACTACGTTCTGGGTCGTACTACCGCCAAAGCTATCGTGCATCCGGCCACTGGCGAGATTCTGGCCGAATGCAACACGGAGCTGTCGACCGAAGTTCTGGCGAAAATCGCCAAAGCCGGTGTCGTGCGCATTGAAACGCTGTACACCAACGACATCGACTGCGGTCCGTTCGTCTCCGATACGCTGAAGATCGACTCCACCAGCAACCAATTGGAAGCGCTGGTCGAGATCTATCGCATGATGCGTCCAGGCGAGCCGCCAACCAAGGACGCTGCCGAGACCCTGTTCAATAACCTGTTCTTCAGCCCTGAGCGTTATGACCTGTCTGCGGTCGGCCGGATGAAGTTCAACCGTCGTATCGGTCGTACCGAGATCGAAGGTTCGGGTGTGCTGTGCAAGGAAGACATCGTCGCGGTACTGAAGACCCTGGTCGATATCCGTAACGGTAAAGGCATCGTCGATGACATCGACCACCTGGGTAACCGTCGTGTTCGCTGCGTAGGCGAAATGGCCGAGAACCAGTTCCGCGTTGGCCTGGTACGTGTTGAGCGTGCGGTCAAAGAGCGTCTGTCGATGGCTGAAAGCGAAGGCCTGATGCCGCAAGATCTGATCAACGCCAAGCCAGTGGCTGCGGCGGTGAAAGAGTTCTTCGGTTCGAGCCAGCTGTCGCAGTTCATGGACCAGAACAACCCGTTGTCCGAGATCACCCACAAACGTCGTGTCTCTGCACTCGGCCCTGGTGGTCTGACTCGTGAGCGCGCGGGCTTCGAGGTTCGTGACGTACACCCGACTCACTACGGTCGCGTCTGCCCGATTGAAACGCCGGAAGGTCCGAACATTGGTCTGATCAACTCCCTGGCGGCTTACGCTCGCACCAACCAGTACGGTTTCCTTGAGAGCCCGTACCGTGTGGTGAAAGAGGGTGTGGTTACCGACGAGATCGTGTTCCTGTCCGCTATTGAAGAAGCCGATCACGTGATCGCGCAGGCTTCGGCGACCATGAACGACCAGAAAGTCCTGATCGACGAGCTGGTAGCCGTACGTCACCTGAACGAATTCACCGTCAAGGCGCCTGAAGAAGTCACCCTGATGGACGTTTCGCCGAAGCAGGTAGTTTCGGTTGCAGCGTCGCTGATTCCGTTCCTCGAGCACGACGACGCCAACCGTGCGTTGATGGGTTCGAACATGCAGCGTCAGGCTGTACCAACTCTGCGTGCTGACAAGCCGCTGGTGGGTACCGGCATGGAGCGTAACGTGGCTCGCGACTCCGGCGTTTGCGTCGTGGCTCGTCGTGGCGGCGTGATCGACTCCGTTGATGCCAGCCGTATTGTGGTTCGTGTTGCTGATGACGAAGTTGAGACCGGCGAAGCGGGTGTCGACATCTACAACCTGACCAAATACACCCGCTCGAACCAGAACACCTGCATCAACCAGCGTCCGCTGGTGAGCAAGGGTGATCGCGTTCAGCGTAGCGACATCATGGCCGATGGTCCGTCCACCGACATGGGTGAGCTGGCTCTGGGCCAGAACATGCGCATCGCGTTCATGGCATGGAACGGCTTCAACTTCGAAGACTCCATCTGCCTGTCTGAGCGTGTGGTTCAGGAAGACCGCTTCACCACGATCCATATTCAGGAACTGACCTGTGTGGCTCGTGATACCAAGCTGGGCCCGGAGGAAATCACTGCAGACATCCCGAACGTGGGTGAAGCTGCACTGAACAAGCTGGACGAAGCCGGTATCGTTTATGTTGGTGCCGAAGTGGGCCCCGGCGACATCCTGGTTGGTAAGGTCACCCCGAAAGGCGAGACACAACTGACTCCGGAAGAAAAGCTGCTGCGTGCGATCTTCGGTGAGAAAGCCAGCGACGTTAAGGACACTTCCCTGCGCGTACCTACCGGTACCAAAGGTACTGTCATCGACGTTCAGGTCTTCACGCGTGATGGTGTTGAGCGTGACAGTCGCGCTCTTTCCATTGAGAAGTCGCAACTGGACGAGATCCGTAAGGATCTGAACGAAGAGTTCCGTATCGTCGAAGGCGCAACTTTCGAGCGTCTGCGTTCCGCTCTGGTAGGCCACAAGGCTGAAGGCGGCGCAGGCCTGAAGAAAGGTCAGGACATCACCGACGAAGTACTCGACGGTCTTGAGCATGGTCAGTGGTTCAAGCTGCGCATGGCTGAAGATGCTCTGAACGAGCAGCTCGAGAAGGCTCAGGCCTACATCGTTGATCGTCGCCGTCTGCTGGACGACAAGTTCGAAGACAAGAAGCGCAAACTGCAGCAGGGCGATGACCTGGCTCCAGGCGTGCTGAAGATCGTCAAGGTTTACCTGGCAATCCGTCGTCGCATCCAGCCGGGCGACAAGATGGCCGGTCGTCACGGTAACAAAGGTGTGGTCTCCGTGATCATGCCGGTTGAAGACATGCCGCACGATGCCAATGGCACCCCGGTCGACGTGGTCCTCAACCCGCTGGGCGTACCTTCGCGTATGAACGTTGGTCAGATCCTTGAAACCCACCTGGGCCTCGCGGCCAAGGGTCTGGGCGAGAAGATCAACCGGATGGTCGAAGAGCAGCGCAAAGTCGCTGAGCTGCGTACCTTCCTGGACGAGATCTACAACCAGATCGGCGGTCGTAACGAAGATCTGGACAGCTTCTCCGATCAGGAAATCCTGGATCTGGCGAAGAACCTGCGTGGCGGTGTTCCAATGGCCACTCCAGTGTTCGACGGTGCCAAGGAAAGCGAAATCAAGGCCATGCTGAAACTGGCAGACCTGCCAGAAAGCGGCCAGATGCAGCTGACCGACGGCCGTACCGGCAACAAGTTCGAGCGTCCAGTTACCGTTGGCTACATGTACATGCTGAAGCTGAACCACTTGGTAGACGACAAGATGCACGCGCGTTCTACCGGTTCGTACAGCCTGGTTACCCAGCAGCCGCTGGGTGGTAAGGCGCAGTTCGGTGGTCAGCGTTTCGGGGAGATGGAGGTCTGGGCACTGGAAGCATACGGTGCTGCTTACACTCTGCAAGAAATGCTCACAGTGAAGTCGGACGATGTGAACGGCCGGACCAAGATGTACAAAAACATCGTGGACGGCGATCACCGTATGGAGCCGGGCATGCCCGAGTCCTTCAACGTGTTGATCAAGGAAATTCGTTCCCTCGGCATCGATATCGATCTGGAAACCGAATAACACGTGACGCGATCGAGAGCGGGGCAGGATTGCCCGCTCTCTGCTCCGCCAGGAGGAAAGGCCTTGAAAGACCTACTGAATTTGCTGAAAAACCAGGGTCAAGTCGAAGAGTTCGACGCCATCCGTATCGGATTGGCCTCGCCTGAGATGATCCGCTCGTGGTCGTTCGGTGAAGTTAAAAAGCCGGAAACCATCAACTACCGTACGTTCAAGCCTGAGCGTGACGGTCTGTTCTGTGCCAAGATCTTTGGCCCGGTAAAGGATTACGAGTGCCTGTGCGGTAAGTACAAGCGCTTGAAGCACCGTGGTGTGATCTGCGAGAAGTGCGGCGTTGAAGTTGCACTGGCCAAGGTTCGTCGTGAGCGCATGGCGCACATCGAACTGGCTTCGCCGGTTGCCCACATCTGGTTCCTGAAATCGCTGCCGTCCCGTATCGGCCTGCTGATGGACATGACCCTGCGTGATATCGAACGCGTTCTCTACTTCGAGAGCTATGTCGTTATCGACCCGGGCATGACCACGCTTGAAAAAGGTCAGCTGCTGAACGACGAGCAATACTTCGAAGCGCTGGAAGAGTTCGGTGACGATTTCGACGCCCGCATGGGTGCCGAAGCTGTCCGCGAACTGCTGCACGCTATCGACCTGGAACACGAGATTGGCCGTCTGCGTGAAGAAATTCCGCAAACCAACTCCGAAACCAAGATCAAGAAGCTGTCCAAGCGTCTGAAGTTGATGGAAGCCTTCCAGGGTTCCGGCAACCTGCCAGAGTGGATGGTGCTGACCGTTCTGCCGGTTCTGCCGCCAGATCTGCGTCCACTGGTTCCACTGGATGGCGGTCGTTTCGCGACTTCCGACCTCAACGATCTGTATCGTCGAGTGATCAACCGTAACAACCGTTTGAAGCGTCTGCTGGATCTGTCCGCTCCTGACATCATCGTGCGCAACGAAAAGCGTATGTTGCAGGAAGCTGTCGATGCACTGCTCGACAACGGTCGTCGTGGCCGCGCGATCACCGGTTCGAACAAGCGTCCTCTGAAGTCCCTGGCTGACATGATCAAGGGTAAGCAGGGTCGTTTCCGTCAGAACTTGCTCGGTAAGCGTGTTGACTACTCCGGTCGTTCGGTAATTACCGTAGGTCCGACCCTGCGTCTGCACCAGTGCGGTCTGCCGAAGAAGATGGCTCTCGAGCTGTTCAAGCCGTTCATTTTCGGCAAGCTGGAAATGCGTGGTCTGGCGACCACCATCAAAGCGGCCAAGAAGATGGTCGAGCGTGAACTGCCAGAGGTTTGGGACGTTCTCGCTGAAGTGATTCGCGAACACCCGGTTCTTCTCAACCGTGCACCGACCCTTCACCGTCTGGGTATCCAGGCGTTTGAGCCGGTACTGATCGAAGGTAAGGCTATCCAGCTGCACCCGCTGGTCTGCGCCGCGTACAACGCCGACTTCGACGGCGACCAAATGGCCGTGCACGTACCGCTGACGCTGGAAGCCCAGCTCGAAGCGCGTGCGTTGATGATGTCGACCAACAACATTCTGTCGCCAGCCAACGGTGAGCCAATCATCGTTCCGTCGCAGGACGTTGTATTGGGTCTGTACTACATGACTCGTGAAGCGATCAACGCCAAGGGCGAAGGTCGTGTGTTCGCGGATCTGCAGGAAGTTGACCGTGTGTTCCGTGCCGGCGAAGCCGCACTGCACGCCAAGATCAAGGTTCGTATCAACGAAACCGTGAACGATCGTGACGGCAACAGCGTGAACAACACTCGTATCGTCGACACCACTGTCGGCCGTGCGCTGCTGTTCCAGGTTGTGCCAAAAGGTCTGTCGTTCGACGTCGTCAACCTGCCGATGAAGAAAAAGGCGATCTCCAAGCTGATCAACCAGTGCTACCGCGTGGTTGGTCTGAAAGAGACCGTGATCTTCGCTGACCAGTTGATGTACACCGGTTTTGCCTACTCGACCATTTCCGGCGTTTCCATCGGTGTTAACGACTTCGTTATCCCGGATGAAAAAGCCCGCATCATCGGTGCAGCCACCGACGAAGTGAAAGAGATCGAGAGCCAGTACGCCTCCGGCCTGGTAACCCAGGGCGAGAAGTACAACAAAGTGATCGACCTTTGGTCGAAGGCGAACGACGAAGTCTCCAAGGCGATGATGGCCAACCTCTCGAAAGAGAAAGTCATCGACCGTCACGGCGACGAAGTCGAGCAAGAATCGTTCAACTCGATGTACATGATGGCTGACTCGGGTGCGCGGGGTTCCGCAGCACAGATTCGTCAGCTGGCCGGTATGCGTGGTCTGATGGCCAAGCCGGACGGTTCCATCATTGAAACGCCGATTACTGCGAACTTCCGTGAGGGTCTGAGCGTACTCCAGTACTTCATCTCGACTCACGGTGCTCGTAAAGGTCTGGCGGATACCGCGTTGAAAACTGCGAACTCCGGTTACCTGACTCGTCGTCTGGTAGACGTGGCGCAGGATCTGGTCGTGACCGAGATCGATTGCGGCACCGAGCACGGTCTGCTGATGACTCCGCACATTGAAGGCGGTGACGTTGTAGAGCCGTTGGGTGAGCGCGTATTGGGTCGTGTCATTGCCCGTGACGTATTCAAGCCGGGTACCGAGGACGTCATCGTTCCTGCAGGCACTCTGGTAGACGAGAAGTGGGTCGAGTTCATCGAGCTGAACAGCATCGACGAAGTGATCGTGCGTTCGCCGATCAGCTGCGAAACCCGCTACGGTATTTGCGCCAAGTGCTACGGCCGTGATCTGGCTCGTGGTCACCAGGTGAACATTGGTGAGTCGGTCGGCGTTATCGCTGCCCAGTCCATCGGTGAGCCGGGTACCCAGCTGACGATGCGTACGTTCCACATCGGTGGTGCGGCAAGCCGTACTTCCGCAGCCGATAGCGTTCAGGTGAAGAATGGCGGTACTGTCCGTCTGCACAACCTGAAACACGTTGAGCGTGTGGATGGCAACCTGGTTGCTGTGTCCCGTTCCGGTGAGCTGGCGATCGCTGACGACTTCGGTCGTGAGCGTGAGCGTTACAAGCTGCCGTACGGTGCCGTGATTTCGGTTAAAGAGGGTGACAAGGTCGACGCTGGCGCTATCGTGGCCAAGTGGGATCCGCACACTCACCCGATCGTTACCGAAATGAAAGGTACCGTGACCTACGTGGGCATGGAAGAAGGCATCACGATCAAGCGTCAGACTGACGAATTGACCGGTATGACCAACATTGAAGTACTCGATCCGAAAGATCGTCCAGCTGCCGGCAAGGACATCCGTCCTGCTGTGAAGATGGTCGACGACAACGGCAAGGATCTGTTGCTGCCAGGCACTGACGTTATCGCTCAGTACTTCCTGCCAGCCAACGCCCTGGTCGGTGTTGCGGACGGTGCGAAGATCGCGATCGGTGATGTTATCGCTCGTATCCCGCAAGAGACTTCGAAGACTCGTGACATCACCGGTGGTCTGCCGCGTGTTGCCGACCTGTTCGAAGCCCGTCGTCCGAAAGAAGCGTCGATTCTGGCTGAAGTCAGCGGCACCATCGCGTTCGGTAAGGAAACCAAGGGCAAGCGCCGTCTGGTCATTACCCCGAACGACGGTAGCGATCCGTACGAAGAGCTGATTCCGAAGTGGCGTCACCTGAACGTGTTCGAAGGCGAACAGGTAAACCGCGGCGAAGTTATCTCCGACGGTCCGAGCGATCCGCACGACATCCTGCGTCTGCTGGGTGTAAGCGCGTTGGCCAAGTACATCGTTAACGAGATCCAGGACGTTTACCGTCTGCAAGGCGTGAAGATCAACGACAAGCACATCGAGACCATCCTGCGTCAGATGCTGCGTAAAGTTGAAATCTCCGAGTCCGGCGACTCCAGCTTCATCAAGGGCGACCAGATGGAACTGACTCACGTTCTGGTAGAGAACGAGCGTCTGAACGCGGAAGACAAGTTTGTCTCCAAGTTCACTCGCGTTCTGCTGGGTATCACCAAGGCGTCGTTGTCGACCGAATCGTTCATCTCGGCGGCTTCCTTCCAGGAAACCACCCGCGTACTGACCGAAGCGGCCGTAACCGGCAAGCGCGATTACCTGCGCGGCCTGAAAGAAAACGTGGTCGTGGGTCGTCTGATCCCGGCTGGTACCGGTCTGGCTTATCACAGCGAGCGTAAGCGTCGTCGTGATGCAGACAAGCCGTTGCGCGTAAGCGCCAGTGAAGTGGAAGCTGCACTGACCGAAGCGCTGAACTCGAGCGGTAACTGAGTTCTGCGAAAAATGAGCTGAGGCCCTGATCAAGCCGTTCATCGAATCGAGACAATTTGTCGAGGTTCGACGAGCGGGGAGGTCGGGGCCTTGCCTTGACTGGGGACAAGATCCTCTTTAGACTCTTGATCCCCTAAATTTGGCGGGAATTCGTTCCTGCCATTTTGCTTTTCTTGCAAGACAATAGCGTCGCAAGACAACAGTGGAGCTAGTAGATGGCAACTATCAACCAGCTGGTACGTCAGCCGCGTAAGCGTATCGTCGAGAAATCCGACGTGCCTGCGCTGCAGAACTGCCCGCAACGTCGTGGCGTGTGCACCCGTGTGTACACCACTACGCCGAAAAAACCTAACTCGGCACTGCGTAAAGTATGCCGTGTGCGTCTGACCAACGGTTTCGAGGTTTCCTCGTACATCGGTGGTGAAGGCCACAACCTGCAAGAGCACAGCGTGGTACTGATCCGCGGCGGTCGTGTAAAAGACTTGCCAGGTGTTCGTTACCACACCGTTCGCGGCTCCTTGGATACTTCCGGCGTTAAAGGCCGTAACCAGGGTCGTTCGAAGTACGGTACCAAGCGTCCGAAGTAATCGGCCGTTTTGCAGATTTTCATTTTATTGAGTCGATAAGAGTAAGGTCGGGCGCGCATCCACTGGGTCTGTCCCGAGCTAACCTGAAGACCGTTTGAGGGCTTATCAATGCCAAGACGTCGCGTAGCAGCAAAGCGTGAGATTCTGGACGATCCGAAATACGGAAGCCAAATCCTCGCCAAATTCATGAACCACGTTATGGAAAGCGGCAAGAAAGCCGTTGCCGAGCGTATCGTTTATGGTGCCCTGGAAACCGTTGCGGCTCGCAAGACCGGCACCGATCCCCTGGAACTCTTCGAAAAAGCACTCGACGCCATCGCTCCGCTGGTCGAAGTGAAGTCGCGCCGCGTTGGTGGTGCTACTTACCAGGTTCCGGTCGAGGTTCGTCCGTCCCGTCGTAACGCTCTGGCAATGCGCTGGTTGGTAGACTTCGCCCGCAAGCGTGGCGAGAAGTCTATGGCTCTGCGCTTGGCTGGCGAGCTGCTGGATGCTGCTGAAGGTAAAGGTGCTGCTGTTAAGAAGCGTGAAGACGTGCACCGTATGGCCGAAGCTAACAAAGCTTTCTCGCACTACCGCTTCTAATTTTAGCTTCACTAATTTTGCGAGGGCTTTATGGCTCGTACTACTCCGATTAGTCGCTACCGTAACATCGGTATCGTCGCTCACGTGGATGCTGGTAAAACCACCACCACCGAGCGCGTCCTTTTTTACACTGGCAAAAGTCACAAAATGGGCGAGGTGCATGACGGCGCCGCGACCACAGACTGGATGGTTCAGGAGCAGGAGCGTGGTATTACCATTACTTCTGCTGCTATTACCGCCTTCTGGAAAGGTTCCGAGAAGCAGTACCCGCACGAGCATCGCTTCAACGTAATCGATACCCCGGGCCACGTAGACTTCACCATTGAAGTAGAGCGTTCCCTGCGCGTACTCGACGGCGCTGTCGTTGTGTTCTGCGGTACTTCGGGTGTTGAGCCTCAGTCGGAAACCGTATGGCGTCAGGCCAACAAATACGGCGTTCCACGTCTTGTTTACGTAAACAAGATGGACCGTGCTGGTGCCAACTTCCTGCGCGTGATCGGTCAGATCAAACAGCGTCTGGGTCACACTCCGGTGCCGATCCAGCTGGCTATCGGCTCGGAAGACAACTTCCAGGGTCAGATCGACCTGATCAACATGCAAGCTGTCTACTGGAACGACTCTGACAAGGGTATGGTTCCAGTTCGCAAGGAAATCCCTGCGGACATGCTCGAGCTGGCTGAAGAGTGGCGCAACAACATGGTTGAAGCCGCCGCCGAAGCCAACGAAGACCTGATGAACAAGTACCTGGAAGGTGAAGAGCTGTCGATCGCCGAGATCAAGGCTGCTTTGCGTGCACGTACTATCGCCGGCGAAATCGTTCTGGCTGTTTGCGGTTCTTCGTTCAAGAACAAGGGCGTTCCTCTGGTTCTCGACGCCGTTATCGACTTCCTGCCTGCTCCGACCGACATTCCTGCTATCAAGGGTTCCAACCCTGATAACGAGGAAGAAGAGATGGAGCGTCATGCAAGCGACGACGAGCCGTTCGCGGCCTTGGCGTTCAAGATCGCTACCGACCCATTCGTGGGTACCTTGACCTTCGTCCGCGTTTACTCGGGCGTGTTGAACTCCGGCGACGGCGTGATCAACTCGGTTAAAGGCAAGAAAGAGCGCGTGGGTCGTATGGTGCAAATGCACGCAAACGCCCGTGAAGAGATCAAGGAAGTGCGCGCTGGCGACATCGCGGCCCTGATCGGCATGAAGGACGTCACCACTGGTGAAACCCTCTGCAACGCTGACAAGCCAATCATCCTGGTTCGCATGGACTTCCCGGAGCCGGTTATTTCGGTTGCCGTAGAGCCTAAGACCAAGGATGACCAGGAAAAAATGGGTATCGCTCTGGGCAAACTTGCTCAGGAAGACCCGTCTTTCCGCGTTAAAACTGATGAAGAGACTGGTCAAACGATCATCTCCGGCATGGGCGAGCTGCACCTGGACATCCTGGTTGACCGGATGCGCCGTGAGTTCAACGTCGAAGCCAACATCGGCAAGCCACAGGTTTCGTACCGTGAGCGCATCACGAAGAACTGCGAAATCGAAGGCAAGTTCGTTCGTCAGTCCGGCGGTCGTGGCCAGTTCGGTCACTGCTGGATTCGCTTTGCTCCTGCTGACGAAGGTCAGGAAGGTCTGCAATTCCTGAACGAAGTAGTGGGTGGTGTGGTTCCTAAGGAATACATCCCGGCTATCCAGAAGGGTATCGAGGAGCAGATGAAGAACGGCGTTGTTGCCGGCTATCCGCTGATCGGCCTGAAGGCTACCGTGTTCGATGGTTCTTACCACGACGTCGACTCCAACGAGATGGCGTTTAAAGTGGCTGCTTCCATGGCGACCAAGCAACTGGCCCAGAAGGGTGGCGGTGAGTTGCTCGAGCCGATCATGGCGGTAGAGGTTGTTACGCCTGAAGACTATATGGGTGATGTGATGGGCGACCTTAACCGTCGTCGTGGCATGATCCAGGGTATGGAAGACACAGTGTCCGGCAAGGTTATCCGTGCCGAAGTTCCACTGGGTGAGATGTTCGGTTATGCGACCGACGTTCGTTCCATGTCTCAGGGTCGCGCAAGCTACTCTATGGAATTCAAAAAATACGATACGGCTCCGTCGCACATCGTCGAATCCGTTACCAAAAAACAAGGCTGATTCAGCCCCTTTAGGCTAGGAGTTAATTGTCGTGGCTAAAGAAAAATTTGATCGTTCCCTACCGCACGTAAACGTTGGCACCATCGGCCACGTTGACCACGGTAAAACCACTCTGACCGCTGCTCTGACTCGCGTCTGCTCCGAAGTTTTCGGTTCGGCCGTAGTTGAATTCGACAAGATCGACAGCGC